>NZ_JAGZYE010000001.1:0-590692 GCF_018378075.1 Veillonella parvula
GAGGTCTTAGAGCTAAGCGACGCAGCCGAACCATATGAGTGCTTCCGAACGTAAGATTTACCGAGCTGCGAAGCAGAGAAGGGAAATCCACAGTGAGGATTGATAGGAAGCCGCGGCTAATGGTAGTATCTAACTAATCCATACGGTAACGAGGCACAACGTGCCAATGTTACCGAACCGTAAAGCAGTTGAGCTACTTTAAATATATGTAAATAAACTTTATCTAATCGATACCGCGGTGCGCAGCACCAATGGTATCGAACCGTAAACTAGTTGAGCAACTCCATATTTATGTAAATAACAAGCCCCATGATCACAAAATCATAGAGCCTATATATTAATAACAACTTATTAGGAATTTAATATATATACAAAAAAAGAGCTGCCTAAGCAGCTCTAATTCTTTATTATTCTACACCAACCATTACGCTAGTGGATTTGATAACAGCGACAACTTCTTTGCCAACTGCTAAGCCTAATTCTTTAACGGATTGAATAGTAATGTCAGCAGTAACAATATTATTATTACCTACGTTGATTTTTACGATTGCATTTACAGCGCCTTCTTGGATCTCAACGATAGTACCTTTTAATTGATTTCTTGCACTTAATTTCATGGATATCTCCTTAAAAAACAATACAAAAAGTATATATATTATAATATTTTGCATATAATTTGTGATATACATTACATCACAAATTATATGGAGCGGGCGAAGGGAATCGAACCCTCCTCTCAAGCTTGGGAAGCTCGCATTCTACCGATGAACTACGCCCGCACGATGTAAATATTGTATCATATATTTACATATACATTCAAGTAATCATAGATATATCTATGATTATACCTATAGTAGTAAATGTATTGAATTACTTTCAATCTAGATGTATAAAATAATAGAAAAGGAGGAATTCGTATGTCAAAAGTATATAAAGTTCATAAATGGTTATCTATCATTTCCTTAATTTTCTTCTTAATGTTTTGTATTACAGGATTAGTACTCATGTTTCGAACTGAGTTAAATGCATGGGCTCAAGGTGGAACAACACATCATTCATCAGCTATAATGTCGATGAATGAACATGAAGAATCTATATTTAAGTATGCTGATCAGGGGGCACTACTTGTTAAACAGAAATATCCATCAAAAGATATTTTGAATATATCCCCTGCTATGGGGGCTACACATATTTTACGGTATCGTATTATTGAATCTACGGCTACGGTAGCACCTCCAGCTCGCATGGGAATGGGTGGGGATTATGTTTTATATAATCCTATATCTAAAGAACTGATTACTTCACATAATGAGCCTCCTGTACATCCTTGGATTCGTAGTATGTTACATACTCTTCATCAATTACATACACGATTAGATTTAGGTAAAATTGGCATATATATTGTAACATTCTTATCATTTTTATGTAGTCTCACTATTATTTCAGGGATTTTTTTATATGGTCCATTTCGTAAAAGTTATTCTAAAGCCTCTGTTTTATCTAAGAAAATGAAAATAGGTGCATTACATCGTGAATACTCAATAGTTGCAACGGTCTGGGGATTTATATTATGTATAACAGGTGTATGGATTGGGGGCTTTTTTATTGCAAATGATAACTATAATGCCGATGTACTTCATAATGCTAAACAGGAACTTTCGATTGGACAATCTGAAATATTGCAACCATCAGAAGCAATTTCTCGTATAATGAAAGTATATCCAGATCGACAAGTTATTTCTATGGATTATCCATCTAAGTTTAACAATTACCATTATGCATTTTATTTAGGTGCAGAAAATGATGATGATCCAGCTATGTTTCTTGGACAGCCTGTATATGCTAACTTGTATGTCGATTCTAGTAATGATAGATTTTCTACTAAAGCAGTTCCATGGTATTTTACAGGTATGACGACTATGATTAACCTACATATTCATAATCATAATACGATGGCTCTGAAGATATTGTGGGCTATATGGGATATTGTTCTCATTATTGGTATCGTGACTGGACTTATGATGACTATTATTAGAAAGTATAAAAAATCAGATGTAATTCTATCTAAAGTATCGGTAGAGGAAAAGCATATTTGGCGTACACCATTATTTTGTAGTATATCTGTTCTTATAGGATTGCTTCTACCACTTTGGCAAAATCCTGTTATGAATACGATTGCTGCTATTTGTTTAACTGTATCACTTATTGTATTTTTTATCTCTTTACTTAAAGAAAGTAAACAATATTGATTATTTTCGAACTGAAATGATATAATAATAAATATAGTTGTTTTTATATACATAAAAATACGTATTATTATTTATGACTCAGAAAGTGGTAGTTATTATGAATTTTATAAAAGCATTTTTCCAGTCAGAGTCTGCTGGTGGGATATCCTTGCTGTCCGCTGCTATTTTAGGCGTTCTTGTGGCGAACTCACCGATTGCAGCACAGTATTTTGCAGTCATGCAAATACACCTTGGTCCAATGACTATACTGGAGTGGGTAAATGATGCCTTAATGGCTCTTTTTTTCCTTTATGTTGGTATAGAGATCAAGAAGGAAATGATTTCTGGGGAGCTTGATACGAAGGCGAAACGTGTGCTTCCCGTATTAGCCGCATTTGCAGGTGTTATTACGCCAGCTATTGTGTATTATTTTGCGGCTGGATATATGCCAGAATATAGACATGGTTGGGGGATTCCTACCGCTACAGATATCGCTTTTGCTATAGGCGTTATTACAATGCTTGGTAATAAGGTATCTACAGCGATGAAAGCCTTTCTAGCTGCATTAGCTATTATTGACGACTTGATTGCCATAGTCGTTATTGCTCTCTTTTATGGGGCAGGCGTTAATTTTATGGATTTAATAGCTGCTGCGGCTGTAACTGGTTTACTGATTTATACTAATAAGCAAGGCTATTTAAGACCACTTCCGTATTGTGTTCTAGGATTAGTTCTTTGGTATTTAGTTTTAAAATCTGGTGTGCATGCTACCATTGCTGGTGTTGTACTGGCTATGACAATTCCTTTTAAAGGTAAAGTTATAGATAAGGTAGTATATCCTATGGAAGAATGGGCCCATGCTTTACGCAATTGGGTAAACTTCTTAATTATACCATTATTTAGTTTTTTAAATGCTGGTGTATCCTTTGCTGATTTTTCCATAGATAATTTATTCCATCCTGTAATCATAGGTGTTTCATTCGGTTTAATCTTAGGAAAACAATTAGGTATATTCTCTGCCGTCTACATTTTGGTTCAATCTAAGGCAATTAAGATGCCTACAAAAACGACGTGGCCTGAAATTTATGGGACAGCTATTTTGTGTGGTATTGGCTTTACTATGAGCCTTTTTGTTGCTACACTGGCTTTCCCACCAGGTATAACACAAGAAATGGCTAAGGTAGGTATCTTTATAGGATCAATCACGGCAGGCTTGCTAGGTGCGATTGTCCTAATTTTAGCTTATCAAATACGCAAGATGCGTGGTAAAATTTAATAAAATAATCTTTTGTAAGTATAGAAAGGATTCAAATGGAACGCATTTTTGTTTTCTTACGTTCTCCAGGTGCAGCTACATCTGTACTCCTAGGAGCAACAGTACTCGCTTTAATTTTAGCGAACTCTCCATCATCTGAACAATACTTTCAAATCGTTAATCACCATATAGGTAATCTAACAATTTTAGAATGGGTTAATGATGCATTGATGGCAATCTTCTTCCTTTTTGTAGGTCTCGAAGTTAAGCGTGAATTAGTATCAGGTGAGCTTAATACTAATGCTAAGCGTGTGATGCCAGGCATTGCCGCATTATTTGGTGTTCTAACGCCCGCTTTTATCTACTACTTAATTGCAGGTTTTCATTCTGAATATATACATGGTTGGGCAATACCAACTGCTACGGATATTGCATTTTCCATCGGTATTATATCTGCATTAGGCTCTAGAGTACCGAATTCAATGAAAGTATTTCTAACAGCTCTTGCCGTTATAGATGATTTGATTGCTATCATCGTAATTGCAATCTTCTATGCGTCAAGTATTCACATGATGTATTTAGGTGCAGCTGTCGTAGTTGTAGCTGCTTTAATCTATTGTAATAAGCAAGGATATGTACGACCTTTACCATATATCATTCTAGGGTTTATCCTTTGGTATTGTGTATTAAAATCTGGTTTACATGCAACTATGGCTGGTGTAATCTTAGCTATGACAATTCCTTCAAAAGGCAAACGAGGCCGTAAGTATGTTCGCCCAATGCAACATTGGGAACATTTATTGTCCAATTGGGTTAGTTTTTTAATTGTACCAATATTTGCATTCTTTAATGCTGGTGTAGATTTACGTAATGTATCTGTTAATGACTTAACGCATCCTGTAGTGCTTGGTGTTGCATTAGGCCTTATTATAGGGAAACAAATAGGTATTTTTGGTGCAGTATTTGCGATGGTGAAATGTGGCCTTGTACCAATGCCGACAGAAGCTAATTGGAAGCATGTATATGGTACTGCGATTGTATGTGGTATAGGCTTTACAATGAGTATCTTCGTATCTATCTTGGCATTTGAACCCGGTCACGCTCAAGAAATGGCAAAAGGTGGCGTTATACTTGGCTCATTAATCTCTGCATTATTCGGCTACATCTTCTTAAGACTTGTTGGTGCAAACCGAAAAGAATGTCATATTGGTGTATACCATAACTGCTAAAATTGAATAAAACTATTAAATCTCCATTATAGACTGAAGAGTATTTCCGACTTTAGAAGTAATCTAAGCGAATATTCTTGCAGGATATAATGGAGATTTTCATTGGTATCTTATAATTTTATGATATATATGTAATACACCCTTAAAACTATACTATAACTATAATTTAATATATATGAATTATTGATATTAATAGAACTTTTATGGTTTATAGATTATTTAAAACTGTATAGTATACTACTTAATGTAAGGTGAGGTGTATATGATAAAAAAAATAATTATTGCATGTACGCTTGTTTGTATGATTGTAATGGTATCCTCTGTATCATTAGCAAAAACTATTGATCGGGGGCAACGAGGGCATCACGTTAGTAAGGTGCAAACCATGTTAAAGCATCAAGGTTTTTTACATGATTCTATAGATGGCATTTACGGTCATAATACAGAACAAGCTGTTCGAAAATTTCAAAAATCTAAAGGGCTCGCTGTAGATGGTCGTGTTGGTCCTGCTACGATGAATGCTTTAGAAAAGATGGAGACTCGTTATGGTGGACATGGCACAGAACGCGATCATAATGGAGTGCCTAATAAATACTCTAAAGTTTTAACGATGGAGGCTAGTGGCTATTCATCTCAAGATCCTGGCAACGGAAAATATACAGCTACAGGCAGTCGTCTACGGAAGGGACTTGTATCTGTAGACCCTAAATTAATTCCTTTGGGAACGCGATTATATATTGAAGGTTATGGCTATGCTGTAGCTGACGATGTAGGTGGTGCTATTAAAGGGCATCGCATTGATTTAGCCTTTGATTCTCGTGCAGAAGCATTGCAGTTTGGACGTCAATCTGTAAAGGTTTATATTTTATAATGATAACTCTCTAGTTTTATATGATTATATGATAGATGTATAGACTACAATCATATTCTTGTATAACATGCTAGAGAGTTTTTCTTTTACCGAATTATAATGTATTCAAAACCTCGAATATTCGGAAAATATGGTATAATAAATAATAGATATATGATGATGACTCATGATGTTAAATTAATAAGCATACTTAATAGTTATATGATGAATGGTAAAGGATAATCCTATGGATAAAGTACGGCGCGTAGAACGAATGGTGGCAATGACAAAACTGTTAGTTGATTCACCGCAAAAATTGATTCCTTTAAATTACTTTTGCGACTTTTTTGGCATGGCTAAATCAACGGTTAGTGAAGATTTAACATGTGTAAGGCAGTCTATGGAACACTTTCAACTGGGGACCTTAGAAACGGTGGCCGGTGTAGCTGGTGGGGTACGATTTATTCCGCATCGCAAGGGAATACAAGCGAACGATATTCTACGCGATGTGCAAGCTCGTTTAATGGAGCCAGATCGCATCATTCCAGGTGGTTTTATTTATATGTCTGATATCTTATATGATTGGCATGTAATGACACGTCTGGGTGAGATTATTATGACTCGTTTCGTGGACCGTGAACCAGACTATATTTTGACTGTAGAAACAAAGGGGATTCCTTTGGCTGTAATGGTAGCGAGAGCTTTCAATAAACCACTTGTTATTGCTAGACGTGATAGTAAGGTAACAGAAGGTTCTGCTATTAGTATCAATTATGTAACAGGTTCCTCTGGGCGCATTCAAACTATGACTCTAACTAAACGGGCAATTCCTCCAAATGCGAAAGTGTTAATTATCGATGACTTTATGAAAGCTGGCGGTACCGCTAAGGGGCTTAAAGAATTAGTTCTTGAAATGAGTGGCGTCGTTGTTGGCACAGGTGTTCTTGTAGCTACAGCTGAACCAAGTCCGAAGTTGATCGATGATTATGAATCACTATTTACTTTTTATGGTATCGATGAAAATACAAAGAAAATTAGTATAGAGCCTGTGTTAGATGCAGAGTAAATCATTAATATTAGGAAGATTATAGGCTGATATAATGGTTTATATTGAGTATTGACCTATGGGCTAAATAATGACGTAAATAATATTTAAAATGGTTTAGAGATATAAGAGATAACAGATAGGAGATTACTATGAATATTGCAAGCCTTATTTTAGCTGCTGGTAAGGGCACGCGTATGAAGTCTAAATTGCCAAAAGTGTTACACAAGGTCGGCGGTAAGGCGATGGTAGAACGCGTTCTTGAAACGGTTCAATCCATTGGTACCAATCGCGATGTTGTTATCGTTGGTTTTGGTGGCGATGCAGTACAAAATTACTTGGGAGAGCGTGCTGAATTTGTTCGTCAAGAAGAACAAAATGGTACAGGTCATGCAGTTAAGATGGCTCAACCAGTACTTGGTGATTATGATGGTACAATCTTATTGTTATGCGGTGATACTCCCCTGGTTACAAAAGAAAGTTTAGAAGCACTTTTAGAAGAACATAAAAATTCCGGTGCAGCAGCTACAATCTTAACTGCTCATATGCCGAATCCAACTGGTTATGGACGTATCATTCGTAATGAAGCGGGTTCTGTAGTTCGTATCGTAGAACAGAAAGATGGTAAACCTGAAGAATTAGCGGTTCAAGAAGTAAATACAGGTATGTACGCTTTTGATAGTAAAAAATTATGGCCTTGCTTAGATCAATTATCTGATGATAATGCCCAAGGTGAATTGTATATTACTGATGTAGTTGGTATTCTCGTAAATGGTGGCGACAAGGTAAGTGCATACATGACTAAGGATTTTGAAGAATCTTTAGGTGTAAACTCACGTTTGCAATTAGCAGAGGCTGAAGCTATATTAAAACATCGTAAAAATGTTGAGTTAATGACTGCTGGCGTAACAATTATTGATCCTGAAAATACCTATGTGGCTCCTGAGGTAACAGTAGGTGCAGATACAATTTTGCATCCTGGTACAATTCTTGAAGGTGATACCGTGATTGGTGAGCGTTGTGAAATTGGACCACACACTCGTTTGACGAATGTAAAAGTCGGCAATGATACGATTATCCACTTTACTTATGGTCATGACTGTGAAGTAAAAGACGGTGTAGATGTAGGTCCATATGTCCATTTGCGTCCAAATACAGTTTTAGGTAATAAGGTTCATGTAGGTAACTTTGTAGAAGTTAAAAACTCTAATGTTGGGGAAGGTACTAAGTTCCCACATCTCTCCTATATCGGTGATAGTGATGTTGGGGCCGGTGTTAATATTGGCTGTGGCACTATTACCGTGAATTATGATGGGAAAGTTAAGCATCGTACGACTATTGGTGATGGTGCATTTGTTGGTTGTAATAGTAACTTAGTTGCCCCTGTAACAGTAGGTAATTATAGCTATGTAGGTGCGGGCTCTACTATTACTAAAAATGTACCAGATAAGGCCTTGGCTGTAGGGCGCAGTAAGCAAATTGTGAAAGAAAATTGGGTAACAGAGGATACTTTCAAAAAGAAATAAAAAAAATCTCATATTTTTTAACACAATTAGGTCAAAATAGTATACAATAAAAAGGCAATAGTGTGTATCTGTAATGTATAGATTATGGATAAGTAACCAGTATAGGAGCAAATGAAAGGGTAACAAAATGGCATTTGAAGACGGCAAAAAACTCAAGATTTTCACAGGTAATGCAAATCCTGCATTGGCAAAGGAAATTTGTGATTATTTAGGGTTGCCTTTAGGTGAAGCATTTGTAGGTCGTTTTAACAATGGCGAAGTACAAATAATGATTGATGAAAGCGTACGTGGCAAAGATGTATTTATCATTCAACCAACTAGCTATCCTGTAAATGATAATTTAATGGAACTCATGGTTATGGCTGACGCGTTAAAACGAGCTTCTGCACGTCATATCACTGCAGTAGTTCCTTACTATGGCTATGCTCGCCAAGACCGTAAGACTCGTGGTCGTGAGCCGATTACAGCTAAATTAGTAGCTAATTTGATGCAAACGGCAGGTATTACACGTCTTGTAACAATTGATTTGCATGCAGGACAAATTCAAGGTTTCTTTGATGTGCCTGTAGATCATTTGTTTGGCGCATCTATTTTGGCTAAATATATTAATGAAAAAAATATGGAAGATATTATCGTTGTATCTCCTGACCTTGGCGGTGTTACAAGAGCTCGTGATTTGGCTGACCGCATTGGTGCACCGATTGCAATCATTGAGAAAAAACGCCCTGAACCAGGTGTGGCTAAAGTTATGAATCTCATCGGTGATGTGGCAGGTAAAAACTGTATTATTATCGATGATATCGTAGATACAGCTGGATCCTTGGTTGAAGGTGCTAAAGCATTGGAAGAATTCGGTGCTAAATCCGTTACCGCCGCTGTTACACATGCAGTGTTGACAGATCCGGCAAGTGAACGAATTGCAAATTCCAATATTAAGGAACTTATCGTTACTAATACTATTCCATTGCCGGAAAATTGCAACTTACCAAATATTACGCAATTATCCGTAGCTCCATTGTTGGGTGAAGCAATTATGCGTATCTTCCATGAAGTGTCTGTAAGTAATTTATTTGATAAATAATAGGTGATTTTTGAAATTAGTAGTAGGCCTCGGTAACCCCGGCAAGCAATACGAAAAGACAAAACATAATATTGGATTTATGGTTATTGATGCCATTGCCGATAGTGTCCCTCACACGCCTTGGAGAGAGGAGCAACGTGCTGAGGTATGTAGTATTACCGTAGATGGTGAAAAAGTATTGCTTGTAAAGCCGCAAACATTTATGAATCTAAGTGGTGAGTCTGTAGGACCGTTAATGCGGTACTACAAAATTGATCCATCTGATGTGTATTGTATCTATGATGACATGGATTTACCTATAGGTAAGTTGCGTATTCGACCAAACGGTAGTTCGGGTGGACATAATGGGATTAAATCCTTAATTTCCCATATAGGAACAGAAAATTTTCCTCGATTCCGCGTGGGAATTGGACGTCCGTTACCACAATGGACTGTCATTGATCACGTTTTAGCACCATTTAGTGAAGAGTCGCAAGAGAAGGTACAAAAAGGTATTAAGGATACGGTAAAAGCCGTATTAGGCACCCTAGAGGTAGGCATTGATAAAGGCATGAATCAATTCAATCCTAAACGTCGTCCACAGCGATAAATACATGCATAAGGGCATGAGTCTCATTGAGATTCATGCCCTTTTTACGAGGTACATATGAGTAATCAAGAAAAAATGCCTTTTGTAGAGGCTTTAGAATCATATAAAGAACAACATTTCGTGCCCTTTCATACGCCAGGTCATAAGATAGGCGTTGAAGCACCTCAACTTTTAAAGAACTGGATGGGAGCAGCATTACCCTATGACTTAGGTGTTATGTATGCTTTAGATGATTTACATGAACCTGAACGGGAATTAAAAGAAGCGCAAGACTTAACAGCCGAATTATATGGAGCTGATGGTTGTTGGTTTTCTATTAATGGTACTACAGCTTTGATCGAAGCCATGATTATGGGGACTGTAGGGCCTGATGAAATCATTATCATTCCTCGAGAAGCACATCGTTCTGTTATTAGTGGGCTTGTTCTCTCAGGAGCCAAACCAGTATATATGGGCTGTGATTTTGATGAACGCTGGGGGATTCCACTAGGTGTATCATTAGAAAATGCTATCAAATCAATGGATGCACATCCAGAGGCAAAGGCGATTCTTTTAGTTTATCCAAACTATTATGGCGTGGGCATAGATATTGTTAATATCATACAAGAGGCTCATAAGCGGGGCCTTATTGTACTTGTTGATGAAGCTCATGGGCCTCATTTGCCGTTCTCTGAAAGTTTACCTATAGAAGCTATAGAGGCTGGAGCAGATTTGGTGGCTCAAAGTACACATAAATCTGTTGGCTCTTTGACACAAACATCTTGGTTATTAGGGCAAGGTAAAAAAATTGATAAGCGGCGTATTACGCAAATGCATCAAATGCTACAAAGCACGAGTCCAAATTATATTTTCCTTGCTTCCTTAGATATGGCGCGCCATCAATTAGCCACAGCAGGTAATGATTTAGTAAGTCGTGCAGTAGAGTTGAGTATGTACTTACGTGAGGAACTCAATAAAATTTCTGGTATTGCTACTATGGAATACACAGATATTCAAGAGCGGGTAATAAATTATGATTGTACTAAGGTGCTGATTGATGCTAAAGAATTAGGGCTCACAGGCGTTGCTTTTGAACGGATGTTACGAGAACATCATATTGAGGTGGAGTTAGTACAAGCTCATCATGTGCTAGTGCTCATTACCATAGGTGATACAAACGAGTCTGTAACTGCTCTTATTAAGGCTGTACAAGCTGTAAGTGAAAAGGTGTTACGTGCATTTAAAGAATTTAATAAAACAGAGGAAGAGCAATTGCAAGACATTAGTAAAGATTCTGCGCTGCTGCCAGCGCCTATTGTGCGCATAACCCCTCGCAATGCTATGTATGCAAATCGTGAGCAAGTACCTTTAAAAGAAGCACTTCATCGCATTGCAGGGGAGACAATTGCTTATTATCCACCAGGTATTCCCTGTGTAGCAGTAGGTGAAGAGATTAGTGCCTCTGTGTTACAATATATAGAGAATCGCAAGGCTTTAGGTTTTGTACCGAATGGTGCTGATGATATGACATTGGAAACAATTTGGGTATTACAGGAGTAATTATGGGGACTTTGATTATATTAGAAGGTGGAGATGGCAGCGGTAAGGCTACACAAACTAAACTCTTAGTAGAACGCTTGACCAAAGAAGGGCATGCCGTTAAGTCTGTGAGCTTTCCAAACTATGATAGCGGCGCCGCTATGCCTATTAAAATGTATTTAGCCGGTGAATTTGGTAAGGATGTACATGATGTAAATCCTTATGTGGCAAGCTCTATGTATGCCATCGATCGATTTGCTTCCTTCAAAACTGACTGGGAACAGTTTTACAAAAATGGGGGGATCATCATTGCAGATCGTTATACAACGTCTAACATGGTGCACCAAATGGTAAAATACGATGATCCGAAGGAACGCACTGCATTTTTAGATTGGCTTGAAGATTTTGAGTTCCAAAAATTTGGCTTGCCTAAACCTGATGCGGTATGCCTTTTGGATATGCCCCTTGAAGTGAGCGAAGCCCTTATGGCGGAGCGCACTGGTAAAACAGGAGGCAATACTGGTGATATTCACGAAGGAAATCATGCATATTTAGTAGCCGTTCACGGTGCGTATGAAGAATTAGTAAAGCGTTATCAATGGCACCGCATACCTTGTGCTTATAAAGCTAAGTCTAGTCAGTATACGTTGCGTACTATTGAAGAAATTCATAATGATGTATATAGTGTAGTAGAAAATCTACTACCTTAGAAAAAGGCGACTCTTTTAAAAGTCGCCTTTTTCCTATATAATATTAATATTGAGCATGTATTGATAGGAGGCACTATGACATATTTTGATTCTATAATTGGTCAAGATTCGATTAAGGCACACCTATCTGAACTTGTAAGTCGTAATGCATTACCTCATAGTCTCTTGTTTTATGGCGAATCTGGTCTTGGCAAGCTAGATATGGCCATAGGCCTAGCGTCTTTATTACTAGGGCGTCAAGTATTCTCTCAACCTAAGGGGGAATCTTATTTAGCAGAGGTTAAGGAAGCCCGTTTAGCAAATGGGGATACGGAAAAACGTATCGAAGCCGAAGGATTACCTATCTATATGGATAAGGGTGATGCCTTTTGGATTCGCCCTATGAAAACAACCTTAAAGGTAGAGCAGTGGTATTCATTATTACAAGATCATCTGTCTGTGGCGGGCAATGGGAACCGCGTTGTCATTGTGGAGGACTTTCACACAGCCAATGCAGTTATGGCAAATGCTATGCTAAAAACCATTGAAGAACCACCCGAACAGGTGTACTTCATCATTATTACGAACAAGATTAACACCGTATTGCCTACCATCATTTCTAGATGTATGGGAGTTGGTTTTAACAGTGTTGATGTAGATACGATTCGCACCGCTCTTATAGCGCGTGGAATTACCGGTGATATAGAACAGGCTTTATTAGCTGGTCATGGTAATCCACAATTGGTGGAAAAACTGGCGACACAAGGTCGCATTGAAATGCTAGAGTTAGCCGTTAAGGTGATGGACATATTAGCTTTTGAAACGCGATGGTTTTCTATGATTTCCTTAGCTTGTGAAAGCTTATCTCGTGAAAGCCTAACGGAATTGATGCACTGGCTACGCCTTGTAAGTAGAGATATGATGGCTCTTAAAATGGGGGCTCAAGACACGCAATTACAAGTACCTATATACAAAACTCAATTATTACGATTATTACCGCGCTGGTCTATGCAAGCATTGGCTAAGGTTATTACCGAAACATTGCAAGCAGAACGGGCTTTGTGCTTACATATAAAAACCGCTCTCGTGGTGGACGGTCTTAGTATCGCCCTTCATGATGCTCGGGAGGAGGATTAAATGCTAACCATAGTTGGCGTACGCTTTAAAAAGGCGGGAAAGATTTATTATTTTCAGCCTGAACAATTAGAACTATCCGTTGGGGATGGAGTTATCGTTGAAACAGCACGTGGTGTAGAATATGGCACAGTTGTGATTGGACCTAAAGAGGTCTATGAAGATTCTGTTGTTGCCCCTGTTAAGCCTGTTATTAGACAGGCGACGTCTAAGGATTTGAAACAAATCGAGAAGAATAAAGAGCGCGAAGAAAAAGCCTTTGAAATTTGTCTCGAAAAAATTGAAAAACGCAAGTTACCGATGAAACTTA
Source organism: Veillonella parvula (assembly GCF_018378075.1). GTDB lineage: Bacteria > Bacillota > Negativicutes > Veillonellales > Veillonellaceae > Veillonella > Veillonella parvula_K. Next base: position 13,455 of record NZ_JAGZYE010000001.1, read on the forward strand.
TTAATGTGGAATACACATTTGATATGAATAAGATTATATTCTTCTTTACTGCAGATGGCCGTATTGACTTCCGTGAGCTCGTTAAAGATTTGGCAACTATATTTAGAACGCGCATCGAGTTACGCCAAGTAGGTGTCCGTGATGAGGCTAAAGTACTAAATGGTATCGGTGCTTGTGGTCGACCTTTGTGTTGTTCAAATTTCTTAGGTGACTTTACGCCTGTATCGATTCGCATGGCAAAGGATCAAAATTTAAGCTTAAATCCTACGAAGATTTCCGGTGTATGCGGTCGATTGATGTGTTGTCTTAACTACGAAGATGATTTATATAAAAAAGGTGGCGACCTATATGTGAAGAAGGAACGCACTCAATCTCCTCAAGATATAGCACCTCCTGGCATTGGTAAGGAGGTTGTTACCGATGAAGGTATTGGTAAAGTTTTAAAGGTAAATCATCATAAACATACTGTAAAGGTACAGCTCGAAGCGGGCCGTACTATCGATTTGAAATGGTCCGAGGTGGCATTGCCTGATGAATGATCAAGAACGACTTGATGATTTAATTATCGATGGCTTACAGATTTATCAGCGTTCTGATATGTTTCGCTTTTCCTTTGACGCCATAGCACTCATTCATTTTTGTCGTTTTAATGGTCGTCATACCTATGTTGATCTTGGAACGGGGTCAGGGGTTATGCCGCTTATAGGTACGTCATTAGGGGCAGGTCATATTACAGGTATAGAAATTAATGAAACTCTCGTTGAGTTGGCTAAGCGTAGCGTAGAACATAATCGTAAACAAGATGTGGTAAATATGTTATGTGGTGATTATCGGCATATGACATATCGAGATATACAAGATAAGCCTTTTGATGGTGTTATTGTTAATCCCCCTTTTTATGATTGTGAAAGCGGTGCAAAGCCTACATCTGAAGAGCGTACTTTAGCACTTCATGATGGACATACAACTTTATGTGATGTTCTGAAAGCGGTACAGTCTTTTATTAAATGTAAAGGTCGCTTGTGGATGATTTATAGTGCTAGTCGGTTGCAATATGTATTACATGAACTAGAAAGGTTTAACTTTCAAGCAAAACGAATTCGGTTTGTTCATGGTATGCTAGATAAACCAGCAAAATTAGTTTTGATAGAGTCTATTTTTCAAGGTCAGGCAGGTCTTGTACTTGAGCCACCACTCATCGTTTACAAAAAAACGAATGTGTACACGAAGGAGGTGTCCTCTTGGTATGAACGATAATGAATGGGGCGCATTATACTTGGTGCCTACACCGATTGGTAATTTAGAAGATATGACGTATCGATCTGTTCGTATTTTGGGTGAGGTAGATGCTATCGCGGCTGAGGATACACGTCATACGGGCATATTGTTAAAACATTTTGATATTAAAAAGCCTTTGATTTCTTATCATGAACATAATAAGGAGGAAAAAGGTGCTTATATTTTGGAGCTTTTGTTAGAAGGACAGTCGATTGCTTGCGTTAGTGATGCGGGTATGCCTGCTATTTCTGATCCAGGGGCAGACCTTGTAACAAAGGCCATTGAAGAAGGCATAGCTGTAGTTCCATTACCAGGAGCCAATGCGGCGTTAACAGCACTTATTGCATCAGGTTTAGATACTAAATCCTTTACCTTTGCAGGGTTCTTGCCTAAACGGGGAAAACATCGTATTGAAGAATTAAAAAGACTTTCACAAGTGACGGGAACCTTGCTGTTTTACGAAGCCCCGCATCGATTACAAGAGGTTTTACAAGATATGTATGAAGTCTTTGGTAATCGCTCTATAACGGTGGCAAGGGAATTGACGAAGAAGTTTGAAACCTTTGTACGCACCGATCTAGAAAGCCTTATAAAGGATTTAGAACAGCTCACCTATAAAGGTGAATTCGTCCTCATCGTAAGCGGTGCTGATACAGTGGAGTCCGATACTTGTGAAGTGTTGGATGAACCAGTATCTTATGAAGATGCTGTGCAAGCCCTTGTAGATACTGGGGTACCTAAAAAAGAAGCTATTCGCCAGGTGGCAAAGCGTTTTAACGTTTCCCGCCGGGATGTATATAATATTGTAGAACGTTAAACCTTCCCATTCGAAGGTTAGAAGGAGGCTCATCATGGGAGACACAAAGAAAACGTATTATATTACGACACCTATTTATTATCCAAGTGCTAAGTTGCACATTGGTCATACGTATTGTACATCTGTAGCCGATACAATTGCACGCTTTAAACGATTAGCAGGATATGATGTACGTTTTTTGACTGGTTCAGATGAACATGGCCAAAAAATCCAACGTGCTGCAGAAGCACAAGGCATTACTCCTCTTGAATATACTACAAATATTGTAAATGGTTTTAAAGCATTGTGGGAAAAAATGCATATTTCCAATGACGATTTTATTCGGACTACCGATGAACGTCATGAAAAGGTTGTTCAAGCGTTATTTACAAAAGCTTATGAGAAGGGCGATATTTACAAAGCCGAATATGAAGGCTGGTATTGTACACCGGACGAAACTTTTTGGACAGAGCAGAAGCTAGGACCTAATCATACTTGTCCGGATTGCGGTCGCCCTGTAGAGCGTGTTAAAGAGGAAAGTTATTTCTTCAAACTCGGTAAATATACGGATCAATGGCTTAAGTTTATTGAAGAGAATCCTGACTTTATTCAGCCTGAATCTCGTCGTAATGAGATGATTCAATTTGTAAAGCAAGGTCTAGAAGACTTGGCGGTGTCTCGTACATCCTTTGATTGGGGAATCAAGGTCCCATTTGATCCTAAACATGTAGTATATGTTTGGTTCGATGCATTAGTGAACTATATTAGTGCACTCTCTCCATTTGATGGTGATGGTGAACTATATAAAAAATACTGGCCTGCAGATCTCCATTTAGTGGGGAAGGAAATCGTACGTTTCCATACAATTATTTGGCCTATGATGCTCATGAGCCTTGAGTTGCCATTACCAAAAAAGGTATTTGGACACGGTTGGATGATTGTAGATGGTACAAAGATGAGTAAATCCTTGGGGAACGTAATCGATCCAATCCCATTGATTGATACATATGGTGCAGATTCTTTGCGTTATTACTTATTAAGCGAGATTACGTTAGGTAATGACGGCAACTTTACGTTACCTAACTTCGTTACAAAAATTAATGCAGATTTATCTAATGATTTAGGTAATTTATTAAACCGTACTATTGCGATGATTGAAAAATACCATGGTGGTGTGATTACAAAATGCGATGATATGGACGATTTGGACCGTGATGTATCTACATTAGCCGTTCAAACTGCAAAAGATTTTGAAGCGGCGATGGAAAATATGGAGCTTAATAAAGCTATCAAAACTGTATGGTCCTTTATTGGTCGCATGAATAAATACATTGATGAAACAATGCCTTGGGTATTGGCTAAATCTGAAGATGCTCATGATAAAGCGCGCTTGCAATCTGCTATGTATCACTTGGCAGAGGCATTGCGTATCATTGCCATCTTAGTAAGCCCTGTAATTCCTGTAGGAGCTCCAAAAATCTGGGAACAATTAGGGCTTACAGGTTTTGAAGCGGCTACGTTGGAAGATGCTAAAACTTGGGGATTATTGGCAACAGGTACTAAAGTTGTAAAAGGTGAGCCTATCTATCCACGTTTTGAAGTTCCTGAAATGGTAGATGTAGTTGTTACAGAAGAAGTTGAAGAAGCTGTAGATACATCTAATATTCCACCATTAAAAGAAAATATTACCTATGATGACTTTGAGAAACTCGATCTTCGTGTAGCTAAAGTTATAAGCTGTGAAAAGGTGCCTAAGTCCAAGAAGTTGTTGAAATTTGTATTGGATATCGGTATTGAAGAACGCACCGTATTAAGTGGTATTTCCCAATATTATGAACCGGAGACTATGGTTGGTAAAAAGGTAATCTATTTGTCTAACTTGGCTCCTAAAAAGATGATGGGCATTGAGTCTTATGGTATGATTTTGTCCGCCTCTGATTGGGAAGAACATTTAGAGGTAACAAATATCGAATCATTACCGGCAGGAAGTGTGGTTAAATAATGAAACTTTTTGATACACATGCTCATGTAAATGATGGGCGCTTTGATAATGATCGTAATGAGATGTTACAAGCCTGCTTTGATACAGGTGTAGAATATATTATGATTCCTGGTGTTGACAGAGGTACCGTTGAGTCTGGTTTAGCTTTGGCTAAACAGTACGATCAATTATATGCTGCTGTAGGGACTCATCCCCATGAATCAAAGGACTTTACAGAAGAAGACTACGAGTTTTATAAGGAACAAGCTCTTAACAATGATAAGGTACGTGCTATTGGTGAAATTGGACTAGATTATTACTATGATTTTTCTGACCGTGAAACACAAAAACGCGTATTTATTCGTCAGTTAGAGCTTGCTCGTGAAGTAGATCTCCCGATTATTATCCATGACCGCGATGCACATGGTGATATTATGAATATCTTGCGCAATGAAGGGAAGGATAACTGGGGCATTTTCCATTGCTATTCTGGTAGCTGGGAGATGGCAAAAGAAGCCATTAAAATGGGCTTTTATATTTCCTTTGCAGGTCCTGTAGTATTTCCTAAGTCTACAAATCTTAAGGACGTGGCAAGACAAGTGCCATTAGAACGAATCCTCATTGAAACCGATTCACCGTATTTGACACCACCACCATTTAGAGGCCGTCGAAATGATCCAAGTAAAACTCAGTTTGTGGCAGAAGAAATTGCAAGCCTTAAAGGGCTCGATGTAGATGAGTTTTGTGAAATTGCTTTTAATAATGGTAAACGAGTATTTGGCATCGAGTAAATGTAGAAACTAGTTCATAAGATTATTAGCGAATAAAATATTTGTTGGATTCTAATCACTAAGATTTTCTATGCTAAAGTATTAGAATACACGATAAAAGTAAATTAGAATTATAAATTATAAATTATAAAACGCGGTTCTCCCTTATCGGTGAGAATCGCGTTTTTCTATGGTATACTAAAGTATATTCAGACTGAACAGAAGTAAGATGAGGATAGCAACATGAAACGTATTGCATTTATAGATTTAGGATCGAACTCAGTTCGTTTTGTCATATATGAAATTTCTAAGACTGGTAGTTATCGACTGATATATCAAGAAAAAGAAAGTGTGCGTCTCAGTGAGAATATGTGGGGAACTCACGAATTGACCGAAGAAGCCATGGAACGTTCCTTGCGTGCTCTAAAAGGTTTTGTACACATGGCTGATGCAATGGAGGCAAATACGATTAAAGCTGTTGCTACCGCAGCAGTACGTTTGGCTAAAAATGGGGATGCTTTTATTAAATCCGTAAAAGAACGAACGGGTTTGGATTTAGAATGTATTGCTGGTGAAGAAGAGGCTCGCCTGGGGTTTCTTGGCGTTATCAATACCATTGGACTTAAGGATTTTATTATTTTTGATTTAGGTGGTGCCAGTACCGAGATAACCCTTGTACGAAATCGTCATATTACAAAATCGGTGAGCTTGCCGATAGGGGCCCTTACCTTAACAGGCACCTATCAGAAGGGGGATGAATATACTCCTAAAGAACTTGATAAACTGACGAAAGTTGTAAAGAAAACGATTAAGGAACATGCATGGCTTCGCAATGTGAAATTACCGCTCCTTGGTATCGGTGGCACTGCTCGTAATATTGCTAAAATGGATCAACGCAAGTTATCTTATCCCATTACAAAGCTACATAATTATGAAATTCCATATCATAGATTCCATGAAATTTTGGAAGAAGTAAAAGGTAAAACTCTAGAGGAACGCAAAAAGATTAGTGGTTTATCATCGGAGCGCGCTGATATCATTATTGCAGGTCTCACTATCGTAGAAGAATTATTTAACTACGTAAATACTAAAACACTCGTTGTTGGTGGGTGTGGTTTGCGAGAAGGTTTATTTTACGACTATTATGGAGCGCACTACTTAGGTGGTAACTCTATTATTGATGATATTTTAGTACATTCTGCAGAGAATGTATTATTAGGTATGACTAAACATGAGTTAGTTCATGCTAAATATATTACAGATTTAGCAATTAAACTGTATGATGAATTAGAACCACTTCATAGAGCTGATAAAAATACAAGACGCTGTTTGACTGCTGCTAGTTTATTACATGATATTGGTAAACGGATTAATTATTATAGTCATGCCCGACATGGCTGCTATATGCTTGTCAATAGTAATTTATATGGGCTTTCCCATGTTGAACAAGCTTTTAGCGCGTTTCTTGTTATGAACTCTCATGGTTTGACGCCAAAAGAGTATAAAAACTTCTTATACGGTAAATTGTTAGATCAAGAACAGCGTTTGTTGGGACAAAAAATATCTATTATTCTAGCCTTGGCTGAAGCTCTTGATGAAAGTCATGAACAATTCATTCTCCATTTATCCGTGAATCTAAAATATACTAGTGTACAATTAGTAGTAACCTATTTGAACGGTCGCGATATAAGTGTGACAAAAGCGGCTGTAGAGAAATTAGGAAAATCTTTTAAAAAAGAATTCAAGAAAACATTAGAAATAGAGTGGAAGGAAGCTCGTAAGGAGGCATAATGGCATTACCAAAAGCGTTACGATATGCAGTGCTACATGTAGGCTCCAGTAGCATGAGTATTACTATTTTAGAATACAAGGGTATCGATGATGTACGCGTTATAGATTATGCAGCTAGGGAGGTAACCTTTGGGGAAGAATTATTCCAAACCTCTCGTTTAAGTTTTGAAACGATTGAGGAAATTTGTCATATCTTAAAGGGATATAAACAATTAATGGCTGATTACGGTGTGAGTCGCTCTAGATTATATGGTACTACTGTAATACGTGAAGCCGCTAATCGTCGTAGTATTCTGGACCAAATTTATATTCAAACAGGTATGCGTGTTGAGGTTATCGACATGCCTAAAGAGGTGTATTACAAATATGCCTTACTATACTACAAGATGACTAATCAGTACCGCTTGACGGATCCTACAAAGGCAACATTATTCCTTGATATTACTTCTGGTGGTGTAGGCTTGACTGTTTGGCGTGGTGAAAGCTTATTATTCCAGCGCAATATGCATAGCGGGTCATTACGTGTTATGGAATCTTTTAATCGCAACCAACGTTCCTCTACATCGTTTCCAATGGCTATTACTGAGTATTTACATCGCATGATAGGCCCATTGCGGGAGGAGCTTAAAACTTTTAATATTAATAGTGTCATTTTATCTGGCGATGAAGCTCAATATATGGCGCGTCTCATGGGAGATGGCAGTAATAAGGACGATATTATTACCATTGAACCAGAACGTTTTAAGGGCTTCATCAAATCCTTTGATGGTGTAACAGCCACTAAGTTGATCAATCGATATAAACTACCTGAATATAAGGCGAATATTTTGATGCCTACTATGATTTTATTTAATGAAATTATAACGGCTATAGAGCCTAAATCGTTGATTTTTAGTAGCTTCTCCTTTTCACAAGGAATAAGCTGGTTCTATGGAGTTGAAGCTGAAAATAATCCCTTTATGTACCAATTGCGTGAGCAAAATGCTCAGCTAGCTCGTGCTGTTGCCGCTAGATATCATACTGACAGCATTCATGATGCTGAGGTGGAACGTTTCAGTTCTTTGTTTTGTAAAACATTACGCCATAAAGGTTTACCGGAGCGGTGGGGTTACTTATGCCGCATTGCAGCTATATTGTGTTCTGTAGGTAAGTTTGTTAATTTACGAAACCATGGAGAGCATGCGTATCATATTGTGATGGGCACAGATATTTTCGGGCTTTCAGAAGAAGAAAAACAAGTAGTGGCAAATGTCGTATTTTATCACTATAAGGGAACTCCATCAGATGATGATACATATTTTAATTCTTTGACAGAATTACAAAAGATTCAAGTTACAAAGTTAGTAGCTATCATTCGTGTGGCCTGTGCTCTCGATGCAGGGAGTAACCAAAAAATCTCAGATGTTATATTGGAAGAGCGCGATAATGTATTGTATGTATTCTGTCGCACTAATGAGGATATTTCTTTAGAATGGTGGACGTTTAATCGAGATGCTGAATATTTTACAGAAGTATTTGGTATGGAACTTATGCTTGTAAGAGGAGGTGACCGCCATGTTCAGTAATGCTAAATATTATTTTAATCGTGAATTATCTTGGCTAAAATTTAATCAGCGTGTACTATTAGAGTCCATAGATACAAATACTCCGCTGTTGGAGCGGTTGCGTTTTATTGCTATTGCTAGTTCTAATTTAGATGAGTTTTTTATGATTCGAGTGGCTGGTTTACGTCATCAAGTTGTGAATGGCATTGTTAAATATGATGCGGCTCATATGGATGCAAAGGCACAATTAAAGGCGATAGATGAATCTGTACAACGCCTTGTTGCTATGCAAAGTATGTATTTAAATAATGTTTTGACTGAACTAGAAAGTTATGGTTTTTTCTTTACACATCCTGATGAGCTAGATGTAAAAACAAAAGCCTGGCTACGCCATTATTTTGAGGAACATATATACCCCGTAGTAACACCATTGGCTGTTGACTCGGGGCACCCATTTCCATTTTTAACAAATCATACCATTAATGCAATTGTACGTATCTTTCAAATACAAGAGGATGGGACTAAGGATTACAAGATTGCTATCTTGCCAATACCATCTGTATTAGATCGAATCATTGAAGTTCCAAGCCGTGGCAATAAGGAACATCGATTTGTTTATCTAGAAGATGTCATTACTTATTATGCAAATCAATTTTTCCAAGGTTATGGTATTGAAGATTATATGGTTTTCCGTATTACTCGTGATGCAGATCTTGAAATAGATGAGGAAGAAGCAACAGATTTGCTATCTGAAGTAGAGGCATCCTTGCGGCGTCGCCGTCGTGGTGATGCGGTACGTCTTGAAGTTTGTGGAGAGATAAAGGATCACTTATTAGATTTTGTCCTTACAAGTGTAGAATTAGAGCAAAAGGACGTATATCGCATTGATGGACATTTGGATTGCCGTATGTATTTTGATTTCTGTAATTATCCAGGTTATGATAAGCTCCGATATGAACCGTTTGATCCTAAGATTCCTAGTGAATTAGTTGATTATGAAGGTGATAGCTTATTTTCTATTATTGGGAAGCAAGATCTTTTTGTTCATCATCCCTTTGAATCTTTTTCAGTGGTTGAGCAATTTATTGCACAAGCAGCGATAGATCCTGATGTATTGGCTATTAAACAAACATTATATCGCGTTAGTGGGGATTCTCCGATTATTGCGTCCTTAATAAAAGCGGCAGATAATGGGAAACAAGTAACCGTCCTTATGGAGGTTAAGGCGCGGTTTGATGAAGAAAACAATATTCATATGGCTCGTCGACTCGAAAAAGCGGGATGTCATGTTATTTATGGTTTAAAAGGTCTTAAGACACACTCTAAAATTACTATGGTGGTACGCCGGGAAACGGATGGTATTAGGCGGTATGTCCATCTAGCAACGGGAAACTATAATGGTAAAACAGCTCGGATGTATACTGATTGTGGTATATTTACTTGTAATGATGAGTATGGTGATGATGCGTCACGTTTTTTTAACTTGATTTCTGGATATTCTGACCCACCGATTTGGAATAAGTTTATTGTAGCGCCTTTAAATTTACGTGAAAAAATTATGGAACTTATTGACCGTGAAATCGAGTTTGCTAAGAATGGGGAAGAAGCCTATATCATTGGTAAGATGAATTCTCTGCTCGATAAAAAGGTCATTGCTAAGTTGTATGAAGCTTCTTCTGCTGGAGTTCGTATCGATCTTATCGTGCGTGGTATTTGTACGCTTCGTCCTGGCATTGCCGGTGTTAGTGATAATATCACAGTACGCTCTATTGTGGGGCGTTTTCTTGAACATCATCGTTTGTTCTACTTCCGTAATGGAGGGAATGAAAGTCTGTACCTATCTAGTGCAGATTGGATGCCTCGAAATTTGAATGAACGTGTAGAGCTTATGATTCCGATTGAAGATAAACGCCATAAAGAACGGGTAAAAAGTATTTTAGATTTATATTTAGATGATACATTAAAAGCTCATTTTATGAGAGCAGATGGTTCGTATCATAAAATCAATGATCGAGAGAATCCTATATCTGCTCAAGAGGAGCTAATGAAAACTGCTATTGAGCATGAACACAGAGAGTCAATGACGGTCATTGAACGGTTACAACCGATGTTAAAAATGAATAGATGATGAAAAAACCTTAATATATTAGGTAATGAATTTTAATACAATTACATAACATATAAAAAGCCCATTATATGGGCTTTTTTACTTTCTTATACATTTAAAAATGAGGAGAAAGTGAAGTTTTGAGTGTTCTAGAAAATATTGGTAACAATTGAAAAACACATAAAAATACAAATTTAGTAATAAAAAATCTGTATATACTATATGTGGTATTAGTGTTGTATATATGTACACAATTCGGAATATATTGTATAGTATTTAAAAATATAGATATGTACGCATACAGTGGACTTTTATTAAAAAATACAAAATACAATCTATTACGAATTCAGTATTTATAAAGGGTTTCGTCTTATTGTTAACTTATGGTGTTTGACAGGTTGTATCTATCTGTAGTAGAATAATACCATTACAGGAGGGATTACAACATGAGAATTCATAAGACACACAAGCGATATATTTCGTCTGTTGTTGCCGGATTGATTGTAACAGCTGTAACCATGACCGGTTTTTCTTATAATGATAAAACCGTTACCGTTATGGTAGATGGTGCAGCACACACTGTTAGAACGCATTTAAATTCTAACGAAGGCATTGTACGCGATGCTGGGGTTAAGTTAAATCCAAATGATAAAGTTATTTCTAGTTCATCTACAGTTCAAAATGGAACAACCTTAACGGTTGTTCGTGCTATTCCAGTTTATGTAACTGTAAATGGTAAAACAAGAGCTGTATTCACTACAGAAACAACTGCTCAAGGTGTTGCTAATGAGCTTGGTTTCAAAGCACCTAACTATGTAGTAGTGGGCGATGAAAATGGATCTGTTTTAAGTGGTACACGTATAACAATTGCTCAAGTAACAAGCCGCTCTCTATCTACAGTAGATCAAGAAGTTGCTGTTGAAGTGGTTCGTCAAAAAGATGATACTATGGCTAAGGGCGAAGAAGAGGTTGTTCAAGTTGGTCAACCTGGCTTAGAACGAGTACAACGTGAAACACTATATAGTAATGGTACAGTTATTAAAACTAATGATGTATCTAAAGTAACACAACGTGCAATGGTACCTACAATTATTAAAGAGGGCACTCGTGAGGTGACTACATCTCGTAATGTAGCAGGACGTGCATCTCGCGCTATCGTAATGGAAGCATCTGCTTATCTTGCTGGCGATGGTGATGGTGCTGGTATTACCGCTACGGGTCTACCTGCAGTACGTGGCATTGCCGCAGTAGACCCAGATGTTATTCCATTGGGTACACGTTTATTTATTCCTGGTTACGGTGAAGCTATTGCTGCCGATACAGGTGGTGCTATAGTAGGTAACAAAATCGACCTTGTAATGGACTCTTATGGGGAGGCTATGGACTTTGGTCGCCAAGACGTTACAGTGTACGTTTTGGACTAATATGATGATTTAGAGGGTATATCTATAAGATATATTCTCTTTTTATTGGACCTACTTAGCTCAGTAATATTCAATTATAATAGATATAGTAGAAGGACGCCTTATGATTAAGGCGTCCTTTTTTAGTCTTCAATATATGGAATTAGATATTCGTACTTTGTACCTTTTAATTCATCTTTAGGGATAAATCGTAAAGATGATCCATTGATACAGTAGCGAAGAGAGCCATTAGGACCATCTTCAAATACATGACCTAAATGAGCATTACCGATGCGGCTACGAACTTCTATGCGATTCATACCATGTGAGTTATCTTGGTAATACTTGATAACATCTTTAGCTATTGGTTTAGTAAAGCTAGGCCAGCCACAATGAGAATCGAATTTATGGGCTGATACAAAAAGGGGTTCTCCAGTTGTAATATCTACGTAGAGACCTGCTTTGAACTCATCTGTTAGTTCATGGCTGAAAGGTGCATCTGTAGCAGAGTTTTGAGTTACTTCAAACTCTTGTGGCGTTAATGCCTCTAAATCTTCCTGGGAAGGTTTAGCATATGTATTATCATCGATGAGTGGTTCATCAGATAACCCCAATGGAATGTGACAATAGCCATTAGGATTTTTGTCTAAGTAATCTTGATGGTATTCCTCAGCAGAGTAGTAATTCTCTAAAGGCAATACTTCAATAGCAAATGGTTTACCTTCAAAGGCTTGAGCACGTGCTAAGGTACTTTCAATAACGGCTTTATCGGTTGGATCAGTATAATAAATACCCGTACGATATTGAATGCCTACGTCACCACCTTGTTTATTGACACTAAAGGGATCAATAGCACGTAGAAAATATTGAATTAAGTGATCTAAAGATAGTATATCAGCATCGTAAATGACCTTGAGAGCTTCTACGTGCCCGCTATTGTGGCATACATCTTCATAACTTGGATTTTCTGTAGGACCATTGGCATAACCTACTTCGGTAGAAAGGACACCGGAGATCTTTTTGATATACCCTTGAAGGCCCCAGAAGCAACCACCGCCTAAATATATAGTATGTTCATTCATTTAATCACCCCAAACTTCATGAGCTATTTCTTTGACTAATGCGAGTTTAGCCCATTGTTCTTCTTCGGTCAATTGATTGCCGATTTCACAAGAAGCAAAGCCACATTGAGGAGATAAACAAAGTCTTTCAAGTGGAATATATTTTGTAGCTTCTTTGATACGTTCTTTGATGATTTCTTTATCTTCTAACTCTGGGCGTTTAGATGTGATAAGACCTAATACAACTTTTTTATTAGGAGAAACTTCACGCAATGGCTCAAAACCTCCAGAGCGATCATCATCAAATTCTAGGTAATAAGCGTCTACATTTTCCTTGGCAAATAGGATAGGGGCAATAGGTTCGTACCCACCACTAGCGGCCCATGTAGAGTTATAGTTACCACGACATACATGTGTAGTAAATGCTAAGTCGTGAGGGCGACCTTCAAGAGCTAAGTTATTCAAACGTAAATATTTAGCGGTTTCACCTTCAATGGTTACACTTTTATCCTTTTGACGACCTGTCCAGTAAGCATGGTCACAACACATACCCCAAGTACAATCATCAAATTGAATATTGCGGCAACCTGCATCGTAAAGGTCTTTAATTACTTGGCGATAGGCGGCAGCAATATCTTGAATCAATTCTTCTAAATCTGGATAGAAGGAGCGCGTTGTAATGCCATTGTCTTCACGGAATAACTCTGCCAAAAACTGAGAGGGAGCAGGAATCGTTTGACGCGCCGTAGTATTTTCGTCTTCAAATTGTTTTACAAATTTGAAATGTTCAACGAATGGGTGGTTTGTTCCCGTAATTTTGCCAGTAAGGGCGAGGGAACCTGGCGCTGTTTCTTGACCGACGAATTTGTAACCGTGTTCCAGTTCAATTTCTTTTACGCCGTTAAAGCCCCACATGAAGTCTAGATGCCAATAGGCACGACGGAATTCGCCATCTGTAATCACTGGTAGGCCAGCTGCTTTCTGTTTTTGAATGAGGTCTGTAATAAGACGATCTTCAACGGCTGTTAATTCTTCTCGAGTAATATTTCCCTTATTAAAAGCTTCGCGTGCTTCTTTTAATTCTGCTGGGCGTAGGAAGGAACCTACGATATCAAAGTGGAATGGTGCTGTATGTTTGGACATAATAATCCTCCTTATATAAACGATTAAACCGATAATTTTGATAGGTTAATTATAGCTAAGTATGATTATATATAAAAATATCAATATATTTGAGTTGTATATAGTTTAAAGTTATGTCTATGAGTGATTTTATGCTTTAAGTTATACCCAAGAAGGCACTCTCTAAAATAGAGAGTGCCTTCTTTATGGATTATCTGATACATCTAAATTGAACAATAGTGTTGTATCGCTCTATAAATAATATGATATATAATTATTTTTTGTTTTCTGGTAATTGAATATGTCTACCGTAATTACTAACGTATTGTTCTAGAGCGTGGATATATTCTTGACCTAAACGGCTGCGTTGCATTTTATTATTAGTAATGTAGCCAATGTGCATTAAACCTTCTTCGGCAAGTGGAACGGAAATGATATTTTCACCATTTACCTCTTTATCGATTACACCACTAGATACAGTGTATCCATCAAGGCCAAGTAATAGGCTAAATAAAGATGCTCTATCGCGAACACGGATATGTTTTGGGCGCACTACGGTACTGAAGATTTCTTCAGAGAAGTAGAAGGAGTTGTGATCGCCTTGCTCAAAGGAAATATATGGATATTCCTCTAATTCGTCCATAGAGACTACCTCTTTATGGGCTAATGGATGCGTTTTACCAATAAAGATATGAGGATGGGCCGTAAATAATTCAGTAAAGGTTAATTCGTTAGTGTGAATTAATTTTTCTAATACAGGACGGTTGAAATCATTATAATAGAGCAAACCAATTTCACTCTTCATATGAGCCACGTCATCGATAATTTCATAGGTTTGTGTTTCTCGTAAGGATACATCATATTGATCGATTTCAGCGCCTTTTAAAAGCTCTACAAAGGCATTGACTGCAAAGGAGTAATGTTGAGTAGACACAGAAAATTGTTTTTTACCACCGCTTTGGCTCTTATATTGCTCCTCTAAAAGGGCTGCTTGTTCTAACACTTGGCGCGCATAGCCGAGGAAGCGTTCCCCTTCTTTAGATACGGTAATTCCTTTATTTGTACGATCGAAAATGGTAATACCCATTTCTTTCTCTAGTTCTTTAATAGCCTTGGTGAGACTCGGTTGAGACACAAATAATCTCTTGGCTGCCTCACTAATACTGCCTATATTGGCAATTGTTGTGACATACTTTAATTGTTGTAAGGTCATAATTGGCCTCCTTTTATATATTACACTATTAATACTACTCGATTATAAGTATTTAAGCAATGTTATATATATGTTACAATGTATTAATAGAATAAAAGGGGGATATATGTTAAAACAAGTCATTGTCGTAGAAGGAAAATCTGATATACAACGTATCGCTCAAGCTGTAGACGCTGATTGCATTGCTACAGAAGGATTTACCCTCAGAAGAGGTGTTATCGATATGATTCGTGTTGCCTATGAGAAACGTGGCATTATTATATTAACTGATCCTGATACAGCAGGGGAGCGAATCCGACGCGTTTTAACTAAAAAATTCCCTAATGCACAACATGCTTTTGTGCCTCGTGACGAAGCGTTTGCAAATGATGATATTGGCATAGAACAAGCATCTCCAGAGTCAATTAGAAAGGCTCTATCTACATTACACGTAGAATCTCTAGAATCATCTAACGAATTTACTATGGTGGACTTAGTGCGTCACGGATTGTCTGGTATGCCTGATAGTGCAGCTCGTCGAGCGGTTATTGGTGCTAAATTAGGTATTGGATACGGTAATGGAAAGCAATTTTTATACCGTTTAAATCATTATGGTATAACCCGAGATGCTTATGAAGAGGCAGTAAATTGTTAAAATAGGAGTTAAGATGTTAGAATCAGTAATTGCAAGCCCAGAGGTTGTGCATTATATATGTAAGCGCTTTGATATTAAAATGAGCAAAAAGCTAGGACAAAACTTCCTTATTAAGCGAGGTATAGTCGATGAAATTGTACATGCTGCGGAATTAACCGTGGGAGAACCTGTTCTAGAGGTCGGCCCTGGTATTGGTACGTTGACACAAGGTTTAGCTCAAAGTGGGGCAGATGTAACGGCTATCGAGCTAGATCGTCGCTTATTGGAGGTACTAGATACGACATTGGCATCTTATGACAATGTACGTATCATTCATGGTGATGTGTTAAAGCTTGATGTGCCAACGATTATGAATCATAAACCATTTAAAGTGGTTGCCAATTTGCCATACTATATTACAACACCTATTATTATGTCTTTGTTGGAAAGTAAACTACCTATTGAACGTCTAGTTGTGATGGTGCAAAAAGAGGTGGCCTTACGGATGATAGCAAAGCCCGGTACAAAGGACTATGGCGCATTATCTGTTGCTGTTCAGTATTATACGGAACCAGATATTGTTCTTGATGTACCGCCTAAATCTTTTTTGCCAGCTCCAGCGGTGACAAGTTCTGTTATCCGTTGCGTATTGCGTGATAAACCACCTGTAGATGTGATTGATGAGAAACTATTTTTTCGCGTTGTGAAAGCTGGTTTTGCGCAACGCCGTAAAACATTCTCTAATACGATGAAGACAACGGGTTTAACAAGAGATAGAATTGAAGAGTTATTAGCAAAAGCAAATATTGATGGTCAACGAAGAGGTGAGACCTTTACACTTCAAGAATTTGCTGATGTAGCCAACGCATGGGCAGCATTAATCAAATAGTATAATACATAAAGAGCTTATTGGACTGATAAAATATCATTCCAGTAAGCTCTTTTTCATGAAAAAAGGACCCGAATGGGTCCTTTTTAGTTAGTAAAGAATGCCAGCCATGGTTGTAATGAGGAAAGCATTCGCAAAGTCAATTAAGAATGCACCTACTAAGGAAACTACGAGCCAAGCACGAGGAGATGGGCCGTGTTTACTTGCTAAGGATAACATGTTAACTAATGCGTTTGGTGTAGCACCCAATCCGAAACCGATAGCTCCGGCACCAAGCATAACTGCATCGTAGTTGCGACCAAAGAGGAAGTAAATAAGGTATGCAAATACACAGATAAGTGCCATTTGTACAACTAAGATTGTAATAAGCGGTAAAGCAAGATCAATTAATTGAACTAATTTCAAGCTGTTGATAGCCATTGTTACGAATAAGGATAATGCTACATTAGATACTGCATCAAGAGCTGCATCGTTGATTTTGTATGCTTTAGTAAAGTCACCAAAGTTACGAATTACTGCTGCACAAATCATAGCGCCAATATATGCAGGTAGTGGAGTAAGAACAGACAATCCAGCACTTACGATGGTACCGATACCTAATGCAAGGCCAATCCACATACAAATTGTTAAAAGATCTTGAGAGTTAAATTGTTTGCCGCCGCTCTCAACGTGATCTTCGATCATATCGATGCCTTCATCCTCCATTAATTCAGGATTTTCATAAGGTGTTTTAACTTTATGCATTTTAATAATGCGTTCACCTACAGGCGCGCCGAGGATTGTACCAGCTACCATGCCAAATGTTGCAGCTGCAACTGCTGCGGAAGCGGTACCAGGGATACCAAGTAATTGTTCGTAATATGGACCGAAGGCACCAGCTGTACCAAGGCCACCAATCATAGATACAGAACCAGCCATGATGCCAATAATTGGCTCAATTCCTAATGTTTTGGCAATCATAATACCTGCAGTATTTTGTACTACAATCCACACCGCACAAGCAAGGAAGAAGAAGATAATAAAAATACCACCCTTTTTGAGGACTTTTAAAGATGCCATTAAACCGATAGTGGTAAAGAAGGCAAGCATTAGAAATGTTTGTAAGGAACCTTCAAAGGTAATGTTTAAGATTTTATAATAAGACAAAATAGCAGTTAAAAATGCAAATGGAAGAGCGCCTACGGCTGGTGCAGGCATACACATACGTTGTAAGAACTTGGAATGCTTATTGATCCAAGTACCGATGAATAAGGTAATTACAGCAAGACCTACAGTTTGAATCATGGACAGTTTTAAGGTCCATACATTGTTGACTAAGGCTAAGTCAATAAGTGGCATAAAATCACTCCTTTAAAATAAAAAATAAATCTGAATTTTATGGTATCATGAATGGTCAAAAAATACTATAGAATATATAACGTATAAAAAGTTTACATTTTTATCTTTAAACACTCATAACAACACAAAAAAACAATAATATTAATAAAGCTATTTTTATGATTATACATATAAATATAGAAAAGTAATAGTATATATTACTTATGTACATAATCATACTATATATATTCGACTTAAATCTGTGATTTTCCTTCTTGTTATAAAAAAATAAACTGGAATATATTTTTTATATTTATAATCATATAAAATATACTCCAGTTCTAAAACTTAATATTTTTATGTTGATTTAGTAAGACTCTAAATTATATATGGCGATAAATTCGCTCTATAAATGCATGTTAAGATATAACTAAAATGTATAGACCTAGCAATAAGTTAATTAGAAGTTATAACTCATGGTGTAATTTAGGGGTCGTTAAGAATGTTACATCCGGATTACGCTCTTGAACCCAACCCATTTGCCATTCATTGGAAATAAGAACAACGGTGCGATCGCGATTATCTTTTACAATCATCGCATTATCTATACCTTTCAAGGATGCAATATCAACTTCGCCGTCAATCCAACGAGCAACACCATATGGCAAAGTATGATTTAATAAATCTACACCATATTCATTTTTGAGGCGGTACTCAAGAACTTCAAATTGAAGCATACCTACGGCACCGACCACGAAGGAATCAAGGGCAACTGGTTGTTCAAAGATTTGAACAGCCCCTTCTTGAGCCAATTGAGTCATACCCTTTTGGAATTGCTTACGTTTCATAGTATCTTTTGGGGATACACGAGCAAAAAACTCAGGAGGGAAGACAGGGAAGTCGCCAAAGGTTACTTTATGCTTTTGTGCACAAAGCGTATCTCCTACGCCCATAGTACCGGCATCAAAGACACCAATAATATCGCCAGGGTATGCATCTTCTACGATGGTACGTTCCGTAGCCAAAAATTGTTGAGGCTGAGATAGGCGGATTGTTTTATTAGATTGGCGATGTAATACAGACATACCTTTTTCGAATTTACCAGAGCAGATACGCATAAATACGATACGGTCATGATGATTAGGATCCATATTTGCTTGAATTTTGAATACTAGAGCAGAGAAGTCTTCGCTAGTAGGCTGTACCATTTCCTCTACCGCTTGTCGTGGAGCAGGGGATGGAGCTAGTTCTAAGAATTTTTCTAAGAATGGTTTTACCCCAAAGTTCGTCATAGCAGAACCGAAAAACATAGGCGTTAATTCACCAGCACGAACCTTATCAAAATCGAATGGATCGCCAGCAACATCGAGCAACTCAATATCGTCAAGCAATGCTTGGTATACATCGTCACCTAATAACTCTTTCATACGAGGATCCGTTAACGCCCCTTTTTCGGAAGCTAACTTTTCTTGACCATGTGTTTCGTCTTTTGCAAAGAGCTCTATAGTTTCGTGTTCTCTATCGTATACGCCTTTGTATTCGCCATTAATACCGATAGGCCAGTTCATAGGACACGTACGAATACCGAGAACATTTTCGATTTCTTCCATTAGATCGAATGGGCTGCGACCGAAATGGTCAATTTTGTTTACAAATGTAAAAATAGGAATACCGCGTTCTTTTGATACAGCAAATAGCTTCTTTGTTTGGGCCTCTACGCCTTTTGCTACGTCAATAAGCATGACAGCACTATCAGCAGCCATCAATGTACGGTATGTATCTTCAGAGAAGTCTTGGTGACCAGGAGTATCAAGGATGTTTACGCGACAACCATCGTAGTCAAATTGCAATACGGAACTCGTTACAGAGATACCACGTTGTTTCTCGATTTCCATCCAGTCGGATACGGCGTGTTTTGCAGTTTTACGAGACTTTACGGAGCCTGCTAAGTGAATAGCACCACCATATAATAGTAATTTTTCCGTTAATGTTGTTTTACCCGCATCCGGGTGAGATATGATTGCAAACGTACGACGACGTTGTACCTCTTCTAAAAATGTCATGATTCACCTCTATTAATATGTTGTGAAAGCAGATAAATCTTTAGGCTCTACTTTCACAGTCTATATATCGTAAAAATTATACATGATTTTTCTAGTTATGACCACTAAATTGTAGTATAATGAGATTTCATAGAACGGCTTGGGGTTAGCCGTTATCTTCAGGTTAAGGAGGGGATCCATGCGGTTATTTATTGCAGAAAAGCCATCCATGGCTCGCGAAATCAGTAAATGCTTACCAGAAAATAAGAATATCCAAAAACGGAATGGTTATTTTATCCAAGGGGATGATGTGGTGACTTGGGTAGTAGGTCATGTACTGCATCAGGCTGAGCCCGGAGATTACGATGATAAATATATCCGTTGGCGTCCTCAAGATTTGCCTATCGTGCCAGCTGAGTGGAAATTGCTTGTCACAGATAGCAGCCGTCAACAGTTTGAGATTGTAAAAGACCTTATCGACAAAGCTGATGTCATCGTCAACGCAGGTGACCCGGATCGGGAAGGGCAACTCTTAGTTGATGAAGTTTTGTACTATGTAGGTAATACAAAACCAGTACAGCGTATTCTATTAAATGCCCTCGATGAAAAATCCATTCGTTCCGCTCTTGATGATTTGAGAGATAACAAGGACTTTCACAATCTATATCAATCTGCATTGGCAAGAGCACGGGCAGACTGGCTCATTGGGATGAATTTATCTCGGGCCTATACATTATCTGAACGTTATAAAGGTCATAAGGTAACATTGCCAATTGGTCGTGTAAAGACGCCAACGTTAGCTCTTGTTGTACGTAGAGAACGAGAGTTAGCTGCATTTAAACCAGTAGACTATTTTACTGTAAAGGTATTATATAACCATCCTAATGGGGTGTTTTGGGCGACTTGGCAGCCTACAGACGAACAAAAGGGGCTTGACCCAGATGGACGACTCATTAATAAAGCTATTGCTGATGAATTAGTAGAATGTTTACAAGCTGGACCAGACGGTTTTATTAAAGGTGTTACAAAGTCTAAGAAAAAAGATGTACAACGATTGCCTTTATCCTTATCATCCTTACAAGTATTGGCAGGTAAAGCCTTTTCTTATGATCCACAGACTGTACTTGATACAGCGCAAAAATTATACGAAAAGAAATTAACTACCTATCCACGTTCTGATTGTGAATATTTACCACCCAATCAATATGATGATCGCAATGCAATCCTCAACAATCTACAAAATGCAGGTGATGAGAGATTAGCACAGTGGGCTGCCGATGCAGATCGTTCTATTAAGAGCCGTGCTTGGAATGAAAAGAAAATTACCGCCCATCATGCTATTATTCCTACAACGGTGGCTTGCAATATAAATAGTTTGTCCCAAGAGGAGCGAAATATTTATTTCCTCATCAGTCAAGCTTATATTGCGCAATTTTATGGGGAGCATATTTACGAGCAAACTAAAATTGTAGTAGAACAAAGTAAGGAAGAGTTTGTAGCTAATGGTCGTGTAGTTATCGAAGAAGGATGGAAATTGCTTTATAAACGACATAAGTCTAAATCTACGACGGACAATGACGAGCCCGATCTAACCGATGAGCGTGGGGCTGAATCAGACCCTAAAAAAGAGGTTATTGAAGAAACGGACCACTTGCCAGCGGTTAAAAAGAACGATACTGTTTTATATACGGATTCTTCTATAGAGTCTAAACAAACGAAACCACCATCCCGTTTTACGCCGTCCACATTACTACAAGCGATGAAGGAAATTCATAAATTCGTAAAAAATGAAGACTTGAAAAAGCAATTAAAGGCTGTATCTGGTATTGGTACAGAAGCAACTCGGGCAAACATTATTGATGAGCTTATCAGTCGAGACTTTATGAAAACGTCAGGGAAGAAGCAAGTCTTATCTCCAACGGAAACGGGCTATCTCTTAGTAGATGCTCTGCCAGAAGAGCTGCTTTATCCTGATGAAACAGCTGTTTGGGAAGAACGCTTAGCACTTATGAGCGAAGGAGAGGATACATTAGATTCCTTCTTAGCGGATCAAATTAAGTTTTTAAAATTATTAATTGATAAACTTGGTTTTGATAAAGTAGTAAGCTCTGATCAAATGATGCCCAATGTGGTGCGAACTATAACGAGTCAAAATCGTAAGCGCCCTATGGATAGTGAAAGCGTAGACTTGTCTTCCTTACCTGTATGTCCTAAATGTAAAAAAGGACGTTTGCAACAGCGGAATGGTAAATTTGGTGCCTTTTTAGGGTGCACGAATTATCCTACGTGTAAACATACTCAGCCAGTAGAAGGGGATACTTCTAGTGTTGAAGGTAATATTGAAGTATCTGATGAAGATAAACAATATAAATGCCCTAGATGTAACGTAGGTTACTTTGTGAAACAAGAGGTGAGAGGTCGAACAAACTGGATTTGTAGCAATCGATCTCAATGTAAGACCCAATGTTCTGATGTAGATGGGGTACCGAGCATTTATGCCAACAAATAAAGTAACCAATAAAAGGTAACTTATTATCGGTAAATATATATAATCGAATATAGATTATTGTAAAGTTTTTAGTTATCTAAGATTACCAAGAAACAACTATTTTTACAGTGATAATAAAAAGACGCGTACAGCTTAGCTGTGCGCGTCTTTTTTTGAAACTGTTCTTGTAGAAGAAAAATTGCTTCATTTAGTTTAGGATATTAAGCTGAATTTTATCTGCGTTTGCCACGACGACCAGTTTGGGAGGTAGAAGCACGGCGTTGGCGTGTATTGGAGCCTTTATGGCCTCGTGCTTTGTGAGCTTTAGCCTTAGTGGATTGGTAAGTGCTTGTAATCTTAGGTTTACTAGCTAATTTTGTGCGTTTTGGAGCAGTGCTAGCATTGCCCTTAGTTTTGATCTGACCATCCTTAGTATATTTTGTAAGTGTAGCTTGGATAGCTCGTTCGATGCGTCGTAACCATGATTCGTCTTGTGGTGTCGCAAAGGTTACAGCCACGCCAGAGTTACCAGCACGACCTGTACGGCCAATGCGGTGGATGTAGTAATCTACATCGCGAGGTACGTCGTAATTATATACATGTGTGATACCTTCGATGTCGATACCGCGAGCCGTAATATCGGTAGCCACTAAGATTTGTGTTTTAGCTTTTGCAAAGTCTCGCAGAATTTGTGTGCGACGACCTTGTGTCAAGTCACCGTGCATTTCTGCTATATTGAGCCCCGCTGCAGTTAATTCGTAGGATAAACGAATGGCACCTTCCCGTTTATTACAGAAAACTATAGCTAAAAACGGATTATCATCTTCAATCATTTTGATGAGCCGTTGTGTTTTTTCTTCAGGATTCATCATATACACTCGTTGATCAATTGATTCGAGAGTGATGTGTTTTCCTTCTGCCGTTACTGAAACGGGTTTAGACATATATGCCTTTGCGAGATTTCGGATTTTATCTGGAATTGTAGCGGAGAATAGTAATAGTTGTCTATTGGCATCTGTTTGGCCGATGAGATTTTCGATATCTGGTAAGAAGCCCATGTGAAGCATTTGGTCTGCTTCATCTAGTACAACACGACGAATACAGTCTAGATGGAGAGAACCGCGCTTTGCATGATCCAATAGACGACCAGGTGTACCTAAGATGACTTGAGGTCGGCGGCCTAACTGTTGTAACTGTGCCTCGATTGTTTTGCCGCCGATAAGAGGGAGGATATCTACATTTAAAATAGAACCTATTTCCTTCGCTTCATCGGAAATTTGTTTAATTAGTTCTCGTGTAGGCGCAATGATAAGCACTTGTTCTTGATGAACATCAGTATGTACACGTTGTAGAATTGGCAGTAAGAATGCTAGTGTTTTCCCCGTGCCGGTTTGAGCTTTGGCTATGACATCATTCCCTTTAAAGACGACAGGAATGGATTGTTCTTGAATTGGCGTAGGCTCCTTTATACCTTGTTTTTGTAGGGCTTGGATAAGTTCATCACAAACACCTAAAGATTTAAAAGATTTCATGAATCGTCCTTTCTATAATACATATTATATTAATTATAACGTATGCACATATTAGGGGCAAATGAATTGAACTTGGAAGATGTATAGTCTTAACATACTCTAGGCTCAATAAATATTATAGTATTTTGGGTATATTTTTTTGATAATATATGGAAAAATACTGATATAACTAAGTAAAATGAGAAATGAAAATATTAAAATAGCTACATTTAAACTGTTTATAAACTATTAATTGAGAATGTGAGAGTATTTGTAAATGATAATCTTAATAGAGTTTATTGATTACAGTATCTAAATATATAGCTATGAAATATTAAATTTCAGCTAGTATTCAGTATTTTATTAGATAATTATATAGATAATCTCATATTAAATATGATAATAAAATATAGATATGAGATAAAAAATAACCATAAAAATGATAATAATTGTTGAAATTAATGCTTGATTTGATATAATAATTTAAGATATTAATACGCATTATTATTTGGTGTGTTTAATATGAGGTTGTTAGGTACAATAATTAGGAGGTGTCGTATGGCTATCAAAAAGTTAAAAGACATGAAACCAGGTGAGTCTGGTCTTATTGTTGCACTACATGGCAGTGGCAATGTTAAGCATCGTCTAATTGACATGGGTCTTGTAAATGGTACAAAAATCCATGTTATGAAGTTTGCCCCTTTGGGGGATCCGGTGGAAATCAAAGTAAAAAACTTTGAATTAGCACTTCGTACAAGCGAAGCTGGCATGATTGATGTAGAGGTTCAATAGGAGGTTCACATGGCAGAGAATGGGCAAATTCGCATTGCCTTAGCAGGTAACCCTAACTGTGGTAAAACTACAATGTTTAACAATATCACAGGGGCGAAGCAACACGTTGGTAACTATGCCGGCGTTACAGTAGAAAAAAAGGAAGGCCATACGAACTTTGATGGCCATGAGTTATTGTTTATTGACTTACCAGGTACATATAGCTTAACTGCACGTTCCTTGGATGAGTTAGTAGCGCGTAATGTTATCGTAAATGATAACCCAGATGTTATTGTTAATGTTCTTGATGCATCTAACTTGGAACGTAACTTATATTTAGCTGCACAATTATTGGAACTTGAAAAGCCAATGGTTATTGCTCTAAACATGGCTGACGTTGCTGAAGAAATGGGCATCAAATACGACCTAAAAAAAATGGCAGAAATGACAGGGGCTACAATTGTTAGCACAGTAGGTCGTACAAACATTGGTACAAAAGACTTGTTAGAAGCAACAATTAGTGTAGCTGCTTCTCAAAAAGCTCCTGGTGTAACAATTAACTATGGTGATTTGTTAGAAGGTAAAATTAGTGAGCTTGTAGAATTGCTAAAACAAGCGGGCACTGTTACATATCCACTTCGTTGGATTGCTGTTAAGTTGTTAGAAAAAGATGCTGACGTTATTGGCAAAGTTATGCGCTTTGATAATACGGAAGCTGTTATTCAAAAGGCTGAAGCTATTCGTGAAGAAATTAAGGATCAAGTTGATCTTGATATTGTCTTCCAAGAATATCGTCACCGCTTTGCAGTAGAAGTATATAATACATGTTTAACACAAGCGCCAACTCAATTGGAAACACGCTCTGACCGTTATGACAAAATCTTAACGCATCGAATTTGGGGCTTACCAATCTTCATGGTTGTTATGTACTTATTGTTTGCGTTCGTTAACTTCGTTGGTGGTATTCCTCAAGGTTGGATCGAGGATGGTTTCGCTGCATTACAAGCTTATGCGGTTCAGACTATTCCAGAGGGCCAATTACAGTCACTCGTATCTGATGGTATTATTGCCGGCGTAGGTGCGGTACTTTCATTCTTACCATTAATTTTATTACTCTTCCTTGGCATTTCTTTCTTGGAAGATACAGGTTATATGGCTCGTGCAGCCTTCGTTATTGACCGTGTAATGCGCGCATGTGGCTTACATGGTAAATCCTTTATTCCTTTATTATTGGGTTTCGGTTGTTCCGTACCATCCGTAATGGGTGCCCGTATCCTCGACAACTACAAGGATCGAATGGTTACGATTTTGATTACACCATTCATGAGTTGTTCTGCACGTTTGCCAGTGTATATCTTATTTGCAAATGCGTTCTTCCCAAATGGTTGGGATAGTACTTTAGTTGTATTCTCTGTATACTTCTTGGGTATCATCTTCGGTATTATCTTTGCAAAAATTTTCCGTAAGTTCTTATTTGCTGGTGAAGCAGAACCATTTGTAATGGAATTACCTCCATATCATTTGCCTACATTGAAAGCTACATGGATGCACATGTATGAACGTGCTAAATTGTACATCATTAAAGCCGGTACTTTCATTATGGCTGCTTCCATCTTGATTTGGTTCATCACTGCATATCCAATGGATGTAGAATACTCCAAAGATTATGATGCAGTGAAAGAACAAGTTGCTCAAGAGTATGAAGTAAAAGATGCAGCTACATTATCTCAATTCGGTATTGCTACAGATGACCAAAAAGATGCAGTTGATAAAATTGTTGAAGATATGAAATCTACTGTACAAGATGCTACTGATGCTGCTAAGCAAGCAGGAGAAGATGAACCTGAAGTAGCAGTAGAGGATGATTCTGAAGCACCTGAATTATTCAATGATATTAAAGATGAAAATAAAGACTTGTTCCCAGCAGCATGGGCAATGTATAAAAACAGTGCTAACTTAGATGCTGAAAATGACAAACTTGATAAAGAACAAGCTGCTGAAAAAATTGAACAATCCTATGCAGCATCCTTTGGTAAAGCAATCAACCCAGTACTTGAACCATTGGGCTTCGACTGGAAAATGGGCTTATCTCTCGTAGCTGGTTTAGCGGCTAAAGAGGTAGTAATTTCTACATTGGGTACAGTATATGCAGTAGGTGGTGATGATAAAAATCCAGCTCCATTGACTGATTACTTACAAAATGATCCAAACTTCTCACCATTGATTGCATTAACAATGATGTTGTTCGTATTAATTTACCCACCTTGTTTGGCAACATTAGCTGTTATCAAACGTGAA
Source organism: Veillonella parvula (assembly GCF_018378075.1). GTDB lineage: Bacteria > Bacillota > Negativicutes > Veillonellales > Veillonellaceae > Veillonella > Veillonella parvula_K. The sequence goes on from NZ_JAGZYE010000001.1 coordinate 40,450, forward strand.
ACAGGTTCTTGGAAATGGGTTGCATTCATGTTCTGCTATGAAAATACATTTGCATGGATTGCATGTTTCATCTTCTATAACATAGGTCGCGCATTAGGTTTCTAATCTAAAATCGCTAAATAGGAGAGTTTAGCCACTTTTAGATTCTTTAAACAAAAATGAATTTAAAAATTGCGATTTTGTTATAAGTAATTTAAAAATAATACTTGATAATTATCAATATTCGTGGTTAAATGATAATGAGAAAAGGGAAATATCCTTTAGATATTGCTTTTATCTTGTTTATCACTAATACACATATTATAATTTAGTAGATATTGAGAAAGAGGCATAATAATGGATAATCTTGTTATAGGACTCATAGTTGTATTAGCATTAGCTTATATCGGTAATAAATTTTACAAACAAATGTCTGGTAAAGGTGGCTGCGGCTGTGGTGGCGGTAGCTCCAAGTCTGGCTCTAAAAAATCTTCTGGTTGCGGTGGTAACTGCAGCTGTGATGGTTCCAATAAAGCACTAGGCATTAAACGTACTGCTAAGTAAGCTAATACGAATTCTGAATTTGAATGAGGGGTCTCTATAATGGCTCCTCTTTTCAAATATAGTAATTAAATTTTTTATCATATTTAGTAGAAAGGAATATTATCATGTTCAACATCGATCAAAAAAATCTTAAAAACGCTAACTTATTCGCAGCAGGTCTTGCATTGGGTACTGTAGGTCTTAAAGTATTAACTTCTAAAGATGCTAAAAAAGTATATGCTGGTATCGTAGCAGCTGGTCTTCGCGCTAAAGAAACTGTATTAGAAACAGCTGAAAAAGTACAAGCATCCGCATCTGATGTATTGGCAGAAGCTCAAGAAATCAACGAAGCACGCAACGAAGAAATCTTTGAAGAAAACAAATAATTAGAGGATTGCACATATGTTACAATTTTCTGTAGTAAAAAAACTCAGAAATCGCTTGCATGTTAAGGTAACTGGTCATCACTTTACAGAGGCTGAAGCAGCTTATGTAGAGGATACATTACTCCTTAATGATGCAATTGTAGATGTAACCTTCTACACTCGTAGCAGTCAAATCGCCATTAAACATACTGGCGATCTTGATGCTGTGCGTGATGCAGTGCTAGGTCTACGCGATTTAGATTTGTCTGAAGCTCCTGCTTTAAACGAATATTCTCCTCGCTTGGTAAATAAAAAATACCGTGAAATGATGATCAACCGTACTGCACTTTACTTAGGTAAAAAAGCAGTGCTTCCTGCGCCTATTGCAGCTGCATGGGCTTGGTTTGATGGTATTAAATTTATTGGTAAGGCTATTAAAACATTGTGGCAACGTAAGTTAACTGTCGAAGTACTTGATGGTGTAGCTATTGGTGCTGCATTACTTCAAAAGGATTACCCTACAGCTGGCGCTGTTATGTACCTATTAGGTATTGGTGATATCTTAGAAGAATGGACTCACCGTAAATCTGTATTAAATCTCGCTCAAAGCATGTCCTTGAACGTAGATAAAGTATGGGTTTTAGTTGATGACATTGAAGTGAGCAAGCCAGTTAACGAAGTTGTGGCAGGTGATCAAATTATTATTCGCCAAGGCGAAGTGATTCCTTTGGATGGCGTCGTTATCGATGGTGTTGTTCTTGTTAATGAAAGCTCCATGACTGGTGAACCAGAAGCAGTTCGTCGCGATCAAGACAGTTCTGTATATGCAGGTACTGTTGTTGAAGACGGCAAAGCTATTGTAGAAGTACGTAGCACATCTAAATCTTCTCGTTACGAAAAAATTGTTAACCTCATTGAAGAGTCTGAACAAATGAAATCCGGTATGGAACAACAAGCATACCGCATGGCTGATAAATTAGTTCCAATAAGCTTTATTGGTGCTGGTTTAACATACTTGTTGACTCGTAATGTGATGAAAGCATTGTCTTTCGTAATGGTTGACTTCTCTTGTGCTCTTAAATTATCCATTCCATTAGCAGTACTTTCCGCTATGCAAGAAGCATCTAAACGCGGTATCACTGTTAAAGGTGGTAAATTCTTAGAACAAATTGCACAAGCAGATATGATTGTATTCGATAAAACAGGTACTCTTACAAAAGCAGAACCTGAGTTTGAACAAATCATTCCATTTAATGGTCATGATGCAGATGAAATGTTAAAATTGGCTGCATGTATTGAGGAACATTTCCCTCATTCCATGGCAAAAGCAATTGTACGTGCTGCTAAGGAGCATTCCTTGCCTCACAAGGAAATGCACTCCGACGTAGAATACGTTGTAGCTCATGGTATTGCATCTAAAGTTGGCCGCTACCGTGTACGCATTGGTAGTGCTCACTACATCTTTGATGATGAAAAAACAAAGATTCCTGCAGATGAACAAGAAAAGTTCAATAATTTACCAAATTCATCTTCCCATATTTACCTCGCTATTGGAGGTACACTAGCAGCGGTTATTTGCATTAAAGACCCTGTACGTGAAGAGGCAAAACAAGTTATAGCTGATTTGCATGCATTAGGCATTAAAAAGATTGTCATGATGACTGGTGACTCCAAACGTAATGCACAACGTGTAGCTGACGAACTCGGCATCGATGAATTGCATGCTGAAGTATTGCCAGAAGATAAAGCGGCTTATGTAAAACAAGCAAAAGCTGAAGGCTATACTGTTATGATGGTAGGGGATGGTATTAATGACTCCCCAGCAATTTCTGAAGCACATGTTGGTATCGCTATGAATGAAGGCGCTCCAATTGCTCAAAAAATTGCAAATGTTACTATTTCTTCCGATAATCTACAAGCTCTTGTAGATTTACGCCGCATTTCTATGGCATTGATGAAACGCATCAAAGCAAATTACAATGGTATCGTTGGTTTCAATGGTGCTCTTGTAGGTGGTGGCGTACTCGGTATTATGCCGCCAAGCCAAACAGCATGGTTGCATAATCTATTCACATTGGGTATCGGCTTAGAAAGCATGACCCCATTGTTGAAAAAAGATGAACCAAAGGAAACTGTTCCTACAATTGATGTAACAGCTGATTCTGTAGTAGCTTAATCAAAGAACCTCCATATAGGTATTGATTTACCTGTATGGAGGTTTTTCTTTTTTGATGACATTTATCTATGATTATTGTAAAATACAAGGAGATTACATATTGTAGGAGATTTATATGAACATTTTGATAGATATTTGTAAACGCTCCTTCTATTTGAATCTATTTATTGTGGTAATCCCCATTATTGCATATATGATTCATAATGGATCGAGTGCGACCGTAGCACTAGTATGGTATTTGTTGTTATCCTTATGTATGCCTTGGGCCTATTTATCATTTAAAAGCAGTACCTTTGATGATGGTAGATCTATAAGTCGCATTGCTTATGTAGTGAGTTGGGTTGTCGTTCATGGTATCAGCTATAAAGGTATTTTTTTAGGTGTTGATTTATCCATGTTGTGGGGATGGCCAACAGTAGGTCGTGATATAGCCTTTTTATTAGCTATGTATTTAAGTGTCACATTTAGCTTGCTTATAGCTTATGGCTTAACTCGATTAGTGGGAGGCTGTAATGAATAAAAGTTTTTGGCTATTTACGTTAATTTGTTCACTTTTTGTAAGTGCTATTACAACAGTACTTTCATTAAGTGGGGCATTATCATTATCCATTTTAGTGTTTCCAGTTTTGTCGCTAGTCATACCAATTATGGTGCGACGACTAAAGAATGCCAAGTTTAACGATGATTTACCGCTAAGCATGGGGTATCATGCTTATAGTTGGGCTTGGTGGACGGTATTTTCGTTTCTTCATACACCATTTAGCTTTAATGTAGATAATGGATTAGCAAAATCATTACTTTTATTTGTGGTGTATTTTATCGTTCAAGTTCTCATTGAGTTATGTGGTTTATTAGCTACGAAGTTTTTCAATCGTACTTATCGATGGGGTATGATTGATGAAGCATTAGATATAATTGCCTATACTATACCGATTCCGTTCTTGTATATTGGCTCAATCCTATATATAGATTTACAAGATCCGATGGTATATTTTATGTATGCATCATCCATGAATGTAAATATATTATTTGCTGAACTTGTATTATTATTAGTTTCTTTATTGGCCTTTGTATTCTATTTGTATCCAAGAGATTTAGCATATAAGGGTGTACGTTTGTTGCGTATCATTATTACTGCAGGCATATGGCTTGCTATGAACGCCCATATCTTGTATGGTGGTTATATTCCAGAATTTATTTTATCTTTAGTTCCCACCGTTTTTCCAACGTACCAAGGTAATCCACTAGTGTTTGTAACTCCAACTTTATTAGAAGCTGGTATGACAGGTGGAGCAGTGATTATAGGTGCATTGGTAGAGCGTGGTATTATTTCACGACGCCGTGAACGTATTTAATTTCTAGTTTCGACTTATATCCGTAAGGAATGAGAGCGAAGGAGGATCTATGAACAACATTGAACGTCCATTGGATGATAACTCAACTGTATCAATCCACGACAATGAAAAACTGAAGCAAGTTGAACGTAAAGAGGTCAAGAAAGAGAAAAAAAGTGGCATTACGATTCGAGAATTAACAATTATTGGTCTACTAGCAGGTATCACTATTGCATTAGGGCTTTCTGGTTATGGTATTATTCCATTAGGGCCGCTAAATGTAACAACTTTACATGTACCAACTCTAATTGGTGCTATTGTAGAAGGACCAAAAGTGGGGGCCTTTGTTGGCTTTATCTTTGGTTGCTATAGTTTGTGGCAAAATATTACAGCTCCTAATATTTTATCCCCACTATTTATTAATCCAATCATTTCCGTATTACCGCGTATACTTTTCCCAGTATTAGCATATTTGGTATATCTATTATTGTGGAAAGCACCGCAAGGTCCGCGTATTATTGTTTCTGCTTTTATGGGGACTGTATTTCATACGATCATGGTTATGGGATTAATCTTCTTACTCTATGCAGATATGTTTGCTCTTAAAATGAATCTTAGTCCAGATCAAGTATTAGGCTCTATTGTATTCTTGTCTGTTACACATGGTATTCCAGAAGCAGTTTTTGCTGCTGTAATTGTAACACCAGTGGCAATGGCTTTACGAAAAGTATTGCGTAAGGATGCTCCTAAGAAAACTAAAGGTGAAGCTATGCGAGACGCAAAAGTTACAGACCATCAATTAGGAGAAACTGAAGTGGTAGAAACCAAATAAGCTGAAGTTGTAGACGAAAATATAACGAAATAGTATTTTACAGGCTTTTTATAAATATGATAAAATAAATATCATTCGATAAGTATTGAGGAGGATAATCATGGCTAAACGTATTCGTACTATCAACACTGAATCCTTACAAAAAACTGCTAAAACTGGCGGTTGTGGGGAATGTCAAACATCTTGCCAATCCGCTTGTAAAACAAGCTGCACAGTTGGTAACCAAGTTTGCAAACAAAAATAATGAAGAGGCTCGCTTAGCGGGCCTTTTTTATTTATGTTTTAAAGACATACATTGTATAGTATATCTTTATGACTCTTTTTATAACGTTTAGTGTGGAAATGTGGTACAATTATCTAGAAAGTTCTATATACTAGAGCTTTTACCATACAAATCAATTGGAGGTACCATGTTAGAATTAAAACCAATGATCCATAAGTTTCGGATGAAGGATAACTATTACTGCTTAGACGTAAATAGCGGTATTATCCATGTTATCGACGAACTCATCGATAGAGTTCTTGACATATATGATGGCACTAATCGCGATGCTGTACATGCTGCGTTAGATGCTAAAGAAGATGCAGTAGAACTAGATGAGATTATGGACGAGTTAGATGAGCTCATCAAAGCGGAGCAATTATTTGCACCGATGAGTAAAGAGTTTAAACTTGTAGTAGGTGAGAAACCTATTGTTAAGGCATTATGCTTAAATATTGCTCATGATTGTAATTTAGCATGTAAATATTGCTTTGCTAGTCAAGGGGATTACGGCGGTGTTAAACGAGAATTGATGAGCTTTGATGTAGCAAAACGTGCTGTGGACTTTCTTATTAAAATGAGTGGACCTCGCCAACATTGCGAAATTGACTTTTTCGGTGGTGAGCCATTGTTGAATTGGGATGTTGTTAAGCAAACGGTTGAATACATTGAATCCATTCAAGAAAAGCACAATAAGATATTTAAGCTTACGTTGACTACGAATGGTATGCTTTTAACACAAGATAAAATCGACTATGTAAACAAACACAAGATGAGTTTAGTTTTGTCTTTGGATGGTCGTGAATCCGTACATAATGCAATGCGTCCAGTAGCAGGTAGTGGTGCAGAGTCTTATAAATATATTGCTAAAAATCTTATCAACGCAGTAAAACAACGTCACGGTCTTGAATATTATGTACGTGGTACATATACTCATAAAAACTTAGACTTTACTAAAGACGTTATGGCAATGTCTGATCTTGGCTTTGAGCATTTGTCCATGGAGCCTGTTGTCGGTGAAGAAGGGGACTATGTGCTTCGTGAAGAAGATTGGCCAGCTTTAGAGAAAGAATATGAAAAATTAGCAGATATTTATTTACAACGCCAGTTAGAAGGCTGGGGTGAGAAGTTTAACTTCTTCCACTTCCGCATGGATTTATATCGTGGGCCATGTATGGCGAAACGCCTTCGCGGTTGTGGGGCAGGTCATGAATATATGGCAGTCGTACCTAATGGCGATATTTACCCATGTCACCAATTTGTAGGTAAAGATGGATATGTGCTTGGTAATGTGTATGATGGTTTACAAAATACAGAAATTCCTAAAGATTTCCGCAATACACATGTATTCTCCAAACCAACTTGTGCTGAATGTTGGGCGAAATTCTTCTGTTCCGGTGGTTGTCATGCTAACAACATTACATTGGGTGGCGATCTAGAAACACCTTATGAATTTGGTTGTCGTTTACAGAAGAAACGCATCGAATGTGCTATTATGATTCAAGCCGAATTAGAACAAGCTGGTATTGATGGCAGTATTCCTGTTGCATTAGGTTAATTACATTTGATTCTCCGAGTATAGTAGGAGTTTATATGAAACAAAATAGTAATCAAACTACAGAACGCTGGGGAATTCGCTATACCGGTATAGTTCAAGGGGTCGGATTCCGACCCCTTGTTTCTATGTTGGCCCATTCTCTAGGATTAACAGGTTTTGTATATAATGATAGTCAAGGCGTGTATGTTGAAGTTCAAGGTTTTCTAGGTGAATTGCAGTTATTTTTAGATGCTGTTCAAGAGGAGCAACCTCGTTTATGTCGTATTACTAGTCAAACTGTACAGCATCTTACACTTAATATGCATGAAAGTGATTTTGTTGTGCAGGCATCCCCTTTAGGTGAATCCGTGAGTACCTTTATTAGTGCTGATACTGCGCCTTGTAATGATTGCCTTAAAGAGTTACAACAAGATAAACGTAGAAAGGAATATCCTTTCATCAATTGTACAAATTGCGGACCAAGGTATACGATAATTAAATCTTTGCCCTATGATCGAGAACGGACGACGATGAATGAGTTCCCCATGTGTGAAGATTGTAAGGCTGAATATGAAGATATAGAGGGGCGTCGTTATAGAGCTGAACCAAATGCATGCTCTTATTGTGGGCCTCGTTATACTTTATACAAGCCAAATCGCACGGCTGTAGATATGGTAAATGTATGGAATACTACGCGGGAATTGATCAATGAAGGTAGTATTATCGCTATAAAAGGTGTAGGAGGGTATCATCTTGTTTGCGATGCTAGAAATGATGCTGCTGTACAACGATTACGTAAGCGGAAGAATAGACCGCATAAACCATTAGCAATAATGGTGGGATCTCTAGATATGGCGATTGAGTTAGCACATATTAACGATGTAGAACTAGATGTATTAACGGGGATGGAACGTCCTATTGTGTTATTAGAAAGAAATCATAATAGTTCTGTTCGGTTAAGTCCTCACGTTGCACCTGACAATCATATGTTGGGTGTGATGTTGCCTTATTCACCGATGCATGAGGTGTTATTGCCCTCTGATGCAGCTTGGGTTATGACCAGTGGTAACAGAAGTGGTGATTCCGTATTATATAACGACGACCAAGCGTTTAATGAACTAGGTGAGGTAGCAGACTATTTCCTCGTTCATAATCGTGAAATCTATGCTCCTCTTGATGATTCTGTGGTGGTGGTCATCAATAATAAACCTCGATTTATTCGTCGCAGTCGTGGCTATGTACCTGAGCCAATTCATTGTGACGGTTTAGAACAAACTTCGATATTAGCTATGGGCAGTGATTTGAAAAATGCGTTTGCTGTGAATAAAGGTAGTGAAGTTCTTGTAGGACCCCATATTGGAGATTTAGAGAATGCATCTACTCATAAAACCTTAGAATGGACCATTGAACGATATAAAAATTTATTTTCTATACAACCAGAAAAGATTATTATAGATAGTCATCCCCAGTTTTTCTCTTCTCGGTTAGGTGAAAGAATAGGTGAAAGTCTCCATCTTTCTGTTGTACCTGTTCAGCATCATCATGCTCATATAGCCTCTGTTATGGCAGAACACAATTTAAGGGGGCTGGTACTAGGAATTGCTATGGATGGTACTGGCTATGGACCAGATGGGACTATATGGGGGGGAGAATTCCTCCTTTGTAAAGGCAATCAATATCAGAGATTGGCACATATTCATGCGGCTCCATTGCCTGGTGGAGAAAAGGCTGTTTCTGAACCTTGGCGACAAGCCTTATGGTATATTCGTAATTATTATGGCGATGATATCCCTTTTGTATATCAAGAATGGATGAAAGAACTTCCAAAGGGATGGGAAATTTTAGATAAAGCATTACAATCTACGATGCCCATGATTCAAGCTACAAGCTGTGGGCGATTATTTGATACTGTAGGTGCTTTATTAGGTCTTGGTATGGTGCATAGTTATGATGCACAAATTGCCATTTCCTTAGAAACTCTATGTGGTGATGAAAAAGGATCACTACTTGCTTACAATTATGACGGACATATTCTTGATTTTACACCTACAATTCAATCTATTATGGATGGCGTTGTTCGTGGTGAATGTCGAGCTCATTTAGCCGCTTCATTTCATAAAACAATGGCAATCGCACTATGCGAAACGGCTGCAGACTTGATGGAGCGATATAATATTAGTGATGCAGCCATGTCTGGTGGTGTATTTCAAAATCGTAAACTATTAGAATTTATATATAAGACGTGGCATATAGGTAATTTATATATGAATGAAGCGGTTCCCTCTAATGATGGTGGACTTGCTTTAGGACAACTGTGGTTAGGAAATCAATTATAAATTGTCATATAGCTCTTATTCTTAGATAAATTTATTTAGTAATGTCCTGAATATTGTTTAATCTATGTGAGTGCCATAGCTAGTTTAAGTTCTAGTTGTTTGTGCACACTATCACTAAATAATGAGTGTAACTGTGATACAATAATATTAATTTTATTCATATATTTCGGAGCTGTTTTATTGAAGTAAATGTATATAAAACTTGTTATAAATGATATAGATAAGGAGATAATATGTGCTTAGCTGTACCAGCGCAATTGATTGCTGTGAATGATGCTATTGGTACCGTTGAATTGACAGGTGCTACCCGTGACTGCAGCTTGCTCCTCGTACCAGATGCAAAGGTCGGGGACTGGTTGTTAGTTCATGCAGGTTTTGCTGTACAAATTGTTGATGAAGAAGAGGCTCAAAAAACATTAGAGGCCTTTAAGGAGTTAGAAGAACTTGAAGAAGCTTACTTTGCAGGAAAAGCAGCACACAGCTGATGCTTTGTTAAGGCGCATCAATGCGCTTCATAAGCCCGGTGAAACTGTGCGGCTTATGGAGGTTTGTGGTACGCATACAGTATCGATTTTCCGAGAAGGTCTTCGTCAATTATTGCCAAGTGGCATAGAACTTGTTAGTGGACCAGGATGTCCAGTATGTGTAACTGATCAAACCTATATGGATAAGGCTTTAGCCTATGCAGAATGTGAGGATGTTATTATTGCTACCTTTGGGGATATGTTAAAGGTTCCAGGTAGCTATAGTAGTCTCAATGAAGCTCAAACAAAAGGAGCTCATATCCATGTTATTTATACGCCTTTAGAAGTAATAGAACTTAGCAAAAAATATCCAGAAAAGAAAATAGTATTCTTAGCTATTGGCTTTGAAACGACTATTGCGATTATATGTGCTACTGTGAAAGCCGTTCACGCAGCAGGACTTAAGAATGTATTCTTTTTAGTATCTCATAAATTAGTGCCTCCAGCATTGCGTGCACTATTAGATAAACAAGAAGGTCATATTGATGGATTTATTCTACCTGGCCATGTGAGTGTTATTATTGGTGAAGAACCATACCAATTTTTGCCCAAAGAATACGGTATTCCATCTTGTATCGCTGGCTTTGATGGCTTAGAAATATTATCTGCCATAGCTAATATTTTAGAGCAACGTAAGTCTGGTAATATTGTGGTGGGCAATACGTATCATTCTGTAGTTATGCAGAAGGGAAACCCTGTAGCCCAAGCTATGATCGAGGAAGTGTATGAAGTATGCGATGATGTATGGCGTGGTATTGGTGTTATTTCTAACTCTGGTTTAGCATTAAAGGGTGAATATGCAGCTTACGATGTAGAGCTTGTCCTACCTATTAACTTAGATAAACCATCCCTTGATCCTAAAGGCTGTCAATGTGGACGTGTTTTACAAGGCCTTATTAAACCTAGTGAATGTCCGTTATTTGGTAAAAGCTGTACCGCAGATCATCCAGTAGGTGCCTGTATGGTATCTGTAGAGGGTAGCTGTGCTGCATGGTATAAATATGGTTATTCTAGTGGTGGATCGACGTGGGAGGATTAATATGGAACGAGTTCGCTTAGTCCATGGTAATGGTGGACGATTTAGTCATGAGTTGACGGACCGTTTTATTTTGAAATATTTTACAAATGATTTATTGGCGCCCCTACACGATGGTGCCCAGTTTCCTGTTACAGCCGGGCGCATGGCCTTCTCTACAGATTCTTATGTGGTGCAACCTGCGTTCTTTCCTGGTGGTAATATTGGCAAGTTGGCTGTTTGTGGAACTGTGAATGATTTAGCCATGAATGGTGCGATACCTCAATATTTAAGTTGTGGTCTTATTTTAGAAGAAGGTTTGGCCTTTGAAGAGCTAGATGAAATTCTTCGCACTATGTCAGAAATGGCAAAAGCCGCAAATGTTCAAATTGTTACAGGTGATACAAAGGTCGTTAAAAAGGGCGAAGTAGATAAAATCTACATTAATACTGCTGGTATTGGCATGATTCCAGATGGAATAGATATTGGTCCACATCGCGTAAAAGCAGGGCTAGATATCATTTTGTCAGGTGCTATTGGAGATCACTCCATTGCCGTTATGGGGCAACGGTTTGGTTTAGATTTATCTGACTCCTTAACAACTGACTGTGCACCACTAAATAAGATGGTTCAAGCAGTATTAGATAAAGTAGGAACTCAAGTTGCTTTGTTGAGAGATCCCACTCGTGGTGGCCTAGGTACCGTTTTAAAAGAGATCGCTGATCAGAGTCAAGTAGGCATTAAGGTTGAAGAAACGGCTATACCAATTCATGAAGAGGTACAGTCAGTATGTAATATATTAGGGTATGACCCTTTATATTTAGCGAATGAAGGGAAAGTGGTTCTTATTGTAGAGCCATCTATTACAGACGAAGTCCTTAAGATTCTTCATAGCTTTAAAGAGGGCAGTGAAGCTGTTTTAATTGGTAAGACTATAGATAAAAATATTGGTAAGGTTGGTCTACAAACGGCTATTGGAGGTGTTCGTCTGATTGATTTATTAGGCGAAGATCAGGTTCCACGAATTTGTTAAATTTATAATTAATAAAAGTAATTAAACTATATCATTTTGTTAATCTTTTTATTTCAATTTTTGAGCTTTCTAGATGTAGCTTGTATTAGATGTTGACACGATTTATCATTGATGGTAGCATTAAATTAAGTTGCGTAAAATTCATTAAGAATTCATCGAAAATCTATATTATGTTAGTATCTTTATGTGTAAGTTCTTATACTTTCACTAGAATCTATGTATAGAATTTGTTAAAATATAAGTATCTATAGGAGGCTTATTATGAAAAAGAAGATTATTACAGCTGTTCTAGGGATTTGTTTAACTACAACTGCATTTGGTGGTATCTTGACAACTCAAGCTGGTGGACTTAGCAGCATTCTTGGTGGTGCAGCTAAAATTGGTGGTATCGGCATTGTTGTTAACAAATTTGGTCCACAAATTGACTCTTTCCTAAATAAATTATTGAAACAAAATAACTTGAGTACTGAATATACAACTAAAGTAGTTCCTATTATCAGTATTGGTACAAAAGGTTATATCGGTGCGGCTCAAGTTACTGGGCCTGCTTCTAGCATTGAAGAAGTTAAAGCTGTTGCTCAAGTAGAAGGTAGCTTTAATGGTATGGTTCGTGTAAAAGGATTAGTTCCTGTTAATAGCACAAACCCAGTTGGTGCATCTCGTGTTCAAGGCGTAGGTGTATCTGCGATTATTGATTTGAAAATTTAATGGCCACTGAGCATATAAATTGATAGACTCAGGGAATAAGCACGGTCTTAGGCCCGTGCTTATTCTGTTGTATAACAGTTATACATTAGATACATTGTGGAGGAATTTATGAAGAAACAAGTACTTACACTTTTAATGGCATCCCTAATTTCAGGCACTGCATTTGCCGCTCCTGGTACAGTAACTGAAAAAACAAATGTTTTAGAAACTACTGTATATGGAGCCGTACAAGATGGTGCTGTTGTGGACCGCATTAATCAACTTGATGAAACCGTGTATGGTACTGGTTTCAATGGTAATTCCGCAACATTGAGTAAACGTGTTGACTCCCTCTACAATTCTGTAGAAGGCAGTGGTACTAATATTTCTTTGCGCGAAGAAATGGATGCATTGGAATATACATATCAAAATAGCATTAACGCAGGATCTCTTGTAGACCGTGTAGAAAAGATGGAACGTAGCGTTAATGGTCGCATTGGTAGCGGGTCCTTACAAAAACGTATTATTTCTTTGAAGACAAAGGTATATGGTAGCAATGTGGCTCTTACTAACCAAGTAGGTACATTGTCTGGTAATCAAGTGTTCAAAGTGACTCTAAATGAAGCGGTTTCTTCTAAAACTAGTCATGAAGGTGACACTATATCCTTTACTGTTGCAGAAAATGTAATGGATGGCAATGTCTTATTAGTACCTGCGGGCACTGTAGGTTCCGGAACAATTACTTCTTTGAAAAAGGCTCGTTCCTTTGGTCGTAATGGTGCGTTAGATATTACATTTGATACAATCCCAGCTATTGATGGTACAGAATTTACTGCTGTACAAGGTAAAGAGGCTAAGGATAAAACCCGTAGTGAAGTTAAAGCAGCAGGTGCATCTGTAGCGGGCGCAGTTCTACTCGGTCCTGTTGGGCTTGTAGGGGGCGCTTTCATCAAAGGTAAAAATATTGAGTACCCAGCTGGTGCTACTGTATATGTACAACCTCAAGATTCCGTAACAATTCAAGGTCTTGTTATTGGTGGCGATGGTTTAGCTCATAGTGATGATGAATTAGCTGATGCTGTAACTGTACCTAATACAACAGGTGAATCTGAAGAATATGTAGAAAATAATGATACTGATGAAAATGCAGCTGTAGCTGAAGATACTACAGCAGTTGAGGAGCCAGAAGAACCTGTAGAAAATGTTTCTCAACCTATCGTTGTTGTAAAGCGTAATCAATAATTAACAAATTCTTAAAGTAATAGGAGTTCTAGTAACCATGAGGAAACGTAAAGTACAATGGCTGGCAGCGGCATGTGTTGTTTGTTTAGCACAACCTGTATGGGCCGCTACTGAGTCAACTATTGTATATCAAGATACATTGGATAGCGTAGGTCAATCCTATGCAGGAGAAATTTCTAAAGCATCTACACCTGAATATAGTAATATCCGTGTTGTACGTCGTGGTGAAAAAGCGAAATCTGCTGCTCCTGCTGAACAGTTGCCTACACGTATCGATGCTAATAAAATGTCTTATACTGGCTCTACAGGTGATGTATATGCTCAAGGCGATGTTGTGGTGTCTCAAGGCAATCAAACTTTGATGGCCCCCCGTATTGAAGGTAATACTAAAACCACAGAATATCGTACTGTTGGGGGCTATCGCTATTTGGAAGATGGCGGTAAAACAAAAGATATTACAGGTCAAAATATGACGTATCGCACTAGCGATCGTCACTTTGAGGCAGACCAAGCCATGGGATGGAGCGATCCCTATTATGTAAAGGGCAATAACGCCACTTTTGATGGACAAATAGGCCATATGGAAAAGGGCATGGTCACTACAAAACATGCAATGGCTTTTGTTCATACTCCAGATTATCGTGTGGAGGGTCAAGATATTCAGGTATATCCTGGTGATAAAGTCGTTATTAAAAAACCATCCTTTTATATTAAAAACTTTAAAGTATTATCCTTGCCATCTTATACGACTTCATTGCGTCATGACAAAGAAGGCAAATTTAGTATTTTTTCCTTAATACCAAAACCTACGTATAGTAACGATGATGGTATTGGCTTACATGGTAGTACAGAATATCCTATCGGTAAAAATGGTGAAGCTTATATTGACTATCGTTGGTATTCTAAATCTGGTTTTAAACCACAGGTGGGATATCGTCATTATTTACCTTGGGGGACTGCTTCTGTTGGTTATAGCAAGGAATCTAATGAATATAATGATGAAACAGTATGGGTAGAAAAAATAGGTGAAGCTCGTTTGGATACTCATACATATCATGTAGGAAATTCTCCAATTACTGTACGTGGTGGGGTTAATGCTGGTTATTGGAAAGAGGGCTCTGTAAAAGGTTCTCATAAAGAATATTATGCAGAGGTTTCTCATGATCCGATTAAGCTTGGTAAAAATGCTGATTTACGCTTCTTAGGTGGTTACCAACGTGACTACTATGGTTATGATGGTAGTATCCGTAGCATGCCTTATTGGGGTGCTAGATTCCAATCTAAAGTTGGTAATCGTGCTAATGTATGGGTTAGCTATAATCAACGAAATATAACCTACAATAATTCCCCTTATCGTTTTGACACGACAGAACTTCCAAAAGAGCTTATTTATGGCGGTACGTATAAATTGACTCGCCTAGATGATATTTCTGTAAGTGTTAAGAATAACATGATGAGTGGGGATATTGATTCTGTCTATTATACATGGCATCGTGATTTACACTCCTTCGATATGTACTTAACATATAAAGATGGACATAAAAATAAAAATGATCAATGGAAAATTAAATTTGTAGGTAAAGACTTTTAGTTAGGAGAATACTATGCAACGCATTAGAAAAGCTGTAATTCCAGCAGCTGGTTTTGGTACACGTTTCTTACCAGCTACCAAGGCACAACCAAAAGAAATGCTTCCTATTGTCGATACACCTGCTATCCAATACATTGTAAAAGAAGCTTTAGATTCTGGGATTGAAGAAATTCTAATTATTACAGGTCGTAATAAACGTGCTATTGAGGACCATTTTGATAGTAGTGTTGAATTAGAATTGTTATTACAAAGTCAAGGTAAAAATAAACCATTGGCTATGATCAAGGATTTGGCGGACATTAAAGTTCACTTTATTCGTCAAAAAGCACCTCGTGGACTTGGTGATGCTGTATTGTGTGCAAAAGCATTTATTGGTGATGAGCCATTTGCAGTGTTACTTGGTGATGATATTGTTTACAATCCAGAAAATCCATGCTTAAAACAGTTGATTGATTGCTATAATGAGCATCCTGGTATTATTTTAGGCGCTCAATTTGTACCGGAAGATAAAGTTAGTTCTTATGGTATTGTATCTGGTGAAGCATTGGCTGATAATTTATATCGCGTTGATAACTTGGTGGAAAAACCTAAGAAAGAGGATGCTCCATCTCGACTCGCTGTATTAGGTCGTTATATTTTAACACCAGATATTTTCAATATCTTAGAAGCTACTAAGCCTGGTGTAGGTAATGAAGTCCAATTAACTGATGCATTGGCAGCCTCTAAAACGGATACGTATGCATTAGCATATGAAGGTATTCGCTACGATACAGGGGATAAATTGGGCTATTTAAAAGCCACTGTTGAGTATGCATTGCGCAACGAAGAATTGGGTGAAAGCTTTAAAGCTTACCTAAAGGAATTGGATCTAAAATAGATAATTTATGAGACTTCCACGTGAGGGGCCTATGATATATGTCATAGGCTCTTTTTGGTTATAGTTTCAAATTCATTTGTTATTTGTTAACATATGGATAATGCCTTTTGTTGACGAATGAAATAATGTTGATTATAATCAAGATATTGAATAAATAAAAGGACTGTGATTATATGAAAACATTATTTAAAGCATTATGTAATAATGATTTGAATCTACCAGGACACAGCGTTATTAAACATATGCATTATGATTCCTCAGGTAGTGATAGAACCGTATGTGAAATTGTATCGAAAGTAGCAAAAACCACCACAATTGGTATTATGGATACGTCTGGCTTCTTGATGGTTGATTTACGACCGGTGCCGAAACAATTCAGCATTCGCGCTACAATACATCAAGAGGAAAGTAGTGGTGCTATATCGTTCTCTAAGGAAGAGGTCATACGATTTGTAAATGATATTAATGATACGAATCCAATCCATCGTGAGAATCCTTATGTTGTTCCTGGCTGCATGATTTTAGAAACGATGTGGGATTTTTGGAATATTAGTAAATCTGCTCTGCAAATGACGATTTATTTTCATGCACCTGTTATTGCAGATGACAAGGTAACTTTGGTGGAATATCCTGAAGATGCTCATGTAGAAGGTTACATTGGTGATACATTGGCATTTTCGGCTACATTTTTTGGTGAAAATGAAGATTCATCATCTTTGAAACAAAGATGTATTAGTTAGAGGTAATTATGGAAACAAGACGTTTAACAAAAATGGCTTTATTAACAGCCTTATTATGTATTTCAGCATATATTTCTTTTCCCTTACCATTTAGCCCCGCTATGGTAACGGCTTTGACTTTGGTAGCTACATTGACCGGCTTATTGTTACAGCCTAAAGATACACTTATCGTATTTATTATTTATATTTTGCTTGGTGCAGTAGGTTTGCCAGTATTCGTTGGAGGAACGGCTGGTCTTGGCAAATTGTTGGGACCAACAGGTGGCTTTATTTTTTCTTGGCCAGTTGCATATACATTACTAAGTATATTTAAAGGTTCTAAAAAAAGCTTTTTCTCTTATGCCTGGCGATCTCTTGTGATTACCATTCCTGTAGTGTACCTTTTTGGTGTAGCAGGTTTTATGATTGTTACAAAAACAGAACTTTGGGCGGCCTTGCCTGTAGTCATGTTCCCATTTATTCCTGGAGATATCGTAAAATGTCTGGTTGCTTCTTGGTTAGCAACTAAAGTTAAAATTTAGAATACAATTAAAGTGGCATTCTGCGGGATGCCTCTTTTTTACTTTTAATAGAAGGAGTATATATGTCAGTATATATTCATGGTGGGCTTAGAAGTCCTATCGGCGTTTTAAATGGACAATATAAACATATGAGACCCGAGATTTTAGGCTCTCAAGTAATTGATGAAATAATTAATCGTTATACTATTTCACATATAGATGGAATCTTCTGTGGTAATGCAGTTGGTACCGGTGGTAACCTTGGCCGTCTCATGGGTCTTATGTGTAATTTACCAAATTCTGTGCCTGCTATTACCGTTGATATGCAATGTGCCTCAGCTTTGATGAGTATTGAGATCGCCTATGCACATATTTTGTCTGGTATTATGGATTCCGCTATTGCAGGCGGTATTGAAAGTTCGTCGTTACAGCCAGAGCGAGTGTATGCATCAGGGGATGATCGAAAAGGAACCTATAAGGTAGCTCAATTTACGCCCCAAGATCAATCGCCTTTAGCCATGCTCGAAGGGGCTGAGCGGACTATCCATAAACACAATGTAACAAAGGAAGATTTATATCCACATATTATTGGCAGTCATCAAAGAGCATCAGCTGCTTTAGATAACCCATATTTACAGTCATATATTATACCTATTACTATAGATGGTAAAAGATGTATAGATGAATGTATTCGACCTACGATGAACGAGAAACTCTTGTCTAGGATGAAACCTTTGTTGGGAGCTGACTCTATTACAAATGCAGGCAATGCGTGTTTAACTCATGATGGAGCGGCCTTTGTATATTTATCTAATAAAAAAGGTCCTTTTAAAATTTATAGCGTTAAACCTTGGGCAGGAAATCCTCAGTTTAGTCCGGAGGGCGCTCTTGAAAGTACAGAAGGCATTTTAAAACGTACAGGTTTAACTATGGATGATATTGATGTGGTGGAATGGAATGAAGCTTTTGCCATCATTGATGTTCTTTTTAACAAGGCGTACCCTAATCACATTAAAAAATATAACATGCTTGGAGGTGCCTTAGCTTATGGACATCCCTATGGATGTTCTGGTGCCATATTAGTGCTTCACTGTATGGCTGCTTTAGAATCTTGTGGTGGTCGCTATGGTTTATGTGCTATTGCTGGTGCAGGGGGCACAGGTACGGCTTTAATTATGGAACGCATGTAATATGACAATTATTGAACGCTTACAACAGCATAAAGATTTAGAGCCCCATAAAATGGCTTTAATCGTAGATGACATACAATATACATATGGTGAACTATATGATGCTATTCTATCGGTCGGTATTAATAATACAAGTCGCATTGTAAATCTTACTCAGTCTAAAAAGACATTAAATACTAAGATTCTTTTAATTCAGGAACTGTCGTTTGTTGAACAACTTACACAGTGGCTTGGGGCATTACATAAAGGTAATATTCCTATGGTATGTCACAATGAGATGGATACGGCTTATGTAGATGAGCTAGCTCGTGTTATAGCCTATGAAGGTGTACCGCCATTAGCTGATTTTGGGGTACTTACATCGGGGACTACGGGACAACCAAAACCTTTGTGGAGACGAGAAATGTCTTGGCGCGATTTTTTTGATATTCAAAATGATATTTTTCATATAAATAAAGATACTAAAATCTTTTTACAGGGAAGCTTTAGTTTCACAGGTGTTAGCAATATGGTCATTGCCTCTTTATGGGCTGGAGGGACTGTTGTTACAACGAGTTCCTTGCGTCCTAGTAGATGGATGCAGCTTATAGAGGAATACAATGTAGACCATATATATGCATTACCAACGAAACTACGATTATTGGTTCGACATTGTAAAAGTAAATTATCATCCATTAAATACATCATTGCGGGATCTCAAGTTCTGGATCGACAATTAATGGAACAGTTACAACATATATGCCCTGATATGGAGTTTATCTTGTATTATGGTGCATCAGAGCTTAACTATATAACGTATTGCACTGGTAAAGAATGGTTAGCGCGAGAAGGTACGGTAGGGAGACCATTTCCAACCGTGAAAATCGCAGAGAATGATAATGTCATTTATGTGACAACAAATTATCGTATTGAAGGGATTCCTAATACGTATACTGTAAATGATTGTGGATACATTGATAGCGATGGTTATCTAATGTTTAATGGGAGAGCAGGCGACGTAATCAATAAAGGGGGATATAAAATTTCTATTCCAGAGATGGAATTGTATTTACAATCCTTACAAGGGGTTTCCGAGGTTGCTATAATTGATATTACTGATGAGATACGAGGGGAAGACTACGTAGTTTATATGGTGCTAGATGGTGAGGCTAGATTGAATGAAGTTATAGACTTTATTCATAATAAAAGGCCTTCTGTGGAGTGGCCAAAAGCTATAATAGAAGTTCCTATGCTACCCCTTACGGAATGCTCAAAAGTAGATAAACGAAAGCTAAAAGAGTGGTATAATAAAGGGTAAACATTTTTTGTACTACAAGGAGGCATCATGCAGATTAATAAGGCGGCGCTAGAGATTTTCGACTTTACATCCTCGTTAGCTGTATATTCTGAACATGAATTAAAGGTTGGGGATCAAGCTATACAAGATTATATAGCAAATCATGTAGTTAAGGCTTTTAAAGATCCAGGGGCTAGAACCGGAACCTTACATGATGCGAGCCCTGTGGGCAAACAATTATTAGATTATAAAAATGGAGAGCTTAAGTTTATTGATTTATGTAAGAATTTAGGTGAAAGCTTATTTTCATACATGAAACAAGCTACTGATTCTGTTGTTATTGATACAATTATCTGTGAAGCCGTTACGGATACGCCTTATGTTTGTATTCTTTTGTGTCAAGCTCATGATGCTTTTACCCATCAATTATTCAGTGAAGATGATGGTACATTGGCTACAGAACTCGTTTCTCATAAGGCTGTGTTGCCGATGCCGTCACAGAAGTTACGTGCCTTTGCATCCATTAATTTGCATGATTTTAGCGTTCGAATTTTTGAACCTAAAGGGGAATTTGATGGTGAGGTATCCTATATCCTAGCAGATAAGGTTTTGCAATTAGGGACTAATCAATCCTCGCGAGATACGGTGAGAAAGGTAAAGACTATCGTAGATAAGGTGGCTCAAGCTCATGAGTCTGATGGCGTTGTTGAGTTGACAACCGCTAAATCTATGATTGCTAAAAATGCAGAAGTATCAGATACCGTTGATCCTGTTCGTATTGTAGAAGAGGTATTTAAAGCGAATCCTATTCAACAAGAGGCGGCAAAAAAAGAATTAGCTGATGCGGATATGCTGCGTCCTTTGCCAGTCAATCGTGAGTTTGCCACGAAGGTTGGAGAGCATCATAAGATTAAAACAGATACAGGTATTGAGATTTCATTTCCTGTAGAATATATGAAAAATCGTGAGTTTATTGAGATAAAAACTAATGATGATGGTACCTTGCGTATTGAATTAAAAAATATTAATAAAATCGTAAATAAATAGTAATGAAAAATTATATTTGTCTATAGAAATATATTATGTAATGATTAAATTTATTTGCTATGCTAGTATATGGAGGTTATGATGAGTAAAGAGAAACATAAAAAAACAAACGCATTACGTATTTTAGATACTCATAAGATACTTTATAGTATTAGCGAATATGAGTGGTCTGAAGAGCGTGCTGCTGGCCTTCATGTAGTAGAAGCATTAAAACTCGATGAGAAACAAGTCTTTAAAACATTAGTTGGCAAAGGTGACAAAACTGGATATGTAGTATTCTGTATTCCTGTGGCTGAAGAGTTAGATATGAAACAGGCAGCACGTGTTAGTCATAATAAGTCTGTAGAGCTTGTTCATGTTAAGGATTTGTTAGGTATTACAGGTTATTTGCGCGGTGGATGTTCTCCAGTAGGCATGAAAAAAGCATTTCCTACCTATTTTGATGCTACTATGGAACCCCAAAAGTTTGTATATGTAAGCGCAGGTTTACGCGGTATGCAAATGAAGGTAAATCCAAAGGATTTGGCATCTGTTGTAAATGCTGAATTTGTTGAACTGACAATGGACCATTAAGGGGGGCGTATGGCAAAAAAGTTTTATGCTGTTCGTCAGGGTCGTGTACCAGGAGTTTACACTACATGGTCTGACTGTGAAAAACAAGTAAAGGGCTATGGTGGTGCTATCTACAAATCATTTTCGACAGAAGCCGAAGCACGTGCTTTTGTAGAGGATTCAGGTTTGTCTTTAAGTGATTTTATGAGCGCTAAAAAGAGTGAACTTAAATCGCCACAAGAAGTGAAGTTTAAATCTAAAAATTCTAGGCCTATAGTTTCTAGTTCTAGTATTCAAAGTAAAGTATCAGCAAATGTTGTGAAACCAGATTTTACTACTCCAAACTATATGGTTGCGTATATCGATGGTAGTTATAATAAAGAGACCAATACTGTTGGGGCAGGTGGGGTTATCTTTTTGAATGGCAAGAGGAAAACTTTTTCTTTTTCCTCTACTGATAAACGATATACATCGTTTTGGAATGTAGCTGGCGAGTTGTTGGCTGCTATGCATGTTATGAAATACGCCGTTGATAATGGGATTTCTGAATGTTCACTTTACTATGATTATATGGGCATAGAAATGTGGGCTACTAAGGGATGGAAACGTAATAATGAGCTAACCCAAGAGTACTCAGCATTTTATGATTCTATAAAAAATCGTGTGCGAGTTTACTTTCACAAGGTGGCTGCTCATACGGGCGATACATATAATGAAATGGCTGATGCACTAGCAAAACAAGGTGCAGGTATTTAAAGATGTTAGAAGGGAGGGCGCTATGAATATATGTGTTACTGGTGGGGCCGGATTTATTGGTTCCCATTTAGTTGATAGATTAATTGAATTAGGTCATGATGTACTCGTTATAGATAATTTATCTACAGGTATGCGCTCCTTTGTACATGAAGATGCTCAATTTATTGAGATGGATGTACGAGATCCAAAATTACTATCTGTATTTGAAGAGTTTAAGCCGTCTATTGTTTTCCATGAAGCGGCGCAAACAATGGTACAATCCTCTATGGAGAACCCAAGTTATGACTGTGATGTAAATCTAATAGGGCTTATTAATGTTCTCGATGCTTGTCGTAAAGTGAATGTTGAACAATTTTTAATGCCTTCATCAGCTGCTGTATATGGCGACTTGGCAGTATTGCCATTGACTGAAGACTTGAGTGGTATGCCTTCGTCTTTTTACGGCTTGACAAAGCTTACTGCAGAAGGTTATTTGCGAATTTATCATGAAGCTTTTGGATTAAATACAGTATGCTTTAGATATGCAAATGTATATGGACCACGTCAAGGTGATGGCGGTGAAGGTGGTGTTATCAGTATTTTCAACCGCTTGATTGTCAAAGGGCAAGCATTAACTGTATTTGGTGATGGTGAGCAAACTAGAGATTTCATTTATGTAGATGATGTGGTAGATGCTAATATTAAGGCTATGGAGAATGGTCAATGCACAGGTATTTATAATGTATCTACCAATATGGGAACATCTGTGAATGAGTTGATTACGCGATTCCGGGCTATTAGTGGGACAGATTTTATGGTTTATTATGAAAATGAACGTATAGGGGATATTAAACATTCGCGCTTAAGTAATGTGAAAGCTGAACGTGATTTTGGTTTTATTGCCACTACAACATTAGAAGCTGGTTTACAAAAGACATTGGAATATTTTAAAGCTCATCATAAGTAAGAAAAATAAGGTTTGGGGATATGAGTGATACGCAATTTTGGGTGACCGTAGGTATTTGGAATCTTATCGTATTTAGTCTGTATGGATATGATAAATTATGTGCCATTAATGGATATGATCGAATTTCAGAGTTTACATTATTATTTTTAGCGTTTGCCTTTGGGGGTGTTGGTGCTTTATTAGGCATGGTCCTATGGCGTCATAAGACATTAAAAATTAAATTTAAATTAGCCATTCCTTTTGCATTACTTTGGTCTGTATATGCAGTTGGATTCGGTTATGGTTTGTGGGTAAAATGATTGTATAAACTAATATTTTATTCATTCTTTTATGGTATAATAAAAGAATATTGTACATAAAATGTCAGTGAAGGAGATATTTGATGTTGCGATTACAATCAGGTTTTGAGTTAGATTATGCTAATATATATAATGAAAGTTGCATACAAGAACGCGATGTGAATAATTTTGAACGGGCTATACAAAATGTATGGCGTCATACAAATATTTTGCGTTCTACAGGCTTCGAAGAAGGTCATGTTTCTAAAGATGGTTTACCTGAACCTGTGTTGTTTTACCAACTTCCATATATTTCAGAAGATGGTATCAATACACCAGATATGTTAGAGCGGCTTTACGAATTACGTGACTACGCACGCCATAATATTGATACGGTTGTATCCGTAGGTATTGGGGGCTCCTATTTGGGGAGCAAAGTTATTTTTGATGTGCAGTGTGGAGCATTTTGGAATAACTACAGTGCAGAGGAACGCGACGGCTATCCTAGGATGTACTTTGCAGGCTTTAATGTGGATGGTGATTACTTAGTAGGGCTAATTCGTACGATAGAGTGTCAAGCTCAGAAAAAAGGTCCTGATTATAAGGTGATGCTCGTTATTAATTCTAAGTCTGGATCTACCATTGAACCAATGGCTAACTTCATGATTTTGGAGAAGGCTTTACAAGATCGTAATATTAACTACGAAGTGATAGCTGTTACAGATGTATCTGATGATGAACATCCTACGATTTTACGATCTATGGCGATAGAAAATAATTGGAAGACCTATAGTATTCCTTATGGCGTAGGTGGTCGTTTCTCTGTATTTACAGAAGTTGGTTTTGTAACGGCCGCTCTTGTAGGATTTGATATTGAAGGATTTTTAGCTGGTGCTGCATCTATGGATGTAGCATGTCAAGAAGAAGACATTTTTAAAAATCCAGGCCTTTTAAGTGCATTATTGAAATATATTGCATCTGAACGATATGGTCGTATTATAGAGGTGTTTATGCCTTATAGTGAAGCACTCCACTCATTATCTGATTGGTATGTACAGCTCCTATCCGAATCTCTTGGAAAAATGAGTAATACTTGTCTACCATATGGCCGTACGCCAGTAGCTGCAGTAGGCACTATGGATATGCATGCTCAAGTTCAAGAGCATCAAGAGGGGCGCCTAAATAAGGTAGTTCAATTTATTAAGGTTAAGGACTGGAAACATAATCTCATTGTTCCAGATTCTTATAGTCAATATGAACGTTTACACTCTCTATCTGATGTAGGCATTTGTGATATTTTAAACATTGCTTTAGATGCTAATAGAGAAGCCTTGTCTAGTGACAATCGTTTTAACATGACTATAACTGTACCAACATTAAACGCATTCCATTTAGGGGAAATTATGTTTATGCATTGTTGGGCCGTTTATTTTGAGTCCATTTTTGCGGGCGTTGATGCTTTTGATCAACCAGGGGTAGAGGTTTATAAGCGTCTCATTGGGCCCAAATTGGCTCGAGCAAAGGATGTACATAATTCATGAGGGGGAACTATGAATATTTTAGTAACAGGTGGTGCTGGTTATATTGGGAGTCATACTGTACGTGCTTTACAACAAGCAGGATATACACCAATCATTGTAGATAATTTATCTCGAGGGCATGTAGAATCTATTCCTGAAGGGGTAAAGTTCTACAATATGGATATTGCAGATCCTAAACTAGTAGGCATTATGAAAGAACATAACATCCTAGGTGTAATGCATTTTGCTGCTCACTCACAAGTTGGTGAATCCATGCAAAATCCAGCTATTTATTATGAAAATAATGTAGTTGGTTCCTATCACCTTATTGAGTCTGCTCGTACCGCAGGTATAAAGCATTTTGTATTTTCTAGTACGGCTGCTGTGTATGGTGAGCCAAAGGTAGTGCCTATTCGTGAGGATGCTCAACTGCAACCAACAAATGTATATGGTCGCACTAAATTGATGATAGAAGAAATGTTGTCTGATTATAGTTCTATCTATGGTTCTACATATGTTGCGTTGCGTTATTTCAATGCGGCCGGTGCAGATCCGTCTGGTATGATTGGAGAAGACCATCATCCTGAAACTCATTTGATTCCACTTGTGTTAGATGCGGCTCGCGGTAAAAGAGAGCATATAACTGTATTTGGTACTGATTATGATACGGCTGATGGTACATGTGTACGCGACTATATTCATGTCAATGATTTAGCAACTGCTCACGTATTGGCTATGGACTACTTACGTAAAGGCGGAGAATCTCAAGTATTTAATCTTGGTAGTGGCAATGGATTCTCTGTAAAGGAAATCATCGAGACTGCAAAAGAGGTTACAGGTATCGATATTCCTGTTCAATATGGTGATCGCCGTGCTGGTGATCCAGGAACATTAATTGCGTCCTTTGAAAAAATTAAAAATTTACTTGGTTGGGATCCTAAATTTAGTAATGTTGCTGATGTTATCAAAGATGCATGGCATTGGCATACATCTCATCCAGATGGGTTTAGTAGTAAATAAAGAACAAATAGTTTTGATTTGTCAATATAATGAATGACTCTATTAGTCACCGTGGTGACTGGTAGAGTCATTTTTTTGTAGGATTTTAAAAGAGCCTCCTAGAATATGTCAGCAGGAGGTGGATTATGAATTTACGAGACTATATAGAACGTATGAAAATGTGGATTGATAAGCAGCATTTTATTATGCGCCACTATAAGTTTGCACTTGGTATTTTCTTTATCATTACGGTTACCCTTTTAGGTATTGGTATTTTTTATCCACATGAGGAGGAAAATGTTCATATTAGTTTAGATCAATCTAATGGTAGAGATGCTAATCAAATTGAACGAGGCTCAGAAAAATTATCAAAAGAAACAACACATGATAATAGAAATGGGAAAGGAAAGAACTATTTTAAAGATGAAAGTGATATAAAAAATGTAAAGGATAGAGAGGTAAAAAGCGATGTTCATGGACGATTATTATATGATATTACCGGTGTTGAGCGAGCAAATCCTTGGCGAGAGGTTTTTAAAGATATTCCTATAGATGAATTACTTGGTCAGAATAAGATAACTAAAGATAGCAATGGCAATTTCGTTGATATAAATAACAACTTATATGAGTCCGATGATGAAATGAGTACTTTTGGAAAAGCGGAAGATAAAAGTCGTAGAAATGAAAAATATCAACAAATAAGAAATAATAAAAAGCATAGTGGTAATTATATTGAATTAAAAGCTAAAGATATTAGTGCTAGACGAGTTGAATCTAGTATACAACCTTCTATAAGTAATCCTACCAAACAACATCCCATAGAGCTTATAGGTATTATTGAGGGACAACAGAATATTGCTATTTTACGAAAAGGTACAGAGGAACAAATGGTTAGTATAGGAAGTGTGTGGAAAGAAATATCAGTATCTAAGATAACTGCAAGTGGTGTAGAAATTATTGAAGGAGGTTCATCACGGTGGCTAAGAATCGAGTAAGCTTTATAGGTCTAAAATATATAGATAAGATTATAGTGACAGTTATATTGCAAATAAGCTTATGGATGGTCGTAATGCTTGTAACTCCGTTCATGGTATTTGCTAATGGTACTGATAGGATAACTACTAGTAGTTCTGAAAACATCGTAAATAGTGGTGAAGTAGCTAAAAATGAAAAAAATATTGAGAACAAACTCATAACGATTTCTGTACGCAATGCATCCTTAAAGGAAACCGTTTTAGGAATTTGTCGTAGTTACGGTATATCTGTTATTGGTGTAGAGTCGTTAAAAGAGAGTATTACGGCCACTGTAACGGGAGAATCCCCAGAAGGGATTATTAATGAATTAGGTAAGTTATATCATTTCTCCGTATCGAAGGAGCATAATACCCTTCTTATTGATTCTGATGATGAAACACTTGAAAAAAGAGAACTATATGTTATATCACCTGAACATTTACCGGCTGAGTCTTTGAAAAATGTGGTAGGCACAGTGGTAAAAAACGATAAAATGGCAGTGCTTTCAGAACAAAATGAAGTAATTATGCATTTGACGAGCGGAGAAAAGCGACGTGTAGAAAACTTAGTACGTGCTATCGACAAGGAACCAAAACAAGTGCAATTGGAAGCTACCATCATTGCTATGGAACAATCCTATGCTAAGGAACAAGGTTTTAGATGGTCTTGGCTTAGCTTGACCGCTCATGGAGAAGATAAAACACATTCCTATGGTGCCGTTACCTTTGGCAAAACACCGACTGGGGAAGCCTATAAGTTCTTTGTAAAGCCAGAGCTAAGTCTTATGGAAAGCTCAGGTAAGGCCGTTCTAATTGCAAAACCATCTATCATGGCTCTCAATGGTGAGACTGCGCATATCTTGATAGGTGAAAGAATACCTGTTATAGAGGAGTCAGAAGTGAATGGCGAACGAAAGCGTTCTACTCGTTATGAAGAGGTGGGCATTAAGTTGAATTACACTCCTATCATTACTGCTGATGGTGGTGTAGATGCTAAAATACATGCAGAAGTGAGTACACCTATTATGGTATCTGAAATGAAAGCCTACAAAATAAGCACACGTCAAGCACATACAAGAGTACGATTACAACCAGGAGAAGTGTTAGTTATTGGTGGACTCATGGACAATCGAGATCAACATCAAATACAAAAGATACCTATTTTGGGAGATATCCCTTTGTTAGGAAAATTATTCCGTCATAGTCGAAAAACAAAAGATTCTATAGAAATGTTAATGTTAGTGAGGGCAACTGTGGTATAATGAAGAGTAAATGATTAGGAGGTTGTGAATGGAACGCATTCGAATGATAGACCTTGGAAAATCATTTGGAGTGCGCCAAGTATTTTCCAATGTGTCTTTTGAGATAAAAGAAGGGGATCGACTCGCATTGGTAGGCCCTAATGGGGCTGGGAAATCTACCTTGTTAAAGTGCATATTAGGCTATGAAGAACTCGATGAAGGTAATGTAGTCAAGTCGCCTGTTGCTAGTATTGGCTATTTACAACAAGATGTAAATCTTGGAGATGATAGCCTTGCTACGGAAATCGAAAAGGCTTGGGCTGATGTTCATGCATTGGAAAAACAATTAAAAGAGCTCACTAGTCGCTTGGAAACCGAAAAGGCTAGCGAATCGGATTTACAACGCTTAGATTATTTACAGAATCGTCTAGAATGGCTAGGTGGTTATGACTACGAGCAAAAGACAAAGCGCATAGTCTATGGTCTTGGTTTTACTGATGATGACTTAGATAAGCCGGCTAATGCTTTTTCAGGTGGTCAAAAAACGCGTATCAATTTAGCTAAAGCGTTAGTACGTAGTCCTGATTTTTTATTCTTAGACGAACCGACTAATCATTTAGATATGGATATGCTGGAGTGGTTAGAGGGGTACTTATCTGCCTATCAAGGTGGTATTCTCATTGTCAGCCATGATAGATATTTTCTAGATCGTATCGTCACAGGTGTTGTGGAGTTAGATAATCACAAGGCTACAACCTATCGTGGTAACTATAGTCGCTATATTCAACAACGTGATGAACGTTTAAAGGCTGATATGGTGGCCTATGAAAAACAGCAGGAGTATATTAAGAAAACAGAGGCTTATATAGATAAATACCGCGCTGGTATCAAGTCTAAAATGGCTCGTGGTCGTCAGTCTCAACTAAATCGATTAGAGCGGCTAGAGGCACCTGTTACTTCACATCATTTACAATTTTCTTTTCCTCCTGCTGCGATGAGTGCTGATAAGGTTTTAGTCTTAGATCACTTATCTGTCGGATATGGTGAAAGTCGCATTATTGATGATATCTCTCTAGTTGTTCGACGAGGTGAATCAGTAGCGCTTATTGGACCTAATGGCGCGGGTAAGTCTACACTGGTGAAAACCATTGTAGGAGAACTATTCCCTGAAGTTGGTCATGTGGATATTGGCAATCGCGTACAAGTCGGTTACTTCTCACAAGAACACGAAGAATTGCATGATTCTTGGCAGGTAGTGGAAGAGATCATGAATCACTTTAACTACAGCGAGGATAAGGCTCGTAATGTGCTGGGGGCTTTCCTGTTTAAAGGGGACGATGTATTTAAGCTAGTAGGTGAATTATCTGGTGGTGAGCGCGCTCGTTTAGCTTTGCTTAAATTATTTCTTCAAGGAGATAATTTTCTAATTTTAGACGAACCGACAAACCATTTAGATATTCCTACACGAGAAATTGTAGAGGAAGCATTGCAACAATTTGAAGGGACTTGTTTTATTATTTCTCATGATAGATACTTCTTGGATCAAGTTTCTACAAAAACAGTAATTCTAGATGAAGGTAAAATTACAGAGTATCTCGGTAATTATTCATACTATAAGGAAAAGCTGAAAGAGCAAGAAGATTTATTAGCATTGGCTAATGGGAAAAACTCTGATAGCAGTAAGCGTGATAGTAAAGCTACTCCTACTAATGAGTCAATGCTTTCAGTATCAGAAGCTACAGAGGAAAATCAGAAGAAGCCAAATGCTTATATGGTAGAAAAACAATTAGCTGAGGTAGAAGCTGAAATTGCTCGCCTCGAGGCGACGATGAAAATGTATGAGGTGCAATTAGCTAATCCTGTAGTACAACAAGATTTAGATGAAATGTCTAAAATTTCCATACAAATTGAAGAGACTCAAACTGAGTTGGATTCATTATATGAGAAGTGGGAACGGCTATGTGAATAGCTTTTTAATGTATATATTATTAAGGAATTAAAATCATTTTCTTTTAATTGACAAAAGATTGAAATTTCTCATAATATAGGTATAGAATCAAAGTTTTATGTTTTAAAGGAAGGGTGTAACATGAATAAATCCATGTTAAAAAAAGCAGTCATTTTTGGCCTTGCTGGTGTAATGGCAGTTGCTGCTGGTTGTGGCAGCAATAAAGATGCAGGTAATGCAAATAGCAATGAAGCTAAAATCGCATTGTTGACAACAACAACTGGTGGTGCAGCAGCATATGGTGAGTCCATTAAAGCTGGTGCAGAATTGGCAGTAAGCGAAATCAATGCAGATGCAAATGCTGTAAAAATTAACTTATTAGTAGAAGATACTAAAGGTGATAAAAACGAAGCAATTAATGCAATGAATAAAGTAATTTCTAAGGATAAAGTTGTAGCTGTTATCGGCCCAATGTTATCTGGTGAAATGATGGCAGCTGGTCCTGTAGCAAACAAAAGTAAAATCGTAGCTCTTGGTACATCTACAACTGCTGAAGGTATTACAGATATCGGCGATTACATTTTCCGTAATGCTGTACCTGAATCCTTGGCAGTAGATACTGCAATTAAAGAAGCACATAAAACTTTAGGCTTCAAAACTGCAGCTATTATGTACTCCAACAATAATGACCAAATGGTATCTGTAAATAATACAGCTCGTAAAGCATTGGAATCTGAAGGCGTACAAATCGTTGATACTGAAACATTTGCAGATAAAGATACTGATTTCTCTGCACAATTAACTAAGATTCAACAAGCAAAACCTGATGTTATCGTAGTTGCTTCTCTTTACCAAGAAGGCGCATTAATCATGAAAAAAATGCGTGAAATGGGTATGAATCAACCTGTAGTTGGTTCCAATGGCTTTAACAGCCCTGAATTCATTAAAATTGCAGGTGCTGCAGCTGATGGCGTTATCGTAGGTACACCTTGGTTCCCTAACAAAGACGATCAAAAGGTAAAAGATTTCCGTAAAGCTTATAAAGATAAATACGGTAAAGAACCAGACCAATTCGCAGCTCAAGCTTATGATGCGGTATACCTCTATGAAGCAGCTTTGAAAAAAGCAGGTTCCACTACAGATCGTGAAAAATTCCGAGAAGCTTTGAAAAATATTGCTGACTTTGTTGGTGTAACTGGTCAATTCAAGTTCAACGAAAAACGCGACCCTTCCATGGAAGTTCAAGTTTTACAAATTAAAAACGGTCAATTTGACGCATTAAAAAAATAAAAGTTGAGGTAGTATAGTGTTTTTACAACAATTAGTTAACGGGTTAACCCTCGGTAGCTTATATGCTGTACTCGCTATTGGCTTAACACTTGTGTTTGGCGTTTTAAATATCATCAACATGGCACACGGAGGCATCTTTATGATAGGTGCCTTCGTTGGTCTTTTTATGGTAACTGTTTTTGACGTTAACATTTTTGTAGCCCTTATCGTAGCTATGGCTGTCGGTGCTATCCTTGGTTATCTTTTAGAATTTGTGGCGCTTCGTCCACTTCGTAAGAAAAAGGTGTCTCACTTGGCACCACTTATTAGTACCATTGGTGTTTCTATTTTCCTTGAAAGTTTGGCATTATTGCTTTGGGGCCCTCAAACTAGATCGTTCCCACCAGACTATATTGGTGGCCTAATCGACTTTGGAGCTTTCAAAATTTCCATGGTACAAATTATTGGCTTAGGCGTTTCTATTGTTTTAATGCTGATTCTTAATATAGTTATTAAGAAAACTAAGATTGGTAAGGCTATTCGCGCTGTATCTATGAGTACGGAAACAGCAGCTCTCTTGGGTATTAATCCAACAATGATTATATCTGTTACAGTTATGATTGCATCTGCTTTAGGTGCTGCTGCAGGCGTGTTGGTAGGCTTGTCCTTTAATGCTATTGAGCCTACGATGGGGGTTATTATAGGCTTTAAAGGCCTTGCAGTACTTATCTTAGGTGGCCTTGGTAATATTACAGGTGCCATGGTTGGCGGCTTCATTTTAGGCGTAGCAGAAATCTTCTCTGTTGCATATGGCGCATCTACATTCCGTGATGCTGTGGCCTTTGGTCTCATCATCCTATTATTATTCTGGCGCCCACAAGGCTTGTTTGGATCTAAAGATAAAGGGGGGAGACCATAATGGATTTATTGAACCCGTATTATCTACAGATCGTGATGTTTTTCATCATCAATGCCATCATGGGTATTTCAATTTATTTCACACTTGCAAGTGGTCAGCTTTCTTTAGGGGCTGCTGGCTTTATGAGCGTTGGTGCATATGTAGGCGCTATCCTTTCTTTGAAAGCTGATTTGCCTATCGTTTTAGGCATTATCATTGGTGGTTTAGTTGCTAGCCTTGTAGCCGTTATTATCGGTTTACCAACAACACGTCTTCGCGGATTATATCTTGCCATTGCTACTCTTGGTTTTGGCGAAGTTGTGCGTGTTATTTTCTTGAATTTGGATATTACTAATGGTGCATTAGGCCTTTCTGGTATTCCATCCATTCCTCAAGAATTAACAAACTTAGCCTATGAACTTGATATCGATGGTTTAATGGGCATTGATGCTGTTGCATGGGGCAATCTAATGGCTATCATTATGTTGTTAGCTATTTTAGTATTGATTATCGCCTTTTGTGTACGGATTAATAATAGCCGTGTGGGTCGTGCCTTTGCAGCGATTAAGGCTGATGATCATGCAGCAGAATTGATGGGTATTAACGTTGTATACTACAAGATGATGGCCTTTATCATTGGTGCTTTCATCGCTGGTATTGGCGGTGGTTTGTATGCGCATATTACAAACTTTATTAATCCTACAGATTTCAGCTACCATAAAGTAGTACAAATTTTGTTATTCCCTGTATTTGGTGGTTCCAATGTAGTATGGGGCTCCGTATTAGGTTCCTTTATTCTTACATTATTACCAGAAGTATTGCGTTTCTTATCCGACTATCGGGACATCATCTATGGTGCATTACTAGTCATTTTGATGGCCGTTCGTCCAGATGGTATTCTGACAGAATCTATGGTAGATAAAATTAGTCGCAAATTAGGCTTTAAAAAGGCTCTATATATTCCAGAGTCACAAGTATTAACAGAACGTTTTGAAGCATATAAACGCAAACAACAAGAAGAAAAACAAGGATAGGAGGGAACTGAATGCTATTAGAATTAAATGACGTAAGTAAAAGCTTTGGTGGCGTTGCAGCCCTCACAGGAGTATCTTTTGGCGTTAAACAAGGTGAAGTATTTG
The DNA here is from genome assembly GCF_018378075.1 of Veillonella parvula. Taxonomy (GTDB): domain Bacteria; phylum Bacillota; class Negativicutes; order Veillonellales; family Veillonellaceae; genus Veillonella; species Veillonella parvula_K. Next base: position 74,095 of record NZ_JAGZYE010000001.1, read on the forward strand.
GTGTCATCGGTCCAAATGGTGCTGGTAAGACCACACTATTCAACTTGATTACTGGTGTATTCCCTGCAAGTTCTGGTGAAATTGTATTTGATGGTATGTCTGTTGTAGGCATCAAGCCTCATAGAACTGTTGAAATGGGGATTGCTCGTACATTCCAAAATATTCGTCTCTTTGGCAATATGACAGCTCTTGAAACTGTTTTAACCGGTATGCATTGTCGTACTGGCTCTGGCTTCTTATCTAGTTTTTTGAAAACAAAACGTCAACGCATTGAAGAAGAGCGTTGTCGTGGTATTGCTTATGAGTTCTTAAAGCTTGTAGGTCTTGAAGCAGATGCAGAAGAGGTTGCCACATCATTACCGTATGGTAAGCAACGTCGTCTTGAAATCGCTCGTGCCTTAGCGACACACCCTCAGTTAATCTTGCTTGATGAACCGGCAGCAGGTATGAATGATAGTGAAACTGAAGTTCTGCGTCAATTGATTGGCAAGATTCGTGACCTAGGTATTACCGTTGTGGTTATCGAACATGCCATGGAATTGATGATGAATATCTGTGATCGTTTGGTAGTACTTAACTTTGGCAAGAAAATTGCTGAAGGTACACCTCAAGAAATTCAAAATAATGAAGCTGTAATTGAAGCATACTTAGGTAAAGAGGAGGTGTAATATGTTAAAACTAGAAAATATTGTGGCTGGTTATGGACATATTACAGCCTTAAAAGATATAAGTTTAGAAGTTCCACAAGGTTCCATTGTATCTCTTATTGGTGCTAATGGTGCTGGTAAGACTACGACGATGAAGACTATTATGGGACTTGTAAAACCCACATCTGGTCGAGTGATTTTTGAAGGTCAAGATATTACAGGTCGCCAAACCCATCAAGTTGTACAAAATGGTATCTCCTTAGTTCCTGAAGGACGTCAAATTCTACAAGATATGAGTGTTTATGAGAACCTTGAAATGGGTGCTTATACACGTAAAGATAAAGAAATCGAAACAGATATCAAAAAGGTATTTAAACGATTCCCTATTCTTGATGAACGAAGTTATCAATTGGGTGGTACTTTATCAGGTGGTCAACAGCAAATGCTAGCTATTGGTCGTGCACTTATGGCTCGTCCAAAATTGTTATTATTAGATGAACCATCTATGGGCCTTGCACCTTTAGTAGTAAATGAGATTTTTGAAACCATTAAAGAAATCAGCGCTGATGGAACAACAGTTCTTTTAGTAGAACAAAATGTGCGTCAAGCATTGAAGATTGCTGATTATGCGTATGTTTTGGAGACTGGTAAAATGGTATTATCTGGCTCTGCTGATGAAGTTCGCCATAATCCTCGCGTTATGGAAGCTTATTTAGGCGGTCGTGTTGAATAATTAATTATATAGAGCGATCATTAGTGTCAAAAACTTTGAATAAGGTGTATATACTAGATTTCTAGTATATACACCTTATTTTTTTATCACTAATTCTGATATAAATAGAAGAACTATGTGAGCTGATAATGAAGTGAGTTTAAATATATTTTATTATTTTTACAAATTTCAATAATAAAACTAGTGAATTAGGAATGAAAACAGCAAATAATAATTAATGAACATATATTGAAAATACTGTATTTTTAAGGAATAGTTGTTGAAGGTTTTATGAAGTTCGCTTGGAACATACTAGATTTGTAGAAGTATATTTAAAAAAATGATAAAATAGCATGACTGATTTTTTAGATATAAGATACATCAATAATTAAGTGATGAATTAAATAAGTTGAATAGAAAAAGAGGTAAGTATGAAGAAGAAACAGTATATGATGATGGCTGCATTCTTATGTACTACAACAATGGCTATGGCTGCGCCAGTTAATATAAATACTAATCAGCCTTATAATGCTAAGAATGTACAAATGGAAGGCCATGCCCCATTGGAAACTAGTGCATCCGTAATTAGCTCTGATAAAGAATATCGTCTGCGTCAAGGAGATGAACTGAATATTCAAGTGGTTCAGCAGGCAGAGCTTGGTACGCGTAATGGTAATGATATTGTGTATACCGTTAGACCAGATGGATATGTATCGTTCCCTATGGTTGGTGCCGTAAAAGCAGATGGCTTAACTGTAGATGAATTTACAGCTGAGTTACAGCAAGGTCTGTCTCGTTATATCATTAATCCTGATATCACAGTAAATGTATCGAAATTGGGCGGCGTTCGCGTATATGTATTTGGTGAAATTAATAAGCCTGGCGCCTATACGTTGACTAAATCTAGTACAGTTATTGATGCGATTGGGGCTGCAGGTAGTTTTAACTGGGATACAGCAAAGAAGAAAATTTACTTGATTCATCAAGATAATCCAGAGAAACCGATTCCTATCAATTTGAATCGTATTTTACAAACTGGAGATATGTCTGAAAACTACATCATGCGTGAAGGTGATATTCTTTACTTAACTAAGAATAGTCGCATCAACTTTGCTCGTGATATTGCTCCAATCTTAACAGGGGCTTACATGGTATCACGAATAGGTAAGGATTAAAGATAAGGCGATATCTATCATATAAGGGGGCGTTTTTTTGCGTTCATATTTATTACCATCCATATTGTTTATTACCGATATTGTGACGATTGTAATCGTTGCTTTTATCAGTCTTTTTATTCGATTTGATGGACACATAGAACCTCAATATATTAATCAAATGGTGGATGCACTTCCGTTATTACTTATTTCGTATATGTTGATGTTCTTGATAATGCATTTATATACACGTATTTGGCGCTATGCAGGGATGCGAGAGGTATTAGCAGTATTTGTAGCGACTACAATTGGTACGGCTTTATTCTATTTCTCTATGTTTGTATTTGGTAAGTCATTACCACGTTCCATCTATTTTATTACATGGTTCCTTACTACAGGCGCTGTTGGTATGGGACGTATGTTGCTTCATTATGTGGCCCTTCACTATAGCAGTGGGGACGATGGTGAAAGTGGCCAAGTGAATACATTGCTCATAGGAGCCGGTGATGCGGGTGCAACTATAGCTCGTGAAATTGAACGATATCATAAGCGTTCTCGTCGAGTGATTGGTTATGTTGATGATGATATGTTTAAACATAATCGTCTTATGAATGGTTTTAGAATTCTCGGTAATCGTGAAGATATTCCAGCATTAGTTGCTAAGTATAAGGTAGAAGAAATTATTATTGCCATGCCTTCCGTGAAGCGAGATATTATTCAAGAAATCATGGAAATCTGTTCTCCTTTAAAATGTAAAATCAATATTTTACCGGGGATGTACCAATTGCTTGATGATGAAGTTCTTGTATCTCATTTACATCCTGTTTCAATTGAGGATTTATTGGAACGTGATGAGATTCAGCTCGATACGTCCAAGGTTGAAACATATCTTAAAGATAAAGTAGTTTTAGTTACTGGTGCGGGGGGCTCTATTGGTTCTGAAATTTGTCGTCAAGTTTTACGTGTAAAACCTAAAAAGCTATTGCTCCTAGGTCATGGTGAAAATAGTATTTATCTTATTCATCAAGAATTGCGCAATATTGCTCCCCAAGATACCTTGGTTCCAATCATTGCAGATATTCGCGATAAGAATCAATTAGAACAAATTTTCAATAACTATAATCCTGATGTAGTATTTCATGCAGCAGCTCATAAACATGTGCCGCTTATGGAAATACAGCCAATTGCTGCGGTATTAAATAATATTTATGGTACTCGTAATGTTGCGGATGTAGCCGGAGCTCATGGGGTAGATCGATTTGTTATGATTTCCACGGATAAAGCGGTGAATCCAACTAGTGTTATGGGCGCTACAAAACGGGTTGCTGAAAAAGTTGTACTTGGTATGAATCATACATATGATACTAAGTTTATAACAGTTCGTTTTGGTAATGTACTTGGTAGCCGTGGTTCGGTTATTCCTTTATTTCGTAAACAAATTGAAACCGGTGGCCCTGTAACCGTTACAGATCCAGAGATGACACGTTATTTTATGACTATTCCTGAAGCCAGTCAATTAGTACTTCAAGCTGGTGCCATGGGTAATGGGGGCGAAGTGTTCCTTTTAGACATGGGTGAACCGGTTAAAATTGTCGATTTGGCTAAGAATATGATTCGCCTTTCTGGCTTTGAGCCTAATAAGGATATTCGTATTGAATTTACTGGCTTACGTCCAGGTGAAAAGTTATATGAAGAACTATTAACTGCCGGAGAAGGTACGAATACTACTACGCATAAGAAAATTTTTGAAGCAGCTCTAGAAGATGTTAATCAAGAATGGCTAAGTCGTGAAATAGAGCGTTTTGATACATGTAAAACTGATATAGATGTAATTAATGTGTTGCAGGATATCATTCCTACATACGACCCAAATCATAATGTATAGGTCATGGACGATACATTTATTACCCGATATATGTATAAGACCATTTTAATTTTGATACATTGTGCCTTTATTGAGAAGGGTGGGTACAGTTAATATTCTAAGTGGGAGAGACCCTGTTGTTTGTATACTTTTACAGAAAGGGGTATATGGGTGGAACAAATTATTGATTTAAAAGAGGTGGGCAGAGTCCTCATTAAAAAGCGCCGTAAAATTATTAATATTACGGTAGCATGTATGGTTTTAGGTGGTGCGTATGCCTTTCTTGCACCATCTACATATCAATCTACATCGATGTTGCGCATTAAACAAGCTCAAGGTTTGAGCAATTCTGTATTATCTAGTGCTAATGCCTATTCTGATTCTATGTCTCGTCAATTGATGAACACAGATGCAGAAATTTTAAAAAGTCGTAATGTAGTAGAGCCAGTGATTGCTGCTATAGAAGATCCTGAAGGTACTGGTAATGCGCCAACATATGAAGATTTTGTTAAAACTCGCATTGAAACTAAACCGTATAAAGAAACCGAGTTATTACAAGTAAGCGTAACTGGTAAGAGTCCTGAGCAAGCACAAGAAGCTAATCAATTACTTATTGATACCTTCTTGAAACGTCTTGCCGAAATTTCTCATGTTGAACAACGAACTACTCGTGAATTCTTACAAAAACGCGTTGTTACTGCGAAATCTGAATTAGAGCAAGCAGAAAATAAATTGCAACAATTCCAAGTAGATAATAAGGTGTACTCTACAGCTGATCAGATGAAAGGCTTAACTGATAAGATTACTCTAATTGATCGTGAGAAGGCTCAAAATCAACTCGATTTAGAAACGGCACAAGCTGCACTTGGCAGTATCAATGAGCAATTAGGTTCTGCAGGTAAAAGCATCGCTGATAGTGCTACGGTTCAAGCCTACAAGGGTCAGTTAGCAGATTTAGAATCTCGTAAAGCTTCTTACGTTGGTAAATATACTGATGAACATCCTGCGATGAAAGAAATTAATCAACAAATTGAAGAAGCTAAAAGTGGTCTAAATGCTGAAATTAATGCCATTGCATCTCAACAAGCACCTTCAAGCAATTCTGCACAACAAGGATTGCTAGCGGATAAGTTTAAAAATGAAGCTGCGTTAGCTGTAGCTCAAGGTAAACAATCTACATTAGCTGAGTTAGATAAAGCAAACGAAGAAGCTATAAAAGGACTACCTGAAAAAGAACGTGGTTATATCCAAGCAAAACGTGATGTAGATGTGGCACAAGATATCTATCAAATGTTATCCACTCGCTTAGAAGAAGCGAAGGTAGCAGAGGTTATGGTACCAAATGAAGTTCAAATCGTTGATCCTCCTACATTGCCAGAAAAGGCGATTGCACCACGTAAGATTCTTATTCTATTAGGCTCTGCCATTTTAGGCTTCATCTTTGGTTGCCTCTATACATTGGGCCAATTCTTCGGTAATCGCAAAGTTCAATCTGTACAAGAAATTAATGATATTCTTGGCATTCAAAACTTGGGCGTAATTCCAAATCATAACGAAAAAGAATACGAGGAGCCTAGTAATCGTATCGTAGCATTGTTGCGCAAAATGAGAGGTTAATATGATTAGACTAATTTCTAATGAACGTGGTGATACGCCACTTGTGGAAGCATACCGTATATTGCGTAGCAATCTTCAATATGTATGTAACCAACATAAATGTAAACTTATTTGCATTACTGCAGCTACTAGTGGTGAAGGAACTTCTGAAGTGGCAGCTAATACAGCATTAGCTTTATCTAAAAATAATAATAAAGTTCTTCTAGTAGATGGCAATCTACGCAATCCAGCACAACATATAGCCTTTAATGTACAAAATAAAGGTCTTACAAATGCGGTAATGATGGATGAAGATTTGACGATTCATCGTAATGTAGTGCCTCATTTGGATGTGCTTACGGCTGGTGAAGTTGTTGAATATCCATCTGACATTGTAGACTCCAGCAAATTACCTACGATTCTTGAGTATGTACGTGATGAATATGATGTGATTATCATCGATACACCACCAGTATTGTCTGTTACAGATGCCGTTGTATTGGCTGAAAAATCAGATGGTGTAATACTAGTTGTTAAAAATGAAGTAGCTAGTCCAAAAGATTTGATTGAAGCTAAGAAACGCCTTTCACAAGTGGGCATTCCTCTTTTAGGATCTATCGTAATTGATGCTTAATATAACTGTTTTAATCAGTATTCTATGTGATAAATCAAGCGTATCAATATGGTACAGAAAGTATTGAGGTGATTTATATGAGAATTAATTTTTCTCCTCCAGATATTACAGAGTTAGAAATTAATGAAGTCGTTGAAGCCTTAAAAAGTGGGTGGATTACGACAGGTCCTCGTACTAAAGAATTAGAAAAAAAGATTGCTCATCAGTTAGGTACACCTAAATCCGTTTGTTTAAACTCTGCTACGGCAGCGCTTGAAATGTCCCTTCGCGTATTGGGGATTGGACCTGGAGACGAAGTCATAACTAGTGCCTATTCCTATACAGCTAGTGCAAGTCCTGTTGTTCATGTGGGCGCCACATTAGTGCTTGTTGATACACAGAAAGATGCTTATGAAATGGATTACGATGCAGTAGCTCGCGCTATTACACCAAAAACAAAAGCAATCATTCCCGTTGATGTTGCAGGTGTACCTTGCGATTATGATCGACTACGCTCCATTGTGGATGAAAAGAAATCTCTCTTTACACCTGCTAATGATATTCAAAAAGCATTAGGTCATATTCCTATTGTGGCTGATTGTGCTCATTCCTTTGGGGCCTCATATAAAGGAGTACAAACAGGTAATGTTGCAGACTTTAGTAGCTTTTCCTTCCATGCAGTAAAAAATTTTACTACTGCTGAAGGCGGCTGTGCTACATGGCGTCATATAGATGGTATTGATGATGAAATTATTTACAAGCAATTCCAATTGCTATCTTTGCATGGTCAAGATAAGGATGCTCTTGCAAAAACAAAAGCAGGTGCTTGGGAATATGATATTAAAGGTACCTATTATAAATGTAATATGACGGATATCATGGCGGCTATTGGGCTAGCTCAATTTGAAAGATACCCAAAACTTTTGGCACGTCGTAAAGAAATTATTGAAGCTTATGATACAGCATTTAAGGATTTACCTGTTACATTGTTGAACCATTATACAGATGAGCATGAAAGTAGTGGTCACTTGTATTTAGTCCGTTTAGACGGCCGTGATACGCAATACCGCAACAAGGTTATTGAAGCTATGGCTGAGGCTGGCATTGCGACGAATGTCCATTATAAGCCAATTCCAATGCATACGGCTTACAAAAACTTAGGCTTTACAATCGATGATTATCCAAATGCTTATGACCAATTTAAAAATGAAATTACATTGCCACTTCATACGCTCCTTACAGATGAAGAAGTGCAATATATCATTGAGCAGTTTAAAAGGATTATTACCGAATGCTAGTAAAGAACTTTCATGATCTACCAAAAGAGCTTCAGTGTGAAGCGGTTCGTCCCTATTTTGAAATATTAAATCAAAGGCGTATAAGCCTTCTTTGTAAAAGCATTTTTGACCGCGTAATGGCAGCGGGAATGCTTATTACATTAAGCCCTATATTCTTGGTACTAGCCATCATGATTAAACGAGATAGTGAGGGAGAGGTTTTTTTCCGTCAAACTCGAGTGACACAGTACGGTCGTACCTTTGGCATCTATAAGTTCCGTACTATGGTAAAGAATGCGGAATCTTTAGGTGCACAAGTGACATCACAAAATGATATGCGTGTTACGAAGGTAGGCAATATGCTTCGCAACTGTCGTCTCGATGAATTGCCTCAGCTTATTAATATCCTTTTAGGAGATATGAGCTTTGTCGGTACAAGACCTGAGGTTCCACGTTATGTGGCTGCTTATACAGATGAAATGAAAGCTACCTTATTATTACCTGCTGGTGTTACCAGTGTTGCTAGTATTACTTATAAAGATGAAGATCAACTTTTACAAAATGCTCAGAATGTTGATGAAGTCTATATAAATGAGGTTTTACAGGGCAAGATGGCTTGGAATTTAAGGAGTATTAAGGAGTTTTCTTTTTTACAAGATATAAAAACGATGATTGATACAGTATTAGCTGTATTACGTTGAAAGAGGTCCCCATGAGTACATCTATGACAAAGGAAATACAAGAAAAAGAGCTGAATATGTTACTGTACTTTAAAGAGTTCTGTGATACACATAATTTGCGCTTTTATCTTTGCGGCGGTGGTCTCATTGGGGCTATACGTCATAACGGCTTTATCCCTTGGGATGATGATTTAGATCTTTTCATGCCTCGTCCAGACTATGAAAAGTTAGCTGAATTATGGCCAAAATATGCTGATACTGAACGATTTACGTATTGTCGTACCGATCGCAATCACATCTATCATGATGCAGGAGCTTCTATTAGAGACAATAATACGACTTTTATCAATCGTCATAGTATGCTTGAAGATGTTTGTCATGGTTTGGCACTTGAAATTATGCCTATCGATGGCTGTGCACCCGGCAAAATTAGTCGTGCATTGCAGTTGATGTGGGCTATGACTTTTGCACTCTTTAATGCACAGCGTTTACCAGATAATAAAGGGCCTACATATCGTGCTTTAGCTGGTTATATTTATAAGATTTTTTCCAGTCAATCTATACGCTATCATATTTGGCGATTTGCAGAAAAGAGAATGTCTCAATACGACTTTGATACGAGTGATGAGTGTACGGAGTTAATCGGTAGCTTAAAAGGTATGAAGCTACGTCATCCTAGAGAGGACTTTGCTTATGTTGTATATAAAGACTTTGAAGGTCATCAAATACCTGTTATGAAAGGGTATGAGAGATATTTGCATCTCATTTGGGGAGACTATATGCAATTACCACCTGTAGAGCAACGTGTAGCAAAACATGATGCAGTATTTGCTGATTTACACACACCTTACAAGGAGTATAAAGGCATACATTATGCTAAGAAAGAAGCTCAACCATAAGGAGGGCCTATGAAACGAATAGCAGTAATTTTTGCGGGGGGCGTAGGTGCTCGTATGAAAAACAGTAAGACGCCAAAACAATTTTTAGAATGGAACGGTAGACCGATTTTGATTCAAACCTTAGATGTATTTGAACAAACGAAGACTATTGATGGGATTGTTCTTGCCTGTAAAGTAGAATGGATTGATCATACTAAACAACTCATAGAAAAGGCGGGGTTACAAAAGGTATTATCCATTGTGCCTGGTGGTGAAAGTGCTTTGGAATCCCAATATAATGGGCTAGTAGAGGCTAAGCGTTTATTCCCTGATGACGCGGTGACTGTATTGATTCATGATGGGGTTCGTCCACTTGTAGATAACTCTACCATAGAGAGAAACATAGAATCTGTTGAGTCAAAGGGGTCTGCCATTACTGTTACTCCAGCTATAGAAACGGTTATGGTTACCCAAAATGGTTCTATTAAGCATATTTTAAATCGCAATGAATGTCTTATGGCTAAAGCTCCACAGAGTTTTAGATTAGATGATATTATATCAGTTCATAACCGTGCAAAAGATGAGGGCATTCATGACTTTATTGATTCCGCATCGATGATGATGCACTATGGATATACTCTATATCCTGTGTTAGGGGAAACTGAAAATATAAAGATTACAACTCCATCTGATTATTATATGTTCACAGGGATTATTAAAAATCGTGAGCTAGGAGGATTAAAAGATGAGTAATTCCGTTATTCAACGCGAGTTAACGGCTTTAGTACATGAAAAAAATTACTTTCATTTCCTCCGTCATCAATGCATTCTTATAACAGGTGCAACGGGGCTTATTGGATCGATGTTTATAAAATTACTTATACTTGCCAATGAGACTCATGACCTGGATTTAAAAGTGATTGGTCATGTGCGAAGCCATGAAAAGGCAAAAAATATTCTCGGTGAGTATTTAGACAATAAGTCATTAACCCTAGTAGATGGTTCATTAGAATCTATTGATGTGCCATGTGATTATATTTTGCATGGAGCCGCACCAACACAGTCTAAGTTTTTTGTAGAACATCCTGTAGAAACTATCCGTACCTCTTTTTATGGTACGGAGGCCATGCTTGAGTTAGGTCGCCGTCAAAAGGTAAAGAAACTAGTTTACTTATCCAGTATGGAGCAATATGGGGTACCGTATGAATCTGGCCAAGTTATGACAGAGGAAAGATTAGGCTATTTGGATCACCTAAATGTTCGTAGTTCTTATTCCGAAAGCAAAAGACTTTGTGAATGTTATTGTAAGTCCTATGCTGTGGAATATGGCGTTCCTGCTGTAATAGCTAGACTAGCTCAAACCTTTGGTCCAGGTGTTCCAGTAGCTGATAATCGCGTTTTTATGCAGTTTACTAAGAGTGCTATTAAAAAAGAAGCTATTGTACTTCATACAAAGGGTGATTCTATGTCGAATTATTGCTATATTACCGATGCCTTAACTGGGCTTTTAACTCTTTTAAAAGAGGGACTACATGGTGAAGCATATAATGTTTGTCATGATGAGGAGACGCGTTCTATTGCAAGCATTGCTCATTTAGTGGCAACTCATGTTAGCAATGATAAGAGTGAAGTCATCTTTGATATTCCAAAAGATGTACAAGGGCTCGGCTATGCACCGACAGTGCATATGTTCTTAAGTTCTAAGAAGTTAAAGTCTTTAGGTTGGCAACCTAAGGTATCAATGGCACAAGCCTATGTAAGACTGGCAGAATATATCCAAGAGGAAGGCTTATGAAAAAGGAAATAATAATTGTCACCATCTCCCTTGGTAATGATGGGGCTGAACGAATCTTAACAGAGTTGGCTCGTCAGTGGGTACATGATGGTCATCATATTACAGTTATCCAAACAAGCCCTAATCGATATGGTAATGAATATGCGTTAGAGGAAGGTATTGAACAAATCGAAATTCATACTACAAGCTCTAATAAAGTCATTCGCTTTATGCAAGAAATAAAAGAACTAATCAAAATCTTAAAGACTAGGCCAAATGCGACATGCTTATCTTTTTTGTCTGCATCGAGTTTTATCTTATCGATTAGTTCTTGGTTTATAAAAAATCGCATTGTTTTTTCTGAACGCAATAACCCGCGTATGGTACCTATTGGGTGGCATCAACAAGCGTTGCGCAATTTTGCTTTTCGATTTGCAGATGCACTAGTATTTCAGACGGAAGATGCTCGTTCTTATTTTCCAAAATCTGTCCAAAATCGCGGTGTTATTATCCCCAATCCTATTAATGGTAAATTGCCGCCACCTATAGAAGGAGAACGAGAAAAGACAATCGTTACAGCTTGTCGTTTGCATCCGCAAAAGAATTTGCCTATGATGATTAAAGCCTTTAGTATGTTGGCAGATGAGTTTCCAGAATATAAACTTGTCATTTATGGTCAAGGTGTATTAGAGGATGAACTACGAGCTCAAATTAAGTCTCTTAATTTAGAGAATCGCGTTTTATTGCCTGGATTTGCTAGCAATATTTTAGAAAAGGTAGCCCCTTGTTCCATGTTTGTATCATCTTCTGATTTTGAAGGCATTTCAAATTCTATGTTGGAAGCATTGGGCATGGGTCTGCCGGCAGTAGTTACAGACTGTCCTGTAGGCGGTGCTCGTATGGTAATTAAAAGTGGAGAGAATGGTATCCTTGTGCCTGTAGGTGATACGCAGGCTATGTATGAAGCTATGCGCAGTATATTAAAAGATCCTGCACTAGCGGCTAAACTTTCACAGAATGCCATCAAAGTACGCGATGAATTTCCATTATGGAAAATCGCAAAACGTTGGTTAGAAGTTTTATGAGTTGTAAGGAGGAGAACCATTGAAGTTAAATATTACGGCTCTTGCTGATCGCATGATATGGTTCATAACTCTAATCTTTTTAGTGTTGTCGTTGACCATTTCCTTTGCCCTTGGCGAAGCGAACTATGGTGCGTATGTATTATTTGTATGCTTATTTGGCCTCATCATTTTTTATCTTATACGAGAACAGGGTGTTATAAAACTGCGGTTTAATTGGATGCATGCTTATATGTTAATTTTTATTGGTGCTTGTTATCTAAGTGCGATTAATGCCACAGATGTTTCCGTAGCTATGAGCCGAAGTTTTGATATGGTCAAGATATTCTTTATGCTCATCATTTTATACATGTGTTATCAAGATAAGAAATCGGTGGATACATTATTAAAGATTGGCATGTGGACAGGCTATATAGTTTGTTTCTATACTGTTTATTTCTACGGTTTAGATTATTTTATTACTGTTTTATCATCCTCAGCACGTATTGCTAATGATGCATTGAATGCGAATACGGTAGGGCTATTGGGTGCCAATGCTATTGTTATGACCTTGTATTATATGCTATACGATCGTCCTCGTTGGTGGCATATTATTGCATTACCAACACTTGGTATTTTAGCGGCTACAGGTAGTCGTAAGGCCTTAGTTTTTGTCGGTGTTGGTACAGTATTACTCTTTATTTTTAAAAGTTTTCGTAGTGCTAATGCGGTCAATTCTATTGTAAAAGTTATTGGTTCCTTATTAGGTCTTACCATTATAGGTATTGCGGTATTGCAATTGCCGATGTTCTCTGAAGTATTAGACCGAATGTCTAACATGGTAGAAGCCTTTACAGGCACAGGGGGGGACTCATCCACTATTATTCGGTTAGCTTTGGTAGATATTGGATGGGACTTATTTTATCAATCTCCCATAACTGGTGTAGGTATCAATAATCCATCTGTATATACTTTTTTCGTGTATGGCAAAGATAATTACTACTTGCATAACAATTATATTGAGTTATTAGCTGGCACGGGTGTCATTGGTTTACTAGCCTATTATTCAATGTATCTCTATGTGGCTTATAATTTAATTCGCTATCGTGATATCCATAGTAATGAATATATAATGGTACTCATTCTATTCCTTTCACAGATTGTTATGGATATGGGTATGGTTTCTTATGAAAGTAAGAGCACTTATTTTTATATGATGTTGTTTTATTTAGAAGTGCAACTGCTTCGGAAAGGACGAAAACATGAAGTTCAGAAAATTGTGTAATGTTGGCATGTCCTTTCTAACAAAACCTTACTATCGTACGAGGGTATTAATTAAATCGGGTTATTATGACTCTTTGTCTGATGAAGACTTTTTGAAGAAGGTATTTCCTAAGTATATGGGATACCCTTTAGATCTAGAAAATCCAAAAACTTTCAGCGAAAAGTTACAATGGCTTAAGGTTAATTTTAGAGACCCAATACAAACAGTGATGGTTGATAAACATGAAGCTAAACATTTTATTGCTCAACGTGTAGGTAATCAGTATATAATACCTACGATTTCCGTATGGAACTCTGTAGATGATATTGATCTTGATAGATTGCCTAATCAATTCGTTTTGAAATGTACACATGATAGTGGAGGCATCGTTATTTGTAAAGATAAATCAACACTTGATTGGGAAGCAGCAAAAGCTAAATTAAGAACATTCTTAAAACGGGATTATTCACGTATTGCTAGAGAGTGGCCTTATAAGAATGTTCCTCGACGTATTATCGGAGAGGAATATTTGTCGGAGTTAGGTAGCAATGACATATTAGATTATAAGATGTATTGCTTTCATGGTGAACCAAAGTTAACAGTAGTATGTTCTAATCGTTTTTCTAAAACAGGAACGCGTATGAACTTCTATGATATCGATTGGAATCCTATGGGAATTCATTTTGGACATTATCCACCGTTACCTACAAAGTTTCCAAAGCCAGACACATATGGTGAAATGCAACAGGTTGCGATGGAGCTTAGCAAAGGGTGTCCATTTTTGCGTGTTGATTTTTATGAAATTAAAGGGCATCTATTTATTGGAGAATTAACATTTTTTCCTGGTGCTGGATTTGAAAGATTTCGTCCTATGTCAAAGGATTATGAATTAGGAGAGTGGTTACATCTTGAGAATGTACATCGGGGCTGATTTAGTTCCTACGGATATTAATAAAACATTATTTGAAAACGGTAATGGAGAAGCTTTTGTAGGAAAAGAGCTTTATGAAATTTTGAAGCAATCGGATTTAAATGTTTTCAATTTAGAGGTTCCTCTTACTGATATAGAGACACCCATCGTAAAATTTGGTAATAATTTAATTGCGCCTACAAAAACAATTAATGGATATAAGGTGTTAGAGCCGTTATTTTTAACACTGGCTAATAACCACTCCTTAGATCAAGGGGTGGAAGGGTTGACGACAACATTAAATTTGTTGAAGCAGCATAAGATTGCTCATGCTGGAGCTGGAGCTAATTTGAAAGAGGCTAAGAAGCCATTTATCTTTGAAAAAGATGATATACGTATTGGATTCTATCTTTGTACAGAGAATGAGTTTACTATGGCTACTTGTCATACAATGGGGGCTAATCCTTTTGATGTGCTAGAAAGCTTTGACGAAGTGAAAGTTTTAAAGGCACAATGCGACTATGTCATCGTTCTATATCACGGCGGCAAGGAATTCTATCGCTATCCATCTCCTATGCTACAGAGATATTGCCGTAAATTTGTCGATAGTGGAGCGAATCTCGTTATCTGTCAACATAATCATTGTGTAGGGTCTCGTGAAGATTACCAGGGAGGCACTATCATTTATGGACAAGGCAACTTTATCTTTAATTCCGATTTTTTTGTAAACCATCAAGAATTTATTAAAGATTCAATACTAGTTACTGTAGACGTAACTAAGGATGATTTTGTGGTGTCTGAATTGCCTATTCGTAGAACCGATAATGGTACACGATTAGCCACAGAAGTTGAAGCTACAGAAACATTAGAGGCTTATAGAAAACGTAGTGAAGAAATTAAAGACCCTCACTTTGTGACTCAAGCTTATAAGGTCTTTGCTGATACACATGTAAAACGTTATTTGCGTGAGTTTTTAGGTAGATCATTTATTGTACGCGCTATTAATGCTTTATTGGGCCGAAAATTGGTAGAACTTATTTTGGGCAAAACGAGTTATTTAGCAATACAAAATTATTTGGAATGTGAAGCTCATCATGAACTATTCTTGAGAGGCATTAAGAATATCAATAAGAAATAATGGATACTAAAATCGTAGCTGCTGCTAAATGGTCTGTTATTACAGAGGTTTTGGCAAAGCTTATTACACCACTGACAAATATAATATTGGCCCATATGTTAGCACCGACCGCATTCGGCATATTGGCGACGATTATGATGGTTATATCTTTTGCGGAAATGCTTGCTGATGCGGGTTTTCAAAAATTTCTTGTTCAGCATGAGTTTGAAAGTGCCCAAGATAAGCAAGAGGCTACAGATGTGGCATTTATTGCCAACCTAGTGTTTTCTCTAGTTTTATGGAGCGCTATCATAATCGGTCGTGATGAATTGGCTGTATTAGTAGGTAATGATGGCTTAGGTATACCTTTAGCCGTGATGGGCGCTATGATTCCTTTATCTGCTTTTAGTAGTGTCCAAATGGCATTGTATCGAAGAGATTTTAATTTCAAGTTTCTTTTAAATATTAGGCTCATAACAATTCTTACACCTATATTGATATCTATACCAATGGCGCTTATGGGGTACGATTATTGGTCTTTAATTGCTGGTATGCTAGGGTCTCAGCTATTTACGGTGTTGGCATTATTAAAGAGTCGGAAGAATCAAATTCATCTGTTTTTTAGTAGCCGCGTCTTTATGAACATGTTTAACTATAGTGCATGGTCTTTAGCTGAAGCATTTTCTATATGGCTCACTGCTTGGGTGGATACATTCATTATTAGCCGTTTTTTAGATGCTTATTATTTGGGTATATATAAGATGCCAATGGCTATTGTTACGACTGTAATGGCTATGGCTACAGCATCTTTGGCTCCTGTATTATTCGCGGCTTTAAGTCGTGTGCAAAATAATCAACAGGCCTTTTCGAATACATTCTTTACATTCCAACGCTATATGGCTCTATTTTTGGTACCTCTAGGTGTAGGCTTATTTGTATTTCAAGACTTTGTTGTCCAGCTTTTACTAGGGCCACAATGGACGTTAGCGGGCATTGTATTAGGTTCATGGGCATTGAGTTCGGCTATTATGACTGTAACAGCTAATTTGATTTCCGAAATATTTCGTGCAAAAGGGATGCCTAATCTATCATTTTGGACTCAAATACTACATCTAGTAGTTTTAATACCAGTTATTTATATTTGTATTCAATATGATTTCAGTACCTTTGTATATGCTCGATCGTTAGTAAGAATGGAAATGCTAGCAGCTTCTATGTTGCTATTAGCTTTATTTGTCAATATGAGTACATTTCGCATAATATCTAATATCAGTGTATATCTCATTACAGCATCTATAGTTGGGTTAATTGCCTATAGTATTTTACATCTCTATGATGCAGTATGGTGGACCGTCGTCTGTATGCTTTTATGTGTTGTATTATATGTGGCCATTTTATACGTCATTCCATCTGAGCGCATAATTATTGCTTCTGGCTATAAAAAAGTCTTAAGTAAAGTAAAACGACATAATTAACAGAACTATGAAAGGAGTACATATGCTTTCAAAAAATGTAGATTTAAACAACACGGTAATCCTTGTAACGGGTGCCACTGGATTTGTAGGGGCTAATCTAGTTATGTCCTTACTATCTGAAGCAGAAGGGACTCAAATTATTGGCATAGATTCTGTTAATGATTACTATGATGTAGCATTGAAAGAGTATCGATTGCAACAGATTGATGAACTTAGCAAAGATAATAAGAATATATGGATTTTTAAAAAAGGGAATATTGCAGATAAGTCCTTTGTTGATGAAATTTTTGCTATCTATAAACCACGAGTTGTAGTGAATCTAGCAGCTCAAGCAGGGGTTCGTTACTCTATCACTAACCCCGACGCCTATATTGAGTCTAATATTATTGGATTTTATAATATTCTAGAAGCTTGTCGTCATTCTTATGACGATGGTGAAAGAGGTGTAGAGCATTTAGTGTATGCATCATCTTCTTCTGTATATGGTGCAAATAAACAAATCCCATACTCTATAGATGATAAAGTAGATAATCCTGTATCTCTTTATGCAGCTACAAAAAAGTCAAATGAGTTATTGGCTTATTCGTATGCTAAATTATATAACATCCCTAGCACAGGGCTTCGTTTCTTCACTGTATACGGCCCTGCAGGTCGTCCAGATATGGCATACTTTGGTTTTACAAATACATTACGTAATGGTGGGACAATTAAAATTTTTAACTACGGCAATTGTAAGCGTGATTTCACCTATATCGATGATATCGTAGAAGGCGTTTCTAAGGTTATGTCTACTGCACCAGAGCGTCGCAATGGTGCGGATGGCTTGCCAGTTCCACCGTACGCTATTTATAATATCGGCAATAGCAACCCAGAAAATTTACTTGATTTTGTGCGCATTCTTTCAGAGGAATTGGTTTCTGCTGGCGTATTGTCAGAAGATTATAATTTTGAGGAGCATAAAGAATTAGTACCCATGCAACCAGGGGATGTGCCTGTTACATATGCTGATACAAGTGCGTTAGAAGCAGATTTTGGCTTTAAACCTAATACAACCTTACGAGAAGGGTTAAAGCGTTTTGCCATATGGTATAAAGATTTCTATATGATGGAGGGCAAATAAATGAAAATTGCAATTGCTGGTACAGGCTATGTAGGCCTTTCCAATGGTGTGTTGTTAGCTCAACACAATGAAGTGGTGGCCCTCGATATCATCCCAGAAAAAGTAGATATGTTAAATCGCAAAGAGACACCTATTGTAGATGCTGAATTGCAAGAGTATTTAGCTACTAAGGAGTTAAACTTCAAAGCTACACTTGACCCAGTAGAAGCTTTTAACAGTGCAGATTATGTTATCATTTCGACACCTACAAATTATGATCCTCAAAAAAACTTTTTCGATACATCTTCTGTTGAACAAGTCATTAAAACTGTGCTAGAGATTAATCCTGATGCAGTAATGATTATTAAATCAACTGTACCGGTGGGCTATACGGTACAAATGCGTAAAGAATTTAATACGGAGAATTTAATTTTCTCGCCAGAATTCTTGCGTGAAGGTAAAGCCTTATACGATAATTTACATCCATCCCGTATTGTTGTGGGCGAGGATTCTGACAGAGCACGTCGTTTTGGCCAATTACTAGCAGACGGTGCTATTAAAGAAAATATTCCACAATTATATACTGATTCTACGGAAGCGGAAGCAATTAAATTGTTTGCTAATACGTATTTAGCATTACGTGTAGCGTATTTCAATGAGTTAGACTCCTATGCTGAAGTACGTGGCCTTAGCACAAGTCAAATCATCAAGGGGGTTTGTTTAGATCCTCGTATTGGAGATTTTTATAATAATCCTTCCTTTGGTTATGGTGGTTATTGCTTGCCAAAAGATACAAAGCAATTATTAGCTAACTATAATGATGTACCACAAAACTTAATTTCTGCCATTGTCGATGCGAATAGAACACGTAAAGATCATGTGGCAGATACTATTATTGCTAAAAATCCGAAAATTGTTGGTATCTATCGCTTGACCATGAAGATGAACTCTGATAATTTTAGAGCATCAGCCATTCAAGGTGTTATGAAACGTATTAAGGCGAAAGGGATTGCTGTGGTAGTATATGAACCTACACTAGATGCAGAAGATTTCTTTAATTCGCCAGTTATACGTAATTTTGAAGATTTTAAGCGTATTAGTGATGTCATTGTAGCTAATCGCTGGGATAGTAGCTTAGAAGGTGTAAAAGATAAAGTTTATACACGAGATATTTTTGATAGAGATTAATACAGCTATATGTATTGTGGCGTTTAGGAGAGTAGTATGAAACGTTGGATACTATATATTGTGTTATGTCTAATTGTGTTTTTTATATGGGATAATTCCTTGCAAAATGGAGGAACCTCTGATGGGTTTAGTCTTATTTTTGCAAAGTGGATTGCCCCTATAGCTAATAAATTAGGCTTTTACGGAAATATATGGGCCTTAAATAGGATTATTCGAAAATTAGCCCACCTTACAGAGTTCATAATCCTTGGTGGTGTTTTATATGTAGTTCTACGCCGCTATATTGAATATGGCACAGTAGTAAAAACAATAGTAGTGGGTATAGTAATAGCTAGTCTAGATGAATTTATACAATTATTTTCTCTAGGACGCAGCTCTCAACTGTCTGATGTACTGATTGATACAGTTGGTATAATCATCGGTATATCGGTAGTGAAATTAACTTATTATATTAGTCATGATAAAAGATAAAAGTACATTTAAAAATTAAATAATTATTAATATAATAATGTGTAAAATATGACTCATAATTGTAGAAATTATGGGTCATATTTTATGAAGGATAAATGAATATATAAAAATTGTATTAAATGAACATATAATAATTTATTTATTTTTATAGAAAAACCACTATACAAGCGACCGGTCCCTTGTTATAATCGTGAATGTAAAATGAATTATAAACTTAAATGAGAAGAACATGAACTTTATAAAAGAGGTCGATTTTGAAAAGAAAATCGAAAGTAGAAGGGAAAGATTATGAGTCGCGTGGTTGATTTACATGGTTGCATTTTGCCAGCTGTGTTAGGCCCACAAGGGCCTCAAACAATGGCAGAATCAGTAAAAATGATTAAGTCCTTGTCTGAACAAGGTATTACAGATATTTTTAGTACGCCTGATGTAACAGTATCTATGGATCTGAACACATGGAATGCTATAAACTCTTTAGTTAATAAAGTAAAAGTTATGGTTAAGGAGCAACAAGTAGATATAACTATTCACAGTGGAGCTCGCGTAATGCTTTGTGATGAAATGGTTGCATATATAGCTTCTCATCGCAATCAATATACGTTGGGAGATAGCCATTTTATATTAGTTGCTCTTCCACAAAATAGCAAAGTGCATCATATTAATGCGTGGTTATTAAGTCTACTAGATATGGGGCTTGTACCTATTATTAGTGAAGTAGAAACTTATGGACAATTATTTACTAAACCTGAACAATTACTAGCATGGGTTGATAGAGGTATTTTGATTCAATGTAATATGGCATCTTTTGATCATGGTAACGCTAACTATGATAGGGCCATTGAATTATATCGAAATGGTTTAATTCATTTCTTTGGTACTGGTTACAGCGATGGCTGTGATGTTGAGACGTACCAAGGTTATGTGGAAGCAATTTCTGAATTAGACAATACGTATAAAAAAGATTTGTTGCCAAATATCCATCTTAATGAACGCGACCTCTTAGCTAATCGCACATTTTATCCTTCTGTCCCATCTAGTTGGGTGGGGAAAAAGGGTAATTTCTTAACTCGTCTATTTGGCTTTGCATTATAATTTATATAGGTTCTTTTATCCATGTCATATTGGCATAGATAAAGGGACCTATTTTTACTTTATATTGTATTTAGGGTTGAAAACAACCACCATATATAGTATACTGAGAAGGCGGTAAAAATAGAGGGGGTTTCTAATAATTCTTTACATTTTTACATATAAATTTATAAAAAGTGTGATTAGACATACTTTTTATACTTCTTAACATATATTTTGGCAGTAACAAGATGGGGAGGTTGCCAATATGTTGCAGGTCATTAAGCGTGATGGCACGAAGGTACCATTCGACAAAAACAAGATTGCTTTGGCTATTGAAAAAGCTGAACATAGTAGTACTGGGTTGTACGAAGAGGGCTTGGCACAGCGTATTGCAAATGAAATTGAGGAATATGCTACTAAGCTTCAAAAAGACATGACAATTTATGCTATTGAAGATCAAGTGTATTATAAGTTGATTGAGTATCATAATCCTGCAACGGCACGTGCCTATGAAGGTTACAAAGCTGTTCAAGCTTTTAAACGTCGTCAAAATACAACTGATGATGATGTAATTGGTTTATTAGATCGTAGTAATATCAGTGTTCTTGATGAAAATTCTAATAAGGATGCTGCTATTGTATCTACCCAACGGGATTTAATTGCTGGTGAAGTATCTAAGGATATTGCTCGTCGTAAATTGATTCCTACCGATATTTTGGAAGCCCATGATAGTGGAGCTATCCACTTCCATGATATGGATTATATTATTCAACCTATGTTTAACTGTTGCTTGATTAATTTGGAAGATATGCTTACAAATGGCACAGTAATTAATGGTAAAAAAATCGATACACCTAAGTCTTTCCAAGTTGCTTGTACTGTAACAACACAAATCATTGCACAAGTAGCATCTGGTCAATATGGTGGTCAAAGTATTAATGGTATTGACCGTATTTTGGCACCATTTGTACGTAAATCTTATGAAAAAATCCTCAATAATGTTATTGAAGAGCAAGTTGAGATTTATGGCATGGAGCCTAATATGGAAAAGGCTCGTGAAATAGCGTGGAAACGTACGCGTAAAGAGGTTAAAGATGGTATCCAAACTATTCAATACCAAATCAATACATTGATGACCACAAATGGTCAATCTCCATTTGTTACATTATTTATGTATTTCCAACCAGACTATGAATACGCGAAGGAAGCGGCTCTTATTACAGAAGAAATTTTGCGCCAACGTATTAAAGGTGTAAAAAACGAAGCCGATGTATATATTACACCAGCCTTTCCTAAGTTGATTTATGTTCTTGATGAGCATAATGTAACACCAGATAGTCCATACTATTACTTAACTGAATTGGCAGCACAATGTACGGCTAAGCGCATGTACCCTGACTATATTTCTGCAAAAAAAATGAAGGAAAACTACTCAGGTAATGTCTTTAGTCCTATGGGCTGTCGATCCTTCTTATCTCCTTGGAAGGATGAAAATGGTGAATACAAGTTTGATGGACGTTTTAACATTGGTGTAGTAAGTTTAAACTTACCTCAAATTGGCATTCTAGCCCGCGGTAGTGAAGAACGATATTTTGAAATCTTAGATAAACGACTTGAGTTGGCAGAAAAAGCACTAATGCTTCGTTATGAATTACTTAAGGACGTAGTGAGTGATGTGTCACCAATCCATTGGCAACACGGTGCTATTGCAAGACTTAAAAAAGGCGAGAAAATTGCCAAATTCTTGACTGGCGGTTATGCGACTATTTCCTTGGGATATATTGGTATTTATGAAGCAACTCGTTTAATTACCGGTGAATCGAATACAGGCGAGAAAGGTCGCGTTTTTGCGATGAAGATTATGGATCGCTTAAATGCAGCTGTTGATGAATGGCGAGTTAAACATAACATGGGCTTTGCATTATATGGTACACCTGCTGAAAGTTTAACCCATCGATTCTCTTCTTTGGATCGCGCTCGTTTTGGTATTATTGAGGACATTACGGATAAGGGTTATTATACTAATAGTTATCATGTAAGCGTACGAGAAGAGATTAATGTATTTGATAAGTTCTCCTTTGAATCTGAGTTCCAAAAGAAATCTACAGGTGGCTGTATTTCCTATGCAGAAATTCCTAATATGACTAATAATATTCCAGCTGTTTTGACTATGATTCAATATATTTATGATCATATTTCTTATGCTGAATTTAATACCAAGTCTGACTATTGTCACGAATGTGGCTTTGATGGAGAAATTAAGGTAAATGAACATAACGAGTGGGAATGCCCTCGTTGCCACAATACAAATCGCGATAAATTAACTGTTATCCGTCGTACTTGTGGATACCTTGGCGAAAACTTCTGGAATGAAGGGCGCACAAAGGAAATTAAAGATCGTGTAATGCACATTTAAGATTATTAGAGTTATAGTTTTAATAATTATTCTGTATATTAAGCATATTAAGATAAACTGTTATATAGATTAATATAATTATCATAGACATCTAATGATGTGGGATACGATTTTAGTTCTAAATACGATAGTTTTAAATGGTAAAAGCTGTGCCTAAGGCACAGCTTTTACTGTATATATGAGAAATTGAAATATATCTATATAGTGTTGATCAAAGTTGATAGGCACTACTATGGAGGTTATGATGAGATATGGGCAAATAAGACAATATGATATTGCCAATGGAGAAGGGATTCGTACATCTATATTTGTAACAGGTTGTACACATTGTTGTTATAATTGTTTTAATGAAGAATACCAAGATTTTAATGCTGGTAAGGTATGGACGCAAGCTGAGACAGATTTAGTGGTTTCCTATGTGAAGAATCCTACATGTTCAGGGTTAACATTATTAGGTGGGGAGCCATTTCAAAATGTACAAGGCTTATTACCGGTGGTGAGAGCTGTTCGAGCAGCGGCGCCAGAAAAGAAGATTTGGGCCTATTCCGGCTATGAAATAGATGATATCTTAGAAGATGAGTTGCGAAGTGCTTTATTACAAGAAATCGACATTCTCGTAGATGGCCGCTTTGTAGATGAACTTAAGGATCCTGCTTTGCGCTTCAGAGGTTCTTCAAATCAGCGTATCATTGATGTTAAAAAGACATTAGCGGCTGGGGAAATTGTATTAGCGATGGAGTAAATATGATATATGATAAACGATTTATAGGACTCATTATTATAGTTGGCTTTATAGCAGGGCTAGTAGGGGCTTCCTATACGCATTTATTACATGGAATCCAACATTTCGTATATAATTACTCCTCTGCTGATCATCTGAGCTTTGGTGCAGCTGTGGCTCGAGTATCACCGATAGAACGATTAATACCCTTAATCGTCTGTGGCGTGATAGGTGGCGTAGGTTGGGTTTTGATTCACAGATATGGTAAAGGCGTTGTAGATATAAAAACGGCAGTTTCTGGTAAAATGGATATGAATCCAATTACTACTGTTTTACATGCAACACTGCAAATAATTACGGTAGGTATTGGTTCTCCATTAGGTCGAGAAGTTGCACCACGTGAGGCTAGCGCTGGTATTACTACCTTTTTAGTTAAACATTTTGATATAAAACAAGAAGACCGTCAATTATTAGTTGCATGTGCTGCAGGCGCTGGTTTAGCTGCAGTTTATAATTCACCATTATCTGCGGCAATTTTCACATTAGAAACTTTGCTTCTTACTTGGAATATACGGGCTATGAGTGCAGCCCTCTTATGTTGTGGTTTGGCTACATTTGTGACGCGACAAGCTGGTGTAGGAGATGTTATACAATATACAATGGCACAACCCAGTTTGGGGAGTCATTATGTAGAGTTTTCTATCGTTTTAGGCGCTATTATTGCAATTGGTGTTGTTTTATTTAATATTACACAAAGTAAGCTACCCGCCATTCATCGTAGTAGTCCTGTAATGATTCCCATTTCTATCGTAGCATTTACACTAATTGGTGTTTTAGCTATGTATTTTCCTGAAATTCTTGGAAATGGTAAAGCAGGCAATGAGTTGACTTTTACGAACGATATCACATGGACATATGCATTGGGTTTATTTGGATCCAAATGGGTAGCTGTTTTACTTGCTTTGGCCGCTGGTGCATATGGTGGTCGTATTACACCATCTATGATGTTAGGTAGTACTTTGGGAATCGTATTTGGTACCGTATGGGCTATTGCTATAGCGCCAGTATCTTTGGGAATGTCTGCTTTTGTGGGGGCCGTAGTATTCTTAGGCCTTGCACAAAAAATGCCTATGACATCTTGTGTATTTATGCTTGAATTATCTCGTTTCTCTGTAGAGATGTTGTTTCCTATAGCTTTAACAATGGGGACAGCCCTTATGGTAGAGCAAATTATTCAATCAAAATTAAATAGCGCTAAGCAGCACTAAATAGCAGTTAATAAAAGTTAAATATAATATATAGAAAAGAAGCGGATAGTTGAGTTAATCAACTATCCGCTTTTAATGTATATGTAATTATACGATTTTGGCGTTCTTATCGTATTCCTCGCCACCCGCATCAGGAAGCATGCCATATTCTACAGTCCACAAGTGTTTATATTTTAGTGCTTGATTGTGAATACGTTCGATTTGCGTTTCATCTGTACGAGCTATGCGAGCTGGGATTCCAACAACTAAAGAGTTAGGTGGGATTACAGTGTTCTCCTTTATGACTGCACCAGCAGCAATAATAGAGCCAGAGCCAATATGACAACCGCTTAATACAATAGCGCCCATTCCAACTAATACATTATCTTCGATAGTACTAGCGTGTACTATTGCACCATGGCCAATTGTTACATAATCTCCAAGAATGCAAGCCCTGTCGTCATCAACGTGTAATACAGAGTTATCCTGTACATTGGAATAGCGACCTACTACAATTTTATTTACATCACCGCGAAGTGCACAGTTTTGCCAAATGGAAGCATATTCTTTTAGTTCAACATCACCTGCAAGTTCTGCACCAGGCATAACACAACTTTTGGGATCTAATTTGGGGTATTTTCCGTGAAATGGTAACATAAGGAACTCCTAATTTATTAACTATACGATTTCAATAAGACGTTGTGCTTTACGAATAGACATAATAGCTTCGTTCATTACTGTTTGTACTATAGTGTGAGCAGGTTCAATAGTAGTAAGTCGGTTTAAACCTTGTCCAACTTGTACAGCACCATTTACAACATCGCCATCGATAGCAGCACGTTTGTTAGTGCCTTGGGACATTTTGGTGCGTTCTTCAGGAGTAGTGACACCATCTGTTTCGGCAGCTAAGTAACGTGTAGTGAATTCGTTTTTCAAGCTACGTACTCCACCGTGACCGGAGAGGAGACCCGTTACAACAGAGTCTGTATCTGTGGCTTTGATAATTGCTTCTTTCATATTTATGTGGGCTTGGCATTCTTCAGCTAACAAAAAACGGGAACCCATTTGTACACCCTCAGCACCCATCAACAATGCTGCTGCAATACCACGACCATCTACGATAGCGCCTGCTACAACAACAGGAATGGAAATCTCAGGTAAAATATTTTCCATCAAGGACATGGTTGTTTGGCTACCAATATGTCCACCAGCTTCCATACCCTCAATAATAATTGCATCAGCACCAGCTTCTTCAATGCGTTTAGCAAGTTTTAGAGATGGGACAACAGGGATAACTTTAATGCCTGCATCTTGCAATGGTTTAATATATGGTACAGGATTGCCTGCTCCAAGTGTTACAAATGCAGGCTTTTCTTCAATGATAATATCCACTAATTCGTCTTTATTGGGAGCCATTAACATGAGATTGACTCCGAAAGGCTTATCCGTTAAGTCTTTACAAGCACGAATCTCGTTGCGCGTCCATTCTGCATCACGACCACCAAGAGCAATTACACCTGTAGCACCTGCATTAGCTACGGCAGCAACTAGTTTGTGTTCAGATACCCAAGCCATAGCACCTTGGATGATAGGGTATTCGATTTGTAAAAGTTGTGTTAATGCTGTTCTCATAAAGCCTCCTATGATAACAATTAGATTTACTGAAACTTTATTATACCTTTATACGAGAATTTTATATAAGAATGATTTTATTTTCTTATATAAAATTAGAGTATTAATAAAGTCAAGAATATTCATCAGTATATACTTATATACTAAAGAGATTAAGCATAATATTATTTGGAGATTATATGTAATCATATAATCTCTTCTCTATATAATAGTATAATATAGTAATTATGTACACCTTAGATAAGGTTATTATAGTTATTTATTTAAACAATATGCTTTCAAAATTAATTTCCAATTATTGGATTAAAATAAAATATTCAGCAGTAGTCTAAAGATAAAAAAACTAAATGATAATATATTTCAAATGAGTTAAGTAGTAGAAAACCGCATAGTATCTATGATTATTAAATATTATAAAAAATGAGAAAATAAGAAAATGAGTATTGAAAAGTTTCGATGTCTTTGATATACTACATTACAGATAGAGTATCTGAATTAATTAAAGATAAACATTAAACAATAATTTTCAAGTGAAGGAGGAAATACACATGGAAAAATATGTATGCGTAGTATGTGGTTGGGTTTATGACGAAGCTGTTGAAGGCGTAAAATTCGAAGATCAACCAGCTGATTATGTTTGCCCAATTTGCGGTGTTGGTAAAGACCAATTCGAAAAAATGTAATTGACTTACCAAAAGGCTATCTTGAGTCCACTTGAGATAGTCTTTTTTATTTGACAAAGCACCATGTCATGTTTATAATATTATGAGTCGAGGTAAGATTATGAAACTGCAAGTAGAGCAAGCAAAAGAACATATAGGAAAGAAATTTCCTTATAGCTATACGATATCAGCCTCTGAGCTTGGTGACGTAACTGCTTTTCCTTGGAGCCGTCATGATATAACCATTAGTGGTGAGTTTTGGTTTGATGGTCAAAATTACATCGTTCAAGGTTCGATTCAGTCTAAAGGCGATTATGATTGTTCCCGTTGTTTAAATACCACAGAACATTATCGAAAAGATTTCTTTGAGGAAATCTTTAGTGATTGTCGAGATGCTGCAGATGATGTGAATTCTTTTGATGGAGAAGAAATTGACTTAACTGAACTAATTAGGGATACATTAATCATCAATGAGCCCTCTCAAGTGTTATGTCAGGATGATTGCAAAGGATTGTGCGTTCATTGCGGAGCAAATTTAAATGTTTCACCTTGTTCTTGTGAATCCTTTGTGGTGGATCCTCGATTTGCAGAGTTACGTGCTTTGCTTGATGAGAAAGATGATAGATTATCCTAATGATTGTACTAAGGAGGTGCAGATAATGGCAGTACCTAAACGTAGATTGTCTAAATGCCGTCGCGATCGTCGTCGTGCTAATTGGAAATTAGAAGCTCCTGGTTATGTAGCATGTCCACAATGCCACGAACCTAAGATGCCTCATCGTGTTTGCCCTACATGTGGTCACTATAAAGGTGAACAAGTAGTAGCTAATGCTTAATATGTGAGCAGAGAGAGACGCCTACTTTGTAGGCGTCTTTTTTATATGCTTTCAAAATATACACTCATATTTTTATATGTTTTGTTATCAATAGCAAGTGTCACTATTTTATAGTAAGATTATTCTATAAGATGGTGACACATTTTTATTTTTTATAAACAATAATACTAAAATATAAAAAAACAACTATATTTTGTATATGCTATGAAAATATCTTACTATATGTATGAAAAGTCTTGCCAATAAGGGAATTATTGTATATACTTAGGATGTAATATTAATACTAGGTCATAAAAGGTGGTCCCATGAGTCGGTTAAAGAAGCAAGAGCGCCAGAAGCAGTTACAAGAAAAACTGAATATTACGCCATTTCTTACTGATGAAGAATTGGCAACACACTTTGGTGTAAGTGTGCCAACAATTCGTCTCGATCGACTAGAATTGGGTATTCCTGAATTGCGTGAACGCATTCGTGTTATGGCTACAGGTCAATCACATGAAATGGCAGAACATGTATCATATGAAGTGGTTGGCGAATTGATTGATGTCACCGAGGGGCACCAAGCATTATCTATGTTGCGTACTACGGCTGATATGGAAGATCAATTCGGATATGTAGAACCGCAGTATTTATATGCGCAAGCAAATTCCCTTGCAAAAGTGGTTATGGGGACGACTGTTTGCTCTGCGGAAGTTGGAAATATAAAATATAAAAACCCGGTAGGATCTGGTACTAATTTGGTAGCGAAAGCAGAAATTGTTCGTCGCCGAGGTAATAAGTTCTTTATTTGGGTTATAATAAGAGATAAAATAAAAGAAGTGTTTCGCGCAAAATTTATTATGGAATCCGTAGAGAATAGGGTGTAAATTATGAAAATTGCAATAGACGCCATGGGTGGCGACTTTGCTCCAATGGAGACTGTACTTGGATCCATTGAAGCCGTACGAGCAAATCAACACATTGAAGTGGTGCTCGTCGGCGATGAGCAGCAAATTTTTGATATATTAGAAGCTAATAATGAAGCTAAGAATCCACGTATTTCTGTACATCATGCTAGCCAGGTAATCGGCATGGATGAACATCCAGGTCAAGCATTGCGCAAGAAAAAAGATGCATCTGTTGTGGTCGCTACTTCGTTGGTTCGCGATAATCGTTGTGATGCTGTAATTGCTCCGGGGAGTACGGGAGCTGCTGTTGCAGCGGCTTTGTTTGGTCTCGGTCGCATTAAGGGCATTGACCGCCCTGTCATTGCAACTCCAATGCCAACGGTAAGTGGTATAACAGTTATGTTAGACTCTGGTGCAAATTCTAATAGTAAACCTAAACATCTTGTACAAGGTGCTTTAATGGGGTCTGAATACGCTAAGCTTTTATTAGGAAAAGAAAATCCTACTGTAGGATTGTTAAATATTGGTGAAGAGGCCACAAAGGGGAACGATGTCGTATTGGCGACGTATCCGATTTTGGAGGGTATGAAGACTATCAATTTTAAAGGAAATATTGAAGGTCGTGATATTCCTAAAGGTGCCGTTGATGTTGTCGTATGTGATGGCTTCGTAGGCAATGTGGTACTTAAATTTGCGGAAGGTTTAGTAACAGGTCTTACGCAATTAGTAAAGGATAGTATCATGGCAGGAAGTATTTTCGCCAAGATAGGAGCTATGCTTGTAAAGCCAGCTTTGAAAAAGATGGCAAAACGTTTGGATCACACAGAAAATGGTGGTGCTCCGCTCTTGGGAGTTAATGGGGTATTCATGATTGCTCATGGTAGTTCTAAAGCAAAAGAAATAAAAACTGCTATTGAAATTGCTAGTGATTTAGTAGAGCGTAAAATTATTCAACACATAAGAGAAACGATGGATATTGAAGGAGCCTTAAAGTATGACTATGATGAATAAACCTGTAGGAATCATTGGTACTGGGAGCTTCCTTCCTGACAATGTAGTAACAAACTTTGATCTTGAAAAAATGGTTGATACCAATGATCAATGGATTAGAGAGCGTACGGGTATAGAAGAACGACGCATTGCACCGGAAGGTATGAATACATCCTATATGGCGACAGAGGCAGCAAAAAAAGCTATGCAAATGGCTAATGTCACTGCAGAGGAAATCGACATGATTATCTTTGCTACCTTAACACCAGATATGATTATTCCTTCGGCAGCTTGTGTATTGCAAGCGAACTTAGGCGCCAAAAACGCTGCAGCCTATGATTTACAAGCGGCATGCTCTGGGTTTGTATATGGATTGATTACTGCCGCTAGTTATATTAGTTCTGGTATTTATAAAAAAGTACTCGTCGTGGGGGCGGAAATCCTTTCCCGTCGAGTAAACTGGAATGATCGTGGTACATGTATCCTCTTTGGTGATGGTGCTGGGGCTGCAGTAGTATCTGAAGTACCTGAAGGCTATGGCATTAAAGGTATTGACATGGGCGCCGATGGCACTGGCGGACCAGCGCTTTGCATTCCTGCAGGTGGCACTGCTGTGGTGGCAAATGATCAACGCGTAGAAGAGGGCTTAACATTTATTCATATGGATGGCCCTGAAGTATATAAATTTGCCGTTAAAACGATGGGGCGTACGGTTTTAAAATCCTTAGAACGCGCTGGTATGGAGTTAAACGAATTAGATTACTTCATTCCTCATCAAGCGAATATTCGTATTATTGATTCGGCAGCCAAACGTTTACATCTGCCAATGGAAAAAGTTTTTGTTAATTTACATAAGTATGGTAATACATCTGCCGCGTCTGTAGCGATTGCACTTGATGAAGCTAATCGCGAGGGACGTTTCAAACGCGGTGATAATGTTGCGTTTGCAGGATTTGGTGCAGGCCTAACATGGGCAAGCCTGGTCTTGAAATGGTATTAAGGAGGACACATCAAGATGATTAAGACTGACATTTGTGATTTATTGCAGATTGAGTATCCAATCTTTCAAGGTGGTATGGCTTGGCTCGGTACTGCAGAATTAGCGGCAGCCGTTTCTGAAGCTGGTGGCCTTGGGATTATTGGTGCTGGTCATATGCCTCCTGATATTTTCCGTAATGAAATCCATAAATTAAAAGAGCGCACTAGCAAGCCTTTTGGCTGTAATATTATGCTCATGTCTCCATTTGTAAAAGAGGTTATGGAAGTAGTTGTGGAAGAACGTGTTCCTGTTATCACTACAGGTGCAGGTAATCCTGGTGTTTATGTTCCCGCTTTGAAAGAAATTGGTACAAAAGTTATTCCTGTAGTTGCATCAGTATTACTTGCAAAGCGCTTATTACGTGGCGGTATTGATGCAATTATTGCTGAAGGTACAGAGTCTGGTGGTCACGTAGGTGATATTACAACTATGGCATTAATTCCTCAAGTAGTTGATGCTGTAGATGTACCAGTTATTGCTGCTGGTGGTATTGCAGATGGTCGTGGTATGGCTGCGGCATTTGCATTAGGTGCTAAAGCGGTACAAATGGGGACACGATTCGTATTATCCGAAGAATGTATTGCCCATGAAAATTATAAAAATGCTGTATTGAAAGCAAAAGATCGTGCTACAGTTATGACTGGCTTAACAACAGGTCATCCTGTACGTATTATAGATAATGCGTTAGCTCATAAATATAAATCCCTTGAATTTAGTGGTGGTTCTAAAGAGGAATTGGAAGCATTAGGCGCTGGCACACTTCGTTTAGCTGCTATTGATGGTAATATAAAAGAAGGTTCTGTAATGATCGGTCAAATTTCTGGTATGTTAACAGATGTTAAACCATGTGAAACTATCATTAAAGATATCATGACTGAAGCTGAAACAGTGATTAAGAATCTTCAAGGTCTTAGTAAATAAGGAGGCCCCTAATGAAAACGGCATTTGTTTTTCCTGGTCAAGGTTCTCAAAAAGTAGGCATGTTACAAGATTTGTATAATGCGTATCCTATTGTAAAACAACGTTTTGAAGAGGCTGACGAAGCACTTGGTTATTCCATCAGTAAATTATGCTTCGAAGGTCCTGATACAGAGCTCGTTAAAACAGCAAATACACAACCAGCTATTTTGACTGCATCCGTAGCTTGTTATGAAATTCTAAAAGAACAAGGCTTTACGCCTGATATCGTAGGCGGGCATAGTCTTGGTGAGTATAGTGCTCTAGTAGCAGCCGGTGTATTGAACTTTAAAGACGCAGTATATGTAGTTCATAAACGCGGTGAATATATGCAAGAAGCTGTGCCATTGGGTAAAGGCGCTATGGCGGCAATTTTGGCATTACCTCGTGAGCAAGTTGTAGAAATTTGTGAAGAAGTAAATGCTTCTGTAGGTTCTGTACAAGCAGTTAACTTCAATTGCCCTGGACAAATCGTTATTGCCGGTGAAACTGCAGCGGTGGAAACAGCAGCTGAAAAAATGAAAGAAGCAGGAGCGAAACGTGCAGTAATGCTTCCGGTGAGTGCTCCATTCCACAGCCGTTTGATGGAACCCGCGGCTCTTCGGTTAAAGGAAGAATTGGATAAGATCCAAGTGAGTGATGCACAAATTCCTGTAGTTGCAAATGTTACTGGTAAGATTTTGACTAATGCCAATGACATTAAAGAGTCCTTAGTTACTCAAGCCGCTAACCCTGTTTTATGGGAAGATTGTGTAGCTGAAATGGTAAACTTTGGTATTACTCGCTTTGTTGAAGTGGGGCCTGGGAAAGTACTTACAGGTTTTACTAAAAAGATTAACAAAGATATGGAATTAGCCAATGTTGAAGACATTGCATCCTTAGAGAAAACGCTTGAATTTTTGAAGGGGGTTCGATAAAATGCATTTAGAGGGTAAAGTAGCCATTGTAACTGGCGCATCCCGTGGCATTGGTCGCGCTGTAGCTATCAATCTAGCACAATCTGGTGCTGATGTTGTTGTAAACTATAGCGGTAGCGAAGGTGCAGCGCAAGAAACTGTTGAAGCTGTACAAGCGTTAGGCCGCAAAGCCATTAAAATTAAAGCTAATGTAGCCAATGCTGATGAAGTTGCTTCCATGGTGGAAGAAGCTCATAAAGAATTTGGTCACATTGATATTCTCGTGAATAATGCGGGGATTACGCGTGACGGTTTGTTAATGCGAATGAAAGACGAAGATTTTGATGCTGTTATCGATATCAACTTAAAAGGTGTTTACTTGGTAACTAAAGCAGTATCTAAAATCATGATGAAACAACGTTCTGGTCATATTATTAACATGACATCTGTTGTTGGTGTTATAGGTAATGCTGGTCAAACTAACTATGCTGCTTCTAAAGCGGGCGTAATTGGTTTTACTAAATCCTGTGCTAAAGAATTGGCTAGCCGTGGTATTACAGTTAATGCTATTGCACCAGGCTTTATCAATACAGATATGACTGATGTATTACCAGAAAAAGTTAAAGAAGCTATGGTTACTCAAATTCCGTTGGGCCGTATGGCTGATGCCGAAGAAGTAGCAACAGTAGCAACATTCCTTGCTAGCGATTTTGCTAATTATATTACGGGTCAAGTCATCAATGTTGATGGTGGCATGGTAATGTAGTTGTAAAATTAGACTATATATAAATACACTTTGAAAGGAGGTGAACCACTAATGAACACTTTCGATAAAGTTAAAGCAATCGTTGTGGAACAATTAGGCGTTGATGAAGCTGAAGTTACCATTGATTCTACATTCATCGACGACTTAGGCGCTGACTCCTTAGATATCGTTGAATTGATCATGGCATTTGAAGAAGAATTCAATGTTGAAATCCCTGACGACGTTGCAGAAAAAATTAAAACCGTTAAGGATACAGTAGAATATATTGATTCTGCTAAATAAGCTGTAAAGCTAACAATTCAACCGAACGGGAGGCCGAGTGGCCTCCCAACCGGTTTTATTTACAGGAGGATTTGATAGTGAAGCTCCCTGAACTTCGCATTGGGAATCTAGTGGCCAAAGTACCTATTATTCAAGGTGGTATGGCGATTAGATTGTCTACAGCTCGCTTGGCAGCAGCCGTTGCAAATGAAGGTGGTATCGGCCTTATTGCGGCATCGGGCTTGCCTTTCGATGAATTACGATACGAAATACAATTAGCTAGAAAATTATCACCTACGGGTATTATTGGTATAAATGCGATGGTAGCAGCAACTCAATTTGCTGGCTTAGTAAAGACTGCCATCGAAGAAGGCATTGATCTTGTAGTAGCAGGTGCTGGTTTTTCAAGAGATATGTTCGCAATGGGCAAAGAGTCTGGTACTCCTATTGTACCAATTGTTTCGTCCGCAAAATTAGCTCGCATTTCTGAAGGTTTAGGTGCTGCAGCTGTAATCGTAGAAGGCTGTGAAGCTGGTGGACACTTGGGGACGGATCGTTCCGCTCGAGAAATCGTTCCCGAAGTTGTAGCAGCGGTAAAAAACATTCCAGTAATTGCTGCTGGTGGTGTTCTAGATGGCCATGATATCGTTAAAATGTTAAAAATCGGCGCTAGTGGTGTTCAAATGGGTAGCCGTTTTGCTGCTTCTGATGAATGTAATGCATCTGATGAATTGAAAAAAATGTATGTACGAGCTACAAACCCTGAGGATATAGTATTGATTCAAAGTCCTGTTGGTTTGCCTGGTCAAGCAATAAAAAACAAATTTGCTGAATCTGTTTTAGATGGTACTGTAGCGCCTCCAACGGTGTGTGATAACTGTTTAAAACATTGTTCCCATAAATTCTGCATTATCCGTGCTCTTTCTCGCGCACAACAAGGTGATGTGGAAACGGGGTTGGTGTTCTCTGGCAATAATATGAGAAAAGTCGATAGGATTATGCCAGTTAAAGATATCTTTGCTCAATTAAAACAGCAAGTAGCAGAGATTGATTAATTTAAAGGGCTGTATAGCTATAAGAGGTGGAATAATTGGAAAAACGTGTAGTAATTACTGGCTTAGGGGCAGTGACTCCTGTAGGTATCGGTAAAGAGAACTTCTACAATGCGTTATTGGCAGGTCAATCTGGTATTGGGCCGATTACACGCTTTGACGCATCTGACTATGCAACACGCATTGCGGGTGAAGTAAAAGACTTTGATATTACAAACTATGGGGTAGACAAGAAAGAAGCTCGTCGTATGGACCGTTCTGTAGAATTTGCTATCGGTGCAGCTGTTCTTGCTTGTGAAGATGCTGATCTTGATTTAGATAAAGCAGATTTAGATCGCTGTGGTACTGTAGTTGGTACAGGTATAGGCGGCATTGACTCTATCCATGAGGTGTATGAAACATTATTCGAAAAAGGTCCTGGCCGTGTAAGTCCATTTGCAGTACCTATGATGATTGCAAATATGACATCTGCACGCGTATCTATTCGCCTTGGTCTTAAAGGTCCAGTTATTACAGACGTAACTGCTTGTACTTCTGGTACAAATGCGATTGGCGATGCATTCCGTATCATCCAACGTGGAGATGCTGATGTGATGTTTGCTGGTGGTACTGAGGCTGCGGTATCTCCGGCTGCTGTAGCTGGTTTTGCGGCTATGAAAGCTATGTCTACACGCAATGATGAGCCAACAAAGGCGTCCCGTCCATTTGACCGTGACCGTGATGGTTTCGTAATGGGTGAAGGTGCTGGTATCGTAGTTCTTGAAGAATTAGAACACGCAAAAGCACGCGGTGCGCATATCTATGCTGAAGTTGTGGGCTATGGTAGCAATGGTGATGCTTACCATATCACTGCACCAGCTCCAGGTGGTGTTCAAGCTCGTAAATGTATGGAATTAGCAATTAAAGATGCAGGTATTGATCCTAAAGACGTTAACTACATCAATGCTCATGGTACATCTACTGGCCTTAATGACCAAAATGAAACATTGGCTATTAAAGAATTGTTCGGCGATCACGCTAAAAATATCGCTGTTAACTCTACTAAATCCATGACAGGTCACTTATTGGGGGCTGCTGGTGCTATTGAAACTATCGTAATGGCAATGGCGATTGAAACTGGTAAAGTTCACCCTACAATTAACTGTGACAATCCTGATGAAGGTTTGGATCTGGACTATGTTCGTGAAGGCGCACGTGAACTTCAAGTAAAATGTGCACTTTCTAACTCTTTCGGTTTTGGTGGTCATAACGGTACACTTTGCATTCGCCGTTATGAAGCTTAATGGTTACTATCGAAACGCATAAGAGTAAGATAACACAAGCTCGTGAAGAATCTCTTCATGAGCTTGTTGCTCGTTTAGACATACCTGTGTCAGATATATCCATTATAGATTGTGCTTTTACACATACTTCTTATGCGAATGAACATAAATCAAAGCATATTCATCACAATCAGCGATTAGAGTTTTTAGGCGATGCTGTTTTGGATCTTATTATTGGGGAATACCTATTTAAGACATATCCAGATATGGCTGAAGGTAATTTAACGAAAATTAAGGCCGCTACAGTGTGTGAGGATTCTTTAGCATCTGTGAGTCGTTCTTTGCAACTAGGACAATATTTATTGCTCGGTCATGGAGAACGCGCTTCCGGTGGTAACGATAGAAACTCTATATTAGCGGATACCTTTGAGTCTCTCATCGGTGCCATTTATATTTCTACAGATTATCAAACGGCTATGGCCTTTGTTTTAAAGCATTTAACTACCTATATCATGCAAGCCTTAGAAGGTAAGCGGGGCAAAGATTATAAGACATTATTACAAGAATATGTGCAACGTGATGGGGATAAACATATTGTCTATCATTTGCTCAGTGAAAGTGGTCCCGATCATGCTAAAACCTTCCATATGGAGGTTGAAATTAATGGTGTTACTTACGAGGCCGGCTCTGGTAAAAGTAAAAAAATTGCAGAACAACATGCGGCTCAATTGACTTTAGAAAAGTTGATGGCTGATAAATAGAAAAGCGCCGAATGGCGCTTTTTTTGTATAATAGTATGTGAGTAATATATAGTATGTGAGTAATAATCTATATAATGGTAGATGAATAATGATCTATATAATGATAGATGAACAATAATCTATATAATAATAGATGAATAATAATTTTTACATAAGAAGAGGAGGTGTCTATGAAACCATTTGGTATGATTCCCTTTTTTATACCTCACGTAGGTTGTCCCTATGTGTGTACATTTTGTAATCAATCTCGTATTACAGGCCAATCTGGTATTAGTCACCTAACTCCAGAATATATACAACAAACAATCAAAGACTATGTAGGAACAAAGCGGAATGAAAAGTTTTGGGAGGTTGCCTTTTATGGTGGATCATTTACGGCTATTATTAAAGATTTACAACATAAATTATTAATGCCTGCCTATGAAATGCTTCAACAGGGCCTCATTGATGGCATACGCTGTTCTACAAGGCCCGATGCTGTAGGAGATGAAGCGATTACATTATTACAGTCTTATGGAGTAAAAACTGTGGAACTTGGTGTGCAGTCTATGAATGATGGTATTTTAGTCGATGCTAAGAGGGGGCACACGGCACAAGAGGTAGTAGAGGCTGTTACACGATTAAAACATCGTGATATGACCGTTGGGGTTCAACTTTTACCGGGACTAAAAGGAGAGACTTGGCAAACCATAATAGAAACGGCCATTGCAGTAGCCGCATTACGACCTGATTTTGTACGTATCTATCCCGTACTAGTTATAGAAAATACAGAGCTAGCCGAACAGTATAGAGCTGGAGAATATAAACCACTAAGTACTGAGCTAGCTATACAGTATTGTTCATTTTTAAAAGATTGGTTTGAACAGCATGGCATTGAAGTCATTCGCACGGGTTTACAAAGTACAGAAGAATTAGATTCTAGGAATAGCTTAGTAGCGGGGCCATATGAGCCCGCTATGGGGGAGCTGGTTGTGAACGAACAGTATAAGCAGCGAATTGAACGTTGTATTGATGAGCATGCATCTCAGTATACGTACGCACTAAGTAACGATTGTTTTAATCTAACTGACTACGCTACTTATGAAAATCTAGGATTTAGTGGAGTTAGTGCTTATAATGCTGATAATAGTGGATATATAGATAACACTAATAATGATAGAACAAATTATATTAGGAATAATGGTATTGCAGTACAGCATAATATTGTTATTTCTTATCCGAGATGCTTAACATCTAAGGTGCGAGGCCTTAATAATCGAAACGTTAAATACTTTCAGATTCAGTATCCGCAGTATGCATTTGAATGGTGTGAAGAACGCACGAGAAATACCGTTCGTTGCTGTATTGATGGCCTGCAATATGTGTTATAATAAAAGATATGATTATTTAGGGTTGTTGGTAGAAAGGAGGCAGTCATGCAATTACTTCGGTTGGAATTAAAGGGCTTTAAATCGTTTGCGGATAAAACGATTGTAAAATTCTCACCAGGAATGACTGCCGTTATTGGTCCTAACGGAAGTGGTAAAAGTAATATTACGGATGCTATGAAATGGGTATTGGGAGAATCCAATGTCCGTAATTTGCGCGGTCAAAAAGCAGAGGATATTATTTTCTCTGGTACGGAAAAGCGCAAACCTATGAGCGCTGCTGAGGTTACACTTGTGTTTGACAATAGTGACCAACAATTAGATATAGATATGGCTGAGGTAGCCATTACACGCCGTATATACCGCACTGGTGAAAGTGAGTTCCTCATTAATAAGCGATCTTGTCGTTTAAAGGACATACATCTTTTACTAGCAGATACCGGTCTTGGTAGAGACTCCATGGCTATCATTGGGCAGAACCGAATTGATGCTATTTTAAATTCTAAACCTGAAGAACGGCGCCTTATCTTTGAAGATGTAGCAGGTATTTCTCGCTTTAAGATCAATAAAGAAGATGCATTGCGTCGTATTGCCAGTACAGATCGTAATATGGAGCGTGTACGAGACGTAATGGCTACCATTGAAGAGCAATTAGGACCTTTGTCTGAAAAAGCGGAAAAGACTAAAAAATATATGACCTTAAGCCGCGCAAAGCGCGATTATGATGGGGCATTAGGCTTCCACAATTATAAGACCTCTGATCGTCTTTTAACACGTTTTGAAAACGATAATATTGCCTTTAAAGATGAAGAAATTGAGCTTCAAACTGAATTGTCTAAATTAGAGGCTCGTCGTCACGAATTGCAATCGTCCTCGTCAAAAGAGCAGGAACAGCTTAAGTTGTGGGAGGCTCAATATACTGAAAAGCAACGCGATGAAGAACGCTTATCTGGTCATTTACGTCTCTTAGAAGAGCAACTAAAAACAGCGCGCCGTGAATTAGATGAAACGTCTATGCGCATTAGCGAGCTAGAGGCTACGCAAAAGGGCGAGGAGCAACAATTGTGCATCTTAAATCAATTGATTCAAGATGAAAGTGCTCAATTAGTAGAAAAAGAGTCTAATCTAGAAGAATTAGAAGCGAGTTACAAAAAGGCTGTTGAAGATGTAAGGTCAGAACAAGCTAAGTTCCAATCCTTGCAATCCAATCGAGAGGCTTTTGAGAAACGTCAATTAGAAGTTGTGAGTGCTATTGAAACGGCTAAGGCTAGTATTCGGAGCTTAGAAGCTCGCAAGGGGGAAAGTAAAAATCAATGTGCTATTCTAGAATCTGAAATAGCACAGGTAGATAGTGAACTACAAGTCGCTCGTTCTGAATTTGAAGCGCTAGGTCAAAAGTTTAATGCCTTATCTGCTCAACGACAAGCCCTCGTTGATGATGCTAAGGATGCGGTCATAAAAGCGCGTGAAGAGCGTAAGGAATTACAAAAGCTGCGCACTCAAGAACAACGTGCAAAAGGTCGATTAGAACTATTAGCACAGTGGGAGGAACAGCACGAAGGTTACTTAGAAGGCACAAAGAACATCCTCAATGGTAAAGGTTCTTGGCGCGAACAGATCACGGGCGCTGTTGGCGATCTCTTTACGGTAGAGGAGAAATATACTACGGCTATCGAAACGGCCTTAGGCGGTAGTGTTAACCACGTTGTAACTACTACAGCTCGCGCTGCTGCGGAGGGTGTCAATTATTTGAAATCTATCCAAGGTGGTCGCGTAACCTTCTTGCCGATGGATTCTGTTAAAGGTAAACCATATGATACACCGGCTTTACATGAAAGCTGTGTATTAGGCACTGCTGTTGATTGTATTTCTTTTGATAATAAATACGCCCATATTTTCCAATACTTATTGGGGCGCACCTTGGTAGTGTCTTCCATGGATGATGCCATTGGATTACAGAAAAAATACAATCAGCAATTGCGCATCGTAACTCTTACAGGGGAACAATTTCAACCTGGTGGTTCTCTAACCGGTGGTGCCACAAAACGTAAGCGTGCTTCTGTATTGAGCCGCAAGGAAGAGGCTGCTAGTCTTGAACAAGAACTGGTACAAATTGAAGAACAAATTCGCTCCTTAATAGCTAACTTAGAAAGCCTTGAAAAACGGGTTGAAGAGACTGAAAAGGATCAAGCGACTCTTGATGAAAGCTATCAACATACGAACTTACTCTATGTGGCTAGTGAAACAAAGGTACAAAATATACAAAATCAGCTGGATCGTAAGAAACGTGTTCTCCATGAAGAAGAGCAACGTTTAGTACAAATTGATATTGATTTGGCTACTACAACAGCTAACTTGAAAGATCAAGAAACAGCATTAGCTTCCTTGCAAGAGGATCATGGTATGGATGGTAATCAAGGGGCGTTGATGGGTCGATTAACCGTGTTGCAAAAGGTGCAACAAGAGGCGTATGAAGCTTTTACAGAAGCTCGCCTTACTTGTGATACCTTGCGACATACCATTCAGGAACGGGAATCACAACGTGAACAGCGTAATCAGTCTATTTCTAGTATTATTGAGCGTTTAACACCACTTCGTAATTTGTTAGTTAGTACTACACAACGCTATGAAGAGGATATCCCTCTGGCTCAGGAAGTTGCAGAACAAGAGTTGACCTCTGCTACGGCTGAGGTTGAACGATTACGTGCCCTTCGCGATGAAGCTTATGATAAAACATCTACGGGGCGCGAGGAAATGGAATCTATCCTCAGTGAGCAAGACCGATTGAATCAACGCTACAAAGTGGTGCAAGGTCGCCTTGTTGATATGGAAGGTAAAATTACACGTCATCGCATGGACTGTGAGCGCTTTGTAGAAGAATTACAAGAGCTAGGCTTTACTTTGGAAGATGCTCAAGTCCTTCGCATTGAAGGCTCCGTTAGCGATTGGAAGGATGAGCAAGCTCGTTTGATAGCCGAAATTGCCGAATTGGGTCCAGTCAATCCAAATGCCGTTGAGGAATACGAAGAGACTAAAGAACGCTATGATTTCTTAACCACACAATTAGCTGATTTAGATACGGCAAAGGCGCAATTACAGGCGGTTATTGCCGAAATGGATAAGGCGATGAGTACACAGCTATATGATGTATTGGATGTGGTAGGCCGTAGATTCCAAGAAGTATTCAGCCAATTGTTTGGCGGTGGTACTGCGCAAATTGTACTTACTGATCCAGATAATATCTTGACGGGTGGTATCGACTTCTACATTCAACCACCAGGGAAAAAGCGTCAACAATTGACACTTTTATCGGGTGGTG
The DNA here is from genome assembly GCF_018378075.1 of Veillonella parvula. GTDB lineage: Bacteria > Bacillota > Negativicutes > Veillonellales > Veillonellaceae > Veillonella > Veillonella parvula_K. The sequence continues at coordinate 116,017 of NZ_JAGZYE010000001.1, forward strand.
AGCGTGCTCTTACGGTTATCGCTTTATTGTTCTCATTCCTTGACTATCGTCCAGCTCCGTTCTGTGTGCTTGACGAAGTTGACGCGGCGCTTGACGAAGCTAATGTTGAACGATTTAGCTCTTACTTAAATCGAATAAATAAAGAAACACAATTTATCGTTGTATCTCACCGTAAAAAGACGATGGAAGCTGCCGAAGTACTTCAAGGGGTAACCATGGTGGAACGCGGTGTATCGCGATTATTAACAGTAGCATTTGAAGATGTGAAGGAGGATCTAGCATAATGGCATTTGGATTCTTTGATAGAATTAAAGACGGTTTAGAGAAAACTCGTAAGTCTTTTGTAAAAAATGTAGAAAGCATCGTTATTGGTTATGCGCAAATCGATGATGATTTTTTAGATGATTTAGAAGCAGTTATGCTTACTAGTGATCTAGGCCCTAAGACGACAGAATACTTGATGAAAGAAATTCGTCGTGGTGTAACAGAAGGTATCATCAATCATACAGGCGATGTAATGCCGTTTATGGAAGACCGCATCACGGAAATGCTCATCGATCAAGAAGATGAAATTACTTTGCACCATCCTGAGGTTATCCTCGTAGTTGGTGTAAATGGTGTTGGTAAAACAACGACAATCGCTAAATTGGCTAACTATTATACTAAAGAAGGTAAAAAGGTTATCATTGCTGCAGGTGATACATTCCGTGCCGCTGCAGCTGACCAATTATCCATTTGGGCTGATCGCGTTGGTGTGCCGATTGTTAAACATAAAGAAGGCGCAGACCCTGCTGCCGTTGTATATGATGCAATGGAAGCTGCGAAAGCTCGTAATGCAGACCTTGTTATCGTAGATACGGCTGGTCGTCTACATACTAAGGTTAACCTTATGGAAGAGCTTAAAAAGATGGGGCGCGTAGCGAATAACCACGTAGAAGGTGCGCCGCATCAAACATTGCTCGTTTTAGATGGTACTACGGGTCAAAATGCAGTAAGCCAAGCTAAATTATTTGGTCAAGCTGTACCAGTAAATGGTATTGTAGTAACTAAACTAGATGGTACAGCAAAAGGCGGCGTAGTTATCTCTATTAAAGAGGAACTGGGCGTACCCGTACGCTGGATTGGCGTTGGCGAAGGTATGGATGACTTGCGTCCATTTAATGCAAAAGAATTTGCTAATGCACTATTTAATAAAGGAATGATTCAAGGTGACAAATAAATATAACCGGGAATTCTTACTTGAATATGTAGAATCTGAAAATAAAAAAAATGAATGTAATGTTAGCCTAGAAAATATGAATAAGATAGTTAGCTTAATCGAGTACTTCGGTATTGAACTATATCGCCCCATTACGAGATTGCTACTTTCAAACTGGGAAGAAATTACAGAACGTATTAATAACTATACTGAATCAGATTGGATGATGGCTGATGAAATCCAGAAGACCACACCTACACTAGATCGCTTTTCTATTGCTATGCTCATCGAAGTCTTAGAAGGTGAGGATACGTTGAATCAAGCGGAAAATGTAGGTCGTCGTTTGACGGATGAAGAAATGAAAGCCATCCGTAAACATCAGGATGAACAGTAATGAAGCATAGTACATATAATTACGAGGGGGGCCAACCATTTAAAGTGGAGGCGCCCTTTACGCCTACAGGTGACCAACCTACCGCGATTCAATCTTTAACAGAAGGTATTGAACGTGGTGAATGGGCGCAAGTTTTGCTCGGTGCCACTGGTACTGGTAAGACTTTTACAATGGCTAAGGTTATTGAAGCAGTTCAAAAGCCGACCTTGATCATTGCTCATAATAAAACCTTGGCGGCTCAATTATGTAGTGAATTTAAAAGTTTCTTTCCAAATAATGCGGTAGAATACTTTGTATCTTACTACGATTTTTATCAACCGGAGGCCTATATTCCTTCTAGTGATACATATATCGAGAAGGATGCGTCTATTAATGATGAAATCGATAAACTGCGACATAGTGCTACGATGAGCCTTTTTGAGCGCCGCGATGTCATTATCGTTGCCTCTGTTAGCTGTATTTATGGCTTAGGTGACCCTGAGGACTATTCTGATCTTGTATTGTCCTTGCGCTTAGGTCAAACTAAATCGCGCGATGAAATCTTATCTAAACTCGTAGATATTCAATATACGAGAAATGATATGAACTTTATCCGCGGTACCTTCCGTGTACAAGGGGATACAATTGATATTTTCCCTGCCGCTTATAGTGAAAGAGCCATTCGTGTGGAGCTCTTTGGTGATGAAATCGACCGCCTCGTAGAGGTAGATTCCTTGACGGGTGAAGTTATTGCGGAAAGAAAACACGTTGCTGTCTATCCAGCATCTCACTATGTAACGACGAAAGAGAAGATGAATATTGCTGTAGAGCGTATTGAAGCCGAATTAGATGAGCAGTTGGCGAAGTTAAAAGCTGCTGACCGTCTATTGGAGGCTCAGCGCTTAGAACAGCGTACCCGTTACGATATAGAAATGATGCAAGAAATGGGCTATTGCTCGGGCATCGAAAACTATTCCCGTCATATGTCTGAACGTAAGGCTGGGGAAGCACCGTTTACATTGATTGATTATTTCCCAGATGATTTCCTCATCATGGTGGACGAATCGCATGTGACGATGCCTCAAATTCGTGCTATGTATAATGGTGACCGTGCCCGTAAAGAATCTCTTATCGAATACGGTTTCCGTCTTCCTTCTGCATTAGATAATAGACCTCTTCAATTCGATGAATTTGTAGAGCGTATCAATCAAATTGTATACGTATCGGCTACACCTGGCCCATACGAAATGGAAGTAGAAACGAATATTGCAGAGCAAATCATTCGTCCTACGGGCCTATTAGATCCATCTATAGAAATTCGTCCTATTAAGGGGCAAATGGATGACTTGCTTGGAGAAATTCACAAACGAGCTGCCAAGAATGAACGGGTTCTTGTTACGACATTGACGAAGAAGATGGCTGAGGACTTAACGGAATTTTTGAAGGAAATGGGCGTACGAGTTCGTTACCTTCATTCCGATATTGTTACTATTGAGCGGGCTGAAATCATTCGTGATTTGCGGGCTGGCGTATTCGATGTATTAGTTGGTATTAACTTGCTTCGTGAAGGTCTCGATATGCCAGAGGTTTCCTTGGTTGCTATCTTAGATGCGGATAAGGAAGGTTTCTTGCGTTCCGATACGGCCATGATTCAAACTATAGGTCGTGCGGCTCGTAATGTGAATGGTCATGTTATCATGTACGCAGATCGTGTAACAGGTTCCATGCAACGAGCTATCGATGAAACCGATCGTCGTCGTGCCGTGCAAGAGGCTTATAATATTGAACATAATATCACGCCTAAATCTGTATCTAAAGATGTAAAAGAGCTTATCGAATTAACGAAAATCGAAGAAGATATGGTTACCGAGGGAAAGGGACTTTCACCGAAAAAAGGAAAACAAAAAAAATCCTCAGAGGGCATGGACCATGGACACGAATCATATGTTCAAGATACATCAGCACCTAAGGTGGCAGATATAACACCGGAAGAATTGTACAATAAGATTGAAGAGCTAGATCGTCAAATGAAGGCCGCCGCCAAGCAGCTTGAATTTGAATCCGCTGCTAAATTACGTGATCAATTGGGCGTATTACGTCAACAATGGTCCGATATGCATAGTGCAGGAGATAGCAAGTTGAAGAAGCCTGCTTCTACCAAATCTAGAAAGCGGACGAGTCCAAAAAGTAAATCTTAAGAGCAATTTTAAAAGATTGTAAGAAAACACATAGATTATATAGACTATATGTGCGATAATATACATATATTATTTCATGTTAGTAATCGGAGAGATGATGCCGTTTGGTATCATCTCTTTAAATAGGAAAGATAATGAAAGATCAATTGATTGTAAAAGGTGCGCGTCAGCATAACCTAAAAAATATTGATATATCCTTGCCACGTGATCAGTTTATCGTCTTAACTGGCCTCAGTGGTTCTGGTAAATCATCCCTAGCATTTGATACGATTTACGCAGAAGGACAACGACGTTATGTTGAGTCCCTGTCTGCGTATGCACGTCAATTTTTGGGACAAATGGATAAACCCGATGTCGATTATATTGAAGGTTTATCTCCCGCCATTTCTATCGACCAAAAGACGACGAGTCGCAACCCTCGTTCTACGGTTGGTACCGTAACGGAGATTTACGACTATTTACGTCTCTTATTTGCACGCGTAGGTCATGCACACTGTCCAGAATGTGGTAAGCCTATTACCCAGCAAACAATACAACAAATGACCGACGATGTAATGAGCTTTCCCGAAGGTTCAAAGATTTTAGTGCTGGCCCCTATGATTCAAGGTAAAAAAGGGGAACATAAATCGGTGTTTGAACAACTTCGCAAAGAAGGCTTTGTTCGTGCTCGAGTAGACGGTGTAGTGCGTACCTTGGACGAAGAAATTGTATTAGAGAAAAATAAGAAGCATTCCATCGATATCGTTGTGGACCGTCTCGTTGTAAAAGAAGGCATTGAATCTCGGTTGGCTGACTCTATGGAGACCGCTTCAAAATGGGCAGAAGGCATCGTTGTGATTCAAGAGGTAGACGGACCTGAACACATGTATAGCCAACATTTTGCGTGCCCAGATTGTCATATTTCATTACCTAAAATTGAACCGCGTATGTTCTCTTTTAATAGTCCGTTTGGTGCGTGTCCATCTTGTTTAGGGATTGGTTCTACTATGGAGGTTGATGAGGAGCGCATTATTCCAGATGGATCTATTAGCTTTGCCGATGGTTGCGTGCAAGCCTTGAGCTCCAATCCTAATGCTTGGTTTATGCGTCAAGTAGAAGGTCTATTAAAAGCTAATGGATATTCCTTAGACTCCACCTATGATGAATTGCCGAAAGCATTACAGAAAAAGGTGATGTACGGTACGACGGATAAGGTAAGTTTCACCTATGAAAATATGAGAGGTGAGATAAAGGAATTCTTTACTGAGTACGAAGGTATTTTACCGATGGTTAAGCGCCGTCATAGTGAAGCCTCTACAGACTCTATGCGTGAAGAATTTGAAAAGTTTATGTCTATTAAGCCGTGTACTACATGTCATGGGGCTCGTCTTAAACCTGAAGTATTAGCTATTACTGTAGGGGATAAGAATATCAACGAAGTAACGCAGTTAACTATTAAAGAAGCACTCGATTTCTTTGGTAATCTACAGTTAACTGAACGTGAACAAGTGATTGGTGCTCAAATTTTAAAGGAAATCAATGCTCGTCTAGGTTTCCTTAATAATGTAGGTCTCGATTACCTAACAATGAACCGTAGTGCAGGCACATTATCTGGTGGTGAAGCACAGCGTATTCGTCTAGCTACGCAAATCGGCTCTGGTTTGGTAGGTGTATTGTACATCCTAGACGAACCGTCCATAGGTCTACATCAACGAGATAATGATCGACTTATCGATACCTTAAAAGGCTTGCGGGACTTAGGTAATACCTTGCTCGTTGTAGAACACGACGAAGATACGATGCGTGCGGCTGACTATCTCGTGGACATTGGTCCAGGTGCAGGTGAGCATGGCGGTCAAATTATTGCCGCTGGTTCTGTTGACGAAGTTATGAAGGTAAAAGACTCTATTACTGGTCAGTATTTGAGTGGTCGTAAATTTATTGCTCTTCCGGAAGAACGCCGTAAACCAGGTAAGAACTGCATTGAAATTCGCGGTGCTAAGGAAAACAATTTACAAAATGTAAATGTAAAATTTCCTATTGGCTTGTTTAATGTTGTTACTGGTGTCAGCGGTTCTGGTAAGTCTACCTTGATTAATGAAATTCTCTACAAAGGTTTAGCTAATCAATTATATCGCTCTAACCACAAAGTAGGGGCTCATAAAGAAATCCGTGGTCTTGAACATATCGATAAAATCATCAATATTGATCAAAGCCCTATCGGACGTACACCTCGTTCCAATCCAGCTACATATACAGGTGTATTTGATGCCATACGCGAACTATATAGTCAAACACCGGAAGCAAAGATGCGCGGTTACAAACAAGGGCGCTTTAGCTTTAACGTAAAAGGTGGCCGTTGTGAAGCTTGTCGTGGTGACGGTATCATTAAAATTGAAATGCACTTCTTACCAGATGTGTATGTACCTTGTGAGGTTTGTAAGGGAGCCCGTTATAACCGAGAAACCTTAGAGGTTAAATACAAAGGTAAATCTATTGCAGATGTACTAGATATGACGGTAGATGATGCGGTTGAGTTCTTCAGCGCTATTCCGAAGATCAATCGTAAAATGGTTACCTTGCAAGAGGTGGGTCTTGGCTATATTCGTTTAGGTCAAGCCGCAACAACCTTATCTGGTGGTGAAGCACAACGCGTTAAATTAGCTACTGAATTAGCTCGTCGCAGCACAGGTAAAACGCTATACATCCTAGATGAACCTACTACAGGTCTTCACGCCGAGGATATTCGCAAGTTATTACACGTATTGCAACAACTCGTAGAGGGTGGCGATACAGTTGTCGTTATCGAACATAATTTAGATGTTATTAAGATGGCTGATCACATTATTGATCTTGGTCCTGAAGGTGGTAATCGCGGAGGCACTATCGTGGCAATTGGTACGCCTGAGGAAATTGTTAAGGTGAAAGAAAGCTATACCGGGAAATTCTTAGGTCCTGTATTGGAACAGACTAAGAAATTTATGAAAGCTGCAAAAAATAAGAAATAAAACATCTAAAAATCTACAAGGAAAGGAGGAAATATGCCGTCTGAAGAATTACTGGAAAAGGTTAGCCATTTGCCAACTACACCAGGCGTATATTTGTGGCGTGATCAATATAACCGAATTATTTATGTAGGTAAGGCTATTAACTTGCGAAATCGTGTGCGTTCCTATGTGCGTAACGATGCAAATCGCGCACCAAAGGTTACGGCCATGATGAAACGAGCCGTCGATGTGGAAGTCATTCAAACAAAAACGGAGATGGAAGCGCTCATCTTGGAGAATACACTTATCAAGGAGCATGAACCGAAATATAACATTAGACTTCGTGATGATAAGACATACCCATATGTAAAAGTCTCTGTGCAAGAGGATTACCCACGCGTATATATGACGCGTCGTTTAGAGCGGGACGGAGCCAAGTACTTTGGCCCTTTTACAGATGTCACATCTGTTCATGTGGTACTGAAATTAATACGACAGTACTATCCATTGCGTACCTGTAAGTCTATGAAGGTAGAACGCCCATGCTTACAGTATCATATGCATTACTGCGAGGCGCCGTGTTTTAATAAAATATCGGTACCCGATTATCGGAAGTATATTGACGAAATCATAGAACTTTTTGAAGGTAAACCTATACCATTGCTAAAGGAAATTAAATCAAAGATGGAGGCTGCTGCAGAAGATTTGCGCTTTGAAGATGCTGCACGTTATCGTGATCAATTGTCTAGCATTGAAAAGATACAAGAAAAGCAACGCATGGTTACTCAACGTGGCGATTTAGACGTCTTAGGATTGGCTGTAGATACATCGATGGCCTGTGTACAGTTGCTATTCATCCGCGGTGGTCGTCTGTTAGGCCGTGAGAATTACTTTGTGCAACATGATGGCGATAGTTCAGAAACCATTATGACAGACTTTATCAAGCAATACTATGGAGATACAAACTTTATTCCTAAAGAGTTGTTACTACCTATGGAGAGTACAGATAGAGACTTATTAACAGAATGGTTTACACAGCTCAAAGGTCAACATGTAGATGTATCTGTGCCACAACGTGGCTATAAGATGGATATGATTAAGATGGCGCATGAAAATGCGGAAACCTTCCTTGAAGAACGTCGCCGTCAGTGGCAGCACCAAATCGATAAGACTGGCGGAGCGATTAAGAAGCTAGCCGAGATTCTCGACTTACCACGCTTACCGGAACGCATGGAATGTTTCGATATCTCCCATACACAAGGCTCTGAAACCGTGGCGTCCATGGTTGTCTTTGAAGGTGGCAAGCCAGCGAAAAAGGAATATCGTCGTTTTAAATTGAAAACTACGCAAGGTAAATCTGATGACTTTAAGTCTATGGCTGAAATTATGGAACGACGCTATGGTAATGAAACAGATTGGCCTATGCCAGACCTCATTATTATCGATGGTGGTAAAGGTCAGCTCAATGCAGCTTTGCCGTTGATTCGTGCAGTAGGTGTTACTGATGTGCCAGTTATCTCTTTGGCTAAGCGTATTGAAGAGGTCTTTGTAGAAGGGCAATCTGAAAGTATCATTTTGAGTCATCACACGCCGGAACTTCAATTACTCCAACAAATTCGTGATGAAGCCCATCGTTTTGCCATTACTTATCACCGTAAGTTGCGGGGCAAGCGAAATCTTGAATCTATTCTAGATCATATTGAAGGCATCGGTCCTAAACGCCGTAAGGCCTTATGGGCTCACTTTAATAGTTTAGAGGCCATGAAAGAGGCATCTATTGATGAACTAGCAAATGTAGAATCTATGAATTATAAGACGGCAGAAACACTATATAATTTCTTCCGTATGTCCAAAGTAGAAAAACAAGATATACTGAAATAAAAAAGAGCATCTTACATAAGATGCTCTTTTACTGTATTAACTGTTATTTAGTTTTGTTTACGTTGAATGTACCATGTACGCCATGTGAATAATATACCTGCTACTAGTACGCTAGAGAGTAAGCCAATCCATACGCCAAATGGTCCATAATTAGGATTTTTAGCAAGGGTATAAGCTGTTGGAAAACATACACCCCAATAGGAAATGAGTGAGATGTAAAGAACTACTTTAACATCCTTGTAGGCTCTTAGAATACCTTGTAATGGAGTACCTATGGCATCGATGGCAGCAAAAAATACGCCATACCCAAGGAAGTGATAAATAAGCTCATATACTTCATCATCATTGGTAAATAGATCAGCAATATTATCCATATGAGTGAACGTAAAGGCGCAAATGAGAACGGCTATGATGATGGCCAATACACGAGAAATATAAGAGTATTGAATGGCTTCCTTTTTTCGCCCTGCACCGAGTTCATAAGCAACGGCAATGGTAGAAGACATGGCAATGCTTAATGGTAAGCAGTAGAATACATTAGTAAAGGAAATAACCGATTGATGAGCTGCTACTACAGCAGATCCAAAGTGAACCATTAAGAGACCAGCAATGCTAAAGATACTAGCTTCAAAGAAGATGGAAAAACCTATGGGAATACCAACTTGTAATTGTTCACGGATATAGTGGAAATTAGGACTATGGAAATCTTTATAGATGCGATAGCCTTTTAACTTAGGATGCAATAGAATGACTAAGCTAAATAGAATAAAGTTCGTCCAACAGGCACCAGCAATACCGTAGCCAGCTCCAACGCCACCAATTTCAGGAAAGCCGTAATGTCCAAAGATGAGTGCGTAGTTTAAGAATACGTTAATCACAAAGCTTGTAAAGACAATGGCCATGGAGTAATGCGTCAATCCGTGAGAATCGACTGTATTACGCAAGGTATTTACCCAGAGTAATGGGAATAAACCAAGTGCAAAGGCTTTCAGATAACTAATACATACCTCGGTGGCAGCGGGTTCAAGATTTAAATATGTCAATAAAGGGCGTAAGCCGAATATACCAATTAATAAAATTAAAAATGCTAGTCCTGTACCGATGAAAAGGCCTTGATGAAAGATTATTGGAATATCATCTGTTTTCTTAGCTCCTAATAGTTGAGAAATGATTGGCGTGATACCCATTAATGTACCTTGTGCAAAGATATAGAAGAGGAGCCACAAATTATATCCCGTAGCGACACCAGCTAAATCAGTCGTACTATATTGCCCCGTTAAAAAGATGGCGATGAAGGTAGCCCCAATCAGGGAAAATTGAGTGATGCACATTGGAGTAAATAGTTTTATGAACAACCATAATTTTTGCAGTATAGAATATGTTTGATACATACTAACCTCCCTAGTAACGATATACTATACCATACCATAAAGTAGCTTAATTTAATAGCCAAAACCTAAGAAAAAAAGGAATTAAATATATAAAGAAATAGAGCCCATATTATGATTATGTAAGGGGAGAAATGAGCTTATATAAACTATCTTATTTAATAAGATAGAGTTATGATAAAAACGTATATATATGTTGATAATTGAATTTTACACTACCTTACTATATCGATTATAATATATACACTGTTATTTTATTCTAAGGAGGATACATTGGACATCTTAACTGTACAAGGATTATTGGCGATGCTTCAAATCATCGTTATTGATATTTTATTAGCTGGTGATAATGCCATTGTTATTGGTATGGCGGCTCGCAACTTACCCGCAAATTTACAGAAGAAGGCGATTTTCTGGGGCACAGCTGGCGCCATTATTTTACGTCTTGTTATGGCATTCCTATTTGTAGAGGCATTGAACAATATTCCTGCTTTACGTTTAGTAGGTGGTATCCTTCTTTTATGGATCGGTTACAAGCTTGTTGTTGATGATGAAAGCGAGCACAATATTGAGGCTAAAGATAACTTGCGCGCTGCTATCATGACCATTGTTATTGCAGATGGAATTATGGGTATTGATAATGTTATTGGTGTAGTTGGTGCCGCTGGTGGTGATATGACATTAGTTGCTATTGGTATGCTTATTACAGTACCTATTATCATTTATGGTAGTACTTTATTTGTAAAAGTGATCGAACGCTTTCCAATCATCCTTTACGTTGGTGGCGGTATCCTTGCCTGGGTGGGTGCAGCGATGAGTGTGGAAGATAAATTAATTTCACATACCGTAGAACCGTATGCATTACTCATCAAAGTCGGAGCTGTTATCCTCGTAGTAGGGGCATCTTTGTTAGCTAAGAAACTTAAAAAATAATGTAATAAATCTCTTCTTCTAGTCATAGGAGGAGAGATATTTTTTCGTAAAAGTATAGCCATTATAAAGAACCTTATAGGCTAATCTTAAGAATAACAGTGGTAATCTAAGAGCTTTCTTTTAGATGAGAAAATAGAGAATTTGTGGTATAGTTAAGGGATAGTTATTGAATTAGCAGAGTGAATTGAGGTAAGTATAGAATGGAATTTTTAGAAGCTGCAACGTGGATAACGATTAGCAAAATTATTTTGATCGATATTTTATTGGCAGGAGATAATGCCGTCGTTATTGGTATGGCAGCGGGTAAATTGGCGCCAGAATTACAAAAGAAAGCCGTTATCTGGGGTACAGTAGGGGCTATTGGAATGCGCCTTGTATTTGCCACTCTTTTAGTGGAAGCACTTACTTTAATTCCTCTTATTCACTTAGGTGGTGGCCTTGTACTTGTATGGATTGCCATTCAACTCTTAAAAGGCGGAGATGAAGAGGCACATATCGAAGCTAAGAATTCCTTAATGGGAGCCATTTGGACAATCATTGTGGCTGATGCGATGATGAGTATCGATAATGTAATTGGCGTAGTTGGTGCCGCTAAAGGACATTTAGAGCTCGTTATTGTTGGTATGTTGATTACTGTTCCCATCATTGTGTTCTGCTCCACACTATTTGCTCGTATCATCAATAAGTTTCCTGTCATTCTTTGGGCTGGTGGTGCGTTATTAGGTTGGGTTGCTGGTGAAATGATTGTGGAAGATCCACTTCTTATGCCATATATTCAAGGTGAAGAATTGCTCGTGAAATTTGGCACTGTATTCTTCGTACTTATCGTAACTGGCATGATTAAAATTTGGAAGAAAAGAGACTCGTAATGAACGGTACAAGTTGTACATCTCGTAAAAAGAAATCTAAACAACAACGTAGAAATGGTAATCGTGCGAATACAGGTCAATCAGTTACTAGTACATTATCTAAGAAGCAACAGGCCATACTCAATGCTCCAGTTAAGTTAGGTGATGAAGTATTAGTTACTATTCATGGTATCGGTAGTAGTGGTGAAGGTGTAGGTCGTGTAGATGACTTTACGGTTTTTGTTCCCTTTGCCTTGCCTGGGGAAACCGTGAAAGTATCCATCAATATGGTGAAAAAGACTTATGCTACAGGGCGTCTGTTAGAAATTGTTACCATGGCTCCTAATCGTATCGATCCGCGCTGTGATCTCTATGGCTTTTGTGGTGGATGTCAGTTGCAACACATTACCTATGAAGGCCAGCTTTCACTAAAAACACAAAAGGTGAAGGACGTTATCGAACGCATTGGTCATCAAAATCCAGAACTTGTAAAACCAGCATTGGGACCTAAAGAACCATGGGCGTATCGTAATAAGATGCAAATGCCTGTGGGTGGGACTAAAGGGAATATTCAAATGGGATTCTATGCGATGGGATCACATGATATTGTGCAAGGTACGAATTGTCCCATTCAAGATGAAGGTAATAATATCATTGCTCAAGCTTGCTACCAAATTGCTAAAGAATTTGATATTGAGCCTTATGATGAACATACTGGTAAAGGTGTGCTACGTCATGTAATCGGTCGCATTGGACAATCTGGATGGATGATTATCCTTGTAACCGCGACAGAACACTTGCCACATCAAGAGAAGTGGGTTGAAAAATTAACTGAACGAGTTCCCCAAGTGGAAACCATTGTTCATAATGTAAATGGGAAGCGTACTAATGTTATATTAGGGCCTAAAAATACTGTTCTCTATGGGGATGGAACGATTACAGACCATATCAAGGATTTACGGTTTACCTTATCTCCACATTCCTTTTTCCAAGTTAATCCTGAACAAACTACGGTGCTGTATGACCAAGCGCTAGCTTATGCGGATCTAAAAGGAAATGAAACAGTTATTGATGCGTACTGTGGTACAGGCACTATTTCACTATTCTTGGCACATAAGGCAAAACATGTTATCGGTATTGAAATCGTAGAACCTGCTATTATCAATGCTCGTGAAAACGCCCAACGCAATGGCTATGATAATACAGAGTTTATCGTTGCCGATGCGGCCGTAGAAATGCCAAAACTTTACAAAGCAGGCGTACGACCTGACGTTATCGTATTCGATCCAATCCGGGCGGGCTGTAAAGAAGAAGTACTAACCTCTGCGGCGGGTATGGAACCAAAACGTATTGTCTACGTATCCTGTAATCCTGCAACCATGGCACGAGACATTGAAATACTAACACACTACGGCTATGAACTACAAGAAGTACAACCTGTAGACATGTTCCCTATGACAGCGCATGTCGAAGCTGTTGCTTTGCTTACTAGGAGCGAAGCGACGCAGTGAGCATTAGCACTGCCCATACGATAGGCGTCCAAGAACACGAGGGAAAGACGAAGTGTGATTGGAAACGCCGAACCGCTGAGGCAGTGGCTTTGCTTACCAAGAGTGAAAGGACGCCCATATAATCAAATTTAAAATAGAAAAACCTAGAATTCATTTAAATTACAATTTTAGATTTAATCTTGTGAGGGATAATATGGATTTTATACATGATAGACATAGTAATATCCTTTTCAGTCTTTATGGTAGTAAAGTAAATAGAATTAAAATTCATAATAAAACATTAACGTTAACAGTTGACGAAATGTATCAATTGGTAGATGGTGAAGAAAAAGCATTCTCAGGAGAAATATGTTTTAACAACTGTGATTTAGATTTGGGGAATGTACTGATATTTAACAAAACCTTGGGTGAAGGTCGCTTTTTGATCTGCACCCATTTTCTTGGACAGATATAATTAAGCTATTCTTTGGGAATGAGTTCGGTATTCTACCGGGCTCATTCCTTTTAATTTGAGCTTAATACGTTTTGTATTGTAATAATCAATATAATCTTTTAATTTGTTGATAAAATCTTCATAGGAAGTAGATTCCTCTAAATATAACAACTCTGATTTTAGTAAGCCAAAGAAGTTTTCCATCACGCTATTATCCAAACAGTTTCCTTTTCGAGACATACTTTGGATGATAGCGTGATTTATTAATGTTTCTTGATAACTGCTATGCTGGTACTGCCATCCTTGATCTGAATGTAAGATGCAACCTTTGCTATGTGGCCTGTTCTTAAAGGCTTTATCCAGCATAGATAACACCTGTGTTAATACAGGTCGTTCTGATATTTCATAGGATACAATTTCTCCATTATACATATCTAAGATTGGTGATAAATAAACCTTACGCCCAAACAAGTGGAATTCGGTAATATCTGTGGTCCATTTTTGATCTGGCTTTGTTGCAGTAAAGTTTCGCTTAATAATATTAGGAGCAATTTTTCCTTCTGTACCTCTATATAAACGATACTTCTTTAGACGAACTTTGCATGTTAAGTTTTCTTCCTTCATAATACGCATCACAACTTTATGATTTATATTGAAGCCTAATTTATGTAATGCTATTGTGATTCGTCGATATCCGTAACGACCCTTGTTCATCGATACAAGGGTACGAATAGCGTCTCGTTCCTCTATATATTTGTCCCCTTTATTTATGCTGGCTAGGCGCGCATAATACGTACTTCGACTAATACCAAAGTATTTGAGCATAAACTGAAGCGGATATATTTTTCTTAATCTTTCAATGGCAATTGCTTGTGCTTTTTTTTACGGCTCGATTAGGTTTAGCAATTTCACGCATTTCTTTCATAAAGTCGTCATAAAAAGATATTTCATACTTTAATCGAGCATTTTCAGCTTCCAGTTCTTTAATACGTTCCTTATCTGATTTTTGGCTTGAATCTACTTGTATCTTAATTTCTTTCTTAGTCTTCATAGGTGGTCTACCTTTAGGCTTGGGTTGCAACCCCAAAATCCCTTCTTCTAAATACCGCTTTTGCCATGTAGCAATTAGACTAGGGTTATCTAAATTAAATAATTCTGCTGTTTCTTTAAAGGATAACTTATTCTTCCACCTAGCTTCAAGAACTTTACGTTTAAAATCTGCTGAAAATACTTGTGTACCAATTTTATGGGTCAAATTATGATTAAGGTTAAATTTGTGTAGCCAATTTTTTATAGTACTTTCTGGCACCTCAAGCTCTTTAGCAATTCTAAATCGACCCCATCCTTTTTCAGAAAGATAAATTGCCTTTTCTTTTACTTCTTTTGAGTATTTTGACATAAAAAACTGCACCTCCCAAAATTGTGTCCAAATTTTGGGGTGCAGTTCACTAATATAACCTTTGACATAAAAAGCAAAAGTTTGAATATTTGTCCCATAAGTATAGAATTATGTCCCAATATATGATATAATAAAAAAGAAAATAGGAGGTATAGCAATATGAAAAAACAAAATGTTTTGAATTTAATAAAATACCATGTGGAAAGGAACGAAAATTCCTTTAGAAATGAAGCGATAGCAATAGCAAGATATTTTGATAGCATAGGAGATTATCAGTTATCCGAATATATTATGGGGTTAATATCTGAATCAAATTTATATTCACCACAAAGTAGTGATTTTGAAAGTGAGTTTTTAAAGCAAGTTGAAATAAGAAATTTAGAGGCTTTAAATTTACCGCTTGAAATAACAGAGGATATAAAAGGCATTATTAATGCTGTAAATCATAATGTTGGTATTAATAAATTTTTATTTGAAGGATTACCGGGAAGTGGAAAAACAGAAGCAGCAAAAAATGTTGCAAGATTGCTGGATCGCTCTCTTTTTAGAGTGGACTTTGAAAATCTGATAGATAGCAAGTTGGGGCAGACTAATAAAAACATTATAAAAGTCTTTAGAGAAATAAATATGCTTCCAAATGCAAATAAGGTTGTGGTTTTATTTGATGAAATTGATGTTATTGCTTTGGATAGAATTAATTCTAATGATATTAGAGAGATGGGAAGAGTAACATCTACGATTTTAAGAGAATTAGACAGATTAACAGATCTTAATAAAGAAATAGTGCTTATTGCAACTACTAACCTATATTCCAATTTTGATAAGGCATTAGTCAGAAGGTTTGATGCAGTTATTAATTTCAACAGATATAGTGATGATGATTTAATAGAAGTAGCGGAATATTATTTTTCTTCGTTTATCAAGAATTTTAAAGGAATATCCAAAGATACAAGATTATTTAAAAAAATATTGAAGACAGCAAAAAAAATACCTTATCCTGGAGAATTAAAAAACATTATAAAAACATCACTTGCATTTAGCGATGTTAGTTCTGAGTATGATTATTTGAAAAGATTATACAATAGCTTGATAGGAAGTTTAGATCAAAAGGATATAAACCAGCTTCATGAGGAAGGATTCACTGTAAGAGAAATAGAAAAATTAAAAGGGGAGTCTAAAAGTGCTGTCTCAAGAAAGTTAAAGAAGGAGGAAGTAGATAGTGAATAATGTCTTGGAATTAAAAGGGAAACGCTTTTTGCAAACCAGTAAAAATGGTATGCGTGGTGGTATAGCCATGAACGGGAAAGTGGAAGTCAGTACAGAGCATTTGTTAAGATTAAAATCTCAGCTAATTCAGATTAAAGAATTTTGGGATAAAGAAACAAAACCATTTGAAGGGATTTTAGTTAGCGTTTATTACAATAAAATTGTTGCAAAAAGTAATCGAATCGCCGGACTTTTTAAAGGTGCGGATTCTAATGAAGCAATTGTTGGAGCAAAATTTAATAGAGATAAGAGCAAACACATCATAACATATTTTCTTGATGAGTATGATTTGATAAAAAGTATAGAATTGATTTCAAATACTTTAAATATATTGTCCCAAAAATTTGCAGGCAAGATCAGCAAGAATATATTTGAAGATAAAAATATTGTCAATCCACGAGTTTTTAAAGATCTTTCTGTGAGTATGTCAATATTTAAACAGGTGATTGCAGATGTATCATACATTGATTCTTTTGAAGTAGAGTTACCTACGATAGATGTAAAGCAGAGCATTATAACTTTGTATGACGTAAGAAAAGATACCAAACTATTATTTGAAAGATTAGGGATAGATATTTTAAGTAGCAGAATTTTAGATAATCAAACTGTTTACTTAGACGAAAAGCAGGTAGGACTACTTTTCGAAAAAGCACCTTATCTTGTTTCAATGGCAACCGTTGATTTATCAAATTTATCACCTGATGATTTTATCAATGAGTATCAAACAAAAATGGTAACTATACCATCCCCATCTATTGAACCAACAATTGGGGTGATAGATACCTTATTTGATGAAAGTGTTTATTTTAGTGATTGGGTTGAATATCATGATATGGTCTCAGAAGATATACCAAAAAATCCAAAAGATTATAATCATGGGACAGCAGTGTCTTCCATTATTGTTGATGGAGCAAGATTAAATCCTTGGCTGGATGATGGT
The DNA here is from genome assembly GCF_018378075.1 of Veillonella parvula. Taxonomy (GTDB): domain Bacteria; phylum Bacillota; class Negativicutes; order Veillonellales; family Veillonellaceae; genus Veillonella; species Veillonella parvula_K. The sequence goes on from NZ_JAGZYE010000001.1 coordinate 133,351, forward strand.
TGTGGAAGGTTTAAGGTTAGGCATTTTGGAGTAGCGGTAGGTGCTGAATTTTCTTCATTTTCAATAATAAAGAAAATAAAGAGTATTGTAGTAAATAATTCAGATATAAAAGTCTGGAATATTTCACTTGGTAGTAATCAGGAAATTAATGACAACTTTATTTCTGCTGAAGCTGCAACATTAGATAAAATTCAGTTTGAAAACAATGTAATATTTGTTGTTGCAGGAACAAATAAACCAAGTGCAGATATAGTAAAAATAGGATCTCCGGCAGATTCTGTTAATAGTATAGTTGTAAATTCAGTTAGTAAGAATGGTATGTCTACTAAATATGCTCGTAAAGGATTAGTATTATCTTTCTTTGCAAAGCCAGACGTAAGTTATTATGGCGGTAGTGAAGAAGAATACATTAGGGTTTGTGAACCTTTAGGGGCGGCAAGTGTTGCCGGTACTTCCTATGCTGCACCTTGGATTGCAAGAAAATTATCCTATTTAATTGATGTATTAGGGCTTAACAGGGAAGTCGCAAAAGCTATGATTATTGATGCAGCGAGAGGTTGGGATGAAAAACCAACTCCTGAAGAAGTTGCCTTATATGGGCATGGAATTGTACCCATTCATATAAATGAAATTATTCAAACAAAAGATGATGAAATAAAATTTGTGGTATCAGATATTAGTGAAAAATGGAATACTTATAATTATGATTTTCCTGTTCCTCTAAAGGATAATAAGTACCCCTATATTGCAAAGGCTACAATGTGCTATTTTCCACTGTGTGATAGATTGCAGGGGGTGGACTATACAAATACGGAATTGAATTTGCACTTTGGTCGAATAGGAGATGATAAAAAAATTAAGGATATTAAAGGTGATAAACAGAATACAGAAGACACATTAGATGGAGAAAGAAATTATCTTGTGGAAGGTGAAGCAAGAAAGCAGTTTAGAAAATGGGATAATGTAAAGTATATTGCAGAGAGTGCTACAAAAAGAATGATACCAAAAGATTCTTATAGAAATAAGAATTGGGGCATGGAAATAAAAACAAATAACCGATTAGCTCCTCAAGATGGCGTAGGAGTTAGGTTTGGTGTTGTTGTAACACTCAAAGAAATGAATGGAGTTAATAGAATTGATGAATTTATCAGAAGTTGTACATTGAATGGTTGGCTAGTAAATGTAATTGATATTGTTAATAGAGTAGATATTCACCAAAAAGTGAATGAAGAAATTGAGTGGGAGTAATAATGAAAGTGTGGGGATATAAGTGTTAGAAAATATAGGAACTAATTTGATTAGCAGTGGAATTTGGTTTTTGATTGGTATATTTGCAGCTAATTATAGAAGAATAGGGTTGTTTGTAAAATCGTTGATACATTGGAGCGAAGATATTAGGTTTAGTATTGCGTATTTATATAAAATAAAAATAGATGATAAATATCTTTTAATTAAGGGAAGTAAAATAGAACAACTGCAACCTGTTGGTGGAGTATATAAGGTTTGTAGTTCGTTTAGTACTATTGAAAGGAAATTGAATATTATTTTTGAAAATGAACGAGGTTTTTATGAAAAAGAAGATTTAAGATTTTGTATAAAAGGAAAAAATATTAGCAAAGTTCTAAATTGGTTTGATAGTAGAAAAAATAGGGAAGTGGCGGTATATAGAGAGTTTTATGAAGAAATTATAAAAAATAACATATTGCCTATAGAAGTCTTAAGTAGCATGAGAATAGAGTTTTTAAAGCAAATAAAACCTAAAATGGCTTATTCTAAGCATTTTAAAAAGAATGAGATATTATTATTTGATATTTACGAGATTCATTTACCAGATGAATATACTGATATGATACGTAAATATGTAAAAGAAGAGAATGATTTAATTAAGCTTGTAGATAGAGAAGACATTGAAAAGGAATGTGTTGATATAAGAGGAAAATCATTTAAAATAGGAGCTCATTCGCAATATATTATTTAATAAGAGAGGGGGAATAAAATGAAAAAATTTGAAATGTCGAAGGAGATAAAAGAGCTTATTAATGAAATTGATGTTTCTGAATCAAATTACGAAAAAGCATCAAACAGGTATAAGGCAATTGCAAACTATATAAAAGAATCTGACCTAGCAGAATATAGTCCGGATATTTACTTACAAGGTTCTATTAAATTAGGAACAGCAATTAAACCTCTTACTGAAGACGGGGCGTATGATATAGATATTGTTTGTAATATGACGAAAAAAAGAAGAAATCACCAGACTCAAAGAGAATTAAAAGACGAACTTGGAAAAGTAGTTAAAAATTACTCGTTAAAGCATAGTATGGAAAATTTTCCAAAAGAAAGCAATAGGTGTTGGACATTAAATTATGTAGATGAATCAAATTTTCATATAGATATTTTACCTGCTGTTCCTTGGAATGATACGGATGATGGAAATATTGCAATTTCAGATAAAAGAAGTGATAACTATGATGATATAACATTTGACTGGGAAGTTAGTAGTCCTAAAGTATATTCCGATTGGTTCAAAAAACAAAGCGATTTTCAAATTATAAAAGAATCCTATGCTAAACGATTTTATGCAAATATAGAAGAAATTCCAGATTATAAAATAAAAACTCCATTACAAAGAATTGTGCAATTATTAAAGAGACATGCAGAAGTTATGTTTGAAGATGATATGGAACAAAAACCGTCTTCCATTATAATTACTACTTTGGTTGCAAAAATTTATCCTGAAAGTATGATTATTAGTGATGATTTTAAAACATTATTATTGAATGTAGTCAAAAATCTTTTGAGTGGAGTTGAATATGAAAATGAAAATCCTTGTATTTATAATCCGGTTAATAGAAAAGAAAAATTATCTTTGAAATGGGATAAGGATGGAAAATACTTTGAAAATTTTTTGAAGTGGTATGATCAACTTAAAGTTGACTTTAGCATAGATAATAAAGCAATGTCTTTAAATGAGAGTTTGTTTTATATGCAGAGAAGTTTGCGTAAAAATACTAATGAAATTGGAATCTCGTTAAATTCTTTAAGTTATCATCAAAAACCTAAATGGAAATTATCAAGTATTGCTAAGACTAACGTAGAGATAAAAGCATATTACAGTTGGCGTGGTTTCAGATTTAAGCAAATAAAAAGTGGTGAAGCTTTGAATAAAAAAGGAAAACTTAGATTTGAAGTCAATGCACTTACACTTAATATAAAAGACTATGATATATACTGGCAAATAACCAATACTGGTTACGAAGCAATAAATGCGAATTGCTTAAGAGGAGACTTTTATAATTCTAAGCTTGAACAAGGAAAAAGAATAAGAACAGAAGAAACTTGCTATGTAGGTAGACATTATGTTGAGGCGTATTTGGTAAAAAATGGTATTTGTTATGGGAAAAGTAAACCTTTTGAAGTTAATATAATTGATGGTATTACTTTTGAGTGGTTTAATACCAAAAAACTCGGAGGGTAGTGTATGTCTGATACAATTATATATTGGTTATGGTAAAAACAATACCTGAAGATATTATTAAGGGACTAATAGCATCATTTGTAATTTTACTTATAATAAAACTTGTTAACAAAGTTAAATTTTTAAATTTTAAATTGCAATATGAAATTGAACAGTATCCAAATCTACAATTCTATTAACTTCTTCAAGAAAGACATCCAAGGGGGTTCTATAATTTAGAAGCTTGCGTGGCAAATTATTACACCATTGAAGTGTTCGTTGAATTGTTTCCTCTGAAACGGCTTTTATTGGCATTCCTTTCGGTATACATCTACGAAGTAAACCATTATGCCTTTCGTTTGATCCACGTTCCCAAGCAGAATAAGGTCTAGCAAAATAAATAGACAAGGTTTCATTTTCTAAATTAGATATCTCTGAAAACTCTAAACCGTTATCTGCAGTTATTGTTTTACATAAGCAAGCTAGATTAACATCTTTAAACGTATTTAACCATGCATGCAGTGTTTCTTTTACATCAGTAGCACGCGCTGAGGGACATCGTAAAGCCACATACAATCTGCTTTTACGCTCAAGTAAAGAGATTAAAATATGGTCTGTCTTATCTTTTGTTCCACGGACGGTATCTAATTCCCAATGTCCGAATTCCTCGCGCGTTTCAATAGTAGGATCGCGAAGTTCTATGGATTTACCAAGTTCTCGCTTATGTTTTCTAGAAATAGATTTTCGTTGGGAACGCCGTACTACCAATGGTAAATCAATTGCTTTTATACCTAATACACCTTTGTGAAGATAGTTATATAAAGTTTTAGTACAAACCATTTCATTACGCACAAACAACCCCTTATGTTTAGCATATCCAACAGCAGCATCAAATGACCAACGATCAGCTAGAGTCTTGCTTTCAATCTAATTTATAAAAGATTCTATAGCACCAATTCTCATGGTATTAAAGGAGCCAACACGTTGTCTTTCATATGTTGCTTGTCCAGAATCAGCTAAATATACAAGTTGAGATTTACCATGTCGAATTTGAATTACAGTACCACGTTTTAATTCTGTATAAATAGTTGTTCTAGAACGGCCCAGTGCACGTGAAATTGCAGCAATACTATCTCCTAGAACGATTCTCTTTTCTAAATAAAATCGTTCTTCGAAGTTTAAGTGTTTGTTTGTGTGTAATGTCGTGTTATGATTATTGTAGTCCATAGTGATTACCTCGGTTATATTTTGATTAGTCACCTAAATCATAACACAAGGTTCACTATGGATTTTTTATGTGTTCAATTTCATTCTACAATTAAGCAAAAAAATAAATATCTGATATTATCCAAAAAAGTGGTTGAAGTTTTTAATATCCATAAAGAGCAACAGGAGCATATTGAAAAAGCCATTTTTTCAGTTTTAAGAAACTATAGTGAGGAGGACCTTCAAATGGTTATAAAACTGACGGATGATGTTGAACAGGTATGGCGAGAATTACCGTGGTAAAAATCACGGTAATTTTAAAAACACATTGTTAATAGCATTAACAAAAAGAGGAAGATATGACTATACAAATTGAACTTATCTCAGAGTCTGAGTTAGCAGACGAATCTTTCAATATTGTCATCAATGGCTTAAAACCAAGAGAAACATATCGAGTCGAGATGTACCTAACTGATTATTATTGTATCAATGCTCCCATGCTTTTAGCTCATGATGTTTTATGGAGATCAACAGGGACTTTTGTATCAGATAAGAATGGCATTATTGATATTTCACAAACTCCATCTTGTTCTGGCTCTTATGAAGGCATTTCAACAATGGGACTATTTTTTAATGCTAAGCCCTTGACCAATAAGAAAAAGAAACTCCCAAGTTCTCTTTCTAAAATTCCTTTACTGGATCAATTTTTTGTGAAAATCAAAATTATGCAAGGAAATACTGTTATTGCAGAGAGAACCTTCTCAAGACGTTACATGAGTTCGCAAATTAGTCATCAAGATATTTACGGGGAACATTTTCAAGGGAGACTATTTTATGATAAAAAGTCACTAAAAGCACCGGCATTGATTATTGTGAGCGGTAGTGAAGGAAGAATTGAAAAGGCACAGAATATGGCTCAGCTTCTATCTTCCAGAGGTTATATTTGCTTAGCAGTTGCCTACTTTGGTTTAGAGGGGTTACCAAAACATTTGGAACGTATTCCTTTAGAGTGCCTTGTGGGAGCAAAGGATTATCTACGTCAGCATCCTCAAGTAGATAGTGAAAGCATTGGAATCTATGGACGGTCTAAGGGAGCAGAATTCGTTTTAGCTGAGGAGAGCCTTTTTAATGACGTTCAATGCTTGGTACTAAATTCCCCCTCTGATGTGGTGTATGAAGGAATAAAAGGAAAATGGAACTCTCATACTTCCTCTTGGACGCATTTGCAAAAAGAACTTTCCTATCAAAAGTTTCGACTTAGAGATTATCTGTTCAGTAAACTTTTTAGAAAAACCTTCCCTAAAGATTGCTCTGCTAGAATAGATGTTGGTCAAATTCATTCACCAATCTTATTGCTCGGAAGTACTGTTGATGAAATATGGGATGCTTCGTCAGCAATTGATGATATTGTCTCCCATTATAAAGGACACTACATTATATTTAAAAAATATCATGAAACAGGTCACATGTTGACGGTGGCCTATCAACCAAATCATCGTTATCGAAAAGATTGGCGTTTACTGATGAAAGAGAGCAAGGATTCTTGGTTGGCTACGATTCATTTTTTTGATAGGCATTTGAAGAAGCAATAAAAATAGATTATAAATATGCTATAATAGTCCTAACTAAGATAAAAACACAGTTCTGGTTGGTAGTCCAGACGTAGGCAAGCCTATCAGTAACCTTCCTCCTTGGTTGTCCATTCTTAGGGATAGATTTAAGGAGGTGCTGTCGTGGAAACAATTTCAATTAGATTGACAGTTTATTTTGAAGATGGATTTTGGCATGGATTGTTTGAACAAGCGTATCAGGAAACTTATCAAGTTTGTCGTGTGACATTTGGTCAGGAACCGAAAGATGATGAAATTCTTGAGATTTTACAAACTCAGTTTGCTCGCTTATCTTTTAGTTCAGAGTCAACAGTCAAACAGTATGTGAAGATTAAGAATCCGAAACGCCTACAACGTGTTGTAAAGAAGCAGGTAAAGCAGAAAGTTTCTTCTAAGTCGAAAGAACTATTGCAGTTGCAGTATGAGGAAAGGAAAAAGATTTCAAAACATCAATCTAGTGTCCAAAAGCAATTCCTCAAACAAGAGAAATTTGAACGCAAGCAGCAAAAACGTAGAGAGAAGCACAAAGGTCACTAGTGACTTTCTCTTTCATAAAATAGAACAGCTCTTTTCGTATAAAAAGAGCTGTTTTTACTTGTACGCCGAATAGGCATAACTAAATCCCCAGTTAAACTGAGGTCAGTAAAAATTCTTAGAGAAAAGGAAAGAACCTCCTAGTGCTAGAATGGAGTTGGTCTGGCAACCACAACATTTCAACATAGGAGGTTCACTGTCAATGAATGACGTAAAAAGCTTATCACATAGTAAATGGAGATGTAAATATCATATTGTTTTTGCTCCAAAATATAGAAGATAAATAATTTATGGTCGGATAAAAGCTGATGTAGGTAAAATTCTAAGAGATTTATGTAAGAGAAAAAATGTAGAAATTATCGAGGCAGAATGCTGTCCAGATCATATCCATATGCTAGTAACGATTCCACCACATTTAAGTATATCGAGTTTTATGGGATATTTAAAAAGCAAAAGTAGCCTCATGATATTCGATAGACACGCAAATTTAAAATATAAGTATGGAAATAGACATTTCTGGTGTAGAGGATATTATGTGGATACGGTGGGACGATATGAAGGAGCGATAAAAAGTATGTTCGCAATCAACTACAAGAGGATATAGCACAAGATACATTAAACTTTAAAGAATATACCGACCCGTTTACGGGTGAGCCAGTAAAATAGGCAAAATAAAAGCCCCCGAGTAGGGGGTAGCCAGTGGTAATAGAGTGGTTGTCAGATCATTCAATGCCCTCTTTAGAGGGCCACCATTAGAGAAAGACCCTTATAGGGTCAGAGCAAACCACCCGTTCTACGGGTGGTTATGATTGTGTTGGAAATTCCTTTTGTATATGATGAATTGCAATAAGTAATGCGACAAAATTAAATCAATTTTTTAATCTCATGTTTAAACATGTCAAATGGTGTTTTAAACCTAAGGCATTTTCTAGGTCGATTATTAATCAGCACTAGTGCTTCTGTTAGTTTATCTAGTGTTACTTTAGCTAAATCGGTTTTCTTAGGAAAAAGCTCTCGAAGTAAACCATTACTATTTTCATTAGAGCCACGTTGCCATGCTGCATAGGCATCAGCAAAATACATTGGTATCCCAAACTCGTTTTCAACCTGTTCAAAGCACGCAAATTCTTTACCACGGTCCACTGTAAAGGTTTTAAGTAATTTACTTGTTAATGTGTTGTATAGGGAACTAATAGCTAAAAACATAGAATCCTTAGTTCGGTCATCCATTTTTATTGCTACATAAAATCGAGTTTTACGTTCAACAAATGTAGCTAAACAACCTTTACTTTGACCTCTAGAAGACACCATTGTATCTAGTTCCCAATGACCAAAAGTCTTACGGTTTTCAACTTCTTGAGGTCGGTCCTTAATGGTCTTTTTCACATTGAACCGTCCACGCTTTTCTTGTGTACCAGGCTTTTTGCCTTTCCGGCGAAGTACTGTTTCTGTTACAGCAAGAAAACCACGATGGATCCAAGAATAAATTGTTTTAAAGCTTAGAACTCCAACTAATTCAGCACCAACTATTTCTTCTGGAGACCAAGTTTGTTGTAACCTGGATTCAATTAAAGCCGCTAATTGAGGTGTTAACTTTGTTGGTCTGCCTTTATTAGCAGACTCACTAATTGCTAATTGTTGTGCTTTAATCGCAGAATATTCACCTTCAACGCGATTTAATTCTCTTGCTACAGTAGAATGGTGAACCCCGATTAAGCTAGCAATCCTACGAACAGAGTATCCTTCTCTTCGTAAAACTTCTATTTGACTTCGTTTTTCTATGGTAAGATGTATATAGCTCATATTAGAGACCTCCGTGTCATGTAGTTGTGGTTATTTACATTTTACACGAGATCTCCAATATGAGTCTTTTTATTTGTCGCAATATATTTTACAATTCATCAAATAAATAAAAATACACTATTTTAAGTATAGCATTGGAATATGTATCTGAATATTATCATGTTATGAATGCTACTTATATTAATATGAATTTTACTAATGGGTATGGAGTGATATGTAAGTAGGTTAAAGAGTTTAATTCATCTTTTATTGATTATGTGTTTTTCTAATATATTTGAGGTGATTACTATGGCAGTGTCTAATATGAGAGCTACATTACTATATCCAATAGAAGTAGTGTGGGATACAGTGACGAATCTAAAGGATTTTTCCTGGAGAAGTGATTTAAAAGATGTAAGAATTATAGATGAGAATAACTTTATAGAGATTACCAAGAATGGAGTTGAAACTTATTTTAGAATTACAGAATGTATTAAATACCAGTCATGGATATTTGAGATAGAAAATAAAAATATTAAGGGGGCTTGGGTCGGAAAGTTCTATGTGGAGGATGATAAAACGATTCTAGATTTTACAGAAACTGTTGTCTCTAAAAAACTAATATTTAAGCCATTTATAAGTTTGTATTTGAAACGACAACAAAAAATATATTTTAGAGATTTAAAAGCAAAACTGAATTGTGAAGAGTTTGAAGCTGTTAGATAATATTTATAAGATTAGTTTTATCAAAATAGAAGGTGGTGCGTTTTGTGGCTGAGATTAGATTTGAAAATCTTCGAAAGCTATTAAAGAGCATGATAGAAAAGTGATAAAGAGACTATCTGTCTATTTTCTAAGCGTCATGGTAAATAGACTATCTGTGGAATGCAATTTTTAAATGTGCATGGATTAAAATTTATTAATGTTCTTGTTATTTCGTTATGAAAAAGATAAATTGAGATTTTAGAATTGTATTTGGTATATGATAGCCTTTCGCTTATACGAGGGGCTTTTACTATACACTCATACTTATAAATATAATATAATGTAATTAGTGATAATCATTTAAAAAATATAGTTCATGGGAGAGATATATGATACAGTTAAAAGATTTAGGTACGTTTGAATCTGTGCCTAAAATAGTGACGGATATTATTGAGGGTAATCTACCTGCACTTGTGTCGGCGTTAGCGGCTGGTTGGGATATTCATGAAGTCATAGAAATTGATGAATATAGTGAGCATACACCTTTAGAATTAGCTCTTGTCATGTGTTGCTTGCCAAGTATTCAATGGTTAGTAGAACATGGTGCTAATCTTAATGATGAAGAAAATCCAAGTTTCTTATTAGCGGTACAGTATGGTAATAAAGAGAGTATAGACTATGTTGTGGCTCATGGTGCTAATATTCACGCTTTGAACCGTGTGAAAGTAGATGCTTTTCAAGCTGCTTTATATGGCAAGAAATATGAGAACCTACAAATTATTCATGACTTAGGTCATACGGTACAGAAGTATGGCGGTAAAGCTTTCAGAAATATCATTACAGATAGAAATTATGAGGTTCTAGATTTCTTTATTCATAATGGTGTAGATATTAATTACAATAAGCCTGATTCTGTATATCCCTTTAAGCCAACCCCATTGTGCGTTGCGGCTCGTTATGTGGATTTACAGATGTGCAAATACTTGGTAGAACATAATGCTGACGTTACCATCACAGAAAAGGATGGTATGCGTCCCTATAGCATTGCCGTTGAAAAAGGCGATATGGAAATGGCAGAGTATTTTAAATCCTTAGAGCCTACGGAGTTCCATGATATACAGAATAAAATAGATCAGTTAAAGCCATTTAAATTACCAAAAGCATTAGTGAATTTTTTAGAAGGTGAACATCTTTACTTTGAATTACCAGACTCCGATTTTATATCTATAGAGTTCTTCCCACTTATTGATACAATTCCATTTAAATTAGGTCGCCGTAATCTATTGCGTTTATCTAAAGAACTAGGCGAGTATAACGATTGGCAAATTGTATGGGACACTAAAACTAAGAAGATAAGTTGCTATGATATAGAACATCAAGAGTTACGAGAACTTTGTAAATTTGATGAATTTATGGCGGATATGTCAGGTCAATTAGAAACCTTATTTTAGTCTATATTGTAAAGGAGAGGCGATACATATGACGACAGATTCATTTGAGAAAACATATACAAATTGGTCAATTGATATAGGTACCTATAAATATGAAGGTATTACACTGAATGAAGTTGAGCAAAATCTATATGCTATTCAGGATCAAGAGCAAGATTTTGTGATTGTATCCCCATCAAATAAAATCTCAATAGATAATAAACAGTATAACTTTGTACAAGTTTGCTGTGATGAAGATACTGATTTATTACATATAGAACTTAGTGTAACTAATGATGGCGAGCAGGGCGCTATCATATATGGTAAAAATGAATTGGGCCATCAAGAGGTATTACAGATAATAGAAGATTTTATTGCACATCATAAGGTTCCAGCATTAGATAGCTGGGAAATCGTGTTAGATTTAAGACATAATACGGAAAGCTAGTAAAGGATATTGAAAATGACTAATCCAAGATTTGTATTATTTTGCCGTAGATGGCTGATATATTCTTAATGTTTTCCCCATTATGACGTATATGTGGAGCATATCATGTTATACAGACCGAATAACCTCTTATATAAGTATATTCGCTATCGATTTAGACGGATTCAGATTCAATACAATATGGTATATGATGTAACACCAGAGGAAGAAGATGCGATTTGCCGTGAGCTATTAAAAAAGAGAGCGAAGATATTGATTCCAGTTGGTATATTATATTGTCTGATCTTTGCTGTAAGTTTTGTTTGGCTATTAGGAACTAGTGAAGAATTAAACTCCTTAATGCAATGGGAGATAAAAGTCTTTGACTATGTCACACCAATTTTAAATACCATTGATTTTAAATGGTATGCATATTCCCTTGACTTATTGAGAGTAGCACTTATTTTAGCCCCTATAGCGATTATAAATGTATCTCCTTATATCATTTTTTCCTATATGGTTGATACCATTTTGATACGACGCAGGGTAAAAGCTTTAATTAAAGAATATTACAGTGATGAGAAACCATTTGGTTAAAATAATCTATTAACTAGGAGCGAGTATTATGAGTAATCTAAAAGACTTTGATTGGACCGGATTTTGGAACGATGTTGATTATGCATTTGAATCCTATATAGGTAAACCTGTTACCGATAAGGATATTAAAGATGCTGAAACTGAGCTAGGCTATACATTACCTGCAGCATATATTGAATTACTTAACAATCATAATGGCGGTGTATTGAATAAGAACTGCTTTATTAATAATGATGGTGAGTGTGTATATGTGACAGGCATATATGGCATTGATAGAGATAAAAAGAAATCTATTTTTGGAGAATTTGGCAACGAATTTTGGATGTCTAAATGGGAATATCCTCCTATTGGTGTCGTGGTGGCGGATACGATTTCTGGCGGTCACGATATGATTTTTCTCGATTATCGTGAGTGTGGTCCTACAGATGAGCCTAAGGTAGTCCGAGTAGACCAAGAAGGGGATTACTCTATCACTCTTTTAGCAGATAGTTTTGGGGATTTTATTAAGCAATTATATATAAGCATAGAAGACATTACGGATGAAGAGTTTCAAGCGTTAAGTGATGAGGATAAGGTAAAACTTATTAATGAACAAGAGGACCTAGATATTGATCGTGCTATGGAACTTTTAACTAATATAGGCATCGATAATTTATCTCCTATATTGTTAAGTACCTTAGGACGTATCTACAACAATAATGACCGTGCAGCAGAGGCTGTTGAGTTATTTGAACGTATTGATGAGTCTTACCGTGATTGGTCTTGGTATTATCGTAAGGGTTATGCGCATGCCTCTTTAGCACATGGTGAAAGTTATCATTCTGAACATGTGCAGCAAGCTTTACAGTTAATTGAAACTGCTATGAAAAAGACAAAAGAAGCACACTTAGAAAAACAATTGAGCTGGTGCTGTGAAGTGGTAGAATATATTTTATCTTTTATAAAGCCAAGTGAGTATGAAAAGGATTATCCTATGATTTTTGAAACGATTAAAACGTTCGTTAATAAGAGCCAAAATGCTGAAATTAATAAACTTGACGCAGAGCAACTTGAAATATCAGAGGATAACTATCCTTCTTACAGTGCAGTGCATTGGGTATTCAATAAAAAATCATATACTAAAGAGAATTTTTCTAAAGAGTTTAATCAAATATTAGAGGAGTATGCTGAGTATGGCGCTAAGGAAAGTGCATTAGCGCTATTAGAAGAGCCTGAAATTTTAGTGACTTATGAAGCATGGATAGAAAGTGAAAATCAGCTTCATAATAATGAACGTTTAAACGGTGAAGAGTTACTAGAAGAAGAAAAAGAAGATAACATGTGGCAAGTAGAAATCATGGCCCATATTACTGCTGATAATGGTAAATATTTTACGGGAGAAGAACTTACCTTTAAGTTACAAAATTTAATGGCCAATAAAGAATTAGGCGATCATATATTCTATGAAGGCATAGAATACGAGGGACATGAGTGCGAGGGACATGGCCTCATCGATAATGAAGATGGTATCCCTGTCTTTTATGTATGTTGTGGCAGCTAAGTAAATAACCCATCTTATAAATCAATCACCATTAAGTAAAGTTTATTGTTTTGTGTGTTGGTTAATATTACTACTTTAGAATGATTTCATATACATATTAATTGGGATGAAGGGATGCGTATTGTATGTCGTTAAGTGTTGAACGTTTTTTATCTTTTTCTGAAGAGGCGCAATTACAAACTATTAAAGATCTTAATGATATAGGACAAGAGGAGCTGATTATTGAGACATTAACTGGTGTGGGCATCGAGAATCTACCTGTACCTTTATTAGGTGAGCTTGGTAGAGCGTATAACAATAATGATAAACCGGAAGAAGCTATCAAGGTATTAAACTCTATAGATGAAGAGTATAGAGATGCTGTGTGGTATTATCGCTGTGCTTACTCCTATGGCGCTATTGTTTCTAATAATCATGAGGTTTATACATCCAATAATATGCAACATATGCTAGCACTTGTAGATAATGGTATACGCCTAGCTGTTAGTGAGAATCGAAATAATATAACAGGATATTTTTTTGAGATTATTGATATGTGTTATATGCAGATAGATTTTGAAAGGTGTGAGTCTGATTACCCAGAATTGTGTTCTGCTTATAGTAAATACGTAGCCGAAAAACAGAAGAATAGGAGAGGTGTATCTCAGCATCGGACTATAACTGTTGAAGAAATTAAAGAAACTGATGATATGTGGACTATTAATGAACCTGCATATTGGACCATAAATATTTATGGCTCTTATGATGATTATATAGAAACATCTAAAGAGTTTACATTAGAGCAACGATATCTTAATGCAATATGTTGGTATTTTGCTGAGGTCAATAATGGTGGTCATCACCAGTTTTTCTATAACTCTACAGGTATCGTATGGGAAGATACTTTAGTGGGGTTGCGTCTATTCAATATGAAAGAGTTGGCAGATAATTTCCAATCAGTACTAGATTTCTTTGGTGGTACTGTACCATTTGATAGAGCGGAACGATGGTACTTATTACAACAATCTGAGAATAATCCAGAATTCTTTGATTTTCTCGATGAAAAAGATGATGCAGTATATACATATGATGGTATCTTTGAAGATGTATTTGTACATGAGAACCCTCATTTATTTGTATTTGATGGAACCTATACGATTCCAAACTAATTTTGGAGATATATTTAGCTAGATATAATAGATACTTTCATTATGCTAGTTACTTTCACAAAGAATAACCGATGTATTAGAGGTATTACATGTTAGATAAACAAGGCGTATATGATTGTTTGCGTGACCATCATATCGATTTTGAAATTACAGATCACGCACCATTATTTAGTATGGACGATAAGCCAAATGTGCAGTTGCCATATCCTGATTGGGATGCGAAGAATTTATTTATACGAGATCATAAACGAGAGCATTACTATTTAATTACTGTTCGTGGATCAAAGCGTGTAGATTTAAAACAATTTCGTAAGGACCACAAACTTAAAAAAATTTCCTTTGGTTCTGAAGAAGAACTATGGGATATATTGAAGATTAAACCAGGTCACGTATCTCCATTTTGCTTGCTCCATGATGAGGACCGTAAGGTCCATTATTATATTGATGCGGACTACGAAAATAATGTAATCGGCATACATCCGAACCAAAATGATGCGACTGTGTGGCTTCAAGGCAAAGAACTAGTTAAACTTATTGAAGAGCATGGTACAACTATTGAATATATAACAATATAAGCTTAACATCCTATTTGTTGGAACTAATATTACTCAATATAGTTTTAATAGATAGGATGTTTTTATATGCAAAAGGACTCATAATCTTTTATAATAATGTAAAAGCATTTGTTATATAAGAGGTTTTATATGAAAGTTAAATTGATTCAACCACGTATGTTG
Source organism: Veillonella parvula (assembly GCF_018378075.1). Lineage (GTDB taxonomy): Bacteria > Bacillota > Negativicutes > Veillonellales > Veillonellaceae > Veillonella > Veillonella parvula_K. The sequence goes on from NZ_JAGZYE010000001.1 coordinate 148,524, forward strand.
AAGCGTCCTATGGATACAGATTTAAAAATACGTATGTCCCCACATTTAGGGTTATTAACTGTGGCTAATATTATTCGGCATGAGTGTGAGGTCACAATTGAAAATGAAAATATTAGAGAACTAGATTTTAATGATGTACCTGATTTAGTAGGTATTGCGGTGACTGTTGATGTATTGCCTAGAGCAATTGAAATTGCAGCTATATATAGAAAGAAAGGGGCTAAGGTGATTGCTGGTGGTATACATATTACGACAGCATTCGATACCGTACCTAAGGAGGCATTTGATAGTCTTTGTATAGGTTTCGCAGAAAATACATGGCCTCAAATTATAGAAGATGCTAAACATGGTCGGTTGCAATCTCAATATGTTTCTGCGCCTTTAGAATCTGGAGATGATATTGCATCACCTGCATATGACTTGATAGATAAGACCGATTACTTATGGTATAACGTTGTTTCTACTAGTAGAAGTTGTCCTCATAAGTGCGATTTTTGCTATAATAGCTCTGGAACACACCAATATATTAATCGCAATATAGAGGATGTGTTGGGAGATATCAAACGATTAGGTACAAAACATATTATGTTTATTGATGATAATTTTATTGGTAATATTTCTTGGACTAAACAGTTTTTAGAACGTATTAAACCTTTGAAGTTAAACTGGAATGCAGCGGTTACTATGAAAATAGGGCAACACCCTGAATTGATGGATTTAATGAAAGAAACTGGTTGTCAGAGTTTATTTATTGGTTTTGAAAGTATCAGCCCTCAATCTTTATCTAGCGTTCATAAAATGCAGAATAATCGTGAAGAGTTTGAACGACTTATTAACGAATTACATAAGCGTGGTATTATGGTTAATGCTAGCTTTGTATTTGGCTTAGATGGAGATACACCAGAGACTTTTAAAAATACGTTAGATTGGATTATTAGCCAGAAAATTGATACAATTACATCACATATTGTCACACCATACCCAGGTACTGAATTCTACAAGAGAATGGAAGCTCAAAATAGAATTTTTGATTATGATTTATCAAAATATAATACGTCTCACGTAGTTGTATCACCGTTAGGTATGTCTAAAGAAGAATTAGAAAAAGGCTATCTTTGGATCTATAAAGAGTTATATTCCATAAAAAATATATTTCGTCGCTTGCCTAAAACTATCAGTACAATACCAGCATATCTAACTTTTAATTTCTTTTACCGTAGATTTGGACAATTTACATCAAGAGTATGTGAGTTGTTAACTTATAAGCGTATTGGTTTGTTTGCCGAGAAGTTATCAAGATATATGTAAAGGAGTATATATGAATAAAAATTTATTAAAACGTATTGTACTAACATCTGCTATTGCCGTATTAGGTGTAAGTACATCTTTTGCAGCTCTTGTTATGGAACGGGATCAATCTGTAGATACAGCACCTAGCGTAGGTATGTATCGTTTCGAAGTACCTGTAGAGTTACAAGGCACTTATAATAGTGCAGGTGTAGCTAATCTGACAGCATCTATGGAAAAAGAACCTAATACATTGTCCATGAATGTGGCGCATGTAAAAGGTAATCCTTCGGAGTCTTATGTAGTTGAAATCTATAAAGATTTAGCTGCTATTGAAACACATCGCAAATCTGACCATTATCAAACATTTGTTAATGAAGTCGGTTCTAAATTAACAAATCGTAAGATGTACGATGTGCAGTCTGTACTTTTATTTGAAAAGAAAGAAGCATTATCCATTGTAAATGATGGTAAGGCAGTAGTGACCTTAACTGAGTTTACTGTTGATAGCAATGAAATCGATACGGTACAACGACAATATCAACTAGATATGGAACGTGCCGTTCGAGATGATGCGGGTTATAAAGCTGGTTATGTGCTTCGTGAAAGAAACGCAAAAAATCGCTGGTACGTCATTCAGATCTATAGCGATCAGGAAGCCCTTACTAAACACTTGAACAGTCCAGGCTATCGCTTTATGATGAGCCAAATCCAAGGCAGTCTACAAGGGGTTACTACTAAAGTATTAGATGGGGATATCCTCGTTAACCATGGTGGACAAGCTTTTGTAAGACCTTAGTTTTTGATACAATACTAATCAGTAAAGTTACTGCTAGCATATTAAGTGCTAGCAGTTTTTTGCTATATAATAGGTTATAATCTAGTTAATTCTATTCAGGAGTTATATATGACACAGCAAGAACGATTACGTTATATTTTAGAGGGATTAGTAGCAGAATATAAAGAGAAACATAACGAACATATAGATATTCCAGTAAATGAAGAAGAACAATTTACTCTATTTAGAGCACTATGTAATATTCGTCCTGCAGGAGCCATGCCCGCTGAGTGGATGAAGGTAGAGGATGAATATTTAAATACATTGGCTCATGAAAAAGGCATCGTTACGATTAATGATATGGAAGAACGAGAACCACAAATTTATTTGTGGCAAGGTGATATAACGCGTCTAGCGGTAAAGGCTATAGTCAATGCAGCTAATGAGCAGTTTCTCGGTTGTTTTCTACCGAATCACAAATGTATTGATAATGCCATTCATACTTTTGCTGGTATTGAGTTACGTATGGCCTGTGCTAGGATGACTGAGTATATGGATATGCCTGAAAAGACAGGTGTAGCTCGTATGACCTATGGTTTTAATTTACCTGCCAGTCATGTTATCCATACGGTAGGGCCTATTGTTTATGATACTGTTACAGACTTAGAAAAAGAACAATTGTCATCGTGCTATAGATCTTGCTTGGAGCTAGCTAATGCTTATAGTTTGAAGTCCATTGCATTTTGCTGCATTTCTACAGGTGAGTTTAGATTTCCTAATGAATTGGCGGCCCAAATTGCTATCGATACGGTACGTAGGTATTTAAAAGAAACAAATAGTAAAATCCAAGTGGTATTTAACGTATTTAAGGATATAGATTATGACATCTACAACAAATTATTGGGATAATATAGAACGTGTAAAAGAATTTTTGAATACTGCTGATGCGGTACTCGTTGGTATCGGGGCAGGTATGTCTACTGCAGCGGGTCTGACCTATAGTGGTGAGCGTTTTCATAAATACTTTGATGACTTTCACAAAAAGTATGGTATTACAGATATGTATTCTGGTGGATTCTATTCATTTGAAAGCATGGAAGAATATTGGGCATGGTGGAGCCGTCATATCTACTATAATCGCTATGATATTTCAGCAGGTGAACCTTATATTCGGTTGATGGAGTTGTTACAAAATAAGAATTACTTTGTGATTACCACTAATGTAGATCATCAAATGCAATTTGCTGGAGTGGATAAAAATAGATTTTATTACATGCAAGGTGATTATGGCTTGTGGCAATGCTCTAAGCCATGTCATCAAAAGACTTATGATAATGAAGAACAAGTGCGTCGTATGGTGAAAGAACAAAAGGATATGAAAATTCCCACAGAATTAATTCCTCACTGTCCTAGATGTGGCGAACTAATGACGATGAATTTACGGGTCGACGGTGCCTTTGTGCAAGACGAAGGTTGGTATGCGGCTCAAAAACAATATGCAAGTTTTATAGAGAATTATAAAGATAAGAAAACTGTATTGTTAGAACTTGGTGTTGGCTATAATACGCCGATGATTATCAAATATCCATTTATGCGGATGGCACATGACAATATAGACACACTATATGTACCAGTTAATATTGAAAAACAATCGATTCCATTTGATATTCAGCAAAATACAGTATCATTTAATAATGACATACAAAAGGTATTGAATGATTTGTTATCTTAAGAAGGAGTTAATGTACTATGAATTATAAATACACCTATGAAAGCCCATTAGGAACTATGGTTATGCTTGGTACATTATCATACTTAACAGATTTGTTTTTTGTTGATGAAAGTCACGCACCTACGTATGATGATGCAGATTATATAGAACAAAAAACAGGTCCTTTTGAGGTGACTATTATGTGGCTAGATCAATATTTCTCTGGTAAAAAGCCTTTTGTTACACCACCAATTGAGCTAGAGGGTACAGAGTTCCGTAAATCTGTTTGGTCTATATTACAGACAATTCCCTATGGGGAGACTACGACTTATGGAGATATTGGTAAAAAGATTGCTACAAAACAAGGTAAAGAAAAGATGTCTGCTCAAGCCGTAGGGGGTGCCGTAGGGCACAATCCGATTTCTATCATCGTTCCTTGTCACCGTGTTATTGGCAGTAATGGACAGTTAACAGGCTATGCAGGGGGCATTGAACGCAAGAAATATATGCTAGACCTAGAGTCGGAGCATAAATAAAGTAATAGTAAATATAAAACATAGATAATAATAAAAGAGATTACTTCTATGTATAGTTAGACATATATAGAAGTAATCTTTTTTTGCGTTTAGATATATTTAGTTGTAATGTAAATAGATATCGTAATAATTAGAATACGAGCAAATACAATACTTTAACAATGTACTTATTTTAAATAAATTTGTTCTCTAAGGTACCAATACTGCTTATGGAAACTGTAACAATATCTCCTGGTTTTAACCAAGAATACTTACTTTCATTCTTACCTAATACTACACCACTAGGCGTACCTGTAAAGATAATGTCACCTTCTTGGAGTGTCATATATGTTGATAAGAAGGCAATAATGTTATAAGGCTTAAAAATCATTTGTTCTAGCTTTGCTTGTTGACGTATTTCACCATTTACTGTTGTCGTAATAGTAGCACTTTCAAAGTCAAAATCATCAGGAGATACAATATTAGGACCAATAGGAGCAAAGTGATCAAACGATTTGCCAAGGATCCATTGAGAACCTCTAAACTGTAATGTACGGGCAGATACGTCGTTACCAATGGTATAGCCTAAGATATGTTCCATTGCCTTTTCAGGAGATATGTTTTTACCAGATTTACCGATGATGATAACTAATTCTCCTTCATAATCGTAATGGAAAGTTTCGTCTTCAATAGTAATTGTATCATGATTACCTGCAAGAGCATTTGATGTTTTCATAAAGATTTCTGGAAAATCATGTGTAGCTAGACTAGTTTCAGCAATATGATCAGCATAGTTAAGGCCGATACAAATGATACTTTTAGGATTAGGAATTAAAAAATTTTTATCTTCGTTCATAATAGGGACCTCTAGTAAAATAAGATAATGTATATCTGAAATTATTATAATATAAATAGGGCGGTAGCTATACTGTAAAAAACAATTTTTATATTCAACGATAGTATAGCTAGGGGCCTATTTGATAATATACATATCTATTAATATGTTACCTATATATAGATGATATATCTTAATAGATACTATATCTGTATATATAATTTATCATCTCTATAGAATCTATTGAAAATACAAGATGATAGTGATAAGATTAAGTGTATATCAATATAAATGGAGGTTATTGTTATGAGCAAGAATATCGATTGGGATAATCTCGGTTTTGGTTATGTAGAAACCGACTACCGTTATTTGACTACATATAAAGATGGTAAATGGGACGAAGGTGGTCTAATTACTGATGCTAACGTTGTCCTTAATGAATGTGCTGGTGTATTCCAATACGCTCAAACTGTTTTTGAAGGTTTGAAAGCATACTATACAAAAGATGGTCACATCGTATGCTTCCGTCCAGATTTGAATGCAGAACGTTTGAATCAATCCTGTGAACGCCTTGTAATGCCTACATTACCTGAAGGTCGTTTCCTCGAAGCTGTAAAAGAAGTTGTAAAAGCAAATAAAGACTTTGTTCCTCCATATGGTCATGGTGCAAGCCTTTATATTCGTCCTTACATGATGGGTACAAACTCCGTTATCGGTGTAAAACCTGCTGATGAATATCAATTCCGTGTGTTTACAACACCAGTAGGCCCTTACTTTAAAGGTGGTGCTAAACCAATCAAAATTCGTATTACTGATTTTGATCGTGCAGCTCCTCATGGTACTGGCCATATTAAAGCTGGTTTGAATTATGCTATGAGTTTGTATGCTATCACTGATGCTCATAATGAAGGCTATGCAGAAAATATGTATCTTGATGCGGCTACTCGTACACATGTAGAAGAAACTGGTGGTGCTAACTTCATCTTTATTACTAAAGATGGTAAATTAGTTACACCTAAATCTGATAGTATCTTGCCATCCATTACACGTCGTTCTTTGATGTATGTAGCAGAACACTACCTTGGTATGACTGTAGAACATCGTCCTGTTCATAAAGATGAATTAAAAGACTTTGCTGAAATTGGTCTTTGTGGTACAGCGGCTGTTATTTCTCCAGTAGGTCAAATCGATACTCCAGAAGGCACTATTAATGTTCCTGCTGGCATGGATGATATGGGTCCTATCACTAAAAAATTATATGACACATTACTTGGCATTCAACATGGTGAAATCGAAGCTCCTGAAGGCTGGGTAGTTAAAATTTGCTAATTATTTAACTATGCAAATATGATTTAATTATGCAAACATGAAAGTATATAAAAACGGCATCTACCGTATGATAGATGCCGTTTTTTATTCTGCTAAAGATATTAGTAAACTAATGATTTTGATTGATAAATATTCTAGCTATATTTAGTTAGCGTTTGCTCTACTATGCACCTTAGCCATAAATTTTTCGTTGTTAATAACAAATCGCTCATGAGTTCCTCGACCAATGATACCAACACCATCAGATGCTTCAATATCAAAGGTTATTTTACGTCCTTCTACGGCGCTAACTGTAGCTTTAGCCGTTACTGTTGCACCAAGTGGAGTAGGGGCTTCATGGGTGATGGATAAAGCAATACCTACAGTGCCTTCACCTTCTTCTAAGTATGGTTGTACTGCTGCTTGAGCCGCTTCTTCCATTAAAGCGCACATGGCTGGTGTGGCAAAGACATCTAAAGAACCAGATTTCATTGTTTTAGCAATATTAGATTCTGTAACTGTTACAGTAGCCGTAGCTGTTTGACCTGCTGATACCATATTATACCTTCTTTCATTAAGAAAATTCTCGTTATAATAGTATTATACATCTTTCGATAATTTTTATGCTAATGTAATGATACATATTTTATAGATATATGTATACACCTCTAATGCTATATCGGTTATCAATTTTAAATATATTAAAAAAGCTATTCAGATTAAAATTAAAGAAATGTAACTAGTTATAACTGTTCTATAGAATACGTGATATAATGAAGCTAGTCTTTTTTATACGAGGTATATATGAGTAAAAGAAATTTAAAACCTTCTGGTGAAGGTTGGGTACAGTTAATAGCAGGCATAGGTTTTATTGTTTTATTAATTATTATAAATATTGTAGATCCTACATTTTATCCGACCATGTGGCACTTAGCAACAAGTGGCTCTATGGAAGAGGTAGCGGAGTATATTCAAAGTTTTGGCCCTATGGCCATGTTGGTGAGTATGGTCCTCGATATTTTTGTTAACGCCGTAGGCTTTTTACCGTCAATTTTCATATCTACAGCTAATGGTTTAGTATTTGGTATGTGGCCAGGGATCATTATTTCTTGGTTGGCTGAAACAATTGGTGTAGTCATTAGCTTTTATATTATGCGTTACTTCTTACGTGATACAGCGGACAAGTTGATTGCTAAGAGTACGGTATTGATGAAAGTAGATGATTTTTCCGGTAAAAATGGTTTTGTGGTCATGTTATTTGCACGATCCTTACCGTATTTTCCATCTGGGGTCATTACCGCCTTAGGGGCCATTAGTAAAATCAAACCTAGAGATTATATATTGGCAAACTTGATTGGTAAATTTCCATCTACGGCTTTAGAGGTAGCTATTGGTACAGATATTGTAAATTTCCAAGAAAATATGGGACGATTAGGAATTATTGTTCTTGTTGCAGGTGTTGTATACTTCATTCTTTGGAAAGTATATAAGAACTATATTAATAAGAAAAATGCGGAACAAGAGCATGATCCTAATGCGTAATATAAAGTCTAATTAGGTAAGGCATTACAAAATAACTAATTAACTATAGGCTGCTTACGTTTTAATAATGTAATATTCTTAATTCTTGATGTTAGTAATATTTTCTACTTAGAAGTGTTTTCTACATAGTATATATGAAAGAGGCGATAGTATGAGCTTTTCTTTTCCTGAACGTGTAACCTTGAAAGGTCCTAATTTTATTCGTGAAGTATTTGAACGTGGTGTAGGTGTGGAAGGCTTTATTAGCTTTGGTATTGGTAATCCTGCGCCAGAAGCAATTCCTGTCGAGATCATCGAAAAGGCTTTTGATGAAGTTGTGCATTCTAATCCTATGAGTCTTTTACAATATGGTCCAATGCAAGGTGATGCACATTTAGCAGAACTTACATTAGAACGTTTAGTACAAACTCATAAGATGAATCCGGAAGGACAAGGTCTCATTATTTCCAATGGTGCAGGTCAATTATTAGGTCTTGTACCAATCACAGTTATAGAACCAGGCGATGAAGTGTACATGGATGAATTTACTTTCACCAGTGCTATTAACTCTGTGCGAAACATGGGCGGTAAAGCAATAGGTATTAAAACTGATGAGTATGGTATGATTCCAGGTGAGTTAGAAAAAGCGGCTCGATCTGGTAAAGGTAAATATATTTATCTAATTCCTAACTTCCAAAATCCAACAGGCATTACTATGCCTTTAGAGCGCCGTAAGGAGATTTATGCTATTGCATCTAAATATGATTTATTTATCTATGAAGATGATCCATATGGTGAAATTCGTTTTGCCGGAGAATACATTCCAACGTTCAAATCCTTCGACACAGAAGATCGTGTTCTGTATGCAGGTTCTTATTCTAAAACATTATCTGCAGGCTTGCGTGTCGGCTTCTTATTTGGTCCAGCTAAAATTATTGAAGCTATCCAAGCATTAAAAAATAATACGGCCGGTCAAATGCCATTAGTAACTCAAAAGGTGGTAGCGAAGGTTCTTGATACCATTGATTACGATGCTCATTTAGATAATGTACGAAAAGTATATAAAATGAAATGTGAAGCTTTACTTAACGCTTTTAAAAAGTATGCGAGTTCTAAAGTTCATTTGACACAACCTACAGGTGGTATGTTTGCATGGATGACGATGCCTGAGGATGTAGATTGTGATGTATTCTTTGAAACTTGTATGGACCGCAATGTTGGGATTATTAAATGTGGTGCCTTTGCAGCAGATGGAGCAGGAGCAGGTCATGCATTTCGTTTGAGCTATACGGTACCAACAGTAGAGGAAATTACAAAGGGGATGGAAATTCTCGGCGGGTTAACTAAAGAATTTTGTGGTGAGTAATATATTGATAATTTTTGATATAACGTGATACAATGTAGGCGTAGATACATTGTGTTTACCATATAAAAAAGTTTTTAATATAGATGTGAGGTATAGCCTCAAAGAAAGTAGGTGTTTACTATGGGTTGCGGTAGCAGCAGTGATTGTGGCGGATGCCCATCTCAATCTTCTGGTTGCGGTGGTGGCGCGTCTCAACAACCTCAAGATCTTACAGCTCAATTACACGAGCTTAGTTCTGTTAAACATGTAATTGGTGTAGTATCTGGCAAAGGTGGCGTAGGTAAATCCTCCGTTACCAGCTTGATGGCCATTACAATGGCGCGTAAAGGTTACAAAGTAGGTATCCTCGATGCGGATATTACAGGTCCTTCTATTCCTAAGATGTTTGGCATTAAGGAAAAGGCATATGCTGACGAAATCGGTATGTATCCTGTAAAATCTAAAGGCGGTATTGACGTTATGTCTGTTAACCTCCTTTTGGAAAACGATACAGATCCTGTTTTATGGCGTGGTCCTATTTTAGGTAATGTAGTAAAACAATTTTATACAGATGTTATTTGGAAAGACATCGATTATTTATTTGTTGATATGCCACCGGGAACAGGTGACGTAGCGATTACTGTATATCAATCCTTGAAATTGGACGGTATTATTATCGTTACATCTCCTCAAGACTTGGTATCCATGATTGTTGAAAAAGCAGTTAAAATGGCTGATTTAATGCAAGTGCCTATTATTGGTGTGGTGGAAAACTACTCTTACTTCCATTGCCCAGATAACGGTAAGGATTATCAAATTTTTGGTGAAAGCCACATCGAAGAAATCCTTCAAAAATACGGTCTATTATTGTTGAACCGTTTACCAATTGACCCAACTATTGCAAACCTTTGCGATAAAGGTGATATTGAGTCTATCGAAAAAACAAATTTAGAGGACGTATCTCTACCTGAATAGGATTCATATGATGATGAAAGCTGTGTATTTATAAATGCACAGCTTTTTATCACATCTTTTTATGGTGAATTATGTTATATTTATGGTAGGAAGATAGAATTATATCTTTAATTCTCTTACTACAGATATGCTGAACATAGTTAGTATAGATTTTTATTTTTCTTAACATGATACTATAGGGTGTATTGGCATATATTGGTTTAATTTTAATGTTTTCCTATGTAGGACGTATGTGTATGAAAAAACTATTGAACTGGATCATTCCAGCAGCCTTTGGTTTAGGTCTGTGGTTTGTTCCAACTCCAGAGGGATTAACTCCTCAGTCATGGCATTTATTTGCAATCTTTGTAGCTACTATCGTAGGCTTCATTACTCAGCCGTTACCGATTGGTGGCGTATCTATCGTTGTTATTACTGTTGCTGCATTGACAGGCACATTAAAGATTAGTGAAGGTATTTCAGGTTTTGCTAACTCTGCAATCTGGCTAATTGTAGGTGCTTTCTTATTCTCTCGTGGCTTTATTAAAACTGGTTTGGGGAAACGTATTGCTTATAATTTGATTTCTGCTTTTGGTAGTAGCTCCTTGCGTTTGGCCTATGCATTGGCTTTGTCTGATTTGATTTTAGCTCCCGCAACACCATCTAACACAGCTCGTGTAGGCGGTGTAATCATGCCAATTACAACTAGCTTAGCAAAAGCTTTCGGTTCTGAACCACAAGATGGACCTCGTAAAATTGGTTCTTTCTTGATGCAATCAATTTACCAAGTAAATACGATTACATCTGCGATGTTCCAAACATCCATGGCTGGTAATACATTGGTTGCAGCATTAGCGCTTCAATCTTTTGGTATTGGTATTACATGGGGCGACTGGGCTATGGCAGCTATCGTACCTGGTATTATTGCATTGATTATTATGCCGTATTTCATTTATAAAGTATATCCACCGGAAATCAAAGATGCTCGTGAAGCTCAACAAATGATTCGTGAAGAGTTAAAAGGTCTTGGCAAGATTTCTTTCCAAGAATGGGTAATGCTTGGCGTATTTATTTTAGCATTAGTATTGTGGGCTACGTCTCAATTTACAAAACTTGATGCTACAACTGTTGCATTCTTAGGTATTTCTATTTTACTTGCTACAGGCGTTCTAATTTGGGACGATGTTAAGAGTGAAAAGGGTGCTTGGGATACATTGGTTTGGATGGGTACATTGATGGGCTTTGCCGGATTCCTTTCCAAATTGGGCTTTATCAAATGGGCTACAGTTCAAGTGGGTGGTTATATTCCAGAAGGCTCTTGGGTAATTGCCTTTGTTGTAGCTGTTCTTGTTAATACATATGCTCACTATGTATTTGCATCCTTAACAGCACATATTTCTGCGATGTTCGTAGCATTCTCTGCAATCGCTATTTCTGCAGGTGCCCCACCTATGTTGACATTGTTGATGATTGCATTCACATCTAACTTGTGTATGTCTTTGACTCACTATGCAGCAGGTCCATCTCCAGTAATCTTTAATACTGGTTATGTTCCTCAAAATATATGGTGGAAACTTGGTTTCTTCACATCTGTAATCAACTTAATTATCTTCATGGGTCTTGGCTCTGTATGGATGAAGTTGATTGGTATGTGGTAAAATTTAGTACTGACAATTTTATAGGATTGTAATGGCATGTACTTTAAACCTATTAGACTTAGTGTACTATGCATTTACATCGTATATAAAAAGCCGTCCCGATAGGGGCGGCTTTTTGTGATAAAATATGAGTAGTTAATAGATAATTAATGTAAATATTGTAAAATAATATACATAATAAATTATTCAAGCTAATTGTACAAATTTTATATGATTTGTGCATAGGAGGGACCTATGAAGTTTGATAATGAACAATTATTAAAGTATATTGGCGCTTGTACATCTCCGTATCACACAGTAGATACAAGTTTACAAATGCTATTGGACTCAGGATTTACAGAGCTCAGTTTAGAAGATGAGTGGCAGTTAGACTCTGGTTCTTATGTAGTTAACGTGTTCGGCACCACCTTATTTGCCTTTCATATAGGGAAGAAACCAGAACATACATTACGTATTGCGTCGGCTCATACAGATTTTCCTGCTATTCGTGTTAAACCAAACCCTATAACCTCTATGAAAGGATACACAAAGTTAAATGTAGAAATGTATGGCGGTCTTATAGAAAATACATGGCTTGATCGTCCATTAGGTGCAGCAGGTACGGTTGTGTTAAAAGGAAAAAATGCCTTTGACGTAGATTCTGTTCTAGTCGATACAAAACGGCCTATCGCTATTGTTCCAAACCTAGCTATTCATATGAATCGCTCTGTTAATGATGGGGTTAAACTAAATCGTCAAAAAGAAATGCTTCCTATATTGATGATGGAACGTAATAATGAAGATAATCCTACAAAACCTTTAAATAATAGAAATAATCCAAGTTTATTTTCAGAATCAGATACTCAATACGATGAGTGGACAAAGTTTTTAGCTGATGAAGTAGATTGCGATCCTTCCGAAATATTATCTTATGAAATGACTTTATATCCTACGGAACAAGGCTGTGTACTCGGTACGGAAGGTGATTTCATTAGCTCACCTCGTTTAGATAATTTAACATCTTGCTTTAGTGTATTATCTGGTATTATTCAAGCCAAAAAAATGAATGTTAATGGTGTTCGCTGTGCTATACTCTTTGATAACGAAGAGGTGGGCAGTCGTACGAAACAAGGTGGGGCTGGCATGATATTACCAAATCTCGTTAAACGCGTGTATGACGCATTAGGATATTCTAATCAAGAGATGGACAGCTTTATCTCTAAAGGCTTTATGATTTCCTCCGATGTAGCACACGGATTACACCCAAACTATCCAGAGAAAAATGACATTACGAATATTCCTGTACTTAATAAAGGGCTATCCCTTAAGATTGCATGTAGCCAATCTTACGCTGGGGATGCTAAGGCCATTGCTATCGTTAAAGGCCTTTGTGAAGAAGCGGATGCACAGTATCAGATTTATGTAAATCGTTCGGATATTCCAGGTGGATCTACAGTAGGTTCCATTTCATCAGCTATGTTACCAATGCGTACTATTGATGTAGGCTTGCCTCTTTTAGCAATGCATTCAGCTAGAGAATTGATGGGGGCAGCTGATCAAGAGCAATTAAATCGATTAATGAATCATTTTCTAGGTGGTAAGTAATATAAAATGGAATTTATTCGATGTGCATTATTGAAAGACATATGATTTTTTGTAATGAACAGTAAAAAATATATTTTATACTTTCATAATTGGTATAATCCTTTAAATATAATGAAAATATTGTATAATAAGTATATATTATTATGAATATAAAACCTCATCATAAATTTTGATGAGGATTTCCTCAATATTGATTTATCTATAAGTATAGGAAATATTCATATATTAATAAAAATGAAAGCTGATAGTTCACATTTGTGGAAGCTAGTAGGAGGCAATACATGAGAAAAATTAAATCCGTATTGGTTGCCAACCGTGGAGAAATTGCGATCCGCGTGTTCCGTGCATGTAATGAAATGGGAATTAAAACTGTAGCCATTTACTCTAAAGAGGATACATTATCCTTGCACCGTAACCAAGCCGATGAAGCCTATCTCGTAGGGGAAGGTAAAAAACCAGTTGACGCATATCTTGATATTGAAGATATCATCCGTATTGCAAAAGAACATGACATCGATGCTATCCATCCAGGTTATGGCTTCTTATCTGAAAATGAAGGCTTTGCTCGTCGTTGTGAAGAAGAAGGAATTATCTTTATTGGGCCTAAAATCAAGCATTTGAATATGTTTGGTGATAAAGTAAATGCTCGTGAGCAAGCTAAATTAGCAAAAATTCCGATGATCCCAGGTTCTGATGGGGCTTTAAAAGATTATGCTCAACTAGAAGAATTTGCTGATACACATGGTTTTCCATTGATGATTAAAGCCGTTAATGGCGGCGGCGGTCGTGGTATGCGTGAAGTTCATCATAAAGAAGATCTTCGAGATGCATATGATCGTGCTAAATCTGAAGCGAAAGCTGCGTTTGGCGATGATGATGTATATGTAGAAAAACTTATCGTAGAGCCTAAACATATTGAAGTTCAAATCTTAGGTGATGAACATGGCAATGTAGTTCATTTGCATGAACGTGATTGCTCTGTTCAACGTCGTCACCAAAAAGTAGTTGAAATGGCGCCAGCCTTTGCGTTATCATTAGAAACTCGTAAAGCTGTATGTGATGCTGCCGTTAAAATCATGAAAAATGTTGGCTACGTGAATGCAGGTACTGTAGAATTTTTGGTAACTGCTGATGGTAGCTTCTACTTTATCGAAGTTAATCCACGTATTCAAGTAGAGCATACTGTAACAGAAATGATTACAGATATTGACATTGTTCATGCTCAAATTAGAATCGCTGAAGGCTTTAGTTTACATAGCCCTGAAGTAGGTATTCCTGAGCAGGATAAAATTCCTTGTAAAGGCACTGCTATCCAATGTCGTATTACCACAGAAGATCCTAAAAACAACTTTATGCCTGATACCGGTAAAATCTTAGCGTACCGTAGCTCTGGTGGTTTTGGTATCCGTCTTGATTCTGGTAATGCTTTTACAGGTGCCGTTGTAACACCTTACTATGACTCCTTGCTTGTGAAAGCGACAGCATTTGGTCCTAACAACGAAGAAACTATTCGTAAAATGCTTCGTTGCTTAAAAGAGTTCCGTATTCGCGGTGTAAAAACAAATATTCACTTCTTGATTAATGTATTGGAACATCCTGAATTCCAAAGTGGTTCTTACAATGTAAACTTCATTGAAGAACATCCTGAATTATTCGAATTGAAACCAGATCGTGACCGTGGTACTAAATTATTACGTTACATTGCTGATGTTACAATTAATGGCTATTCTGGTGCAGGGGCTCAAGAGGTTCCTGACTTTGAACCGATTCAAATGCCATCTACTTTGGATGTAAGTCCAGCATCTGGTACAAAACAAAAATTTGATGAACTTGGACCAGATAAATTCAGTAAATGGTTATCGGAACAAAAACAAGTATTCTTCACTGATACCACTTGGCGTGATGCCCATCAATCCTTGTTTGCTACACGTCTTCGTACAATCGATATGGCTCGCGTAGCTGGTCATGCTGCAAAAGGTGTACCTAACTTATTCTCCTTAGAATGTTGGGGGGGTGCTACTTTTGACGTATCATACCGATTCTTACATGAAGATCCGTGGGAGCGTTTGCGCATGTTCCGTCGTGAAGTGCCAAATACATTGCTTCAAATGCTTCTTCGTGGTGCAAATGCCGTAGGTTACACATCGTATCCAGACAACGTAGTTCGTCAATTCATTCAACGGGCTGCTGCTAATGGTATTGATGTATTCCGCGTATTTGATAGCTTGAATAGTCTTGATAATATGCATGTTGCTATCGATGAAGTGCGTGCACAAAATAAAATAGCTGAAGTTGCATTGTGCTATACTGGCGATATCCTTGATGGTGCTCGTACAAAATACAACTTGGACTATTATGTAAATATGGCAAAAGAGCTTGAAAAAGCTGGTGCCAATATTATTGCCATTAAAGATATGGCCGGCCTTTTAAAACCACAAGCTTCTTATAACTTGGTATCTGCCTTGAAAGATGCTGTCTCTGTTCCAATTCACTTGCATACTCATGAAGGCTCTGGCAACTCTATCTATACATATGGCCGCGCTGTAGATGCTGGTGTTGATGTAATCGACTTAGCGTACTCTGCTTTTGCTAATGGTACTTCTCAACCTAGCATGAATTCCATGTACTATGCATTGTCTGGTCATGAACGTCAACCAGAAATGAACATCGACTATATGGAAGAAATGTCTCATTATTTTGGTAGTATCAGACCATATTACAAAGGTGTAGATAAAGCAGAAGCATATCCTAATACTGAAGTATATCAACATGAAATGCCAGGTGGACAATACTCTAACTTGCAACAACAAGCTAAAATGGTAGGGCTTGGTGATCGTTGGACAGATATTAAGAAAATGTACCACCAAGTAAACATGATGTTTGGTGATATCATTAAAGTTACACCATCCTCTAAAGTGGTAGGGGATATGACATTGTACATGGTACAAAACAACTTAACTGAAAAAGATATCTACGAAAAAGGCGATGTATTGGATTTCCCTCAATCCGTAGTTGAATTCTTTGAAGGACGTCTTGGTACTCCATATCAAGGCTTCCCTGAAAAATTACAAAAAATCATCTTGAAAGGTGCTCGCCCAATCACAGTTCGCCATGGTGCTGTATTACCTCCAACAGATTTTGAACATATTCGTCATGAATTAAGCGAAATGGGAGCCCAAACAACTGATGAAGATATTAGTGCATATTGCTTGTATCCTAAGGTTTACCAAGATTACAATAAATTTGTAAAAGACTTTGGGGATGTATCTGTATTAGATACTCCAACATTCTTCTTTGGTATGAAACGGGGCGAAGAAATTCAAGTAACCATTGAAAAAGGTAAAACACTGATTATCAAGATGAATGGTTTCTCTGAACCTGATGAAGATGGTAATCGCATCGTATTGTTCGAGTTTAATGGTCAACCTCGTAGCATTAAGGTTCATGATAAACATGCTAAGACAACTGGTGTTGTTCGTCGCAAAGCGGATGAATCTAACCCTGGTGAAATTGGTGCTACATTGTCTGGTTCCGTTGTTAAGATCCTTATTAAGAATGGTCAATCTGTAACTAAAGGTGAACCATTGATCGTTACAGAAGCAATGAAAATGGAAACAACAATTACAGCTCCTATCGACGGTATCGTAGAAGAAATCCTTGTACGTGAAGGTAGCCGTATCGAATCTGGTGACTGCTTGCTTCGTATTGAAGATGCTTTAAAACGATAAGCTAACAATCATTTAAAATTAAAAATATTATTTCTCAAGTATTTCATAAGATGAAAAATTGAAGAATAATGGAAGAATCCCTAGGAAATCCTAGGGATTCTTTGTATTTTCAAGGGTTTCATGGTACTATATAATATAGAGAAAATGGGCGTATTATGCGTTATTTTAGAATGATTAGTAGAAAAGGAGTAGTAACAGATGAGATGTCCTTATTGCCAACACACAGACACGAAGGTAACAGACTCTAGAACGACTGATGAAGGTAATAGTATTCGCCGTCGCCGTGAATGTATCAATTGTGGCCGTCGCTTTACTACCTATGAAATTATAGAAGAAGTACCACTAATGGTATTGAAGAAAAATGGACGACGTGAATTATTTGACCGCGGTAAGCTCCTGAATGGGTTATTGCGCTCGTGTGATAAGCGTACAGTTCCTATGTCCGTGATGGAGCAAGTAGTTAATGATGTAGAGCGTGACATTCGAAATGAAATTAACCAAGAGGTTACAACTGATCGCATTGGTGAGCTCGTGTTACAACAATTGAAAGATATAGATCAAGTTGCATATGTTCGTTTTGCCAGTGTATATCGTAAGTTTGATAATATTGATAGCTTTATGGAAGAGTTAAAAGCTCTGAAGAAGTTAGACGCTAAAAAGCCAAAACGCAAACCTGTCGTAGAAGAATAATTGATTCTGTATTACTGATTGGTTATACATAGTTTTGAAATTAGCGATGTGTGAGGCTTTATGATAGATTTACATTGTGATACGATGATGCAATTGCTAGATCATCCTCATAGTGGTGATTTATATTGTAATACTTGGAAAATAGATATAGAAAAATTACAAAAGGCTCATAGCAAGATACAAGACTTTGCACTCTTTATTAATATGGGTGAGACGAATGACCCTTATGGCCGCTATGAAGAGATGCGTAATTTGTGTGTATCACAAATTCATCACTATGGAGAGCACATACAACATGTGCTCTCTTATCAAGATGTAGAGTCTGTATACAAGACTGGTAAGATTGGGGCACTTATGTCTATTGAGGAAGGTGGCGTACTAGGTGGCGATTTAAATAAACTTAAACAAGCTTACCAAGATGGAGTCAGACTTATAACGCTAACATGGAACTATCCAAATGGACTTGGCGAGCCACATTGTGGTGAGCAACATAAAAAATTAACATCTAAAGGTGTTGAATTTGTAGAAGCTATGCAAGAGTTAGGGATAATTGTTGATTGCTCTCATCTTAACGATGCTGGTACAGAGCAATTAGGGGATATTCTAGAGGTTCCTTTTATAGCATCTCATTCAAATGCACGGGAAGTTCGGGCTCATATGCGAAATTTGCCAGATAATCTTATTAGACTTATCGCTAATAAGGGAGGTATTATAGGACTTAATTTTGCACAGAATTTTCTCGGCACATCGCCAATTAGTCGCATTGAAGATATTGTTAAACATGGTCTATATCTCATCGACAAGGGCGGTGAAGATGTAGTGGCATTAGGAACTGATTTCGATGGGATTCCACCCGACACAGAGATTGCAGATATGTCTCAAATGAGTCGTCTTTATGATGCTTTTAAAGAGGCAGGTTTATCTGTGGAACAATGTGAAAAGTTATTCTGGAAAAATGCAGATAGACTATTAAAGGAGATTTTATAATGACTGATTTAAATCCAATCATTGCTGATCGTTTTACAGAGCATCTTGAAGTGTTTGGTAAAACGATGGAACATATGGATACCATTCAAGAAATCGGATATCGCTGTAAAGCGGCTTTAGAAAATGGTAATAAAATTTTGTTCTGTGGTAATGGTGGCTCTGCGGCGGACTCTCAACATTTAGCAGCTGAATTGATTTGTCGCTTTAAAAAGGAACGGCGCTCTCTTGCAGGCATTGCATTAACTACTGATACATCTGCATTAACAGCTATTGCGAATGACTATGATTTTGAATCTGTTTTTGCACGTCAAGTAGAGGGCTTAGGCCGTACAGGTGATGTTCTCATCGGTATTTCTACATCTGGTAACTCCAAGAATGTTGTAAAAGCTGCAGAAATGGCCCGTTCTATCGGTATGCATACCATTGCTTTCACTGGGGAAGGCGGTGGCAAATTGGCCGAACTATGTGATATTACGCTGGCTATTCCCAGTAATGTGACAGCGCGCATTCAAGAAATGCATATCCTAGCTGGCCACATTATGTGCGAAATTATTGAAGAAGACTATTAACCGATAGGTTTTTACTCATAGATACACATTGTTTCAATTAAAAATTTATTTAAATTAGGAACATATGTAATTTTGATAAGGAATAGGTGGATTATGATAAATACTACCATTAGTCAGTTTTTAACAAAGCAACTGCCAAACTTGAAGATTGCCGTTGTAGGCGATGTAATGGTAGACCGTTATGTTTTTGGTGATGTAAGTCGTATTTCTCCAGAAGCACCGGTTCCTGTAAACCGCGTGTCCAAGATGAAAGAGGTCCTTGGTGGAGCTGGTAATGTTGCATCTAATCTGTCTAATTTAGACTGTAAAGTATATCTTGGTGCACTAGCAGGTAATGACGACCATGGCCATTTATTAAAAAATTTACTTGATACTGATAAAATCGATACGACTGGTTTAATCACTAGTGATGACCGCTCTACTATTACTAAGATGCGCATATTGGGTGATCGTCAACAGATGATGCGCCTTGATTTTGAAACAATTACAAATTTAACCAATCAAGAAGAGCAACAATTGTCTGTTTGGTTGGAAAATCTATGTAAAGCGGGGATTGATGGTATTGTCGTATCTGACTATGGTAAAGGCGTTTGTACACCTACCTTATTGAAGACAATCTTTGGTTTGGCTAAGGAATATGGTGTGCAAACTATCGTAGATCCTAAGGGGGCAGACTGGTCTAAATACAATGGTGCTACATGTATTACACCGAATGTGAAAGAACTTGGTGAATGTGTAGGCCGTACATTAGAAAATGATGATGCTACTATTGTAGAGGCTGCTAAGTCTGTACTTGCTGATGTAGATTTAGACTATATTGTGGCCACTCGATCTGCTAAGGGTATTACGGTTATTGCAAAGGATGGCCGCACATGGCATAATCCTGCTACTCAACAAGAGGTGTTTGATGTGAGTGGTGCAGGAGATACCGTTGTATCCATGATGATGACCTGTCTTGCAAGTGGTTTATCGATGCGTTTAGCCTTACATATCGCCAATGGTGCAGCAGGTATCGTAGTATCTAAGGTTGGTACGTATCCAATACATCGTTCTGAGTTATTAGACTTATGGCATTCCTATAAACATAGTATTCAATCTAAGCCATTATATACGAAGGAAGAGATGAAAGAACTCGTTTCACAATGGCAAAGCAAAGGTGAAACTGTAGTGTTTACAAATGGTTGTTTTGACATTCTTCACCGTGGACATATCACGTATTTACAAGAAGCTGCGCAGCTAGGTGATCATTTAATCATTGGATTAAATTCTGATGTATCTGTTCGACGTTTAAAAGGAGAAACACGGCCCATCGTAAGTGAAGCGGATAGAGCGGCCTTGTTGAGTGCGTTGCAATGTATTGATGGTGTAGTACTATTTGAAGAGGATACACCGGCTGAATTACTAGCGTACTTACGTCCCAATACTCTTGTTAAGGGTGGAGATTACAAAATAGAAGATATTATTGGACGCGAGTCCGTTGACAATGTAGAGGTTCTTTCATTTAAAGAAGGTTACTCTACATCAGATATTGTAGGGAAAATAGCTACTATGGCTAAGGAGGGCAAATTATGATTATCGTAACAGGTGGTGCTGGTTTTATTGGCAGTAATATTGTGAAAGCACTGAATGATTGTGGTCGTACAGATATTCTCATCGTAGATGATCTTACAGATGGTCGTAAGATTCGCAATATTCAAAATCTAGAATTTCTAGATTACATCGATTGTGATGATTTTGATTGTGCTATTGCTGATGGTACATTCGACGTTGGCCCTATTGAAGTCGTATTTCATGAAGGTGCTTGTGCAGACACAATGGAATATAATGGCAAATACATGATGAAGAACAACTATGAAGGTTCTAAAAATCTATTCCATTATTGCCAAGACCGTCGCATTCCATTCATCTATGCCTCCTCTGCATCTACCTATGGTAATGGTACAAATGGTTTCGTAGAAAAACCGGAAGCTGAAGAAGCGCTTAACCCATATGCGTATTCTAAATTGTTATTCGACCGTTATGTACGCAAATATGAAGGTGAATATACTGCGCAAGTTGTTGGGCTACGTTACTTTAATGTATATGGTCCTAATGAAGCCCATAAAGATAAAATGGCTTCTTTAGTACGTCAAATGTTCTACAAAAATAAAGAAACAGGTATTATTAATCTCTTTGAAGGTACAGATGGCTACGAAGATGGTGGTCAAACACGTGACTTTATCTATGTAAAAGACGTAGTTAATGTAAACTTCTATTTCTGGGAGCATCCTGAAATCTCTGGTACTTTCAACTGTGGTACAGGTAATGCTCATAGCTTTAATCAATTCATGCAAGCTGTTATCGACTACAATGGTCAAGGCAAAATTGAATATGTGCCATTCCCAGAGGTGTTAAAGGGTAAATACCAAAGCTTTACAGAGGCTGATACTACTAAATTGTTAGCTGCTGGCTATGACAAAGGGTTCCATAAAATGGAAGATGCCGTTAAAGAATATTGTGAACTATTAGATAATAACGAAGGGTATTTACGCTAATGCGCAAGGTATTATTTTTAGATCGCGATGGTGTTATTAACAAGGATGTTAGTTATCTATATAAAATCAGCGATTTAGAGTGGGTAGATGGTGCAAAAGAGGCCCTTGCTTATGCTCATAGTAAGGGCTATGATCTCATTGTAGTGACAAATCAGAGTGGTGTAGCTCGTGGTTATTATAAAGAATCTGATGTTCAGATTTTACATGACTATATGGCTCATGAACTAGATCGCAGTGGAGCACCGATTTTACATTTCTATTACTGTCCACATCATAAAGAAGGTATTGTTCCTCTCTATGCAGTAGAATGTGAATGTAGAAAGCCTAAACCTGGCATGATTAAGCAAGCCATTAAGGATTATGATGTAAATATATCAGATAGTTTTCTTATCGGTGATAGTCAGCGTGATGTTGATGCAGCTGAGGCTGCTGGCATTAAGGGGTACCTATTTAAAGGCTCTAATCTATTGGATTTCATTAAAACAATAATTTAATCATTTATTCCATTTAGTTTATTTCGGAAGAATATATTTGGGTTTGTTGTGTTGTATTGGGGAGGCTATATGAAAGATTACAAGAATATACTCATCATCAAGATGAGTTCCTTAGGTGATGTAATTCACGCATTGCCTACCTTGTACGCTGTGCGCAAGAATTGGCCTAATGCGCGTATTACATGGGCTATTCATGAGCAATTCGCTAGCCTCTTACATGGTACACCATGGGTTGATGACGTGATTATCATTGACAAAAAACAACTAAAGAAGCCTACGTATTTATATCAATTGCGCAAGGAGCTACATAGTCGTCATTTTGATATGACCTTAGACCTTCAATGTATCGCAAAAAGTGCTATTGTTTCTTTATTATCTGGTGCCCCTGAAAAATATGGCTACTGGGAGCTTCGTGAGGGCAGTAATCTTGTTAATAAAGCATTAGTAGGTGAGCATAAATACGACCATGTTATTGAACGCTATCTGGATACCGTACGCGCCCTTGGTGGTGAGGTGGAGGAGATTGAATTTCCGATGCCAGCTTACGTTGAGGCTGAGAAATCCATAAAACAAAAGTTGAAATGCCATGGTGTAGATGATGAATATATTGTAGTTGTACCTGGGGCACGATGGATTGTTAAGGAGTGGCCACTTCTAAATTTTGGAGAACTTTGTATTCGTTTATGTGAATCTGGTAAGAAGGTTGTTATTGCCGGTGCTCCTGATGATGTAGATAAAGGTGCTTTCATAGAAAATTATGTAAAACATAAGAATCTCATCAATTTAGTTGGATCTACAACCATGCCTGAACTCATTGAGTTGATTCGTCATTGTCAGATTTTTATTAGTGCCGATACGGGACCATTGCATATTGCAAATGCTTTGAAGCGTCCTTTGATTGCCATGTTTGGTACAACATCACCTAAGCGTACAGGTCCTTATGGTGGTAGTCATGTACATCTCATTATTTCACCTACTTCTAAGGCTACACCTGAGCAACCACTAGTAGATGATCCAGATTGTATGGCACAAATTCCTGTAGACGCGGTATGGTCAGTGTATGAACAAGTACTTGGAAAGGAACTATAATGGAACTAGATTATAAGCGCATTGTGGTAACCTTTTTAATGCATTTAGGCGATGTTATATTAACGACTCCGTTTTTAGAAGTGCTTCGCAAAGCGGCTCCTCATAGTCATATTACGTATGTAATAGATGAAAAATTACAACAAGTAATGGAATATAATCCAAATATTGATGAACTTATTGTTGTAGATAAAAAAGGGCGCCATAATAGCATCTTAGGTCTCAATGAAGTGGCTCGTGAAATCAATGCTAAGGGAAAACCTGACATTGTCATTAATTTACATCCCAATGAGCGTACTTCATATTTAGCATGGAAGATTCATGCACCTATTACAACTGGTATGAGTCATTTCCTCTTTAGACCATTTATGACAAAGTATACGCGCTTAGATCGTAAAACTCGTCATGCTGCGGATATGTACATTAATGTACTAGAGCAATTAGGTGTAACAGATACTTCTAACTCTGGTTTACATATTGAGACCTGTGAAGAATGGCGTCGTCAGGCTCAAGAGTTTTATTCTGGTCATGGATTAACTGATACTGATATACTCATTGGTTTTAATATCGGTAGCGCCGTTCCTGAGAAACGTTGGCCAGCTGAACGATTTGCTCATGTAGCAGATTACTTTGGTCGTTTAGGTTATAAGACGGTTTTCTTTGGCGGACCTATGGACCTTGAAATGGTGCAGCCCGTAGTAGAACAAATGGAAACAAAGCCTATTGTGGCTACCGGAAAATTCCAGTTAGGTCCTTTGGCAGCGGCTATGAGCCGTTGTAATCTATTAATTACTAATGACTCTGGACCAATGCATGTAGGAATCAGTCAAGGTGTGCCAATTGTGGCACTGTATGGTCCATCAAATCCATTCTTTTATGGACCTTATCAAGCTCATGCTATCGTTTTAGAAACGATGGATTCTTATGAGATTGGTAAAAGCATGAAAAAAATTATTAAAGAAGGAAATTATAAAGGTTTATCTGTAATTTCTGAAGAACAGGTTATTAAAGCAGCGGAAACATTGCTTTTAGAATCGAAATAAACGTATGAACTATATTGTATTTGATTTAGAATGGAACCAACCCTATAGCAATGACATTAGCTTTATGAAGCGCACAAAAATGCCGTTGACAGGGGAAATCATTCAAATCGGAGCGGTAAAACTGAATGAAAAGATGGACATTATAGATCATTTTACGATGTTCATCAAACCTCAATATCTGCCACGGATGCATAAACATGTGCGCGAGTTGACAGGGATAACCACCCATGAGCTCAATCATGGTGTGCCATTCAAGACGGCTATGCAGTACTTTCAAAAATGGTGTGGTGATGAATATATGCTGCTTTCTTGGGGATCAGACGATATTCTTATCCTTCGAGAAAATCTTATGCTTCATAAGATGAAAGCATTATCTTATGATCAATGGGTAGATGCGCAAATGATTTATTCTTATCAACGCTATGGAACAAGTCAACAGTATTCTGTGGCGCATGCTATGGAGGATCTCAATATATCGACGGAGCATTTATCTGCTCATAATGCCTTGCATGATGCAGTTTTTACAGCTCACATTTGTCAGACTTTAGATATTGCACAAGGAATTTTACATTATGATCTAATTCGCAAGGAAAGCAGTAATCCTTTCCTATATCCTCCTATTCTTACCTTTTTTATGTATGAAAATTTTTCTGAGAAAAAACGTATTGTTCATGATAGAAGAGTACGTATGTCCTTCTGTCCGTACTGTCAAACACGTTTAGAAACGACAAGACCTGAACGATTACAAGGGGATAAGCACCTAGCCATTGGAGTATGTCCTAAACATGGCGATTTTGCGGTGCAACTTAAAGTTGGAAAGTATACGATTAAGTCCGGCAGTAGTAAATTCTATGTTACTAAGGTAGTGACCCATTGTACGGATGAAATTCGTTCTCTATATACTCAGAAGTCTGAAATCAATCGCGAAAAAGAGCGAAAATATTTAGAGTATCGTAAGGCGGAACAAGAAAAAGTCCGCCAAAAATAGTTATGTAAATTCAAGTTCGTTTTCTGAACTGTACTATATATTAGGATATGAACTTTTAGAAAGGATAGATTATGGAACGTAAATATGCATGGCATAATTATGATGATGCCACTATGGAAAAGGTATATGCTTTAAGTGATACATATCGTCAATTTTTAGATAATGGTAAAACAGAACGTGAATGCGTTGTGCAAGCTGTAGAATTTGCAGAAGCAAAGGGCTATGTAAATCTAAATGACATTATTAAAAGCAATACGTCAATTAAAGCTGGTGATAAGATTTATTACACACATATGGATAAATCTATTGCTTTATTTAATATTGGTACTGATGATATTGAATTGGGTATGAATATTTTAGGTGCTCATATTGATTCTCCACGCATCGATGTAAAGCAAAATCCACAATATGAGGATAGTAATTTAGTATTTTGGGATACTCATTATTATGGAGGTATTAAAAAATATCATTGGGTAGCTATGCCTCTTGCTATTCATGGCGTTGTGGTAAAAACAGATGGTACTCGTATCAATATTAATATTGGTGATAAGGAAAGCGATCCTGTATTCTGTATTACTGACTTGTTGCCTCATTTGGGACAAGAACAAATGCAAAAAAATGCAGCTAAAGTAATTGAAGGGGAAGCTCTTGATTTACTCATCGGTAGCCGTCCAGTTAAAGACGAAGAAAAAGAAGGGGTTACTAAATTTATTAATAGCCTTCTTGAAAAAGAGTATGGATTTATTGAACGTGACTTATTGTCTGCAGAACTAGAAATTGTACCAGCTGGTAAAGCACGTGATATGGGCTTTGATCGTTCCATGGTAATGGCGTATGGCCAAGATGATCGCGTGTGTGCCTACACATCCTTGGTAGCAATGCTTGAAGTGGATAATGTAAAGCGTACTACTTGTTGCTTACTTGTAGATAAAGAGGAAATTGGTTCTGTAGGTGCTACAGGTATGCAATCACGCTTCTTTGAAAATGCAGTGGCTGAAATTTTAACACTTATGGGTAAACCTAATTCTGTAAGTGTACGTCGTACGTTGGAGAAATCTCGTATGTTATCCTCCGATGTAAGTGCAGGCTATGATCCGCTTTATGCATCGGCGTATGAAAAGAAAAATGCTTCTTACCTTGGTATGGGTGTAGTATTTAATAAATTTACTGGCTCTCGTGGTAAAGCTGGTTCTAATGATGCGAATGCTGAGTATATGGGCTTTATCCGTCGTGTCATGGAATCTAACAATGTAACATACCAAACAGCAGAGCTCGGTAAGGTTGATTTAGGTGGTGGTGGCACCATTGCGTACATCATGGCTCTTTATGGTATGAATGTCATCGACTGTGGTGTAGCCGTTCTTAGCATGCATGCTCCTTGGGAGGTTACATCTAAGGCTGATATTTACGAGGCTAAACAATGCTATGTGGCGTTCTTAAATGCAGCTGATGAATCAATCTAAGATAATGGGGCTTTCACCAATGGTAAAAGTCCATTCTTTGTGAGGTGTATATGAAGCAAACAGAATTAGGCGCAGCTATAGAGTCTGCGAAAGGAGAGGCTACAGAGGTCAAGACTGTAAAGGTAGATATTTTTGACATCCCTGAAACGAAGGTTGAAGAATATATTGCTAATCGTGAAGAGGTAGCAGAAGCAGCAGCGCAGGTTATGAAATCATACTGTGTTACTGTAAAACGTGAAACCTTAGATCCTGAAGAAGGGGAAGCAGTGGTTGGTTACTATATAACGGGTGAAATTCTAATGTGCGTCATATTGGATCCATTTGAAGTGCCTGTTATGAAGGTAGCTCTCGACAAAGGGACTCTTAAGGACTATATTTTGGCAGCTAATGATCTAACAGAAGACATGTTAGCGTCTCTTGAAAAGTAAAAGGATTTCGTATCTTAATGTGTTCTATAAATGGACAAATGTAAAATACTTTAACCTGCTACATTGATGTAGTAAAGAAATTTGTTTATAATAGATGTATTATAGTCATTGCAGATAGGAAGGAAATCCCCATGAACTTGAAAAAAGGTATTGCCCTAGCGCTCACGGCGGCAGCATTGTTGGCGTTTACAGGCTGTGGCTCAAATGGAACTACATCGAATGGTGAATATAAAGTTGGTGTTGTACAGCTGGTAGAACATCCTGCACTAGATGTGGCAAATAAGGGCTTTGTTGATGCGCTAAAAGAAAAAGGTTTGGCAGAAAAGATTACTTTTGATCAACAAAATGCGCAAGCTGATCAATCTAATTTGAATAGTATTGCACAGCGTTTTGTATCCGATCGGAAAAACTTGATTTTAGCAATTGCTACGCCAGCGGCTCAATCCATGGCGAATGCAACTCATGATATTCCCATCTTAGGTACAGCAATTACTGATTACGAGGCAGCTAAACTTGTTAAATCCAATCAAAAACCTGGTGGTAATGTATCTGGTACGTCTGACATGAATCCAGTAGAGCAACAAGTAGATCTAATTTTACGAGTAATGCCAAATGCGAAAACAATTGGTACTATCTATAGCTCAAGCGAAGTAAACTCTCAAATTCAAGTGGAGAAGATGAAAGCTTATGCAGCTACAAAGGGTATTAAAGTTGAAGAAGTTACAGTTTCCAATGTAAACGATATTCAACAAGCGGCACAAAACCTAGTATCTCAACGTGTGGATGCAGTTTATGTGCCAACAGATAATGTGGTAGCTTCTGCGATGAGCAATCTTGTAGCTATTACCGATCCAGCAAAAATTCCTGTGTTTGGCGGTGAAGATAACCACGTAAAAGGTGGGGCAGTTATGTCCTTGTCTGTAGATTACTACAAACTTGGTTACCAGACTGGTTTGATGGCAGCTAAAATTCTAACTGGCGAAGCTAAAGTTGAAGATATGCCTATCGAAATGCAGAAAGAATTTAAATTAGTTGTGGGAAAAGATAAATTAGAAAAATTGGGCATCACCTTACCAGAGGATTTGATGAACAAGGCGACTATGATTTAATACATAACTGGTAAGGAGTTATACATGAACTGGAAAAAAAGTATTGCAGTGGCACTTAGTGCCATTGCTGTTATGGCAATGGTAGGCGGTTGTGGTTCCAATACTGCAACTAATGACCAAAAGAAAATTGGTGTTATTCAATTAGTAGAACATCCATCTCTTGATGCTGCTAATAAAGGTTTCGTAGATGGTTTAGCAGCTAAAGGATTTAAGGATGGTCAAAACATTAAAATTGACCAACAAAATGCACAGGCCGATCAATCTAATCTAAATAGTATTGCACAACGTTTCGTATCTGATAAAAAAGATTTAGTATTAGCTATTGCAACGCCTGCGGCTCAGACGATGGCAAATGCTTCTCATGACATGCCAATCATGGGTACAGCTATTACAGATTACGTGACAGCTAAACTCGTTCAATCTAACGAACACCCTGGTGGTAATGTATCTGGTACATCTGATATGACACCTGTTGAAAAAGAGGTTGATCTTATCATAGCATTAGTACCGAATGTAAAGCGTATTGGTGCCATTTATACATCCTCTGAGATCAACTCCCAATTGCAAGTTGAAAAAATGAAAGCGTATGCTGCTACAAAAGGTATTACTGTTGTAGAGGCAACTGTTTCCAATGTAAATGATATCCAACAAGCCGCTACAAATCTTGTGAACCAAGATGTACAAGCTATCTATACGCCAACAGATAATGTATTGGCATCTGCTATGGCTAACTTAGCACAAATTACAGATGCTGCTAAAATTCCAGTATTTGCTGCCGATGAAGGTATGACAATGACTGGTGGTGTAGCAACTTATTCTGTTGATTACTATCAATTGGGTTATCAAACAGGTTTAATGGCTGCTAAAGTTCTTGCAGGAGAAGCAAAAATTGCAGATTTAGCTATTGAGACACAAAAAGAGATTAAGTTAACTGTTAACGAAGAACGTGCTAAAAAATTAGGTATTACGATTCCTGAAGCTCTTCGTAAAGATATGAAACAATAGAGGAGAATTTGATGTTAGATTTAGTGGTAGGCACCATAACCACAGGCCTTTTATGGTCTTTGTTAGCGGTCGGTGTATTCATAACCTTCCGCGTATTAGATGTGGCTGACTTAACCGTGGAAGGTACGTTCCCAATGGGGGCAGCCATTTCTGCTATTTTAATTACAAGTGGTATGAATCCAATCCTTTCCATTTTACTTGCCGGTGTGGGTGGTATGATAGCCGGTGCTGTAACAGGTTGGATTCATACAAAATTAAAAATTCCTGCATTATTGGCTGGTATTTTGACAATGATTGCATTGTACTCTGTAAACCTTCACATCATGGGCAAAGCTAATGTATCTTTGCTTCGTATGGATACAATTTATACGATTCTTGGTGGATTTTTCCATACGCCGAATATGTGGTCTGCAGCCATCGTAGGTATTATAGTAGCTGTAGTTGTATGTTTGCTCTTATTTTGGTTCTTCGGTACCGAAATTGGTACAGCCTTACGTGCTACAGGTGTTAACCCTCAAATGATTCGCGCTCAAGGCGTAAATACTGATAATATGATCGTTCTTGGTCTTTTGATTTCCAATGGTTTTGTTGGTATGTCTGGGGCTCTCATTGGTCAATTCCAAGGCTTTGCTGATGTAGGTATGGGTATTGGTACCATCGTTATTGGTTTGGCATCTGTAATCATCGGTGAAGTAGTGTTTGGTACGAAATCTTTCGTACGCAGTCTCATCGCCGTAGTACTTGGTTCTATTGTATATCGTATTGTTATTGCTGCAGTTCTCTACATGGGTATGCCACCAAATGATTTGAAATTATTCACTGCAATTCTTGTTGCCATCGCGCTTTCCTTACCTACATTGAAAGCAAAATGGTTGGCTCGTTAAGGAGGACACTATGTTAGAAGTAAAAAATATGGTAAAAACCTTCTTTAAGGGCACAATTAATGAAAAGACTGCATTACAAGGCATTAATCTTCGTCTAGAAGAGGGTGATTTTTGTACTGTCATTGGTGGTAATGGTGCTGGTAAAAGTACTTTGCTAAACTCCATTGCTGGTGTATTTCCAGTAGATGAAGGATCCATTACAATTAATGAAATTGATGTGACAAAAATGCCAGAATACAAACGCGCTAAATACATTGGTCGTGTGTTCCAAGACCCTATGGTTGGGACTGCTGGTAATATGCAAATCGAGGAAAACTTGATTCTTGCTATGCGTCGTGGTAAACGTTTAGGTCTTAAATGGGCTTTCAAAGATAGTGAACAAGCATTTTTCAAGGAACGGCTTGCATTATTAGGCTTAGGCCTTGAAGATCGTTTATCTGCTCGTATGGGCCTACTATCTGGTGGTCAACGTCAATCTATTACATTGTTAATGGCTACCATGCTTCGTCCAGAACTCTTATTGCTAGATGAGCATACGGCGGCACTTGACCCTAAAACTGCAGAAAATGTATTGCAACTAACTGATAAACTCGTTGCAGAACATAATCTAACAACTCTTATGATTACCCATAATATGCGTGATGCATTGCGATTTGGTAATCGCCTCATCATGATGGACGCTGGTCGAATCATCTACGATGTAAAAGGGGAAGAAAAGAAACAATTAACTGTTGCGGACTTACTTCAAAAGTTCGAGGTAGCTGGTGAAAATGCACTGAGCGACCGCATGGTGCTAGGTGCTAAATAATAGAAGGAAGTTCTAATCTATCTTTTGTTCAATTACTGTATTTTTGCTTTACAAGATAGGGCAGATACTGTATACTAAATTAGGTCGTAAGACATATCGTAAGCGAAGTATTCGATTCTCCAACGGTTACTTAAGCTTATCGGGATTATAATTTTTTAGGAGGTAACATTAATGTTAACTACAGAAGCTAAATTAGCAGTAATTAAAGAATACGCTACTCATGAAGGTGACACTGGTTCTCCAGAAGTACAAGTTGCGATTTTAACAAGTCGCATTCAATACTTAACTGAACACTTGAAAGAGCACAAAAAAGACCATCATTCCCGTCGTGGTTTGTTGAAATTGGTTGGTCAACGCCGTAACATGCTTGACTACCTTCGTCGTAAAGATATCGAACGTTACCGTTCCCTTATCGAACGCCTTGGTCTTCGTAAATAATAAAATTAGCCGTCCTAAAGGACGGCTTTTTTATTTTGAATTGGCTATTTAGCTTTAATTGATATATAATTAGAAGGTATACATATAAGAAGATTTTTAGGAGGAATAGGAATGGAACAATTCCAAATGGACCTAGCTGGTCGTACTCTTACGATTGAGACTGGGGAACTTGCAAAACAAGCTGGCGGTGCCGTAATGGTTGGCTATGGCGATACTCGTGTACTCGTTACTGCTACAGGTTCTAAAGAGGCGAAGGATATCGACTTCTTCCCACTTACAGTAGACTATGAAGAAAAAATGTATGCTGTTGGTCGTTTACCAGGGGGGTTCATTAAACGTGAAGCACGTCCACCTGAGTCTGCGATTTTGAATAGCCGCTTGATTGACCGTCCTATTCGTCCATTATTTAATAAAGGTGTACGTAACGAAGTACACGTAGTAGCAACAGTTATGTCTGTGGACCAAGATTGTGATCCAGCCATTTGTGGTATGATTGGTGCTTCTGCGGCATTGTCTATTTCTGATGTTCCTTGGAATGGTCCTATTGCAGGCGTTCGTATGGGACGTATCAATGGTGAATTTGTTGTAAATCCAACGAAAGCACAATTAGAAGAAACAGATCTTAATATCGTTGTAGCTGGTACTAAAGATGCTATCCTCATGGTTGAAGGTGGCGCTGAAGAAGTACCGGAAGATATCATTCTTGAAGTTATCATGGCAGCTCACGAAGAAATCAAAAAAATCGTAGCATTCCAAGAAGATATGACTGCAAAAGTAGGTAAGGAAAAACGCGTATTTGAATGTAAAGATGTTCCTGCTGAAATTAGTGATGCAGTTCGTGCCTATGGTCATGATAAACTTGATGCTGCAGTTCGTTGTGCAGATAAACAACAACGTGATGCACAAGAAAATGAAGTACGTGCAGATGTATTAGCTCACTTTGAAGAGATCTACCCAGATAACTTGGCTGATGTAAATAAAGCATTTGATGCAATGACAAAAGAAATCGTGCGTCATATGATTACTGTTGAAAAAATCCGTCCAGATGGCCGTCAACTTGATGAAGTTCGTCCAATCTCTTGCCGTACAGGCGTATTACCACGTACACATGGCTCTGGCTTGTTTACACGTGGTCAAACTCAAGTGTTGAATGTCACAACAGTAGCGCCTTTATCCGAAAAACAAACCATTGATGGCCTTGGTGTTGAAACTGAAAAACGTTATATTCATCATTATAATTTCCCATCTTTCTCCGTAGGGGAGACTCGTTCTTCCCGTGGCCCTGGGCGTCGTGAAATCGGTCATGGTGCATTGGCTGAACGCGCGTTGGTGCCTGTGATTCCGAGCGAGGCAGACTTCCCATATGCGTTGCGTTTAGTATCTGAAGTATTGGAATCAAATGGTTCTAGCTCCATGGCTTCCGTATGTGGTTCTACATTGTCTTTGATGGATGCTGGTGTACCTATTAAAGCTCCTGTAGCAGGTATTGCTATGGGTCTTGTAACTCAAGGGGAACATTATACAATTTTAACTGACATTCAAGGCATGGAAGATGCTCTTGGAGATATGGACTTTAAAGTTGCTGGTACAGCTAAAGGCGTAACAGCAATTCAAATGGATATCAAGATTTCCGGATTATCCCGTGAAATCCTTCAAGAAGCATTAGAACAAGCTCACAAAGGCCGCATGCATATCATGGGTATCATGCTTGATACAATTGCTGAACCACGTCAAGAAATGTCTCAATACGCTCCACGTATTATTACAATGAAAATTGATCCTGATAAGATCCGTGACGTAATCGGTTCTGGCGGTAAAGTAATCCGCAGTATCATCGAAGAAACAGGCGCTAAAATTGACATTGAAGATGATGGTACAGTATTTATCGCTTCTGTAGAACAAGAAGGGGCTGCGAAAGCTCAAGAAATCATCACTAACCTTACTAAAGAGGTTGAAGTAGGTGAAGTATATCTTGGTAAAGTAACTCGTTTAATGGCCTTTGGCGCATTCGTAGAGGTATTACCATGTAAAGAAGGTCTTGTACATATTTCCAAACTTGCAAAAGAACGCGTTGAAAATGTAGAAGACGTAGTAAGTGTAGGGGATGAAATCATGGTAAAAGTTATCGAGATCGATAAACAAGGCCGTGTAAACTTGTCCCGTAAAGATTGTTTAAAATAAGAGGTGTTACATGGATATTCGTGGCTTTGAAGTAGTTTCTGCTTTTGAAGAACAAGATATCAACTTACCAACACGTAAAACAACTGAAAGCGCAGGTTATGATATTGAATGTGCTGAAGCTGTTACATTAGAACCAGGCCAAGTAGTGCTCGTTCCGACAGGTATTAAAGCTTTCATGGCATACGATGAATACCTTGCCATTCATATTCGTTCTAGTATGGCTATTAAACGCCATCTAGCACTTGTGAATAGCACAGGTATCATTGATAGTGATTACTACAACAATGAGGACAACGAAGGTCATATTATGATTGCCCTTCTAAACTTTGGCAAAGAACCAGTTACCCTTGAAAAAGGCGAACGCGTTGCTCAAGGTATATTCTCTAAATACCTTATTACAAACGATGATGACGCTACAGGTGTAAGAACTGGTGGCATTGGAAGCACCGGGACTATGTAAATAATTTATGCTTTAGTATAAATTAGTAAAAGCCGCTCAACTTTGTTGGGCGGTTTTTGTGTGTTTATTTCTCTCCTCAGCTGTAATTATTATCAATAATACTATATAATATTTATTATAGTTAGTAGAACAATTCGGGAGGCTTTATGAAACAGGAGTCAAAACAAAAAAAGAATGTAGGTACATCAGTTATGGGGAATGACATTGAGACTACACAAAATACTATGCACGTATTGGATGAGAATAAGGTTCTTAAAAAGAGTTATGAAGATGTAGTATATATTTCTCAACCTTTTGGGGCAACCTCGTTGAACACATTAGCAGCGCGAGCTTTGTTATTTGGATTAAATCCTGTATCTTTAAAAAAGGCGCGTGTCCTTGAGCTTGGATGTTCGTTTGGTGGAAATATTATTTCTCAAGCTTTATACTATCCTGAAGCGTCTTTTACGGGTATTGATTTATCGTCTTCCCAGATTAAGATGGGAAATGAACTGATTGCGTCGATGGGACTTACCAATATACATTTGATTGAGAAGGATATTCTGGATATTGATGAATCGTTCGGTATTTTTGACTATATTATTGTACATGGTATTTGGTCCTGGGTTCCGGATGTGGTAAAAGATAAAATTCTATCTATCTGTAATAAGAATTTATCCGATAACGGTGTAGCTTATGTATCGTATAATACCTATCCTGGATGGAAACGATTAGAGCAGTATCGAGAAATCATGCAATATGCAGAGCAAAAAGAGTTAGAGCTACCGTTGATGGAGAGGACTTTATATACGAAGAATATATTGAAACTTGTAGCTGATACGATGGGGATGGATAATCGGATAAGTCAAAAAGCGAGCTATAAAATTGATAATATCCAAAATGTGTTAAGCTCTAACGATTATTATGTGGCCCATGAATATTTAGAACCTTTTAATGATCCTGTATATGTACATGAATTTATAAAACGTGCCAATGACCAAGGTTGTGCCTATATAGGGGATGTATTTCTTTCACGATCTTTCATAAGTTGGTTACCGGAGGATATTCACGATAATATAGCTCAATTGGCAAATGATGATTATATTGCAAAAGAGCAATATTATGATTACATTTATGATACGCAGTTTAGAATGTCCCTGTTAACGAAAAATAAACATACTAAAAAAATTGTTCGTAATGAACGAGTTAGTATAGATGTATTATCAAAATTATATTATTGCAGCGTTGTCAATACTGGTATTCCTTCTAATATGACGGATAGTATCCATATTGCTATTAAAGAGGTTATGGATCGAGGGGATATATTTACTGTTCAGGATATAGTAGATCATATACATAGAAAGTTGCCTGGTTATACTATCGAAATGGACAGAGTTTATTCTCGTTTACTATATTTGATTATTGTAGATAATCTCGATATGTACGCCGAACCATATGAAAGAGTTGCTTTCGAAGATAATAAGGTGTATATACCTCAACGTTTTATAGATTTTATTTCTACTATAGTAGAAAAAGAAGGCAGCTCCTATATTGGTATAGGAGACATGTACAATAAAGTACAACAAGATATAGATAATGGATTTCTCTTTGTAATAAAGCAAATGGTGGAGCCTACAACAAGAGAAAAGATTCTTGCTATTATGGATGACAATATTACAGTTCAGCGTCATACGCGGGATAATATTGATTTTATTGTTCCTAATAAAGTGTATTTAGAGGAAATTTTACAACGTATAAGAATGCTCGGGTTTTTACATAGAATAGAAGATTAGAGGTATATATGGCAATTAGTAAGGAAATTCAGAAATCCAGCGAAATGAAATTTAATGGTAAGTTGATTCAAGTTACCTATGATATAGCCGATGTGAACGGAAAGGATGCATGGCGTGAGGTTGTGCATCATCCAGGTGCTACAGCGATTGTGGCAGTCACAGGGGATAATAAGATTGTTATGGAACGTCAATTTAGATATGCTTTGCAACAGACGCTACTGGAGGTACCAGCAGGAAAATTGGATCCAAATGAAGAACCGATTGTTTGTGCTAAACGGGAGCTTGCTGAGGAAACCGGCTATCGTGCAGCTCAATGGATTTCGTTAGGGACAATTGCTACGAGTCCTGGTTTCTGCAATGAAGTATTACATTTATATCTTGCGAAGGACCTTACCATGGGGGAAACTAATTGGGATCCTGATGAATATGTAGAGTTAGAATACTACACATTGCCAGAACTATTGGAGGCTATCAAGAATGAGACTATTAAGGATAGCAAATCTTTGGCGGCCCTCATGCTTGCTATGCCATATCTTAAGTAATTTTTAGAAATATTATCTCTCAATATAATATGTATTTTATTAATTCATATTGATGATTTTAACTGTAATATGTTATAAAGTATTTTTACATTATATGAGTAACTAATCTCATATAGATTTAGGAGTACATATGTATAATCGAATTATTCTACTAGTAATGGATAGTGTCGGTGTAGGGCATGCAGCCGATGCGATTAAATTTGGCGATGAAGGTTCGAATACATTAGGACATATCGAAGCGGTAGCAGGACCTATTCGCTGTCCAAATTTAAAATCTCTAGGTTTAGCTAATATTGCTGATATATCAGCGTTTGATGAGCCTGTTATTGGCGCTTATGGTCGTATGGCTGAAACGAGTACTGGCAAAGATACGACAAGTGGTCATTGGGAGATGATGGGGCATCCTGTAACGGTGCCATTTCCGACATTTTATGATGGATTTCCGAAGGAACTGATGGATGCTTTCATAAAAGAAACGGGTTATGGATTTCTTGGTAATGAGGTAGCCTCTGGAACGGAAATTATTGAACGCCTCGGAGAAGAACATATAAGAACTGGTAAGCCAATCGTATATACATCGGCGGATTCGGTTTTTCAAATTGCAGCGCATGAGGATATCATTCCCTTAGAAGATTTGTATCGCATGTGTCAAATTACACGCGATAAAGTATGTGTCGGTGATTATTATGTGGGGCGTATTATAGCTCGACCTTTTATTGGTACACCAGGTCATTTTGTACGCACCTCAAATCGTCATGATTACAGTCGTATGCCTGAAAAGAAAATGGTGCAACAAGAGTTACAAGACGCAAACATTCCAACAGTGGCAGTGGGCAAAATCGGCGATATTTATGCTCATGTTGGCTGGGATGCATCATATCCGACAAAGTCTAACGCGCATGGTATGAACGTAGTTCCTTATCTGTTGGGCCAAAGCTTTACACGGGGGTTCATGATGGTCAACCTTGTTGAATTTGATAGTCTGTACGGTCATCGGCGCAATGTAGAAGGGTATAAGCGTGCTATTGAAGACTTTGATTACCAATTAGGCGGTTTGTTGGACTTGCTTAAAGATGATGATTTACTTCTCATCACTGCAGATCATGGGAATGATCCGACTTGGAAAGGTACAGATCATACGAGAGAAATGGTGCCTTTGCTAGCTTATAGTCCAAGTATGAGTCATTCCGTAGCTTTGGGTGATAGACATAGTTTTGCGGATATAGGCGAAACAGTATTACAAAACTTTGGATTGAAACAATGGGGGATTGGTTCTTCATTTCTTAATTCTTTGAAAGTGTAGCTTTGTATAGAAACTATTTCTTATATATAATTGAATATAATCTTATAATACTGTTATCAAAAAATTGTATGGATAATTTGTTATAATTAAATTCATTTATTTTGTTCTTTTTCATACCTACTAAATCATATACCAATGGAATGTGTACTTTGGGCCATTTTTCCTTAAAAAAATACAGAAAAAATAGCTATTAGTTGATTATATATAATCAACTAATAGCTATTTTTAGTAGTAAGGGACTATTTGGTTATAGTCCCTTTTGCTTTTATCCTTAAAACAGGATGAGTTTATTTAACTATAACAAGCCTTGACTTTCCATCATATCTTTAATATCAAGTATGGTAGATTTACATACTACATCATAATCTAATGAACCAAGGAAGTTTGCAAATTTAGTGTCATCTTCATTTTTACAGTTTTCATATGGAATTTTACCAAATTTTTGATACGGTTCTAGAATGCGATTTCGTCTGTGTTTCCACATATTATAATAAGGCCCTTTGAATTTAGTCATAAAACCATTGCTATCGACTAATACAAAGCCTTCAGATTCATGGCATGAATTTAGTTCCTCATTTATAATGTCTTGGAGCTCATCCATGGTAGAAATTTGTTGAACTGTTTTAACAATGGAAATCAAGTCAGTGTCATATTTTTGTAAAATTGTATATAGTTCAGCTAATTTTTCTCTAGAGAATGGGACATCTATATGCTTACCATTTACGTCTAGAGTATTTTGAATCATATCAAGCACATAGAGATGGTCTTGGTCGTATTTAATGATATGAGTATCCTCTTGACTGATGACTTCAAATATCATGGAGCAGTTATTACGTGCTAATAAATCTTTGATTTTTGCTTGTAGATTTTCAGGTAATCTATGGAATAGTTTTTTAAATAAATCCACATGTATACCCTCTGTTGTAGATTTAGAGGCAAATACTAATTCTTCGTTGATAACGCCAAGAATAGCAAGGTAACCATTTTCTTTAGTTCTAATTTCAACTGGGAAAGAAAGAGTATTAGCTAGATTATCTAACTCTGTTTCTGGGCGTTCACCAAGATTAAAGAATTTATTATAACTACGTAATTTCACATCTCCTGTAATTCGATCCACAAATAATCCACGAGCGTGTACTGTACTTTCATTCCATAATCGCTTATGGAATACACGAGAGGTAAAGTTCAAGGAATATAGGTTAGGGAAACACTGTTTTACTTTTACTAATTTTGAATTGCCAATAATATTAATATCTTCATTTTGTGTGAAGATGATGTGTTGTGTCATATTTTGGAATTCATGGCGCATATAATCTTTATCATATACATCGTTTTTTATTCCATTTTTTGTGAAAGTATTTGCAGTGATATCGATGTATTTTAGTTCTCCACCAAATTCTACTTCTCCTTCCAAACAGAAGGAGTACTTTCCATCTGGAACACCACGATGACCGTGAATTTGAATGAAGTCCTGACACATGCCTTGTTCGTAATTAGTATCGTAAATATTAGCGATATTTGTTTCGTAAGCTCCAAAACCATTAATAAATGTTGAGGTGGCTATGAAGGTCATATTAGGCACATAGGAGAGGCCACCATGGGAAACTAAATATTTTTTGCCATGGAAGCTGAATGGATAACATTGACGAAGTGATTTATAAAAGAGTCGTAGTTCTCGTTGGAGTGATTCTACTTCTTTTTTCGTCATATCTTTTACGATAGGTGCTACCACATCTTTCATAAAGCGTTTGGAACGATCTAAATTTGTATGGAATGCAAAGTTTGCAATATGTCGCTCGTGATTACCTTCTAACATAATTGTATTAGGTAATGTGCTGAGACGCATCATTTCGTACATCATTTCTTTGTTTTCAATACCGCGTTCTAAATAGTCACCGCAGAAGATGTATAATGTCTTTTCATCCCATGGTGTAATAGCTTGTTGTAATGCGGTGTAGCAACCGTGAATATCACCGATAATACGTACTCGATTATATTTATTTGTTAGATTAGCCGTGAAGTAATTGTTAATTTCATCAATAGAGTTAATTCTTTTGCAAAAGTTTGGTAATGTGCTTGTTTTAATCGTTTTGTACATATAATGAATAACTTGCTCTGGCACACGTTTGTAATCGGTGCGTGCCGCATTACGGGCCAAGCAATCCTCTAAGGATGTATTAGGTTCATAGTAATATACAGTATATTTATATTTGTTAAGCAATTCTTTGTAAGCATTAATAGCTTTAGAGGTAGTGTGAGTAGCATCTAAGACAACAAAGTCGCCATTGCTCATTCGTTTTTCTAAACAATCTAGTAGGAGCTTCCATGTTGGACCATTATCCTCTTGTGAAATATACCAGCCGTTCTCACCAAGGGAAGGGCTACGTAAAAGCATACGGAAATGATCGGCTTCAAGGGTGTAAGCCTCAAGATTGTTGTCACGAATCCACTGAGACTTACCACTAGCAGGAGCACCACGCATTAATAATAGTGTTCTCATAGTAATAGTCCTCTAATCTGCCCATAGGGCGTAATAAAATATAACTGTATAACAAACGAAAAATTTTTTTATGACTAAATAGAAAAAAGGCATAAAAAAACAGTCTCAACGGATAACCGAGAGACTGTCTTGCTTGCTTTTAAAATTATAAAGCGTTTACTTTAGCTGCAAGGTTAGATTTTTTGCGAGCTGCAGTGTTTTTATGAAGTACACCTTTGGAGGCTGCTTTATCAATTACGCTAGTAGCATGAACAAGTGCTTGTTTTGCTTCTTCTACTGCGCCTGCTTGAACAGCTTCAACGGTTTTACGAGCTGCTGTACGAATTTGAGATTTTACAGCGGCATTTTTCGCACGACGTTCAGCATCCGTTTTTACGCTTCTAATACTGGATTTAATATTTGGCAATTGAGTCACCTCCTTAAAAATCGTTTCTTATACCTGAATGATTATATCATACCAAATATTGATACGCAAGGACTTTTCAGCCCAATATTTTCCTTAATGACATGATTTGTAAAACATTTTCTACTGTTTATTAACAAAAGTATATATGTGGTTTTTAAAATCAAATTACTTACTCATTTTCTAGTGTAACAATATATTAATTTTTATTTATGAAAGTTAAAAGGGTCCTTATGTTATAATGAAGAATAGAATTAAGTGAGGTGTCTTATGAAAAAATTAATGATTATAGATGGCAGCAGTTTGTTATTTCGTGCATTTTTTGCATTACCACCGTTGAAATCCGCTCTGGGAACGCCAACGAATGCAGTATATGGTTTCTTAACAATGCTCATTAAATTGTATGAAGAGATTAATCCTGACTATATTGCCGTAGCTTTTGATAAAGGGCGTCAAACATTCCGAACAGAAATGTATAGCGAGTATAAAGGAAATCGTCCAGATGCACCTGAGGATTTACGTCCGCAGTTTAGTTTAATTCAAGATGTATTAAAAGCATTAGGCATTTGTGTCATCGAAGAAGAAGGTTTTGAAGGGGATGATATTCTCGGATCTTTAAGCAAGAAGTTTGGAGCCCCTGATATGGCTGTTCAAATTATTACAGGAGACCGCGATAATTTACAGCTTGTAACAGAACATAGCCATGTGTTCTTAACTAAAAAAGGTATTTCTGATATGTTAGAGGTTACTCTAGATAATATGGAAGAACTTTATGGCTATGGTCCTGATAAGGTTATCGAAATGAAGGCTCTTATGGGTGACTCTTCCGATAATATTCCAGGTGTACCAGGCGTAGGTGAGAAAACAGCGCTTAAATTAATTACCGAATACGGCAATCTTGAATCTGTATATGATCATATTGAAGATATTTCTGGTAAGAAATTAAAAGAGCGCCTTGTAGAGAATAAAGAGTTAGCCTTCTTGTCTCGTGAGTTGGCTACAATAAAAACAGACATGGAGTTATCTTATAAAGTAGAAGATTTTGTACAAAACTTTCATGCCTCTGAAGTACAACCGTTATTTGAAACTTTAGGTTTTACTAAATTAACACCTCGCATTGCACAAGTAATGGGGTGTGAGGAAGTAGCTCTTGGTGATCCAGGTTCTTTATTTGCACCACAAGAAGAGATTTCTTTAAATGATTTAGCGGATGCTAAATCATTAACCGCTGATTTTTATAAAGATAAAACGGTAGCAGTACATGTTATATTAGATGGTAAAACTCCATTTAGAACGGTAACGAATGCTTATCTATCTAATGGAGATACTATTGTAAAAACAGATGATACTAAAGCTGTTTTAGCTGTATTACAAGGTGCCAAAGCCATCGTTACAACTCAGACCAAGGAGATTATTG
Source organism: Veillonella parvula (assembly GCF_018378075.1). Lineage (GTDB taxonomy): Bacteria > Bacillota > Negativicutes > Veillonellales > Veillonellaceae > Veillonella > Veillonella parvula_K. Next base: position 190,852 of record NZ_JAGZYE010000001.1, read on the forward strand.
AAGCCTTTGGTGCAGATGTGCCAGCTGAAATTTCCTTATTTAATGCTGATAAAACTGCTCGTGTTCACGATATGTCGCTCATTGCTTATTTATTAGATCCTACGCGTACTAATTATGGTTATTTATACCTAACTGAGCGCTTTTCTGTACCTAGCATTGCTAACGGTAGTGTAGACGTAGAATGCGTGTCCATGGTGAAAGCATTACTCGCTATGAATGAAGTTGCTTGTGAGTCTGCGCGCCGTGAAGAGTTATGGTCTTTATATGAGACAATTGAGTTACCTTTGATTCATACCTTAGTTGTGATGGAGAAAAATGGTATCTATATTGATACAGAGAAGTTGGCGGAAACAACGGCTCGCTTTAAAGAGGAGCTAACTCAAGTACAAGAAGAGATTTATGAACTAGCAGGAGAAACGTTTAATATTAATTCACCTAAACAATTGGGTGTAATCTTGTTTGAAAAGTTGAACTTGCCAATCATCAAGAAAACTAAGACTGGCTATTCTACAGATGCGGAAGTATTGGATATGCTTCGTCACGAAAGTCCGATTGTTGAAAAAATCTTGGCATACCGTTCTGTTGCTAAATTGGTATCTACCTATTGCGAAGGTTTGGCAGTTCTTATTAATGATAAGACACATCGTATTCATACAACTTTCAATCAAATGGTTACGGCTACAGGTCGTTTGAGCTCATCTGATCCGAACTTGCAAAATATTCCGGTTCGTACCGAAAAAGGCCGTGAAATTCGCGCTTTATTCTATCCAGGTGCTGGATATGATACATTGGTGAGTGCCGATTACTCTCAAATTGAGTTGCGTATCTTAGCTCATTTGTCTGGCGATGAAGCGTTGATTAAAGCTTTTGTGGAAGGTAAGGATATTCACCGATTTACGGCGGCAGAGGTGCTTGGTAAATCTCAAGATGAGGTAACTAGCGAAGAACGTTCCCATGCGAAGGCCATTAACTTCGGTATTATCTACGGTATTTCTGACTTTGGTTTATCTCGTGACCTTGGTATTACACGGGGTGAAGCTAAAAACTATATTGATCTTTATTTTAGCCGTTATCCTAAGGTTAAAGAGTATATGGATCGAATGGTTCAAGAGGCTCATGAAACCGGCAAAGTTCGCACTATGTTTGGTCGTCAACGCGAGTTACCTGATATTAATAGTCGTAACTTTAACCGTCGTTCCTTTGCTGAGCGGACCGCAATGAATACGCCAATTCAAGGTACCGCCGCAGACATCATTAAGTTAGCTATGAACCAAGTAGAGCAAAAGTTAGAAGAACAAAACTTTACGTCTCGACTCTTATTACAAGTGCATGACGAACTAGTACTTGAAGTGGTGAACTCTGAATTAGAAGCTATAGAAGAGTTACTACGTAGTACAATGCAGTCTGTTGTAGAGTTACAAGTGCCTCTTATTGTAGACGTACACCATGCAGAAAACTGGGCATTAGTAAAGTAATATGTATTTATAATTAATAGAAGGTATATATGTTTAAAATTGGCTTAACTGGTGGCATTGCATCTGGCAAAAGTACAGTTCTTACATATTTTAAGGATAAAGGTATACCATATATCGATGCTGATATTGTGGCTCGTGAAGTTGTTGAACCTGGTACAAAGGGTTTAGAAGCAGTTGTAGATGCATTTGGAACCGATGTATTACGCGATGATGGGACATTAAACCGAGAAGCATTAGGAGCTATTGTCTTTCATAATGCAAAAAAGCGCCAACAATTGAATGGTTGTTTAAAGGAGCATATTCAAAATCGAATTATGGAACTTACAGCTCATTATGAGGAGCTACATACACCAGTTTTACTATATGATATCCCTTTACTTATCGAGGGAGAATGGTATACCATGATGGACGAGGTGTGGCTCGTATATGTGAATGAGTCGACTCAAATTGAGCGCTTAATGAGCCGCAATGGATTGACTGAGGAGGAGGCATTGGCTCGTATTAATAGTCAAATGTGTCTTGAGGATAAACGGTCTTACGCGGATGTAATTATTGACAATAATGGTACACCTTTAAATTTAAGGGAACAATTAGATAACATTTGGGATGAGCGCATCGAATCAGTTTTATAAGAACCTCAATGATAGTCATTTTATGTGTCAAAATTGGTATATAAAAATTACTATTAAATGGTATAATAAGCCCATAAAACTTCGTATAATATTAACCTAGTATTTTGTTATATTTTATATCTTGGTGACTATGTATAGTTTCTATATAGAAAGGGGGATATATGAAACGTGCAACGGCAACAGCACTATCTTGTGTCGTACTAGGATGGTTTTATTTTACATATCTAGATGACCATTTGGCGCGTCAGATTGCGTATCCCTTTAACTATAAAGAGGAAGTTATAGCTGCAGCTGAGAAAGAGCAGGTACCTCCATCTTTGGTAGCTAGTGTTATCTTAGCAGAAAGCAAGTATAAAAACACAGCGGAGTCTGAAACGGGGGCTCTTGGATTGATGCAACTCATGCCAGATACGGCTCGTTGGGTGGCACAGCAAGTGGGGCATGGTAACTATACAGATCGTCAACTTAAAGAGCCTACTATAAATATTGAGTTAGGTACGTGGTATTTAGGTCACTTGTTAAAGGAATTTAATGGTGATCAGGTGTTAGCATTAGCTGCTTACAATGCTGGTCGTGGTCATGTGGAATCGTGGCTTCGTGAAAATAACTGGAATGGAATGGTCGATACGATTCCGTTCCCTGAGACCCGTAGCTATGTAAAGGCGGTCTTACAGTATCAAGAAAGATATGAGGCGTTATATGGAAACAATTATTGAAGCTTGTAAAGCCTTAGACTATTCTTGGTTACCTCAAACTGTTGACGGCTTTACGTTAGTTACATCTACTGAAAGTGACTATACAATATTAGCTAATCGTATTAGTGCTGGTGAAGACGTATTAAAGGTGCCTATTTTCCACTATCAAAATGAATTGGGGTGGCGTTGGTCTGCCTTATATGATAAAGAGGTAGAGGACTATACAGTACATATAGAAATGCCACTATTTTCCTTTGTGGACATTTCTTTTGTGCGAGCCGATTTAGAGTCTTTTTGGACAGGGCTACAAGAACGATGTGTAAAAGGGTTAACCAATATGTTAATAGAACCTGCTAATAATTTTACTTTTACTTATCGTCGCCGAGGGATTCCTGAATGGGACTTCTCACAAGTTATGCCTGAGGAGTTAGAAGGTTTTGTACGCGATATTGATCCAGCCCATGCGATTCGCATGATTAATGGGTCTTTTATCATCGGCGAATACCACAAGATGGATGAGTGTACAGGCTTACTATTGTATTATAATGAATTGCGTGATGAATACTTTGCGGAACTTCGCTATAAAAGCTATCCAGAAATCGACCATCATTTAGATGCAAAAAATCTAGATGATTTAGCAGTGCTATTGCGTGAGCATTTAGGTGCTATACTAAAAGGCTTGAATGAGCGCATTGATTAAAGTTTGGATAGATTTAACTATGCTATTTTTTGTCATTTTTTGTTTTTATAGAATGACTTATGTGGGATTGGTTTCTTTAATACCCATTCAAAAGCGTAGAATTTGTATATACACAGCAAATGTGATATACTATATATGACTTTTATATAATCTTTTAAAAGAGTGGGCTTATGTCCACTCTTTCATTTATGATTAGCTCAATTTTAGAGTATTTAGAATCAAGAGATATATACAAGATGTAGTAAGTAAGGAGGCGATGGCTATGAAAAGAGAAGCAGTGGAGGAGTTTGTATCCTCTGTAGTTGAAGGTATTATAGCCGGCACCGATATGGAACTCGTCGATGTAGACTATGTACGTGAACGGGATTGGTATTTACGTGTCTACCTTGATAAACCAGGTGGTGTAGATTTGGATGACTGTCAGTTGGTGAGCGAAAAATTAAGTGCTGTCCTCGACGAAAAGGATCCAATTACGGAAAATTATTTATTGGAGGTATCTTCTCCTGGCCTTGATCGAGTTCTAAAGAAAGATAAGGATTTAGTTCGGTATAATGGCCGTGATGTAGATATTCAGTTGTTTAAGCCTGTTAATGGCAGTAAACAATTTACTGGTGCATTACAAGGTTTTACGGACACATCTATCGACTTTACTATTAATGGTGAAAGCATAACATTTGAACGTTCTGCTATTGCACAAATTCGATTACATCTTGATTTTTAATATATGGAGGCATACGAGTGAGTCAAGAATTAATTCAAGCGGTAATGGTGCTTACAAAACAAAAAGGTTTTGCTCCTGAGGTTATTTTTGAATCCTTAGAGGCTGCATTACTGCAAGCATATCGCAAAGAACCAACATCTAATCCAGATGCGTACGTTGTGATTGACCGCGAAACAGGTGTTTATAAAGTAATGGCCAAAAAACAAGTTGTGGAAACTGTTGAATTGCCTGAAACAGAAATTAGCTTGTTGGATGCTCGCAAAAAAGATAAGCGTTTTGAGATTGGTGATGTAGTAGAAGTCGATGTAACTCCTGCTAACTTTGGTCGTAGTGCTGCCCATACTGCAAAACAAATGCTTATTCAACGTTTGAAAGAGGCTGAGCGCAGTGTAGTATATGAGGAATACTACAGTCGTGAAGGTGATATCATCACTGGTGTTATTACACGTGTCGAAGGTAAAAATGTGTTTATCGACCTTGGTAAAACAGAAGCAATTTTACCTCCAACAGAGCAAATTGCTACTGAAACATACCGTGAAGGGGATCGTATTAAATGCTATATCGTAGAGGTTAAGAAAACTACGAAAGGCCCTCAAATTATGATTTCTCGTACACATCCAGGTCTATTAAAACGTCTATTTGAATTAGAGGTTCCAGAAATCTTTGAAGGCGTAGTAGAGCTTAAGTCTGTAGCTCGTGAACCGGGGATGCGTTCTAAAATCGCCGTATATAGTCGTGATGAAAATATTGATCCTGTAGGTGCTTGCGTAGGTCCTAAAGGGCAACGTGTACAACATATTGTTGATGAATTACACGATGAAAAAATAGACATTGTTAAATGGGATGAAGATCCAGCAATTTATATTGCTAACTCCTTAAGCCCTGCGAAGGTTGTATCGGTAGATGTAAGCGAAGAAGAAAAAGCTTCTTATGTAGTCGTACCTGATTATCAATTATCTTTAGCTATTGGTAAGGCTGGTCAAAATGCTCGTTTAGCTGCTAAGTTGACTAACTGGAAAATTGATATTAAAAGCGAAACTCAAGCTGCTGAAGAACCTTTCACAGGTTTTGGCAATGCTGAGGATGGTGAATAGTCATGAAACCAAAATCCCAACCTATGCGTACTTGCGTAGGTTGTGGTGAACCTAAGGCAAAACGAGAGTTGATTCGCGTAGCCTTGAGTCCAGACGGCAATATCACTATTGATCGCAGCGGTAAAGCACCAGGACGTGGAGCTTATTTATGTGAGTCTATGTCGTGTTTTGAGCAGGCTTATAAGGCAAAACGATTAGAACGATCATTAAAACATAGTGTATCTAAAGAGATATACGAAGCATTACAACGTGATTTACAAGAGAATGAGTAATCACTGATATACATGAATGAAGATAAAATTTTGAATCTCTTAGGCTTAGCACAACGAGCAGGAAAAGTTATTTCTGGTGATTTTATCGTAGAAAAAGCTATAAAGAGAAAGGAACCGAAATTGGTACTTCTCGCTGGTGACTGTGCAGCCAATAATGAAAAGAAATATACTCAATTAGCAGAAACCCATCACATTCCACTTCACAGTATTGCCAATAAAGAGGCTTTAGGAACGGCCATTGGTAAGGAAGTTAGGGTAGTAGTTGCCGTACTAGATGATGGATTTGCAAAGGCATTACTTAAAGAGATTGATCGATAATAAGGGGGTATGTAGATGTCCAAAAAGCGCGTTCATGAAATCGCCAAAGAGTTCGGCGTAGAAAGTAAGCAGGTCATTTCTATCTTGCAACAAAATAATATCAATGTTACGAAAGCAGTTAATTCTGTAGATGATTCAGGTTATGAAATTGTAAAAAAACAATTAGGTAAAAAATCTGAAGCTCCTAAAGTAGCACAAAAAATAGAAAAAAAGGTAGAACAAAAGTCTGCTCCTGCAGCTCATAAACAAGAAGTTGCGTCACATAAACAACATCCAAATCGTTCTAACGAACAGAAAAAAGATAAACATAAACAATCTGGTCAAAAACAAGACGATCAATCTAAACAAAAGGACCATAAAAAAGGCAATGTACGTCATGTACAAATCTCTGAGCCTACACGCAAATCCGATGGTAACCAACATGGTGGAGACCGCGCTAACAATCGCCCTAATAATACCCGCAATAATGATAACCGTAATAACGTTCGTTCTAATGATGCGCGTAATAATGATAATCGCAACAACGATAATCGTAATAACGACAACCGCAATAACGATAACCGCAATTCTAATAATGATCGCCGTAACAAGAAAAATAAAAAAGGTGGCAATAACCGCCCTCAATCCTTGTTATCTACATCTATGCAAAAAAAGAAGAATCGCGTAAAACATCGTAACGAGCAGTACTTACAGCAAAAAGCAGAAGCTGAACGTAAAGCTGAAGCAGCAATTGCTACAGAAATTGAATTGAGCGGTCCTTTAACTGTTAAAGAATTAGCTGAAAAAATGGGTCGTGAAGTATCTGAAATCATCAAGAAATTGATGCTTTTAGGTGTTATGGCCAGCATTAACCAAGAGGTTGATGTAGATACAGCTACTATTGTAGCTGAAGAGTTCGGTGTAACTGTAACTGAAGTAGAACCAGAAGAAGATCCTACAGATGTTATCGAAATTGAAGATGCACCAGAAACGTTAAAACCACGTCCTCCTGTAGTAACTATTATGGGTCACGTTGACCATGGTAAAACATCTTTGTTGGACGTAATTCGTCAAACTAATGTAACAGCTGGCGAAGCTGGTGGTATCACTCAACATATCGGTGCGTACCAAGTTCGCTACAAGGATAATAAAATCACATTCCTTGACACACCTGGTCATGAAGCGTTTACTGCTATGCGTTTACGTGGTGCAAAATCTACAGATATCGCAGTTCTCGTAGTAGCTGCTGACGATGGAGTAATGCCACAAACTATCGAGGCCATTAATCATGCGAAGTCTGCAGATGTACCTATTATTGTAGCCATCAACAAAATGGATAAACCAGGTGCTAACCCAGACCATGTTAAACAACAATTGTCTGAACATGGTCTTTTACCAGAAGAATGGGGCGGCGATGTCATCATGGTTCCTGTATCTGCTAAACAAAAACAAGGTATTGATGACTTACTTGAAAATATTTTGCTTGTAGCAGAGGTTATGGAATTGAAAGCGAACCCTAACCGTAAGGCATATGGCGTAGTTATCGAGGCTCAACTTGATAAAGGTCGTGGTGCTGTATGTACTGTCTTGGTACAAAAAGGTTCTCTTCGTGTAGGTGATACAGTACTTGCTGGTACTGCATACGGTAAAGTACGTGCCATGACAAATGAGCGCGGTGAAAAAGTAAAAGTTGCTCGTCCGTCTATGCCGGTAGAAATTTTGGGCTTCTCCGAAGTTCCACAAGCCGGTGAAATTATAAATGGTATGGATGACAACGAAGCACGTGCAATTGCTGAAAAACGTATTGCTAAGCAACGGGTTCAAGAATTGCAAGCTACACATAAAGTTACATTAGATGATATTTTCAACCAAATTCAACAAGGCGAGTTGAAGGATCTTAATATTATCATCAAAGCCGATGTTCAAGGTTCTGTAGAAGCATTGCGTCAATCTTTAGAAGGCATCAAAAACCCTGAGGTTCGTATTGTTATTGTTCATGCTGCAGTAGGTGCCATTAATGAATCGGATATCATGTTGGCATCTGCATCTAATGCGATTGTAATGGGCTTTAATGTACGCCCTGATGCTAATGTTCGACGTGCAGCGGAACAAGAAAAGGTTGACTTGCGTACATATCGTGTAATTTATGATGCTATCAATGACGTTGAATCTGCTATGCGCGGTATGTTGGCGCCTCAATTTAAAGAGGTTGTCGTAGGTCGTGCAGAAGTGCGTCAGGTTATTTCCACACCAAAGGCTATTGTAGCTGGCTCTTATGTAACAGAAGGTCGTATTACTAACGACTCTGAAGTTCGTTTAATTCGTGACGGCATCGTTGTATTTGAAGGTAAGGTTGATTCTTTACGTCGATTTAAAGATGAAGTTAAGGAAGTTAAAACATCCTTTGAATGTGGTATCTCCTTAGAAGGATACCGCGACATCAAGGAAGGCGACGTTATTGAAGCTTACTTGATGGAAGAAATTGCACCTCAATTATAGGAGGTTTATATGAGTGATGTTCGTGTCAGAAAATTACAAGAATTTATCAAACAAGAGGTAAGTCAAATGTTGATGCGCGGATTGAAAGATCCGCGTATCGGCTTCACTACTATTACCGATGTTCATGTAACAGGTGATTTACGTGAAGCTACGATTTATGTCTCCTTGTTTGGTTCCGATAAGGAAAAAGAAGATACCCTTATCGCATTAAAGCATGCAGCAGGTCATATTCGTACAGAGCTTGGTAAAGTACTTAAATTACGCCATATTCCTTCCATCACCTTTGATAAGGATACGTCTTTAGACTATAGCATGCATATTGAATCCCTTTTGAATGAAATCAAAAAGGATGAAGAAATAAATTAACAAAAAGGATACAGAACATGAGTAAGATTACTATTAATCAATTACATATGGCTCTGTGTGAAGCTAATTCTATTATGCTAACCGTCCATATTAGACCTGATGGTGATGCTATTGGGTCCATGGTAGCCTTTTACGAAGCCCTTGTAGGACAAGGTAAAACTGTATATATGGTAGTGGATGATGTAGTTCCTGAGAAGTACACATTCTTACGATATACGGACCACATTCATGATGTAGCGTATTTTGAAACTAATCCAGTTGATATTGATATGCTTATGGTTTTGGATGCTAGCACGTATGAGCGAATTGGCAAAGTAGGTGCACTTTGGAGTGCACCTATTTTTAATATAGATCACCATATTTCTAATACAGAATTCGCGGACCATCTATATTTAAAGCCTGACTTTGCTGCTACTGGTGAAATTGTTACCGACTTATGTACAAAATGGAATTGGCCTATCACTGAATCTATGGGTACTGCATTATATATGGCGATTGCTACAGATTGTGGTTTCTTTAAATTTAGCAATACTACAGCAAATACTCTTGAGATGGCTGCCAAATGTGTAGCTGCAGGGGCTAGACCAAATGTTATTTCTGAAACCATAGAAGCCGTATCTGCCAGTCGTTTAGAATTAACAAAACAAGTTATGCAAACTATCGAGTTTTACAAGAATGATACGATTGCTACCATCGAGTTGAATCGTGAGGCTATGACTATTCTTGGCGATGATACAGATGGTTTTGTAGATATTATTAGAAATGTTGATACTGTAGACGTGGCAATTTTATTAAAAGCAGAAGCTGATGATATAACACGTGTAAGTTTACGTTCCAAAGGTATTGATGTGAACGTTGTAGCAAGCCATTTTGGTGGTGGTGGTCATATTCGTGCTGCAGGTTGCACTATTAATCTACCATTAGAAGAGGCAAAACAAGCTCTCATTGAGGTAATTTAATAATGGATGGGATATTACCATTTTTAAAACCACCTGGCATTACAAGCCATGATGCCGTTGCTATTTGTCGTCGTATTCTAAAGGAAAAGCGCATTGGTCATAGCGGTACATTGGATCCTATGGCTTATGGTGTATTGCCTGTGTTTCTTGGTAAGGCTACGCGCCTTATAGAATACACGGATGAATTTGATAAAACCTATGTAGCAGAATGTAAATTGGGTACTTTTACAGATACTGAAGATAGCTCAGGACAACCTGTATTGCCAGATAATGATATGCTATTGCGAGATGGTATTGTATTGAATCGAGCTATTCAATCTACAGAAATCTCGACAACGATGGTTAAACCAGGCTTTGAAGAATTGGTTAGTATTTTGAGAAAATTTGCTGGCGTTCAGGACCAAAGGCCGTCTAAGTATTCTGCCATTAAAGTAAATGGTATTCGAGCTTATGAATATGCTCGTAAAGGTATTCCTGTAGAGCTACCATTACGTCAAATTCATATTAAAAATATTGAGCTCATTGCTTATGGATTCCCTTTTTTCACGGTTCGTGTGACATGCTCAGGGGGGACTTATATTCGCTCGTTATTACGCGATATTTGTATTGCTTTAGGTATTCCTGGCGCTATGACTTCTTTGGCACGTACTCAAGTAGGCCCTTTTGATATCGGCTCTGCTAAGATGGCCGAAGAATTGATGCTACATGGTGAAAGTCTGTTGTTGCCAACAGATACGGCTGTTTCTCATCTTTCAAAAGTAACTGTAAATAGTGTACAATTAAGAATGATGATAGAAGGCAAGCAGTTACCGATTGGTAAAGAATTTGCTTTCACAGAAATAGGTCAGCTCTATAGAGCTTATGGACCGAATGGTTTTATTGGTATTATGAAACGAAACAACCACACATTAAAAGTGGAAAAAAATATTTTTATTGAAGGATAAGTATGAAGCAACTACATTCGTTTGATGAACTACGTCAAATCAAAGATACAAAAGTATATGCCCTTGGTACCTTTGATGGCATTCATCGAGGTCATCAACGAGTTATACATAAGGCTGTTGAAGAGGCTATATCAGTCGATGGGGTTAGTATCATCATTACCTTCGAGCATCATCCATTGACTATATTACATCCAGAACGAGTACCTAAACGAGTGATTCAAGAAGAGATTATGGATACTGTGCTAGAAGAACTCAAAGTTGACTATATTTTGCGGTTACCTATGACTGAAGCATTATTAAAAATGACTGCAGATGAATTCTTACATGAACTCTGCAATGATATGAATGTGGAAGCTATTGTAATCGGTGAGAACTTTACATTTGGTGCAAAGGGGCTTGGTAATCCAGAATATATGAAACAAGTGGTAGCGGATAAGAATATACGAGTTCTTGTACAGCCTTTATTACCTTGTGATGGTAGTAGTACACCTATTTCTAGTACAGAAATTAGAAAAGCTATTCATGAAGGGCATTTGGAGGATGCAAATCATTGGCTAGGTAGGCCATTCCAGTTTAAAGGAACTGTGATTAAAGGTGATCAACGGGGACGCACATTAGGATTTCCTACATTAAATCTATTACTTCCTAATGAAATGGCTACACCTCCAGACGGAGTCTATGCTAATCGTGTATGTATTGATGGTATTTGGTATGATGGGGTAGGCAATATTGGAGATAATCCAACCTTTAGAAATCAGTACCATAGATGTGAAGTACACGTTTTTAACTTTGACCAAGATATATATGGAAAAGAAGTAATTGTACAGTTCATTTCTTATATTAGAGGGGAAGTTAAATTTAATAATTTACAAGATCTTATCGATCAAATGAAGGTAGATGAAGAACAGGCTCTAGCTATTTTGGCTAATGCATAAAAGGGGGTTCTCATGGATATTAAAGAAGCTCGAAAACAGATAGATAGTATTGATTCTGTATTAGTTACGGAGTTTGAGAAGCGACTCACACTGATTAAAGAAATTGGTAAATATAAGGATGAACATCACTTACCACTTATTGATGAAGAACGGGATGAAAGTATCATTGCTTTACATACTCAAAATTGTAAAGATAAAGTTTTAGCACCTTATGTTGAAAATTATATAAAAACCGTCGTTTCTATGAGTAATGAGTTCTTAAAGGAGCATATGCATAAGCATATTTTTCTCATTGGTATGCCTGGCGCAGGTAAAACTACTGTTGGTAAGGTTCTAGCAAAAGAGTTAGGCCGCGACTTTTTCGATCTAGACCAAACGATTCAAGACAAGGTAGGTAAATCCGTTCAAAATATTTATATTTACGATGGTAAAGATGCTTTCAGTGAATATGAATATAGTACAATCAAAGAATTAATTCACAATAAACCATCTGTCATTGCTACAGGTGGCGGCACTGTTACCTATGATAAAACTGTTAAATTGATGCGCAATAATGGTCTTGTTGTATTTGTTAACCGCGATGTAAATCATATTTTAGATGATTTGGATCTAGAGATTCGTCCGCTTGTAAAAGAAAGTATCGAATATATTTTTAATGTATATGAAGAACGTTATCCTTTATATGAAGAAGTAGCACATATTAAAATTGGTAACGAAGGCAGTATTACCGATGCAGTGCAAGAAATTATTGAAGCTTTGCCGAATACGGAGAAATAATGGACGCCATACGAGGATTTGTATACCGAACTATATATGAGAATACACAACGTACATATTGCGTGTTTATCCTAAAAGATTATAATGAGGAATACATTACTTGTACTGGCAAATTTGAGTCTCCTAAAGAAGGGGAAGACATCGAAGTACGGGGCCGCTATGTAGAACATGAAAAGTACGGCCGCCAATTTGATGCGAGCAGTGTTGAAAAGTTAAAACCTGATAATATGGGTGCTGCCAAGACTTATTTGTTGAATCTAGGAATAAAAGGTTTTGGTGAAAAATCCGTAGAGAAGGTACTAGAATATTTCGGTATTCGTATTTTAGAAATTTTACGGGAAGAACGTCCAGAAGAGATTAAAGATGTTCCAGGTCTCCGAAAGAGTGTTAAGGATGAGCTATTCAATACCTTACTTGGCGAAGGTATTTTATCTGATTTAAATCATTTTTTTGAAAGTCATCACATTTCATCGAAATGGAGTCGTATTGTATATACCTATTATGGTGTGCAGTCTGTCGCAGTTATAGAGGATAATCCTTATACATTATTACGTGTAGCACCGGATATGCTTTTTGGTACGGCCGATACACTAGCAGAGCATCTTGGTATTAATGGTAGTGATACACGCCGTTTAGAGGCTGGTTTAGAATGGATTCTACGTAGTCTAGATAATCAAGGTCATACATGTTTACCAGTAGACCAACTTATCGGTCGACTTGACGATTTATTACAAACTGATGTAGATGATATTGCGAACTTTATTGAAAGCCTGCTGGAACAAGGTGCACTGTATAGTACGTATTATGAAGATATCTTATATATCTATCCGCCAGAGATGTATGTTTCTGAAGTGGAAGGTGTCCACTATACTCGTGAGTTTCTATTAGAAGCTGATCCAATAGCATTAGATATTTCTAGTTTTATTGAAAAGTTTGAACGAGACAACTACATTATCTTTGGTGATGCTCAAAAAGAAGCTATACAGCTCTCATTTTTTGAAAAGTTTTCTCTTATAACTGGTGGTCCTGGTACAGGTAAAACAACTATCATCAAGGCACTAGTAAAAGGTTTCCAACTCGGTGGATTGGGGCGCATTATACTTTGTGCTCCTACGGGACGTGCTGCAAAGCGTCTGACCGAGGCCACTGAGTTTGAAGCTACTACAATTCATCGTCTATTGGTACCTGTTCAAGGTAGTGACTCCTATGACTTTACAAAGAATGAAGATGATCCTCTAGATATAGATGTTATTATCATCGATGAAGCATCTATGCTTAATGTGCGTTTATTCTATTCTTTGATGGCTGCTATTCCAAAGGAAGCCCATGTCATTATTGTGGGTGACGTAGATCAATTACCACCTATAGGTGCTGGGTTCGTATTAAAAGATTTATTAGATAGTGATTGTGTGCCCTATACACGACTTAATCAGATTTATCGTCAAAGCTCTGGTAATACTATCGTTGAAAGTGCTTACGCAATTAACTGTGGTGAAATGCCTAACCTGGAAGGTGTGAGCGAAGAGTTTTCTTTTATTCCTGTTAAATCTTATGATATGATGATGAAAGCCATCATTGATGTATATAAACGTGAACAAGAGACGATAGAGGATGAATTAGATATTCAAATTATTTCTCCTATGCGCCGTGGTGAAGCAGGTAGTACATTGATTTCACAATATGTACAACAAGCCGTAAACCCTCCAGACAGCTATAAAAGAGAAGTTCGTGTCAATGGTATTACGTATCGCGTTGGGGATAAGGTTATTCAAATTCTCAATGATTATGAGTTAGAAGTGTTTAATGGCGAAATTGGCGTTATCTATGCTATTACGCGGACCGATATTTGTATCCGATTTATCCATAAAGAGGTCCGTCTACCTATCGATGAAGCACATATGATTATGCCTGCTTATGCTATTACAGTTCATAAGAGTCAAGGTAGTGAGTATGGTGTAGTTATTATTCCATTTGTTCCACGTTATGGTGGTATGTTACAACGTAATTTGTTGTATACTGCTGTTACACGGGCAAAGCGTAAAGTAATCATCGTTGGTACTACGAGCGCAGTTGAACGTGCTGTGCGTACTGTTAATGCCGATGAACGTTACACATTGTTTAAAGAACGACTACAAGGGAGATGTGATTCGTAATGAGTCTTTGGGATTTCCTATTTCCACCTGTATGCCCTCACTGTGGTGCTCCTGTGGCAACACAAGGGGATTGGTGTAAAGCTTGTTTTACAGATCTATTACATATTCGTCATGTACCACATAAATTTTTACACTATGTAGATGATGTATGTGTGTTGGCCGAATATCGTGGTGGTCTAAAGTCTATGATTTACGATGTAAAATTTAATGAAAAAAAGGAGCAGTCCAAAGGGGCCGCTCCTTTTTTAGTATCGTACAACTTTTACATGAAATATAATGAGTCTAATATTGTGAATAGTAATTGTAAAATTATGTATGATTATATTGTTCCTGTACCGTCTAGCGAAAAGAAAAAAGCTAAGAGAGGATATAATCAAGTAGATTTATTCTTTTTTGAATGGGCTCATTCTTTATGGGAAATAGATAGAAAAAACTTTAAATGGTTAGATTGTATATACAAGTTTGATACTTCTCGAGATATGTGGGGATTAACAAATAAAGAAAGACATCAAAATATTGATGATGCCTTTGTTATATGTGCTGATTATAAGGATATTGATTTTACCAATAAGAATATATTAATTGTTGATGATATATATACTACAGGTGCCACAATTGAAGCTGTAGCAAAAGTCTTACAAAAGCATAAAGCGCTACGCGTTGATGCCCTTACGCTGGCTAGTGGTAGTTTCTAATCTTTATTACTAAATGTAGGAATATAATATTTGATTTCATATTAGCCAAGTACATCAATAAATGCTTTGACAACATCTGGATCAAAAAGGGAACCAGACGCACTAAAGAGTTCTTCTTTTGCTTTAGCTTTTGTTTTCGCCCAAAATTCAGTAGAAGGATTAACTGTTGTATCATAGTAATCTGCTACAGCAATAATTCGAGCTCCCAATGGAATATTCGCACCACGTAAATGTTTAGGATAACCAGAGCCATCCCATTTTTCATGATGGTAACGAATATAAGGCAAAATTTGTTGGCAGCAAGGATAGTTTTCAATCATATTGGCACCACTTGCAGCATGTTGTTTATACTTAGACATTTCTTGCTTATTAAGATATGGAGATTTTTGGATTAATGCATTAGGAACCATTAATAGACCCACGTCATGAAGTAAAGCTGCGTGACGAATCTGTTCAATTTCATTTAATGGTAAACCCATTTTAGCTGCGATGCTAACAGCATAGTTTGAAACCTGAATAGAATGTGTATAGAGATGATAGCTTTTCATTTGTATCATCTGTAAAAGTTGTGCGCTTATGGCTTCTAAACTGTCTTTCTCCAGTTCATACAAACCTGATGGTTGCATCAATGATAACATAAACATAATAAACCCCTCTAACTAACAAACTGAACATATGGTACAACCCCTCGTACTTATGTTCATATCGTACAACTTTAGGCCGTTCTAATTTAACAGTATACAAATTATACACCATAAATAATTTTTTGTGTATGATACGTATGTTCTTACAAATATGTTGTATTCATATTTGGCATACAAAAACTAATTGACAATTTAAGAATCCACTAGATATGGTACTTAAAAAATGTGATTTTAGAAATATTAAAATATTATGAAGAATATTTTAGGTTTTCTATTCCAATTTTCTATACATCAACAAATAGGGGTTGCAAAATTTATTCTCATTGTTCTAAGAATTATGCGATAATATGTTTGGTAAAAATTATGTTTGGCTACTTAACTATATAATCAAAAATTTTTTAAAATAATAGTAAAACTAGACATGAATACTGTTATTCTTTATAATACGTCTATACGGGTCTGTGGTTGAAAGTCGAGGCTAGTCGCAGGCAAAACGATCCACATAAGCAGCCCAAAGGGTTGTGAGCATGGTGCGGCTTAGGTGTAAGTCCTGCCGATAAAATCGAGAGAGGTAGTAGTGGGGAGTCTTGGACTTATGAGCGAACCTTCCAGCAGGCGAGTGTGGGGGCAAAGACCAGGTCAGCCGTATAGGGGCACATGAGGCTTTTCTCATGTGCTTTTTTTATACAGTTGTATATTATAAAATCTATAGAAAACCACTAACTATGGGAAAGTTTTTATACATAACCGTAATATTTATACAAACAATGTATAAAATTAAAATATAAATATAGCGATTTTGCGATTGTATCTAAAATTATATACAAAATTATTGACATAATTATACTGAATCTATATACTATTATAAAGTAGTAGTAAGTTAAAATAATGAGGTTGATAATATGTTAAATAGCAAAGTAAAAAAAATAATTCTTGGCGGTTGTATGTTAGTGATGGCGGCTTCTTTAGTTGGTGGATGTGGTTCCTCTAATCAACTTACATCTAATAAACTTGTCGTTGGCACTAATGCTACATTTGTTCCATTTGAGTTTAAAGATGAAAAAACTCAAGATTATACAGGTTTTGATATTGAATTGATTCGTGCGATCGGTAAACGTATTAATAAAGATGTGGAGCTAAAAAATGTAGCTTTTGATGCTTTGATTCCAGCTTTGAACACACATGATATTGATGTTGCTGCATCTGGTATGACTATTACAAAAGCGAGAAGTGAAAAAGTATTATTTTCTTCTCCTTATTATGAAAATGCCTTAGCAGTAGTATATAAAGATGGAACGGCTATGAATTCTCTTGATGACTTAAAGGGTAAAAAAATTGCAGCCCAATTAGGTACTACTGGTGCAGATTTAGCTCATAAAATTGAAGGTACTACTGTAAAAGAATTTGACCATAGTAATGAAGCTTTGTTAGAATTACAGAATGGTGGAGTAGATGCAACTGTAATCGATTTACCTGTAGCTCAATATTACAGTACTAAGCATCCTGACCAACATATTAAATTTATGGCATATCCAAATACTAAAGAATATTTGGGCTTAGCAATTAATAAGGATAACAAAGCATTGCAAGAAGAAATCAATAAAGCAATTGCTGATATGAAGGCTGATGGTGAATTTAATACATTATATAAAAAATGGTTTAATGTAGATGCACCTGCTGATATGCCAGTAGTTTTAGAATTTAAATAATAGGAGAGATTATGAGTTTTAATTGGGGGTTAATTGCGGATAATTTACCGCTCTTGTTACAAGGTGCTTTAGTGACTGTAGAAATTACAGCCATGTCTGTAGGTTGTGGCTTTTTTATCGGTCTTTTAGTATCTTTAGCAAATTTATCTAAATTTAGATTAGTTAGATTGCTTGCAAAATGTTATGTAGATATCATTCGTGGTACACCATTACTGGTGCAAATTTTCCTAATCTATTTTGCCTTGCCTATGATTACAGGTCAACGGATTGATCCATATATTGCGGCTGTTACCGCATGTAGTATTAACTCTGGTGCTTATGTATCTGAAATTTTTCGTGCTGGTATTCAATCTATTGATAAAGGTCAAATGGAGGCCGGTCGTTCTCTTGGTTTAACTTGGGGACAAACCATGCGTTACATCATTATGCCTCAAGCTTTTAAAGCAATTATTCCTCCTTTAGGGAACGAATTTATTGCCATGTTGAAAGATTCCTCTTTAGTTTCTGTTATCGGTTTCGAGGAGTTGACACGTCGTGGTCAATTAATCATTGCTAAAACCTATGCATCCTTTGAAATCTGGGGTACGGTTGCTGTGATTTACCTTATTATGACAGTGACTATCTCACAATTAGTTGGATATCTTGAAAGGAAATATAGCATTAAATGATTAAATTAGAAAATGTACATAAATCTTTTGGTAAAAATGAAGTACTAAAAGGTATTAATTTACATATTGAACAAGGTCAAGTAGTTGTAATCATCGGCCCTTCTGGTTCTGGTAAAAGTACGGTACTGCGCACTATGAACTATTTAGAGGAACCTACATCTGGTAAGGTTATCGTAGATGGCATGGATCTTTCTGATAAGAAAAAGTTAAATGACGTTCGTGCTGAAGTAGGAATGGTATTCCAAAACTTTAATTTGTTCCCGCATATGACGGTTATGGAAAACCTTACCTTAGCTCAAACTAAGGTTCGTAAAACATCTATGGAAGAGGCTAAGAAGATAGGTCAAGCTTTACTTGATCGAGTAGGCTTGGCGGATAAAGCCAATGCATACCCTGATTCTTTGTCAGGCGGTCAAAAGCAGCGTGTTGCTATTGCTCGCGCTTTAGCTATGAAACCAAAAGTAATGCTTTTTGATGAACCTACTTCAGCTCTTGATCCTGAAATGGTTAGTGAAGTGCTAGATGTTATGAAGTCTTTAGCTGAGGAAGGTATGACGATGGTCATCGTTACTCATGAAATGGGCTTTGCGAAAAAGGTAGCGGATAGAGTGTTATTTGTTGATGGTGGCTTGATTTTAGAAGATAATACACCTGAACGCGTATTTGATGCACCTACCAATGAAAGAACAAAATCATTCTTAGATAAAATTTTGTTAGATTAAATAATATAATTATAGGAAGCAAATTCTAGAATTAGAAATTGCTTCCTGTTTTTTTACATTAAATTTAACCTATCAATTTATATTAATTTTTATTATATATGTATAGCTTAATATCTATTAATATATTTGATAACTTTTAGACTGAATTTATTAATTATAAAGAGTTTGTATAAAGCTTTACAGGGTAGATTAATCTGAAAAACACGATTATTGCTATAAATATTTGTGATATAACAATAATTTATACAGTCATTTTTAAAAATAATAATTTTTAATTCACATATTTTTATGATTATAAAAATATACAATTAATTTATAGGGCGTATATAATTATTTATAACATGTATAGATATAGGGATTGTTAAGATTTACAGCAAATGATATTCTTGTTTCTGGTGTTTGTATATTCATTAAAAATGTAAATATTGTTGTTTGATATTTTATACATGCTGTGTTATGATACACATATAGAGCAAGACAGCAAGACAATATATATATTTTTAGGAGGATGTTACCATGTTAGGTAAAGTAAAATGGTTCAGCGCAGAAAAAGGTTATGGTTTTATTGAACGTGAAGACGGTAGCGATGTATTTGTACACTACTCTGCAATCCAAGACGAAGGTTTCAAATCTTTGACTGAAGGTCAAAATGTAGAATTTGAGATTGTTGATGGAAACCGTGGACCTCAAGCCGCTAACGTTGTTAAAGCGTAACTACATACCAAAAAAATTATAAAACAATATATAATTGGACCCCGATAGTATATACTATCGGGGTTTTTGGATTTTCTATATACATTTTATACATAATTCTACAAAAAATATAAAATTTTTACATAAAAAAGAAGGAGTTTTACAGTTGGATGTAGAAATACTAAATATAACACGAGAGATAAGGTTATATAATACCACACACTCGCATCTCGTGGATGATTTTTAGAAAGGGTGTTGACTTATGAAAGTAGCAATTAGAGGAAAAAACATTGAAGTGACAGATGCCTTAAGAGCATATATCGAAAAAAGATTGAGTAAATTGACTCGTTACTTCGATGATGAGTTAAATGCACAAGCGGTTTTATCCGTTGTAAAAGATAAATCTACAATTGAACTTACATGCTTTGTTGATAAAATCGTTCTTCGTGGTGTGGAAACCAACGATGATATGTACGCAGCTATTGATTTAGTAGTGGATAAAATTGTTCGCCAAATCCATAAGTATAAAACTCGTTTGGCTAAACGTTTCAAAAAACAAGAAGCTTTCCATCCTGAAGCTTTGGCAACTCCTGTGGAAGAAGAAACTATTGAAGTTGTAAAACGCAAACATTTTGTTGTGCGTCCTATGGATGTTGAAGAAGCGATTTTACAAATGAATCTTATTGGTCATGATTTCTTTATGTTCTTCAATGCTGAAACTGAATCGATGAACGTTGTATATCGTAGACATGATGGTTTCTATGGTTTGATCGAGCCAGAACTTCAATAATATATAATGTCGGCTGAACTTAATCCTAACTCCTTTCTACTTTAAATCAGCCGATTATTATATTAAGGTGGATGACTTAAAATAGTCATCCACCTTTTTTGCCAAAATAATATTATAAATAATCTTGAAATGCCTTGAATTCTTTGACTATTCAAGGCTTTTTCGTTATAATAAGTTAGATAAAATAATGTAAGATGTCCCGTAGAGGAGTGATTTGTTTGTTAAGCTTTTTACAAAGGCTATTAGGCAATAATAACGCAAAAGAAATTAAAAAAATGCGTGCTATTGCAGATCATATTAATGAAATTGAACCTAATTATATTAAATTAAGTGATGCTAACTTAGTGGCAAAAACTGATGAGTTTAAACGTCGTTTGCAAAAAGGGGAAACGTTAGACGACCTATTGCCAGAAGCATTCGCTGTAGTTCGTGAAGCATCTAAACGCGTTTTAGGCATGCGTCATTTCGATGTACAGTTAATGGGGGGCATTTGCCTTCATAATGGTAATATCGCGGAGATGCGTACTGGTGAAGGTAAAACATTAGTAGCTACATTGCCCGTATATTTGAATGCATTGACCGGTAAGGGTGTACACGTTGTAACAGTAAATGATTATTTGGCGACTCGTGATAGCGAGCAAATGGGACGTTTATATAATTTCTTAGGACTTTCCACGGGTCTTATTGTGGCTAATCTTGACTTTAATCAACGTAAAGAAGCCTATGCGTGTGATATTACATATGGTACAAATAATGAGTTTGGTTTTGACTATTTACGCGATAACATGGTAACCGATGTTGTTCAAATGGTACAACGACCATTGAATTATGCCATTGTGGATGAAGTAGACTCCATTCTTATTGATGAAGCAAGAACACCATTAATTATCTCAGGCCCTGGTCAACGTTCCACTGATAATTATTATAAATTGGCTAAAATTGTTCCTCACCTTATAAAAGATGAAGACTATGTTATCGATGAAAAACAAAAAACTATTGCCCCTACAGATTCTGGTATCGCAAAGGTTGAAAAAATGCTTGGTGTTGAAAACCTATATGATGCAGAAAATATCGAGTTGAATCATTTGCTTGGTGCTTCTTTGCGTGCCTATGCTATGATGCATCGTGATACAGACTATGTGGTTAAAGATGGTGAAGTTGTTATCGTCGATGAATTTACGGGCCGTTTGATGTTTGGACGCCGTTACTCTGATGGTTTGCATCAGGCTATTGAGGCTAAAGAAGGTTTGAAAGTTGAACGCGAAAGCCAAACCTTAGCATCTGTTACATTCCAGAACTATTTCCGTATGTATGATAAATTATCAGGCATGACAGGTACTGCTAAAACAGAGGAAAAAGAATTTATTGATATTTATGGATTAGAGGTTATACCAATTCCACCAAATAAGCCTTTAATCCGGATGGATTTGCCTGATCAAATTTTTAAAACTAAAGCTGCTAAATATCGTGCTGTAGTACGAAATGCAGTAGAACGCCACCAAATAGGGCAACCTATTCTGATTGGTACTACATCTATTACACAGTCTGAAGAACTTTCAGACATGTTGTTGCGTGCAGGTGTACCTCATAAAGTATTGAATGCTAAACATCATGAACAAGAAGCAGAAATCGTTGCAGCTGCTGGACAAATGGGAATGGTAACAATCGCTACTAATATGGCTGGTCGCGGTACAGATATTACTCTTGGAGAAGGTGTGCCAGAACTAGGTGGTTTAGCAATTTTGGGGACAGAACGCCATGAAAGCCGACGTATCGATAATCAATTACGTGGCCGTGCTGGTCGTCAAGGGGATCCTGGTTCTTCTCAATTCTTCTTATCATTAGAAGATGACTTAATGCGTATCTTTGGTGCTGACAATATTACAGGTATCATGGATAAACTTGGTATGGAAGAGGATGAACCTATCGAGCATTCTTTGATTACTAAATCTATTGAACGTGCTCAAAAGAAAGTAGAGGATCATAACTATAACATTCGTAAATATGTACTCGAGTATGATGATGTTATGAATCAACAACGTGAAGTATTATACGAACAACGACGTCGTATTTTACGTAACGAATCCTTGCGTGAAACAATTAATGAAATGATTGACAAGCTTGTTACCGAATCTGTAGATGCTTATGCTGATGAAAAGCTCTATCCAGAAGAATGGGATTATGAAGGTCTCTATAAACATTTAAGTCAATATTTCTTAACAGAGGAGATTATGTCTTCTCAAGATATGGAAGAATATAGTCGTCAAGACTTATTAGAACGCTTATTAGAAATTGCTCATGAAGAGTATCAAGATCGCGTTGATATGCTTGGAGAGGCTATGTTTAGTCAACTTGAAAAGGCGATTATGTTGCGCGTTGTTGATAATAAATGGATGGAACATTTGGATAATATGGATATGCTACGAGAAGGTATTGGCCTCCGTGCATATGGTCAAAAGAATCCGTTGGTAGAATATAAGTTTGAAGCTTTCGATATGTTCCAAAACATGATTGCAGCTATTCAAGATGAGACAATCATGGCATTATATAAAATTCGTGCACAATTGATTCAAGAAATCGAAGAACCAGTTGATCACTTAGAAGGTGCACAATCCCATCATGAAGATGTGTTGGAGCCACAAAACATAGATTAAGATTTGTGAATGGCACGTTGCTCAAAGGGATTTCCACTGGGCAACGGCCATTTTTCTATTTTGTTAAGGTAATAGTTTATTGATGTAATAGGCTAATTAACTAAAGGTGGTGAACATAAATTGTTAGAAGATTTAAAACCGATTATTTCTAATCTAGAAGAACGTATTTATGGGATGAGGGATTCACTTTAACATCGCTCAGAAGGAAGACCGAATATTTACACTTGATGTACAGATGAGTGATCCTACATTTTGGGATAATCCAGATAAAGCTCGTGAGATTTCTCAAGAGGCCACACAACTAAAAAATGCTGTAGAAAGCTATAAGCAACTTGTTAGTGATATTGAAGATGCTAATATGATGCTTGAAATGGCTATAGATGAAGATGACCTCTCCATGGAGAGTGAAATCAAGGAATATGTTAAGCAAATAGAAGAAACCTTGGAAAAGCAAGAAGTACTTTTATTGTTAAGTGGTGAATATGATGCAAATAATGCTATTTTAACATTTCATGCTGGTGCTGGTGGGACGGAGGCACAAGATTGGTGTTCTATGTTAATTCGCATGTACTTGCGCTGGGCTGAAAAATCTGGCTTCTCCATCGAGTTAATGGATGAACAACCTGGTGATGAAGCAGGGATAAAATCTGCTACATTCCTTGTTAAAGGTGAAAATGCCTTTGGTTACTTGAAGTCTGAGAAAGGTGTGCATCGTCTCGTTCGTATTTCACCATTTGATGCCGCGGCTCGACGTCATACATCATTTGCTGCTGTCGATGTAATGCCTGAAATCGATGATACTGTAGAAATTAATATCGATATGAAAGACGTTCAAGTTGATACATATCGTGCTAGTGGCGCTGGTGGTCAGCATATTAATAAAACCGATTCTGCTGTTCGTATGACCCATAAGCCAACAGGTATTGTAGTACAATGCCAAACACAACGTTCTCAAATGCAGAATAGAGAACAAGCTTTACGTTTGTTACGGGCGAAACTATTTGAGTTAGAGCTCGAAAAGCAAGCTGAACTTAAAGAACAGATTGGAGGTACCTACCAAGCAATTGAGTGGGGGAGTCAAATTCGTTCCTATGTATTCCATCCATATAATCTTGTTAAGGATCATCGTACTAGTGTAGAAACTGGTAATGTTCAAGCTGTTATGGATGGCAACTTAGACCCATTTATCGAAGGTTTCTTAAAAAAAGAGGCTAACTTAACAATTTAGGAGATACTATGAAAAAGTTTTTACTATTCCTATTAGTGCTAATTATTGCTCTTGTAGTGGCATCCCAATTTTTATTACCATCTTTTATTGGCTCTCGTATTGAAAGTCAATTAAATGAAACATTGAAACCAACGGCTCAAACAGTAAATGTTGAGGCTCAACCTGCTTTCAAAATTTTATATGGTGAGGTGGATCGTGTTTATGGCACTTTGGAGAATATTAAACTGGGTAAATTGAATTTTGCTAGCTTCCGATTTGATGCTAAACAAATTTTTGTTAATCCAATTTCTTTATTAGCTAGTCAACAAATTGATATCGTTAGTGTTGGGAATGCTAGTATTGATGGGACTATTAATAAAGCTGATTTAGGGACTTTCTTAAGTAATGAAGCAGGTAGTGATATTCAAGACGTACAAGTTGACATTAGTAAAGATAATATCAGCCTAACCGGTAAAATGAATGTAGGCATGGTGTTTAAAGGGGATGTTAAATTAGATGGGAATTTAGAGTTAAAGGGCAATACATTATTGTTTTCACCTAAAAAGTTCACCATAAATGGTGCTACAATTCCTGGTATGACATCTAATGTGTTAGAAAGTACTCAAATTTATGACTTTAACAATTTTCCAATTCCTGTAAAAGCGGAAAGTTTAACTGTTGATAATGGTGAAATTCTCATTAAAGTTAAACCTGTACTCAACTAGAAAGGATTTGTCGTGAATCATCGGAACGCACAAAAAAGTAAGTACTCATGGATTCTTATACTTTGTATTATTATAGGTCTTTTATCTTCCTTATACTTAGTATTTGAACGCCATCAGATTGAGAAATCTCAAAATCATATTGAAAATATTGTAGACTATGATGCAGTTTTACGAGCCAGCGCCTTTGAAAAGCGTAGTCAACAAGAAGCTTTTGATGCATTACGTAATGCTGGTGTGACTGCTTTTGCTATTTATGATCGCACGTTAGAAAAAGCAAAAGATGCGGGCCAAGTTAAAGTATTAAGCTCTGAAGAGATGGACTCTGTTCGTGTTAATGGCGCTGCGATTAAACCTGGGGCGACTTATGTGGCATTAATTTCAGGTAAAGAAGGTTATTATAAAGAAATTCGAGAGGATTTATACCACCGTATTGGCAAGGACAAGGTGAAAGAGCTTAATACAAGTATTGGTCCTGTTCTTGAATTGTATGGTGCAACAGCAGATAGCTATGCAAAGATGAATCTTGGTATTTCAAAGTTGCAAGCACAAGAGGTTGTAGATCGTGGTTTCAATGTTATCGTTCGTCCAACAAACTATAGAAACGTAACATCTGAAGATATTCAATATGTATTTAAACGACTTGAAGGCATTCCTCATGTAACAGGGATGATTTTTGCTGGTAAAGAAGCTCTAGGTGCACCTAATTTAACGGATGAAACATTAGCATTACTAAATAAAAACCATATTCCACTAGTTGGTATCGAAGCTGTAAATCAGTTGCAGTATGAGCCACAACAAGGTTTCTTGGAAATGGCGGCCAAAAATAATTATAGTGTAGGTCGTGTGTATACTATCGCTAAAGAGGAGTTAAAGAAAATTACCCCTGAAGAAGCGGCACAACGCTTTTACATTAGTGATATAGAGCGAAATATTCGTTTTAACTTGTTTCCGATGTATGAAACAGGTATAAATAATGAAACTGTATTACAGACTACAATCAACTATATTAACATAGCTACAGAGAAATTGGCTGTAAAAGGTTATGAATTTGGTCCAGCGGATATTTATCCTGCTTATACACCAAATCCATTATTAGTAGTTATTACAATGATCGGGGCTATAGCACTTTTTGTATATGTTCTACAAATGATGTTACCAATGTCTAAGCATACGCAACTTGTGGCCTTTTTTGGAATTTCTTTGGCATCCATTGTTGTATTTATTCTTACAAGTGGTACCTTAATTACTCAAATATGGGCTCTATCTAGTGCTATTATGGCTCCTGTAGGTGCTATGATACGCTTGATGGAAGAGTGGCGCCGTTATGATGGTGCACGTCCATTAGGTGCCATTAAGTCTACGATTCTTGCCTTATTATATCTTGTAATTGCTGCATTATTTGCTGCTATTGGCGGAATGTATATCGCATCTTTATTGGGCAATACGAAATTCTTTATGGAGTTTGCTCTCTTTAGAGGTGTTAAGTTGACCTTTGTTCTGCCAATTATTTTAGTTATTATTGCGTACCTTCAACGATTCCCATTGTGGAACGGCCGCATGATTAATTCCAAAGAAGAAGCGAAAACATTTGTAGTGGAATTCTTAACTATGGATGTTAAATTATATGTATTCTTTATAATAGCAGCACTTGGTGGTGCAGTATGGGTATTTGTTGGCCGTAGTGGACACACTGCAGGTGTTCCTGTACCAGGCTTTGAACTTATGCTACGTCGTTTTCTTGAAAATACAATGTATGCGAGACCGCGTGAAAAAGAGTTCATTATTGGTCATCCTGCTTTAATGCTAGCTACCTTTGCGTTCATGCGTAAGTGGCCTACAGTAATTCATTTCTTGTTAACTCTAGCTGGTGTTATTGGCATTGCTTCGATGGTTGAAACCTTCTGTCATCTTAGAACGCCAGTGTTCATGTCCATCATGCGTGGTTATGATGGTTTGTTAATTGGCGCCCTTTTTGGAGTGCTTCTTATCATCGCAGTACGGTTTATGATGTACGTAACACAATGGTTCCAAGCTAGGGAGGTTGACCATGAGTAATATTGTTATCTCTGGTTATTATGGCTTTGGTAATGCTGGTGATGAGGCCATGCTTTGTGCTATTATCGATGCTATTCGTAAAGAAGAGGCTGATGCACATATTACTGTAATTTCTGGTAATCCTAAAGAGACTAGTAAAAAGCATAATATTAATGCTGTAGGTACATTCTCTGCATTGGGTATCTTAAAAGCAATTGCTCATTCGGATCTTGTTATTAGTGGTGGTGGTAGTTTATTACAAGATGCTACTAGTATTCGCAATACTTACTATTACTTAAGTATTATGGCGTTAGCAAAGTTGCTTGGGAAAAAAGTAATGCTATACTCCCAAGGTATTGGTCCTTTAAATCGTTCATCAACACGTCGTGCCGTTGGATTTGTATTGCGTTTTGTAGATACTATTACAGTTAGAGATTCTATTTCAAAGGATGAACTAGTTTCTTTGGGAATTGAAGATGTAGAAGTTACTGCAGATGCGGTATTGGCCATGCAACCAGCAGATCTTTCAATTGGCTCTCATATTCTGAAAGGATATATTTCTAAAATATCTGAAGCAGATGAACAACGTAAACGAATTGGTGTAGCGGTTCGTAGTTGGAAAGAGGATACTGAGTATAGAGAATCCTTAGCTAATGTATTGAGCAGATTACAAGAACAAGATAATGTGGAAATTATCTTTATTCCTATGTCACATCCTGAGGATACAAAAGAGGCTAAGATCATTGCCAGCTATATGCCGAATGGCGCTATTGTGCTAGAAGGTCCGTTCTCTACAGAGCAACAAGTGTCATTATCTGGAAATGTGGACCTCATGATTGGTATACGTCTTCACGCTTTAGTTTTTAGTTCTTTAATGGGAAAACCAGTTATTGGTATTTCCTATGATCCTAAAATTACAAGCTTTTTACATATGATTGGTCAAGAGCCTATTGGCACAATGACTCATTTGCGTGAAGAAGCCTTATATCAATGGTGTCATAAATTGTTGAATTCTCGTGAGGAGTATCAAGCATCTTATGACCGCATTGAATCATTGCGTGTAGATTCCCAACGCAATGCAGAAATTGCTATTTCATTACTTAAAGATTATTAATATATTGGATTTTATCCAGAAAGTGAGGTCTCTATGGCTACATTAACACAAGATGTTAAACAATTAGTTCAAGAGAAGGCAAAAGCTATTCGCGTTGGTATTGTACAGTCTGTAACGGCAGCGAAATCCGGTCACCCAGGTGGTTCATTATCTATCGCCGATGTGATGGCCTTGTTGTACTATGTTGAGATGAATGTAGATCCAGCAAATCCAAAAGCTCCTAATAGAGATCGTTTTGTCCTTTCTAAAGGTCATGCAGCGCCTGCACTATACGCTACATTGGCTGAAAAAGGTTATTTCCCTAAAGAAGAACTCTTGAACTTACGTAAAATTAATCATATGTTACAAGGCCATCCTGATATGAAACACACACCAGGTGTAGATATGTCTACAGGTTCTTTAGGACAAGGCATTTCTGCGGCTTGTGGTATGGCATTGGCAGGCAAAATTGATAATGCAGATTACCGTGTATACTCTATTCTTGGTGATGGTGAGCTTGAAGAAGGTCAAGTGTGGGAAGCTGCAATGTTTGCTGGCTTTTATAAACTGAATAATTTGACAGCTTTTGTCGATTTTAACGGTCTTCAAATTGATGGTGATATTACTAAAGTTCTTTCTCCATTACCAATTCCAGAAAAGTTCAAAGCTTTCAATTGGAATGTTATTGAAGTTAATGGTCATGACCTTGATGAGCTTCATAATGCTATTGAAACTGCGAAAGCTTTCACAGAAGGCCCAACATGTATTATCATGCATACTGTAAAGGGTAAAGGCGTTGAAGAGATGGAAGGTCAAGCAGGCTGGCATGGTAAAGCACCAAGTGAAGAGCAAGGTGTAGCCTTTGTTAATGAAATTATGGGGGTGCAATAATGGGTAAAGCAACACGTGAAGCATATGGTAATGCGCTAGCTCGCATTGGTAAAGAGAATACTAATATTATCGTACTAGATGCGGATTTATCCAAATCTACTAAAACAGATACATTTAAAGCTGTGTGCCCGGAACGTTTCTTTAACGTAGGTATTGCAGAGCAAAACTTGATTTCTGTTGGTGCTGGA
The DNA here is from genome assembly GCF_018378075.1 of Veillonella parvula. Taxonomy (GTDB): domain Bacteria; phylum Bacillota; class Negativicutes; order Veillonellales; family Veillonellaceae; genus Veillonella; species Veillonella parvula_K. Next base: position 220,084 of record NZ_JAGZYE010000001.1, read on the forward strand.
CTTGCAGCGGCAGGTAAGATTCCATTTGTATCATCTTTCTCCATGTTTGCTACAGGACGTGCATTTGAACAAATTCGCAATGCTGTATGCTATCCTAAATTAAACGTGAAAGTATGTGCTACACATGCGGGCATTACTGTTGGTGAGGATGGTGCAACGCACCAAAGTTTAGAGGATATTTCCTGTATGCGTACATTGCCAAATATGACTGTAGTGGTGCCTGCTGATGAGCGTGAAACAGAGGCTGTTATCGAATGGGCTGCATCTTATAACGGCCCAGTATACGTTCGTTTGGGGCGTGCTGGTGTAGATGATGTAACAACAGAAGGCTACTCATTTGTGCCAGGTAAATCTACTATTTTGGTAGATGGTTCTGATGTTACAATTATTGCTTGTGGTGCATTAGTTGGACCTGCTGTAGAGGCATCTAAAACTTTATCTGAATCTAATATATCTGCACGTGTTATTAATATGGCATCTATTAAACCTATTGATGCTGAAGCAATTATAAAAGCCGCTGCGGAAACTGGTGCTATCGTTACAGCTGAAGAACATAATATTATTGGTGGCCTCGGTTCTGCTGTATCTGAAGTAGTAGTATCTAATAAGCCTGTACCTATGGAATTCGTTGGTGTCCAAGATACATTTGGGGAGAGTGGAACACCAAAAGAACTAATGGCAAAGTATGGCTTAACTGCCAATGATATTGTAGAAGCCGTAAAACGTGTAATCGCTCGTAAATAATCAAAGGGGATCCCATGATTGAATTTAAGAATGTTAGTAAAGTCTATGATAATGGTTCTGTTGCATTAGACGATGTGTGTTTAACCATTAACGATGGTGAATTTGTTCTCGTTTGTGGTCACAGTGGTGCAGGGAAATCAACATTATTTAAGTTATTAACACATGAGGTAGTGCCAGATGCTGGTACTGTCATTGTTGATGACTTTGATGTTACGCGTATGAAGCGCAGTAAAATTCCTAAATTGCGGAGAAAGCTTGGCGTTGTATTCCAAGACTTCCGATTATTGCCTAATAAAACGGTAGCAGAGAATATTGCTTTTGCTCTTGAAGTTATTGAAGAAAAACCAAAAATTATTAAAGAAAAGGTGAGTCATGTATTAGACCTTGTTGGTTTATCTGAGAAGGCTAATGATTTACCAGAGGATCTTTCTGGCGGGGAACAACAACGTGTTGCTATTGCGCGTGCAATTGTTAATCGCCCAACAGTATTAATTGCTGATGAACCTACTGGTAACCTTGATCCTGATACTAGTAAGGATATTGTTGAATTGTTTAAGCATATTAACAATTTCGGCACTACCGTTATTATGGTTACCCATAATATGGATCTTGTTTCATACTTGAATAAACGCGTTATTCGTTTAAAAGACGGCCGTGTTCAAAGTGATAATATGAGAGGTGCAGAAATTAATGAAGCCTAGAACGATAAAATACTATTTTAAAGAAGCACTGAAGTCTATGAAACGTAATGGACTTATGACATTAGCGTCCATTTCTACAGTGGCTTTATCCTTATTTATGCTCGGTGTATTCCTTTGTGGTGTCATTAATTTGAATAACATGGCATCCAGTCTAGAAAATCAAGTACAGTTAAGTATTTACTTAAAGGATGGCTTAACAACTGATCAAATTATGGCAGTAGGAAAGCAAATTAAGGCTATACCTAACTTAAAGCATTTAGAATTTGTTAATAAAGAGCAAGCTATGAAGGAGTTCAAAGAACGCCTTGGTGATCAGCAACAATTGGTGAATGCTTTAGGTGATGTAAATCCGTTGCCTAACTCATATGTGTTAACCTTTGATAATCCTAGCGATGTAAAAGCAACTGCAAAATTAGCTACGACATTCCAAGGCGTAGAAAGTACACACTATGGTCAAGATATTGTAGAAGAGCTTTTCCGCATTACGCAAGTAATTCGTATTGGTGGGATTGTATTGATTGCTTTCCTAGCAGCTGCAACACTATTCATCATTTCAAATACAATTCGGTTGACTGTATTCGCACGTCGTAAAGAAATTGCAATCATGAAATATGTAGGTGCTACTAATGGATTTATTCGTTGGCCATTTTTGATTGAAGGCATGTTGTTAGGCTTAATTGGTGCTATCATTGCCGTTCTTTGCGTTGGTGAATTTTATCACTTCATCACAATGGAAGTTTCTGAATCATTAGCATTCTTCCCTTTAGTACCAATGTTCCCATTCTTCTATGATGTAGCCCTTTATATCTTAGGTGGCGGCATAGTAGTAGGTGCTATTGGTAGTACTATTTCTTTGAAACAATACATGAAGGTGTAATGTTTATGAATAATAGTATATTTAAATCTCGCTTCGTAGCGGCAATTTTGACTGGTATAGTGGTATTGGGAACACCATTATACATCGTTGCAGAGGACGAAGATTTAACAAATCAACTTGATTCAATTCAACAACAAGTTAATCAACAAAATGCTAAAAAGGCAGATGCTGAAACTGTAATAGTCAGTGTATCCGAACAGTTACGTCAAATCGAAGAACAATTACGTCAGGCTCAGCAACAATTGGATTCTATTCAACAACAACGTATAGCTGTTGAAAATGATATTACAGTGAATGAAAAATTACTTGCTGAAGCACAAAAGCGACTAGAAGGGCGAGAAGCCGTATTTTATAAGCGTGTACGTGATATTTATATTAATGGTCGTTTAAGTTACTTAGATGTAGTTATTGGATCTAAAGATTTTACAGACTTTGCTAATCGTTTAGAAATTTTAAAACGAATTATTGATTCTGATATTAAATTAATTGAGGAAATCAAAAAAGAGCGCGCTGAAATAGCGGCTCGAAAGCAAGCACTAGAACAGTCTCGCGCAAAACTAGTTGAGCTTGAAAAAGCAGCTGCGGCAAAACGAGCTGAAATAGAGCAAAAGAAGAAAGAACGTGAGGTAGTTCTTCAAAAGGCTCAAAATGATCGTGCTACAGCAATGCAAGCAGTAGAAGAATTAAATGCATCTTCTGCACAGATTACAGCGTTATTGAAAGCACGTCAAGCAGAGCGTGCCGCTGCTCGTGCTGCAGCAGCGGCTCAACAATCTTCACCAACTTACTCTTGGGTACAAGGGTCTGGTCAACTTGGGTGGCCTGTAAGTGGTGAAATTACCTCTCCATATGGCTATCGTACACATCCGATTTGGGGCACTACAATTTATCATTCTGGCATTGATATTGGTGTTGATGAAGGTACACCTGTTCATGCTGCAGATGGTGGTACTGTTGCTTGGTCGGGTTGGATGGGTGGCTATGGTTATGCCGTAGTTATCGATCATGGTAATGGCATGTCTACTCTTTATGGACATAATTCTGAACTTGCTGTCTCTGAAGGGCAAGATGTAGGTAAGGGTCAAGTTATTGCCTATGCTGGTAGCACAGGTAATAGTACAGGGCCACATGTACATTTTGAAGTTCGTATAAGTGGGGATCCTGTGGATCCTATGGGATATTTATAATATGAAATTTGATACACGTACAGTGTTATGGAGTCTATTGAAATATATAGGCTCTGGCATTGTTATTATGTGGCTTACATTTTGGTATCTTTCCGGTTCATTCTGGGGGCTACCAAGATTATTTATAGCCTATTATACTGCGAGTCAAGTTTTTATGACACCTATGGCTAAAACTACCCTTTATGATGGTATGCTAAAGGGGTTAATTGACTCTTTGGGAGAACCGCATAGTGTTTATTTAAATGCAGAAGAATATAAATCTATGAAAATGCAAACATCTGCAACATATGCTGGTGTTGGTATGGTCCTTGGTACTGATGATAAAGGTCTATATGCAGTTAGCGTAATGGAAGACCAACCAGCTTTTAAAGCTGGAATTAAACCTGGAGACCACATTATTGCTATCGATGGACAATCCACTACTGAAATTCCGGTAGAGGAAGCATCTTCTCGTATTCGTGGCGAAGCTGGTACTACTGTATCTCTAGATATTGAACGTAATGGTGAAAAGTTGCATTTTGATATCACTCGTGAATCCATAGTTTTGCCTACTGTTAAAAGTAAAATGCTTACTAGCACAGTTGGATATATTCGTATTAGTCAGTTTGCAGAAAATACCGCAGAAGATTTTGCCACTCAATATAAAGAGCTTCAATCTCAAGGTATGAAGGCTCTTGTCTTGGACCTACGAGATAATCCAGGCGGTTTATTATCTACTACTGAAAAGATATCTAACTATATTATGCCTCCAGGTACACTCGTAACAGTACAAAATCGATCAGGTAAAAAGGATACTTATAAGTCAGATGGACCTGATGTAGCTATGCCATTGGTTGTTTTAGTTAATAAGGGCTCTGCTAGTGCATCAGAAATCATAGCAGGGGCTGTTCAAGATCGTAAATTAGGCACTATCGTAGGTACTAATACATATGGTAAAGGTACCGTTCAAACTATTTTCCCTAGTTTAGATGATGAAGGAATTAAAGTAACTATTGCTAAGTACCACACGCCAAGTGATCGTGTTATTGATGGAACAGGTATTAAACCTGATGTAGAAATCGATTTACCAAAAGGTGTACATCCATCTAGTACATTAGATGATATTCAAATTAAAAAAGCATTAGAGCTATTACAGCAATAATGCATAGGAGTTAAATTATGTTTATAGATAGAGCGCGCGTCTTTGTTAAAGCTGGTGACGGTGGGGATGGTATGTCCAGCTTCCGTCGAGAAAAATACGTTCCAAATGGCGGCCCTAGTGGTGGTGATGGTGGTAAAGGTGCGGATGTTGTTTTTAAAGCTGACAAGAATATTAATACGCTTGTAGACTTTAGATATAAACGTCAGTTTAAGGCACCAGCTGGCGGTAATGGTGAAAGCTCTAATAAGCACGGTCGAGGTTCCGATCCTCTTATCATTCCAGTTCCATTGGGTACAGTAATTAAAGATGAGGAAACAGGAAAAATCTTTTGCGATCTTGTCAACGATGGCGATACCTTTGTTATTGCCAAAGGTGGTCGTGGCGGCCGTGGCAATGCTCGATTCCAAACTAGTGCTAACCGTGCACCAACCTTTGCAGAAAAGGGTGAACCTGGTGAAGAATTCTGGTTACAATTAGAGCTTAAAGTATTAGCTGATGTAGGTTTATTAGGTTATCCATCTGTTGGTAAATCTAGTATTTTGCGAAAAGTATCTAAAGCTCAACCAGAGGTGGCAGCATATCACTTTACTACACTAACACCAGTACTTGGGGTAGTTACAATTTCTGGAGATCGTAGCTTTGTTTTGGCCGATATTCCGGGCCTTATTGAAGGGGCTAGTGAAGGTGTAGGTTTAGGTCACAATTTTCTACGTCATGTTGAACGTACGAATATTTTAATTCATGTTCTAGATGTATCTGGTATGGAAGGCCGAGACCCTAAGGTCGACTTTGATGCGATTAATGAAGAGTTACGTAAATACTCTGAAAAATTGGCTAATAAGAAACAAATTGTAGCTCTCAATAAGATCGATATGGTCTTTGATGACACGACGATTCCCGAAACAAAAAAATATTTTGAAGATAAAGGCTATGAAGTATTTCTCATTAACGCCTTAAGTGGTGAAGGTTTGTCAGAGCTTATGGAACGAGCTTACTACTATGTAGAAAACTACGAACCAGAGCCTGAAGCAAATGATGACACAGTTGTATACGAAGCAAAACAAGATGTAGAATTTGTCATTACTCGTGGTGATGATGCTGCTTTCTACATTACTGGTAAACGTATTGAACGATTAGTAGCTATGACAAATCTTGACGATGATCAATCTCTTCGTAGATTTCAACGCATTTGGCGCTTTATGGAGCTTGATGCAAAATTGAAGGAAAAAGGCTGTAAAGACGGTGATGAAGTTGTAATCGGCGATCAGCGCTTTACTTTCCAAGAGTAGGAGTAATAATGACAGGAAAACAAAAACGGTATTTACGTTCATTGGCGGCTACAATACCACCGGTTGTCCAAATTGGTAAAAATGGTTTAGAGGATAGCGTTATAGATAGTGCTCGTGCAGCGATTACAGCACGTGAGCTTATTAAGGTTAAATTACATAATAATAGTCCTGAAGATAAGACAATTTTTCAAGACTTAGCAGATATGCTTGGCGCTGAACTAGTTCAAGTGATTGGTTTTAATGGTGTTTTATATAAAGCTAAAAAAGAACCTAAAATCATTTTGCCAAAATAATTTTATATCTAGTAGATCATAAAAATTTGTATACATCGTAGTTAAGAATTTCAACCTTAGGAGGTTAGTCTATGCGCAGCGCCATCGTTAATGCAAAACGAATTGTAGTCAAAGTTGGTAGCAGTACGCTTTGTTACACTAACGGACATTTAAATTTGGAGCGTATTGAAAGATTAGTGCGCCAATTATCAGATTTGGCTAATCAAGGTAAAGAGATTATTCTTGTTTCCTCTGGTGCTACTGGTGCAGGTCTTGCCCCTTTAGGCTTTAAAGAAAAGCCTAGAGATCTCGTATTAAAACAAGCAGCTGCTGCAGTAGGTCAAGGTATTCTCATTCATATGTACGAGCGCATGTTTCGAGAATATGGTCGAACCGTAGGGCAAATTCTTTTAACGAAAGAGGATAGTACTGGACGACATAGTTATCTTAACTTGCGTAATACATTACATACTTTATTGCAACTTAACGTTATTCCTATTATTAATGAAAATGACGTGGTTGCTATCGAAGAATTTAAAATCGGTGATAACGATACATTATCTGCTACTGTTGCAGGTATTGTAGATGCAGATTTACTTATCATTTTGTCAGATATTGAAGGCTTATATACAGCTAACCCAGCCACTAATCCAGATGCTACTTTGATAGAAACTGTTTCTGAAATTAACGATGAAACCTATGCTATTGCAGGTGGTGCTGGTTCTAATATGGGAACGGGTGGTATGTATACAAAAATTAAAGCTGCTCATATGGCAACAAATTCTGGTGTACCAATGGTTATTACCTCAGGTGAAGTAGAGGATTCTGTTCGTCGTGTATGTAAGGGTGAACAAATTGGGACACTCTTTGAAGCCCATGATGCAAGTTTATCTGGTAAACATCATTGGTTAGCTTTTGGTAAACGATTAAAAGGCTCCATTACGATTGATGACGGGTGTGCTCGCGCTGTTTTAGATAAGGGTGCTAGCATTCTGCCCGCTGGTATTATTGAAGTAGAGGGGACTTTTGGACCTGGTGATACAATTTCCATTTATCATGATCATAAGGAAATTGGTCGTGGACTTATTAATTATAGTATTGATGATATGAAGGCGATTAAAGGTCACAATACAAATGATATAGCCGAGATTCTGGGTATTAATACGACCTATGATGAGGCTGTACATCGTAATAATCTAGTTTTATTACACTGAGGAAATCCTATGAACCAGTATGAAAAAATTTGTAAAGATATGGGCCAGAGAGCTAAAACGGCATCTTTTGAATTAGCCCAACTCGACCAAGAAACTTTAGATTCTGCATTGTTAGCAATTGCTGATGCTGTAGAAGCACAAACAGATGAAATTATGGCGGCTAATGAGTTAGACCTAGAAAAATCTGTTGACTATAATTTACCTCGAACTATGATAGATCGATTGACTTTGACACCTAGTCGCATTGCTTTAATGGCAGAAGGGGTGCGTCAAGTGGCTGCTCTTGAAAGTCCTGTAGGTTCCATTATAGAAACAATCACTCGTCCTAATGGTTTGATTATTGAAAAGCGATCCGTACCTTTTGGTGTAATTGGTATTATCTTTGAAGCCCGTCCTAATGTAACCATAGATGCAGGTGTTCTTTGTTTAAAGACAGCAAATGCTACAATTTTACGAGGTGGTAAGGAGGCATTTCACACGAATCAAATCATCGTGTCTATCATGCGGAATACCTTAGAGTCGTTAGGTATTAATGGTGACTCTATTCAACTCGTTGAGGTGCTTGATCGAGATCTGGTTGGAGTACTTTTACAACAACGGGAATATATTGATGTAATCATTCCACGTGGGGGTGCTGGACTTATTCGTCGTGTTGTAGAAGATAGTAGTATCCCTGTTATTGAAACTGGTAGCGGTGTATGTCATACCTTTGTTGATGAATTTGCTGATTTAGAGATGGCTTTAGAAATTGCAGTCAATGCTAAAGTCCAACGTCCATCTGTATGTAACTCTATGGAAACCTTACTAGTTCATCAAGCTGTGGCTAGAGAGTTTTTACCACGCCTTAATATAGCACTACTAGAATATGGTGTTCGTATTCATGGTGATGAGGCTGTAGCTCAATATATGGTAAATACAATTCCTCTAACAGAAGAGTCTTTCAGCATAGAATACAATGATATGGACTTAAATGTGCGTATCGTTGAAAATCTTGAAGAAGCTATTGATCATGTGAATCGGTATACTACACATCACTCTGAGGCTATTATCACAGATGAACCTATGCGTGCTAATGTGTTTATGAATTTAGTGGATTGCTCTACTGTGTATCATAATGCATCTACACGTTTTACAGATGGCTTTGAGTTTGGCTTTGGTGCTGAGATTGGCATTAGTACACAAAAACTCCATGCTCGAGGTCCTATGGGGTTACAGGCTCTAACATCTTATAAATATTTTGTATTTGGAGAAGGCCAAGTACGGACGTGAAGAAATTATATTATTTTTTAAGGGCATACTATAGATACATTCAAACACCAAAGGGACGATATGAATGGATATCCTATATAAAAGCATTGCTCATATTCATCATTATTTGTGTCATTGTCATTAAGGGAGTGACCACATTATGGTAGATAAACGTCGTATAGGTATAATTGGTGGAACATTTAATCCCATTCATTTAGGTCATCTAATGATTGCAGAGGTGGCTTGTGAAAGCTTTAATTTAGAAAAGGTTATCTTTGTACCTGCTCGTATTCCACCACATAAGCAACATGATGTGATTGATAGTCATCATCGCTATGCTATGACGGCGGCCGCAGTTTCGGATAATCCAAATTTTGAAATTTCTGATGTAGAGATGCGCCGAGAAGGCCCTTCGTATACCGTTGATACGATTCAATATTTTAAAAAACTATATGGTCCTACTGTTGAATTTTACTTTATTGCAGGGACTGATACTATTCGTGCATTACCGACTTGGAAATTTATAGATGAACTTATAGATGAGGTTCATTTTATTGGAGCTACTAGGCCAGATGGATCAAGTGCTATTGATTCTACTTTGGATGAGTTAGGATCTAAAGCACGTGAAAAAATACATGTTATGGAAGTGCCTGAAATGAAATTGTCTGCTACGTATTTACGAGAGCGCTTACGGTCTGGAAAGACCGTTCGTTATATGTTGCCTAAATGTGTAGTGGATTATATAGAAGAAAACCATATATATGGGAAGGAATAAATGATGTTATCGTTTGATGAAATACAACATAGGGTAAGCCAATGGATGGGGAAAAAACGTTTTAAGCATACTCTAGGTGTTGTTGAATCCGCAACTCAGTTGGCTAAACTTTATAATGTTGATGTAGAAAAAGCACGATTAGCGGCATTGCTACATGATTGTGCTAAAGAAATGCCTTTGAAAGAGATGCAAGATTTGGTGAAGGAGAATAATTACAAAGCTGATGAAGAATTATTAGCCAATGGTAATCTTTTACATGGATTAGCAGGTATGATTCGAGCTAAACTTGAGTTCTCTATAACCGATTCAGAGATTTTAGAAGCTATTCGTGTTCATACAACTGGTAAGGTGGGAATGTCTAAATTAGATAAAGTTATATTCTTAGCAGATTATATTGAACCCAATCGTGATTTTCCAGGTGTTGATGAACTTCGAAATGTGGCTAAAAAAGATCTAAATAAGGCTGTATTGCTTGGTTTTGACAATACTATTAACCACCTTATTGAGCAACATCTTTCAATTTATCCTTTGACCATTCTTGGTCGTAATGATGTATTAAAATCTTGTAAATAATGGAGTTTTTATATGGACGAACGTGAACGTGCAAGAGCTCGCCGACGTAGAAAAAGACGTCAACAAAAGCCATCTGTGAAGTGGCCTAGAGTTATTTTGGCTATTGTTGTAGTTTTCACTTTGCTCGGTGGGATAGGGTATGGCATATATAGTGGTGTATCTTATGCATATAGAGCAATTGTAGGAACTACTGAAGCTACTGAAGCCGTGACAGATAGTGGAAATAAACAGGACGCAAATACTGTATCAGTAGAGCAAAAAGGCTTAGATAAACCTTTATATATTTTGGTTATCGGCACTGATGACAATAATCCTAGTCAAGGTGATAGTCTATTCCTATTATCTGTAAACCTTGATCAAAAAACGATGGACGTTATCGGCATTCCAAGTAATAGTAAAATCGATAATCGTGATCAAACCGATGCGACTATGTTAAATAGTATTTATGAAAAAGGAGGCATTGAACTTACTAAAGCTGTTATTGAGGATATGTTCCATATTTCAATCCCGTACTATGTAGTAGTTAATCAAACTGCCTTCAAGAAAACTAATGATGTGTTAGGAAATCAGCAAATTTATGTAGAACAACTGATGGAACATATTGATGCAGAAGGCAATATAGATATTGATTTGCGACGTGGTTACCAAACTTTAGATAGTAATAATGCCTTAGCGTATTTACGATATTCAGATCCTAAACACGATACCTTTACTCGTGTGCAACGACAAGAAAGATTCCTAAAATTGTGGGTGGAACAAGAACATAATGCATTTTTCTTAACAAATGCATGGCATATTTGGCGTATTTGGGATCATTATGATAGTAATATTTCTACTTTAGATGCTATTAAGTTGGTATACAATGCGAGCAAAATTAATAAGGAAGAAATTCATTTCTATATTCTTCCTGGAGAAAAAGAGCTTATAGGTGAAACGACTTATTGGAAGGTAAACCCTACGGAAGCTCAACGTTTAGTAGGGATAACAATGGGTAATTTGCCAGCTAATGAAATGACACAATTTATATCTGCACCAACTAATAGTACGTCGAAGGTTGCACCTGAATCAGAACATAATGGTGGCACTATTACAAAGCCAACAGAACCTGGTGAGGAGAGCGGTAGTAAGCGATAAGATAAGAGGCTAAATAATGAAAAAGAAAGAAGATATTAAACAAATCGTATTAGAGCTTGCACAAGCTGCATTTGATAAAAAGGGGAGAGATATTGAGATTCTTGATTTAGAAGGAATTTCTATGTTAGGCGACTATTTCTTAATTGTTAGTGCAAATAATAGTAAGCAATCTCAAAGTATTGCTGATGAAATGGAAGATAAAGCAGCCGAATTAGGTATAACAGTACAGCATAGAGAAGGTTATCGTGAAGGTGAATGGATCTTATTGGATTTTGGCGATATAATTTGTCATGTCTTTGGTGGTGATGAATTGCGTGAATTCTACAGTCTAGAAGAATTGTGGAATGATGCTGGTCGAGTTCCATTTGAAGGAGTATAATATGGCTACAGAATTGTTGGAAAATACAATTGCCACATTAAAAGTGTTGCGTACTAGTGATCAAGGTGCTTTTTTAGATGGTCAAACTGGCAATACTAATGATGATATATTGCTTCATAAAGATCAACAAATTGCTCCTGTGGCTATCGGAGATGAAGTCGAGGTTTTTTTATATCGAGATCCAAAAGGTCGTTTAACTGCCTCTATGCGTCTACCAGCCATGAAGGTTGGCCAAATTGGTTATGTTGAGGTTATCAATACTACAAATTTTGGTTGTTTTGTTGAGGTAGGTACAGAACGTGGTATCTTTATGCCTCATGCGGAGATGCGTGGTAGACCTCAGGTAGGTGAAAAAGTATGGGTTCGTCTATATACTGATAAATCCGGTCGTTTGGCGGTATCCATGGATGTAGATGATGAAATGCGTCGTGCTTCTAAAGCTGCAACAGAAGCTATGGTAGGACAACTTGTAAAGGGGGCAATCTATAATTTAACTAGTGAGGGGGCTTTTTTTATTACCCCTGAGCGTTGGATTGCCTTTTTGCATCGTTCCGAAATGACGAGAAAGTTAAAAGTAGGGGAAATGATTGAAGGCCGTATTACTTTCAAACGTGATGATGGTCGCGTTAATGTCTCTATGCGTCCTACAAAGGAAAAGGCTCTTGTTTCAGATGGAGATATTATCATGGGGTACCTGTTAAATCGTGGGGGTAAGATGCCTTATAGTGATGAATCTTCTGCTATGTTGATTAAAGATAAATTTAACATTAGCAAATCTGCCTTCAAACGTGCTTTGGGGCATTTAATGAAAGAGAAAAAGATTGTTCAAGAGGAGGGGTGGACATTACTTACCGACATAGGTCGGCAGTGGACACCGCCTGCTAATAATGAGTCCCAAGATGAGGAATAAAGTCAATGAAAATAGTCATTGTAGGTGCTGGTAAGGTTGGTTATTCATTAGCACAACGACTTATTCAAGATGATCATGATGTATATGTCATCGACCGTTCTCCAGAACGCATTCATAATCTTGAAAATACGTTAGATGTTAGTCTAGTTCTAGGGAATGGCAGTGATGTTCAATTATTGAATGAAATCGATATGTCTGATGTTGGTATGTTTATTGCTGTTACTGATTCAGATGAGGTTAATATGCTATCCTGTTCGGTAGCAAAAATAAAAGGTGTTCCTACGACTATTGCACGCGTTCGCGATAATAGTGTGGCGGAACATATGGATGAGGAGATACGAGCTCAATTAGGTGTTGATCTCTTCATCAATCCTGAAATGGTTACAGCTCAAGAGTTATTACGAATTTTAGAAACACCATCAGCTATAGATGTTGAGGAGTTCGGACAGGGTGCTGTGCGCCTTATGGAATTCAAATTGAATAATGAATTTCCTCTATTAGGACAGCCATTAAAAGAGATTCGCTTTCCTGAAGGTGTTCTGTTAGTTGGTATTTTACGCTATGGTGAAATGATTATTCCTCATGGTGAAAGTCGATTACAGGCTGATGATAGTGTATTTTTCCTAGGTTTGAAAGAGTCCGTTTCTGAAGTGGAGAACCTTTGGTTCCATAATTATAATACATTCTATAAACGGGCTGTCATTATTGGGGCAGGTCTCTTAGGTCGGAACTTAACTGTATTACTAGAAAAAGCTGGTTTTTCTGTGAAGGTTATTGAAAAAGACTTTGACCGTTGTGAGAACCTGGCAAATCAAGTGGATAAAGCTATGGTTATCAATGGAGATGGCACTGATTTTGATTTGCTTGAAGCTGAGGAAATTGCTGATAGTGATGTAATTATTGCTCTAACTGATGACGATAAACTTAATTTACTAGTAGCACTCGTAGGTAAGCATATGGGCATCCCAAAAACCGTTGTTCGTGTGGGACGGCCAGAATATATTATGCTGATGGAGCAAGTAGGTATTGACGTTGTATTTTCTCCACGTTTATTAACAGCAAGTCAAATTTTGCGCTTTGTACGAAGTGGAGAAGGGGTTGTATCTATTTCCACCTTTGAAGGTGGTAAAGCCGAATCTATCGAAATTGAAATTACCAATGAATCGCCTGTGGCAGGTAAACAATTGAAAGATATACGTTTACCTGGGAAGGCCTTAGTAGGTGTAATTTTACGGGAAAATGAAGCTATCGTACCTCGTGGTAATACTCAAATTTTAGATGGTGATCATATCGTTCTCTTTACATTACCTGAATCGGTAAGCAAATTGCTTAAATATCTTACTTAGTAAGGAGGGGCTATGCGAATTCAAATCGTTATGTCCTTAGTGGGTCGACTACTCTATATATTTGGGGTTTTTACTTTAATCCCTTTTATATACAGTGTTGTATTTGAAACTGCATATTGGTCATTCCTTATAACTACAAGCCTTTCTTTAGTTTTGGGGACGCTTTTATCTTATTACGGTTGTGAAAGTCAAAGCTTTAGTATTCGTGATGGGTTCTTAGTTGTATCCTCTACTTGGATATTCACGGTTATTTTGGGGGCTTTACCTTTTTTGGGGAGTGGCATATTGACTAATGTTTTTGATGCTTTATTTGAAGCCACTTCGGGTATTACTGCAACTGGTGCAACTATTATTTATAGTGTTGATGCGTTACCAAACACATTTGTATTGTGGCGTGGTCTTATGCACTGGGTTGGAGGGATGGGGATCATCGTCCTTATCTTATCATTTTTAAAGAATTTAGGAGCAGATGCAGCACATTTCTTTAATGCAGAGGCATCTGTACCAAAGCCTGGCGTTGTAATGCCACGTATTCAATCAATGGCCACCAAGCTTTGGCAGTTGTATATTGCCTTTACTGCTCTTTGCTTTCTTATGCTGTGGGCTGGCGGCATTGAACCTTTTGATGCGTTAAACTATGCCTTTTCTATTATTGCCACAGGTGGATTTGCACCGACATCAGCAGGGGCTTTTATTTATGAACAAAGTAATTATATTTGTTTCGTATTTATATTCTTTATGTTTCTTGCTGGTGGCAATTTCTCTGTGTATTACAATGCACTTCAAAAAGGAATTCGCGTTTTAATTAATGATTTTGAAACACGTATGTACTGGCTTGTAGTGTTTATTGGTATTGCCATTGTATCAATATCTCTAGCATTACAATCTAGCTATTCTAGTCCTTTAGAGATTGTTAGAAATGCTGCCTTTAATTTAGTTTCGCTTCAAACTGGTAGTGGTTTTGCTATTAGTGATTATGATTTGTGGCCTGCTGCAGCACAGATGATGTTATTTATTTGTACATTTTTTGGTGGTTGTAGTGGTTCTACAACGGGCGGTGTAAAAATTATACGACTTATTATTTTGATTAAGAGTTCTATAATTTATCTGCGAAAATCAATTCATCCTGATATGGTTCAAGTAGTACGTATTAATGGCAAACCGATGCCTACTAAATGGATCCAGATGACACATCAATTTTTATTTTTATATTTAATGATTTATGTGATATCTGTTTTTCTAATGACTTGTACTGGTCTTAATACATATGATTCTATGCAAGTGGTTACGGCCTTTCTTAGCAATGTAGGACTAGGGTTTGGTGGCTTTGGTCCTACTGATTCCTTTAATGTTATGCCGGATACTGCTAAATGTATTGCTATTGTAGACATGTTACTAGGTCGTTTGGAGTTATTTACGATTTTAGTTATGCTTCACCCTCAGTTTTGGGAAGGGTATTTTATTAAAAAAGAGGTTCCTAAACGATATCGTATTCTATAGGAGGGCGGGAACTATATGGAAGTTATAAAACGTCCTCTAGGGCTTTATAAAGCAAATTGTTATGTGCTTATCAAAGAGGGAAAATCTATAATTATTGATCCGGGCTTTCATTGTAACCATATTATTGATATGGTTGCAGATTCTGAACCCATAGCAGTTTTATTGACACATGGTCATTGTGATCATGTGTCAGCCTTGGATGAAGTGTGTACACATTATAATATTCCCGCTTATTTACATCCTTTAGATCAAGAGTTGTTACAGTTAATTCGACGGAGACCAAGTGTATATAAGAAAAAAATGTATACACATTGTAATGATTTAGTAGAGGGGCAATTAAATTTAGATCCTTTTGATATATTAGTTCATCATACACCTGGGCATAGTGCGGGATCGGTTTGTTTAGAAATTGAAGGGTATCTATTTACTGGTGATACCTTATTTAAGCAAAATGTGGGAAATACAGATAATTATAAAAGTGATCCAGCTGATTTGATTAAGAGTTTGAAATATCTTTTAACTTTGTCCAAGGATTTGATTGTTGAGCCAGGACATAGGGAATCTACCATATTAAAAAATGAGGAAGAATTTATTAAAAATATTGTAGTATAGTGTTGACAAAAGTCCTGATAACCGATATACTAAGCAAGTACTTTGGTTACGGCCCCGTGGTGTAGCGGTTAACATGTCGCCCTGTCACGGCGAAGATCGTCAGTTCAAATCTGATCGGGGTCGCCATTTATGCCTCGGTAGCTCAGTTGGTAGAGCAACGGACTGAAAATCCGTGTGTCGACAGTTCGATTCTGTCCTGAGGCACCATTTATATGCGGGAATAGCTCAGCGGTAGAGCACCGCCTTGCCAAGGCGGGGGTCGCGAGTTCGAATCTCGTTTCCCGCTCCAATTTTATATGGCGGCATAGCCAAGCGGTAAGGCAGAGGTCTGCAAAACCTTTATTCCCCAGTTCGATTCTGGGTGCCGCCTCCACAATCGTTACCCATGCCGGGGTGGCGGAACAGGCAGACGCAACGGACTTAAAATCCGTCGGTTGGAAACAACCGTACCGGTTCGATTCCGGTCCTCGGCACCAATTAAGACTAACTTATGGTTAGTCTTTTTTCTTATATACAATTAAAACGATTTGTGAAAATTATTACTATAAGTTACGTATAAATATATAAGAGATAGATAAATCTATGAATAAGAAACCTAAGTTATTAATTAGTGAATGCCTATTTGGTGTACCTTGTCGATATGATGGCAAAGACAATTATATAGAAACGATAGAGGCTCTAAAGGAATATTATGAATTAGTACCTGTATGTCCGGAAGTGTTAGGGGGACTTAGTACGCCTCGTGATCCTGCGGAGCGGCAGGGTGAACGTATATGTACTGTTAATGGAGCTGATGTTACCGATGAGTTTGTAAGAGGTGCTCAATTAACAGTTGATATTGCACTAAAATATGGTTGCAAGCAAGCTTTGATGAAGGCGAAAAGTCCTAGCTGTGGATATAAGCGCATTTATGATGGAACTTTTACTAGAACAATGAAAAATGGCCATGGATGTACTGTAGAGGCTCTACTTGAAAAGAATATAACAATTTATACTGAAAATGATATAGAGCTTTTACTTGCAAAAAAAAAGAGATGAGTTTAACTCATCTCTTTTTGATTATATCAAGTTATTTTACTAGTAAAATAACTCAATATAATAGAAAAATAATGGCTACAATATTAATTAAAGACTACTTGTTTGCATTAACAGGATCATTTGCTAATGGTTGTTCACCAAGTAATGTAGTTAAGTTATGTAGATTAAATCGATATTGAGCATTACTAAAATCTCGTGTTGCATCATATCGTTGACTTGGAGCATGCATGAGACCAACTAATGTATCGTATAGCAAATCATTAGTAAAGAATTGATGCTCGTGTTTTGCAAGTACCTCAGCAGTCTGTGGATAGGTTGAGCGATATTGTGGAGATAGGTATACCCAGAATGGAATATGTGTCATAACAAAATCAAATGTATCAGGGTTATGCGATTTGTCTAAACTTTCACCGTGATCGGAGAAATACACCATGGCTTGTAAGTTTAATTTGTCTTTGCCATAATTGTAAATTTGTTGTAATAACCAGTCTGTGTATAATTGGCTGTTAGCATATGCTTCTTGACCATCAGGATACGGACCTTGTTTCCACTTGCTAAATTCATGAGGGTAACGGTCATTGTAATAAATATGACTACCCATAATATGTATAACGATAAAGTTGTTTTTGGTAGGATCTACAGTTTCTAATAATGGCAATAGAGCTTCATCATATCGATCTGAGAATGCATAAGATTCATGGGCCCATTTTGTTGTGTCTGCAGTCTTAGCCATTAATGAAATAGCTGTATCATATTCACCGAATACACCTTGATTGCTAAACCAAGAAGTCGTGTATCCCGCTTTTTTAGCAATATCTAAGATATTGGCTGAATCAAGAAATGGTTTATCATCATATTGATTTCGTTCAGATAGTGCACGCTCCAAGGTTGGTACTGTTTGTACGTACGATGAATAGGCATTATCAAAGAAGACAAAGTCTTTATTGTCCGAACGCATATTGCCTTGCCATGGAGTATCGTCATATGGGAAGTTTGGATTATATACTTTCATATAATCTCGAGAACTAGATTCTCCAATGACTAGAATAATAGTACCAGGTGTTTTGTTCACCGCTGTTTCCTTTGTGTCTAAATTAAAGGAATCAAATACTAAGTGGTGATTATCATTATATTGTTGCATTTGTTTTACATAATCGCCTGCAGCAATCCAGTTCGCCACAATACAGGTTTGTGGGAACAAAAAGAATGGTACATATACTAAAAAAGCTACAAGGGATGCGATAAGCATAGCTGAGCGCATAGGGCGTGTAGTATTTAAGTTTACTACTGCTTTCATCCCTAAGTTAGACCAGTACAATAAATAAGTCCATAAGATAAGACCAATACTTATTGTTATAAGACCAGGTATTCCAGCTGCATTCTTTAAAAAACCAAATGCTTCTTCTGGATTGGTCATATATACGGCTAGCAGACTGGCTGGCGTTAAGCAATGCCAAGTAGTCATGTAATAGCCAATTTGTAAGAATGGTATTAAGCTCAAGATCATGGAAATGATAGCCATGATTAAGGATGTTGTTTTATGGAAGCGATTTGTTTGGTTCAGTAAAAACTGAATGCCTGATAATCCCATGAAAATTAATAAGCCAAATAAAAAATCATTAGCAAATTCATAGAAGTATAATGGCTTCACATAGGACCAATGGAATAAAAGAGGAAAGGTAAGTGCCCATAAGATTCCGACTAGGCCATACCCTAAAAAAGGCCTGTGGAAAACCGTACACCCCATAAAATATTGAAATAAAAAGGTACCTACAATTGTTGGTACAGCTAAAATCGTAATATCCTCTACATCAAGCCCTAAGGTTATGGGCTCATAAATTAAAAATAAGATGATATATAAAACAATACCTATAATACCAAAGCGAAAAATTGGATTTCGCCCAATTTGCCTCACACTCGATGACATAATAAATCCTCTCTAAAAGGAATACACAATAACGTATCTTTTTTTAATATAAAATAATTACAATAATAAAGATAGCAGATGAGTGTAAAAAAAACAATTATTTGAAAGTACTACTATAAATGCTTTATAATTATATAGTTAAAAACATTTTTTCTGAGGATTGGGTTTTATGGGAGATTATAACTACAAGTTGGACGTTTTTGAAGGTCCCCTTGATCTGCTCTTGCATCTCATTGAAAAACATAAAATAGAAATTACCGATATTCCTATCGTTGAAATAACGAGTCAATACTTGGCATATCTAGACAATTGGAACCATTTTGATATTCATTATAGTAGTGAATTTCTTGTTATGGCATCTACCTTATTACAGATTAAATCACGCATGTTATTACCTAAGGCTGAACCTGAGCCTGATGAAGCAGAGGATCCACGTGACGAGTTGGTAGCAAAATTAGTAGAATTTAAGAAAATTAAGGATATTACATCTCTATTAATGGAGCGTACCGCTGTATCTGCGAATATATTTAGTCGTCCTGAAGAAACGAGTGTGCTTGGATTAGATAGTGTATATAATTTGGAACTTTCACAGTTATATCAAATTTTTTATCAAACTATAAAACGGGCTAAAGAGTTACCAGAAGAAGAGACAATTCGTGAGGTAAAGGTTGAAAAGGATACGTATAGTTTAGAGGACATGATTATATCCTTGTCTAGTCGTATACATCGTGGCGAATGTCTATATTTTAGGGAGTTATTAGTAGCAATTGATACGAAAAGTGGTATGGTAACTATCTTTATGGCTGTTTTAGAATTATTAAAACAACAAGTTATGGAAATGCGCTATGAAGATGATGATATTATATTCACTGCTACCTTAGAGAGGGCCGTGTAGAAAGGGGGCCATATGAGCTTACCAACGATGCATTTAGAAGCCGTTTTGTTTTCATCGGCAAAGCCTATATCGATAGATATGTTAGCAGAAGTGTTTGGGCTTTCCACAGAGGCGACACAAAAATATATAGAAGAATTACAACGAGAACTAGAAGAACAGAATCGAGGTATTCGAATACGTATATCTGGAGCTGGTGTTGAATTAGTAAGCGCTGTTGAATGTGCTGATTATGTTGGGCATATTCGTAAAAGAGAAGATAAATTATCTAATGCGGCTATGGAAACATTAGCTGTTATCGCCTATAAGCAGCCTATTACAAAGGCTGAAATCGAAGAGGTGCGCGGTGTAAATAGCGATAAAATTATAAAACAATTATTAACTCGATCTCTTATAGCTGAATTAGGTCATAAGGATACTGTAGGTAGACCGATTCTATATGGCACGACTGATGAATTTTTGAGAAGTGCTGGTGTAGAATCGATAGAAGCCTTACATCAAGAAGTTTCGGAAACAGAAGGATAGCATGGAACGATTACAAAAATATATTGCCAGTTGTGGTATTGCATCACGGCGTAAGGCAGAAGAACTAATTACAGAAGGTAAAGTACAGGTCAATGGTCGCAAGGTAACCGAATTAGGGGTCAAAATTAATCCACAAAAAGATAAGGTTAAGGTTAATGGCCAATTATTGGCTCAAGAGAAACCAGTATATTATTTGTTAAATAAACCAAAGGGTGTCATTACATCTGTGTCTGACCCTCAAGGTCGAGAAACAGTTTTAGATTATATAAAAAATGAAACGAAACGAATTTACCCTATTGGTCGTCTCGATTTATATACAGAAGGTTTGTTACTGCTTACGAATGATGGAGAGTTGGCACAAAATCTAACGCACCCATCTAAAGGCGTGGAAAAGACTTATGAAGTTCGCATCAAAGGTCGTGTTCGCGATGATGATTTACAAATTATTGCAAATGGTGTAGAGCTTGAAGATGGTATAACTGCACCTGCGACAATTGTAGATTTAGGTTTTGATGATCATAATGGTGTACATGAAGTAGAAATTACAATTCATGAAGGTCGTAATCGTCAAGTTCGTCGTATGTTTGAACACTTTGGCTATCGTATTCATAATTTAAAACGTATTGCGTATGCTGGTCTTACTTTAGGTGGTGTGAAACGAGGCGCTTCTCGTCAACTAACAATTCGTGAAGTAAAAGCGCTAAAAGCATTGGGGACAGATAAGGCATGAAGCAAATCATAGTCATTGGCGGTGGTGCGGCAGGTCTAATGGCAGCTGTTATAGCAGGCCGTGAAGGAGCACGCGTCATCTTATTGGAAAAAATGAATATGGTTGGCAAGAAAATGGGCATTACCGGTAAAGGTCGCTGTAATATTACGAATAGTGCAGATATGACCGAATTTATAAAAAATACGCCTGGTAATGGTAAGTTCTTGTACGGTGCCTATGAACGCTTTAGTAATGAAGATCTTCTGGACCTTTTGCATAGCTGGGGGTTAAAAACTAAAGTAGAACGTGGGGGACGAGTGTTTCCTGAATCCGATTCTGCATTAGAAGTTCGCAATATCTTTATGAAAATCCTAAAAAAGTATAATGTTCAAGTTCATTTAAATGAACCTGTTACATCGATTACTGTACAGGAAAATCGTGTAGTTGGTGTTACAACGGATAAGGAACAATATGCTTGTGATGCTGCTATTATTTGTACTGGTGGTGCATCTTATCCATTGACAGGCTCTACTGGTGATGGTTACGTTTTAGCCGAAAAAGTGGGACATACTATTACTGATATTCGTCCATCCTTGGTTCCTATCGTTACAAACGAAACGTGGGTAAAGGAAATTATGGGGCTTAGTCTTCGTAATGTTGAGGTTTCCGTAATTTCTAAAAGTAAGGTACAAGCAAAACAATTTGGGGAAATGATGTTTACTCATTTTGGTCTTACGGGGCCTACAATTTTATCATTAAGTCACACGGTAGGTAAGTTGCTTCGTAAGAAAAATCCTCAAGTTACCATTGAAATTAATCTTAAACCTGCTTTAACTGCAGAAGTATTGGATAAGCGCTTGCAAAAGGATTTTGATTTATACTCTAAAAAACAATTGTCTAATGGGATGAAGGATTTACTACCTGTTAATCTTATTCCCATTGTTATAAAGCTTGCTGAGTTAAATCCGGCTAAACCAATTAATCAAATTACAAAGGAAGAGCGTTTGCGCTTATGCCATGTATTGCAACATATGACAGTAACTGTTAAGGAATTACGACCTGTAGCGGAAGCTATTGTTACAGCAGGTGGTATTTCATTAAAAGAATTTAATCCTAAAACTATGGAGTCTAAATTGATTGGTGGTTTATATGGTGCTGGTGAAGTACTAGACATAGATGCTTTTACAGGAGGCTATAATTTACAAGCTGCCTTTTCCACAGGCTATGTGGCGGCTATGCATGCCGTACACGGTGATAAAGAATAGAGGTTATTATGAACACTAAAAAAATTGCCATTGCTATTGATGGTCCTGCTGGGGCTGGTAAAAGTAGCATTTCTAAAGTAGTGGCCAATGAATTAGGGTATTTATATATCGATACAGGTTCCATGTATCGCGGTGTTACATGGGCAGTTCTTGATAGTCAAATCGATGTTAAGGATCAAGCTGCTGTAGAAGCTTTATTACCTTCTTTAAATTTGACTTTAGAGCCTACTGCAACAGCATGCAAGGTCTATATTAAAGGGAAAGATGTTACATCATTAATTCGCCAGCAGCAAATTAATGATAATGTATCGACTATAGCTTCTTATAAAGGGGTTCGACAATATTTGGTAGAACGCCAACAAGAGATGGCCGCCGTTGGGGGAGTTATATTAGATGGACGTGATATCGGTTCTGTCGTATTACCTAATGCAGAGCTAAAAATTTATTTAACCGCTTCTGTAGATGCGCGTGCAAAACGTAGATGGTTAGAAGTACAAGGTACATCAAACGAGCAAACACTAGATGAAATTAAAAAGAATGTTGTTAGTCGTGATGAAATGGATAAAAATCGTGAAGAGTCTCCACTTGTATGCGTTGAAGATGCAGTAGTTGTAGACTCTAGTAATATGAATTTCGATGAAACTGTGGCATATATATTGAATTTAGTACAGGAGACAATCAATCATGAATAAATTTTCTACCTGGTTATGGCGTACCGCTTTTTGGCTTCGCTATAAGGTAGGGTATGGGTTGAAAGTATATGGTCGCGATAATTTTCCAATGGAAGGGCCTGTTATCGTGGTGCCTAATCATTTAAGTAATAACGATCCCCCTATCTGCGGCTATGCTTTGCCTAGACATGTACACTTTATGGCTAAACAAGAATTATTTGTGAATCCCATTTCACGTTTTTTTTGTACATGGCTTGGTGCATTTCCGTTAAATCGCGGTGCTATTGATAAAGTTGCTATTCGTCATGCCATGGGACTACTTAAAGACAATAAGGTTTTAGGCATATTTGCAGAAGGAAACCGTCAAAAAAGTGGTAAACTTGGTAGATTCCATGATGGTGCAGCATCAATTGCTCTTAGAACAGGTGTTAGCATAGTGCCTGTTGCTATCATTGGCTCTCACAATATGGAACGTAATAAAGTGGCTTGTATTATTGGTAAACCAATCCCAGTTGAAAAAGCTAAAGCGACTCCAGAAGCAATTCAAAAAGTAAATGATAGTGTTAAAAGTGAAATCCAACGAATGATAGATTCTTATCATAACAATTGTATAGAGGAGACTTTATGGAAATAATTTTGGCTGAAAACCATGGTTTTTGCTATGGTGTAAAACGGGCTGTCGAAATGGCAAATGAAGCTGCAAATAGCGATGGTAAAAGCTATACATTAGGACCTATTATTCACAATCCTCAAGTTGTAGGTCGTCTTGAAGATAAAGGGGTAAGCCCTGTTCAAGAAGTGTCTGATATCGCTGAAGGCACAATGATTATTCGCTCTCATGGTGTAGGACCTGCTATTTATGAAGAGGCAGAAGAAAAAGGATTACATGTTGTGGATGCCACATGTCCACATGTAAAAAAGGCACAGCAAGATGCAAAGTCTGTTATAGATGAAGGTATGACTTTGGTGATTTTGGGAGAAAAAAACCATCCTGAGGTCAAAAGCATTAATTTATGGGCAAATAACGAAGGAATAATCATCGAAGATGAAGAATCCGCTCAAAAACTACAAGTTGTGGAAAAAATGGGCGTTGTTGTACAAACAACCTTTTCACAATTCAAATTTAACAGTATAATAGACATATTAGAGAAAAAATCTAAGAATCTTAAGGTTTTCAAAACGATATGCAATGCAACGCAAGAACGACAGAATTCTGCCGTTGATTTAGCACGTAATGTAGATCTTATGATAGTGATAGGCGGTAAGAACAGCGGCAACACAAACCGATTGGCAGAGGTTTGTCGTGACGTTGGATGTACAACGTATCACATTGAAACTTCTACTGAATTACAACTGGAATGGTTTAACCGAGTACAGACGGTAGGAGTAACAGCAGGAGCATCGACTCCCGACTGGATTATTAAGGAGGTCATTGAGACAATGAAAGATTTTGCAGAATTATTAGCAGCCGAAGGTCAAGAAGAATTTAAGAAAGGGAACGTTGTAGAAGGTACAGTAGTTCAAGTCGAAGATGAACGAGCTTATGTATCTTTTGGCTACAAAACTGAAGCCATTTTGAACAGAACTGAAATTTCTTATCCAGCACCAGAATCTGCCAAAGATGTGTTAAAAAATGGTGATGAAATTAAAGCAGTTATCATGAATCACATCAAAGAAGATAATCCTATTTATCTTTCCATGACTCGCTTGGCTAAAGATGAAGATTGGCAATATGTTATCGAAGCACAAGAAAAAGATGAAGCTATCGTATGTAAAGGTATTGATGCTATCCCAGCAGGTTTAGTAGTAACAGTTAAATCTCTTCGTGGTTTTATTCCATTGTCCCAAGGTGATGTTCATTTCGTGAAATCCTTGGACAACTTGGTTGGTACAGAATTTGAAGCTAAAGTACTTGAAATCGATGAAAAGAAAAACCGTTTGGTTCTTTCTCGTCGTGCAGTATTGGAAGTGGAACGTCAAGCTAAATTAGCTGAAGCATTGAAAAATATCAACGTTGGCGAAAACTATAAAGGTATCGTTCGTAAAATTATGCCTTATGGTGCATTCGTAGATATCGGCGGTATTGAAGGTTTACTTCACATTTCCGATATTTCTTGGCAAAAAATCAAAAAAGTGGAAGATGTTCTTTCCGTTGGCCAAGAAATCGAAGTTAAATTACAATCTTTCGACGCTGAAAGCAATAAATTATCCTTGTCCTTAAAAGCTTTATCTAAGAGCCCATGGGACGTTGCTGAAGAAACATTGCATGTTGGCGATGTTATTAAAGGCAAAGTTGTTCGTTTAGTAGCTTACGGTGCATTCATAGCTGTTAATGACGACATCCAAGGTTTACTTCACATTTCCCAAATTACAAAACAACGTAATGCGAAAGTTGAAGATTACTTGAACCGTGGTCAAGAAGTTGAAGTTAAAATCATTTCTCTTAACAAAGATGAAAAGAAATTGGGTTTGGCTTTGACTGAGTTGATGGAATCAAAAGAAACTGCAGAAGACGCTGAATAATTCATTGTCTAATAAAAGGCTAGCCAAGGTTTCCTTGGTTAGCCTTTTTGCGTACTTTACTTAGAATATGATAAAATATAGTAATGTATTAGATTAGATAATGAGGTGAAACTATGGCAAAACCATTAGTGGCTGTTGTAGGCCGTCCAAATGTAGGTAAATCTACACTTTTTAATGCCATTGTTAATAAACGTATCTCTATCGTTGAAGATATTCCGGGGGTAACAAGGGACCGTATTTACTTCGATGCAGAGTGGTTAAATCGTGAGTTTACAATGATCGATACTGGTGGTATCGAGTTCATTACTGAAAATAGTCATGTTATTCCTAAGATGATGCGATTACAAGCTGAATTAGCTATTGAAGAAGCGGATGTAATTTTATTTGTCGTCGATGGTAAACAAGGTATTGTACCTGCTGATGAAGAAGTTGCAAATATTCTTAGAGCTAGTGGAAAACCTATTGTACTCGTAGTTAATAAGATTGATAGTGTAAATCAAGAGCCGAATATTTATGAATTCTACAATCTTGGTTTGGGAGACCCCATTGGCATTTCCGCTAAAAATCTTATGAATTTAGGTGATTTGCTGGATGATACTGTTAAACATTTTCCACCAGTTGGCACTAAT
Source organism: Veillonella parvula (assembly GCF_018378075.1). Taxonomy (GTDB): domain Bacteria; phylum Bacillota; class Negativicutes; order Veillonellales; family Veillonellaceae; genus Veillonella; species Veillonella parvula_K. Next base: position 246,165 of record NZ_JAGZYE010000001.1, read on the forward strand.
GTAGATGATGAAGATACTATTCATGTTGCCGTTATTGGTCGTCCAAATGTAGGTAAATCTTCTTTGACTAATGCATTATTAGGACAAGATCGTGTAATTGTATCTGATGTAGCAGGTACTACTCGAGACTCCATTGATACGTATTGGACTCATGAGGGCCAAAAATTTGTACTTATTGATACGGCGGGAATGCGTCGTAAGTCTAAAATCGAAGAAGCCGTTGAACGATATAGTATTGTCCGATCTTTGCGATCAGTAGATCGTGCTGATATTGTAGTTCTTGTACTAGATGCTCAAGATGGTGTTACAGAACAAGATAAAAAAATTGCAGGTTATGCTTACGAAGCGGGTAAAGGCGTAGTCATTGTTGTGAATAAATGGGATCTTGTTGAAAAAGATGACAAAACAACATTGCGATTTACTGAAGATATTTATGATGAATTAGGTTTTTTACAGTTTGCACCTATCCTGTTTGCTTCTGCTTTAACTAAGCAACGTATTCACCGTTTAGCTGATATGTTGAAGTTTGTATCTGAACAACAATACCGCCGTGTATCTACTGGGACGTTAAATCAATTATTACAAGATGCACAAACCGTAAATCCTGTACCATCTCGCAATGGTAGAATTCCAAAAATCTATTATATGACTCAAGCTAGTGTTAAGCCGCCTACATTTATTTTATTTGTAAATGAACCAGAGCTAATTCACTTCTCTTATATGCGTTTCTTAGAGAATCGATTGCGTGAGTCCTTTGGTTTTGAAGGAACTCCGATTCGTTTAGTATTACGTGGCAAGAAACGGGATGATGAAGACTAATGGATATTATGATTATTGTATATGCTGTATTATCATATCTTATCGGATCAATTCCTAGTGGATTAATTATAGGTAAGCTTTTCTTTAATACAGACGTACGACAATATGGCTCTAAAAATATTGGCGCTACTAATACATATCGAGTTATCGGACTTAAAGCAGCCTTACCTGTATTTTTATGTGATGCTTTAAAAGGGGCAGCAGGAGTTGTGCTACTCTCACCTTATGGGCCTATGTTTATGATCTTAGGTGGTATTCTTGGGATGATGGGACATAACTGGTCTGTTTTCCTGGGGTTTAAGGGTGGTCGTGGTGTTGCCACGGGTTTAGGTGTTCTTGTTGCACTTTCTCCAATAGTAGCATTGATTTGCTTTTTGGTATGGGGTGTTATCGTATACTTCACTAAACTTGTATCTTTAGGCTCTATCATTGCCGCTGCATTAGTACCAGTACTGATGTATTTTACTGGAGAATCCTTCTGGTTTGTTGGCTTTGGCGGGTTAGCAGCTTTGTTTGTCATTGTACGTCACTGGGATAATATTAAGCGTCTACTTGCTGGAAACGAGTTAAAAGTAGAGCGTATTAAAAAGGATTAAAGAATGAATGTTGTTGTTATCGGCTCTGGTAGTTGGGGGACGGCCCTTGCTATTAAATCCGTTTTAGCTAGAAATACTACAACTATATATTGTCGTCGTCCAGAATTTGCGGATAAACTTGCAAAAGACTTAGAGAATAAAGACTATTTACCAGGTGTAAAACTTCCAGAAGAATTACAATATAGTTCTGATTTAGAGGCTTGTATTAGTAATGCTGAAGTGGTATTAATGGTTACTCCTTCTGTACATGTACGTACCAGTTTAGAGGCTATTAAACCGTATGCTCATAAAAATCAAGCCTATATTCTATGTTCAAAAGGTGTAGAACGAAGCAGTGGGAAACTTTTGACGACTGTGATGAAAGAGGTTTTTGCTACCATAGGGTGTAATTTAGCGGTTTTGTCTGGACCTAATCATGCAGAAGAGATTGGGCGTAATTTGCCTGCTGCCTCTGTGTTGAGTACAGAGAATCTAGAAGTGGCTACAACATTGCAAAAGGCATTATGTAGTCAAAACTTTAGAATTTATGCAAATACTGATATGATTGGTGTTGAACTAGCAGGAGCCACGAAAAACATCATTGCCCTTGCAGCGGGTATTGCAGATGGTTTAGCTTTAGGGGATAATTGTAAGGCTTTACTATTAACACGTGGTCTTCATGAGATGACTCGCTTTGGGGTGGCCTTAGGGGCCCAAAAAGAAACTTATGCTGGTCTTGCTGGTATGGGGGATTTGATTGCTACTTGTATGAGCCCACATGGTCGTAATCGTGCGGCTGGTCAAAAACTAGCCGAGGGTAAGACGATGGATTTTATTGTTAATCATACTAATATGGTTGTAGAAGGATTTTTCGCAACAGAAATTATTTATAAAATGGCTTGTAAACATCAAATTGAAATGCCTATAACAAAGGCTTTATATGAGGTTTTATATGAAAAAAAATCTCCATCCATAGCATTAGCTGAGTTGATGGGGCGTGATATTAAAATTGAAGTATCATAAATAAAAGATACTTTTAATTTGGTTATTTATATACTATAATTAATGAGTATAATCTTGTGAGGGTTGTATGCGAATTATTGGCGGAACTGCTAAGGGACATGTCATAAAAGCACCTAAAGGGTTAGATACTAGACCTACACTTGATCGTGTTCGTGAAAGTGTATTTAATGTATTAGCAAATAGAGGTATATTTGGTTCTGATGTACTAGATATATTTTCTGGCACTGGTGCAGTAGCAATTGAAGCCTTAAGTCGTGGTGCAGCACATGCAGTAGCAGTGGACTTTAAAACGGGAAAACTAATTTTAGAGAATGCTAAACATTGTCGTGTGGATGATCGGTTAGAAATTATTCCGAGGAAACTTTCACAATTAAAAAATTATATGGTAGGGCGACAGTTCGATTATATATTTTCTGACCCGCCATATGAAAATGGATTTATACAAGATACCATAGATTTGGTTGTAAACTATGATTTGTTAAAACCTGAAGGTGTTTTATTATTAGAACATCATAAGGATGAGGTTTTTACCTTACCAGAATTATGGGAATGTATAAAAGAACAGAAATTTGGTTATACGGTAGTTTCCTATTTTGTAAAGACAGCCGAAAGGAGCTAAACCTGTGCGTATAGGTGTATGTCCGGGTAGTTTTGACCCAGTTACTAATGGACATGTTGATATTTTTGAACGGGGCAGCCGATTGGTTGATAAATTAATCATTGCTGTCAGCTCAAATCCGAATAAAAATTCCTTATTTTCTATGGAAGAACGGGTTGAGATGATTCGAAATTCTGTCAAACATATTCCTAATGTTGAAATTGATTGTACAGGTGGCTTGCTCAATGAGTATGTTAAATCCAAGAATGCTACTATTATTATTCGAGGATTACGTGCATTGAGCGACTTTGAATATGAATTTCAGCGCGCATTATTTGCAAAATATTTGGATGATGACATTGAAACAGTATTTATTATGACAAATAACAAATACTCTTTTGTCAGCTCCACGGGTATTCGTGAACTAGCTAAATTTGGTGGTAAGCTAGATGGTCTTGTTCCGGATGATGTTAAGGAAAAACTTGAAGAACGCTTTAATACGGTCCATAATAAATAGGGGTGAATTGTATGAAAACAGAAAAATTATTAGAAGATTTAGAGGTTCTTATTGAATCTAGCAGCCGTATTCCTATGACTACAAAACGTATGGTTGAGGAAGACGAAATTATGCGTATTATTGATTCTATTCAGGAATCCTTACCTTTGGAACTTGAAGAATCTCGTCGTATTGTAGCAGATAAAGATAAAGTGTTAGCTGATGCTCAACGTCAGGCTGAAACTTTGATCGATCAAGCTAAAGACTACATTGCTAAATTGACAGCTGAAAGTGAACTTGTAAAACAAGCTCAAGAACAAGCTAATCAAATTATTAATGCAGCAAATCAATCCTCTGATGAGCTGAAAGCTAGCTCTATTCAATATGCTGGTGATGTTCTTAAATATGTTGAAAACAACTTGGAGAAAACATTGGAAAGCTTGCGTCAAAATCGTGAAAGTTTGAAACAAACTGAACAACGTACAGAAGAAAACCAATAGTTTAAACAAAGGCTAGATATCATATTATATCTAGCCTCTTTTTATATTTTAATTCCATAGAAAACTTAAGATAAGTAATATCAAATTTCAGATCAATATGTAAAAAATAATGTGAGCAAAATAATAAGCCAAAAATAAAAGCGAAGGGATACCTTCGCTTTTATCATTCTCTATAGTTTTCTGGTTTTTTAGGCTCCACAATCATAGTTTGATGGGTATTAAAAATAACAAATCCCAAAGGAGATCCAGGTGGCTTTTTGATATTTTTAATGTATGTATAATCTACCGGGACCTTACTAGTATCACGAGCTTTACTAAAGTAGGCTGCATATTGTGCTACTTTAGATAAAATCATATCGTCTGGCTCAATATTGAGTCTCAAAATAAGGTGGGAACCTTGGATATCTTGTGTATGGAACCAAATGTCAGTTGGCTTTGCAAATCGGTGTGTTAAATATTCGTTTTGCTGATTGTTACGACCGATGAATATTTCACCTTCATCAATTGTTAAGTGAATGTAGTTAGATTTACCTAGTTTGTAAGATAATGGTTTTTTTGATTTTTTTATAATGCCTGCATCCATACATTCTTTGCGTATTTCTTCTAAGCTTTCACGAGTAGTGGCTAAGGAGATACTGTATAGAATAGATTGTAAGTATGCTAGTTTTGTGGTACTTGCATTGAGTTGGTACTCGCCGCTAACCATACGATTTTTTAGTTTTGTATAAAGCTTATAGTACCATTGTGCATTTTCCACAATTGTTAAGTTTGGCTTTAAAGGAATAGTTAAGATTTCATTTTCTTCGGAAAGAAGATTTTGCAATTCAATAGACGGTTCGTATTGCACTTGAAGGTGTGCATTTATCATTAAAAGATCACCATATAATTTATAGGTTTCCATTTTCTTAGTATCTTCTAATTCATCTTTAATCTTTTGATGGCGACCTTCTTCCTTTTTGATGGCTGCTATTAAGATTTTTTCTAACTCTTTATCAGCTGTATGAATTGCTTTTGTGTTATGAATGGATTCTTCTAAGGCTTCAGAAATAGTGTTGTATTCTTTTAATACCTTATAGTTATGTAATAAAATGCTTGCGTAAGCCTTTTTATTGTTATCGTTGATTAAAGTAAATAAACCATTGCTATTTTCAAGCTTTTCTTTGAGGTGATACAAAGATTTAGTAAACATATCTAATTGGAAAGTATCTAAATCTGTTATGATTTCTTCACCATTCAGCTTGGAAATATATAAAACTTCATCCAATAAAGGCTTGCCAAAGCCGTTAAAGATAGATCGAATAGATTGCTGTACGGAACCATTACCAAAAGAGGTGAGTAGATTTTTGATTTCATCACAATCAAAGTCCATTAAGCTTACGCGATTAGCATTTGGCGGTAGTTCATATCGTAATTTAGGACTAATAGAACGTTCACGGTTCATAAGTGGAGAGACGTGAATTAAAGATTCTAAAATAACATCGTCTTGTACAAAAATACAGTTGGAATATTTGCCCATTAATTCAACATAAATGTAGGTACTCGTAATGGAACCATCCATTTCCAATTTATCCGTTTGGATGCACATGATTCGGTCGCCATTGATTTGTTCCACCTTTACAATGCGGCTACCTTCAATATGCTTTCGTAAGAACATACAAAGTGAGCTTGGTTCTTTTGGTAAATCTTGCAGTGGTTGACTAAGATACATTGCTGGTGTAGCACCTACGGTAATGATCAAGTTTTGGTCTTCGTTGAGTGCTCGAATTTTAAATAATAATGTAGTTTTATCTATTTGATATAGTTTTTGTATTTGACCTGTTTGTAATCGCTCGTTTATTTCTTTAGCGAGTACAGACATGGTAAGTCCGTCTAAATTCATAGTACTCCTTTCAAATATATTTAGAAGTATAGTTTAGTATACCATAGTGTACATATAATTCTTAGTATTTAAACACGGATTGTGTAATTCGTGGTACAATAATAAAAACTACTAAGGAGGATGACTTATGAAAAGTATGACCGGTTTTGGTTCGGGCACAGCAACCAAAGATGGTATTACCTGTACTGTAGAAATTAAGTCCGTAAATGCACGCTTCTTGGATTTATTTATTCGTAGTCCAAAACAAATGAATCCTTTTGAAAGTATTATTCGTAGAATGATACAAGATCGTATTACTCGTGGTAAGGTTGAGGTATCTGTTTCTATTCAAGATGCAGGAGAGCGACCTAAAACTTTCACCATTAATAGTGTATTGAGAAAACAAATACAAGAGTTATTGGTACAAGAGGAGTTCTATGATGACCCCAAAAAAGTACCATTACAAGCTGTGAATTCGATTTCTAACGAATGGATTCAACAACAAGATACACCAATTGCTGAAGAGGTACTTTCAGATATTGTAAAAGAAGCAACTACTCAAGCATTAGATGCTTTAATAGCAATGCGAACTGCGGAAGGTCAACATATCAATCAGGATTTATTAGAACGTATCGGAACACTTGAATATATAATTACTAAAATAGACACTAATAAAGCTGGTGCTGTAGAAGCATATCGGGAGCATATAAAAACTAAGATTCAGGAATATTTAATTTCTTTAGAAGCGAGTATTAGTGAAGATCGTTTTATACAAGAAATTGCTCTATTAGCTGATAAGACGGATATTACGGAAGAGATTGTCCGATTTACCTCTCATGTGGTACAATTAAAAAATACACTTGCAGATACAAATTCAATCGGTCGTAAGATTGATTTTATTTTGCAAGAAATGAATCGTGAGGTAAATACAATCGGCTCCAAAGCAATGGATTCGATTATTACTGAGTTTGTGGTTCAACTTAAATGTGAGTTAGAGAAAATTAGAGAACAAGTACAGAATGTAGAGTAATAGGAGGTCTATGAATGAGTATTCAATTACTGAATATAGGCTTTGGTAATATGGTATCTGCTAACCGTGTTATGGCTATTATTAGTCCTGAATCCGCCCCTATAAAGCGGATGGTTCAAGATGCTAGAGATAAGGGATTGCTCATTGATGCCACATATGGTCGTAAGACACGTGCTGTATTAGTTATGGATAGTGGTCAAATTGTATTATCTGCAATTCAACCTGAAACCGTAGCACATCGACTTGTGCAACATGATGTGGATGTAGATACAGTGGAATCATAGGAGTGCATATGTCAGACAGAGGATTATTAATCGTTATATCCGGGCCATCTGGCGCAGGTAAAGGTACGATTTGTGCGAATATTCGTAAAGAAATGCCTAATTTAGTTTATTCCGTTTCTATGACAACCCGTGCTCCACGTGTGGGTGAAAGGGAAGGAATTAACTATTTCTTCCGCTCTAAAGAGGAATTTGAGTCTTTGCTTAGTGAAGACGCATTCTTAGAATATGCTAAGGTATATGATAATTACTATGGTACTCCAAAACAGCATGTAATGGATTTATTAGATGATGGGAAAAGTGTACTATTAGAAATCGATATTCAAGGCGCTATGCAGGTTAAGGAACGTTTTAGCGATGCTGTATTTATTTACATTGTACCGCCGTCACTATCGGAGTTATCTGAACGTTTACATAATCGTGGCACAGATGCTAAAGAAGTCATTGATAAACGATTGTCATTGGCTTGTTCAGAATTAGCCTTAGCTCATCGTTATGACTATATCGTCGTAAATGATGATTTAGCAGAGGCTTCTTTAAAGGTTGCCTCTATCTTGCGAGCTGAGTCTTGTAAGATTAGTCGTAATAAAGAGCAAATTCAATATATTTATAAACAATATCAAGAGTCTAAGGAGAAGTGATAGTATGATGGTAAAACCTCCATTAAAAAAATTGGAAAGCCAAGTAGATAGCAAATATACATTGGTGACTTTAGCGGCTAAACGCGCTCGCGAATTAACAGATGGTGAACCTTGCTTAGCAGAATCTACACATGCGACTGACAAGCCTGTATCTTTGGCATTTTATGAAATTGCTGAAGGTGAAGTGACATATAAACGCACTAAAGAAGGCATTAAATAAAAAATCAATTCCTTGTATCAATGATACAAGGAATTTTTAAAAGGAGAAGAACATGCGCGGAAAACATATCATTGTCGCAGTATCTGCAGGTATTGCAGCGTATAAGGCAATTGAAGTGGTAAGCAGACTTCGTAAAAAAGGGGCTGAAGTAAAGGTTGTAATGACACAAAATGCAACGCATATTGCGTCACCTTTAACGTTTGGTGAAATTAGTGGACATCCTGTAGCTTTAGACATGTTTGAACAAGTTCATCAGTGGGATGTAGAACATATTGCACTGGCCACTTGGGCAGATGCATATGTAGTTGTGCCTGCAACAGCAAATGTGATCGGAAAAATTTATGCAGGCATTGCTGATGATATGTTAACTACAACAATTATGGCCACCACAGCACCTAAGTACCTTTGTCCTGCTATGAATACAGAAATGTATAATAATCTTATTACTCAACGCAATTTAGAAGGATTACGTTCTTTGGGCTACCATATTATGGACCCTGCAGAAGGTTGGTTAGCTTGTGGCATCACTGGTGTAGGACGTTTACCGGAGCCCGAAGCAATTGTGGATTGGCTAGAAGCTAAAATGTGCAGCACCAATGAGCTTGAAGGTACTACTATACTTGTTACAGCTGGCGGAACACAGGAGAGTATTGATCCTGTTCGGTATATTGGAAATCGTTCTAGCGGTAAGATGGGGTATGCCATTGCAGAACAGGCTGCACGCATGGGGGCTAAGGTGATATTAGTAAGTGCTCCCACATCCTTGCCTATACCAAATGGCGTAGACTTTATTTCTGTAGATTCCGCGGTATCTATGCAGGAGGCTGTTGAAGCTCGTTATAATGATGTTAATGTAGTTATTATGGCTGCCGCTGTTTCTGACTTTAGAGTCCTTCATAAAGCAGAGCAAAAAATAAAAAAAATGGAGTCTATGACCATAGAACTTGTAAAAAATCCAGATATTCTACAAGGGTTGGGCTCTAAAAAAAGTCATCAAATTCTTGTTGGTTTTGCGGCAGAAACAGAACATGTAATCAAGTATGGTCATGATAAAGTGGCTAAAAAAAATCTAGATATGCTTGTAGCCAATGATGTAAGCAAATCGAATGCAGGTTTTAATGTAGATACGAATGAAGGCTATTTTTTATATCCTGATAAAGAGCCTAAAGAAATGCCTAATATGAAAAAATCTGACCTTGCTCGACATATCCTTAGAGAAGTTATTGATTTAGTAGCAAACAGAGCTGATATAAATTAATTCTTGTGTGTGTTGTTTTAAAAAGGGTGTGTTTTTCTTACATGTTTGCTATACAAAAAGCATATTTAGACGGCTCATTAGGAAAAGGAAAATGGAGTAATAATATTATCGCCGGATTGGTCGTAGGGGTTGTGGCTCTGCCTTTAGCAATGGCCTTTGCTATTGCTAGTGGAGTTACACCGCAAGCGGGCATTTATACGGCAATCATTGCAGGTATATTTGTATCCTTGTTTGGTGGCTCCCCTGTTCAGATTGCGGGCCCTACAGGGGCATTTATCGTTCTATTGAGCAGTATCGTTGTCAATTATGGCTTTGAAGGTTTACAAATTGCGACCATGATGGCAGGAGTTATTCTGGTTTTAATGAGTGTTGCAAAGTTAGGGACAGTCATTCGGTTTATACCCACACCTGTTATTATGGGTTTTACAGCGGGTATTGGTGTTACAATTTGGGTGGGGCAATGGCCATATTTCTTTGGATTTCCACCGTTGCCTTATATGGCTCATTTCCATGAAAAATTATGGGCTATGATTCAGTCCTTACCATACTCTGACTTACCTACATTGGGGATTGCGATCTTAAGCTTAAGTCTACTGTTAGTTTTACCTAGAATCCCATATATTAATAAAGTTCCAGCTCCCATTGTAGCTATGATTGTTGCTACGGTTATTCAAGCCATCTACCAATTTCCTACGGTTTTAACCATTGGTAGTGCATTTGGTGGCATACCTCAAGGTTTGCCAGAATTTTCTGTACCAAAATTGAGTTTTGATAAAATCTTATCCTTAATCGGGCCGGCTTTTACAATTGCCATGCTAGGCGCTATTGAATCCTTATTGTCTGCAGTTGTTGCTGATGGTATGAGTGGAACCAAGCATGAATCTAATACTGAATTATTTGGACAAGGATTAGCTAATATATTTGCGCCATTGTTTGGTGGAATTGCATCAACCGGTGCTATTGCGCGAACTGCCACAAATATTCGTCAAGGTGGTAATTCTCCGGTGGCAGGTATTGTTCATGCCATTACATTAGGTGCCATTCTTTTATTTTTAGCCCCATATGCAGTGTATATTCCGTTGGCATCTATGGCAGCCATATTATTTGTAGTAGCCTACAATATGAGTGATGTACCACGTTTTATACGAATGCTTGTTCTCGCACCTCGTCCAGATCAAATAATATTATTGCTTACCTTTTTCCTGACTATTTTTACGGATTTAGTAGTAGCTGTAAATGTAGGTGTAGTACTTGCAGTGTTGCAGTTTATGCGTAAAATGGTTAATACAATTGATGTGCATGAAGCAAGTAGTGCCGAATTATCAGCTCAGATTAGGCATGAGATTACAATCCATCCAGAAATAATGGTATACACTGTAGATGGCCCATTATTCTTTGGCGCTATAAGTGCATTTGATAGAGCGTTAAACTCTATACATAAAGATCCTAAATATTTAATCATTCGTTTTGTAAAAGTACCATTTGTAGATTTAACGGGTTTACGTATTTTACGAGGTATTATTGAAGAACTTCAAAAAAGAGGCATAGAAGTTTTGCTTAGTGATGTGAGTTACGATATACGTAGAGAGATGTATAAATCTGATTTCTTGGATATTCTGGGCCGTCATCATATGTATCGTCAGTTTGAAAGTGCCCTTCATAAGGCCGAACATGATTTAGCTTTAAAAGAGGCAAGAGAGGTATAATAATGACTTGCTTTCTCACTGTAAATACACTATAATATTTTTGTAACTCATCAAGAGTAGTGGAGGGATAGGCCCTGTGAAGCTACAGCAACCATTCCAAGCGGAAAAGGTGCTAATTCCTATGACAAATGTCGTTAGATGGGAGGGTCTCTCATGAGTGCATGAGAGACTTTTTTTCGTATTAGGAGGATAAAATGGCTGAAAAACATATGTTTTTTACTTCTGAATCTGTTACTGAAGGCCATCCAGATAAAATAGCTGACCAAATTTCTGATGCTGTTTTGGATGCGATTATTGAAAAGGATCCAACTGCTCGTGTGGCTTGTGAAACTTTAGTTACTACTGGTTTAGTTCATGTAGTAGGTGAAATTTCTACTCATACATATGTTGATATTCCTCGCATCGTACGTGATACAATTCGTGAAATTGGTTATACTCGTGCAAAATTTGGTTTTGATTGTGATACTTGTGGTGTACTTGTATCCATCGATGAACAATCTGCGGATATCGCCATGGGCGTTGATGAAGCACTTGAATCAAAAGATGGCAATGGTGAAGTGCTTGATAAAATCGGTGCTGGTGACCAAGGTATGATGTTTGGCTATGCATCTAATGAAACACCTGAACTCATGCCTTTGCCAATTTCCTTGGCACATCGTTTATCTCGTCGACTTACAGAAGTTCGTAAGGATGGGACTTTAACTTACTTACGTCCAGACGGTAAAACTCAAGTTACTGTAGAATATGTTGATGGTAAACCTAAGCGCATTGATACAATTGTTATTTCTACGCAACATAGCCCTGAAGTGACCCAAGAACAAATTAAAGCCGATTTGAAGCGTTATGTAATTGACGCAGCGTTGCCTGCTGAATTCGTTGATGAAAATACTAAATACTTCATCAATCCAACTGGTCGTTTCGTAATTGGAGGCCCTCATGGTGATGCTGGTTTAACTGGCCGTAAAATTATTGTAGATACATACGGTGGTATGGCCCGTCATGGTGGCGGTGCATTTTCTGGTAAGGATCCATCCAAAGTGGACCGTTCTGCAGCATACGCAGCACGTTATGTAGCTAAAAATGTTGTAGCAGCAGGTCTTGCTGATAAATGTGAAGTGCAAGTTGCTTATGCAATTGGGGTTGCTCATCCTGTATCTATTTTAGTTGATACTTTTGGTACAGGTCGCATAGAGGAAACAAAAATTCAAGAGCTTGTTAAAAAACATTTCGACCTTCGTCCAGCAGGAATCATTGAAATGCTTGATTTGTTAAAGCCTCATTATCGCAAAACTGCAGCGTATGGTCACTTTGGTAGAACTGATGTGGATTTACCTTGGGAACGTACAGATAAAGCACAAATTCTAAAAGAAGAAGCTGGCTTATAATACAAAAGGTCTTGGTAGAATTTCTACTGAGACCTTTTATAATAAACGAAAGGAAATAATGTATGCGCGTAGCACAAGTTATAATTAACAGACCAGCCAAACAACTTCATAAACCTTTGAGCTATTTAATGCCTGAAAAGTTTGGTAATGTTTTACCTGGTACGCGCGTACTCATTCCTTTAGGACATAGTCGTGAAGAAGGCATTCTTATTGGTTACGACGAGTTAGTTGAGCCACCAGAGTTCACTTTACGAAATATTGTGCAAGTATTAGATAGTGAACCTTGGTTTACACCGGAAATGATGGATACGGCCCGTCGTCTAAATGAGTATTATTTATTCTCTTATGGCGATGCATTGCGATTGTTTACAGTGAATAAGACATTAAAATCTTACGAGGCACCAAAGGAAGAATGGTTAGTAGTTATGCCAGAATTTTCGGTGGCACAATTTAGTGAACGGAAAAAGAAACAACGAGAATTAGCAAAATACTTACTTGAAGTGGGCGGAGCATCTAAGGCATTACTGCTAGCTAAAGGCTATTCTCGTATGGTCATTAAACAAGTGAGTGAAGCTAAAGGTATTGTCGTTGAAGCTCGTTTTAAAGCCACAAAAACAACATTTGATGAGCTTTTAACAGAAGAAGTTAATATTCCTCTTACTGAAGCTCAACAAGCTGTATATGGACCAATACAAGCTGCAATGAATAGCCATGAACATAAAACCTTTTTACTTCATGGTGTCACTGGTAGTGGTAAGACTCAATTATATTTACGTGCTACAGCAAAATGTATTAGTCAGGATAAGACGGCTATTATTTTAGTACCTGAAATTATATTGACTGATCAAATTGTGAGACGATTTGTAGAAACTTTTGGTGACGAAGTCGTAGTATTTCATAGTAAATTGACGGTACAACAACGGAACAATAATTGGGAGCGTTTGCGCCGTAAGGATAGTCACATTATTATTGGCGCTCGTTCTGCCGTATTTGCGCCAGCTGAGGATATCGGCCTTATTGTGGTCGATGAAGAACATGATCCATCTTATAAACAAGAGGATATGGTTCGGTATCATGCACGTAACGTGGCATTGTGGCGTGCTGAGGCACATGGTTGTCCCGTTATTTTAGGTTCTGCTACACCATCTGTTACTTCGTATTATAAAGCTAAGCAAGGGGAGTATCATTTACTAGAGTTGCCAAATCGCATTTTTGAGCAACCTATGCCGAAGGTTACTATAGTAGATATGAAGGAAGAAATTCTTCATGGAAATTACTCCGTTTTTTCTGATGCCATGAGTCGCTTAATTCAACATACATTGGATGAGCATAATCAAATGATTATTCTGTTAAATAGACGCGGTTATAGTACTTTTGTTATGTGCCGGGATTGTGGGGAAACTATTATGTGTCCTCATTGTGATGTAGCTATGGTTTATCACCAAGCTGGTGAAGAATTGCGTTGTCATTATTGTGAACATCATGAACCAATTCCAACTGTTTGTCCCAAATGTAATAGTAAGAGGATTAAGTTTTTTGGTTCAGGCACACAAAAGGTAGAGGAAGAGTTACGTCGTCACTTTAAATCGGCCCGCATTGCTCGTCTTGATCAAGATGTGACAAAAAAAAAGCAATTAGCAGAAGATATTTTACATGACTTTGGGGCTCATAAATATGATATTTTGTTGGGAACACAAATGGTATCTAAAGGTCATGACTTTAAAGATGTAACAGCTGTTGGTATTTTAACAGCCGATTCAGTTTTGAATATTCCTGTTTATACAGCTTCAGAACGAACTTTTGATTTACTTACTCAAACCTCTGGACGTGCCGGTAGGGGTGAAAAACCGGGTAGCGTTGTAATACAAACATATAATCCTTTAAATTATGCTATAATAAAGAGTAAGGCTCATGATTATATAGGCTTTTACAATGAAGAAATTAAAAATCGTAAAGCTTTAGGATATCCTCCATTTCGCGAAATGATTCATATGGTAGTGCGTCATCAAGATATGAAAATATTAGAGTCTATAGCAAATCGTATTGTCGATGACTTGGAGTCTTATAAAGGAAATCAGGATATTTTGATTAATGGTCCTTATGAAGCGCCTATAAAAAAAGTGCGCGATATGTATCGTTTAGCTATTATGATTCGCGGTACAGATTTAACAAATTTGAAAGAATATATATATAACTCATGGATTTTCACGCAAGAAGGACTGCTGATTGACGTGGATCCCGTGTAGTGTAGGAGTATCAATGGCTGTTTTAGATGTTGTGAAAGCAGGTCATCCCGTTTTAAAACAAGTGGCGGAACCTGTAGAACATGTTAATAAAAAACTTAGAGTCCTTATCGATGATATGGCTGAAACTATGTATAAGACTGAAGGAGTTGGTCTTGCAGCACCTCAAGTGGCTGTAGCTAAACGTATTATCGTTGTAGATGACCAATCTGGTAGTGGTCTTATTGCGCTAATTAACCCTGAAATCACTCATGCTGAAGGTTCTCAAGTTGGACCTGAAGGATGCTTAAGTGTGCCAGGATATTTCGGAGATGTGGAACGATTTAATAAAGTCACCGTTAAAGGTATTGATCCACATAATAAGAAGGTAACTATAAAAGCTGAAGGTTTTTTGGCGCGTATTTTCCAACATGAAATTGATCACTTGGAAGGTCATTTGTTTATTGAAAAAGCAACTAACTTACGATTAATTACTGATCATCCAGAGGAGAAAGAAATTGTCTGATAATAAACAATTACGCATCGTTTTTATGGGGACACCAGACTTTTCTGTGCCTACCTTAGAGGCTTTGATTCAAGCTGGTCATTCTATTGTCGGTGTGTATTGCCAGCCTGATAAACAAAAAGGGCGTGGTAAACAAGTTCAAATGCCCCCTGTAAAAGTAGCTGCTTTAGAGCATGACTTGCCTGTATATCAACCAGTCACTTTGCGTGATGAACAAGTGAGAGCCGAATTAGAAGCATTACAACCAGATGTAGTGATTGTTATTGCGTATGGTAAAATTTTACCTCCTTGGCTTATTCGA
This sequence comes from Veillonella parvula, assembly GCF_018378075.1. Taxonomy (GTDB): domain Bacteria; phylum Bacillota; class Negativicutes; order Veillonellales; family Veillonellaceae; genus Veillonella; species Veillonella parvula_K. The sequence goes on from NZ_JAGZYE010000001.1 coordinate 261,604, forward strand.
TTGCCGCAATATGGTTGTATTAATGTTCATGCCTCTATTTTACCTAGTTATAGAGGCGCTGCGCCAATTCACTATGCAATTCTTAATGGAGACTCTAAAACGGGTGTTACCATAATGCATATGGATGATGGACTTGATACAGGTGATATCATCGACATTGTGGAGACAGATATTTTACCCGGTGAAACGACAGGACAGTTATTTGAACGTATAGCTGTACTGGGGGGTGAAACTATAGTACCTGTATTAACTCGTTGGGTTAATGGAGAAATTGTGGCTACACCACAAGATGATACAATGGCTACACATACTACTAAGATTACAAAGGAAATGGGGCAGATCGACTGGTCTAAGCCGGCTAATGAAATTGCAAACCTTATTAGAGGACTTAATCCAGCACCTGGATGTTATACATATCTCGATGGAAAACGTTTAAAAGTATGGTCTGGAGAAGTGGTTCCCAGTGATACGACTCACTGTTTGATAGATATTCATGGAAAACATGTACCAATTGCTATATCAGCCACAACTGTGCCTGGTACAATCGTATCTAAAATAGCCGGTTTAGGTGTATTTTGTGGTGATGGAAATATAATTCTATTAACAGAAGTCCAACCAGAAAATAAAAAACACATTTCTGCAATTGATTTTATAAATGGTCATCAAATAAAGGAAGGTATCGTTTTTGGGGACTCAATATAAGCAGTACGAAACGTATCCGTTATACTTGATTTTATCAACTATTACATGTGCTTTGCTCACAGCAGTACTAGCCTTTCTAATGTATATATTAGAACCAGGACTTTTACAATTGCATCCATTTGCATCAATTATAAGTAGTGTAGTTATATCTATACTTATTGCTATTATATGGATTTTGTGCTTATCTTTAATTGTTGCTAGCACAGGTATTATACGGTTACATCCTATTGTTTTAAGACTAGCCAATCAGTTTATTTATGGATTATTTCCATTAACTTTGGCGATTGGTAAGGTGAGAGGGGTTACTAAGGATCAACTCCGCCAGTCTATGATTGATTTAATCAATCATTTAGTAATGCTAGATATGTATACGGTAGATCCAGAACGTATATTATTATTAACTCCTCACTGTTTACAAGAAAGTTCGTGTGTTCATAAGGTTACACATGATGTATATAATTGTAAGCAGTGTGGGCGATGCCAGGTTGGTAATTTGTTGCAAGTGGCTAAGGACTATGGTTGTCAATTTATAGTTGTCACTGGAGGCACCTTAGCGCGGATGAAGGTAAAGGAAGCACGCCCAAAAGCTATTGTAGCAATAGCTTGCGAACGAGATTTAGCAAGTGGAATGGCTGATGTATTTCCCATCCCAGTTATTGGGGTATTAAATGAACGTCCTAATGGGCCATGTTGTAATACAACAGTCGATTCTGAACGTGTTCGAGCAGTAGTAGAACAATTGATTGGTAGGAATAGTAATGATAGAGGTAAAGACTAATCAACAACAAAATATTCGATTGCTCGCTGTAAAAGCATTGAGTGAAATTAATCGCAATGGTGCTTATGCAAATATAAAGTTGCAAGAGTATTTACAGAAATATCATCTATCCGATTTAGATCGAAGATTCTTTACTGAACTTGTGTATGGGGTCATTCGTAGAAAAAATTACTTGGATGCTATTATTGTTCACTTTGCAAAGCGACCCTTAAAGAAACTATCTTCTATGGTTGTGGAAATCCTTAGACTTGGTATTTATCAAATTATCTATATGGATAAGGTTCCTGAAAGTGCGGCTGTTAACGAATCTGTTAAACTCGCCAAAAAGCTAACTAGAGGTTTATCTGGTTTTGTAAATGCTGTTTTGCGTTCGGTTTTACGTGAAAGTGATAGCATTTCTATCGGTGAACTAGCTAAGTCCGAAGCTGAAGAAATTTCCTTTATCTACAATCAACCATTATGGCTTGTCAACTTATGGATAAAAGAAATGGGAAAAGATAAGACCGTAGATCTTTGTTCTTGGTTTAATGAACAACCTCGTTTGACGGCTCGCATAAATACAGTGAAAGTATCTATTGAGGATTGTTTAAAAGAATTAGAAGATTTAGATTGGATTGTAGAACAGGATACATATATTCCTGAAGTAGTTTATATTGATGGACATCAAGGTCATTTAGAAAAAGCTAAACCTGTTTTAGAAGGTCATATTACTTTTATGGATAAAGCATCTATGTTAGTAGCCCATGTGGTAGATCCTCAACCAGGAGAGCTTATCTTAGACTGTTGTGCTGCACCAGGTGGCAAGTCTATGCATATGGCAAGTCTTATGAATAATACAGGAGCTATTATGAGTTGTGATATTTACGACCATAAATTAGAACTGATTAATCAAAATGCTGAGCGATTAGGTGTATCTATTATTTCTACTAAGCTTCAAGATGGTCGTTATCTTCCTGATAATTGGAAAGAACAATTTGATCGCGTCTTAGTTGATGCTCCTTGTTCTGGTCTAGGTATATTACAAAAGAAATTAGACATGCGTTGGCGTAAAACAGAGTCTTTACTTATTGAGTTGCCGCCGTTACAACTTGAAATATTAGAAAAAGCTTCTGAAATGGTTAAGGTTAATGGATATTTAGTATATTCCACATGTACTATGAATAGTGGTGAAAATGAAGCTGTTCTAAATAAATTCTTGGCAATTCATAAGAACTTTATCATCGATCCTGTATCATATAAAGGGGCACCACAAGCTATAGATGGTATGATTACAACCTATCCACCGCGAGATCATATGGATGGTTTCTTTATGGCTCGCATGAAACGCTTATCATAATATAAGAAATGGAGCACCATGATAGAATTATTGGGTAAGTCTTTAGAAGAATTACAATCTATCTTTAAGACCCATAATATACAAAAGTTTCGAGCGAAACAGTTAATTGACTATATCTATCATAGATATATTTTTGATTTTGAAGACATGACACAATTTCCGAAAGACTTGCGTCAATGGCTAGGTGATAATTGTGTTATTTCTTTACCTACATTAATTACAGAGTCTATTGCCCCTGATGGAAAGACTCGCAAAATACTTGTAGAGATGTCAGATCAAAGTCGTGTGGAAGCAGTTTTGATGGAGCAACACTATGGGTATTCTGTATGTGTTTCCTCTCAAGTGGGGTGTGCTATGGGATGTGTATTCTGTGCTTCTACACAAGGTGGCTTATACAGAGATTTAACAGTCGCTGAGATTATTGGACAAGTTGTCATATTTGGGGCTCTTACTAAAGAGGAAATACATTCTGTTGTCGTTATGGGCGCAGGGGAGCCGTTACAAAATTATGATAATGTATTACAAGCATTACAACTACTACATGATCCTATGATTTGTAATATTAGTTATCGTAAGATGACGATTTCCACTTGTGGTTGGGTTCCTAATATTTATAAATTAGCTGATGAAGGTTTGCCAATAACCTTAGCACTTTCATTACATGCTACAAATAATGAAGTTCGTCGTAGTATTATGCCCGTTGGGGCACGTTATGAATTGACGGAAGTCTTAGATGCGGTAAAATACTATTATAATACGATACAGCGTCGTGTTACCTTTGAGTATATTCTTATAGATTCTGTAAATGCATCTATGGATGAGGCTCATGCTTTGGGGAAAATCTGTAAAGATTTCCCAAATTGTCATGTTAACTTGATCCCAGTTAATGGCAATGAACATATTGAATTATATAAACCATCTATTACGAATATGAATACATTTAAAGACATCGTCAGTTCCTATGGTGTATCAGTAACGGTACGAAAGGAAATGGGCGATGCAATCCAAGCCGCATGTGGGCAGTTAAAGGCTGCTCATGGTCGGAAAAAGGAGAATCATGAATAATTTTGTTGGTTTAAGTAAAATTGGGCTTGTGCGCCAGCGTAACGAGGACCGTTTCTTCATTGATGGCCATATTTGTGCTGTTACTGATGGCATGGGTGGTTATAGCGGTGGTGAAATTGCAAGTACCTATGCTGTAGATGAAATAAAAGAATATTTGTCCTCCCTTGAAACGATAGGTCAACAAGACTTATGTGATGCTATTATTCACGCTAATCAACGTATTGTAAATCGCGTTGCTTGTGAAGAACGTCTTGCTGGTATGGGTACTACCGCTGTAGTTACAGCTATAAATGGTAATCAACTTTACTGGGCAAGTGTTGGTGATAGTCGTTTGTATGTATATAGAGATGGTCATTTACGACAAATTACTACGGATCATTCTATGGTACAAGAATTATTAACAGCTGGAGAGATTACAAAGGATGAAATGCTAAATCACCCTCAACGGAATTTATTAACTCGCGCAGTTGGTGTTGATGAAATCTTAGAGGTTGATAGTGGCGTAGAATCTATTCTTCCCGGTGATCGTATTTTACTTTGCACTGATGGATTAAGTGGCTATGTATCCGATGATGTAATTGCCTCTGCATTACAATCAACGGATGATGATATGTTGGTTATTGAATCATTGATGGAAGCTGTATATGAAGTCGGAGCAGGAGATAATGTGACCATTGTGGTGGGAACAATCTAATCTAGAAATGGAGAAATAATGAGTACTATGAATATAAAAGGCATACTTCTAGATAACCGCTACCGAATTGTTGATAAAATTGGCGTTGGTGGAATGGCTGATGTATACCTTGGAGAAGATACCTTACTAGGTAGACAAGTAGCAATAAAAGTATTGCATGCTAATTTTGCAAATGATGACGAATTTGTGACTCGATTTAAACGAGAAGCACAAGCGGCAGGTAAATTAAATCATCCAAATATTGTAAATATGTATGATGTAGGTTTTGATCAAAATCTACATTACATTGTCATGGAATATGTAGATGGTGAAACCTTAAAAAAATATATAACTCGTCATGGAAGACTGTCCATAGATGAGGCTGTTAAATTTACTATCGCCATAGCTGAAGGCTTAGAACACGCGCATACAATGGGCATTGTTCATTGTGATATAAAGCCACATAATGTTATTATTACCAATACGGGGCGCGTTAAAGTAACTGACTTTGGTATTGCTCGTGCAATAAATGCAACTAACACAGTTATGTATACGAATTCGATTTTGGGTTCAGCACACTATTTATCACCAGAGCAAGCTAGTGGTAAACCGGTAGACGGCAATACAGATATCTATTCTCTGGGTGTCGTATTGTATGAAATGCTTACAGGTCGTGTACCATTTGAAGGGGAAACGCCAATTGCGGTAGCATTAAAACATGTTCGTGAGAAGGTAGAACCTCCAACACGATATAATCCATCAATTCCTCCGCTTTTAGAAGCTGTTGTTATGAAAGCATTATCTAAAAATCCTGCTGATCGATTTGATTCTATCTCTGATATGATCAGTGATTTGCGATTATCTCAAGGTTTTACGATGGGCAAAACACAACGTCATGAACCATATGACTTTGCTACACAAATGATTCCTGCTGTTGATCCTGAAGCACTTGAAGATCTTAGTACGATTCAAGAAGAACGAAAAGAAGAGGATAAAAAGAAGAGTATGTTAAGTAAAATTGCATCGATTCCACAAAAATACATCGTTCTAGGTGCTGCTGTCATTTTCTTAGTAGCATTTTTAGGTGCTTTCTTAAGCTACGGTAATTTCTGGAGTAATACAACAGTAGATGTACCTAATGTGGTAGGCAAACAAGTTTCTGTAGCAAAAAATATCTTAGAAGATAAACATTTGCGTGTGTCTACAAGTGAAGTCACAAATCCAGATGTGCCAGCTGGTCAAGTTATTTCTCAAACTCCTGGAGCTGGAGAGAAGGTTAAAGAGCAACGAACAATCCATCTTGTGGTTTCTAAAGGTGTAGGCGATATTACGGTGCCAGATTTAACTGATTTAACTGTGGATCAAGCCCGTCAACGACTTAAAGATTTAGGTTTAGTTGTGGGAAAAATAACACAGCAATCTGTAGATGGTAAAAAAGATGGTGTAATCATTGCTCAGAGTCCTTCCGGAGATTCTAAAGTGTCTAAAGGGACAACAATTGATCTCGTTGTAAATAAAGCGAAGGCTAAGAAAGTCAAAGTACCTAATCTTGTTGGTATGACATTAAAAGATGCTCGTGATACATTGAGTAATATTCAACTAGGTGTAAACCAAGTATCTGGATCTGTGGAAGAAAAATCTGTGGTTATAGAGCAAAGCATTAAAGCTGGCGATGAAATTGACGAAGGCTCCACATTAAATCTTACGACTGAGTTCAAAGATGATAAAAAGAAATCTGATAAAAAAGATGGAAACAGTGGTAATAAAACAACTGGTACTATAGATGTTACTGTACCAGCTGGTTTTAAAAATCAAGAACTTAAAATTGTCGTAAAAGATGATGAAGGTTCCGCAGTAATTTATGATGATACCAATAAACCTGGAGATCGTATTGTTCGAAAAGTGTCCGGTGTAGGTAATGTACGTATTGAGGTATACCTCAATGGTGCATTAGTGCAAGAAACTGCATTATAAGAGGTACTATGATTACAGGCATTGTTGTCAAAAATATGAATGGGTACTTTTATGTACAAGATGATACGGGCACCATTCATGAATGTAAGGTTCGTGGCAGACTTAAGAAAGGTCGTTATAGTTTACTTGTGGGTGACCGCGTTACGATTTCGGAGGATGGGTTCGTTGAATCCATCCATGGACGTCATAATTCGATGGTACGTCCAGCAGTAGCTAATATTGACCAAGTTGTATTAGTTGTGGCTGCCCATGAACCAGATATTAATGAGCTATTACTTAATAAAATGCTCGTTATGATTGAACATGCGGATATACCTATCGTGCTATGTATCAATAAATGTGACCTGATGGATTCAGAGACGGAAACTATGGTTGATCTTTATAAATCAATTGGTTATAAGGTTTTGATGACATCCACATATAATATGACAGGCATCGATGATTTACGTCATGTGCTTCAACATAAGGTAACAGCTTTTGCAGGTCCATCTGGTGTTGGTAAGAGTAGTCTTTTAAATGCAGTAGACCCAAAATTCGCCTTCCAGACTGGGGAGGTAAGTGATAAGATTAAACGTGGCAAACACACCACTCGTCACGCTTCTTTATATAGTTTAGATGCAGATTCTTTTATCATGGATACACCTGGATTTAGTGCTATTGAATTTAATGATGTTTCCCTTGAAAGATTGCCTACATTATTCCCAGAATTTGGTGAATATGTTGATACTTGTAAATTTAGTCCTTGCTATCATGAACATGAACCCATTTGTGGGATTAAAGCTGCTCTAGAAGCTGGTCATATTCATCAAGGACGATATGATGCTTATATGTCTATACGTAATGATATAGAAAGTCAACGAAAGAGGTTTTAATATGATAAAAATTGCACCATCTATGCTTTCCGCAAATTTTGCGGTGTTAAGCGAGGAATTAAAATCTATTGAAGCAGCGGGGGCTGATTTATTACATATCGACATCATGGATGGACACTTTGTTCCTAATCTAACCTTTGGTGCTCCCATTGTGAAAGCCATTCGTCCATATACAAAATTACCATTTGATGTGCATTTGATGGTTACTAATCCTGGTGATTATGTAGAAGAATTTGCAAAAATTGGTGTAGAATATTTTACTTTTCATCAAGAAACTGTACCTCATATGCATCGTTTGATTCAACATATCAAGCAGTGTGGGATGAAGGCTGGTGTAGCATTGAATCCTAGTACACCTGTATCTCTACTAGAAGATGTAGCTGCAGATTTAGATATGATTTTAATTATGTCTGTGAATCCAGGATTTGGAGGACAATCTTTTATTAAAAATGCCATAAAAAAAGTTAAACAAGCTAAGATATTGTTAGAAGAAGTAGACAATTCAACGGCAGTCATTGAGGTGGACGGTGGTATTAACGATATTACTTGTGTACCGATTAAAAGAGCGGGGGCTACAGTTTTAGTTGCTGGTTCTGCAGTATTTGGTGCTGAAGATCGTGCAAGTATGATTGAATTCATTCGCAATAATTAAATAAATATTTTCATAATATTCTATAATTCAAATTTGAACATAAGATCGTACATCAATAAGAAAGAGAATGTATTTAAAATAAGGAGTGAGGAATACTTAAAGAATTCCTCACTCCTTGCTTGCTTTTGCCATGATTTTTTGTTAGAATTATTAGGTATGAAAAATATGCACGTCAGTGGACTTCGGTACTGTGCCTAATTTTGGGTGACCCGAAGGATGAAGCGGCGGAGGTTAATTAACAGGAGGTGCCACAATGGCAGTAGTATCAATGAAACAATTATTAGAGGCTGGTGTACACTTTGGTCATCAGACTAGAAGATGGAACCCTAAAATGGCGAAATTCATCTTCACTGAACGCAATGGTATTTATATCATTGATTTGTCTAAAACAGTTAAAAAAGTAGAAGAAGCTTACAATTTCTTGCGTGAAGTTGCTTCCCAAGGCGAAGTAATCTTGTTCGTAGGTACTAAAAAACAAGCTCAAGAAGCTATTAAAGAAGAAGCTATCCGTGCTAACATGTTCTTCGTTAACGAACGTTGGTTGGGCGGTATGTTGACTAATTTCAAAACAATTGAAACTCGTATTAAACGTTTAAAACAATTGGAAGCTATGGCAGAAGACGGTACTTTCGAAGTATTGCCTAAAAAAGAAGTTATCGGTCTTCGTCATGAAATGGATAAATTGGAAAAATACCTTGGCGGTATTAAAGATATGCCTAAAATGCCAGGTGCTCTTTTCGTAGTAGATCCTAAAAAAGAAAAAATCGCTATTGCAGAAGCTAAAAAATTGGGTATTCCTGTAGTTGCAACAGTTGACACTAACTGCGACCCAGACGAAGTTGATTTCCCAATCCCAGCAAATGATGACGCTATTCGCGCTGTTAAATTGTTGGCTGGTAAAATGGCTGACGCTGTTCTTGAAGGTCGTCAAGGCGAATCCTTTGAAGAAGCATTAGATAACATGGTAGCTGATTCCGCAGAAATGGTTCGAGACGGTAAAGCTTAATCGTTGTCGTATTAGCATTTGAAAGATAAATCTATAACATATATAATTGGGGTAAGGACTATATCCTTACCTTAATTAATACTAGGAGGAACAAAATAATGGCAATTACTGCTGCTTTGGTAAAAGAATTGCGCGACATGACTGGCGCAGGTATGATGGACGCTAAAAAAGCATTGGTTGAAACTGACGGTAATATCGATAAAGCGGTTGACCTTCTTCGTGAAAAAGGTTTGGCTGCGGCAGCTAAAAAAGCTGGTCGTATTGCAGCTGAAGGTGTAGTACAATCCTACATTCATGCTGGTGGTCGTATCGGTGTTTTAGTGGAAGTTAACTGTGAAACTGACTTCGTTGCAAAAACTGATGATTTCCAAAATTTAGCACGCGACATCGCAATGCAAATTGCAGCTGTAAATCCTACATACTTGAACCGTGAAGAAGTTCCTACTGAAGTAATTGAACACGAAAAACAAGTATTATTGGAACAAGCTAAAGTAGAAGCTGAAGAAGACGTTAAAGCTGGTCGTAAACCAAAACCTGAAGCTGTTTTAGAAAAAATGGTTGCAGGTCGTATTGAAAAATTCTATAAAGAAAATTGCCTATTAGAACAAGTATTCATTAAAGATGGCGATAAAACTGTTACAGACATCATTAATGAAAGTATTGCAAAAATCGGTGAAAACATCAACGTACGTCGTTTTGTTCGCTATGGTTTAGGTGAAGGCATTGAAAAACGCCAAGATGACTTCGTAGCAGAAGTAATGGCATCTGTTAATTGCTGCTTTAGCAAAATCCACTGATTTAGAAATCGCGATTGTTGTTGGTGGCGGTAACCTATGGAGAGGTTTAGCTGGTAGCAATCAAGGTATGGATCGTGCTACTGCTGACTATATGGGGATGCTAGCAACAGTGATGAACTCCTTAGCATTGCAAGATGCATTAGAGCAAGCTGGTGTAGATACACGTGTTCAAACAGCTATTGAAATGCAAGAAATTGCAGAACCTTATATTCGTCGTCGCGCTATTCGTCATTTAGAAAAAAAACGTATCGTTATCTTCGGTGCTGGCCTTGGTAAACCTTACTTCTCTACAGATACAACAGCTGCATTACGGGCCGCTGAAATTGAAGCCGATGCTATTTTAATGGCAAAGAAATTTGCAGATGGCGTATATGATTCTGACCCTAAGACAAATCCTAATGCTGTTAAATTTGATGAATTAACATATAACGAGATTATCACAAAAGAATTAAAAGTAATGGATGCTACATCTACAACTTTATGTAAAGATAACAATATTCCTATTATTGTATTTAGCATGGATATTCCTGGTAATATTACAAAAGCTGCTAAAGGTGAAGAAATAGGGACCATTGTTCGAGGAGAATAATTCATATGGAAATTAAAGAATTGTTACAACAAGCAGAAGACCGCATGAATAAGTCTATTGAGGCTTTAAAACATGAATTCGCATCTATTCGTACAGGCCGTGCTAGTGTAGCACTACTTGATAAAGTAATGGTTGATTACTATGGAAGTCCATCACCCATTAATCAAGTTGCGAATATCTCCGTGCCTGAACCTCGCATGATTGTGATTGCACCTTGGGATAAAACAATGATTGGTGCTATTGAAAAAGCAATTTTACAATCTGATTTAGGTTTGAACCCTGGTAATGATGGTGCACAAATTCGTTTAAGTATTCCTCAATTAACTGAGGAACGTCGTAAAGAAATCGTTAAAGTAGTTCATAAAAAGGCTGAAGATGCAAAAGTTGCAGTGCGCAACATTCGTCGCGATGTAAATGAAGCATTAAAAAAAGAAGAGAAAGCTAAAACGATTACTGAAGATGATGCTAAAGACGGTTTAGATCAAATCCAAAAGCTTACCGATGCTAAAGTTAAGCAAATCGATGAGTTAAAAGTAGTAAAAGAAAAGGACGTATTAGAAGTATAATGTTTGATTCTAATAGCCTTATTGGAATACCATGGCAGCTTGCAAAGTCTCGTTTGCAGGCTGCCCATATTCCTTTTAAGGTAATGATTGGTGGATCCTTTAATCGCTTCTTTGAAATTTCAGATAAAGGATTTTATGTGGCACGTATTACAAAGGTTGATGAGTGCTTACATATACTACTATATAGACCAATGATTGCCAGCGACTTCGGAAATTCTATCGAGGTAGACTATGCTAAAGAAATTATTTAACCGTAAACGTTCTGATACGCCTGTCATTGATCGTAATATAATTCCACAACATGTTGCTATTATTATGGATGGTAATGGACGATGGGCTAAACGCAGAGGCATGCCGCGCTCCATGGGGCATCGTGCTGGTGCAGATGTATTAAAAGAAATTGTTATGGCCGCAGATGAGATCGGAATTAGAGCTCTTACGGTATATGGTTTCTCCACGGAGAACTGGAAACGTCCTGAACAGGAAGTTTCTTTACTTATGTCTCTCATAAAAGAATACTTAAATAATAATGTTAAGTATATGCATGAACATAATGTACGCATTCGATTTATTGGTTTTATTGGAGGGCTTTCAGAAAACCTACAAAAAATCATTCAAGATGCAGAATTATTAACTCAGAATAATACAGGCCTCACATTACAGTTAGCGATTAACTATGGTGGGCGTGATGAAATAGTTAGAACTATCCGCGACATTGTAAAATCCGTTGCGGATGGGGTTATTACAATGGACAAAATTACTGAAGAATATGTAAGTTCTCAATTATTCACTAAAGAGTTTAGTGATGTAGATTTATTAATTCGTCCTAGTAGTGATTTTAGAATTAGTAATTTTTTGTTATGGCAACTAGCGTATGCTGAATTTTGGTTTACCGATTTGCATTGGCCAGATTTTACTAAGGAAACTTTACTTGAAGCTGTGGCGGCATATCAGAAACGAGAACGCCGATTTGGTGGCTTATGTGATGAGGAATAAAAAATGTTAAAAACACGTGTTATTACCGCTGTTATTGGTTTTATTATTGCCTTAGGGGCCATTACATTTGGTGGATTAGTATATGATGTGCTAATTACACTTTTAGCTTTATTAGGGTGGCGTGAGTTTGTATTACTTGGTAAAGCTAAACGTGTTCGGATATCCATTATATGGGGATATATTAGCATTTTATTGCTAATGATTGCTCTTGCATGTCATCAGTATATTATAGCTATAGCTATTTTAGTATTAAGTTTATTTGCCAATTATATGTTGTGTACATTTGGTGAAACTAAGTACTCGATGTCTAGTGTATCCTTTAGTGTATTTGGTTTATTATATATTGGTATGGGTATGACTTCATTACTCTTGATTCGTCATGACTCAATTTACATGGATTTATCAATGCCTTTTGAACTATATAACTGGGGCACTATTACACTTTGGTTATTATTGTTTACTACTTGGGCTAGCGATACCTTTGCATACTTTTCAGGTCGAGCTTTTGGTAAACGTAAAATAGTACCATCCATTAGTCCTAATAAAACACTAGAAGGTTTTATTGGTGGATTTATCGGCTGTATCCTTACAGGTGCAGTATTTTCGTATATCGTTGGCATTCCTTGGTGGATGGGAATCCATGTAGGTATGATTAGCGGTATATTAGCACCATTAGGTGATTTGTTTGAATCAAAGATTAAACGACTATGTAATGTAAAAGATTCTGGTACATTATTACCAGGTCATGGCGGTGTATTGGATCGCTTTGATAGTTTATTATTTGCGGCTCCCATTACATTAGTATATATATTGCTATTTTCGTACTAATTTTATAGAGGTACACTTATGAAATACCTAAGTATTATCGGCAGTACTGGCTCAATCGGTACACAGACGCTTGATGTGGTGTCTCAACATCCAGATCAATTCAAGGTGGTTGCCTTAGTGGCACATCATAATATTGACCTCTTAGAACATCAGATTAAAGAATATAAACCTTTGGTGGCTGGTCTTGTAGATGAAGGTGCTTTTAAAGAATTACAAGCACGCTATACAGGTCCTACAAAATTGATAGGTGGTAAGGAAGCCCTCATTGCAGCAGCTACAATTCAAGAAGCAACAATGATTGTTACTGCTATTGTAGGTGCTGCGGGAATTGAGCCTACAGTGGAAGCTATAAAACAAGGGAAGACTATAGGTCTTGCTAATAAAGAAACTCTTGTTGCTGGAGGTCCATTAATTACGGCTTTAGCTAAAGAACATGGCGTACAAATCCTACCTATCGATAGTGAACATAGTGCTATATTTCAGTGCTTAGAAGGACAGAAACGTGACAATGTTGATTCTTTAATTGTCACTGCTTCTGGTGGACCTTTACGCACATGGGATTCTAGTAAAATTCAAACTGCAACTGCTGCAGATTGTTTGCGACATCCTACCTGGAATATGGGTAATAAAATAACTATAGACTCTGCCTCTTTATTCAATAAAGGCTTAGAGGTAATAGAAGCTCATTGGTTATTTGGTTTTGATTTTGATCATATTGATGTAGTAGTACATCCTCAAAGTATTGTTCATTCTATGATACGTATGAAGGATGGTGCGATATTAGCGCAAATGGGTAATCCAGATATGCGCGAGCCCATTCAATATGCTTTGACGTATCCCAAACGTGAAGTTTTAAGTATGAATCATCTTGATTTTAGTCAAGCACTACAATTGGAGTTTTTACCTCCACGGTATGACGATTTTCCTGCACTTCGACTTGCGTATGAGGTGGGACGTGCTAGTGGATTTAAACCTGCTGTATTTAATGCAGCTAATGAAACGGCAGTATATGCCTTTTTAGAAGATAAAATCGCCTTTGGTGATATTTATAAAGTCGTTACTTTTGTTCTTGAATCTATGGGACCAGAAGATGATTTTACATTAGATAATTTATTATCCATCGATAGATGGGCCCGTGAAAAGGCAACATCGTTGATGTTATAGGAGAATATATGATTACGGCATTAGCCACAATATTTGTATTTGGTTTAATCGTGTTTATTCATGAATTAGGCCATTTTATTACAGCTAAGATGTCAGGTATGCAAGTTGATGAATTTGCTATAGGTTTTGGTCCAGCTATATTTAAAGTACAAAAAGGGGAAACTTTATATTCTATTCGTATAATTCCTCTTGGAGGATTTAATCGTATTGCTGGTATGACACCTGACGAGCCTCTTAATGAGCGCTTCTTTTATAATAAACCTGCGTGGAAAAAATTTATTGTTATTTCTGCAGGGGCTGTATTTAACTTTATATTAGCCATTGTACTTTTCTTTGGCCTAAATGTGACTGTAGGAAATCTTACATATACAAATGAACCTGTAATTGGTAACATTATTGCGGGTAGTTCTGCAGAGCAGGCTCATTTAGAAGCTAACGATAGAATTATTACGATTGATGGTAAAAAAATTAGTACTTGGGATGATATTCGTCCTAGTTTACAAGGCACAGCAAACCATGGTGTAACTGTTGTTGTAGAGCGTGAAGGAAAAACTATAGAGACTACGGTAATACCTAAAATGGAACAAGATAGTCCTAAGATTGGCATCTACCCTAGCTTTACTCGTGAAACTTATAGTATTGGTGAATCTTTGAGCCTTGCTGTTAGTCGGACGGGGCAAACTATTGTTGCTATGGTCAGTGGGATTTATGATATGATTCGTGGCACACAAGCAGCCGAATTATCTGGTCCAGTAGGAATTTCCCAAATGGCAGGTACTATTGCACAATCAGGATTTGCACCACTATTAAGTTTTGCTGCATTCCTTAGTATTAACTTAGGGGTTATTAATCTTTTACCATTACCTGTTTTAGATGGTGGTCACTTGATTATTATCTTGGCGGAAGCTATAACAGGCCGTAGATTACCTGCTAAAGCTCTTATGTATATACAAATGGTTGGGGTTGCCTTAATGGTAGCATTATTCTTATATGTAACAACGCAGGATATTTTCCGTTTACTATAAGACAGATGGGAGATTACAATGATTGTACGTAAACCAACAAATGGTATCTATGTAGGTACAGTTAAAATCGGCGATTATGCACCGGTAAGTATTCAATCTATGATTACTACGGATCCAGTACATACAGAGAAGGCAATTGCAGAAATTAATCATTTAGCAGAGGCTGGTTGTGAACTGGTTCGTGTCGCCGTTCCTACAATGGCATCTGCAAAGGCTTTAAAGGCTGTTAGAGCGGGCATTTCAATTCCTTTGATCGCCGATATTCACTTTGATTATAGATTAGCTTTAGAAGCTATTGAAAATAATGTTGATGGATTGCGCATTAATCCAGGAAATATTGGTGGTGAAGATAAGGTTTTAGCCGTTATTGAAAAGGCAAAACCTAAACAAATCCCAATTCGCATTGGTGTTAATGCAGGCTCTTTACCAAAGCATATTCTCGATGCTCATGGAGGACATCCTACAGCGGATGGTATGGTTGAAACAGCTTTAGAACACGTAAGAATTTTAGAAAAACTCGATTATCGTCAAATGAAATTATCCATTAAAGCCACGGAAGTACCTCTAATGGTGGAAGCATATCGTAAGTTATCTGATAAGATTCCTTATCCGTTACATTTAGGGGTAACAGAAGCTGGTACTATTAAACAAGGCACTATTAAATCTGCTATGGGGATTGGTGCATTATTGCTCGATGGCATTGGTGATACATTACGGGTATCCTTAACTGGAGATCCAATTCACGAAATTGAAGTAGGTAGAAGTATTTTAAGTAGCTTAGGATTAAGAAATTTTGGGGCCACTATGATATCTTGTCCTACATGTGGTCGTTGCCAAGTAAATTTATTTGATATGGCTGGTATTGTAGAAGAACGTCTAGCATCCATAAAAGCGCCTATTAAGGTTGCCGTTATGGGGTGTGTTGTAAATGGTCCAGGGGAAGCGCGTGAGGCCGACTTTGGTATTGCTGGTGGTGATGGTCAAGGTATTATTTTCCGTAAAGGGAAAGTTATTAAGACTGTACCAGAAGCCGAATTAGTAGATACATTGTTTAGAGAAATTGACCAATATTTAGAAAATTTAGATGAGGAGTCTTTATGTTAGCCACTAAATTATATGCACCTACATTGCGTGAGGTTCCATCTGACGCTGATGTAGTAAGCCAACAGCTTATGCTTCGCGCTGGTTTTATGCGTAAAACTGCAAATGGTTTATATAGTTTTTTACCATTAGGTTGGAGAAGTATTAAAAAGATTGAAGCTATTGTACGTGAAGAAATGGATCGTGCTAGTGCTCAAGAAATTATGATGCCAATTTTACAGCCTGCAGAAATTTGGAAAGAGTCTGGCCGTTGGAACGCATATGGCGCAGAAATGATGCGTATCAATGATCGTCATGATAATGAGTTTTGTCTAGGACCAACACATGAAGAGATGATTACAACCCTCGTTAAAAATGAGATTAACTCATATCGTCAATTACCAGTCAACTTATATCAAATTCAAAGTAAATTCCGTGATGAGCGTCGTCCACGTTATGGCTTGATGCGTAGCCGTGAATTCATTATGAAAGATGCTTATTCTTTTGATGTAGATGAAGCGGGTTTAGATGAATCCTATAAATCTATGTACGATGCATATACACGTATTTTTACACGTTGTGGTCTTACATTCCGCCCAGTAGAGGCTGATAGTGGTGCAATCGGTGGTAGTGGTACGCATGAGTTCATGGCCATTGCCGAAGCTGGTGAAGCTGATATCGTATATTGTACTAAGTGTGATTATGCAGCTAACATTGAAATCGGCAAGCCTGGTATCATGAAGCAAGACGAAGAAGTTCTTCATGAGTTATCTGTTGTGGATACACCAAATGCAAGTTCTATTGAAGCTGTGGCAGACATGTTAAATTTACCATTACATAAAACTATCAAAGCGGTAGTATTTTCTATTGATGGTAAAGTGGTATTAGCCATTGTTCGTGGTGACCATGAAGTAAATGAAGTCGCTGTACAACATGCCGTTCTTGGTGCTGTAGAGCCTGAGATGGCCACCCCTGAAGAATTGGAAAAAGTAGGTTTAATAGCTGGTTTCATCAGTCCTATTGGTTTAAAACAAACAGAAGAATTTGCTATTGTTGTTGATGAATCTGTTATGGAAACTTACAATGTTTGTGGTGGCGCTAATAAAAAAGATGCTCACTACGTTAATATCAATCCAAAACGGGACTTTAATGTAGAAGATATTATTGTTGCTCCAATTCGTTTAATCACGAAGGACGATGTGTGTCCTAAATGTGGGGGTGCTTTAGAACATGCTAAAGGCATCGAAGTGGGTCAAGTATTTAAATTGGGTACAAAGTATTCTGAAGCATTACAAGCTACATTCTTAGATCAAAATGGTCGTCCTAATCCAATGATTATGGGTTGCTATGGTATCGGTGTATCTCGTACACTAGCTGCTGCTATTGAGCAATATCACGATGAAAATGGTATTATTTGGCCACGTTCTATCGCTCCATTTGAAGCAGTTATTGTTCCAATTAATGCAAAAGACGAAGCATTAATGTCTACTAGTCAAACTATTTATACTGCATTACAAAATGCTGGTGTAGATGTATTGTTAGATGATCGTAAAGATCGTGCAGGTGTTAAGTTCAAAGATGCTGATTTGATTGGTTATCCACTTCGCATTACAGTAAGTAAAAATACTCTTGAGAATAACGAAGTAGAAATTCAAATCCGTAAGTCTGGAGAAGCTCTTCCATGTGCTATTGATTCTGTATCTGATAAAGTAACAGAATTGCTTCAAAACTTATAATAGAATTGCGATTCTAGTGAATGTTCATTAGGGTCGCAATTTTTCTTTCTAAACTTGAATTAATAGATTAAATAAGTCATAATTAAATGATAGAATATTTGGAATGGAGGTGCTATATGCTTGTAGATTTTCATATGCATTCCATCTTTTCAGATGGTGTTGAAACACCTAAAGATCTATTGCAACATGCCATAGACTGTAATGTATCTATGATGGCTTTAACCGATCATGATGAAATAGACGGCATTCAAGCATTGCGTGCTGCTCAAAAGAAGTTAGATCCTAATGAATCTATTAAAATCGTAAATGGCTGTGAATTTAGTGCTGATTATAAAGATAAGTCAATTCATATTTTAGGATATTGTTTTGATGAAAATAATAAAGATTTAATCGATTTTATTACGTTTTTTAAAGGAAAACGTGAAGAACGTATCGATGAAATTATCCGTCGTTGTAATAATGAAGGATATTATATTACAAAAGAAGAGCTCATTAAACAATTTCCTGATACTAAAGCTTATGGTCGCCCACATATTGGTAAACTTTTAATTGATGGTGGTTATGCCAAGGATATTAATGATGTATTTAAAGGTATTCTTCGAAAAGATAGTCCTTGCTATGTTCCTAAGGTAAAAGTAGAGGTTCCTTATATTATTGATATTATACATAAAGCTGGAGGACTTGCTGTTATGGCTCATCCTAAATTGGTTACCAGTGATGAATATGTGTTGGAAATGTTAAATTATGATTTTGATGGTATGGAGGTATATCACTCAAAGCATAATGATGATGATGTGGAGCGATATAAAGAATTCGCTAAAAAGCATAAGCTATTTATTACTGGTGGTTCTGATTACCATGGTATTGTAGGCAAGAAACCTGATAGATTTGGTGATTACTTAGTATCTGGTAAGGATGTATCAGAATTTATTAGTTTGTTATAAATGACGAGGTAGGCTATGGAAGTCGTTGCTTTTGTAGGTAGTAGTGGCACAGGTAAAAGTCATCGTGCCCTCGTAGTTGCTCATGAAAATAAAATTGAATGTATCATCGATGATGGTATTTTGATTCATGATAATAAAATTGTAGCTGGCTTTTCTGCAAAAAAAGAGTCTAGTCGTTTAAAAGCTGTTCGTCGTGCTATTTTTCAAGACGAAGTACAAGTTAAATCCGTACGAGAACAATTAGATAAGATTAAACCTAATAAGCTTATGATTATCGGCACTTCTGATAATATGGTTAAGAAGATTACTAAAGCTTTAGGCTTACAAGAACCTGATCGATATATTCGTATAGAAGATGTTGCAACACCTAAGGAAATTGAAAAGGCACAACATGCACGTCTTAAAGAGGGTAAACATATAATTCCTGTGCCGACTATGGAATTAAAGCCACACTTTAGGGGGTATTTGATTGATCCAATCAAAACCATGTGGCGCCGCAGGACTTTGAAAAAACAAGATCAAGATACCTTAGGTCAAATTGGTTCTGAAGGATTTGAACGTTCTGTTGTACGGCCTGCTTTTAGCTACTATGGTCGACTCACTTTTGACGATGAAGTAATTATTAAATTGATTAGAAATGGGTTAAAAAAAGTAGCTGGTGTCGATGAGACCAGTATAATTTCTTTTAAAAAAAGCGACAAAGGTCAAAACGGTCTTGTTGTTGATATGGCTGTAGTTATTGAACATGGATATCCTGTTAAACCGTTGATGCAACAGGTACAAAAATCTGTTCGCAATGAAATTGAATATATTACCGGCATGTCTATTGAACGCATGTCCATTAAAGTTAAGAATATTATTGAAACAAAACGTAAGATTGTTAAAGTGTAGGAGTTAGAATGAAGTCTTATTATATTTACACCTATGGTTGTCAAATGAATACCGCCGACTCTGAGCGATTATCGCATCAGCTGGAATCTGTTGGGTATATACCAACAGAGAATGTTGAAACTGCAGATTTAATTCTGCTAAATACTTGTGCAGTGCGTGAAAATGCAGAAACTAAAGTTTATGGGCGTATAGGTGAGCTAAAAAGACTAAAACGTAATAATAAAAACTTGATTATCGCCGTCACAGGATGTATGGCTCAAAAAAATCAAGCAGAAATGTTTAAACGAGCTCCTCATATTGATATTGTATTGGGTACTCATAATATTCAACATATTAACGAGATGATTGAAGAAGTACAACATGGACATACGCATCAAATCAGCGTAGATATGGATAACTCTGTATTGCCTGAATTAGAGGCAAAACCAAATGGCTCTTTTTATGCATGGGTACCTATTATGAATGGCTGTAATAAATTTTGCACCTATTGTATTGTTCCCCATGTACGTGGTAGAGAGATTAGCCGTCCTGTAGAGGCCATTGTTAAAGAGGTTACAGACCTAGGGGTTAAAGGATTTAAAGAGATCACTTTATTGGGGCAAAATGTAAACTCTTATGGCCTAGATTTTAAAGATGGTACAGATTTTGGTACATTAGTTGATGCTCTTGATGGTATTCCTGGTATAGAACGTATTCGCTATATGACAAGTCATCCTCAAGATATGAGTAAGTCTATGATTGATGCTCTTGGTAGGTCATCCAATATTGTGACGCATTTACATTTACCTATTCAATCTGGTTCCAATCGTATTTTAAAGAAAATGAATCGTCATTACACGGTAGAGCATTATAAAGAATTACTTTCTTATTGCCGTGAAAAAATAAAAGATGTGGTGGTGACTACGGATATCATTGTAGGTTTCCCAGGAGAAACTGAGGAAGATTTTCAAGCTACATTACAATTATTAAAAGATGTGCGCTATGACATGGCGTATACGTTTATCTACTCTAAGCGATCTGGAACGCCAGCAGCAACTATGGATGATCAAATTCCAGAAGAGATTAAGCGCGTTCGCTTACAAACATTGATGGATGTACAAAATGAAATCTCTTATGAATTAAATAAACCTATGGAAGGACAAGTATTTGATATTATTGTAGAGGGACCAAGTCCTCGTGATGAAGACATGTGGTTCGGTCGTACATCTGGTAATAAAATGGTTTTATTCCCTAAGGATGACTCCCTATCAATTGGTCAAACTGTACCAGCTCATATCGATAAAGCTCAAACATGGGTTTGTTATGGTAGTATTGTAAAATAAACTATTAGAATCAAAAAGAACTCGTCACTATTATGTTAACTCTAAGGTTAGAATTTTTATCTAAAATTAGTTTGCTAAACATGTGGTGGCGATGTTCTTTTTTACCATAGATGCTGATTAGAAATCATATGTGTTATAATAATAAAATAATATAAAAGTTGTATATTGAAGACATTCATAGGTATGAACACCATTTACATTTTGTATTTTTACAAAGAAGGTGTAACTATGAAACTTGATTTAAACGCTGTAGGCGAAACGGCATTATTGACACTATATGCAAGAGCGAAAGATTATGAGTCAGATCAATCTGTATTAAAGGATCAGAAATCCTGGGATATTTTAAAGCATATTGATTATGATTTTGATCAATTTAAAGATGTTAAGATGTCTTATTATGGAATTTTAGGACGAGCAAAAGTAATCGATGAAGAGATACGAAACTTTATATCTCTATATCCAGATTGTATCGTCGTATCATTAGGTGCCGGTTTAGATACTATGTTTTATCGAGTCGACAACGGTTATATTGATTGGTATAATATCGATTTTGCCGGAGTGATTGAAGCACGTACACAATTTTTTGAGCCTCATGAACGAGTCCATAATTTAGTGAGTTCTATAACTGATGAATTGTGGACTAAAAATATTGAGATAAATGGACGAAAACTACTGCTTGTTAGTGAAGGTGTAGTTATGTATCTTACATTGGATGAAATGAAGCAGTTTTTAGGCTTGCTGACTGATTCTTTTGAAGAGTTTACGTTATATCTTGATATGATTTCTCCATATGTGGCGAAACGCACTAAACAACATGATATGCTTAGTAAAATGAATGTTTCTTTTCAGTGGGGAACTAAGGACGGTCATAAAATTGTAGTTATGAATCCTAAGCTTAAACAGACTGGATTGATTAATTTTACAGGAAGTATGTTGTCCTTAGCACCTATTGTTTATAAATTATTATACCCGTTTATATATTTGTTTAATAATCGTATGGGAATATACGAATATAAGCGGAATCTGTGATATGACTCATAATATATGAGGTGAATATGAGTAAAAAGCAAACACCTATGATGGAGCAGTATTTAGATATTAAATCTAGATACTCTGAAGAATTATTGTTCTTTCGATTAGGTGATTTTTATGAATTATTTAATGAGGATGCTTTAGTCGCATCACGTGAACTTAATATTACCTTAACAGGTCGTCCTACAGGAGATGAGGAACGCACACCGATGTGTGGCGTTCCTTTTCATGCGGCTGAAAGCTACATAGAAACGCTTGTAAAAAAAGGATATAAAGTTGCTATCTGTGAACAACTAGAAGATCCTAAAGCAGTTAAAGGCATTGTTAAGCGCGATGTCATTAAAGTTGTTACTCCTGGTACAGTGATGACAGAAAATGGTAACGATGCACGGTCAAATAACTTTTTATCATTATTTTATATGGTAAAAGATACGTGGATTCTTGTGTTTTCTGATGTATCTACAGGGGAAGTTATTTGGCACCGCATTACTGATTGTGAAAAACGCAGTGATATGTACGATGCACTCAGCATGTATAGACCAAGTGAAATCATATTGCCTGAAGGAACGATATTACCGCAAGATATTCAGGATTTTATTGAAAATCAATTTAGTAATGTCGTATTTTCTCCTTTTTCTACATACTATACACAACGTGAAGTAGCTGAAAAAGCTGTAACTCATTTCGGTGATTTAGGCCTTATGGAAGAGGATGTATGGGAAGCATTAGGTTATATGCTTTTGTACTTAGAGGATATCATTAAATCTGAAATTTCTCATATCAACTATGTACATCAATTAAGTGTAGGTAATCGCCTTATTCTTGATACATCTTCTTTGCGGCACCTTGAAATTACTCATAATTTACGCGATGGTGGACAAAAAGGTACTTTACTGGATGTACTAGATCGTACGTTGACACCAATGGGGGCACGCCTTTTAAAACAATGGCTTGAAAGTCCATTAACTGATATAAATCAAATACAACGTCGTCAAGCAGCCGTTTCAGAACTTATTACACGCGGTGCTGAACGTTCTCATATTCGTAACTTTTTAGATTGTATTTACGATTTTGAACGCATCGTTGGTCGTGTTGAAACCGGATCTGTGTCTCCCAGAGATTTAACGGCTCTTCGTGAGTCATTAGCAGTTCTACCTGATATTAAGAATGTATTAGGTACATGTTCAAGTCTAGCTTTAACATCTATTAATGAGCGCATGCAAGATCATAAAGATATTTATGACTTATTATGTCGAGCTATTGCAGAGCAACCAGCGTTGACATTAAAAGACGGTCGTGTTATTAAAGATGGATTTAATGCTGATTTAGATGAGCTACGTTCTTTAGCGACTAATAGCGAGCAATGGCTTGCTAAGATGGAAGCGGATATTAAAGAAGCTACAGGGCTTTCAAAAATTAAGACTGGTTATAATAAAGTGTTTGGCTACTATTTCGAGGTATCCCATAGTAAATCAGAACAAGTACCAGACTATTTCATACGAAAACAAACCCTGGCCAATGCTGAACGCTATATTACGCCTGAGTTAAAAGAATTTGAAATTAAAATTCTCAGTGCGAAAGATAAAATCATCGCGTTGGAACACGAACTATATCAACAATTACGCAATGACATTAAACTCGTTATCAAAGATGTGCAAGAAACGGCACGTGCTCTTGCAGACCTTGATGTATTGTGCTCTCTTGCTTTGGTTGCTTATGAAGAAAATTATATTTGTCCAACTATTGTAATGAATGGTCAAATCAATATTCGTGATGGTCGTCATCCAGTTATTGAAAAGTTTTTAAAACGTGAGGTATTTGTACCAAATGATATCGTTCTAAATCATGATGATGAAGAATTTTTACTCATTACAGGCCCTAATATGGCAGGTAAATCTACTTACATGCGTCAAGTGGCTATCTTAATGATTATGGCACAGATTGGTTCCTTTATCCCTGCTCGTGAAGCGTCTATCTCACCTGTGGATCGTATTTTTACACGTGTCGGTGCTAGCGACGATATTTCTACTGGTCAAAGCACGTTCATGGTAGAAATGAAAGAGGTAGCGTATATTTTAGAAAATGCTACCCATAATAGTTTAATTATTCTCGATGAAATTGGTCGGGGTACGAGTACCTTTGATGGTTTGAGTATCGCACAAGCCGTAGTGGAACATATTTGTAAGCACATTCATAGCAAGACTTTATTTGCAACGCACTACCATGAATTGATTTGCTTAGAAGAAAGCTATAGTAAATTAAAAAATTATACCGTTGCAGTTAAAGAAAAAGGGAAAGATGTTGCTTTCTTGCGTCGTATCATTAAAGGTGGTGCAGATCGCAGTTATGGTATCCATGTTGCCAGACTGGCGGGCCTACCTAACTCTGTATTAAAACGAGCTGAAGTGATTTTAGAATCCTTGGAAGATCAAAGTCATGATGCAAGTGACTTAAATAATCGAGTTATGGGTGCTCAACTTACTAATGTGGCAAAACCAGCGGTTAAGCAAGTTAGTGATTCTCCACTAGGCAATTTATTTACCCATTCCGTAGTAGATAGCTTACTGGAAGTCGATGTAATGAGTATGACTCCAATTGAAGCATTAAATAAATTATATGAACTACAAGAGGAAGCTCGTAAAGGAGGCGGGAAATAATGGCAACCATTCACGTATTGGATGAAACGACAATCAATAAGATAGCTGCCGGTGAAGTCGTTGAACGTCCCGCATCAGTTATTAAAGAGCTCATTGAAAACTCTATTGATGCGTCTGCCACTAATATTGAGGTTGAAATTGGTGAAGGCGGTGTGGCCTATATGCGGATTACTGATAATGGTATCGGTATGACGGAGGAAGATGCTCGCTTGGCGATTCTACGTCATGCAACCTCTAAAATTCAACAAGTAGAGGACCTCTTTGATATTGCGTCCCTAGGCTTCCGTGGGGAGGCCTTGGCTAGTATTGCCTCTGTATCTCATTTCTCTTTGACTACTCGTAAAGCAGACTCTGATTTGGGGACTCGTATTACTGTTGATGGCGGCACCTTTACCGATTGCATTCCTTATGGTGCGGCACCTGGTACAACTATCGAAATTAAAGATTTATTTTATAATACACCGGCTCGTCGTAAATTCTTAAAAACGGAGCGTACAGAAGCCTCTAAAATTCAAGATATTGTAGGGAAATTAGCTCTAAGTAATCCACATATTTCTTTTAAGCTTATCATCGATGATCGGGTAGCTATTATCACACCAGGAAATGGCGATATTAGTGATACTGTAGCTGCGCTATATGGATATAAAACCAAAGAAGATATTTTTACTGTTGCCTATGAAAGTGATTCTATCTATATCGATGGCGTAGTGAGTAAGCCCACACTTCTTAAAAGTACAAGGATATGGCAGACCATTATCGTCAATAATCGCGTGATTTCTGATAAAACCATAATGAAGGCTATCGATAATGCATACCATGCACTATTGCCGAAAAATGGTCATCCTTTAGTGGTACTAAATATTACTGTGCCTGCGAGAATGGTTGATATAAACGTACATCCTCGCAAGAGTGAAGTTAAATTCTCAGATGATAAGATTATATTTAAAGCCGTATATCACGGTATCTTAAATGCTTTAAATAATCCACTCCATGAGAGATACGAACGAGAGTCATCATCTTATATGACGGGTACAGTTGCTAACATATCCGATAAATATGGTAATGATATTGCTAGTAATAGTGATATTAAGAATTTTAGTTCTAATAGTACATTCTTAGCTGGTAATACTACTTATGATTCTTATCAAGCACCTACTGTTGTACACGATTCGATGCAGTCAGCTGAACATATAGCAACAGCTATAGATTATGATAAGGTTTTTGGTGGACGCCGTACAAAAGGCTATGAAGTCATGCGCGGTGAAACTTCGCAGTTTGTGGAAAATCTTAAAACAAAGGGGTATACACCACCTGCACCTAAGGCTACTTATGAACAATCCTCTTTTGTAGATGAAAGTTTTGAAGCTGTTCCTACTGCATACACTAGTTATACTTCGGAAGATGTAGAGAAGTTTAAATCCTTGTCTCACGATATTCGTAACGAAGAGATAGAAGAACGTACAATTCAAAACTCGGGCTTTTTACCAATGGGTCAAGTTGCATCTTGTTATATATTAGCTAAAAAAGGTGATGATCTATATATCATAGATCAACATGCTGCACATGAGCGTGTGCGTTATGATAAGTTGTGTAAGTCTTCTGAATCGATTCCTATGCAATCTATTTTGGTTCCTCAGTATAGTGAGGCCACAAATGATGAAATGAATTTAGTAGAGGAAGAACGAGAAACATTACTTGATCTTGGCTTTGATGTAGAGTTAGGTGGTCCTACTAAGATAAAATTAGTAGGGGCTCCAGTAGATTTAGTAGAGTCAAAAGCATTTGAAATTCTGCAATATATATTCTCTTACTTACATGATCATCAACAGCCTACTAAGGCCCAATTACGACATGAAATGTTAGCTTATGCATCTTGTAGAGGGGCCATCAAGGCAGGTCATAATTTAAATATGTATCAAATGACTACCTTAATTGAGGACTTATTTAGTACCGAAAAACCATATGTATGTCCTCATGGTCGTCCTACGATTATCAAATTTACACCTGATGAATTAGGTAAATTATTCTTACGGTCTTAATATGAATATATTAACTACAGCTCAAAAATCTAATGAGGCCATTCAAGAGGAAGCCAAAGCTTTGGCTTCCTCTATGCATATGGCCTATATAAAAAGAGGAAAATTATCTATACCAGCATTATTTAATGCTCATCCATGTGATTTTATTGCTGTTCTTTCTGGTAATGGCTTAACTATTCATTTTCCTGATAATCAGCAACATAGCTTTCATTTATCCATGGCTCAATTACGTATACTACGTTTGCAACGTGGAGAAGGAGATCATTTAATTAATGCTGTTCAGACAATACTAAGTACTAATGAAATAACTGATAAAGAAGAATTTTCGTTTCTTGATTGTACAATTGGTCTTGGTAGTGACAGTATCGTCATGAGCTATGCTTTTCCTCAGGCTAAAATAAAAGGTCTAGAAGGTTCTCTATCTATATGGCTTGCCACATCTTATGGTTTATCTCATTATTCGCATAATGTGAAAAGTGTGACGGACGCATTACGTCGTATTGAGGTAAGTTATGATACCTTTGAAAACTATGTACCTAATCTACCAGATGAAAGTATAGATATTATTTATTTTGATCCTATGTTTGAGGTCCCTGTAGAGGATAGTCCTCAATTTAAACCACTTCGTGGACATACTGTGGAAAGTCGTATTGATGATAAAATTATGGAGGAAGCTATGCGTGTTGCCTCTTATGGTGTTATTATTAAAGAACGACCATTTAGTTCTGTCTTTCAGAAATATCCACCTCACCAATGGGTGGGGGGAAAATATAGCCGTATAGGTTATGGAATATATATGAAGGAGTTATTGTGAATCCCTTAATTACCATCGTTGGACCTACTGCGGTAGGCAAAACAGATCTTACCTTGGAATTAGCAGAACAGCTACATGCTGAGGTTATTTCTGGTGATGCTTACCAGGTTTATAAACAACTTAATATTGGTACCGCTAAACCATCGGTGGATGAACTTAATCGGGTGAAACATCATCTCATCGATATACTGGAACCAAATGATTCATATTCGGTATCTATTTTTCAAGATCAAGCTAAAGAAATAATTGCAAGATTAAAAGATAGAAATATCCCTCCTATTCTGTCTGGTGGTACAGGACTGTATGTCCAATCATTATTGGAAAACTACAACTTTAATGATGTTAAACCTGACGAATATTTGCGAGCAGAACTCGATGAGCTCTATAGTACAAAAGGTATTGAAGGCTTACGAGAATATGCTTTCACATTAGGTAAAGAGCATAATATAGAGATACAATATAGCGACAAACATCGTTTGTATCGAGCTATTGAGATATTGCATCATGGTGATGTAGATTCGTTGCGAAATCAGACAAAAGATGGTGTATCCTATAAAGGTCCTGTTATCGGTCTCATGAGAGATCGTGATAAATTATATGAACGCATCAATTTACGCGTTGATATGATGTTTGATGCAGGTTTGATTGAAGAGGTGGAACAACTCATAAAATCTGGAGTGAATCCAGATTGCCAAGCTTTTAAAGGTATTGGCTATAAAGAGGTTGTAGACTATATAAATGACAATATAACATTAGATGAGTGTCGTGACTTAATTAAGAAGAATACACGTCACTTTGCTAAGCGCCAAATTACATGGTATAAACGTATGCCATATATAGAATGGATACATATTGATAGCAATACATCTAAAGATTTTATATTTAATAAAGCTATGGATTTAATCCGTAGAGAAGGATTAGCATGACATTAGAAGAAATACGCAGTAAAGCCCTAGAAATGGCTGAACCAGAATTTAAGAAATTTGAACCTATTGCATTGGCCAATACAAAAAAAGTATTAGAAGCCTTTAAGGAATGCCAAGTATCTGATTATCATTTCACTGGTACTACTGGTTATGGATATAACGACGTAGGGCGTGAAAAATTAGATGAAGTATTTGCCTATGTATTTAAAGGTGAAAAGGCTATCGTTCGTCCTCATTTTGTTTCTGGTACACATGCGTTAGCTACTACATTAATTTCTTTGATGGGAAATGGCTCTAAAGGGACAGAGTTTATCTATGCCGTAGGGGCTCCTTATGATACGATGCAATCCGTTATCGGTGCCGCTCGTGAAGTACGTGGTTCTTTAGTAGAAAAAGGTTTTACCTATACTGAGGTACCATTGAAAGATAATACTTATGATGTTGAAGCTATTGCTAACGCTGTTAACGATAATACGCGGGTAGTAGTGATTCAACGGTCTCGAGGCTATAGCACACGTGAACCTTTATCTATTGCAGATATTAAGGTTATTGTAGATGCTGTAAAAACTAAAAATTCTAAAACGATTTGTTTCGTAGATAATTGTTACGGTGAATTTACAGAGCTGCAAGAACCATTAGAAGCTGGTGCTGATATTATGGCTGGCTCTCTCATTAAAAATGCAGGTGGCGGTTTAGCACCAACTGGTGGTTACATTGTTGGTAGAGAAAACCTTGTAGAGGATGCAGCATATCAATTGACAGCTCCTGGACTTGGTGATCATATGGGTTCATATGCTCCTGGTTATCGCTTGTTCTTCCAAGGTTTATTTATGGCACCTCACGTAGTATTACAAGCTCTTAAAGGTGCTGTATATACGGCTGCTGTAGGTGAGTTACTAGGCTATGATGTATTCCCTAAGGTAAATGCTGATCGCTATGACTTGATTCAAGCCATTAATCTGAAAAATGGGGAAGAAATGGAGCATTTCTGTGTAGGTATGCAAGCCTATTCTCCTGTAGATGCTCACGTACATCCTATTCCTGGGGATATGCCTGGGTACGAAGATAAAATCATCATGGCTGGTGGTACCTTTGTACAAGGTTCCTCTATTGAACTCAGTGCCGATGGTCCTATACGTCCACCATATACAATTTTCATGCAGGGTGGCCTAGTATTTGAACATTCCATGCTTGGTATTTTAGGAGCTGCTGAAGAACTATTAAAACATAGATAATGTTTAGAATCTCTTTCTTTTGTGAAAGGGATTCTTTTTATTTCAAATCTTTTCAATATACCTATTTCTAGGCTATAATATAAGTTGCTATAATTTTATAGCAATACTACTCGGACTTTTACACCGAACTAGTGTTTTACACGTCAGGCTTTCACCCTGATTAGTTTTATGATCAAGAGATCATTAAAAGGAGAAAGTATGGAAAAAGTTATCGCTGTAGCTATGAGTGGCGGCGTAGACAGTTCTTTAACTGCTGCAATGCTATTAAAACAAGGCTATAAAGTATTTGGTATTACCCTATGGTTATGGGTGAGTGGTACGCCCTATGATGAGGTGCCTCTTGCCGTAACTGATGCTAAGAAGATGTGTGATTTTCTTGGTATCGAGCATCATGTTATCGATGCTCGTGATGTATTCTACGAAAACGTAGTAGATTACTTTGTAAAAGAATATGCCTATGGTCGTACGCCAAATCCTTGTGTATTTTGTAACAAGAACATCAAGTTTGACTTGATGCTCAATCGTGCTCTTGAATTAGGTGCCACACATATGGTAACTGGTCATTATGCACAAGTAAATTATAATGAAAAAACAGGTCTATATGAGTTACATAAAGGTGTTGATCCTACAAAAGACCAAAGTTATGTTATGTACAATATGAACCAACGTATTTTGAGTCATCTTATGTTCCCATTAGGTGGTCAATGTAAGACTGAAACACGTAAATTAGCTGCTGAATATGATTTGCCAGTCGCTAAAAAACCAGATAGTGTAGATATTTGTTTCTTGCCTCATGGGAATTATCAAAAGCTTGTGGTAGAAGAAATGAAGGGTAAGCCAGAGTCTGGTAATATCGTTACCGAAGATGGTGAGGTATTAGGTAAGCACAACGGCTTATTTAATTATACGATTGGTCAACGTAAAGGCCTTGGTATTGCTTATAAACACCCTTTATATGTTATTGGATTTAATGGGGATCGTAATGAGGTCATCGTGGGTCCTAACGAACATCTCTTTACAAATCGCATGATTTGTAAGTTCTATAACTTCTTAGATGATACAATTCATAAGGAATTGAAGGCAGAAGGAAAAATTCGCTATGCAGCTAATCCTTCTCCTTGCACAGCACGTATCCTCGATGACGATACAATGGAGGTTATTTTTGAAGAACCACAACGGGCTATTACCCCAGGTCAGTCTGTAGCCTTTTATAATGGCACTCAATTATTGGGAGGTGCTGTTATCGATCACGTA
The DNA here is from genome assembly GCF_018378075.1 of Veillonella parvula. Classification (GTDB taxonomy): domain Bacteria; phylum Bacillota; class Negativicutes; order Veillonellales; family Veillonellaceae; genus Veillonella; species Veillonella parvula_K. The sequence continues at coordinate 292,557 of NZ_JAGZYE010000001.1, forward strand.
TGTTAGAAAGGAGAATGCAAGTTCTTTGAACTTGTTTACATGGTATGTCAACGAAAAAGATTCGAAACTTCTGTATTATAGCTCATATCGACCATGGTAAATCAACCATTGCTGATAGATTAATTGAATATACTGGTACATTACAAAAACGTGAAATGGAGGCTCAAGTTTTGGACTCCATGGACCTTGAACGTGAACGCGGCATTACTATTAAAGCGCAATCTGTTCGTATTTTGTATAAAGCTCAAGATGGTGAAGAATATATTTTGAATCTCATCGATACTCCGGGCCACGTCGATTTCAGCTATGAAGTATCTCGTTCTCTTGCCGCTTGTGAAGGGGCATTACTTGTTGTTGATGCTGCTCAAGGTGTAGAAGCACAAACGTTGGCAAATGTATATCTCGCTTTAGAACATGATCTTGAAATCATTCCTGTTATTAACAAGATTGATTTGCCGTCAGCAGATCCTGATCGTGTTAAACAAGAAATTGAAGATATTATTGGTTTAGACGCATCTGATGCTGTATTATGCTCTGCCAAATCAGGTATCGGTATTCCTGATATTTTAGAAGCTATTGTAAATAAAGTTCCTGCACCACCAGATAAATCTGATGAGCCAACAAGAGCCTTGATTTTTGATAGCCGTTTTGATGCGTATAAAGGTGCTATTGCCTATGTCCGTGTAAAAGAAGGGTCCATAAAAGCAAAAGATATAATTCGCATGATGCATGATAAAAAGGACTTTGATGTTACAGAACTCGGTATTTTTACTCCAAATCTTGTACCTGTGCAAGAATTACCATGTGGCTCAGTAGGTTGTATTGCAGCTAGCATCAAAAATGTAAAAGATTGCCATGTAGGCGATACTGTAACATTAGCTAATAATCCTGCATCAGAACCATTGCCTGGTTATCGTAAGGCTGTATCTATGGTGTACTGTGGCCTTTACCCAACAGAGTCTAAAGATTATGAAAACCTTCGGGATGCATTAGAAAAGTTACAGCTTAATGATGCTGCCTTAGAATATGAAGCAGAAACATCATTGGCATTGGGCTTTGGTTTCCGTTGTGGGTTTCTCGGTCTTTTGCATATGGACGTAATTCAAGAACGTTTAGAACGTGAATATAACTTGACGCTTATTACGACGGCTCCATCGGTAAATTACAAAGTGTACAAAACAAATGGGGAAATGCTCGAAGTCGATAATCCAGCTAAATTACCACCTCCAACAGAAATTGATTACATTGAAGAGCCTTATGTAAAGGCGACTACAATTGTACCTAAAGATTTTGTTGGTACTATCATGGAATTATCTCAAGATAAACGCGGTGAATATCAATCTATGGAATATTTGGATGAAACACGCGTATCTGTCGTTTATCACTTGCCATTGAGTGAAATCATTTATGATTACTTTGATAAATTAAAATCTGCTACAAAGGGGTATGCATCTCTTGACTACGAATTGATTGGATATAAACAATCTCCAATGGTTAAGATGGATATTCTCTTAAATGGTGATCCTGTAGATGCATTGTCCATTATTGTACACAAGGACCGTGCAGCTACACGTGGACGTGCATTAGCTGAGAAATTGAAAGAATTGATTCCTCGTCAAATGTTTGAAATTCCAATTCAAGCGGCGGTAGGTACAAAAATTGTGGCTCGTGAAACTGTAAAAGCTTGGCGTAAGGACGTTTTGGCAAAATGTTACGGTGGTGATATTTCTCGTAAGCGTAAATTACTTGAAAAACAAAAAGCCGGTAAGAAACGCATGAAGTCCGTCGGTTCCGTAGAGATCCCGCAAGAAGCATTCATGGCGATTCTCAAGGTTGAGGACTAATAAAATGAAAACAGATTCTGATATTCTGAATCTGTCTACACTGAGGGATATGGGGTTGTATGTCCATATCCCTTTTTGTAAACAGAAATGTATGTATTGTGATTTTCCTGCTTATCAAAATTTACAAGATTATTACGAAACCTATGTATATGCTTTAGTTCAAGAAATCGATTTATGGGTCTCTGAACATCCAGAGTCTACATCTAAAGCTATTGATACAATTTATTTTGGTGGAGGTACGCCTACAGAATTATCGATTCAACAACTACAGATGATTCTTGATAAAATTAAAAATACTTTTACAATTACTGACGATTGTCATATGACTATTGAATCGAATCCTGGGGAAGTAAATTTACATTATTTAACGAAATTAGTTAAGCTTGGTTTTAATCGTATTAGCTTTGGTGTTCAAACATTTGACGATAAGGCACTTACCATGCTTCATCGCAGTCACAACGGGGAACAGGCAAAACAAGCCGTTTATGATGCTAAAGAGGCGGGCTTTGCTGATATTAATATTGATTTGATTTATGGATTACCAAGACAATCCTTAGACGATATTAAACGTAATTTAGCAGTCGTAGAAGAGTTGCCTATTAATCATATTTCTACTTATGGATTACAAGTAGAAGTGGGGACCTATTTATATCATTTAGTACAAAAGAACCTTATTTCTATTCCTAGTGAAACCATTGATGAATCCATGTATGACATGATGATGGACGGATTAAAAGATTTAGGCTTTGAACGATATGAGATTTCAAATTTCGCCAAGGCTAATTCCTATAGTCGTCATAATTTAAAATATTGGCACTATATAGATTATTTAGGCTTTGGTGCTGGTGCTCATTCCTTCTATGACGGAGTACGCCGTAGTAATAATCGTAATGTAATGCCCTATATACAATCTGTTGACAGATATATTATGCCTACTATCGATACGGAGACGATTACTTTAGAACGAGCTCAAGAGGATTTTTGTTTTTTAGCTCTTCGCACTAAATGGGGCCTTGATAAGCAAAAATTCGAAGATAAATTTGGCGTATCTATCCATGATTTGTTTGCTACTACTTTAGAGGATTTAGTTAGTAAAGGTCTATTAGAGTATCAAAATGCAAGTTATCATTTAACCGCTGAAGGTGCCAAGCATGGGAACTATGTATTTAGTCAATTTATTCGTGAGTAATTTCTCACAGTTTCTCAAAATCTAATATGTTAGTATAAATAGGATGATGGTGAATAAGCATGCTAGATTTGAGGAGGAGCGATGAAGACATCTGTAATATTACACGGTTTACATAATGAATTTACTTTAGATCAAATGAAAGCATGCATAGAACTTGCTGAAAAATATGGTGGATCCTTCCGTCATGTTGTAACAGGTATACAAATTACAGGTATTGAAAAAGATGATAAGGAACAGTTTATTTCTGAATTGCCTGATGGCGTGACCACTGTTATTCATAGAGGTGTTAATTCCTTAATTGCTTGTGTAGGTAAAGGCCATTGTAAAAATGGACAAATGGAAACTAAAGAATTGGCTGATTATGTAGAGAGAAAACATTACGGCCGAAAAACCTCTCACAAGTGCAAAATCGGCATCAGTGGATGTGGACGTAACTGCCCAGATGCAATGGTAAAAGATATTGCCTTTATCGGTACATCTCAAGGTTTTATGTTGGCTGTTGGTGGTAATACAGGCATGAGACCTGAAGCAGGAAAAATTTTAGCAAGAAAACTAACTATTGAGCAATCTAAAAAAGCTGTAGATATTTTGATTGATTGGTATGCTAAATATGGTGAACCTCGTGAACGTATGGGGAAACTGTTAGAGCGTCTAGGCAATCCATTAGAAGGGGTAGAACTATAAATCAATTAGTACATTTTAGTTCTAATTGATTTATAGTTTATAGTCCGTAAATTCTTGGGCCAAAAAAGTATTTTAACTAAGAGTTTATTGACAACTAAATTATTATATATAAACACTTATACTATTTCAGGTTTTAATAATAGAAATTTTATTAGAACTACATATTCTAATCTTTAAATTTTGGGATATGTCATAAATGTAGATAGTATAAGTGTTTTCTTATTGTTGCACTTTGATTTTTTGACTAATTAATCAAAAATATTGATTTGTCTTTTTGACTAAATTGATACTATTTGACTTTTTTGGCATTTTTTAGCTTGACAATTTTTTTTAATATGGTAATATTATACATGCGATTAGCACTCAAAGTTAATGAGTGCTAACAAGAGGTGTCATTATGGATGAAAGAAAACAGCGCATCTTGCGAGTCATAATTGAAGACTATGTTAAGTCCGCAGAACCTGTAGGATCTCGAACGATTGCTAAAAATTATGATCTTGGCATCAGTCCTGCTACGGTGCGGAACGAAATGTCCGATTTAGAGGAATTAGGCTATTTAGAGCAACCTCATACATCGGCTGGACGTATTCCTTCAGCTAAGGGCTATCGCTTATATGTTGATTCTATGCTGAGTCGACAACCTGTTCCATTACAGGATGCTGAAAAAATTGAAATGTTATGGAAGCGTTCCAATGGATCAACGAGTGAACTCTTTCTAAATATGGCTAAACTACTTTCACAGGTAAGTCATAGCATGAGTTTATTCTTAGCACCAGCCCATGATAGAGCATTAATCAAATACATTCATGTATTACCGCTAGATAGTCATCAAGCCATTATGGTAGTTATTACTGAAACAGGAGCACTCGATAATGAGTTGATGTACTTTGGTGAAAGTGTTTCACCAGAGCTTTTACAAAGTCTAGCCATACAATTTAGCAATGCACTACAGAATGTAAGTATTGGTCATGTAACGGCTGAGGCTTTAGGATCTATATTGGTCCATATGGAAGGACCGCAGGGAATTTTATTAATCCTTTCGGAGACATTATTACGAGCTATTAATAAACGTAAGTTGTTCTATTCGGTAGGTACCACAGAGTTGTTAAATCAACCAGAGTTTAAGTCTGTTGAGAAGGTACAACCCTTGCTTTCCTTAGTGGAAGAACAAAATCAATTAGGACAGTTATTAAAAGATGATTCTCCAACACCTGTTAAGGTCAAGATTGGTATTGAGAATGAAACTGAAGCGCTACATTCAATGAGTGTGGTACAAGCTGATTTTACGAATCAAGATCAGCCTATCGGAACTCTTGCTATTCTTGGTCCAACGCGGATGGAATACGGACGTATCATCGGCATGTTGTCCCATATGAAACATATAATGGAAACTATGGTAAAAGAACAAAACAGAAAGGGCAAATAATGGCTGAAGAACAAGACATTAAACAAGAAACAGTGGAGGAAACAGAGGATACTACGAATGTAGAGGAACCAACTGTTGAAAAAACTGAAGAAGCTGTGGCTGATGCTGCTCAAGTGTTAGAAGAACTTAAAGCCGACTTTGATAATCGCTATAAACGGTTACAAGCGGACTTTGAAAATTTCAAACGTCGTACTAACCAGGAAAAAGAGCAACTTGCTGGATATGTAAAAGGGGATGTATTAACGGACCTTCTTCCTGTATTGGATAACTTTGAACGGGCCGTTCAAAGTCCTGCAGAAGGGGAAGCAAAAGTATTCCTCGATGGATTCATTATGATTCATCAAAATTTGATGGCTATGTTATCTAAACATGGTTTAGCTGTTATTGAAGCTATGGGTCAACCATTTGATCCAAATTTCCATCAAGCGATTATGCGTGTACCGTCAGATGAATATGAATCCGATACGGTGTGTGAAGTTTTGCAAACTGGCTATACTGTTGATGGTCGTTGTATACGTCCAGCAATGGTAAAAGTTGTTGAATAGATTATAAAGTTTTAGGAGGTATATATTATGGCAAAGGTAATTGGTATTGATTTAGGGACAACAAACTCTTGTGTTGCTGTTATGGAAGGCGGCGAACCTACGGTTATTACAAATCAAGAAGGTGCACGTACAACTCCTTCCGTTGTTGGGTTTGCAAAAAATGGAGAACGTTTAGTTGGTCAATTGGCTAAACGTCAAGCTGTATCTAACCCAGAAAATACAATCATTTCTATTAAACGTCACATGGGTACAGACTACAAAGTAACTGTAGAAGGTAAATCTTATACTCCTCAAGAAATTTCTGCAATGATTCTTCAAAAAATCAAAGCTGATGCAGAAGCTTACTTGGGCGAACCTGTAAAACAAGCTGTTATTACAGTTCCTGCATACTTTACAGATGCTCAACGTCAAGCTACAAAAGACGCAGGTGCCATTGCAGGTCTTGAAGTACTTCGTATCATCAACGAACCTACAGCAGCTGCTCTTGCATATGGTGTAGATAAAGATGAAGATGGTAAAGTTCTTGTATTTGACCTTGGTGGTGGTACATTCGACGTATCTATCCTTGAACTTGGTGACGGTGTATTTGAAGTATTAGCAACATCTGGTAATAACCACCTTGGTGGGGATGACTTCGACCAACGCATTATGAACTACCTTATTGAAGAGTTCAAAAAAGAAACTGGTATCGATTTATCCAATGATAAATTAGCTGATCAACGTTTAAAAGAAGCTGCTGAAAAAGCAAAAATTGAATTGTCTGGCGTAGCTAGCACAAATATCAACTTGCCATTTATCACAGCTGATGCTACTGGTCCTAAACATTTGGATGTAACATTGACTCGTGCTAAATTTGAAGAATTAACTGCTGATTTGGTACAAGCTACTATAGAACCTACTCGTAAAGCTATGAGTGATGCTGGTTTATCTGCATCCGATATCGATAAAGTATTGTTAGTTGGTGGTTCTAGTCGTATCCCAGCTGTACAAGAAGCTATTAAAAAAGTATTGGGTAAGGAACCAACAAAAAACGTTAACCCTGATGAATGTGTAGCTATCGGTGCTGCTATTCAAGGTGGCGTATTAGTAGGTGAAGTAAAAGACGTATTGTTACTTGACGTAACTCCATTGTCTCTTGGTATCGAAACAATGGGCGGTGTATTCACACGTATTATTGATCGTAATACTACAATTCCTACATCTAAATCTCAAGTATTCTCCACTGCAGCAGATAATCAACCATCTGTAGATATTCATGTATTGCAAGGTGAACGTGAGTTCGCAGCAGATAATAAAACATTGGGTCGTTTCAACTTGGATGGTATCCCAGCTGCTCCTCGTGGGGTTCCTCAAATCGAAGTAACATTTGACATCGATGCTAATGGTATCGTACATGTAAAAGCTAAAGATTTAGGTACTCAAAAGGAACAAAAGATTACTATTACTTCTTCTAGCGGCTTGAAAGAAGAAGAAATTGATCGCATGGTTAAAGAAGCTGAAGCTCATGCAGCGGAAGATAAAGCTAGAAAAGAAGAATTAGATATTAAAAATAATGCGGACTCCCTAGTATATCAAGCTGAGAAAGCATTGAAAGACCTTGAAGGTAAAGGCGACGCTGCTTTGATGAAAGAAGTAGAAGAAGCGAAAGATAAATTGAAAAAATCTATCGAAGCTGGCAATATCGAAGATATCAAAAAAGATAGTGAAGCTTTGGAACAACCATTACATAAATTAGCAGAACAAATGTATGCAGCAGCTCAACAAGCTCAACAAGCAGCTGGCGGTGCTGAACAAGGTCAACAACAAACAAAAGCTGATGACAATGTTGTTGATGCTGATTACACAGTAGTGGATGATGACAAGAAATAAGAAGGGTTGGTAACGAATGGCACGAGATTATTATGACATCCTAGGGGTTAGTAAAAATGCCTCTCAAGATGAAATCAAAAAAGCCTTCCGTAAAAAGGCACGCCAATACCACCCAGATGTAAATAAAGATAATCCAAAGGAAGCGGAAGCAAAGTTTAAAGAAGCTAACGAAGCTTACGAAGTATTGTCTGATGAAACTAAAAAAGCTCAATATGACCAATTCGGCCACGACGCCTTCAAACAAGGAGGCGGCGCTGGTGCCGGTGGTTTCCAAGGTGGCTTTGGCGGTTTTGGTGGTCAAGCTGGAGGCTTTGGTGATATCTTTGGCGACATTTTTGGTGGCATGTTTGGTGGTGGACGCCAACAACAAGGCCCTCAAAAAGGTAATGACTTGCGTGAAGATATTGATATTTCCTTTGAAGATGCAGCCTTTGGTAAATCTATGGAAATTGAAGTGCATCGTCATGAAGAATGTGATCACTGTCATGGTACTGGTGGTGAACCAGGCTCTCGTGTCGATACTTGTCCAAACTGTCATGGTTCTGGTCAAGAAGCGGTTATTCAAAATACTCCATTTGGACGTATGCAGTCCGTTCGCACTTGTTCCCGCTGTCATGGTACGGGTAAAAGCATTGAAAAACCTTGCTCTAAATGCCGTGGTACTGGTGAAATGTTGGCTAAACGGAAGATTTCCATTAAGATTCCAGCTGGTGTAGATAGCGGATCTCGTTTACGTGTAGCTAATGAAGGGGAACCTGGTATTTTAGGCGGTCCTAAAGGGGATCTCTATGTATATATCTTTGTTCGTCCTCACAAGGAATTTGAACGAAATGGTAATGACGTTATTAGCCGTGTAAATATTAGCTTTGCTCAAACTGCTCTTGGTGCGACTATACAAGTTAACACTTTAGATGGTAAAGTAGAGTTAAAGATTCCGGAAGGTACTCAAACGGGAACGGCATTCCGCGTAAAGGGCAAAGGTATTCCATATTTGCGTAACCCTAACCAAAGGGGTGATCAACACATTGTGGTAACCGTCCAAACGCCTAAGAAGTTGACAGACACTCAACGTGAGCTATTGTTACGCTTTGCAAATGAAAGTAATGAAGATGTAAATAACTTACAAGTGAGCAAAAGTCTCTTTGAAAAAATCAAGGACTGTTTAACGAAATGAACAGCTCATGTGAAGGAATGGTTTGTTCCATCACATTCCCTATAAAGGAGCATATATGCAATGGATAGAAATATCCGTTGTCTGTGAAAGAGTAGCCACCGATGAGGTGACTACTCTTTTTGACGATTATGCAGACAATGGAATTATAGAAGAAGATGTTGAAAATCAGCCTAATTTAATAAAATTGTCTATGTACAGTGATCCATCACTAGATGCCGATATGATTAAGTCTGATTTGAAAAAACGTCTTACAGAAGCAAATATTGGAATTATATCGATAGATACACATATTCTTGATGAGTCAACTTGGTTAAACTCTTGGCAACAGTATATTGAACCTACAGAAATTTTACCTAACTTAGTCATTAAACCAGCATGGCAGGAATACAATAATGTAGATAATAAAATTATTATTGAAATCGATTCAGATATTTCCTTTGGTACCGGGGCTCATGAGACAACACGGACTTGTGCAGAGTTATTAAAATCCTATAGTAAATCTATGGATCTTGATACAGTTACTTGTTTGGATATTGGTACTGGCACAGGTATTCTTTTATTAGTAGCAGCCCATTTAGGTATTAAAAATTTAGTTGGTATAGATATAGAAGAGTATGCTGCAAATCAAGCTAGAATTAACTGTGAGAATAATCATGTATCTGCTGAAATCATTTGTGGTAATTTGGATAGTGATTTCAATGGTACTGCCCAATTAATTTTAGCTAATCTAACAGTGGATCCCCTTAAAATACTATTACCTCAAATTGGTAAGAAACTGGATGATAGGGGCATTTTGATTATTAGTGGCATTATTGATGATCGTTATGATGAAATCATGCCATATATTGAGGCTCATTGGCATATTATTGAGGAGCGCGTTGAAGGGCCTTGGCATACGTTTGCGCTAGAAAAACGATGAAAAAGATTTTTATTCCTACACCATTAGATGAAATAATAGAATTACCAAAAGATGTGACCCATCATGTACTACATGTATTTCGCCATAATATGGAGAAGCCTATAACTGTAACCGGCAGCGACAATCGTTGTGGTATATTTCAAATTACAGCAGAAGTAGACGGTAAAGCGCAAGCAAAACTGATTGAATATGTAGAAGGAAATGTAGCATCGTATCGTACTATCCTGGTTCAATCCTTATTAAAAGGTGAAAAACTAGAGTGGGTCCTACAAAAGGCGACGGAGTTAAATGTGGATACAATTTATCTTGTGCCGACAGTTAACTGCGTAGCTAAATATGATGAAAAAAAGCTTCAATCAAAAGTAAATCGTTGGGAAAAAATAATGCTAGAAGCAGCTCAACAATGTGGACGAAATCACTTGCCTACACTCGTAGTAGGAGAGACGCTTTTACAAGCATTAGACATTGAATCTGATGCGTTGAAATTGGTAGCCTATGAAAATGAAGCAGGTCAGACTATCAAAGATGTACTTAAAACTTTACATTCCGATAAGTCTGTAACTGATGTTTTAATTTGTATAGGTCCTGAAGGGGGCTATCAAGAGAAGGAAATCAATGCTATTATAAAATATGGTGGAAAATCAGTATCGCTAGGAAATACAATTTTACGGGCTGAAACTGCTGCTATTGGATCGTTAGCGATGATTCAATATGAATTAGAATTATAAATAAAATACGAATAGAGAGGTGCAATGAAAACCGTTGCTTTTACAACCTTAGGGTGTCGCGTAAACCAATATGATACAGATGCCATGAAAGGTTTATTTTTACAAAATAATTACGAAGCGGTAGACTTCGATGAAAAAGCTGATATATATGTAATTAATACCTGTTCTGTAACGAATATGGGGGAAAAGAAATCCCGTCAATTAATCCGCAAGGCGAAACGTCAAAATGAAGATGCCTATGTTATTGTAACTGGTTGTTATGCTCAGCTTGATCCAGATGCGATTGCCGCTATAGATGGTGTTAATCTCGTTATTGGTACCAATAATCGTTCTAAAATTGTTGAATTAGTAGAGCAATTAGAATCTACAGAACGACAAATTAATGCTGTTCGAGATATCATGAAGGAATCTAACTTCGAGGAAATGCCGTTATATGGTAATGAATCTGATAAAGCTCGTGCGTTCATGAAAATTCAAGAAGGTTGTAATAACTATTGCGCCTTTTGTATCATTCCTTATACTCGAGGAAAATTAAAATCTCGTAAAGTTGATGATATTGTACAAGAGGCAAAACGTTTAGTAGATCATGGATTCCATGAAATCGTATTAACTGGTATACATTTGGGTAATTACGGTGTCGAATTACCAGGTCGTCCAACATTAGCTGATGTGGTAAAAGCTTTATTAGAGATTCCTAATTTATACCGCATTCGTTTCGGGTCCATTGAATCCGTAGAGGTTTCTGATGAGTTAGTAGAATTAATGGCTACGAATAAACGTGTTTGTCCTCATTTACATTTACCATTACAAGCAGGTTCTGACCATGTATTAAAGTTGATGAAACGCCATTATACATTACAAGAATATAAAGATTTAATTACAAGTTTACGTTCTCGTATTAAAGATTTATCAATTACAACTGATATTATTGCTGGTTTCCCTCAAGAAACTGATGAAGACTTCGAAGAAACATTGAATACAGTACGTGAAATTGGATTTACGCACATTCATGCCTTCCCATACTCCATTCGTGAGGGTACACCTGCAGCCACCATGGCGGATCAAGTACCAGAAGCTGTTAAGAAGACTCGTGTAGCACTTTTAAATGGCCTTAGCCAATCTGGTTATGAACGATACGCAAAATCTCGCATTGGTAAGCCTGGTGAGATTCTCATCGAAAAGGAAGAGAATGGATACTACACGGGCTTAACAAATGAATATATAAATGGTAAAGTTAAGTCTGATGGGACACGTAAAATTGGTGATCTCGTTGGTGGAACTGTTGTAGGTTTAGAAGATAATTATTTAATTATTGAGTAAGGAGTTAGATTATGAGTGACTGCATTTTTTGCAAAATTATCAATGGTGAAATTCCGTCTAAAAAAGTGTTAGAAAATGATAAATTCTATGCTTTTCATGATATTCAACCTGTAAAAAAAGTTCATGTATTAATCGTACCTAAAAATCACGTGTCTAATATTGCACATCTTAATGAAAAGAATGCAGATTATGTTGAAGGGTTACTGCCATTTGTTCGTGATGTAGCAAAAGAGCTTGGTATCTCTAAAGATGGATATCGTTTAATTTTTAATACTGGTGAAAAAGCAGGCCAAACTGTATTCCATATGCATGCACACCTTTTAGGTGGAGAAGAAATGGGCTGGCCAGAAGCCTAATTTTGAGTATTATGCATTCTTTTTATAATACTCATTAAAAAACCTATAAAATATACTTGAAAATATTGACAACATCTATACCTATACATATAATATTATATGTGCGTATGTAAATTATCAGCACTTCCCGAGATTATTTTTGGAGGGAGGGATATAGATGTCTGAAATCAAAGTCGGTAAAAACGAAACGCTTGAAAGTGCTCTTCGTCGATTCAAACGCTCCTGCCAAAAAGCGGGTGTTTTGTCTGAAGTAAGAAAACGCGAACACTATGAAAAACCAAGCGTAAAAAGAAAGAAAAAATCTGAAGCAGCAAGAAAACGCAAATTCAGAGCATAAGATGATTACCCTAATTCTGCCTTTTCATGGCTTTATGAAATCCAGAATTAGGGTTTCTTTATTATATACATAAGGAGGAAGTATGAGTTTAAAAGATCAATTAAAGGAAGATATGAAAGCAGCTATGAAAGCTCGTGAAGAAGGTAAAACAGCGTTATCTGTAATTCGTATGGTCAATAGTGCCATAAAAAATACAGAAATCAATGACAAAATTGAGTTAGATGATGCTGGCATTCTTGGCATTTTAGCTAAAGAAATGAAAACTCGTCAAGATTCCTTAACAGAATTTGAAAAAGCGGGACGTGAGGACTTAATTAGTCATGTAAAAGAAGAAATGGCTGTATTGCAAAAATACTTACCAGAGCAATTGAAAGAAGATGAAATTCGTACAATTGTACAAGAAGCCATTGCTGCATGTGGTGATAACGTAAATATGGGCAATGTTATGAAACATGTAATGCCAAAAACAAAAGGGCGTGCAGATGGTAAGGTTGTCAATAATATTGTTAAAGAATTACTTGGATAATATATAGTGATATCAACGACCATTCTATATACAGTTATTGATTAGAGTTGATAGTATTGAGTGTGTTAGATGTAACTTTAAGAGAATAATGAAATTCTATAGAAAGTTATTGACATATATTTTCAACATATGATAATATGAACTCAATAAAATAATTGGTCAACGAAGACTCCACTTTAGATATATAGATTTATATATTTATTTGTTGGAGTCTTTTTCTTTTAGGAGGAACAAATATGTCGACAACTAACGAATTATTATATTACATTCCAGCGGGTCAATATGGGAAAGAAGGCGTTCTTGCATTATTAGAACAACATCCTGAAATCAAGTTCGTATCTCTTGTAGGGATTGACTTAGCAGGTAATGATACTGATGAAAAGATTCCTATGTCAGCATTCTTCGATGACTACGAATCTTTCTTTGAAGGTCGTGCTGTTCAAACAGATGGTTCCTCTGTAGTACTTACAAATATTGCTACATTAAATAATGCTCGTGTAGATATGTGGGGCGATCCAAGTGTAAACTGGTTTGTTGATTACAACTACGAAAATATTGATCCTGTTACAGGCTTACCAACTGGTACACTTCGTATTCCTGCATTCTTGATGCATAACTATCGCTATGTAGATTCTCGTTCTATTTTGAAACGCAGCTGCGACTATGTTCGTGCTGAATTATTGGCTTTGATTAAAGAACATGGCTTACCCGGTATGCCGCATGTGAAAGCTGATGAAGTTGTAGATATCATTTTCACATCAGCAACAGAACTAGAATTCTGGGTAAAAACTCCATCTAGAACAGTTACAAAAAAAGAATTATCCGTATCTCAAAAATTACAAGAACAATACTGGCAACGTACTCATGGTACAGTTCGCACTGCTTTAGAACAAGCTGTTGAACGCCTTGATAGATATGGTATGGTTGCTGAAATGGGTCATAAAGAAGTAGGTGGTGTTAAAGCTAAACTTGATGAAGATGGTCATGAAGCAGTTGTATTAGAACAATTAGAAATCGACTGGAAATTCTCAAATAATCCATTACAAACAGCAGATAATGAATTACAAGCTCGTATCATTGTTCGTGAAGTATTCCGTGAAAATGGTCTTGATGTAACATTTAATGCAAAACCAATAATTGGTGTAGCTGGTTCTGGTGAACATACTCATTTTGGTGTTATGGCTAAATTAAAATCTGGTAAAGTTGTTAACTTATTTAGCCCAGAAGATATGCGTAAAGAATCTGCTAGCTCTTTAGGCATTGGTGCAATTATGGGACTTTTAAAACACTATGAAGCCATTAATCCATTCATCAGCTCTACAACAGATTCTTTAAACCGTTTAAAACCTGGGTTTGAAGCGCCAGTATGTATTGTTACATCTTTAGGTACTGATCCATCTGAACCTAGCCGTAACCGTACAATCCTTTGCGGTTTAATTCGAGATATCGATAATCCTATGGCGACACGTTATGAATTGCGTTCTCCAAATCCTTACACCAATACATATACTGCTTTAGCATTGATCTTTATTTCTGCATTTGATGGTATGAAATATGCCATTACATCTGGTAAAACACAAGCTCAATTGGAAGCAGAGCTTTCCAAAGAAGTAGGTGAAACATCTGATTATCTTGCTACAAATCGTGCATACCGTACTGAAAAAGATGTGTTTGATGATTTCACACAAGAAGAACGTAATCAAATGTTTGGTGTTGCTCCAGCTACTGTATGGGAAAACATAAAGGGTTACCAAAATAATCCTGAATTAGTAGAAACATTGGCTCAAGGCAATGCATTTGCTAAAGATTTAATGGACTCCTTTATTGCCTCCATTCTTAAACGTTGGAAACTAGTATTGGCTAATCGCTTAATTCCAAATAATTTGGATACAGTTCGTAGCATGGTTGCAATTCATACTGATAGCCGAAATAGTGTAGATGATAAACGCTTTGCAGAAGTTAATGACTTACGTTTCTACCTTGCTAAAGATAGTGACGATCGTAAATCCTTATTCACTCGTTTAATTGATGCACTTAATGATGGTGAATATAATCTAGCATCCCAATTACAAATTGAAATGAATGATAAAATGGAAGAATTAGAAGCTAAGTACGCTAACTACGCTAAAAATATCTTCTAATAAAATCAATTTATTAATAAAAATGGCCTCTACTACGGTAGAGGCCATTTTTCATTTAAATATATCTAAATAAATTAGATATATTCAAACATAACGATTCAAATTTTATTCGTTATGTCCAATAAATTTTTCTACTAATACTAAGCTACATACAAGTACAAAAATTGCAACAGACCAAATTAAATTATCAAATGATGATTCATGATTGATAATTAGAAGTCTTACAATTGCAGTTATACCAATGTATAAAAAGAAGTTAAGTGGAAAGTGGAAGTTATTTTTAAAGTATTTGACGATGAGTGCAATAAACTCAAAGTATAGAAAGAAGGTAATTAGTTCTTCAATCAATAAAGAGTATGTACTATAACCTTGAATATTCGCCCACGTAACATAGACAAGACTAATCAATGTATTAATAAGTGCAATACAAAGTGCAATACCAACGCCTACAAGGGCTATATTTTTTATCGTTAATAATAGTTTAGAAATACGAATCCACATATATAATTCACCTACAATAAAAATCTAAATACTATACTACATAAAAAAGACCGTACACCGTACGGTCTTTTTACCTTTATATTAAGCTATTAGCAAAAATCTTAAGATTAGATATCAGCTTTAATAGCTTCTAATGCAGCATCGAAGTTAACTGCTTGAGTTACTTCAGGTACATATTCAACATAAGTTACTTTGTTATCTTTGTTGATTACTACAACGCCACGAGTTAAAAGACGAAGCTCTTCAATCAAGAAACCATAGTTTTCACCGAAGGAAGCATCTTTGTGGTCAGACAAAGTAACAACTTTATCTACGCCTGCAGCACCACACCAACGTTTTTGAGCGAATGGTAAGTCCATAGAAATTGTCAATACGACTACATCTTCGGAAAGTGCTGTTGCATCTTGGTTGAACCAACGAGTTTGAGCATCACAAACACCTGTATCAAGGGAAGGAACAACGGAGATAACTTTTACTTTACCTTCGAAGTCTTTTAAAGTTTTAGCTTGCAAGTCATTGCTCAATACAGTGAAGTCTGGAGCTTGTTGACCTACTTTAATTTCTGGGCCAACTAATGTGATAGGGCCACCTGCAAATGTTACTACGCCAGTACGTTTTTCCATGTTGTATTCCTCCTAAGAGTTTTAATTCTAATTATGTAAAATATAATTTCTTTATATGCATAGTATAACATTTACATTACCATAAGTAAACTAAAAAATTCGATATAGTATTAATTAAAAAGATCGTTACGATTGATTACTGTAAAAATTTAAAGAGGCCATTTAACTAATATTAATATTGATGAAATAGAACTACTACTGTAATAAAATATTTAATCTAACTGTTATACGTATAGGTGTATTAATGTATCATAAAAAATGTGTATACTATAAAGAGAAAAGTTAACGTCATAAAATTTGTTGATTTAGCTTTTACAGTATTGATTTAAATTCATTTACAATATAATGATACTAGTAATTATATAGGCAATGATTTTGATTAGACTTAATAGGATATGTTAGAGAGGACCTATGAAACCAATAGATTTATTTATGCAGTTTTTCCGGCGTGAAGGCTGGATCTATGCCATTGGCTTAACTATGTTGATGGCAATTGACGTGGCTTTTTTATTTGTTCCTCAATTTATTGGTAATGCTATAGATACGTTGAGCAATAATAAGGAAGGGTTAGTCACTTATATTTTTTATTTCATTTTATTATTTATTATTATCACTATTTTAAAAGTTATCTCACGCAGAACCCTATTAGGCTCTATTCGTCGTATGGAGTATCTTTTTCGTGAGATTTTGTGTAGTAAAGCATTACAAGTAAAAACAACGTACTATGAGGCTAATGGACCTGGTAAGGTTATGGCGCTCATGACTAACGATGTAACATCGCTACGTGTTGCCCTTGGTCTAGGTGTAATGATTATAGTGGATATTATTTTCTATTCCATTGTGGGCTCCATAATTTTAATTCAAAAGATTAATACTGTATTAGCTTTTAAAATTATGACACCTGTATTCTTAATTATTGTGGCTATATTTGTACTAGGCAGAAAGCTACGTATTAAACAACGTAGTGCACAAGCTACTTATAGCGATTTAACAGAATTTGGACAAGAGTTATTTCAAGGGATGGATGTTATTCGCGCTTTTAATCGTGAAAGCATTATCTCTAATTCTTTTGAAAAAATAAATAAACTTAATTATAAGAAGAATATGGATGTTGCACTACTAGATGCAATATTAACACCGTTGACAAGAATTGCACCCTTTATTTGTATCAGTATTAGTATTTTTATTTGTGGACATTTAGCTGTAGAAGGCAAAATGACTATAGGCGAATTTGTTACTATTAATTCATTCATAATGTTAATTGTGGGACCTTTAATAGGGTTTGGTGGCCTTATCTCGATTGTACAAAAAGGTCTTGCTTCTTTAGATCGTATTATGGATTTCTTACATTTGCCTACAGAAACAATAGATGATACCGATGAAGTATTGCCGCTTGAGGATATTCATATTCGATATTTAGATTTTACTTATGAAAACTCTAAAGGGCATGCATTATCTCAGTTGACAACGACAATACCAAAAGGTTCTTTTATTGGTTTAGTTGGTAAACCCGGTTCTGGCAAAAGTACATTGTTTAAATTGCTTATTGGATTACAAGAGTGTCCGGAAAAATCTATTTATTTTGGCAGTCAAGATTTAGCTACTGTTTCTTTATCAAAGCTTAGAAACTCAATTGCTTATGTGCCAACACAATCTTACCTTTTAAGTACGACCATTGCAGATAATATTAAATTTGGCAAAAATTTACCTATGCACGAAACTGTAGAAGTGGCAGCACAAAAGGCAGATTTATATAGAGATTTAGGCGATTTGTTAAACGATGATTTACATGAGCTTGCTGAAGAAGGTCATGATTTATCGGGTGGGCAGAAGCAGCGAATCAATATGGCTCGCGGCTTTTATAAAAATGCGCCATATGTATTGCTAGATGATTGTTTTTCCGCTTTAGATGCAGTAACAGTTACAACCATATTAAATTCATTACATAATGTAAAAGATCAGACGATTCTATGTATTTCACAACGATTAGAGGTTGTAGAGAAAGCAGATAAAATACTAGTATTTGATGAGGGGCGTATCGTAGAAGAAGGTACTCATGAGGAATTATTAGGTAACGATGGTTTATACCGTACCTTATATGAAGCGCAGAATGGAGGGGGCCATCATGAAGAAGCGTGATCTAAGAAATGACTGGGCTCTATTCTCCTATATAACTGGCTACATTAAGCCTTATTTAGGTATTCTATTTTTAGCAACTGTTGCGCTCGCAGGAAATTTAGTACTATTACTTTTACGCCCATATTTAACTAAGCAAGTTATCGATCTTGGATTTGCCACTAATGATATCGCTGTTATTGAATACTATGCTTTAATGTATGGCTTTACTATAATTGGTAGTGTATTGTTTATCTTTGTAGAGAATTACTTTTTAAAAAGTTTTGGTCAAAAAATTATCTATAATATTCGTAGTATTATATTCCAAAAGATTCTTAATAAACCACATGATGAATTTTATAAGTTGCCAATTGGGAATTGGGTAACTCGCATTACTAATGATGTAGAGTCATTACGTACATTATATACAGATGTAATTCTGAATTTGGCAAGTAGCGGTTTAATGATTATTGGTATATTAGGATTTATGTATGCCATTAATGTACCTTTAGCAATAATCATGACAATTTTACTACCTATAATGGGTGGAATTATTTGGGTGTTTCAAAAGTTTTCTCGCAAAGCATTCCGTCAGGTAAGACGTTCTGTAGCTGCTTCTAATGCAAGCATCAAGGAACTGTTAAATTATATTGTAATCGTAAAATCCTATGGTGGCGAAAGAGCAATTGAGGAACGTTATAATACTGTTAATAAAGGTTTCTTAGAAGCAGGTCTTTTTGAGGTTACCACATTTTCTATTTTTAGACCGCTCGTAGATGGTCTATTCTTTGTTGCGTTAATTGTTATTTTTACAACTACGAATTTAATAGACTCCGTAGCTGATGCTGGTACAGTATTTGCCTTTATACAATATATGGACCGATTCTTCCAACCATTAAAGGAAATTGCAGATAAATATAACTCCCTACAAAGCGCATTAGCTGGTGCTGAAAGATTAGTTCCCTTATTAGAGGAAGAAGAGCGTCAGATGGCTAATGAAGTTCCTGATGAATTTATACATATAGAGACTATTGAATTCGAGCATGTATGGTTTTCCTATGAAAATAACGACGTTTATGCGCTAGAGGACTTTACATTCACTATTAAAGCTGGAGAATTCATCGGTATTGTAGGTCCTTCTGGTAGTGGTAAATCAACACTTTTATCATTGTTGATGGGAATCTATAAACCAACAAGAGGGGCTATCTATATTAACGGTATAAATATTGCCCAATATGATAGTTCTGTGCTTCGTCATTTAATGGGATATGTTTTTCAGCAAGCTTATCTATTTAAGGGTTCCATTAGAGATAATTTAACACTTTTTGATACATCAATTTCTAATGAGGATATGGTCAATGCAGCAAAACAAGTTAATTTGGATTCTATGATTGAACACCTTCCGGAAGGGTATGACACACCGGTTGGTTATTTAGGCTCCTTATTATCTGATGGGCAAAAACAATTATTGGCTTTTGGCCGTACCTTGATTAAAAAAACACCTATTCTATTGTTAGATGAAGCAACGGCTAACATTGATAGTCATACGGAGAAGCAAATTCAAGCAAGTATTGAAAATATTCGAGGTAGTAAAACAATTGTAAGTATTGCTCATCGCCTTTCAACAGTAAAAGATGCCAATAAAATAGTGTATATGGAATATGGTAAAATAATAGAAATAGGATCTTTTGATGAACTTATCAACTTAAAAGGGACCTTTTATAATCTCTGGAATAATCAACACAGTGGGAGTTAGTATGGAATGTATCCAATCTAAAGATAATAAGACTATTAAGCGAATTATCTCATTAGGGCAGCGTAAAAATCGCCAAAAATATGGAGAGTACATTGTTGAAGGTATTCGATCTATTCGAGATATTGCAGCTATGGGGGCAGTGAAAACAATTGTTATACGTGAATCTAAAGCGCAAGATAAACATGTATTAGATTTATTAGACTTAGATACTGTTCAATTTGTACCTAAATTTATTGCACAAGATCCAATATTTGATAAGGTGGATAATACCGTAAATGGACAAGGTGTAGTTGCTATTGTATCAAAACCAAAATACGATATGGAAAGCATTCACATTGATGATGGCTTATATATTACATTAGATGGAGTTCAAGATCCTGGCAATCTAGGTACCATAATTCGTACAGCAGTTGCATCAGGTGTAAAAGGTATATTTTTGATGAAAGGAACTGTGGACCCTTTTAATGACAAGACAGTGCGCAGTACTATGAGCGCCTTACATAAAATACCTTTATATGAGGATATTACCTTATCTCTGTTACATGATATGGTAACTGAGTCTAATATGACTACCTATGTAACTGCTTTAGAACATTCCAATCCTTATCATACTGTACGTTATGCTAAGCGAACTATGCTAGTATTAGGAAACGAAGGGAATGGCGTAACACCAGAGGTTATGAATCTATGTACAAATCGTATTATGATTCCTATGTATGGTGATATGGAATCCTTAAATGTAAGCGTAGCTGCTGCATTATGTATGTATAAAGTACAAGAACAATTGATGCCTTAGTATATATGATAAAAATTTATGACCTTATAAAAAGTCCTCTACTAGTATACAAGTAGAGGGCTTTTGTATTGATTTTTTAGTTGTGTATTTGGTACAATAACATATATCCTTTGTGGGAGAACAAAGTTCTCCCTTTTTTTCATGAAAAGGAAGATAACTATGTCCAAATTAATTGTAAATGCAGACGATTTTGGCCTTCATAGTGCAGTTAATGCTGGTATTATTGATGGTCATCGTAGGGGTATTATTACCAGTACCTCTTTAATGGCAGGAGGAGAAGCTTTTACAGAAGCCGTAAGTATGGCAAAACAAAACCCTAAGTTGGGCATTGGTATTCATATTACCTTGGTAGGTGGGGTGAAACCAGTATGTGATCCATCAGAAGTTTCATCACTTCTCACACCAGAAGGTGTATTTCCAGAGAACTATGTAGAATTTATTAAACGTATTTACTCTGGCAAAATCAATTATAGTGAATTACGTAAAGAGATTCATGGACAAATAGCTCAAATAATGGATACCGGCTTAAGGGTAACTCATATTGATGGACATCAACATATGCATGTTCTACCAACGGTATTGCCAATTGTGATTGAACAGGCAAAATCCTTTGGTATACATGCTATACGTATACCCGATGAGTCTACTGGTTTTATGAATTATATGTATTCCCCAATTCGATTTCTTGGTAAAGTTGGTTTATCAACGGTTGCGGCTAATGCGCGACCAATCATACGAAATAATTGTATGACTACAACCCAATATTTTTGGGGCATGGTAAATGGAGGCCATATAAATCAGAAATCTCTAATGGGTATCCTAAAAGCGGTAAATAAACATTCTGGTACCCATGAATTGATGGTTCACCCAGGTAGTAATAGTAGTATTCTTAGTAAGCTTTATAATTGGGGTTATCATTGGGAAGATGAGTTGCAAGCACTCTGTTCCAGTCATACGCGATTATATATAAGTCAACATGATATAGAGCTCATTAATTATGGAGACTTGGTATGAGTAAAATGATGAAGAGAGGCATCTTTATGTTTCTCTTGTTGTTGGCTGTATCAATTGGTATCATTTACTATACTATTGATTTAGATGCATTGAAAGCCATATCATCTTTTAATAGTATTTCCTTATTATTAGCTGTAGTTGCTTTAGTAGCAGGTATGTATTTTGATGGATTACGACTTCAAAGGCTCGTAAAAATTGGTGGTTACAAGTTATCGATACGAGCAGTGCTACGAGTTATTTTTAGTAATTATTTTATGGCTATGTTGACACCTGGAGCTAGCGGGGGTGCTGTCGCGCAAGTACTGGTGTTGAGAAGTTATGGCGTACCTATATCTAAAGGTACACCGATTGTATTAATACGTACCGTATTTTCCATTATGTTTTTGGTCATTATGCTGCCATTAGTATTCTTACGAGATGCTATTGAAATTCCATATATCTCTCGTGATATGCTTTTGATTTTTGCCGTGCTTGCTGTTATAGCGGCCTTAGTGGGAACTTATATATTACAGACTAAATATATGCGTCAATTTGTCTATAATCTAGCACAACGATTTAAAGCACATAACACTAAAGATTGGCTTTCTAAATTAGAAACATTAAATCAAGGTCTTGGTTTACTTTATAAACAACCTGTCCAATCTTTAATAGTTTTTATTGAATCTGGTTTGAGTTTATTATGCTTATATTGTATTGCACCCGCTTTAATGTATGCTTTCACACCAGATATTCCTATTATCGATATTTTAGATCGCATGATTTTATTAAATCTTATTTTGTATTTTGCACCAACCCCAGGGGGAACAGGCATTGCAGAAGGTCTATTTGTAGTATTATTTAGTGCCTTTGTACCTAATGGAACAGTGGGCATCATCGCTGTAGGATGGCGTGTTGTGGCTGAATATATGCCATTCTTCATCGGTATGTATGCAGTATTAACATTATATGGACGACAATTCGTTGCCCAAGAAACTTCAAGAGAACAATAAGGGAGTGTGCTCTATGTCTAAACCAAAAAAAGATAAATTTTATCTGGTTCAAGAAGATATTTTACCAGAGGCTATAAAAAAGACGATAAAAGTAAAAGAAATTCTAAAACTAGGTGAGGTTAAAACAATTAACGAAGCAGTTGAAAAAATGGATTTAAGTCGATCTGCGTATTATAAATACAAGGATTATGTTTTTCCATTTTTTGAAATTGCTCAAGGGAAAATTGTTAGTATTTATGTTTCTATGTCAAATGAATCTGGTATGTTATCAAGCGTTTTGAAAGCCATTGCTGAACGTAACGGTAGTATTTTAACGATTAATCAAGATATTCCATTACAAGGCATTGCGAATAGTAGCATTTCTTTTGAAACCAAGGATTTACAAGGTTCATTAGAAGATTTATTGCTAGATATTCGCTCTATGAAGGGTATTATCAAGGTAGAAATTTTAGGCCAAGCATAGGCTAATTAAGAGAGTAGGACGATTATGACCACTATAAAAATTGCTTTATTAGGTTTTGGTACTGTTGCACAAGGTACTTTTAACTTATTGCAAGACAATGCTGAATTAATTAAAAATCGTACAGGTGTCAATGTTGAAATTTCAAAAATTTATGTACGAAATCCAGAAAAATATAGTCATATTACATTACCAGAAACAGCTAAATATGTAACTGATATTGATGAAGTGTTAAAAGACGATTCCATCCAAATGGTAGTGGAATTGATGGGTGGTACAAGCTTTGCTAAGGATTGCGTAGAAGGAGCTTTAAAAGCTAAGAAGAATGTGGTAACTGCCAATAAAGACTTATTAGCAGAAGCTGGTCCATACTTATTAGACTTAGCGAGTAAAAATGGGGTAGATCTACGTTTTGAAGCATCTGTTCTAGGTGGTATTCCTATAATCCGCACATTATATGAATCGTTAGCCGGTAATCGTATTACTGAAATCATTGGTATTATGAATGGTACTACAAACTTTATTTTGACTAAAATGTCTGAAGAAGGTTTAAGCTACCAAGATGTATTAAAAGAAGCACAAGATTTAGGATATGCAGAGGCAGATCCTACAGCTGATGTAGAAGGCCTTGATGCAGCTCGTAAATTGGCAATCCTTGCATCTATTAGCTTTAACCGTCGTATTTTCTTTGAAGATGTAACTGTAGAAGGTATTACTTGTATTGATACTGAAGATATAAAATTTGGGAAAGAGTTTGGTTACAATATTAAATTATTAGGTATTGCTAAAGAAACTGCTCAAGGATTATCTTTAAATGTATATCCTGCATTTATTCCTACGACACATCCATTAGCATCTGTTCGAGGATCCTACAATGCAATTTATGTTAAGGGCAATGGTATCGATGATGTCATGCTATATGGTCGTGGTGCAGGTAGCTTACCGACAGGTAGTTCTGTAGTATCTGACATAATGGAAGTGGCAAAGAATGTCTCTTATAATGAAACAGGGCGCTTGAAACCGTTCTATTATGATCAAAAAGATATTTATTCTCCAGGTAAAATCCAATCTAGCTACTACTTGCGTTTAGCAGTGGATAATAAAACAGGTGTTCTAGCAAAAATCTCTGCAAAATTAGCAGAACAAA
Organism: Veillonella parvula; assembly: GCF_018378075.1. GTDB lineage: Bacteria > Bacillota > Negativicutes > Veillonellales > Veillonellaceae > Veillonella > Veillonella parvula_K. Next base: position 317,016 of record NZ_JAGZYE010000001.1, read on the forward strand.
AAATTTCTGTTTTATCCATCGTTCAACGAAATATGGATCCAGAAACTGCAGTTCTTGCCATTGTTACATCTAAATGCCCAAGATCTTATATTTTAAATCTTATAGACTCTTTTAATAGCTTGCGCTCCGTTAAGGCTGTTAATAGTGTTATTCGTATTATGGAAGCTTAATTATGAATACTGTTCGTGTACAAGTACCTGCCACTAGTGCAAACTGTGGCCCAGGTTTTGATTGCTTAGGATTAGCACTAAATCTTTATAATATATTCAGCTTTACACCAGATGAAAATGCTACAGAATATACATATACTTTTGAAGGTTTTGGTGCAGATATTTTACGCGCTGAAGATCATAAAAAGAATCTAATTGGTTTCGCTATGGATCAAGTTTTTGCTACTGCTCAAGAACCAATTCGATATGGTCATATAACTTCTGAAACCTTGATTCCTCCCTCTCGTGGACTAGGTAGTAGTAGTACGGCTATAGTAGGGGGACTTTTACTGGCGAACGCATTAGTAAAGCATCCACTTTCAAAAGAAGAGTTACTGGTTATAGCAAATCGTATGGAAGGTCATCCAGATAATGTAGCGCCAGCTATTTACGGAAATTTATGTTGTGCTACAGGTTTAAAAAATAAGGTACTAAACACGGTCATTTCTATTCCTCCGGAGCTACATTTTGCTGTTGTAGTACCAGAAGTCATGGTATCTACTGAGTATGCTCGTTCTGTGCTACCAAATCATATTCCATTCAAAGAAGCTGTACAAAATGTAAGTCATGCTTCATTATTTGTAACAAGCTTAATTACGCATCAATTAAGTAATTTATCTGTTGCCTTAGATGACAACTTGCATGTACCTTATCGTAAGACATTGATTCCTCATTGTGATGAAGTTTTTGAAGCCGCAAAAGTTGCTGGAGCTTACGGTGCAACTATCAGTGGATCGGGTTCTACTCTAATTGCATATGTTGATAAAGCTCATGTACAAGAGGTAGCAAAGGCTATGGGGGCTGTATTCACAGCAAATGAGATTGAAAATAAAATATATTGCTTAGAAGCTGATACAACTGGAGCGTTAATTATATAGTTTATGGTATAATTATAGTGTTAGGCATAGTCCATAACAATAATTGGAGGAAACTATGAACAATATAAAAACAACACTTTTGTTAGCTACGCTAACGGCCATTTTAGTGGTTATTGGTGATATGATTGGCGGCAGAAGCGGTATGATTATGATGTTTGTCATATCCATGGGTATGAATTTTATGTCTTATTGGTACAGCGATAAAATCGTTTTAGCCCAATACAATGCTCAACCTGTTACTGTACAGTCTAATCCAAAACTATATGCAATGGTAGAGAAATTGACTAAAAATGGTAATTTACCAATGCCAAAGGTTTATATCATTCCCAGTGAAGTACCGAATGCATTTGCAACAGGTAGAAATCCTAGTCATGCAGCAGTTGCTGTTACAGAAGGCATCCAACGTCTATTAACTGATGAAGAATTAGAAGGTGTGCTTGCACATGAATTAACACATGTTAAGAATCGAGATACATTGATTAGTACAATTGCAGCTATGATGGCTGGTGCTATTTCTATGATAGCCAATATACTTCAATTCACTGCCATATTTGGGCGCTCCGATGATCGAGAAGGCACTAACCCTTTGGCGCTTCTTGGTACGATCATTATTGCACCTATCGCAGCTGGTCTTATTCAGATGAGTATTTCCCGTACTCGTGAGTTTTTAGCTGATGAGGGAGGCGGAGATATGTGTCACAACCCATTAGCACTGGCTTCTGCACTTGCAAAAATTGACTACTACTCTAAACATGGTGCATTGCCTAATGCAAGTAATGCTACAGCCCATATGTTTATTATTAACCCTATGATGGGAATTGGTGAAAGCTTGAGCAATCTTTTTAGTACACATCCTCGCACGGAAGAACGTATTCAAAAGTTAAAGAAACAAGCTATGAATCCAAAGTATAAAGAAAAGGTAATATTATAATTAGTATCTACTGGAGGGTATCATGCAAGAAACATTAGTTTTAATTAAACCAGATGCAGTTAAACGTCAATTAAGTGGTGAAATCCTTAGCCGTTATGAACGTAAAGGCCTTGTTATTAAAGCATTAAAACTCTTACAAGTACCTCGTGAATTAGCGGAAGAACACTATGCAGAACATAAGGAAAAGCCATTCTTTGGTGAATTAGTTGATTTTATTACATCAGGCCCAGTTCTTGCTTTTGTGTTAGCTGGTGAGAACGCAATTGTATCCGTACGTGCTTTAAACGGAGCAACAAATCCTGTAGATGCTGCCCCTGGTAGTATTCGTGGTGACTATGCCCTAACAATGGATGCTAACGTAGTACATGCTTCTGATTCTCCAGAAGCTGCTGCTCGTGAAATTCATCTTTGGTTCCCTGAATACAAATAATCTCAAGGTTGGGATCATTTAGCTTTTATTTCTACATCCATGTATATCTATAGGAGGTAATCATATGGCAAGTAGTGTTTATACAAAAACAGGTGATGCTGGTACAACTGGTTTATACACGGGAGAACGTGTACAGAAATCATCTTTACGCGTAGAAGCTTATGGTACAATCGATGAATTACAAGCTTTTTTAGGATTGGCTCGCGCTTATGCTGAAAATCCACGTGTTGCTGCTGAATTATACGATATTGAGCGAAACTTATGGACATTAATGGCTGATATTGCAAGTTTAAATACTGCTCCGGTAATTACTGAGCAATATGTAAAGCATTTAGAAAAAGTTATTGATCGCTTTGATGCAAAGTTAGAACCTTTATCTAGTTTTGTCATTCCCGGTGAAAAACAATCTTCTGCTTATTTACATGTAGCTAGAACGATTACTCGACGTGCGGAACGCGCTTTATGGCGAGTATTAGACGCTGGTGAAAGTGTTCACGAATCTAATTTAAAATACTTAAATCGTCTATCCGACCTTTGCTTTATCTTGTGTCGTGTAGAGGAAGAACTTGGAGCTGAATAAACAAAAAAAGCTATGTATTTTACATAGCTTTTTGCTCGTTATAGACCTATTGTGAAATTGTTTGGTTTAAAACATCTTGAGGGCTAGGATAGTAAAAGAAGATATGAGGAATTTCATAACGGAATTTTTCTCTTAATAAATTGGCTAATGTTGTTTCAAAGTTTATAATTTTATCAGCGCCGAAATCAAAGTCTTCAACTAATACTAATAGTTGTGCTTCAACTTGCGGTGCATTTTCAGGTAAAGCTTCTGGTGGTAGAGGAACATTCACTACTACTCGTGCAGTACCAATATATTTACCTTGTCCGTCATCGATGGCAACACGATATGTATTATCCCATAGCGTAGCCATCATTTTTAGTTTCATATTCATAATTTCCATAGTATCGCTCCTTTGTTATACTTATAATGATACTGAAATTATAAATTCTTGTATAGGTGCATTATGAAATCACAAATTATATTGTGTTCCGGTGGGGCACGCAGTGGAAAAAGTGAATTTGCTGAACGTTTAGCATTGGCTACAAAGGGGCCAAAAGCTTATGTAGCTACGGGCCAAGCTTTTGATGAGGAAATGGTGGATCGCATCAAAAAACATCAAGAGCGACGAGGAAAAATATGGAATAATTTTGAAGTACCTTTACATTTAGCTGATGAATGGGAAAATATCAGTCAATCAGCAGATGTAATTCTTATAGATTGTTTAACCATGTTCACTACCAATCACATGATGGCTTATGGCTCCATTCGTGGTCAAGAAGATGCTAATCGGTTAGAACAGACAATACTTTCAGAATTAGACACTTTATTAGACTCGATACAATCATGTGAAGGTAAAACAGTTATATTTGTGACCAATGAAATTGGGTTAGGTATTGTGCCGGATAATAAACTGGCTAGATATTTTAGAGATATTGCTGGTCGTGTGAATCGAGCAGTAGCTTCTGTTGCAGATAAACTCTATTTAACAATTAGTGGTGTTACCATTGAATTGAAATCACAGGAGGTTCATATAAATGGCTAAGAAAATCATGTTTCAAGGAACGAGTTCTAATGTAGGTAAAAGTATTCTTTGTACTGCATTATGCCGTATTTTTTATAGAAAAGGTTTTAAGACCGTTCCTTTTAAAGCACAAAATATGGCCCTCAATTCTTATGTGACAAAATGGGGCGATGAAATTGGCCGTGCTCAAGTCGCTCAAGCCGAAGCCGCTGGTATTGATCCAATTGTTCAAATGAATCCTGTGTTATTAAAACCTACAGGAAATCAATCGTCTCAAGTTGTATTGATGGGGAAACCTGTTGGCGTATATAGTGCCAAAGAATATCATACAAAATATTCACTAACCGCTTTAGATAAGGTTAAAGAATCTATTGATTTCTTAGACTCAAATTTTGATATGATGGTTATCGAAGGTGCCGGTAGTCCTGCAGAAGTTAACTTAAAAGCAAATGATATTGTAAATATGCGTATTGCCAAGATGACTCAAGCTCCAGTTTTTCTCATTGCAGATATTGACCGAGGTGGTGCTATTGCGTCCATTGTTGGTACCTTAGAATTATTAGAACCAGAAGAACGCGATCTTATTAAAGGTATCGTTATCAATAAATTCCGTGGTGATATCAAACTATTAGAACCAGCTCTTACATTTATTGAAGAAAAAACAGGTAAAAAAGTGGTAGGTGTTATTCCTGCCATTGAGAACCTCGATATTGATGAAGAAGATTCTGTTGCATTAGAGAACAAACGCAATAGTGGTACTAAAGATATTCAGGTCGTAGTTATGCAAACACCTAAAATCTCTAATTTTACAGACTTTGATGCACTTAATTATGAGCCAGATGTATCTGTCCGTTTTGTAGGCCCTGGAGATGTTATCGGTACGCCAGATTTAATTATATTACCTGGTTCTAAAAATACATTGGCTGACTTAACATATTTACGTGATACAGGCTTTGCTGATGAAATCAAAAAATTGGCTGCTCAAGGTACACCTGTTATCGGTGTTTGTGGCGGTAACCAAATGTTAGGTAAAACTATTTATGATCCGCATCATATGGAAGGTGATATCGAGGAAATTGAAGGACTTGGCCTTGTTGAATCCTCCACGACTATGAAGGCTCAAAAAACTACCCATCAAGTACAATTCAATGTATCTAATTTACAGTTTTTAAATGGTACTTTCAGGGGTGAAAAATTAGTAGGCTATGAAATTCATATGGGGGATACTACGCCACTAGCAGATTCGGTGTCTCGTTGCTTTACAATTACAAGTCGCAGTGAAGAGGCTGTCAATGTTATTGATGGTTTTATTGATGGTAATCATCAAGTAATGGGTACATATATTCACGGTGTATTTGATAATGACGAGTTTAGACGTTTTATTATCAATCAATTACGTGAACGCAAGGGATTACAACCATTAGATGTAGTATTCCATTATTTTGACCATAAAAATGCGGCATATAATCGCTTAGCTGATATTGTGGAGGAACATCTAGATATGGATTATATTATGTCTACCTTGGGATAGTAGAGGAGATATATGGAACATTTAGCAATTTTTCACTGGTTTTCAAAGTATAACTTTGTGTGCATACCAGTTTTAGCATTTTTATTGGATTTAATTATTGGAGATCCCAATAGTAAATATCATCCAGTGGCCATTATTGGACGTATAATATCTTTTTTTGAAGCCGTTCTTTATAAAGACACTGATAATGATACGAAGAAATTGTGGTACGGTGGTATTGCAGTAGGTTTAATTCTTATATCGGTATATATCATAGTATCTTTATTGTTATGGCTAGGTGGAGTAGTAGACGAATGGGTATACTATGCTTTCGAAGTAGTGATCCTCTACATTGCCATTTCTCCACGTTCATTGGCTGGCGCAGGTTTTACCATTAGTCAGTTAATAAAACAAGGTAATATTGTAGATGCTCGCAAACGTTTATCATGGATTGTGGGACGAGATACGGAAGACTTAGATGAAAGCGAAATCACTCGGGCTACAGTAGAAACGATTGCGGAAAATACGGTAGATGGTATTATTGCACCTTTTTTCTTTTTTATTATCGGTGGCCCTATGGGGGCTATTCTTTATAGAACTGCTAATACTATGGATTCTATGTTAGGCTATAAGAATCAAAAGTACTTGTACTTTGGTCGCGTAGCTGCACGCTTTGATGACATATTAAATTGGATTCCTGCCCGAATTACCTTTGTATTATTTGTAATTTCTGCATTCTTTTTACGCTTTGATGCTAAAAAGGCAATAGAAATCGGTTTACGTGATGCAAAAAAACATCCTAGTCCTAATGGGGGGTATGCAGAAGCACCTGTGGCAGGGGCCTTACATATCCGTCTAGGTGGTTACAATCAGTATTTCAAAAAAATGATCTTCCGTGAATATATGGGGGATCCTATTGAAAAGCTAAACCGTAACCATATTACTCGAACAATTTATATGATGTATGTTACGACTATACTAATGGTTATCATTAGTACAGTCATTACCTATGGGATGAATGTATAATGACACCTTTTTTTATAGCACTACAATTTTTAACGCGTTTAAAAATTGTAAATCAAACTGAATGGTCTGTAGAGGACTTTGGTAAATCTGTTGTAGCCTTTCCTTATGTGGGCCTTATTATTGGTCTCATATTAGCTATATTATATGGCGTATTATCGCCATTTATTCCGATTATGCCATTGATGTTAATTATCGTTGTGGCTGAGTTTTTAATAACTGGTGGCCTTCATGCTGATGGTTTGATGGATACAAGCGATGGTTTGTTTTCCGGCCGTGAAAGAGAACGTAAACTAGAAATCATGAAAGATAGTCGTATAGGCGCCTTTGGAGTTGTTGCTTTTGTATTTGTTACACTTTTGAAATGGCAATTATTAGCTTCGATTCCATCGGCTGAATTTATACCTATGGCACTCATTATGATGCCTTTAATGAGCCGTTGGTCTATGGTTTTTAGTATTCGATCCTATCCATATGCTAGAGAACAGGGGATGGGGGCAGCATTTGCTAATTTAGCACCTAAACATGTTATTACTTATAACACCATATCTACGTTCTTTATGCCTATTCTATTACTATTAATCGGTTTAGTATTATATACACTTTTATATGGTGCTTATGCAATTTTATCAGCACCTGATGTAGGATATTTGGTAGGATTAGGTGTGTTAGTATATGCTACTATAGGTATTTTCCAAATCAATATTGTTAGCATGCTTATTACGTATATTATTAACCGATTATTAAACCGCTATATTGTAAAAGCGTTAGGTGGCACTACTGGTGATACATATGGATTTGTTGTGGAAGTAACTGAAGTATTATTGATATTGGTATATAGCATAATTGTATCTATACTATCAGCTACGGTAGTTAATAATCCAACTATGTTCTAACTCTAAATTTTTGATTTTCAAAGTTTTAATATTTTTAGAACGTATACTTTATTTGATGTGAAAGGAGTTTAATGTGACCTATTATGTAAGAGCCCCAGGTACATGTGGGGAATTTCTACAAGGTTCTATTGATGGTCAGTCATTTTTAGTGACATGTCCAATTAATCGATACTCCTATGCATTGAGTAATGTAATACAACCTTTTTCTAAAGAATTTTGTGCACTTCAACCAAAGTCTGCACAAGCTCGTAAATTAGTACAAGAGTTGGTCCAAGAAAAAAAGAAAAATCAAATTTGCCCGCCTGTGTATGTAAGATCCGATATTCTACAAGGAAAAGGCATGGCTTCAAGTTCGGCAGATATTTCTGTAACAGCTATGGCTACAGCTTTGGCCATGGACTATGATTTATCATTAAAAGAACTTGAGCAAATTTGTCTATCTGTAGAGCCTACAGATGCCTCTTTTTATCAAGGTGTAACTCAGTTTGATTATATTAAAGGGACTATCTCTAAGCCATTAGGTATGTGCCCACCTTTAAAAATCCTCGTTTTTGACGAAGGCGGTAGCATTGATACAGTTAGCTTTAATAAACAAGCAGATTTACAAAATAAAATTTTAGAAAAAGAATCTATTATACAAGAATCCTTTGATTTGTTTAAACAGGGGCTTACAACGCATGATATAAAGCTTATTGGCCAAGCTGCTACATTGAGTGCCTTTGGCAATCAGCGTATTTTATATAAACCTAATTTATATGACTTTCACGATGTAGGTAATTCTTATAATAGTGTAGGAACAATCATCGCTCATAGCGGAACCATTATGGGACTATTATTCCCCGTTGATTATGGTCGTATTAATGATTGTAAGAATGAGATTTTGCGTAAGTTGCCACAATTAACCTATGTAGATACGGTTGAAACTACGAATGAAGGATTAACTTATATCAAACGATAAAGTATTTCATAGAAAGAGAATAGTATGTCTAAAATACATGGGGGCAATATCTTTCAGTTTGCCCATGAACAACGAATTGAACCATATGAGGTTATTGACTTTAGTGCTAATATCAATCCACTAGGCCCTAGCCAACGAGGCTTATCTGCATTAGAATCTCAATTGCGATATATATCACATTATCCGGATGCTACAAATGATGATATATTAAATGCCATTGCTGATATCTATGGTATGAATAAAAATCAAATTGTAGTTGGCAATGGAGCGGCAGAGCTATTATATGCAATTTGTCGGTTACCTGGCTATACGGGCGCTTTTGTTCCCGCACCAGGTTTTTCTGAATATAAAGCAGCTTTAGAAGCAAGTAGAATTCCAGTACGCGATATTTATTATAGACCACGGGAAGATGAACATGGAAAACCTTATTTTGAGGTTCCTTATTTAGCATTAGAAACTTTTGCAGCTGAGTTAAAGGGGCAAGATGGTCGTATTATTGTATTTCTAGGTAATCCCAATAATCCAGATGGTACGTTACTTGATAAGAATCATATTCGTACTATTGCAAGCATGCTGAAAGATGCTAATAGTTTACTTGTTATAGATGAGTCCTTTATCGATTTTGTTGGTAACGACACATTACAAGATAATGAATACTCCATGCGCTCCCTAGTTAACGAGTTTGATAATATTATCGTGGTTCATTCTTTTACAAAATTCTATGCCGTGCCAGGGCTACGAATTGGTGCTGCTTTCAGCAATCCTCTTATCATTGAGCAACTAAATAGTTTTATTCCAACTTGGTCTGTTAACACATTAGCTCAATCCTATACAGAGGCGGCTTTGAATGATGTAGAGTATGTGAAACGAACAAAACAAGTATTACATGAAGAGCAACTTTTTATGTATAACTCATTAGATACTATAGATGGTATTACTATATATCCGCCTTCAGCTAATTTTATGTTGTTCCACATTGAACAAGAAGGAATAACAGCAGAGTCGATTAATGAAGCGCTTAAAAAATATAATATGATTGTTCGCAACTGTGATTCTTATATGGGATTAAATAATCAATGGGTTCGCGTTGCAATAAAAGATCATGATACTAATGTTAGGTTAGTAGAAAAATTAACAGATATTTTGAAAGTATAGGAAGACTATGAAGACATTGTATATTGTGCGCCATGGTGAAACTGATTGGAACAAAATGGGAAAATACCAAGGCATCACAGATGTTCCACTTAATGAAAATGGTTTAAATCAAGCAAAGGCATGTGGTCAGGCTCTTAAAGATGTTAAATTTGATCGCATATTATCTAGTGATTTGAGTCGTGCTTTAGTTACAGCTGAAGTCATTCGCGGTGAACGTACTACTCCTATTACGGTAGATAAACGCTTACGAGAACTTAATTTTGGTGATTGGGAAGCTATGTTATTTTCAGATATCGAAGATCGTTGGCCTGGTTTGATAGATGAAATGTATTTGCGACCACATCTAGTTAAGGTTCCTAATGGTGAAAGCTTTAAGAATTTACAAGACCGTGCATGGGCAGGTCTAGAGGAATTCATCAATGTTAATAATGAGGAGGAAACACTTCTCATTGCTTGTCATGGTGGAACTATACGAACATTATTGTGTAAATTATTAGATATTTCCATTAGTCATTGTTGGAATTTTAGTCAAGGTAATACAGCAATAAATCGTATATTCTATAATGGCATGGGAGAATTTGATCATAATATTTTAAACTTGCTCAATGATACAGCACACGTAGATGTATTACAAGGTCATGCATAATGCGACTAGATAAATTATTAGCCAATAAAGCTTATGGTAGTCGAAAAGAAGTCCATCAAATCATAAAAGATAGAAGGGTTACCATCAATGGTAGTATAACAACGAAAAAAGATACTCATATTGATATTGATGTTGATATAGTTGCTGTTGATGGTAAGATTGTTAGTACTACTCAACTATATTATGTAAAATTTCATAAGCCAAAGGGCTATGTTACCGCCGTAGAAGATTCTAGTCACCCTGTTGTTATGGATTTACTCCCTCCAGAATTCATAAAAATGGGAGTAGTTCCAGTAGGCAGATTAGATAAGGATACAGAAGGACTTTTACTATTAACTAATGATGGTGTGTGGGGACATTCTATCATCAATGGTAATAAACATGTGCCTAAGGTTTATTACGTAGAATTTGAAGGAACGCTATCTGATGAAGGTATACAACGTATTAAAGAGGGAATTCTTCTTGGAGATGGTACGCAATGTAAACCGGCAGAAATTGAATTTGTATCGTTACATTCAGTACATGTAACAATTGAAGAAGGTAAGTATCATCAAGTTAAGCGCATGATTGGTGCTGCAGGTGGTACTGTAACATATTTGAAACGTCTTACGATTGGTCATATTGATTTAAGTGGCATTGAAGAGGTTGGTTCTGCAATGGAATTGACCGTTGAACAGATAGAGGGCTTTAAAAAATAGCATAAAATTCTATTCAATATAGGTATTTTATGGTAAGATTAATTGTACTTTATAGACTAGGAGCAAGATTATGAATGGATTAAATCTGCTACAACAGTATATTAAAGAGCAAGAATTAACAGGCGTCATTTTAATAAGCCCTATAAATCTACATTATTTTGCAGGCTTTACTGGTACTATAGGCTTTGCTATCATTACTCAAGATAAAGCCTTTATGATTACTGATTTCAGATATACTGAACAAGCAACAAAACAATGTGAAGGGTACACAGTTATTCAATATGAAACAACTGTTATGGATACTCTTGTAGATATATTCAATGAACATCATATTCACGAAGGTTTATTCGGTATAGAAGGCAAACAAATGCCTGTGGATACGTATGAAACTTTATGTGATACATTAGATGAACGCTTTAATTTTACATCTATCAATTTTGCAAAACTACGTGCGGTTAAGCGTGAAGACGAATTAGACTTATTGCGTAAAGCCGCTAAAATTGGTGATGATGCTTTTGCTGCCTTGCTACCACAACTAAAGGTAGAGATGACAGAAAACGAAGCGCGCATTATATTAGAATCAGAAATGTTAAAACGTGGATCAGAGGAACCTTCCTTTGCAACCATTGTTGCTTCTGGTAATCGTTCTAGTATGCCTCATGGTGTAGCCAGTGATAAGGTCATTGAAGCAGGTGATTTTGTTACCTTTGACTTTGGTGCAGTATATAAGGGTTATCATTCTGATATGACTAGAACTATTGTAATGGGGCCTGCCTCTGAATTACAAAAGAAGCTGTATGGTATAGTTTTAGAAGCACAAAAACGTGGCGTAGCTGCAGTTCGGGCTGGTATTACTGGTAAAGAACTTGATGCAGTTTGTCGTGATTATATTAAAGAACATGGATATACCAAGGAATTTAATCATGGTACTGGACATGGCGTAGGTCTTGAGATTCACGAAGAACCAGTAGCCAATACTAAATCCGATACGGTATTTACAGAAAATATGATCATTACGGTAGAACCTGGCATTTATATAACAGGTACTATCGGATTGAGAATAGAGGATAGTGTCATCGTCAAATCTGACGGCTATGAGGTGTTGACACATAGTCCAAAAGAGTTAATTGAAATAGGTATTTAGAAGGAGAAGAGTTAGATGATTTCCAGTAATGATTTTCGTCCAGGTGTAACCGTTGAAATTGACGGTAATGTATGGCAAGTAGTTGATTTCCAACACGTTAAACCAGGTAAAGGTGCTGCATTCGTACGTACTAAAATGAAAAACTTGCAAACTGGTTCTGTAGTTGAGCGTACATTTAATGCAGGTGAAAAAGTGCCTAAAGCACATGTTGATCGTCGTCGTATGCAATACTTATATGAATCTGATGGCTCTTATACATTCATGGATAACGAAACTTATGATCAAGTTGAACTTACCCTTGAACAATTAGGTGATGCTAAAAACTTCCTTCTTGAAAATATGGAAGTATCCATCATGTTCTTCCAAGGTATCGTAATCGGTATTGATTTACCTGTAGCTGTTGAACTTCGCGTAGTTGAAACAGATCCTGGTATCCGTGGCGATACTGCAACTGGTGGTAATAAACCAGCCGTATTAGAAACAGGCTACACTGTAAAAGTACCTCTCTTCATTGAAGTAGATGATGTACTTCGTATTGATACTCGTACAGGACAATACATCGAACGTGCCTAATACTCATTGATATGTATTGGGGCAAGATCTTTTCAAGGAATCTTATTCCCCATATATCGTAACATTTGCACTGTAAGCACTTGTCGTCTATGTAATTATATATAGGGACAGGTGCTTTTTTTGAAAGAGGCCAGTATGACCAAGAAAAATACTGAACTAGAGTCGGGTAAGATTAAGATTAATGATGATGTATATGCTACAATTGTAACAATGACAGCGCTTGACACAAAGGGAATTCATCATATGAGTTCCACCTTTAATGATGGCGTTAACACTTTTTTTAGACGTAAATCCGATCATGAAGGTGTTAAGATATCCTTTAACGATGAAGGAGCAATATCAGTTACACTATATGTGTGCATTCAGTATGGATATCGTATTCCTGATGTTGTTTTACGTCTACAAGAGCGCATTAAAACTGCTTTAGTCTCTTATACAGAAATTGAGGTTCAAACTATTGATGTAGTTGTACAAGACATTATTTTTGATGATTTAGTAACACCTCAACAGCCATAGGAGGTATCTCTATGAGTTCAGATAATCAATTAAATTATGGTTTAGACACGGATACCATTGATATTGCAGATTCTGTCATCATTGATGTAGCAACAAAAACTTTAGGAACCATTCCTGGTATTCATTCTTTAAGCCCACGCTTTTACGATGAGTTGGTAGAGGGTATTACCCATGCTTTTGGTCAGCGTAGCTTACCTGGTATCAATGTAAAGCATCGTAAAGGTTTTATTGAAATTAATATTTATATTAAAGCATTGTATGGATATAATCTCATTGAATTATCGAAACAATTGCAATTAGAAATCAAACAAACCTTAAAAAATATGCTAGATCTTGATCATATTAAGGTTGATGTGCATATTGAAGGTATTGTAAAAGAAAAGGAGCAAGTTTTACATGGTAACTAAGCGAAATCGGCGAGAGGCTCGTCAATACGCATTCCAAATGTTATATGCCAATGAATTTCATACTGATCAAAATGATGTTCAATTTCCCGAAGGAAACATTCATAAAGCAATGGATAAGGCATATGCAAATAGTATTATAGAGGGTGTACTATCAAATGTTGAAGCAATTGATGCTACATTACAGCCATTCTGTAAATCTCGTAAAGTAGCAAATTTAGATAAGGTGGATCGTTCTATCTTACGTATTGCAGTTTGGGAAATGAACAATAAAGTGGAACCTTTAGAGCCATCTATTGCTATTAATGAAGCCATTCAATTAGCTAAAGAGTTTGGCTCTGATGCATCTTATAAATTAATTAATGCAATCTTAGATGCATATAATAAGAGTAAATAATGAAACGATATTACTTAGGCATTGATACGAGTTGTTACACCACAAGTTGTGCCATTGTAGATAGCGACTTTCACATAGTAGGGGAAGCACGTAAAATCTTAGAGGTAAAACTGGGTGAGCGAGGACTACAACAATCAAATATGGTCTTTCAGCATACAAAGGCGTTGCCTAAGTTAATGTCAGAGTTGCCTCAGGTACCAATTAGCGGCATAGGTGTTAGTGGCTTTCCGCGCCGTGAAGAACGCTCTTATATGCCTGCCTTTATGGTCGGGTTAGGACAGGGGCAAACCTTGAGTCATCTTATGAATGTGCCTTTACATATTTTTGCACATCAAGAGAATCATATATTAGCTGCTTTGAGGGATTTAAAAAATATTCCTAATGACCCATTTTTGGCATTACATCTATCAGGTGGCACGACAGAACTATTATATTGCCATTATCAAGGAAACGGTATTTTTGAATCTCATATCGTTGGTGGTTCTAGAGATTTACAAGGGGGACAATATGTTGATCGCATAGGTGTCGCGTTGGGCTTACCATTTCCTGCAGGTAAACATTTAGAGGCATTAGCATTACAAACTACAGAATATGAACCATTGCCATCATCTGTAAAAGACGGATGGATTAGCTTTGCCGGTCCTTGTAGTGCTGCTATGCGGCGTATAAATAACGCTATGAGTGATATAGATAAATCTAAGTTAGCTAGAGCTGTTTTTACTTCCATTGGAAATGCTCTAGAAAAAATGATTACTTATCATACTAAAGAGAAACCTGTACGTGCACTCATTGCTGTAGGTGGTGTGATGAGTAATAGTTTACTTCGTAAGCGGATGGAAACCTATTGTAAACGAAATCATCTCCAATTACATGTGGCGCAACCACAATTCTCTGTTGATAATGCCACAGGTAATGCTTTTGGTGCTGCTTATTTACAAGAATCTAGAGGATAATCGTGAATGTATTAACCATTACACAATTAAACAATCTCATAAAACGTACCTTAGATCGTGAATATCTATTAAAGAATGTATATGTAAGTGGTACCATTATTAATGCAAAACGTCATAGCAGTGGTCATATGTATTTTTCTTTAAAAGATGAGGAATCTGCTATTGATGTGACAATGTGGTCTAGTACCGTCATGCAAAAGGGACTAGCTAATGCCATTCAAAATGGTTTATTAGTAACTGTAAAAGCATCTGTTAACTTTTACAATAAAATGGGCCGTTTAAATCTCATTGCATCAGATATGCAAATAGGTGCTAAAAGTCCGTTACAGCTCGAATTTGACGCTCTAAAACGAGAGTTAACTGCTTTGGGGTACTTTGATGATAGCCATAAAGTAGGTTTACCCTATATGGCGAGTTGCATTGGTATTGTTACATCCCAATCTGGTGCTGTATTACATGATATTCTACATGTTAGTAAACAACGCAATCCACTAGTTCAATTTAAATTGTTTTCCGTTCCTGTACAAGGTAGTACCGCAGGCCCAATTATAGCAAAAGGAATTGCTACGGCAGATGCTGATCCAGATATTGATGTCATCATCGTTGGTCGTGGTGGTGGATCTATGGAGGACTTGTGGTGTTTCAATGATAGAGCTGTTGTAGAGGCAATTTATAATGCTCATACACCGATTATTTCGGCGGTAGGTCATGAAACAGATTACACCTTATGTGATTATGTAGCTGATGTACGTGGTGCTACGCCTAGCCATGCTGCAGAAATGGCAGTACTTCCAATTACTATATTACAAGATCAGTTGACAGAAAAAGAAGAGTATTTACACGAATATATACGCTATACACTACAACAAAAACGTACAGATTTAACATTGCTCTTTAATCGAAAACTTGGCATTCCAGCTCTGCAATTTTTACATAAGCAAAAATCACACTTACAAGAGCTTTCTCAAACTCTAACTAATGCAACTAAAGAACGATGTAATGCAGAGAGACATAGCTTAGCATTATTGGCACAACAGTTAGAGTCACTAAATCCATTACAAATGATGATTAAAGGTTTTGCAAAGGTTGAGCATGATAACAAACCTATTACTTCGGTTGCCCAATTACAACCAAATGACGATATACGAGTTACACTAGCTGATGGTTATATTACTGCTACGGTAAAGGAGGCGCACAAGGATGGCCGCATCACTAAAAAGTTATGAGAAAAAATATAAGGCCTTAGAAGATATTGTTAAGCAATTAGATGATGGGGATATGACCATTTCTGAGCTTTTATCACAATATAAAAAGGGCTTAACTTTGGTAAAAGAATGTGCTGAAATGCTTGACTCTGTTGAAGATGAAGTACAACAAATTATCGAAGAAGTCCGCATCAGCGAATAAGGAGATTCTATGTTCAAAGATTATTTAGCATCTAGCAAACAAAATATTGAACAATGGTTAGGCGAAGTACTTAATAGCCCAAATCAAGAATTTGAACAACTTTATGAATCTATGAATTATAGTTTAATGCAAGGTGGCAAACGAATACGACCTATTTTAACTAAGGCTGTGTTGGAAATGCTTCATAAAGAGCCAGCTGATTATAAGGAATTTCTATGTGCTATGGAGTGTATCCATACGTATTCATTAGTTCATGATGATTTACCAGCTATGGATAATGATGATTATCGCAGAGGTAATTTGACCAATCACAAAGTATACGGTGAGGGACTTGCTATTTTAGCCGGTGATGGGTTATTAACATATGCCTTTCAATTGATGACTTCAAATACAGTTGCTAGTGCACAGCAAAAACTAGATGCTATAAAATGTGTTGCTACTGCTGCTGGTCCAGAAGGTATGGTTGGGGGACAAGCCTTTGATTTGCTCAGTGAAGATAAACATATTCCTTTAGAAGAATTAAAGGTTTTACATACTGGTAAAACAGGTGCACTATTTAACGCTTCTGTAGAATTAGGTCTTATTCTTGGAAGTGCTAATAATACTACGCGAACAGCCCTTATGGAATATTCTAATTGCCTGGGATTATTATTCCAAATTACTGATGATATTTTAGATGTAACCGGTACTATTGAAGAATTAGGGAAAACACCCGGTAGTGATATTCGCCAACATAAATCTACCTATGTATCTTTACTAGGTTTAGAGCAAGCAAAACATCAATCCTACTTAGTAGGTAGCCAAGCTCATGATGCGTTAAATTTGGTTTCTTATGATACAACTATACTATCAGCATTAATAGATTATCTTTTAGAACGTACGAATTAATGGGTATTACCTGTAGAAGGTATAAACAATGATTGATATATTACCACAAATAGCACATAATTATATCGCACAAGCTGCATTTTGGGGCTGGTTTACGGCTCAAGCTATCAAATTTGTATGGCAACTCTTAAAACATGGTAAATTCCGTCCAGAACGCCTTGTTGGATCTGGTGGTTTTCCAAGTTCACATACATCATTTGTAATTGCTACAACAACAGCGATTTACCTTAAAAATGGTGTAACGGATCTATTTATATTATCCTTAGTATTTTCAATTATTGTTATGTATGATGCGTCTGGTGTACGATTAGAGGCAGGACGACAAGCTCAAATACTTAATCAAATTGTAGATTATTTTACAAAAAAAAATATACCTGTTGTCATTACACGTAAAGAAGCATTAAAAGAGTTGTTGGGACATACACCTATCGAAGTATTTGGTGGTTTAATTCTCGGTATTCTCGTGGCCTTTATTCAGTTTTATTGTATTTATCATGGTGTAATATGAACAATAAAGAACGATTAGATATACTCCTCGTTAATCGAGGCCTTTTTGAAAGTAGAGAAAAAGCAAAAGCAGCTATTATGGCGGGCCTTATATTTATGGATACTACGCGCATAGATAAAGCAGGCACCAAGATTCCTGCGGATGCTAATATTATTGTAAAAGGCAATACCCTACCTTATGTAAGCCGTGGAGGACTTAAATTAGAAAAGGCTATTCAAACTTACCCTATCGATTTACATGGGGCTGTGATGATTGATATAGGAGCTAGTACAGGTGGTTTTTCAGATTGCGCATTACAAAACGGTGCGTCTAAGGTTTTTGCCATCGATGTAGGATATAATCAATTAGCTTGGAAATTACGCCAAGATTCACGTGTAATTAATATGGAGAAACAAAATATCCGTACTGTTACTGCTGAACAAATAGGTGAACTTGTTGATTTTATTTCTATTGATGTAGCATTTATTTCTTTAGACAAAGTTTTACCAGTAGCTACTAATTTATTAAAAGATACGGGCTCACTTGTGGCCTTAATAAAACCACAATTTGAGGCTGGTAAAGAAAATGTTGGTAAGGGCGGTATAGTGCGAGATAGTGAAATCCATAAAGAAGTTTTACATCGTATTTTACACGTTGCGTATGATTGTGGATTGTATACACATGGCTTAACTTTCTCACCAATTAAAGGTATGGAAGGTAATATAGAGTTTTTAGGTTATTTTAAAAAGTACGAAGAAGGGGCCTTAACCATTGATGATACTTTGATTGATACAGTGGTTGCAGAAGCCCATTCATTATAGGAGATTACTATGCGTATCGGATTCTTTCCCAATATGGGGAAAAGCAATATTATGGCAGTTCTAAAAATGGCTGCACATATTTGTAAAGATGAAGGTATCGAAGTATTTTTGCCAGATGATCTCGAATCAGATGCACCTGCACGAGTACTTAAGATTCCTGAAACTCATATTTTAAGTCGCCCAGAAATCTTTAAACAAATCGATATTGCCTTTAGTTTTGGTGGTGATGGTACCATCATCCATCTTGCAAGACAAATTTATCCATATAATGTACCTGTTTGTGGTATTAATCTTGGCGAACTAGGTTTTTTAAATCAAATTGAAATTCATCAAATGCAAAGTCATATTAAACGTATTGCTAATGGTGATTATAATATTGAAAAGCGTGGACATTTATATGCTTATATAGAACGTCATGAGGGTAAAGAGGAAGAACTTGTTCCTATCATTAACGAAATTGTTATCACACGTGCTGAGCCTGCTAAAATGGCTCGAATTAATATGTCCATAAATAATCAACACACGCAAATGTATCCATCGGATGGTTTAATTATTTCCTCTGCTACAGGTTCTACCGGCTATAATCTATCGGCTGGTGGTCCAATCATGAAACCAGATAATCGATCTATCATTGTCACCCCAGTAGCACCACATTTAATTCAAGGTGTAAGCCTTGTTTTAGAGGAACATGATACGATTCAAATTACAATGCCGGAAAGAGAACCACAATTACATATTTGTATTGATGGTACATTTGACTATACTTTTACAAATAAAGAAACCTTACATATAAGCTCTAACCCTGTATATTGTTTATTTGTACGATACAAGGATCAATGTTTCTTTGGTACACTATTTAAAAAGTTAGCATCTCGTCGAGATGAATTGTTATAACCAAATCTCAAGTGGGGTGGTTTTGTGATTAACATTAACAATGCTGTTCAATTCCAACATTTAATCTGGGATAGATGTATGGAAAATGCCAAAGTGGTAGTAGATGCTACATGTGGTAATGGCCATGATCTTTTATACCTTTCTAAACGGGCACAAAAGGCATGCCATCTATATGGAATTGATATTCAAATGAAAGCTATTAAAACTAGCAAGGAGCTTTTACAATCAAATGATATTGCGCCAGAAGTGAGTTTAACGTTTATTCATGACTCTCATGATTTGGCAGTAGCTCATCAATTAAAGGATGAAGTTATTGATTTAATGATTTTTAATCTAGGATATTTACCTGGAGGAGATCACCAAGTTGTAACAAAACCGCATCAAACCATTGATGCCATAAATGAAGGTTTACACAAACTTTCCAAGTCTGGAGTTATTACAATAGTTGCTTACCCTGGAACAACAGAGGGATTTGAAGAAATGCAGTCTCTTAAATCGTATTTATCAGATTTAGATCAGAAAATATATAATGTATGCCATTGGCATCCGATGAACCAAATACATAATCCACCTGAGTTATTTATATTGCAAAAACGATAAAACGAAATATATCTTTATTCATTATGAATAAAACTCATACTCAGTTAGTAACCCCCCCTTTATAGGGGATTTTAATTATACATGTATATTTTTCTATTTTTAAATTATTAATTCCCTATAAATAGATGAACCTTATGAGCTATGAATTTGTACGTTATCAATATATAGAATATTAACAATATTTTAAATATTAATATAATATGCATAAGACGTATAATATATGCGATTTATACCATATATTAATTATGAATATATGGTATAATATTATCAGAAAGATACTATTCTCTTTTATGTGCAAGGTTTAAAAAAGGGAGTTCAAAATGAAACGCTATCGCTATAACAAAATTAAAGAGATCGTGCAGTCCAAGGCGATTGAAACACAAGAGGAATTAGCTGCGGCTTTACTAGAAGAAGGTATTGAAGTTACACAAGCTACAGTTTCTCGTGATATTAAGGAATTAATGTTAATCAAAATTCCTACAGGCGATGGACATTATCGTTATGCATTATCTCCAGAGGAAAATGTAGTTTTATCTCGTAGTCGTATTAACCGACTATTCCAAGATTCTTTGATTAAAGTTGATCACAGTTTAAACCAAGTTGTATTACATACAATCCCTGGTTCTGCTCAATCTGTAGCATTTTCTATCGACCATGCAAAATGGACTGAAATTATTGGTACATTAGCAGGGGACGATACTATTTTGTTAATTGCAAAATCCGAAGCTGAAGTTCCAGCAATTTTAGCGAAAATTCAAGATTTAATGAAGGACTAATAATATGTTAACGCAAATGAGCATTCGCAACTTTGCGTTGATTGAGCAAATGAATATTTCATTTAATGATGGCATTACTATCTTTACCGGCGAAACTGGGGCAGGGAAATCCATTCTTATGGATGCCTTTAGTATCCTATTAGGAGAACGCGCAAGTAGCGAGTTTATTCGTCACGGTAAAGATAGTTTTGTTATTGATGGAATATTTGATATTGCTAATCACCAAAGTATTCAAGACCTATTAGAGTCTAAAAATATCATGATAGAAGAAGGCCAGTTAATTCTATCAAGATCCTTTAACCGTAATGGCAAATCTAGTATATTGGCTAATGATCAACCAATACCTTTAAAAGCTTTAAAGGAGATTGGTCAATACTTAGCAGATATTCACGGACAATATAGCAACCAACGTTTACTAGACGCTGATACACATCATGAATATTTAGATACTTTTAATAAAGAAGGAAAGGAAGCCTATAAAGCTTATACTGATGCGTATAAAATTTATAAGCAAGCAAAACAAGATGTAGATCATTTACAAGAAAATATGTCTGAGCGAGCCCGGGAGCTTGATATGCTTAGATACCAAATCGATGAAATTGAAGATGCTGGTCTGAGTGTTGGTGAAGATGTAACTATTGCAGAAGAACTTAAGCGTCTTGACAGTTTTGAACATATCGATAAGGTTTTAGGTTCTTGTTATGATGCCTTTTATAATGGACGTCAACCATTACTTGATACGATTAACTCGATTAAGGTAGAGGTTAATGATCTAGTAAAATATGACAGCGAGTTAAAAGAAGTCTCAGAAATGGTGGACTCTGCTTATTTCCAACTAGAAGAAGCTGCACAATCTTTAGATCGTTACAGGGATACTATCAGCTACGATGAAGAGCGTTATAAATATTGCCAAGACAGAGATACCACAATTTATAGCTTAAAGAAAAATTATGGTGAAACCGTAGAAGATATTCTAGCATACGAAGAAAAGGCGCAATCTCGTTTAGAAGAACTAGAAGACCTTGTATTTGCTCAAGATGAATTAGAAACTCGTCTTGAAGAAGCAAAAAAGGTAGCAGAAGAAGCGTTAACAGTTTTACACGAGGTACGTCAAAAAAATGCAAAAGATATTGCTACGGCCTTACATCAAGAATTAGTGGATCTAGGGATGCCCAAAGGGGATATTCAATTTCATATTGAAGAGGGGACTGAGTTATCCTCATTAGGTGCAAAGTCTATTGAAATGCTATTCTCTGCGAATAAAGGGGAACAGTTATTACCTCTACATAAAGTAGCATCTGGCGGTGAGTTAGCTCGCATTGCATTAGCCTTTAAATCAGTATTCCGTAGTGACGCTTTTAAAACGATGGTATTTGACGAAATTGACGTTGGTATCAGTGGTGATATAGCACTTAAGGTGGCAGAAAAAATACTTAATTTATCTAGAACAAATCAAGTATTTTGTATTACTCATTTGCCTCAAACTGCAAGTATTGCGAAACAACACTATCATCTATCTAAAATCGAGCAAGATGATCGTACAATCTCTACATTAGTAGTCTTAAATGAGGACGAACGAGTAACTCAAATCGCGTCTATGATGTCTGGTAAGGGAATGTCTGCTACAGCACTTGCGGCGGCGAAAGAACTTATTGACCATTTTAATTGACTAAAATCGCATAATTACTTATACTAATAGTATTAAATGAATATATTGATAGAGGTGCGAGTATTAAGAGTAATCATGAGGAGTAGGCATGCATTGATCCATGATAAAAGGGATGCTTGCCGAAGTTCGATGATTGCGACTCATCGTTCTGGTTGTCTATTTAATAGATAGACAACTGTCATCAATCTTGTATTGGTGGAGTGCTATCATTGAGCTTTTCATAAGAGTATATATAGCTATATAATCTATAAGGCCAGTGGATGCATCCACTGGCTTTTTTGGAGGTATATATGATTCGAGTAATGGTAAATGGCGCTGGCGGCAAAATGGGTCGTGAAGTGGTCAAAGCAGTACATAACGATCCTGATTTAACATTAGTTGGTGGTATTGATCCGACTAAGGCAGGGGAAGATGTAGGCTCTGTAGCAGGAATCGAACAATTAGGTATCAAGATGAATGCCTCCATTGATGAGGTAATTGATGAGGTATTAGATATAAATAAACCTGATGTGATTGTAGATTTCACTAATCCTGCAGTTATTTATGAAAACGCGAAGAAAATGTTATCCGCTGGTATTCATGTAGTCATCGGTACTACAGGATTGACCGCAGAACAACGTGATGAACTTGATACAATAGGTCGTTCCAATCAAGCAAATTGCTTAGTGGCGCCAAACTTTTCTCTTGGGGCGGTAATGATGATGAAAGTGTCTGCAGAGCTCGCTCCATATTTCCCTAATGTAGAAATTATAGAATTACATCATAATCACAAATACGATGCGCCTTCTGGCACAGCTATTTTAACAGCTAAATTGATTAACGATGCTAAACAAGCTGCTAAGGTAACTGCTGATGAGGATTTAACTCGTGAAAGCTTACCAGGTGCTCGTGGTGCTAAGGTTGACGATGTAACAATTCATAGTGTACGCCTTCCAGGTTATGTGGCTCATCAAGAAGTTTTATTTGGTGGTTATGATGAAACATTAACCATACGTCATGATAGCTTAAGCCGTTTATCTTTTATGCCAGGCGTAGTATTAGCATGTAAAAAAATTAGTTCTAAAACTGGCTTAACATACGGTTTAGAACATTATTTATAATATTTGTGCAAGGAGATGTATCAATGAAAAAACCTAATATTGCAATTCTAGGTGCTACTGGTGCAGTAGGTGCTGAATTTATTACACTTATTGAAGAACGTAACTTTCCTTATGAAAACTTAAAACTATTAGCTTCCGCTCGTTCTGCAGGTACAGAACTTACTGTGAATGGTAAAACATATATTGTAGAAGAAGCAAAACCTGAATCTTTTGATAATATTGATATTGCGCTATTTGCAGGTGGCTCTATATCTAAAACATTAGCGCCAGAAGCCGCTAAACGCGGTGCTATTGTAATCGATAACTCTAGTGCATTCCGTATGGATCCTGAAGTTCCACTCGTAGTACCAGAAGTTAACCCAGAAGATATCTTGAAACATAAAGGTATCATTGCAAATCCTAACTGCTCTACAATTATCATGAGTTTAGGATTAAAACCTCTTCATGATCTCTCTCCAATTAAACGTGTAGTTGTAAGTACATACCAAGCTGTATCTGGGGCAGGTAAAGAAGGTATTGAAGAACTTGAAAATCAAGTAAAACAATATACTGCAGGCGAAGAAATGACAGCCAATCTGTTGCCAACCGGCTCTGCTCCTAAACACTATCCTGTAGCATTCAACTTATTGCCACAAATTGATGTGTTCTTAGAAAATGATTATACTAAAGAAGAAATGAAGATGGTTTACGAAACGCAAAAAATTCTTCATGACGAAACTATTCAAGTAGTCCCAACTACAGTTCGTGTTCCTGTATATCGCTCCCATTCTGAATCTGTCTTGGTAGAAACAGCAGAACCTGTATCTGTAGAGGCTTTCAAGGTGGCATGTGAAAAATTCCCTGGGTTACAAGTTAAAGATAATCCTGCTGAACAAATTTACCCTATGCCATTGTATACATCTAATCAAAACAACTGTGAAATTGGTCGTATTCGTAAAGACTTATATAATGACAAAGCTATGAACTTCTGGATTGTAGGGGATCAAATTCGTAAAGGTGCAGCTCTTAACGCGTTGCAAATTGCTGAGTACTTGGTGGAAAAACAAGCATTTTAATCTATCAAGGGGAGGACATATATGAAAACCTTTGGTCGAGTGTTAACAGCTATGGTGACATCCTTTAATAGTGATGGATCCGTAAATATTGAAAATTGTGTTGCTATCGCCAATCATCTGTTAGATAATGGCTCTGATGGTCTTGTGGTTTGTGGCACAACGGGTGAAAACCCAACTATGTCTAGAGACGAAAAATTAGCTCTATTTAATGCGATTGCAAAAGAATGTGGACATAAAGGTTCGATTATTGCTAACGTAGGTAGTAACGATACAATGGCTTCTGCAGAATTTGTAAAGGAAGTCTCTAAAATCGATGGTATCGATGGTTTGCTAGTTGTAGTACCTTATTACAATAAACCGAACCAACAAGGCCAATATTTGCATTTTAAAACTATTGCAGAAGCTACTACATTGCCAATTATGGTGTATAATGTACCAAGTCGTGTAGGGACAGGTATTTTCCCAACTACCTTAGTTCAACTACATAACGAATATCCACATATTTGTGCTATCAAAGAGGCAAGTGGTAATTTAATGATTGCTTCTGAAATTAAGCGTTTAATGCCTGGAGATGATTTCATGGTATATAGTGGGGACGATGGTCTTACATTACCGATGTTATCTGTTGGAGGATGTGGAGTTGTATCTGTAGTATCTCATGTAGCAGGCAAAGATATGAATGCTATGATTCAAGCTTATGAATCTGGCCATAACTACGAAGCGATTCGTATTCATCAAGCTTTATCAGAAATTATAAAAGCGATGTTCATCACCACAAATCCGATTCCTGTTAAATATGCAGCCCGTAAAATTGGCTTACCTGTGGGAAAATTTAATTTACCAATGTGTGAACCAACGGCTGATGAAGCAGCATATATTGATAAAGCATTAGCAGAATATCTAAAATAAAATATTAGTATAAAATAAAAACCAGTAACTACATTGTAGCTACTGGTTTTTATTTTATACTACAATCACTGTTATTTTTGATTAGAGTCACATTATTTGTATTATATTAATTGTATTTTAATGTAAAAATTTACAATTATGGTATAATTTCTCTGGAGATAGTATTTTTAACTATACTCTAGTCTACTGTTAATTCATGATAAACAGACAAATTGTGAAAGTTCGAACCGACCAATATGGCGGGTACATTTAAAACACAAGGAGTTTAGCATGATACTAACAATGTTAAAAGGTAAAATTCACAGGGCTACTGTGACACAAGCAGAGCTTGATTATGTAGGGAGCATTACAATTGATACAGATTTATTGAATGCATCCGGAATACGAGAATATGAACAAGTTCAAATTGTAAATATTAATAATGGAGCACGTTTTAGTACATATACTATTGCCGGAGAAGCAGGTAGTGGTGTTATATGTTTAAATGGTGCTGCTGCACGACATGTACAAGTACATGATAAGATAATTATCATGTGTTATGCACAGCTTGATGAAAGCGAAGTTGAGAGCCATAATCCTCTCGTTGTATTTGTAGATAACAATAATAAGATAAGTCATATAAAAAACTATGAGAAACATGGTTTATTAGTTGATCAAAAATAATTGTCATTGATCGAATTACAGTAGACTGTATAGGACTATCTTCGTATTTACAATATAACGGAGGAATATAATGGAATTTATAACAACTATCGAAAATGTACGGAATACAGTAAATAGCTGGAGAAAAGAAGGTTACACAATTGGTTTTGTACCAACCATGGGATTCTTACATGAAGGACATGCTGCATTAATAGATCAAGCTAGAAAAAATAACGATAAGGTCATTGTCTCTATATTTGTAAATCCTATTCAATTTGGAGAAAATGAAGACTTAAGTACTTACCCGCGTGATATTAATAGCGATAAAAAGTTATGTGAATCACATGGTGTCGATCTTATTTTTTCTCCAAATCCGGAGGAAATGTACCAAGATAAAAAGGCATTTGTAAACATTGCGGATTTATCTGATACATTGTGTGGTATTCGCAGACCAATTCACTTTAAAGGCGTTTGCACTGTGGTGGCAAAATTCTTTAATATTACTCAACCAACAAATGCGTATTTTGGTGAAAAAGATGCACAGCAATTAGCCATTATACGTAAAATGGTCTTTGATTTAAATTTTCCTGTCAATATTATTGGTGTTCCCATTGTTCGTGAAAAAGATGGTTTAGCAAAATCTTCTCGTAATACATATTTGTCTAACGAAGAACGGAAAGCCGCTACCATATTGTATAAAGCTATTCAATTGGGAACACAAACTATACAATATGGTTGCTCTGCTAAATGTATCATTGATACTATGACAGACACTATACAAACCGAACCGCTTGCTAAAATAGATTATATTTCAGTTGTTGATGCTAAGACTATGCAACCTGTACAAGAGGTTACTGCCCCAGTATTAGTGGCTATAGCCATATATATTGGTTCTACACGACTTATTGATAACTTCTCATACGATCCAAATTAAGGAGAGAAGTTATGAATTATTTACTTACAGTCAACAACGTTCTTTCCAAATACTTGATTTTTATAATCCTAGGCTTTTCATGCATTGCCTATATAGTACCAGAATACTTTACTTGGGCAATCGCTTATACACCTTTTTTACTTGGTATAGCCATGTTTGGAATGGGGCTTACTATTAAGTTTGAAAGCTTATGTAGTATCTTTAGGCATCCAAAAGATATTTGTATTGGTGTACTTGCACAATATACGATAATGCCTCTATTAGCTTGGGGAATTTGCCATATATTCACATTATCACCAGATATTGTTATTGGTGTAATATTAGTAGGTTGTTGTCCCGGTGGGACAGCCAGTAATGTTATAACCTATATTGCCAATGGTGATGTCCCTTTATCTGTAGGAATGACAATTACTTCAACATTAATAGCTCCCATAGTTACACCATTATTAATCTTATATATCGGTGGTGCATGGGTAGATGTTCAAGTTCTACCTATGATGATTACTATGGTAAAAGTTATTATTGTGCCAATCTTATTGGGCGCAGTAATCCAATATGTATGTAAATCACATATCAATACTTTAACCAGCATTAGTCCGATCTTCTCAATGATTGCTATTATACTGTTAATAGCAGCCATTATTGCTATCAACAAAGATAAACTATTGATTTCTGGGCTTGAAACACTTATTGTTGTTGGTATACATAATATACTAGGTCTACTACTAGGATTAGGTGTAGGAGCACTGCTTAAATTAAGATATGATAAAACTACAGCGCTAGCAATAGAGGTGGGAATGCAAAATAGTGGTTTAGCCGTAACATTGGCAGCAACAAATTTTGCATTAAACCCATTAGCAACGCTAGTAGGGGCTATTTTTAGTGTATGGCATAATATATCAGGTGCTATTTTTGCTACTCTACGGAGAGAAAATAGTTTACATTAAAAATAAATTTTATACATGCAACAAAAAACGGCAACAATATGTTGCCGTTTTTTTGTTGCTTATATTCTATCTCGTACAAGACCGATTACAAGGCCCTCAATATGACAATCATCTACAATAATTGGATCAAAGTCATCATTTTCAGGTTGCAAACGAATGTGACCATTTTCTTTATAAAAACGTTTTACTGTAGCTTCATCATCAATGCGAGCAACAACAACATCACCGTTATTAGCAGTATTTTGATGCCTCACGATGAGCATATCACCTTCATACATACCGATATTCATCATAGATTCGCCTTGAACACGTAATAAGAAACAGTCAGAATCACCAGTCAATTGAACTGGCAATGTAAGTGTGGACTCTAGGTTTTCTACTGCAGTAATAGGCATACCTGCTTGTACAGTGCCGATAAGAGGTACTTGTTTAAGTCCAGCACCTAAAAACTCAAAGTTATCAGAGCTAGACGTTTCATTATCGGCTACTGAAATAGAAGGTTTAGTATCTTCTAATACAGTAATAGCACGATTTTTATTGGGATCACGTTTAATATAGCCAAATTTTTCTAGAGCATTTAAGTGAGATTGAACAGTAGAAGTAGAACTTAGGCCTACATGTGTACAGATTTCACGAACTGTAGGACAACGATATTCATTATGTAATGAATCTTTTATAAAGTCTAATATACGGCGCTGTTTTGTATTAATATCTGTAGCAGGGCGTCTCATGATAAACCTCCAAAGCCAATCTAAGGTCAAAATAGTATCAATATATCTATGAGTAAAAATTACCACATAATGTACTATATAATAAAAATATAAGATATTTACTTAACTTATATACCTATTATAGGCAATTTTAAAAGTTTTTGCAAACATTTGTTCTAAAACACTTGACCGAACATTCGTTCGTGTGCTATTATAAGCATGTAAACAAACAAATGTTCTCAGATATTATGTTCGATATAAATGTGAGGTATGAGATGAAAAATATATTGATGATGGTAGGAATGTGCTTAACAGTATTATTTGGTTATAATATGTCAAATCCTACAACAGAGGTAAATACACATAATGTACGTGAAGTAAAGGTTCAAGTAGGCGATACGATGTGGGATATTGCAGCACGTACAGCTCATAAAGATATGGATGTTCGTGAAATGGTATATACCATGAAGGAACTTAACAATATTAGTGATTCTGGTGCTCTTGTACCTGGTACGGTTTTAAAAGTACCAACAAAGAAATCTGATAGTCCAGTTAGAGCTTTGGACTATGTGGCTCAAAACTAAATATATATGGGTTATTCCCACACAAAAAGGCAGCTACTCTAATAGAGATAGCTGCCTTTTGTTATCTAAATCGTTTTTCAAAGATCGTTGAAATAGGATTATCTACAAATTTGTTTGCCTCATTAATGTAACGACGAACCATATTTACACTATGATGACGTGTTTGCCTCATAATATTACGTTCTTCAACGCCATAAGCTGCTGCAGTCGTTGCAAAGCCATGACGTAAACTATGGGCGCCATACATGGTCGGATCTAGACCAATAAGAGAAATATATTTTTTTACGATTTCTGAAATCATCTTATCGGATATAGCTGTTTTACGTAAAGACATATTTTTTGTAAACCCTCTAAATACAGGTCCCTCAGTAATACCAGAAGCACTTAACCATTGTTGTAAGGCTCGTACTGCATCTAACGGAGAACCAGATAAATGAGGAATTGCTACTACTGCACCTTGACCCTCTTGGTCGGCCTTAGAGGATGCTACAAAGATTTCAACACCTTGTGGTGAAAATTGAAGATTTTCTACTGTAATAGCCGCAATCTCACTGCGACGGAAGGCACCCATAAAGCCAATCAAAAGAATAGCTTTATCACGCAATAATTGAAGTTCCGGAACATCTAGCTTAGCCATACAGTCTATAATATCTTCAATATCTTCTAATAAAACTGGTGTTTTCCCTTGTTGAAACGTTCCTTTTAACCGTCTAATGCCACGTAAGGCCTGTTTTACAATAGGTGCCATACATGGATTATTTCTTTGACCAGAAGCATTAAAATTTTCAGATATAGCACTTATACGACGTGAAATTGTATTTGCCTTTGCATAATCTGCTAGATCGTTAATATAATTTACTATGGTTTCTGGTGTAGCTGGAAAATAAGATACCTTTTGATAGGTACACCAATCTACAAAATCGTCCCAATCCGATTCGTAAGCATCAACAGTATTCTCGGCCTTAGATAACAATATGCTTTGTTTTGCTTTCATAGACAACTTTGTACTATTCATAAGCGCATCGTTATTGCGCAAATAGAAATGTTTTTGTTGTTTCTTAGACTCTGACATAATTCACCCTTACCCCTAAAATATCAATATAATTGTACCATAGATTAGATCTATATATGCTATAATTAGAGAATATGATAACTTATTCGGGAGAATTTACCAATACATGACGAAAAAATACATATTAGTAGGAACGGTCCTTGTTCTTTTAGGTACAACTGGCTGCTCATACATTCCAACAGAAAATATTTCTTATGGTGTATATTATAACGATACAGATCTATCAAATACACCAAAGTACAAATTACAAGCGCGTTTACAAGAGTTGAACGATAAGATACCTCAGACTATATCTATCGATATGGGAAATAATAAAAAACAACAAGCTACATATCATGATTTAGGCATTCAATTCGATACAGAGGGTATGGTAAAAGCTATTTCTACATACGGCTATGAGGATGATATGTGGACAGTACTGTCACATAGATTTAATGGCTTATTTTATGGTTATCATTTTAAACCACAATATAAGTTAGACGAAGTAAAGGGGAAAACATATCTCACTGAGTTAGCAAAAACAATAGATACACCTGGTCATGATGCATATCTTACTGTTGAAAATGGACAAGTAGTAATACATCCCGCAAAAGAAGGTAAACGTATTGATATCGATGCCACCCTCAAAAAGCTGAAAGATGATTTACAATCTGGCGATAGTATAAATTCACTTTCTATGGTATTTACTACGCAGAATACAGTAAAAGTTACCGATACTGATCTAAAACCTTTAAATACTGTATTAGCATCTTTCACAACGGAGTATAATCCAGGTAATGAAAGCAGAACACATAATATCCAATTAGCTTCTGATAAGATAAATGGTACACTCATTAAGCCAGGCGCACAATTCTCCTTTAACGATGTTGTAGGCGAACGTACTGCAGAAGCTGGCTATGATGATGCACCTGTTATGATTGATGGCAAATTAGTTCCTGGCATTGGTGGCGGTATTTGCCAAGTAAGTTCTACTATTTTTAATACAGCTTTATTATCCGGAATGAATATTGTTGAACGAACTCCTCACTTTGAACCAGTTGGATATATTCAAGCTGGCAGAGATGCTACTGTAGCTTGGGGCTATTTAGATTTTAAGTTTAGAAATCCATATCAGCATTCTATTTATATCTTAAGCGTTATGAATAATGGAACCTTAACTATTTATATTATTGGTACAGCTCAAGATAAACCAAAAAATGTATCTATCTCTGTAGGCGATTACAGTGAGATTCCTAATAAAACAATAACTAAGGTAGATCCATCTTTAAAAGAAAAAGAGGTACAAGAAGGACATGTAGGCTTGAAAATGAATACATATAGAACCATTACATATGGCAACTGGGTTACTCAAACCGATTCCTTTGAGTCTGTATATGACCCAGTAGATACAATTATTACAATGCCTACTACATCTGAAGCAGCAGTAAAAAAAGGTGACAAAAAGAAAACATAATTATAGTTTTTATGAAATATAGCCTAAACTATTGACCATTAGATATAAATAGTTTAGGCTATAATTTGGGCTGTAAATGAGAAATCATTATAGACGTAAATAAATTAGTATAGATTAATTATTAAAATAAAAAGCATAAGATATTCTCAATAATTATCATTTAGATGAGAGTAGAATAGAAGAGGAATTTATGGACACAATTTTACAATTTGATCACTCTTTAATCTTCTATGTACATGAACATTTTGTATATAGTTTTTTAACACCAATTATGGCATTTATTTCAAAAATCACAAGTAATGGCGCATTATGGATTATAATAGCCTTATTATTAATGCTACAAAAAAAATATCGCGTTTTAGGCGTGGCAATTATTATTGCTTTAGGATTTGTATTTATAATTGGCGACCAAGGTTTAAAACCAAATGTAGCGAGATTAAGACCATTTGTTGATTTTCCAAATGTAACGGTGCCGTTAGAATCTGCACTACCAAAAGCTACAAGCTATTCATTCCCATCAGGTCATAGTTTTGGTTCATTTGCATCATCTATGACCATTTACCTAGGCTTAACTCAAATAGCGCCTCAGAAGCGATATTTAGGGATTTTAGCATTGTTAGGTTCAATAGTAGTAGCGTTCTCTAGAGTTTACTTATTTGCGCATTATCCAACAGATGTATTAACAGGTTTAGTATTAGGGATCATCGTAGGATTTATTGCCTGGAAATTAGCAAGAATTGGTTGGAACTGGTGGACTAACCGTCATAATGATGTAGAATACGAACCATACACATTTAAACGTAAATAAGCAAAAAACTTGATGAAATAAAGGATTGGGCCATTTAGGCCCAATTTTCTTATATAAATTACTTCCGATAATATATCGTTATCGGAAGTAATTTGTGTTCAAAACAAAAACTAGCCTATAAGTCTATAAGCTAGTTTATTTTAGTTAATCAAAATAATCAGTAAAAAATTAATTATTTATCATATGAATCTATTTCTTTTATATATTCCGCTAACTCAGGTTCATCAATAGTAACTTTATCAAACTTAGGTTCAATAATTATATTACCGTTATAATCCATTAGGCCATATTTCCCTTTAGATTTATAAACAAATAAAGCTTTATAAAATGATGTTATATCGTCATCATAATGTGGTAATTTAAATAATTTATAACCTGAGTTTGTATCAATTACATATTTTATTTTATCATAAGTTGCTGTAGTAACTTTATTTAATACATAATTAGGCTTTGATGTATCTATACTATCAAAAACATCAGCATAAAATACACCTGAACTAGCATTAAAAATACTATTACCATATGAATCTTTCAAAATAAAGCTACGATCACTTAATCTTTCATAAGAATAGTTATTCGTAGCAACTATAGTTTGATCTAATGAGTCTACAATACCATACCTATTATTTTCATCAGTCACAACAAAGTACTTAAACTCTTTACCTAAATGTTTTATAGATTTATATTTAGGAGGAATAACGATTATATTATCCTTTGTCTTCATACCATATAAAGTATTACCTTTATCATCTACTTCTGAAAATAAATCATAAACATCTGATGGAGCTCTACTATAAAAATTCTCATCAGAATATGAATCACCTCCCGCACCATCATTATTACGTATTTCTATATAATCATTACTGTTAATAAGGTCTATAGCTTCATCAACACTAAGTAAAACACCATTTTCTGTAAGATATTTTGTATAATCATCTATAGTATATAATTTATAAAGATATTTTTTATCTTTTCTAGACCAATATTTGGTAATACTCTCTTTGATACTTCTAATAGGACTATCAATAATTGGATTGCCGCTTACTCTATTATATACATACCAATATTCTCCTTTTTTACCTAATATTATAGTATCACTTAAATCATCATAATCAGTAATAACATCATTAATAGCATATGTACCATCTAAGTTTAATAATTTAAAGCCCCCATTAGTGAAAGCTTTAGCAAATTTATAATAGAACTCATATTCATACCCTACTGGTAAATAGGCTAGTTCAACTAAATTTACATATCGTTTTTGACCATTTTCATAAAATGATCCATATACATAGTTATTATTATATCCTTTTATATACTCCACATGTAAGTTATCATATGGGCCCAATATCCATTGTCCTTTTTCATCAACAATGGTATTGCCAGTTTGGGATTCTAATGTAATATATTCTTTTGCAGCTATTATATTACATGCAACCAATGCTATTGCAAAGCTTAATATAAACTTTCTCATAAAGCACTCCATTACACAACACATCAATAGTTGATTTCATATTAACATATTTATATTCTTTAAATAAACTATACTTTTCATATTCTTAATTATTCTATATGCCAATAAAGTATTATTATTACATAAAATTTATATTGAATTTTTTAGAATCAGATTGTAAAATAGTAATATAAATTATCTGATTTACTCATACTCTTATGGAGGAATTTTATGTGCTGGTGTGATATTGTAAGTAAAGCCAAAATTGGCGGTTTAAAACATTTAGGAAATGGCATGGAGAGTTCTTTAAGATTTCTTGCTGAAATGGTTGTTGGTTTAAGTATTATTCGCGTGTTAGTTAACTGGGTTTTTGGTATCTAATTTCTCAGATGAATATAAACATATTAATAGGCGCTTAGTTATCTAAGCGCCTTATTTTTATATATTTTGATTTATAAAATTAGTTCCTTAACTATACACCCAGTGTATTATTCATATGCTTCGCTACAATCAATGTATTCCATAATAATTTGACAGATTTGACCATCTTTATCAAATGCCCAGTATACTGGATATAAACCATCACCAAATCCAGATTGAATCATCGGTACTGTCAATTCTGTATCAGGAATTGTAAAGTTAATCCAATCACCTTTAGAACGTTGGTATTGTGGATAGGCCATAGCATTTAATTGGAATAAATCACTATAATAGTCATCGTATATATTTTTTTCAGGATAGTTTATATGCCATTGTTCATAAAACTTATTATATGTTTCAATTGTTTGTGCATCTACAATTGTAGCTAAACCCGAATCTACAGGAAATCCAATATAGGTATCTCCATCATCTAAATCGGTTAAGTCCTCTGTCCCTTTTAATGCTAATTCATAGTATACAGGCTCATTGCCACTAAAAACAACTCGACTAGCTACATAACGATACTCATTTGGTTCCATTTCAATTATCTTAGTCTCTAACAAATACGTACCTGGTGTTACCTGTCTAAGATATGTATCTGGTTTGCTTGGCAATGTTACTAGAGGATCACAACACGTAATATAACCTGTTGGAAAATTTACCGTCCACATAGGTAATGTGTGTAACGGAAATCCTTTTAACTCCTTTCGGTTAAATAAATCGTGATATGGTACGGTAGGTTTTAATTTACCTTCAGAACCTAATCTGTTAA
Source organism: Veillonella parvula (assembly GCF_018378075.1). Classification (GTDB taxonomy): domain Bacteria; phylum Bacillota; class Negativicutes; order Veillonellales; family Veillonellaceae; genus Veillonella; species Veillonella parvula_K. The sequence continues at coordinate 352,321 of NZ_JAGZYE010000001.1, forward strand.
AGGTTTGAATCCATTCGCTAGTTAATTTAGATTGTTCCATATTACTCCTCGGCTTCGTATTTACAATGAATATATTCGCCTTCTAATACTTCATAGGCTGCGGTTTTACGAATAATTTGCTTCACTAAGGTATCTAGTTTTGAACCATTAGAATAGTCTGCAGGTGCATAATAACGGATACGATGATGACGCATCATCTTATATACCTTTTCTTTATCCTTCTTAAATGGATCATAAACACCTATAGAATGACCTCCATTAGCGTTCACAAGACTCATACAAGGAATATCTGTATCGCTATCCCCAATATAAATCATGTTACGGAACGGCACACGTTGATTTTCAGGCTTAATGTAATCATTAACACCAGTATCATTAATATCGAGAATTCCTTTTTGAATGCGGAACAAAAATTGTGTCTTATTCGTATAGTTAATGGCTTGTGCGGGCCAAACAGCTACACCTTTATCATCGAACATAAATGCACTGGCATAGATTTTGGTGAAAGCCCCCTCTTTTGCCATTTCAGTGCCTTCGATCATTTCTTTTAAGCCAGACGAAATAATATAATGTTCAATCTTAACGCCTTGTTCTAAGCCATATTGACAAATGCGTTCAAACCAAGTCCGTACCCCTTCGTATAATTCTACTTGATTGCCGTATTCCATGAGCTTATCTTTTGTTACATAGAAATGGCCTACTGCTTCTTGAATCATTTTGTACATATAGGCTAAGTTATTATCCATATCATGTTTTTTAGCCAATTGATTTGATTCATGCCAAAATTGTTTGATTTGCTCTTCGTTATAGCCTACCGATTGAATAAAACCTTGTGCCTGCATATCGTCAGGGGTTAATGTCTTATCAAAGTCATAACACATTGCTAACACGGGCATAGACGAGTCAGGTGATAGTAAATTATCTTTACTATCTTTCTTATACGTTATCATAAATGCACCTCCTTTTAAACTAAACAAAAAATACATTTACACTCTCTTATATTCCTGAGATACCTGCTTGACAACCCCTTTGGTATCTATTTTACACGATAAGTCAATTCATTTAATTTAGTAATTCCTCGTAATTCTCTCTAAAATAAGCTATCCTGTGTTACAGTTTCGTTTATAATCCAGCTCTTTTCCGTACTTTCTTTAATAATTTCTCTTTTTGAAAGTCTTCCAATAAGTAAACTAGAATTTGGATCATGATGTAAACGATTATATCGAACCACCGCTCGATTAGTATTAGCATAACAATAACGACAAAAGTGGCTACAGCTATCGTAGGCACCAATATCACCATGTAAATAACAATTACATTCTGGTCGTGCTGGCGCGCGTTTAGGTGCTTTTAATTTTATATTCCAGGCACTTTCATAACAATCTAAGGTTAAACACCCCTCTGTATCAGCACCAAGCTCTTTAAAGATAACTCCTTCTCCACAGGTTTTAAGATTCATATGATTGGAATGAGCTATGGAAACAAATTCTTTAATGATCTTAGTTTGAATATCTAAACTTGGTCTATATCCTTCTGGAAAATTCTGAACCACCTTATCAAATATATCTAAAAAGCTAACAACAACTGTATCTGTATAACCTTTAAGGGCTTGAGCCATTTTGTAAAAGCTTTCACAATGAAAATCAACGGTATATTCATTAGTTAAAATGATAGGATCATAGCGCCACACCATAGATTGAGAATTAAGCTGTTTAGAAATATGTTTAAATCCTTCTATAACAGACGCATAAGTTGGCACGTAGGGTTCAATATCGGTTCCATAAGGCGTTATAGTCATATGCCAGTATTGTCTGTAATCAACAATTTCATTTAGTAGTGGAATAAACGGTAAAGGATTCTTTGTACAGAATGCAATACCATCTACCACCTCTTGATTAATTGGATACCGTGTCACCTGTAGGGGATTATAAGGGTTACGAACATCTACAAATCCTTCACGTATACGATTGATTAGCCATTGCCCATAAAAAGCAGGAATATCTGTACGTTGTCCAGTCTGTAATATCATAGCCCCTGCCCTTTCAGTAAAATAAAAACATAGGAGTATTATATCATATCTAATAGTAAGTATTTATGGAGTTAATGTGATTTTTGCTGTATAGTTCATTATTATTTTATGGTACTATACATACTATAGAATATGAGGAGAACTAAATTATGAATGATACTTTTGAACGCAACCATCCTATGAAGGATGATAAAGAATTTATTACAGCCTATTGGGCAGATCGATCTCACGATTTTGGCGCTTTACGTGCAAAAGAATTAGAAAGTCCCAAACTAAAATTATGGAGAGAAGAATTAACTTGTCATATATTTGATTCTGATAGATCTTTACGAATATTGGATATTGGATGTGGAGCCGGCTTTTTTAGTATTATACTATCTCAGCTTGGTCATACAGTGCATGGCATTGATATTACACCTAATATGATAGATGAGGCAAATCAACTAGCAGAGTCCCTCGATTGTGATGCAACCTTTTCTGTGATGGATGCAGAGAATCTAGGATTTGATACTAATACCTTTGATATCGTTGTGGCCAGAAATGTAACGTGGAATTTACCCCATCCTGACAAAGCCTATGCCGAATGGTTTCGCGTCATTCGCCCAGGCGGTTTGATTTTAAACTATGATGCGGAACATGCTCGTAATCATCATAATGTACCACAATCTGTTCATCATGCCCATGAACATGTAAGCAACGAATTAAAAGAACGGTGTCATACCATTTATCATATGCTCGACATTTCGTCTTATACACGACCTCAATGGGATAAAGAACTACTTACTAAATTAGGTGCTAGTTCTGTTACCATTGATCTAACTGTAGGTCCGCGTATTTACAATGAGGAAGACGAGTTTTATATTCCTGTACCCATGTTCTTGGTGAAAGCAATTAAATAAATCTATATAATATATAACACAAAACCCACTCTATGATTATCATGAGTGGGTTTTGTGTTTAGATTGACTGCTAATTACTAAAATATACCTGAGCTTTATCAATCTCTGCCCGTAGTTTTTCTTCATCAATTGTAAGCAGTTCTTTGTCTTTCATAAGAACTTTACCACCCACAATTGTAGTATTTACATCGGAGCTATTAGCAGAGTATACAAGAGCTGCTAAATCATTGTAACGAGGCATCCAGTGCATACCAGATACATCATATAGCACGATATCTGCACGATAGCCTTTATCTAATACACCAAGATCTGTATATCCCAATGCTTTTGCACCTTCTACAGTGCCCATGTTCCATGCGGCTTGAGCAGGAATAGCCTTTGGATCATAAAGACGTGCTTTATGTAATGTTGCTGCAAGACGTACTTCTTCAAGCATATCAGCATTATTATTAGAAGCGGAGCCATCTGTACCAAGACCAACCGTAATACCTTTGGCAATCATTTCAGGTACTGGTGCAATACCGCTAGCTAATTTTAAATTAGATTGTGGATTATGCGCTACGGCTACATTATTTTCAGACATAATAGCCATATCTTCGTCTGTCACATGAACGCAGTGTGCGGCTAAGGTAGTATTCCAGAATAAACCTAAATCATGCATATGCGCAATTGGTGTCTTACCAGTAGCTTTCATAACAGTCTCCACTTCTCCTTTTGTTTCGGACAAGTGCATATGAATACCACAATTTAATTCATGAGATAAGGCAATCACCTTTTCCATATAATCATCAGGGCAAGTATATGGTGCATGTGGTCCAAGCAATACTTTGATGCGGTCATTATCAAAGCCGTTCCAAGTGCGGAATAAGTCAGCATTTTCAACTAATGCTTGATCTGCTGTTGGGGATACACCGGCTAAGCCACGTGACAATACAGAGCGAATACCTGTTTCTTTTACCACCTCAGCAGTAGTATTCATAAAGAAATACATGTCGCTAAATGTAGTGGTACCAGTGCGCAACATTTCAGCAATACCGAGTTGTGTGCCGTACCGTACATAATCGTCATTTAATTTTGCTTCTGTTGGCCAAATAGCCGTTTCAAGCCATTCCATAAGCTCAAGATCATCTGCATAGTTTCTAAATAGACCCATCGCAATATGAGTATGTGTATTTACAAGACCTGGCGTAGCCAATTGACCTTTACCGTCTAGTACTTCCTTAGCAGAGACTTTTACCTTTTCAGCTTCACTATCGTTTAAAATAGCTGTAATATAACCATTATTAATTGCAATGGCATGATTTTTTAGAACCCCCTCATCGGTGAGGACGTCTACATGAGTAATCAATAAATCAGACATAGTCTTCCCTCATAGGTATAACCGAGCCATGATAGCTCGGTTATATTTGTTTAATTTGAAAGCTAGTATAGTTTAGATACAAAATGTATTACAGAAACCATTATATTTCAATACAGTATTAGTTTACTTTTGTTAGATAATCGATTTGTTCTTGTGTTAAAGAATCTAAGTCATAGCCCATGGAGTTCAACTTAAGTTTAGCGATTTCCACATCTAATTCATGAGGCAATACGTATACTTTTGGATCCATTTCTTTACCGTTTTTCAAGATATACTCTGCAGCAAGGGCTTGCATAGCAAATGACAAGTCCATAATTTCTGCAGGGTGACCATCGCCAGCTGCAAGGTTTACTAGACGGCCTTCAGCCAATACATAGAGTTTACGACCATCAGACATAGTATAGCCTTCGATGTTTTGGCGAACCCTTTCGTGGCTTACAGCAAGTTCAGTAAGATCAGAAACATTCACTTCGCAGTCAAAGTGACCAGCATTACATAAGATAGCTTTATCTTTCATCACTTTGTAATGCTCTTTTACAATAACATCTTTACAACCTGTTACAGTACAGAAGATATCCCCAACCTTAGCGGCTTCAATCATAGGCAATACTTTGAAGCCATCAAATACAGCCTCTATAGCTTTAATTGGATCTACTTCAGTTACATATACGTGTGCACCAAGGCCTTTTGCGCGCATCGCAACGCCTTTACCACACCAGCCATAACCAGCAACAACAACGTTCTTACCTGTTACAGTCAAGTTCGTAGTGCGCATGATACCATCCCAAACGGACTGACCTGTACCATAGCGATTATCGAAAAGATATTTACAGTAAGAGTCATTTACAGCAATCATAGGGAATGTTAATTGTTTAGCGTTCTCTAATGCATATAAACGATGTACACCTGTTGTAGTTTCTTCACTCCCCCCTAACAAACGTTCTTTTGCATCTTGTCGTGTAGTATGCAATAGATTTACTAAATCACCACCATCATCAATGATAATATGTGGTTTATGATCAAGTGCTTTATGGAGGAAGTTAAAATATTCTTCATCAGTACAATCGTACCAAGCATATACAGTAATGCCCATATCTACAAGACCTGCAGCTACATCGTCTTGTGTAGACAACGGATTGGAGCCCGTTACAATTACATCTGCACCACCGCGTTTTAATACAGTCGCAAGGTATGCTGTTTTTGCTTCCAAGTGAACACTAACAACAATTGTTTGGCCTTTGAAAGTTTGTTCTGCTTCAAAACGGTCACCTAATGTGTTTAATGTAGGCATAAAGTTAGAAACCCAATCAATTTTTTTGCGACCTTCTGTTGCTAAATTTATGTCTCTAATTAAAGATTGCATAATATCTCCTTTTACTCATACAAGTAGATACAATAAAATAAATAGTTGATAGTAAATCTACTTAGATTTATTGATATTATATAATGTTGTTAATATCGTTGTAGATACTTACTTATATAGATAATATATTGCTTATATTTTGAATGCTTAATAAGCTAATCATTAAGATAATAGATTATTTAGATTCTACAATCTGGCGTAGCTTACCGATTGATTCTTCATAATTTGGAGTCAATACTCCCTCTTCGGTGATAATCGCTGTTACAAGTTCATGAGGTGTTACATCAAATGCAGGATTAAGTACATCAATACCACTAGGGGCTGTTTGAACACCGTGTAAAGCGGTTACTTCATCATCGTTACGCATCTCAATAGGAATATCGCTACCATTTTCCAAAGTAAAATCAAATGTACTATAAGGAGCGGCTACATAAAACGGAATATTGTGGAATTTAGCTAGTACAGCCACACCATAGGTACCAATCTTATTGGCTACATCCCCTTTTGTAGTGATGCGGTCAGCACCGACGATAACGGCATCAATTAATCCATGTTGCATCGCATAGGCTGCCATATTATCTGTTTCAAGAGTAATAGGAATACCATCCTCGTAAAGTTCAAAGGCTGTGAGTCGAGCACCTTGTAATAATGGACGTGTTTCATCAGCATACACGCGTTCCAGTTGTCCATTTTCATGTAATTTACGAACAACACCAAGTGCTGTTCCTAGACCACCTGTAGCTAGTGCACCCGCATTACAATGAGTTAAGATGCGAATATTCTTTTTACCTTCAAATAATGTAGCCCCTGCTTCGGCCATACGTCTATTCAAAGACACATCTTCTTCGTGAATGATAATAGCCTCTTTTGTAATGAGGTCTACTACTTCACTCATTGAGGACATACTGTCAACATTAGTTTTCACAAGAGAAATGACACGATCTACAGCCCAAGCTAAGTTGATTGCCGTAGGGCGAGTTTCTTTTAAGATCTCACTAAACTCATATAAGCTTGTAAGTTGTTCACTAAATGGCGCCTCTAAACGTCCTGCTTCCATAGCAGCTAAAATGAGACCATAACTAGCAGCTACGCCAATAGCAGGTGCGCCACGAACGCGAAGCATTTTAATAGCTTCGGCCACTTGGCGCCAATCTGTACAGTGAACGTATGTAATTTCAGTAGGCAATTTAGTTTGATCTAATAGTACCAGCGTATCTTTACGCCATTCAATATTAATCATAACTTCTCCTTCGATAAACTATTGTGTATCATTATGAGTTGATTATAGTTTAAAACCACCATATTCATGCATGCGATTATGAGCATCATAACGAGCATCCACATCGATTGCATCAATAGCTCCTAAGATAAGAGATTTTAGTTGAGCCGCCATATTGCCCATCATTTCTACAACTTCCGCATGTGTCAAAGCAGATTCAGAAATACCTGCTGCATAGTTGGTAATCATAGAGATCGTAGCATATGCCATTTCAGCTTCATTCGCTAAATTTACTTCCGGTACATTTGTCATACCTACTGTATCGCCACCGAGCATGTGGAACATTTTGATTTCTGCAGGAGTCTCAAAACGAGGGCCTTCAGTACATACATAGGTACCGCCATTATGTATCGTAAGGCCTTGTTCCGTACCTACCTTTTGAAGAATATCACGTAATTCAGGGCAGTATGGATTTGTTACATCAAGATGTGCCACTGGACGGTCCCCACCTTCATAAAACGTAGTGATGCGGTTCTTTGTAAAATCTAAGAATTGGTCAGTCAACACAAAATGACCTGGCTTAAAGTTCTCATTTATAGAACCTACTGCTGTCGTGGAGATAATAAATGTAACGCCTAGTTTTTTGAGGCCCCAAATATTAGCACGATAGTTAATTTTGTGTGGAGGAATTGTATGATCTTTGCCGTGACGAGCTACAAAGATTACAGTTTTCCCATGGTATGTACCTTGTACATAATCTATTTCACCATATGGTGTCATTAAGGATTCTTCATGAATATTTTCAAAGATGGACGGATCATAAACACCAGTACCACCAATTATGCCAATTGCACTCATTGTGACCTCCTATTATTAATAACTCTATCTTTTATTTTCTCATAGAATAGAAAAACAGGCTATAGGAAAAACCTAGTAGCCTGTATTTTTTCTACATATTATAAAGTTTTTATTGAATTGGACCTTTTGGGATGAACATATCTTGTAACTCTTCACGTGTGAAATGATATTTTTCATTACAATAATGGCAAACAAGCTCTGTTACGTCATCTTCCAAAATAGCATTCTTATCTTCTTCACGTAATGTCATTAGCACACTGGCAAAGCGATCACGACCACAACGACATTGGAAATGAATTGGTTCATTATATACTTCATTCACAGTTAAACCATCGAGAACACGTTCCATAAGACCTTTACCATCTGGGTTTGCTTTCAAATATTCTGTAATAGGACCAAGTTCATTAATATTCTTTTCTACTTGTGCTAATGCTTCATCTGTAGCATCCGGTAAGGCTTGTACGATAAAACCTCCAGCTACAACCGTATGGTAATCTGGATCTACTAATACACCTAAACTAATCGTAGACGGTACTTGTTCAGATGCATATAAATAATATGCCAAATCCTCTGCTACTTCACCACTTTGAATCGGGCTTGTAGAAGTATAGTCTTGCGCTAACTGCGTGAAACGAGTCACTTGCACTTCCCCATTATGACCTACGGCAGAACCAACATCAAGCTTACCAGCATGCTTTAAAGGTACATCAACATGTGGATCATCTACATAGCCTCGAACCGTATTATCAGAGAATGCATCTACATGAACTACACCTAGTGGACCATCACCTTTAATACGAAGACTTACGTTTTCATGGTTTTTAAAATCCCCAGCTAATAAAATAGCTCCCGTCATAGCACGACCTAAAGCAGCTGTTGCTACAGGCCATAAATCATGACGTACACGAGCTGTTTCAACTGTATCGGTTGTTACAGCTAAAGACATACGAACCCCTTCTCGGGTTGTAAAACGTTTTATATAATCCATTCTATCATTCCTTATTTCTACTGATTTTATTAAGGTATTACTTTTATATTGCTTATATAGTATATCATGTCAAATATTTAACTTTCAATAATAGAGAATATATGTTCGTCTAGTCTTATTTAAATTTAAAAGAACATATTTTCGATGATATAAAAACACCCAGTACCATAAGATACTGAGTGTTATATATACAATTCTTAGATTTGATCGATAAGGTTAACCATTTCGATTGCACCCATCGCACAATCATAACCTTTATTACCCGCTTTTGTACCTGCGCGTTCGATAGCTTGCTCAATGTTTTCAGTAGTTACTACACCAAACATAACAGGAATACCAGTTTCCAAAGATACATGTGCGATACCTTTGGCTACTTCGTTGCATACATAATCATAATGAGTAGTGGCCCCACGAATAACAGCACCTACACAAATAACTGCATCATAACGACCAGATAAAGCTGCTTTCTTAGCAATCAAAGGAATCTCATAAGCACCTGGAACCCAAATTACTGTAATATCCTCTTGTTTAACATCGTGACGAAGTAAACAATCTTCAGCGCCTCCGATTAATTTAGATGTAATGAACTCGTTGAAACGAGAACCGATAATAGCAAATTTCTTACCAGTACCTAATAAGTTACCTTCTTGAACCATCATTATATTGACCTCCTTTATTCCATCTAAGGAAATATATATGTAACGACCGAGTTATATGGTGAAAGTTAATTAGTCTTCTAACATATGACCCATTTTCTCTTCTTTTGTTTTTAAATAGCCTGCATTAAATTTATTTGCAGCAATGATGAGTGGTACACGGCTAGTTACATTGATTCCCCAATGTTCTAAGCCATGACGCTTTTCGGGATTGTTAGTTAATAAGCGGATGCTTTTAATACCCAAGAAACGGATAATTTGAGCCGCTAAGGAGTATTCACGCATATCTGCAGGGAAGCCTAATTGTTCATTTGCTTCTACTGTATCAAGGCCCTGTTCTTGTAATGCATAGGCTTTAATTTTATTGGTCAAACCAATGCCACGGCCCTCTTGTCGCATATATACAACAACGCCTTTGCCTTCTTTTTCAATAGCGCGCAACGCATTGTCTAATTGTTCGCCACAATCACAGCGCTTAGAACCAAATACATCGCCTGTTAAACATTCAGAATGAATACGTACAAGCACATCGCTACAATCTTGAACATTGCCCTTTACGATAGCTAAATGCTCTTTATGATCTAATTCATTTTTAAATACAAAGATATTAAAATCACCAAATTTAGTAGGCAACTTAGAACAAGCACCAAGCTCAACCATATCTTCATGTTGTTTACGATATTCTATAAGTTCTGCTACAGAAGCAATTTTCAAGTCATGTTCTTTAGCAAATTCCATAAGATCCGGTAAACGTGCCATATCGCCATCATCTTTTGTGATTTCACAAATAACGGCAGCCTCTTGTAACCCGGCTAAACGACAAAGATCAATAGATGCTTCTGTATGACCTTGTCGTACCAATACGCCTCCCTCTTTATAGACAAGTGGGAACACATGACCTGGACGGCGAAAATCTTGAGGTTTTGCAGATGGATCTAATAATTTTTGGATTGTATAGGCACGCTCTGCTGGAGATACACCGGTTGTAGTATCTACATGGTCAACAGTAACAGTGAAAGCAGTTTCATGGTTATCAGTATTTTTAGTAACCATTGCAGGAATGCCAAACTTTTCTAACGCTTCGCGGCGCATAGGCGTACATACGATACCGCGAGCGTATTTAACCATGAAGTTAATGTTTTCTTGCGTCGCAAACTCTGCAGCAATGATAAGATCACCTTCGTTTTCACGGCTTTCATCATCAACGATAATAACAGGTTTACCAGTTTTAAGGTCTTGTAAGACTTCATTAATAGAATGTAATTGTTCGCTCATAGGAACGCTCCTTACTTATATAAATCCATTCTCTACTAAGAGGGATTGCATAGATTTTTTAGGCTTTTCTTCGGTAGGTTCACTACCAAGATTCATAAAATGACGAATATATCGTCCAGCAATATCCGTTTCTAAATTGACCTCTGTTCCAATATGAGTAAAACCTAAAATAGTTTCACTCAAAGTGTGAGGAATGATAGAGACGGAAAAACTACTTTCTGTTCGTCGCATAATTGTGAGGCTAATTCCATCGATGGTAATGGAGCCCTTATAGATAACATAATCCATAACGGATTTTGGAGTTTCGATAGTAAAGATAATGGCATTATCGGTTTGTTCACGATTAATAATACGACCTGTACCATCTACATGGCCTGCCACAATGTGACCACCAAATCTACCATTAGCAAGCATAGCTCGCTCTAAGTTGACTGGTTGATGGACTTTCAAATTAGTAAACGTAGTCATCTTAATGGATTCTGGCATCACATCCGCTGTAAATATACTATTGCCAATCGTTGTGGCCGTCAAGCACACCCCATTAACAGCTACGGAATCACCAACTTTTAAATCGCTAAAAATTTTTTCTCCTCGAATTGTTATGGTTAAGGATTTAGGGCCCTTTTTAATGTTCTCGACGCGGCCAATTTCTTCAACGATTCCCGTGAACATAAGCGCCCCTCCTTCCTTGACGATACGCTTCAATGCGAATGTTATTATCTAATACTTTAATCTTGGTGAAAGTTAGTTGTGGCGAAGCCTTTAAACTTTCAAAACCTCGACCTCCTACAGCTGGTGTTGCATCGTTACCACCAATAATGGTATTTCCAATATATGTTACGACCTTATCAAAGTTCTTCGTTTCCACAAAGGAACTGATAATTGCAGATCCACCTTCAACAAGAATAGATGTGTAACCTAGTTCACCTAGTTTTGTAAGAATATCATCGATAGATAATTTCTTAATATCAATCACAATGTCTGTGCTCTTGCTTTTACGAGTAGAAATAGATTCTACTACGGTTACTTGAGCACCAACTTGTTCTAATACTTGTATCCGATCCTTAGGACAACCTTTAGATACGAATATATGAATCTTGCGATTATTTATTTCAAAGACGCGACTAGTAGTAGGTGTTCTACCAAGACTATCCAAGATAATTACATCTGGTTGATGAATCGTAATCGGTTCATCAAGTATGCTTTTATCTAATAACGCATCTGATAATTCACTATCCGTTAAACGACAATTTAACTGTGGATTATCTGCCAAAATTGTACCAATTCCAACGAGCATGGCATCATGCGTGGCACGCAACACATGTCCATCGCGACGAGAGGACTCATTTGTAATCCATTGAGATTGTCCAGTAGATGTAGCAATTTTCCCATCTAATGACATAGCACTTTTTATAGTGACAAAAGGCTTACCTGTCTGTATATAGGTAAAGAAATGCTCATTTAGTTCAGCACATTCATCACTACATACGGGGCAAACAACCTTAATACCTGCTTCACGAAGTAACTCCATTCCCTTTCCAGAAACTAGTGGATTTGGATCTGTACTACCTACTATTACTTTAGCTATGCCAGCCTCAATGATACGAAGCGCACAAGGTGGTGTTTTTCCATAATGAGAACATGGCTCTAATGTTACGTATAAAGTAGCACCTTTGGCATTATCACCTGCTTGATTTAGTGCATGCACCTCAGCATGAGCTGTACCAGCTTTATGGTGATAACCTTCACCGATTATTGTATTATCTTTTACCACAACAGCACCAACCAAAGGATTTGGTGAGGTGTGACCTGTGGCTAATTTTGCCAGTTCAATGGCGCGCTTCATATATACTACGTCATCCACCATATCACCTCAATAAAAAAAGGACTATTACATAGTCCTTGGGTCATCATAAATGCGCACAACAAATGTGCCTCGTCTTTTCTCATCCAGACTCTACTGTCGGTATCGGAATTGCACCGATTCATACCAAAAAGGTTCGCGGACTTTACCGCCGGTAAGGAATTTCACCTATCCCCAAAGACTTATCTATTTTGTTTATGAATTAATAGTAACACTTTTATTAATGTTATGCAAGAATAATAGTTTTGTATTGAGAAAGAATATTAAATAATTTGATTAAAATATAATTTTTAGAACACAAATACTAGAATAATATAAATAATAATATATATTTACTTTTAATATAAACATATATAAACTATGTATACAGTAAATAGTAACTTTTATCACATAATTACAAGTTAAACAAGTCTAATATAGTATATATGGTTTGAATAACCATATTTTAATGATAGTAATTATTAAATATAGGTGATAATATGGCAAAAAAACGAATTTCTGATGTACTTATAGAAGTCTTAGCCAATGCGGGCATCGAACGCATTTACGGTATCACTGGAGATAGTCTAAACTCTGTAAATGATAGTTTACGCCGCAATGGTAAAATTGCTTTTGAACATGTACGACATGAAGAAACAGCAGCCTTTGCTGCCGGTGCAGAAGCATCCCTAACTCATAAACTAACTGTATGTGCTGGTAGCTCTGGTCCTGGCAACTTACACTTGATTAATGGTCTCTTCGACTGTCATCGCAATCGTGTTCCAGTATTGGCCATTGCTTCTCACATTCCTCAATCTGAAGTAGGTTTGAACTATTTCCAAGAAACACATCCAGAAAATCTATTCAAAGAATGTTCTTGTTTCTGCGAACTTGTATCCAATCCTAAACAAATGCCGGAAATTCTATTCCGTGCTATGAACGCTGCTGTTGGTAACCAAGATGTTGCAGTTATCGTTCTTCCTGGTGACGTTGCCGTTATGGAAATGGAAATTGACGAATTACCTGTATGGACCCCACCTCGTTTACCTCATATCGTTCCACAACGAGAAGATATTGAAGAAATGGCTGCTCATTTAGAAACAGGCAAACGTATTACCCTATTCTGTGGTGCCGGCTGTGAAGGTGCCCATGACGAAGTGGTAGAATTAGCAAAACGCTTGCAAGCACCGGTTGTACATGCTTTCAGAGGTAAAGAATGGGTTGAATGGGATAATCCATATGATGTAGGTATGACTGGCCTATTAGGCTATACATCTGGCTACCGTGCTATTGAACAATGTGATACATTGGTAATGCTTGGTACAGACTTCCCTTACCGTCCATTTTATCCAGAAAATGCGAAAGTAATACAAGTAGATAGAGATCCTAGTGCTTTAGGTCGTCGCGTACCTCTTACACAAGGTATCATTGGTACTGTAAAAGATACGTTAAAAGAATTATTACCTCTTGTAGACCAACGTGGTGATACTGAATTTATCGACACAGTGCGTAAAGCGTACACTAAATTTAGAGGTGATTTAGATAGTTATGCCGTTGCCGAGCCAGATGGTGTAGCAATTCACCCTCAATACTTCGTAAATCGCCTCAATAAACTAGCAGCAGAAGACGCGATCTTTACCTTTGACGTAGGGACTCCAGTTATTTGGACTGCTCGCCATCTAAAAACAAATGGTAAACGCCGTATTTTAGGATCCTTTAGCCACGGCTCCATGGCTAATGCTATGATGCATGCTATTGGCGCTCAAAATGCTTGTCCAAATCGTCAAGTCATCTCCCTCTCTGGTGATGGTGGCTTTACAATGATGATGGGCGAAATGTTAACATTAAAACAACTTAACTTACCTATTAAAATCTTTGTATTCAATAACGAAGAACTTAGCTTTATCGCTATGGAAATGAAGGCTTCCGGCTATCTAGACTACGCTACAGACTTTGTAAATCCAGATTTCGGTAAACTTGCTGAAGCTGCTGGTATCAAAGGTGTGAGCATTCATAACTCTAGCGAAGTTGATGAAAAAATCATGGAAGCCCTTAACCATAATGGCCCAGTCATCGTTAACGTTCGCGTAGATAAACAAGAACTTGCTATGCCTCCTAAAATTGCATATCAACAAGCTAAAGGCTTTAGCAAATATTTAATAAATGCAATCCTTGATGGCCGTGGTACAGAGCTTAAAGAAATGGCCAAAACAAACTGGATGAAATATAAATCCTTATACTAATATTGCAAAATTTACAAAATCTGCCAAAATAAATAAACTGCAAAACTTTCAAAAAGAGGTGTCATCATTCGATGATACCTCTTTTATTGCATAATTTTAATCATATACTGTTATAAAACCTTCAGTCCAGCCCCTTAAATTGAGAGTAATTGTATCAATTCCTAAACAATCTAAACCATATACTTTAAATATATCCCAGGTCTTATACCACTTTAATGCTTTCTCTGCATATTCTAAAGTGCTAAATAAACCTATGTATCCAGAACTGGAATAATATGGATCTATATCGTAATCATACCAAACACCATAAATTTTGTTATTTACTATTTCATAGTTAATATCATCACCTATATGAGCACAATTATTTAAATAGTGATTTTTTATAGAAAAGGAATTATCATTTAACTTAGAAAATCCAGACAATATTTTAGATTCAACTAGAGCCTCTTCAGCTAATGATATATCAGAAAAAAATCCTAATCCAAAATATTCTGTATAAGGTAGCTCTTCATTCTTTTTATAGTGTGCTAACGCTTCATATATTGGAATTCTCATAATTCACCAACTTGATTCAATATACATATAACAGATTAACTATTTCTTGTTATCTATAATAATCATCCTCGTAATCGTCTTTATACCGTATTGCATTGACCTCCGATGGAGATAATACATTTCCCTCTTCATCTACATATTCCCGGAATTCGTTAAAGTATACACCTGGAATATCTGATTCTTCTAATTCAGGACTATCTTCTGGCTTAATATACCAAAGTTTAATATCATCAGCTTGATTCGAAAGTCGATCAGTTATGTTAAAAGTATTACTATTTTCTTCTACTTTTGTATTTAGTTTAGGCACTTTAGAAACACTACTATTTGATGAATAGATTCCTAATAATTTTAATAAACTACCTATCATTTCCCAACACTCCCTTGCACCAATGATTATATATTAATTATATTGTAGCAAACTACATAAAAATAAGCACTATATCGACATTTGAGATATAGTGCTTACTTTGTATTTGAGTCTTACCTTGTATTTTGTTATGCTCCAAAGAGTGACATTTGTTCATCTTCAGGTAGTTCACCACAGCATTTGAGGTCTTTCATAAGATCAATGATGGTATTTGATACTTTACAACGGCGTTGTAAGTCTTTTAGAGATGTAAATGGACGTTCATTTCTTTCCTCGACGATAGCATCAGCCACTGTTTCACCAAGTGAATCAATAGCTAAGAATGGTGGCAATAAAGCTCCATCCTTAATGCTAAAGCGTCTAGCTTCAGAATGTTGAATATCTACATTAATAAAACGATAGCCTCGTTGATACATTTCCATAGATACTTCCAAGGCACTCATAAGGTCCTTGTCTTTAGGGCTGGCAGCACGATCAAGAGCCTTGATACGGTTAAACTCGGTCAATTGTGTTTTAAGGTCTCCTGTCATGATTCGTAAGTCGAAGGCTTTCGCGCGAATGGAGAAATATGCTGCATAGAATGCCAATGGATGGTATACCTTAAACCATGCAATACGGAAGGCCATCATTACATATGCTACCGCATGGGCCCTTGGGAATAAATAGGAAATCTTTTTACAAGACTCAATAAACCATTCAGGAATATTATTTTCACGCATTTCTGCTTCAAATTCCGTTGTAGCTTGACCTTGTTTATTTCGTTTTTCAATCCCCTTCCCTTTACGTACGTTTTCCATAACGAAGAAGCTGTGCTTTCTATCCATACCACGATGAATCAAGAAGTTCATTACGTCGTCACGGGTGGAAATAGCTTCGTTTAACTTACAAGTTCCATTTTTAATAAGGTCTTGCGCATTATCGAGCCATACATTCGTACCATGAGAGAAACCAGAGATACGTACTAAGTCAGAGAAGGTTTGCGGACGAGAGTCTTCCAACATGCCCCGTACAAACTTCGTACCACATTCTGGTACGGCTAAGCTGGCTACCTGGTCACCTTGCAATTGTTCAGGTGTTAAACCAATCCCCTCTGTAGAGGAAAACAAGCTCAATGTCTTTGGATCATCAAATGGTATTGTCTTAGCATCGATACCTGTCAAATCCTCTAGCATACGAATAATTGTGGGATCATCATGGCCCAGAATATCAAGCTTAGTCATACGACCTTCGATGGAGTGATAATCAAAGTGTGTCGTTAATACGCCACTTTCCTTTTTATTCGCTGGATGTTGTATGGGCGTAAAATGATGCACATCCATATCTCGAGGACATACCATAATACCACCAGGGTGTTGTCCCGTAGTATTCTTTACATTTGTAAAGCCTTTCGCTAAATGTTCAAAGAATCCATTGCGGGCTTGTATATCTCGAATTTCGGCGTATTTTTTAACATAACCAAAAGCAGTTTTATCAGCTATAGTACCAATTGTACCGGCTTTAAATACATTGTCACGACCAAATAGTTCTTCCGTATATTTGTGAGCTTTTGCTTGGTAATCACCGGAGAAGTTAAGGTCAATATCTGGAACCTTGTCACCTTCAAAACCAAGGAAAATTGCAAATGGAATATCATGTCCATTTGTTTGTAAAGCATGACCGCATTCAGGACAGTCTTTACGAGGCAAGTCAAAGCCCCCTGCATATTCACCCTTTTCAAAGAATTCTGAATATTTACAGTTAGGGCATACATAATGAGGCGGTAATGGGTTTACCTCTGTAATCTCAGACATGGTAGCGGCAAAGGATGACCCTACGGAACCACGGGAACCTACGAGATACCCATCATCAAGAGATTTTTTTACCAGCTTATGAGCGATGTAATACAATACGCCGTAACCATTGGAAATAATACAATCCAATTCATAATCGAGACGTTCTTGTACGACACGAGGCAATGGATCACCATAAATAGCCTTCGCATTTCTATAGCACATTTCTGTGAAAGCTTCGTCAGCACCTTCAATCTTAGGTGAATATGTACCATCAGGCACTGGCTTAATATCTTCAATGCTATCATTAATAGCACGTGTATTAGTAACGACTACTTCGTATGCTTTCTCTTCGCTTAAATAAGGGAAGGACGCAAGCATTTCATCTGTAGTACGTAAATGTAAATCTGGCTGTTCGTCTGCATCTGGATAACCACATGCAGTTAACATGATTTCACGATAAATTTTTTCTTCTGGTGTCAGGTAGTGAACGTCACAAGTAGCACATACAGGTTTGTTTAAGGCTTCTCCTAATTCGATAACGGTCTTATTCATATCAATAAGTGCCTGCTCGTCGGGCATGAGACCTTTACGAACCAAAAACGTATTGTTAGTATGTGGTTGAATCTCAAGATAATCGTAGAAGGATGCTACTTCCAAAAGCTCTTCTTTTGTAGCTCCACGAACAATGGATTGCATAAGCTCCCCTGCTTCACAGGCAGAACCGATGATAATACCTTCACGATGTTCTTCAATAACGGAGCGAGGCAAACGCGGACGAACTTTGTAATGTTCAAGGTGAGAAATGGAAATCATTTTATATAAATTACGCAAACCAACCATATTCTTAGCTAATAAAATAATATGGTAACGTTTATCTTTTTCTTTCTTTTTCTTTTTATCTAGTACAGGCTCTTCATCTTTTATTACCGTTTCATCTTCGATGAGGTAACCTTCTACACCATAGATAACTTTAACACCTAACTCCTTACCAAGAGCTTGCGCTTCTGGGAAGGCTTGTACTACGCCATGGTCCGTAATAGCCACCGCAGGATGACCCCATTTTTTAATTGTTTTAAACAAGTCTTTTACAGATACGAGAGCATCTTTATCACTCATCTTAGTATGTAAGTGGAGTTCCACACGAGAGTCCGGACGATTTTCAGTTCGTTCCACACTAGTAGTTTCTATTGCTTCAATACTGCGAATAGAAAGGATATAATCCTTGTCAAAACGATCATCAAAGCTGACACTACCTTGTACGCGAACCCGTTGTAAGCCTTTTAGTTGTTTTAATAATTCATCCCCTTCTTCAGGACTGTTCGTAAACTTGATAAATTTAATGCTATTTGTATCATCTACAATGCTGCCGTTAACGATACTTTTACCCGTCTTAGTATCACGTTTATCTAAACCAACAAAGACACCTTCAAAAATTACACTAGGTGTATCCAAGGTCCCCATGATTTTAGATGTGACCCCTTCAATTTTAGGTCCTAAAATCATGCCTTCATCAGTAGGTGCATCCTTTGGTACACGACGAGGATATTTACCATCCCCTTCACTTCCTTTAGCCGTAGATTTTGTAGTTTTTTTAGGTCCAAAGCCTTTGCTTGCTTTAGGTGTACTACTCACAGATGCGATAGTATCACTACTGCTAGATTCGGCAGCCGTATGATTAGAACGAGACACAACAACTGGACTATTGTTGAAATAGCCTAATTCAATAGCTTCTACAAATGGGGCAAAATCATCTTCGTCTACATCATCATATTCATCTTGTTGGTCATAACCCGCAAAAGACTTGCCTCTAGGTTCTTGATTTTTAACCTCTTCAGCTTCACGTTGTGCTTCAGCCGCTTCAATCCATTCACCAGCACCACAGCCACCGCCATAATAATAGGTATCTAACCCTTCACCCGTTTCAGTATCTACTTTCCAAGCAAAGCAACAAGCTGTATCTGTATTTGTTGGAATATCATCAAAAGAGATATTTTTTTCCTTATACCATGCAGACAACCTTTCACGTAGACTAAGCAATGTGGAAAATGCAGAGTCTGCTGCTTGAATCGTCACATGTTGGCTATGACAGTTCACATAGAAGGATGATTTCTTATTCCGTTTTGGTACAACACGATAACGTACTTTCATTTTTATCCTTTATACCCACAATAGGTAATACATAAATCTCTAAATCGCCAAATATCGCCCTTACTACTACGACTATCTAAAATAATCTCATAGAGCCCTTTTAATAAAGCTCGCAAGGCCTTAACTGAAATTCTAGGACTTGCTTCGTAAGCCAACTTAATCGGATACGGTTTAAATGACGAATCATGGTCCTTACATAAGTTTTGTATGGCTTGAACAGACATTCCCGCTTGGCGACATTCGCTAACCAGTAGCTGCAAACGTAACTGCCCCTCAATATAGCTCATAGCACGATCTAATTCTTTATAGCCGAACATAAACGGAAATAATTCAAGCAATGTATCAATATCTCGTTTCAACAAAGCCTCTTTAAAGGTGAAAATATTTTTAGCACCATAGTCACTGCCATTTTCCTCTAGGAATTCTTTGGTAATTACTTTTTCCCCAGTAATTTGCAAGAAATATCGGTCAAACTCAGTTCTCATAAAAGAAACAGGTACATCTTGCCACAAATCGATGAGATGAGCTACGTATTCTTGTGCATCAGGCGTCATGTTAAAGCCATGAGATGTACAATATTGACGAATCCACATCACAAGGTCTGCCCCTTCAAGGCGCTTGCATTCAAGATTCGGTATTTTATTTAAAAGCTCTTTATTCTGCTTGATTCGTTTATCTATCATGTCATGATAAATCAAAACAATTGGATTATCCCCATTATATTCCATGATGAGCTCATATAATGGGACCCAAGCATCACTATTTTTGCCGCTTTTACGAATAATGGGCAAGTTAACTAAGCAAAACACTTTTTGATCCCCAAAGAGTGAATCTTCACAGAGCTTTTCACTAATCTTCTGTGGGCCCGCCTCATCGTCTAATACGGTCACTGGAAGGTCTGGATAGGCACTTAAAAATTTGCGTTTCTCTTCTTCAATTAATTGTGGCTCATCGCCATAAATGAGTTGAATATGTGCCATGTTTCCTCCTTTCACAGATAGATATCTTTGATATAGCCGTATCCCATTATATAC
Organism: Veillonella parvula; assembly: GCF_018378075.1. GTDB lineage: Bacteria > Bacillota > Negativicutes > Veillonellales > Veillonellaceae > Veillonella > Veillonella parvula_K. The sequence goes on from NZ_JAGZYE010000001.1 coordinate 372,930, forward strand.
ATATGTTCTGTTGATGGATCCACATCGCGTAACGCACCGTGGGGACTACCAAATAGAATTGTACTATGAGGTGAAATACGCCCTATTTCATTCATTACACTGGATCGACTCGTTATATATAACACATTAGTCTTATCATTTAATTTTAGATTTTTTTCTCTACTTTGTCCATTATATACGACGATTTGGTTCATACCATTTTTATATACCACCTGTGCAGAACCGTTACTGTGAAAGTACTCAACTTTTACATCTTTAGGCTTTACACCATATGCCCTTATGGCCTGATTAATAAGTCTTTCATTAGGTATAGTTTTAATATAATCTGGTGCATCGATTAATAGATATGCTCCTCTATGGTTTGGGTCTATGCAAAGTAACACATTACACTGTTTCATAGGAATATAATGGATTATTGTGTCCTTATGATACTGAGTCACATAGTATGAAGCACCAAAGGTTGCAACCATACATAATAAGGACATCACTATATATACAGTATACTTATTCTTATGTGTCAAAAAATACGTAAATAAACCTAATAGAGCATAATATATATAAACACAATAAAGATGCATCATACCAAGCCAAAGTAGACTATAACTACGTCCTAACACATGATTTAAATATAAAGATATTCGCAATAGTACATCTACTAAAGACCATATTAACGATATAGGGAATACGTAACTGACTAAAGTACTTACAAAAATTAAAACTATGGATATATCTAATAGGGGCGCTACTATACAGGCTGCTAGCAAACTAGCAATACTAATATAGTGAAAGTAATAGAGTTGTAATGGCAATATGAGTAACTGTGCGGATACACATAATACAAAAGGTGTTTTTATCCACCTTGGTAACCACTGTATCCGTTCATATAGTACCTTTCCCCATATGAGTAAACCATAGGTTGCACCAAAGGATAACTGAAAGCTTACATCAAATAAAGAAAAAGGATCATATACAAGACATATAATAGCGCATATACATAAAGCCTGTTTAGCTTGATATAATCGTCCTTTTACATAAGCCATGCACATGAGTATACTCATCATCGTTGCACGTATAACTGGTGCATCTCCACCAATGATACAGCAATATGTACAAGCTACTAATATACCTAAAATTAAGCATGTGCGCTTCCGTAATTTAACGAGTCTTCCTAAACCGTAAATTAAGGCTAATAGCAGTGCAATATGTGAGCCAGAGATAGAAAGAATGTGGATGAGACCCGTATAAGCAAAATCTTTTATTCGCTCTTCCCCTAGCTCACTATAATGACCACCCAAGCATAAGGCTTGTGCTAATACCTTTTGTGGGCCATCTAGATTACTAGCAATATTTTTTTCAATAGATTCTCGTATTTGACCACATAAATATAAACTTCTCCTATATATTTCTTCATAAATACTCTTTTTATATGAAAATGTTTGTAAATCTTTAGCACTGGCAGGTCGATAAACTCCATCGTAGATTCGTCCTCTTGTGTTAGAACCCATATATCTGCCTCGAAGATTGATTCGACCTTCCTCTTCGATGAGAAATAAAGACTTTGGAGTTCCTTCAATAATGGCTTGTTCTCCCAATTTTATTTTGTTATTTGTAGCTGATACCTTAGAGTATACTTGCAAACGTCCTTGAGCCTTTATATAGGAGTTTTTTGCGGTATCTTTATAAGGATGTAATCTATGAAGAGTAACATTATATTTGTAATATTTCTGTCCATCTAGATTTACTATTTCAGGAGATGATACAACAGTACCTAGATATTCTCCTTCTTGCTGTAAATAGTATGATGTATAACTATTATAATTAATAATTTGTAAATCTGTTTGATAATAAGATAAACCAACTAAAACAAAGACTAAGATGATTAACTTGCTAAGTGAATGCCATCTTTCAGACGATTGTAATGCTTTGAAAATACCCACAACTATAATAGCTAACCCAATAGCAAAGATGTAGTGCATCTGCATAAGTACAGGATAATACTGACCATAGCCTAATATTGTACCCATAATTATAGAACCCAATATAGTATGTGCCCATTGACTATGGGTTAAAACCTTAGTGTTCCAATTAACATCATTTGCATCAAAGAAGGGTTCATCATTCTTGCTATCTTGATGACTAAATTGTAATTTTGTCTTTAATCTTCTTAAATACTCCGTCACCAATGCCCTTCACCCCCTTAATACCTTCAATGGATGTAAAGGGACCCTTTTGCGAACGATATTCTTCAATTCTCTTCGCCATAGCTGGGCCAATACCTGGTAATGAATCTAATTCCTTTGCAGTTGCCGTATTGATATTAATCTTGTTACCGCGCAATAAAACCTCTGGATTACCGTGAAAGTTAAATACTATATGGATATGATCTCCCGCATTTACTGGTTTTGCCATATTGACTGATTCTATATCAGCATAAGGTAGTAGCCCACCTGCAAGCTTTACCATATCTCCATAAGTAGCTGAATTTTCATATTCATACAATCCTGGTGATACAACAGCACCTGTAATATACGCAATTGGTTTATTGGGCAATTGTTCTACATTTGATATAGAAGAATTTCCATCTATTGCCCCTTCAGCTAGGACAGAATCGCTTTCATCTGTTATAATAGGCCATAGGAAATAAATTCCTACTAAAATACATAGGATTAATATAATTATCGTATACGGCTTCAATTTACTTTTCATAATGCACCTCCTACTAAAGGATTTTCCAATATAAAAGTAAACTCCTACCGTTGACTCTATTGGTCACACAAGCAGGAGTTTTATAATTGATGTCGAATATAAGGAGACTCAATGAATCAAGATACATTAAGAAAATATGCCCGTACATTATTACAATACGGCGTAAATTTACAACAAGATCAAACTTTAGTTATTTCTGTTGATGTGGAAAATAAAGACTTTGCAGTTATCGTTACAGAAGAAGCCTATCAATTGGGGGCTAAAGAGGTTGTCCTCAACTGGCGCTGTTCACCTATTGCACGTCAACGTTTAATGCATGCCAAAGAAACAGTCTTAGAAAAACCTGCTAACTGGATTCCTGAATTCTATAAGCAATATATCGATGATAAAGCGGCATTCTTATCTTTAATTAGTGCCAACCCTAAAGCCCTTGCTGGCATCCCGACAGAACGTATTTCTTTACATTCTCGTAATTTAAACAAAGCCTTATCCTTCTATCACACAGCTATTATGAATTCGTCTGTTACTTGGTGCGTTGCTTCTGTGCCAACTGTCTTATGGGCAGATTTACTCGGTTATGAAGGTACCGATGAAGAAAAAATTGACCAATTGTGGGCAACTTTGCTTAAACTTTGTCGCATCGAAGGCATTGAGGCAAAGGATACATACCGTCACCACATGGCTAAATTACGCCATCGTCGCGAAGCAATTAATAAACTAGACTTAAAAGCATTGCGTTACACTTGTGAAAATGGTACTGACCTCTTACTAGAATTACCAGAAGGTCATATTTGGCAAGGCGGTGAAGAAGCGTCTAAAGATGGTACTATCTTCAATGCTAATATTCCTACCGAAGAAATTTTCTCTGCACCACAGTACAATGGTGTAAACGGCATTGTATATAGCACAAAACCTTTAATTTACCATGGCAATACGATTTCTGATTTCTCCTTCACTTTCAAAGAAGGTAAAATTGTAGAGTACACTGCCAAAGAAGGTTATGAAGTACTAAAAGAATTAGTTGAGACAGATGAAGGCTCACACTACCTTGGCGAAGTTGCATTAGTTGATCATTTTAGTCCAATCAGCCAATCTAATCAAATCTTCTATGAAACATTATTCGATGAAAATGCATCATGCCATCTAGCAATTGGAGCCTCTTACCCTACATGCCTCAAAAACAGTGATGGTTTATCTGACGACGAATTAAAAGAACGTGGTTTGAACCACTCTTTAACACATGTAGACTTTATGATTGGTCATGAACATATGAATATCAAAGGCTATACACGTGATGGCCAAGAAGTAGACATCATGATCGATGGTCGCTTACAAGTATAAACATAAATAAAAGATAACGAAATCCCCCATATACAACTGTATATAGGGGATTTTAAAAGCAATTAAATTTTTATTACATTACAATGTGATATTCAAAGTGCGGCCTGTAGGCTTGTATTCAATAATTTCTACACCTGCGGTTTTTAACATTCGTTTAGAAGCTTTTACCTCTTTCGTATCCTTATATAGGTCATCACGATAGATAACGGCCTTAATACCACTTTGAATAATGGCTTTCGCACATTCATTACAAGGGAAAAGTGTTACATATATTTTAGAACCTTCTAAAGAACCGCCCCGATAATTAAGTATGGCATTCAGTTCACTATGAACGGTATAAAAGTATTTATTATCATCCGCCGTATCGCGTTCCCATGTGAAATCATCATCACTACAATTTAATGGCATCCCATTATAGCCAATAGACAATATTTTATTATCATTGCTCACAATACAGGCACCTACTTGTGTGTTGGGATCTTTAGAACGCTGTGCCGCTAAAATGGCAACACCCATGAAGTATTCATCCCAGGAAATATAATCGTTACGTTTTGCCATAGTTACCTCTCTTAAAAATAAGCCCCCATCTACCTATGTAGTTGGGGGCTTACATTATTAACCAAAAATATCATCATTTATATTTATTTAACAACGATATTTACAAGTTTACCTGGTACATAAATAACTTTTACAATGTTTTTACCTTCTGTAAACTCTTGAACACGGCTAGACTCTTTAGCCATTGTTTCTAATTCTTCTTTCGTAATATTTACGGAAACAGTAAGTTTATCGCGAACTTTACCATTTACTTGCAATACTACTTCTACTTCATCTACTACAAGCGCAGCTTCTTCGTATACAGGCCAATTTTCAGTATGAATGGATGTAGCTTCACCCAATTCATGCCATAACTCTTCTGTAATATGAGGAACGAATGGCGCTAAAAGAAGCAATAAGGAACGAGTCAATTCATTTGCTAATGCGCTATTGATAGTCTCTGCTTTGTCCTTATGAGCGTACATAGCATTCACAAGTTCCATGATTGCAGAAATTGCTGTATTAAAGTTGAAATTATTATCTAAGTCTTCCGTAACCTTTTTGATGACACGGTGTAACTCACGACGTAATCCGAATTCGTCTTTTGTAAGTTCACCGGTTACATTCTTCTTAGCTTCTTCGTTATACGCATCAATGATACGCCATACACGACCTAAGAAACGGTAAGAGCCTTCAACACCTTGATCAGACCAATCAAGGTCACGATCGACAGGAGCCGCGAATAGAATAAACAAACGAGCAGTATCTGCACCATAGGTATTGATGATTTCTTCTGGAGAAACTACATTACCTTTAGATTTAGACATTTTGCTGCCTTCTTTAAGAACCATACCTTGCGTCAATAAGCCTCGGAATGGTTCGTTAGCTTCGATAAGACCTAAGTCGTGAATAACTTTCACAAAAAATCGAGAGTACAACAAGTGCAAGATAGCATGTTCAATACCACCGATATATTGGTCTACATTCATCCAGTAGTTAGCGATTTTTTTATCGAATGGAGCTTGATCGTTTTTAGCATCTGCATAGCGCAAGAAATACCAAGAAGAATCGATAAATGTATCCATTGTATCTGTTTCACGACGTGCAGGGCCACCACACTTAGGACATGTAGTATTTAGGAAGCTTTCAGATGTAGCTAATGGAGATACGGCACCAGATTCAAATTTAACATTCTCTGGCAAGCGTACTGGCAACTCTTCTTCAGGAACGAGTTGTTCACCACATTTTTCACAATATACTACAGGAATTGGCACGCCCCAGTAACGTTGACGAGAAATCAACCAGTCACGAAGGCGGAAGTTTACTTTACCTTCACCAATACCGCGTTCATTAAGAGCAGCTGTAATATTTTTACGAGCCTCTGCAGATGTTTGGCCGTTATAATCGCCAGAGTTAACTAGAATGCCATCTTCATGGTACCATTCTTGCCATTTTTCAAGGCTATATTCTTCGCCTTCACAAGCTACAACCTGTTTAATTGGCAAATCGTATTTATGAGCAAATTCCCAGTCACGTTCATCATGTGCAGGAGAACCCATTACAGCGCCTGTACCGTAGTCTACTAATACATAGTTAGCAATCCAAACCGGTACTTGTTCGCCAGACATAGGGTTTACTGCATAAGAGCCTGTGAACATACCTTCTTTAGGTGCCTCTGTAGATGTACGGTCGATATCGCTCATATTCCGCATACGTGTAATAAAAGCTTCTAATTCAGCTTTATTAGGAGCGTTTTCAATAATGCGTTCTACATATGGATGTTCAGGAGCCAGTACTACATAGCTTACGCCATAAATTGTATCTACACGGGTCGTATACACAGATACACGTTCATTAATAGACGGTACTTCAAAGGAAAACTCCGTACCTTCTGAGCGGCCAATCCAATTCTTTTGCATCAATTTAACGCGTTGTGGCCAGTGATCAAGAGTATCCAAATCAGTTAACAAGCGATCTGCATATTCAGTGATGCGCAAGAACCATTGAGACAAGTCTTTTTTCTCAACTGGGTTATCACAGCGCCAGCAAGCACCATCGATGACTTGTTCGTTTGCCAATACAGTATGACAAGTTTCACACCAGTTTACTTTAGCTTCTTTTTTGTACGCTAAGCCTTTTTTATAAAATTGTTGGAAGAACCATTGAGTCCATTTATAGTAATCTTCTTTGCAAGTCGCTACTTCACGGTCCCAATCGTAGGACAAACCAAGAGCTTTTTGTTGTAATTTCATGTTCTCGATATTATCAAGAGTCCATGTTTTAGGTGCAATACCATGTTTGATAGCCGCATTTTCAGCAGGCATACCAAAGGAGTCCCAGCCCATTGGATGCAACACGTTGAAGCCCTTCATTTTTTTGAAACGAGCTACTACGTCACCGATGGAATAGTTACGCACGTGACCCATGTGTAAGTTACCAGATGGGTACGGGAACATTTCTAATACATAGTATTTTTCTTTAGATTCATCATATTCTGTTTTAAATGTATGGTTATCTTCCCAATACTGTTGCCACTTTTTTTCAATATCTTGGGCTACATACTTTTCGTTCATGTAGGGGCCTCCTCATATGGTCAACCTCATAGGTTGCCATTTTATAATTAATATTTTTATTTTACTACGTACTGTAAAAGCAGTCAAACACTAGCGTTTTACGACTTGAATAGTTTTTATTAAATCATTTTTAGGGCTTGTATTTTGATCAGAACTATGACTAGTATATAAATCATTTTGCTCTTTAACAGTTTGTTTATTGTGTTCTTTTCTAGCTTTAGCCTCTTCTTCTAAGCGTTTTTTCTCAGCTTTTACTTTTTCAACTTCTTCTTTTGCTTTGCGTTTAGCAGCTTCTTTCTCTTCTTTAGCTTTCCGTTTTGCTTCCGCTTTAGCTGCTTTTTCTTTTTCTTTTTCTTCTAAGCGTAATTTGTATTGTTCAAGCTTTGTTAATGGTTTAGCTTCTTGAACTACAGGTTCAGGAACAACTGCTGTAGGAGATTTAGGAATACCACGTCCTAAGTCTTTTTCTTGAATCATAGTAATCGTAGAAATATCTTCAAACCCTTTACGCCATGCTGCAAACCCACCAAGGTGTAATTCTTTTACCAGATCAAGTTTTAAGCCTAACGATGTATTATCTTCAAACCAAATACGATCTGAACCAGAAGCTGTTGGAATAGATAAATAGTATAACTTTAATCGATCGTCCCAAGTCATTTTATCTCTGTAATTAGCAAAGTAATTACTTGTATTCTTCATAGTCAATGTCTCGCTTTTTGCATAACCATTCGTTTCATGCCATAAGCGCATATAGAATGGTACGCCTAATATTAACTTTTGAGAAGGAACTTCAGATAGCATTCTTTCTGTATGGCTACGGACCCAAGGATAACTTGCAACAGGACCTGCAGTAGTACTCTTAGCCCAAGTTTCGTCATACGCCATAAGAACTACATAATCTACTGTATCTGCCAAAGCTTTACGGTTATACACTAATGACCATTCTGGACTATCAGAATAGCCAGTCACATCGATAGAAGTTTTAATATTATACTGATGTAAATGATTAGACAAATATGCTACAAATGTTGTTAAACGATCACGATCAGCATAATTAATGTTTTCAAAGTCAAAGTTATAACCATCAAACCCATATATATAGGCATATTGAACAAGGTTATGAGCAAATTTCTTCCATACCGATTGATCCGACAAAATACCACTTGTAAAATTAGAGTCAAACCGATTAGTAATTAACGGCCAAATATGATAGCCTTTATCCTTATACGCTTTCACATAATCAATATTTACATTTGGACTTGCTTCTAAACCTAAGCTATGTAATTTAAACCAACTTGGAGAAATGATATTATCACCACTCGTATTGAGTTTTGCCTGATATGGAGCGCCCTCCGCTGTCCATGGATCAAAAGCCCACGCCAATGGTGTTTGCAATGTATAAGGCGCTTTCACCGTAGATGCTTCTGGTGCAGGGCCTAAAATAAGTTGACCATTATTTTTTGTATAACTAACACCTAGCATAGCTGGATCAGACTCAATATCTACATAGGATATACCATCTTTTTTGGTAATGGGCAATTTAACAGGTTCACCTACGGCTGTAGGATTTAAAACAACCTTCTCACCTTGTAATTCACTTTGTGGAACATACACGGTATATGCTGTTTTATATTGATTTACTTCGTAATGTCGTGTAGTAGTGGCTAAAAATTGATCCAAAGGAACCAATACCTCTGCATGTACGAATGTACTAGATAATGCAGACATTACTAAAGCTGTTAACGATTTTATAATAATAGATTTACGAATCATGTACTCTCCTAATTCTAGGTCCCATACTGGGATACAATACCAATTTCTATATTATACCATATTATATATAGTTCATCTCTTTTCTTGCATGAAGGATATATGTAATTTATAATTTAATCTATGTACTAATAAAAATTATCACATAAGGAGTTTTGTATGCATCAATATTTATTTTTCATAGGGGACTTCCCTATTAGAGCCTATGGTACCATGTTAGCTTTGGCTATCATCTGTGGTGCCTCTGTTGCCTATGTACTTTTGAAAAAGGATGGCCGCGGTTGGCATGAACACATCATCGACTTTTCCATTACTGTTGCCGTAGCTGGTCTCATCGGTGCTCGCCTATGGGATGTCTTTTTCTTTGATTGGGATTATTACGGTAATCATTTATTGGAAATTCCCTTTGTTTGGCAAGGAGGCATGGCCATTCAAGGTGGCGTAGTACTAGGCACAATTGCGGGCTATTGGTATCTTCGTAAAAACAAGATTGACTTTTGGGCTTTTGCCGATTTATTTGCCCCTGCATTGATTTTGGCGCAATCCGTAGGTCGTATGGCAAACCTTTTAAACGGTGATGCTTTTGGTCATCCTACGGGCGGTAATTATGGTATTATCTATCCTGAAAGTACCCTTGCCTACCGCACCTACGGTAATCAACCACTATGGCCTGCCGAAGTATGGGAAGGTCAAATCGATATTCTTATCTTTGTGGTCCTTCTATTATTTGGATCTTTTAAGCATGCTAAGGGTCAGGTATTCGTACTATATGCTATTCTCTATTCTACGGCTCGCTTTTTCTTAGAGTTCTTACGTGGCGATTACGTAAACGTAACGCTAGGTCTAAAATCTGCTCAAATGACGAGTTTAATAGCTATCATTGTCGGTATCTGTGTATTCATCTATCTAGGCTATCTAGAAAAGAAAAATCAAAAAGTACTTGTTACTATAGAGCCAACAGTAAAAACTAAAAAACGTAAATAAATTACATATAAAAAGAAAAGTCCTGCATTCATTGGTTTTACCATTGAATGTAGGACTTTTACTATTTTTTGAAATAAAACTATTTCTTAAATGGCTATTTTCTATAAGGATATTTCTTATAAATTTTCTTTAGCTTTTAGAGCATCAAGTTCTTCTAAAGCACGATTTGCAATCAGTGCATTTTTTTCTTTTTTCTTACGTACTTTTTGAGGCCACGACTCCATAATGCCAAAGTTGACATTCATTGGTTGGAAGTTAGAGCCTTCGTAGTTAGAAATATAGTGACTAAGAGAACCAATAGCCGTCGTCTTAGGGAATTCAATAAACGGTTTTTCCTCTAAATAGCGAGCTACTTGAAGACCTACCATGAGACCGCTAGCAGCGGACTCCAAGTAGCCTTCTACACCTGTCATTTGACCAGCAAAGAATAGCCGTGGTTCTTTTTTTAGTTGAAATGCGTGATTTAATAGTTCAGGAGAATTGATATATGTATTGCGATGCATAACACCATAACGAACAAATTCTGCATTTTCGAGTCCTGGAATCATACCGAATACACGCTTTTGTTCGCCCCATTTTAAATGAGTTTGGAAGCCTACCAAGTTAAACATGGTGCCTTCCTTATTTTCCTTACGCAATTGTACCACTGCGTAAGATTCCTCATTGGTACGTTTATCCACTAAGCCTACAGGCTTTAATGGTCCATAACGTAATGTATCTTCACCACGGCTTGCCATGATTTCTACGGGCATACAACCTTCAAAGTAGATTTCTTTTTCAAAATCCTTTGGCTGTACGGCTTCAGCTGTTGTAAGCTCATTCCAGAACGCTTTATATTCCTCTTCTGTCATAGGACAGTTAAGATAATCCGCATCGCCTTTGTCATAACGAGAAGCAGCAAAAACTTTATCGTAGTTTAAAGATTCAGCCGTTACGATAGGTGCAGCAGCATCGTAGAAGTAAAAGCCTGTTTCACCAGTTAAGGCTTTAATCTTATCTCCTAATGCTTCAGACGTAAGTGGACCAGAAGCAAAGATAACAGTTCCCTCTGTAGGAATCTCAGTTACCTCTTCGTGATGAACTGTAATATTAGGATGGCTCTTTACCTTCTTAGTCACCATTTCACTAAATAAATGACGATCAACGGCTAATGCACCACCGGCAGGTACAGCAGTTGCATCGGCACATTCCATAATGATAGAACCTAAACGACGCATTTCTTCTTTCAAAAGGCCTACCGCATTTTCAATATTACCAGCGCGCAACGAGTTACTACATACGAGCTCTGCAAATTGATCTGTTTGGTGCGCCGGAGAACTCTTCACAGGGCGCATTTCATATAAGTCTACATGAATATCTCGGTTAGCGAGTTGCCAAGCCGCTTCGGAGCCTGCAAGGCCTGCACCAATAACAATAACATTTTTATTATTCACTTGTAGTTTCCTCTTTTTTAGCTTTACTAGACTATTTAGATTCTTTTACAGGTTCTTCACTAGCTTCGCTCTTTTTCTTTCTTGTTTTCTTTGGTGGTCGAGTCGGACAAGTTTCATTGGAACAGAACTTTTTAACTGTACCATTTTTATATGTCTTTTCAACCATTATAGAACCACATGTTTCACAGAAATCATGAGTTGGCTTATCCCATAGTGTAAAGTCGCATTGTGGGTATCGATTACAGCCATAGAAAATGCGTCCGCGACGAGACTTACGTTCTACGATTTCCCCTTTTTTACATTTAGGACACATTACCCCAGTTCCCACTGTAATAGGTTTTGTGTTTTTACATTCTGGAAAATTAGAGCATGCTAAGAACTTACCATAGCGACCAAATTTATATACCATTGGACTATGACAGAGTTCACATATCTCATCGCTTTCCATAGATGCAATTTCAATGCGCTCTACATCACTTGCATCTTCTAGTTCTTGCGCAAAGACCTCGTAGAAATCAGATAATACTTTTACATACGTATCCTTACCAGATGCGATAGCATCAAGTTCTTCTTCTAAATCACGGGTAAAGCCAGTATTGATGATTTTTTCAAAATATGTAATCAAGAAGTCTACCACTACAAAGCCTAGCTCAGTAGGCACGAATTGTTTATTCGTATTTTCCACATAGTTACGGCTTACGATAGTATCTAGAATTGGTGCATATGTACTAGGGCGACCAATGCCAAGTTCTTCTAATGTCTTGATGAGACTCGCCTCGGAGTAACGTGGAGGTGGTTGTGTAAAATGTTGTTCAGGCAATACCTCTACCGTATGGGCAGCATCATTTTTTTTCAGAGCTGGCAATTGAGGTGCATCCTCTTTTTTCACATCTTCATAAACAGCACTGAAACCTGGGAAGATAACACGAGAGCCAGTTGCTTTAAAGGTATAGTCATCTTTAACATTCAACTCAATCGTTGTGGATTCATTTTGTTGAGGCGCCATTTGGCTCGCCATAAAGCGATTCCAAATCAACGTATATAGCTTAAGTTCATCACGACTCAAGAATGGTTCCACCATTTTAGGTGTTAACTCGAGAGATGTAGGACGAATCGCCTCATGCGCATCTTGTGCAGAACCTTTAGAACCGTACACATTTGGTTTAGATGGATAATATTCCTCCCCATAGTTACGAAGAATAAAGTCCTTAGCCATAACTTGCATCTCTTTAGAGATACGCGTAGAATCTGTACGCATGTACGTAATCAAACCTACGTGGCCATAGGAGCCAATTTCTAAACCTTCATATAAATGTTGGGCGATCATCATCGTACGCTTAGCACCAAAGTTCAATTTACGCACGCCGTCTTGTTGCAAGGTGGATGTTGTAAACGGGGGGGCCGCTTTACGAGAACGTTTGCGCTTTTCTATATTTGTCACTACTGCATCTTCACCGCCAATAGCATCAACCACCGCTTGTGCATCGCTTTCAGTAGTAATATCGATTTTCTCGCCTTTAATATGTGTCAACTCCGCTGTGAAAGATTCTTTTTTAGGTGTTTCAAAATTACCTTTAATGGTCCAATATTCTTGTGGTTCGAAGGCTTGGATTTCGCGCTCTCGTTCACAGATGAGTCGAACTGCTACAGATTGTACACGACCAGCACTGAGACCCTTACATACTTTTTTCCAAAGTAATGGACTCAATTTATAACCTACGATACGATCTAATACACGGCGCGCTTGTTGAGCATCTACCATATTCATATCGATGGTACGTGGAGCCTCCAAAGCCTCTGCTACGGCATTTTTAGTGATTTCATTAAACGTAATACGACATGTAGACTTAGGATCTACATTTAGAATGTACGCTAAATGCCAAGAAATAGCTTCCCCTTCACGGTCAGGGTCAGTTGCGAGCAATACGGCACTGCTTTCATCAGCATAAGAAACTAGTTCATCAATAACCTTTTTACGTGTTACCAAATTACTATAGCGCGGCGTGAAATCATGCTCTATATCGATGCCCATTTGAGATTTAGGCAAATCTCGTAAATGGCCCATACTCGCTTTTACAACGTAGTTGGGACCTAAGAATTTTTCAATTGTTTTAGATTTAGCAGGAGACTCTACGATTACTAATACTTTGCCATCAGGATTATATACGCGAGGTTCCCGTTGCTCCGGTGGCACTGAAGTTTGTAGTACAGATTTATCCCGTACAATCCCCATTGGAGTAAGGGCTTCCTTAGCTACCTTACGCTTTATCGTAGTACTTTCTTTCTTAGTATTTTTCTTTTTTGTGTCATTACTAGTACTAGCTGCTTTCGGCTCGCCAATAACGATAGATCGTTTAATGGACAAGTATATCACTCCTAGTCATATTAATATAGCCTCTCGGCGGATGATTCTCTATAGCCCCTTCCATTTCTAACTCTAGTAATAAGGGCTGTAGTTGTTGTAATGGAATACGAGTAGCTTTCAAAATATCACTAACCGTAATACATCGATCATGAGGTATTTCACTCAATATTACACTCCTATCCACATTAAAGCTTAACATAGAGCACCCTTTTCTATCAACACTTTGACTATGATTCCCTATTTGAACGCTATCTTTTACACCTTTATTTTCATTATTCCTTGTTGGTAAAAATTTTTGTTCACTAGAAAAATATTCCCGCAATGTTAAATGATATTGTTCAACTATATCCTCATAACCAGTCAGTACATATGCACCATTTTTCATTAAGAATTTATTTCCGTCTGCCGTATGGTCTAATAGATTACATGGTACCACAAATACATCTCGACCTTCACTAACCGCCATATCTGCCGTAATCAAAGAACCACTACTAGACTTGGCCTCCACTACGATAACACCTCTGCATAATCCACTAATGATACGATTCCGTGCTGGGAAATGTTTTGCGGACGGCGGTGTACCTGGCGGGTATTCGGATAGAAGTAACCCATTATTTTGTAACATACGATCAAATAATTTTGCATTTTCTCGAGGATAGGTAATATCTAAACCACAACCCATAACAATGATTCCATACCCCTGACTAGCTAGAAGGCCTTCATGACCATGTGAGTCTATACCACGGGCCCCACCGCTAACAATAATGGTACTGTATTTACCTAATTCTTTGCCGAGCATTCTCGCCACATTCCGTCCATATAAGGAGCAACTCCTTGCTCCAACAATAGCAATGCGATTTAATCGTCCATCTAAGAGTGCCCGATTACCTCTCATAAATAAAATGGCTGGCGGATTGTATATATGATTTAAGATAGACGGAAAGTCTTTGTCTAAAAAGGTAGTAAAATCCATCTGGTATTCGTCTACTTTATGGATAATATACTCTAATTTTTCATCTTTAGCCGATGCTGAAATGGCACGTTTATCAGATGCAGAAATATATGTATAAGATTTTAAGTTTTCTACATTCTTAATAGCTTGCCACGCATCATAAGGGGATCCAAAATCCTCTATAAAACGCCTTACATATGTGGCTCCAACATTGTATAAGCTTTGTAATCCTGCAATATAAATATTGTCATCGTATCTAATCATATAAACACCTAGTAATTCTTTCTAAGTATATAATCATTAATTTTATATAGAATCAAACAACTACTTTTGGCAAATAAACAACTACTAAATTTATGAGATAAATACTTTATTTGCCAGTTCTAAATAACATTGCTTCAGAAATATGATGTGGTTCTACTTTTGGATTTTCTTCTAAATCAGCAATTGTACGAGCCACCTTTAATATGCGATCAAAAGCTCGCCCACTTAAATGAAAATGGTCAAATATATTGCCTAAAACACTCCAAGCCTTATCTGTAATATTGCATAGTTCACTAATTGCCTTAAGAGGAACTGCTCCATTCGAATTAAAGTCAAAACCTTCATATCGTTTCTGTTGCATAGCAGTGGCCATGATAACTTGTTGTCTCATACTTTCACTCGTCATATTTGAAGATGATGTATCTAACAGCTGTTCAAGGGTCGGTCTCTCAACGGGAATATGCAAATCAATACGATCCATAATCGGCCCTGATAACCGTTGCTGATAGTTTTTAACCATCGTTTCTGTACAGACACATTCCTTATGAGGATCATGGTAATACCCACAAGGACAAGGATTGGCCGCAAGAATACAAATAAAATTAGCTGGATATATATAATTTCCTTGAGACCGATTTATAGTAATCGTTCTAGACTCTAAAGGCTGTCGTAATGCATCGATTACTTGGCGTTGAAACTCAGGCGCTTCATCCATAAATAATACGCCTCCATGAGCTAATGTTACCTCTCCAGGACGTCCCTGTATTCCTCCACCGACCATACTAGCTAAAGTAGCCGTATGATGAGGATGTCTAAAAGGTCTAGATGTAACTAGCCCATTATCGCCCAGCAAACTTATTACATCTTGTATGCGACTCACTTCAACGATTTCATTCCAAGTCATAGGAGGCAATATGGTCGGCAATCGTTCGGCCATCATCGTTTTACCCCCACCTGGAGGTCCTATCATAATACAATGATGATGACCTGCAGCACTGATGAGCATTGCTCGTTTTCCTAACTCTTGACCTTGTACATCGCCAAAATCAACTGTATATGTTTGATTAGTCTTTATAGTTATACTTTCATCCGTAACAGACGTATCAACACAATTATTACTAATCATAGTTACTTGTGGTTTACTGATTGTATCTAGATTTTCATTGCTTCCGGTTAATGGCATAGACTCTAAAGACCCTAGAATTGATTTATTGGCATTGTGTTTATCTACTTTTTCTTTTTTGATACTTATTTGTTTATTTTTATCAACTACCTTTGGCTTAATTTGTTCCTCTAAAATAGTAATAATTTCTTGTAGTGATGATCCACCATATATGGTTAAATTAGGAATAGCTTGTAGCACTTTACTATTTTCAATACTTGTATAAACTTTTGAATAGTTAGCATCTAATCCTGCTAGCGACATAGCTAAAGTCCCAAAGGTTGGTAATAGCGAACCATCTAACGCTAACTCTCCCATAAACAGACTCTTATCAAATAAAGCCGAAATCTTTGCTTTACGCCCCTTTATCTGTCCTGATGCAAGCAGAATCCCTAAAGCAATCGCTAAGTCGAGTCCAGCGCTACTTTTACGAATTGTGGCAGGTGCTAAATTGACTACGATACGTCTCATTGGAAATTCGTAGCCACTATTTTTAATGGCCGCTCGCACTCGTTCACGAGCCTCTTTAACCGATTGATTAGGTAGACCAACGATATCAAAAACCGGCAAACCTTGTGATATATCGACCTCTACAGTAATGATGCATCCATCAATGCCGTGCAAGGTGGCTCCATATAATTTTGCGTACATAAACAGACCTCACTAAAAACACTGTGGTAAATAATGAATAGAACTTTGAAAGTCTTCGTGTAAATACACCTCTATTACATCAAAGGATATTTCCTTCCAACGGCGCTTTTTTTGATTAAGATCATATAGAAACAACATAGCAGCTCGTTTAATATGCTTTTGTTTTTTCTTGGTAACTGCCTCACGTGCTAGTCCATGTTGCATACCTCGGCGAGCTTTAATCTCTATAAAATGATAGACTAAATCACGTTTAGCAATGATGTCTATTTCGCCTAAACGGGTTCGATAATTTGTATCTACTACTGTAAGTCCCATTTTTTCAATATAATTGGTAGCTACTCGTTCTCCC
This sequence comes from Veillonella parvula, assembly GCF_018378075.1. GTDB lineage: Bacteria > Bacillota > Negativicutes > Veillonellales > Veillonellaceae > Veillonella > Veillonella parvula_K. Next base: position 390,017 of record NZ_JAGZYE010000001.1, read on the forward strand.
CATTTGCCCAGTTCTTTTGAATCGAGTTCATTAAAAGCTTTACCAGTACTAATCGTTTTCATATATACCTCCTAATAAGGTGTATCTGCAACAACAACTCATAGAATTTAATATCTATACTATATTAATCTTTCAACAGGTAATACTTACTTGTAGCGTAAATTATGGAGGTAACAAAAGTAAATACAAAAGAGGTTCCTAATAGTCACATAGGTGACCAATAGGAACCTCTTTACAGTTATGAACTATATGCAATTTATAATGTGATAATACGAATAAAACTAATACAACTATAGGACTTAACTTGATAGTCTAATTATAAAATAAATTTATTATCCATAATAAATACTTAGAAATTACTCAGGTTTAACCCAACGAACGATAGATTTAATAGGTTCAAAGCTCTTTCGATGTAGTGGTGTTACCCCTTGTTGCTCGATAGCTTCTTTATGTAATTCCGTATAGTAACCTTTATGAATACCAAAGCCATAGCCAGGGAACTCATCATCAAGACTCTTCATATATCGATCTCGCGTAACCTTTGCAATGATGGATGCAGCAGCAATATTAGCGCTTTTGCTATCACCTTTAATGATGGATTCAACGGGAATCCTCAAATCAGGCAATTTCATAGCATCGGCTACTACTGCTTCAGCTGGTATGCTGAGCGTACGAATAGCCTCATACATCGCTTGTCGCGTTGCTTCATAAATATTGAGTTCATCAATCTTTTCTGGGCCGTAGGAAATACAGCTAACAGCAACGGCTTCGTCCTTGATGATATCATAGAGCGCTTCACGCTTTTCTTCGGTTAGTTTTTTAGAGTCATTAAGGTCTGGAATTAATGTCATAGGTGGCAAGATAACAGCAGCTACCGTGACAGGCCCCGCAATAGGACCACGCCCCACTTCATCAACACCAGCCACATGATAGATACCTTGATCATAGAACATGCCTTCATAGTCATACATACCCATAAGACGTTGCTGTTCTTTTAACTCTTTTTCTTGACGCTTAATATAAGAAGCAGCCAATTTCTGTACAGAACTACGAGTATCCTCTTGAGCAAAAGACAAAATCTCTAAGGCTTGTTCAGTTTCAAAGAGAGCTTTAATATCTGCTACTTTTAACTTAGAAAATACATCCTTATCCATTATGACTCTCCTCACCATCTGCAGGGTAGTACGGTTCTTCATCAACTTGATCGAGAGTAATTGTACCTAACTTAGTATTGCGGTAGTCTTGCAAGATAATACGGCGAGCCTTGTCAAAATCTACAATGCCACCGCTTACAAGACAACCTCGACGACGTCCGATGCTTTCAAGAATCGTATCAACATCGGTCATCTCTTCTTCTTTTAATTTATAACGCTCTACCAAAATATTTGGCGCGTTCGTCAATAAGTAATTTAATAGCTGTTTTATAACATGCTCTAAATCATAAACATCATCGGAAATGGCACCTGTCATAGCGAGGCGAGCCGCGGCACGTTGGTCCTCTAATTTTGGCCATAATACACCTGGTGTATCAAGCAATTCAAGATTTTTACCGATTTTAACCCACTGTTGACCACGTGTATGACCTGCCTTATTAGCTGTACGCGTTGCAGCAGAACCAGCTAAAGAGTTAATCAATGTAGATTTACCAACGTTAGGAATCCCTAAGATGATAGTACGTACAGAACGGCTACGAATACCTTTTGCAACCCAACGGTCGATGATAGGTTTACTCAAACGCTCTACAGTGGATATTAACTTCTTATTACCCTTGCCAGACTTAGAATCGATAGCCAATACGGTGATGCCTTGTTTTGTAAAAAACTCAGTCCATTCCTTTGTAGCTTTAGGATCTGCTAAATCTACTTTATTTAACAGTACGATATGAGGTTTCTGACCAACGAGTTCTGTGATGACTGGGTTCGCACTAGAACGAGGAATACGCGCATCTAGTAACTCAATAACTACGTCTACCTTTTTGATATACTCCGTAATCATACGTGTGGCTTTCGCCATATGACCAGGGAACCAATGTACGATAGGTGAATCTGCCATAGTATTTCCTTTCTACATACTCATATACATCTCTTAGAGATACTTAAACTCTTAGAAATACTTAGTATATTTTATATTTATATTTATATGTATGTTTTATATTTTTATCTATCTTTTATAGCTCTATATTTCTCTATTATAATAATTTAATTCAGATAATAATGAAATAGAACTATTCATATCTAATTTTAGCAAAAATAAAAGGCTGCCAACGGCAGCCTTTTATGAACATTAGCGTTTTTCGCGAATACGAGCAGCTTTACCAGTAAGGTTACGTAAGTAGTACAATTTAGCACGACGAACAACACCACGGCGCATAACTTCGATTTTAGCTAAACGTGGGCTATGAAGTGGGAATGTACGTTCTACACCTACACCGGATGCAATACGACGAACTGTAAAAGTTTCTCGTACGCCACCGTTTTGACGTTTAATTACCAAACCTTCGAACACTTGGATACGTTCACGAGTACCTTCCACTACTTTTACGTGTACACGAACTGTGTCACCAGCACGGAATGTAGGGATGTCTGTACGAAGTTGTTCTTGTTCAAGTACGTTAATAATGTTCATTGTTTCCTCCTGTTTGCAGACATTCAATACCTACACCTTATAGGCAGCGGACTGTCTCAAATTAACAGCAATATAGTATCATAAATCACGTACTGTTAGCAAGTATTTTCTATATTATTTTAATAATCCAAATATTTACGTATTATTTACGTATAATTGGTCGTTTTAACTTACCTAATAAGCGGTATAAATTCTCCTGATCTTCATCCGATAAATCAGAGAACATTACATTAAGAAATTCGTTATATGTATGTAAAAGAGATTTGCCTAACCGTTTCCCTTCATCTGTTAAAGTAACTACAGATATACGTTTGTCCATATAATCAATATGTTTTGTAACATATCCCAATTCAATGAGTATGTCTGTCTGCTCCGACACAGTAGCAGGACGCATATTTAGAGCATCTACTAACTGCTTTTGTGATGCTCCTTGAGAACGCATATATAATTCAATAATAATTCTATCACGAGACTTTTCTTTGCCGCTTGGCACCTTACATAAGGCTTTATATAATTCATCATGATTCATAATCATCTATCTCCTCATACAACTTTGTATATTATAAAGTATTCGCTATAGTCTCTAAAAATCCTGCATAAAATTTGCATATTCTTCGTAAAAGCAAAAAAGAGGTACGCATGGTACCTCTTCTCTTGTATATCATAGTAAAAATTTAAATTTTTACTATAATATATTATTTTAATGAGCTAATATCTCCAATAATAGCCATTACACTGTATGCTAAACGAACGAGTTGTAAACGGTTAGCTTTAATAGCTTCATCTTTATCCATAACCATTACATCTTCAAAGAATTTGTTGATGGCTGGAACTAAAGTAGCTGGAACTGCCACGACTGCATCATAATCGCCAGCTTCCCAAGCAGCACTACTTGCTTCAGATGCTTTAGAAGCAGCTTCGAACAATTCTTTTTCAGCATCTTCTTTCAACAAATCGCTATTAACACCAGTATATTCCACATCTTTTACAAGATTGTACATACGAGTATAAGCTTGAACAAGTTCAACGTTTTCATCGATGCGATTTGCTAACAATGCATTTACAAGACCTTCAGCATCAGCAACGGATAATTCATTGTTAGACAACAACAAGTCGATTACATGATGAGGAACTTCACGATCAAGGAAGATATTTTTCAAACGAAGTGTGAAGAACTCCTCTACTTGACCAAGTAATTCTTCTTGTTTTTCAGCTGGCACATTAAGCAATTCCATAGATGCTTTGAAGATTGGACGCAAGCTGATATTCCATTCGCTACCAAGCAAGATGTTCAAGATACCAATTGTTTGACGACGCAATGCATATGGATCTTGAGAGCCTGTAGGGATTAATCCACGGCTGAAAGTAGCTACGATATTATCTACTTTATCGATGATGGACAATACTTTACCTGCTTCCGTTTGAGGCAATACATCACCTGCAAAACGAGGTAAATATTGTTCAAAAATAGCTTCTGCTACTTCAGGAGATTCACCATCAAGTAAAGCATACTCTTTCCCCATTACACCTTGTAATTCAGTAAACTCTGTAACCATACCTGTAGTAAGGTCAGTCTTAGCAAGCTCTGTAGCGCGTTCCAATACAACAACTGTATCTTCGTGCAAGCCACATTCTTCACCAAACACACGGCCCAATTTAAGTAAACGTTCAGTTTTATCTGCTAAGTTACCAAGACCTTCTTGGAATACAATTTTAGTCAAACCATCTTGACGGTCGATAAGAGGTTTCTTGCGGTCTTCGTTAAAGAAAAATTTAGCATCATCAAGACGTGCACGCAATACACGTTCATTACCAGCTTGAACTACTTCGATAGAATGATCGGAGCCGTTGCGAACTGTTAAGAACATTGGCAACAATTTGCCGTCTTGGTCAACCAATGGGAAGTAACGTTGATGGTCTTTCATAGGTGTAATAATAGCTGCATCTGGAAGTGCCAAGTAGGACTCTTCAAAGCCACCACACAATGCTGTAGGCCATTCAACAAGATAGTTGATTTCTTCTAACAAATCATCATCCCAAACGATGGATGCATTTTTAGAAGCTGCCATATCATGTAATTGTTTGGAGATCAATTCGCGACGAGCATCTTGATCGACCATAACAAAGTTTTCTTTTAATGTGTCTACATAGGATGCTGCATTTTTAATAGTGATTTCATCAGCACCTAAGAATCGATGACCACGTGTTACATTACCAGATTGAACAGTAGCAAATTCTACAGGAATTACGTCTTCATCAAGTAATGCTACAAGCCAACGTACTGGACGTACAAACTTAGCATCTAAATTCCCCCAATGCATAGATTTAGGGAAGTTAAGGCCTGTAATCAATTGAGGCAACATTTCTGTAACGATATCTTTTGCCGGAACCCCTGCAGTTTTAGTTTCTGCGTAAATATAACCATCTTCTACAACGAGATCTGCTACATCAAGACCTTTACCACGAGCAAAGCCGATAGCCGCTTTAGTAGCATTACCGTCAGCATCATAAGCGATGGACGCAGATGGACCTTTATGACGTTCACTGATTTCGGCAGATGTATCAGCAAGACCTTTAACGATAAGAGCCAAACGACGTGGTGTGCCGTATGTTGCGATGCTTTCAAAAGGAAGATGGGCATCATTTAATTTTGTTTCAGCCAATTGTTTCAATTGACCTAAGATATTTGGCATAAAGCCGGCAGGAATTTCTTCTGCACCGATTTCAAATAATAAATCCTTTGCCATCTTATTTATCTCCTTTCAAAAGTGGGAAACCTAATTCTTCACGTTTAGCAAGGTATTGTTGTGCACAAATACGAGCTAATGCACGTACGCGACCGATGAAAGCTGTACGTTCGCTGATAGAAATAGCGCCACGGGAATCAAGCAAGTTGAATGTGTGGGAGCATTTCAATACATAGTCGTAAGCTGGTAATACATAACCTGCACAGCAAACGCGTTTTGCTTCTGCTTCGTACATATCAAACAATTTGAAAAGCATATCTGTATCAGCTAATTCAAAGTTATATACGGATTGTTCAACTTCGTTAGCATGCCAAACGTCACCATATGTAACATTTTCATTCCATTTAAGGTCATATACATTTTCTACGCCTTGAATGTACATAGCCAAACGTTCTAGACCGTATGTAATTTCTACGGAAACTGGTTTACAGTCGATGGAGCCAACTTGTTGGAAATATGTAAACTGAGTTACCTCCATACCGTCGAGCCATACTTCCCAGCCAAGGCCCCAAGCGCCCAATGTTGGAGATTCCCAGTTATCCTCAACAAAGCGGATATCGTGGTCTTCTGCGTGAATGCCTAATGCAGCCAAAGATTGTAAGTACAATTCTTGGATATTATCTGGAGATGGTTTCACGATAACTTGGAATTGATGATGTTGGAACAAACGGTTAGGATTATCACCATAACGACCGTCTGCTGGACGACGAGAAGGCTCTACATAACATACAGACCATGGTTCAGGACCAATAGCGTGCAAAAATGTAGCAGGGTTCATTGTACCTGCACCCTTTTCGATGTCATATGGATTTTGAACGATACAACCTTGATCGCTCCAGAATTTTTGTAGATTTAAAATAATCTCTTGAAATGTCATTGCTGCCTCCACTTTACACAACCGACATAAAATCAACCATTTCGTTACAAACAAAAAAGTCCCTGTAACGAAAAACGTTACAGGGACGAGTATACCCGCGGTTCCACCCTATTTGGCTTGCGCCCTCTTTTTTCTATGTTGGCCTTTACTAACAGATTTCTGCGTTCCTGCCAATGCTCTACAGCGCCTTCAACCAAATGTGAGCTTACACCATCCTCACTCGCTAGAGAGGTTTACTACTCTGCTTCATCGCATATATTATAGATAATATTGTAGCAATACAGAGGGATGAATGTCAACACAAGTAAATATATCAACTATATAAGAATGAAATCAAAGATTATTAATAAAACTAATGATTAACATTCTATTACTCGATTTCTTTATAATGTATCAACGAATCAATATCTCTTTCTAAATCTTTTTTCTTCACTAAGCTAAAATCTAAACAATCGATAGCTATATCCATAAATGCAAAGTTAATAGTAAACTCATAGCCTACTGCTGTAGCATAACCTTTATCAACATGTCTATTTTTTATAACACCTCTTGATCGAACGTCTTTAGTCTCTATAGAAATATCTTGAATAAAAAGACTAGATTTACCAGTTTTAAATCTAGGTAAAAAAAGTGTGTTCATTAAATCATTATCTATATTAATTTGAGTACAATACTTAAATTCTAGATAAAATGTCTCTGCCACTAAAATAGCTCTATTACCTAAATCAGTAACTAAAAAGTCCAACATTTGTTCATCAGCATACTGCAAAGAAATTAATTCAGATTCTATAATTTGTATTTTATCCATAAATATCCTCAAAAACTTTAACTATTATCTATCAAAATATAAGAAAATATTTTTAATCAAATAAAATATAAAAAATATCAACTTAAAATGATCATTATTGTGAGATTAATATTACAAGTTATTTAATCGCTCAAGTATAGAGATCTCTTTTCTATAAAAATACCTAAAATCAGGAGACTTACCAATCCAAAAATTACTAACTCTATAACGAAGACTATAATTATTTTCAGAGGTAATATTTCTACTATTTAATCTCCAGATTAGAACTCAATATATTATTACACTAAATATATATCCCATAAATATACTCCATAAATATAAATATTAAAGCAAATACTAATACAGCTAAGACAAATAATGCTAAGAAAGTACGAGTCAGAATCCATCCTCTTTTTTCATACTCCGTTAGTGTTCCAGCTTTATTTTTACGCCATAAGATATAAGTACCTACCATACCTATTCCAAGCATAAATAGTGCATTAAAGTCCTCAATGAATTTAGGCAAACCAAAATACGATTCTATTAAAATACTGATTAAGAAATAGTTGCCAATTAGTGTTAAAACTGTAACCTTCCGAGTACCCCAAGATTTAATCATATAATAATTAAAACCTAAAAATAAAAATATATTTACTATTTGTTTTTCCACACGTTTCCCCCTGAGGAAATAGTCTAGCCATAAAAAATGTATTCTAATAACATAATTTAGTTAATGCAATACAATCCATAAAATAAACATAACTACAATTATATATATATAATTTTCAATTACATAGAGAATAAGATAGCCATTAAAAATAACAATATTGTAAAAAAAGAAAATAGGTAATAAGTCCTTTTATTGTCACTATTTTTATAAATTAGTGAAAACAGGTATGTACTAAATGATAGCAATAAAAATTCAATTAGGTATTTAAATTCTTTATTTATAGTATCCAAGAACTTTAAATCCGTAAACAATACAAATAAAAATATGCCAAAACTAATCAATCTATATTTTTCATTTATGTCTTCATTAGATCTTCGGATATATTGAATTACACTATAGGCAAATGCTAAAAATAAGGATATAGTAGCAAAATAATATATAAAGTTCATTGATTTAATTACTCCTCATTTTTTCTTCTTCATCCTCCAGAATATTTTCACATGGCTTATTTAGTAAATATACTATCCTCTTTATAAAAGAATCTAATACGATATAACAAATATATAAGCCCTAAAATTGTTACTATCTCGAACATAATTTATTCTCCAAATTAATTTAAGAGCATACTTACCTTAAATTAGTATGATCTAGTAACCCAAGTATCACGATCATATCGTGGTTTTGAGTCCTTCTTAGTTATCTCAGATATAATCTTTCTTTCATCTTCTGAAAATTGATCAATACTGTCCAAAATTATAAGTTCATCCCCATATGCTTTTTGCAAATACTCTAAATTACTATCTGCTGGAGATTCAAATATTTTACTAAAGCCTTTATGATTTGGAATAATTCGTACTGTTCCATAGGGTAATACGTTAACAACAACTATACCGAAATCACCATTAGAATATATATAGGGAAAATCTGTAGCAAAACCAGTCATATTTTTATTGAGCCCTGTTTGTTTGCCATAATCTACAAGAGAGTTTATAAATATTTGATATTCGTATATTCTAATTCCAATAAAAAGTAGAATAATTACTAGTAACGATAAAACTACTGTACAAGTTATCTTTATAAGCTTTCTAATGGGCATAAAAACTCTTTAACTCCTCAGATATAAATACGAAAGGTATAACATTAATGTTATTATTATAGGATTGCTTTAATCCTAATTAATCTAATTTACTAATTTTGCTCTAAAGCTAATAAATCTACATTATTATATACTAATGTTACTAAATTATAATTTTTATCTATTGAGAATAGTCCTTTAAGGCCGCCTGCATCAATAAAGGAGTAAGTATTATCATCCATTTTATAGAATTTACTTTCTAAAGGTACAAAATATTTATCTAATGCTAGACCAACTTTCTCTGCCTCTTCTTCAGAACACTGTAAAGCATGCTGTATCCGTTTAAAGAATAGTTTGTGTACATTTTCTATTCTGTCTTCTATTGTTTTATTAACTTTCTTATAAGTCTTATATCTATAAATCAGATATAAGATGGCTAGTAGTAAAGCAATATTCTCTTTCATAACCGCCTCTAACATATACTAAATATACTTATATAATATATGAGAATATAAACTTAAATGAACTATTATAGTTATATAAATAAATTGTAAACCACCTACCAAAGATAAATCAATTCATCTTCGATAGGCGGTTTATTTTATTCACCCTTAGCAATACGGTCTAAGAGTTCAATATAGCTTTCTTTATTTAAGGCTGGTGTAAAGTTGTCTAATATATCTTTAGCACCTGCTGCATCATCGTATAGTAAGTCTACGATTGTCATAGCCAATGCTTGTGCTGTTTTAATGTACGCTACATCAGGTACAGAGATTTCATATTCCGCACTGTGTAGTACACCACTTATACAACCAACCCATGGATGGATGACCGGCATCAAGTGAGATACGTCCCCCATATCTGTACTAGCTGTTATATGTGGGCCTTGGTATATATTGGCTTCACCAAAGATAGGATTTGAATTTTCTCGTAATAGAGCATTCATACGTTCATCATTACGCATCGGTAAATAACCAGGTAGGTCATGGATAACACATGTGGCTCCTACTGCATCGCCACCGGCTTTTAAGGCCCGGTTTACACGATGATTGCCATCTACAATAGCTTCAATATTAGAGGCACGCACGTAACTTTCAACTTGAACATAATCAGGCACACAATTTACCAATGTACCACCTTGATTAATGATTGGGTGGAATCTGAAATAATCGCTTTCTTTGAAAGTTTCACGAATGGAGTTAACCCCCATAACCCCCATCAAAGCAGCATTAAGAGCATTGATGCCTTCATGAGGTGCTTGTGCTGCATGGGCTACCTTACCGTGATATTCAATCAGTTTAGATACAAAACCATTAGAGGTACTACCAAGCCCCATTTCACCAGCTGGTGTTTTGGCTGTCTCCACATGCATTTGCATAGCCATATCAATATCGTCGAAAGCTCCTTCATAGATGAGCTGTTGCTTACCACCCATATACTTAAGCTTACCTTGCTCACGCAATTTATTGCGGTAATCAATTTCAATCATTTCCTCTGCCGGAACAGCAAATAATACAACATCGCCAGCTAATTCGTCCACCACAGCTTGTAAACCCATAGCGACAGCAAACATATTCGCAATTTGTACATTATGACCACAGCAATGGGCGGCCCCTGTTAAATCATCGGCACGAGGATGGCGAGGACAGAGAATGGCATCTAATTCCCCCACCATTGCAACCGTATATTTACTATCTCGACCTTTCATTCTACCTTTTACACCTGTCAATGCATGGCCAGTAGTATAAGAAATGCCAAGTTCATCAAACATAGCTTGAACCTTTTTAGAGGTTTTTACCTCTTTAAAACCCAATTCTGGTTCAGCCATAATAGATTCAGCCAATTCTCGTAAACGCGGTTGTGCATCAACAATAGCTTTACAAACACGTTGCTTTACTTCTTCCTTTGTCATACGGCTCATAATATCTCCTTTATAAAATCGACCGTATAAAATACGGTCGATCATGTCATCATGATGTATAGATATCTTCTAAAATATAATTCTATAATTATATCTTAACATAATTTAGACATCTAACATTATGATTTAGTATTAAATTAAACCTTCTAAATGAAGTACTAATTGGGCTAATGCTGTTGCACAGATGAAAGTACCTGCTGTTACAGCTAGTGCAACAGGGATAATACGCCAAGATAAGCGACGGAATGCACCAAGGTCTTTACCTAAGGATAAACCTGCATAGGCAAGTACAGGTGTTGTAGTAGCTAAGAATGTAACTTGGCTAGTTTTTGCGATAATCCATTCTTGACCAGGCATACCTGGTAAGGATGCAATAACACCAACTAAAGACACCCAGAATACCATAGGCAATTTATTAGCATATGGCAAGTTAGAGATCAAAGCACCGATTGTAGCAAGAGCTGCCAAGATAGCTACGCCAACTAAACTATCGCTAAATAGAAGTTTACCATCCATTACATTACCGACTGCAGTGATGATAGCAGCAATACAGATAACGATGACAAACTGTGTTAATCTTTCACTTTTACTCATGATGTGCTGCCTCCTCTGCTAAATCTTGTTCCCGGGTACGACCTGTAAAGAAGTTGTATGTTTTCTCCATAACTGGTAAAGAAACAAATAAACCAAAGTATACGCCTAGAACAGTAGTCAACAAGTTTGCAGCCCCTGCAAGAGCCATAATTTGTTGTTCGTAATCAGGATATACTGCAATGATTGGAGCTGTAGCTGCCGCCATCATACTAGCACTACCTACGCCAGCGCCCATAGCTAATGCCAAAGGATGAAACCAGCCAGATTGTGCTAACATACCCGCCAATACAGATGACCACATAGCGCCGATAAGAACACCACAGATGTACATGCCCATAACGCCACGGCCTTCTGGAGAGCTAAAACCGAATTTATCGATGATAATCGCTACATTTGGCTCACGGTCTACAGAGTAACAAGCACCTACTGCTTCGCGACGCATGCCTACTAGCAAAGCTACTGGTAAACCAAATACAATAGTACCGAAGAAGTGACCAAGCTCTTGTAATAACAATGCCCAGCCAGCACTTGTAAGAATACCAAGATTTGGACCGATACCAAGTCCTACTTTTACCATCAAGATCATAACGGCGATACCGATATAATCGGCAGATTTTTCCATCTGTTTAATCGTAAGAATTTTAAACTTAGGAATAGAAATTAATAAACCTAGAATCAATGTGTACAATAATGGCAATAATACAACAGGACCTAGTTTTTTTATGCCTATAAATTCAGCGACTACAGTTAGTACGAGCGCTAGAAAATGTATTTTGAGATTTCCCAAAAGCTGCATAATGACCTCCTGTAAAAATACATAATATAACATTGTTATATTATAAATAATTGTTATTAAAAGTGTCAACTACAGATGCACATATGTCTATTAGTATTATATTTTTTCATATGTAACCATAGATACAGAAAAAGCACCAATACTATGATTGATGCTTTTCACATTAAATTATGGAATTTAAAAACTTAACGCTTTGCAATGGTTTACCAATTTCTTGCTCACAGTATGCAAATAATAGCCTTTCAAGTTCCTTCCAAATTGTTTTGGGAAATTCTAAAGGCGTATCTTCACCCCACTGGTAAGCTAGAATCTGAGGTAATGTAGCTTTCACAGAACGAGAAATGCTAAGATTTGTAGTTTCCCGCACCTGCATCCAGAATGGCTCAATTCCGTCTTGATGGTTAAAAGCATTAGCACTAGGGACAACCCCTGCGAGAGATAATAGTTGCCATCCGAGCATTATCGTTCCCAATTGTACATTGCGACGTCGAATTTGCTTGGAATAGTTTACAACAGTATCAAAGACCTTGCGATCTACGTCATACATGGCAAATAACTCTTGAATGAGCTCACTCGCTACTGCTGCATAAGCAATATTATCGAGGTTTACATCTAAGGATTCCACCACATAGGAGCCATCAATTTGCGTAACATTTACATATTCCCCATCCGGTACAACTGTAATATACATGGCACTAAATGGACGTAAATAGGAGCTGTTGCGCATCGTCATCATTCGCTTATGTGGAATCGATGCTTTAATAAGTCCCAAGCTAGGCGTAATAAACGTAAATACGGAATACAACTTATACTTTTTTCGACTTATGACGATGGCTGGCGTATTAAAACCACCATTAAGCTTCTTCATTTTCTTCTTCCGTTGGTTCCTCTACTGGTATAGGTGTTACTTTAATGCGAGAGATACGATATCCTTGCATTTGAGTAACTTCAAAGGTGTAACCATGAGCATCCACCGTATCACCTACGATTGGTGTACGTTCTAATAAACCAAAGACATAGCCACCTATTGTATCAGAATCAGAATTATCAATTTCAATATTCATAATTTCTTCTACTTCGTCTACGAGGACCTTGCCATCAAACTCGAAGGAACCATCTGCATAGGACATCGTAGCTGGTAAATGCGGCTCATGCTCATCTTGTATGTCCCCAACCAACTCTTCGATAATATCTTCTAAGCCTACTAGACCAACCATGCCACCATATTCATCTACTACTACAGCTAGATATATACGGCGCGTTCTCATATATTGCAACAAGGTAGATAATTTCATTACCTCTGGAACAGTAAGAATGTCTCGTTTAATATTGCGCAAATCCTTACGGGCTTGATTAGGGCGTTCCATTAAATCTTTAATATGAACGAGTCCAATAATGTGATCCTTATCCTCTACACAGAGTGGATAACGTGTATGTACTTTAGAGCGGATAACCTTCATCGCTTCATCGTAACCATCTTCAACGAATACGCAGTCTACATCTTGACGAGGCACCATAACCTCTTTCGCCATGCGATCTACGAAGTTAAAAACATTATCGATTAACTCAGACTCTACTTGGTCCAGTTGCCCTTCCTCGTGGCTTCGAGAAATCATCATGCGAATTTCTTCTTCTGAGTACACAAGATCAAGCTCTGTTAAATATTTTGTTTTGTAAAAGCCTAAAATAACATTGGAGATTTTACTAGCAATCCAAATAAATGGATACACCAATTTACCTGCAGCCACGACGATACGGCTATAGGTATTTACGTATTTTGTAGGGAAGGATAAGCCCAATGCTTTAGGTACAATTTCACCGAAAATTAGGACGATTAAACTAATTAATAGTAATAGAATAATATCTAGTACCAAATGCATCCAAGTACTATGAATATTAAGAACCGCCACTATACGATCAACAATATTATCAAATACAAAAGTACCTGTGCCTGCAAGGGCCAAAATAAAGAATAGAATCAAAAACTGTGTAGTATTTAAAAAATACTCAGGATTTTGATAAAGCTTTAATAAAAATTCTCTATCCTTCTCCAAGAGGATGTCCATATCCTCTACATGTTCTTTACGAAGGCGTGCAAAGGAGAACTTTGCAACCACAAAAAAGTTAATTAAAAAAATACATAACAGACCAAACCCTATGGGTAACAGGCCATCTACACTATCCATCTTTATTCCTTTCATATGAATATGGAAACACTTATTTCTTTTTATTATATCAAATTATTTTCTATAACCAAGTTCAGATAACATACCAGATTTATTTCTCCAATCTTTTTTTACTTTAACCCAAAGGTCCAAGTACACCTTTGTAGCTAATAGCTTTTGAATATCTGCGCGCGCTTCAGCGCCAAGTTGTTTTAACAAAGCACCTTTTTTACCGATGATAATTCCCTTTTGAGAGTCTCTTTCACAGTAGATTGTAGCGCGGATATAGGTAGTACCATCATCACGTGTTTTCATTTCATCTACGTCTACAGCGATAGCATGAGGAATCTCATCTCGTGTAGCTAACAAGATTTTTTCACGAATGATATCGGAAATAATAAGGCGTTCCGGTTGATCCGTAATCATATCCTCCGGAAAATATTGTGGACCTTCCGGCAAGGTTTCCTCTAGAACCTTAAGAATTTCAGATAAGTTCTCTTTATCTTTTGCAGAAATAGGAATGACACCTGCAAAAGGATATGCATCTTGATAAGAAACGATTGCTTCTAAAAGCTCTTCTTTTTTGAGTGTATCAATTTTGTTGACTACCAAAAATACAGGAACCTTTACACGTTTCAATTGTTCAATAATAAAATTATCCCCAGGACCACGTTTTTCATTGCCTGCTACGACAAATAAAACGGCTTCCGTTTCTTTTAAGGACTCAATAGCAGCATCTACCATGAATTCGCCTAACTTGTGCTTAGGTTTATGCACACCAGGTGTATCCATAAATACGATTTGTTTGGATTCATCCGTATATACGCAGATGATACGGTTACGCGTTGTTTGAGCCTTATCGGATACGATAGCAATCTTATCGCCAATAAGAGCGTTGATTAAGGTAGATTTACCTACATTAGGGCGTCCTACAACGGCAACAAAGCCTGATTTAAAATGTTCGTTCTTATTCATTATATGGTGCATCCTCCCGCACATAACCCAAGTTACCTAGGATAAATTCTTCCTCTGTGCGCATCTCTTTTTTATCTTCGTCGTTCATATGGTCATAGCCTAAAATATGTAAGCAACTGTGAGTCGTTAAATATGCTAATTCCCGTTCAAAACTATGTCCATATTCAATAGCTTGTTCACGAGTACGCTCTAAGGAAATAATCATATCACCAAGTAAGTGATGTTCCTCTTTACTACCTTCGTAATCATCCCCTTCATTGAGGGCAAAGGACAATACATCCGTTGGTCTATCGATGCCTCGATATTCCTTATTAAGCTCGTGAATTTTAGCATTATTGCAGAGTAAAATACTCATTTCATCTTCTTCGAGGCCATATACGCGACTCACTTCATCGCAGACCTTGCGTATAACAGCCTCAATATTGGAATCCTCTTGAATTCCTTCATCATAGCTAATGTGTATATACATACTTATCCTTTCGCTACATTCTCTTTGGATACTGCGTTAGATTCTGTAGTCTCACCAGCTAACTTACGTTCGTGATATGCATCGTAAGCTTTTACAATGCGACCTACTAAATCGTGACGAACAACGTCTTGATCGCTAAAGTAAACCATATTAATACCAGGTACATGACGCAATACCTTTTCAGCCTCGCCGAGGCCAGACACAACACGTGGAGGTAAGTCAATTTGTGTCTTATCACCGTTGACTACCATTTTAGAGTTGTTGCCTAGACGAGTTAGGAACATTTTCATCTGTTCTGCCGTCGTATTTTGAGCCTCATCGAGAATGACGAAGGCATTTTCCAATGTACGGCCACGCATATACGCTAGTGGTGCTACCTCGATAGTACCACGTTCCATAAAACGTTGTACTTGCTCGATACCAAACATTTCATGTAATGCATCATAAAGAGGTCTTAAATAAGGATCAACCTTGTCTTGTAATTCACCAGGTAGGAAGCCTAACCGTTCACCTGCCTCTACAGCAGGGCGTGTCAAAATAATTTTATCTACATTGCGGTTTTTTAAATAGAATGCAGCTAAAGCTACTGCTAGGAATGTTTTACCTGTACCAGCAGGACCAATACCAAAAGTAATAGTATTTTTTCGGATACTATCTACATAGTATTTTTGACCTTCCGTTTTAGGCGTAATATTTTTACCACGCATATTAACGGATAAAGTATCCTCAAACATAGTATGTACGGCATCAGCTTTACCATTAGCCACAAGTTTAGCCGCAATACGCACTTGAGACTCAGTTATGGTACTACCTTCACGGTAAAGGAATACTAATTCTTCAAGGGTACGATAGAGAGCTTCTACTTGTTTTTCATCGCCCTTTATAACTACCGTATCACCTCGTGCCACTACATCTGCAGAGATGACTTCAAGCATCATATGCAGATATCGATTATGTTGACCTAGTATGGATTGTGCTAGGTCATATGTAGGAAATGTAAATACTTGTTCGCTCATACAACCTCCTAATCTATAAATTTACGAACTGCTTTACCATTTAGGTAATCACAGAGATCACCTTGATGAGCATCTAGTTCGTCTAGTTTATCATCAATTAAATCTTGTACGCGCCACCAACCCATAGACCAGTTTGTAAAAAGCGTATTATCTTCAGGTGCTCTCCCTACAAGACGCTGTAAAACAATGTCAGGATGTAAATGACGTACAAAATTAACAACCCGATCAGCATATTCTTCCGCACTAATTAGGGTAAACTGACCCTCTTGATACCACTTGGCCATCAATGTATTTTTTACAATATACAAAGCATGTAGTTTCACTTGATCAACACCGAGTGCAGATAAAATACGAGCCCCTTCGATTGTATCCTTCATTGTATCCCATGGTAAATTAACTATCATATGAGTAGTTATGTTAAATCCATATCGCTTAATCCGTAATACGGCATCAATAAACTGGGCTAAATCATGACCGCGATTAATTTTCTCTAATGTATCATAGTTAACCGTTTGAAGACCTAGCTCAATATAGATATCCTTATGAAAGCGATCCCTAATATCAGCTAATATCTCAAGATATTCATCGGCAATACAATCGGGTCTTGTTGCAATAGCAATGCCCACGGCTTTATCAATACAACCTTGTTCAATATAGCTTTTAAAATCATCAAGATTCAAGTAGGTATTACTAAAGTTTTGGTAATAAGGGATGAACTTCTTTGCTTTATATTTAGGGCCTATGTGAGCAATATTTTCCTCTAATTGCATGCGCACCGTCATCCAGGCAGGACGATTTTCGTATCCCGCGCCAATTTCACCACAAAAGGTACAGCCTCCAACACCAGCCGAACCATCTCTGTTAGGACAGGTCAAGGGTAGTGCTACAGGTAATTTATAAACCTTTTCCCCATATGTTTCTTTATAATATTTAGATACCATGCGGTATCGTTTTGATCTCGTTGTATCGGTCATAATACTCCTATTAAACTAACCAATCATCGCTTATTATGTAATATTTCAACTATCATAAATTCTCTAATCTTTTGATTATAAAAAATTAGATAAACTATTTTTATATTACTAACAAGCCTCTATTTCAGGACGTATAAAAGGTTTTACCTCTTTATTTACGTCGATTACAACTGTAAAAGGTACATTTGGTACATTCTTTATACCTAACACTTTAGCCGTATCTTCAGACATAGGCATTTCTACATATTGTTGACGAATTTTGCGCCACTCTTTAAATGTATAGTTAGGGATATACTGAGATGCAATTTCTTCATTGCGCCAAAATGCTTCCCCTTCTTGTAAAAGTTCTTTTGTCTGTTTTGGTAAACCTACGGCTTCACTGCGGACCTTACCACGATAGCTAACGAGTGTATCATATTGTAATAATTCGGCAGCTACTGTATCACCTTTAGACAAGAAAAAATTGTACAAGAACTCTATTTGATCTATATCTTTCAAATTAATCTTATGATTACCTGCATCGAGCCAAGCCTGTGTCATGTCACAAAAATAGGAAAAAGCATCTTTTTTTGTCTCCACTTTAGAAGGATCATACTTTTTCATAGGTGGTACATGATTAGTTTCTGTATCTTCCCCAGTTATAGATGTATCAGTATGTTCTTTTATAAGCTTACTACCAATATAGCCAAACACAGTTCTAAATCGTTCACTATTATAAAAGCGTTCAAAGACATCTTCAAAGTGTTTTAAGAAACGTATATCTCTATAAGGGAGCACGTGAGTACTTAATACCTCATATGGCGCTAAGGGATCACTAATATATTGATACTCCTCCATACGGCGTACACCAGAACCTTTTAACAGTTTTAAAAATCCAATTTGTAACGCATGTGGCTGTAAACTAAAAAGATCATTAAAGGATAATCCAAACCGCTGTTTATTCTCGTAAGGCAGGCCTACAATTAAATCCATGTGCACATGAGTTCGGCCTGCTTCAATAATAGGGCGAATAGCCTTTTGAATATACGGCCAATCATTATATCGATTAATAGCATCTAAGGTTTTCTTATGTGTACTTTGAACCCCTACCTCAATTTGAATACGGCCTGGTGGTGTTTCACAAAGAATATTTGTTTCCCATTCCGTCATTAGCTCTGGTTCCATTTCTAGATGGAAATTCGTCTCCGTATCGGCATCACGCATGAATTCCATCATAGGTCGATGATGATGTGGCGCACAGTTAAAAGTTCTATCAACAAATTTAACTTGTTTTACCTTATGATCGATAAACCACTGTAGTTCTTTAAAAGTTCTTTCCTGCGGAAAAAAGCGAACTGTATTTTTATTGCCAGATAAACAGTACTGACAAGAGAATGGGCACCCTCGAGAGGATTCATAGTAGATGATTTTATGTTCTAAATCTATCATATCCTCTTCTACATATGGGAATGGTATAGTACTCAGATCTTTTACCTCCACCGTATCAGTAGAGCCCAGGAGTCGGCCAGAAATGTGTCGACCACGTACGCCAGGAATCTGCTCTTCTAAGCCATCATTGCCAGCGATTAGTGCACTAATAAGTTGATAAAAAGCTTCTTCCCCCTCACCTTGTACGACATAGTCCACAGCAGCACAACGATTTAAGATTTCATCGGCTGTGAAAGACACCTCCGGCCCACCTAAAATAATTTTAATATCTGGTCGCACAGCTTTCACCATGTCTACTACATGTAAAGTCATCTCAATATTCCAGATATAGCAAGCAAAGCCCAATATATCTATATTGCGCTCTGTAATATCGCTAAGAATATGTAAAACAGGCATATTAATAGTATATTCTACTATATCGTATGCCTGTCCGTGAGCCTGCCCATACGCTTTGAGATAACGCAAAGCCAGAGAAGAATGTATAAATTTTGAGTTTAATGTGGATAAAACTACGTTCATAGGTCCCCTTTAAATCATCGAATGGCTCAGCCACCGTCTAGTCATAATATATGTATTATACCATTAAAAGAGACTAAATATAATAGAAATAATAGCACCCACTAAAATAACAACAGATGCGACAGTGAGAATGATACTGCCAAAGAATACAACAGCAGCCAAAATAATCCCTAAAACAATGAACAATATAATTCGACTAAGCCAGCTTGTACTATTAAAGCTATACACCTTAACTTTCGGTTCATATTGATTGTTTTCATCGTAATATTGTTGCTCGTCATTGATATTAGTTGGCGTTGAATCTACATGGACGGAATCGCCTACCTCTTCAATAGTTACACCATCAAATTCTCGTCTCTCATCGTCGGATAATACGCGTGTATTAGGTTCACCAGAATAAGTACTGCGACTATAAGTATCATCTGATTTACCATTTCTATATGTATTTTGATTATTGTTTATATTGTGTTGATCATTCATATGTATTTCCTTTATATGAACAAATACTAATTGATTTTATACAATTTATTATACCATATTTTACCATCATAATGGCAAATAGAAATCCCTTCAGATATAAAGCCATATATCTGAAGGGATTGTATTTTTATATATTGATTAATGTTAATATATGCTTACACGTAGATTAGTCATTTAAGAATTTTTTAAGTAATTCATTTACCATTCCCGGATTAGCTCGGCCTTTAGATTCCTTCATAACTTGACCAACTAAGAAGCCTATAGCCTTACCATTACCACTCTTGAAGTCTGCTACTGGTTGTGGATTATTAGCAATAACTTGCTTAACAATTTCTTCAATAGCACCAGTATCTGTGATTTGAACTAGACCTTCCTCTTTTACAATAGTATCAGCATCCTTGCCGGATTCCCACATGGATACGATAACTTTTTTCGCAATTTTGCCGGAAATTGTACCTTTATCGATAAGAGCAATCATACCAGCCAAGTTTTCAGGACTTACCTTGGATTCAGCAAATGTTAAACCACTTTCATTAATCATCTTGGACAAGTCACCAAGCATCCAGTTGGCCACAGTTTTAGGATCTGCACCTGCTTTAACAGTATCATCTAAGAAGTCTGCAGTCTTACGAGATACTGTGAGAATTGTAGCATCCTCACGAGACAAACCATATTCAGATACAAAGCGTGCAATTTTAGCATCTTGTAATTCTGGCAATGCACGGCGCACTTCTTCGATTTTTTCGTCTGTAATTACGATTGGTACCAAATCTGGTTCTGGGAAGTAACGGTAGTCGTTTTCTTCGTCTTTCTTACGCATACCAATAGTAATGCCTTGAGCATCATCCCAAGTACGTGTTTCTTGATCTACTTTGCCGCCAGCTTCGATTAACTTAGCTTGACGCAATGCTTCATATTCAACAACTTTTTGAATTGCAGTTAAAGAGTTAACATTTTTAGTTTCTGTACGTGTACCAAATTCTGTAGTGCCACGTAAACGTACGGATACGTTGCAGTCACCACGCAAAGAACCTTCTTCCATACGACCGTCAGATACTTCTAAATATTGTAAAATAGAACGTAATTTTTCAACGTATGCTCGCGCTTCTGCACCGGAACGAATATCTGGTTCAGATACGATTTCAAGAAGAGGTACACCCGTACGGTTGTAGTCAACATTAGAAGATTTAGAGTCGGAAATAGTATTACCACTATGAACGAGTTTACCTGCATCTTCTTCCATATGAATACGGGTAATACCAATGCGTTTAGTTTCACCATTAACCTCAATATCTAAATGACCATTTAGGCAAATTGGCAAATCATATTGAGATGTTTGATAGTTTTTAGGCAAATCAGGATAATAGTAGTTTTTACGGTCAAATTTGTTAAAGTTAAGGATTTCACAATTCAATGCTAAACCTACTTTGATAGCAAATTCTACTACTTGTTTATTTAACACAGGCATAGCACCAGGTAAACCTAGGCATACTGGGCATACATGTGTATTTTGATCGCCGCCGAATTCAGTGGTACAACCACAGAAGATTTTAGACTTAGTCTTAAGCTCTGTATGAACCTCTAAACCAACGACTGTTTCGTATTTACTACTCATAGAGAAACCTCCCCAGTTGGTGCTACTAATTGACAGTCTGGACGTGCTTGTTCAAATGTGAAAGCGGCACGTAACAATGTTTCTTCACCCATAGCAGGGCCGAGCAATTGCAAGCCAATTGGCAAATTGCTGCTGCTCATACCTGCTGGAATGCTAATACCTGGAATACCTGCAAGGTTTGCTGGTACTGTACAGATATCTTCTAAGTACATTGCCAATGGATCATTTGCTTTTTCACCAAATTTATAAGACGTATTAGGTGCAGTTGGTGTTAAGATCAAATCCACTTTGGAGAATGCTTCATCAAATTCATTTTTAATGAGGCGGCGAACTTTTAATGCTTTCAAATAGTAAGCATCATAGTAACCAGCACTCAATACATATGTACCTAACAAGATACGACGTTGTACTTCTGGACCAAAGCCTTCTGTACGAGTTTTAGTAGACATTTCTACTAAATTATCCGCCGGTACGCGCATACCATAGCTTACACCGTCATAACGAGCCAAGTTAGAGCTTGCCTCTGCTAATGCGATGATATAATACGCAGATAATGCATATTTAGAGTTAGGCAAGGAAACCTCAACGATTTCAGCACCTAATTTTTTATACGTTTCGATGGCCTCTTCCATAGCTTTGCGAACTTCGCTATTAAGACCTTCGCCAAAGAATTCTTTTGGCACACCGATTTTAAGATTTTGTACATCATTTACAAGAGCTGTAGTGTAATCTACACGAGCACCTGGAATGGATGTGGAGTCTTTCGCATCATGACCAGAGATGGCATTTAATACTAAAGCAGCATCTGTTACATCACGAGTAATAGGTCCAATTTGGTCCAAAGAGGATGCGAAGGCGATTAAACCATAACGAGATACATTACCGTATGTTGGTTTTAAGCCTACAACGCCACAGAAGGACGCTGGTTGACGAATAGACCCACCAGTATCGGAGCCAAGAGCCCAAATAGCAGACCCGCTGGATACAGCTGCTGCACTACCGCCAGAAGAACCACCTGGTACGCAATCAGCATTCCAAGGATTAGATGTTTTAGCTAATGCAGAGTTCTCTGTAGAGCCACCCATAGCAAATTCATCCATATTAAGTTTACCAAGGCTAATATAATGATTGTTTTGTAAACGTTCAATAACTGACGCATTGTATGGAGGCACAAAGTTTTCCAACATTTTAGATGCACATGTTGCAGGTTCATCTTTAATACAAATATTATCTTTAATTGCACCAGGAATACCTGCCAATGGGGAAATAGCATCACCTTTAGCAATTGCTTCATCTACAAGCTTAGCTGTAGCCAAAGCACGATCATGAGAATCGGATAAGTACGCATGTACAGTCGGTTCCACTTTCGCTTTATGTGCAATAACAGCATTCGTCAATTCAACAGCGCTGATTTCTTTATTCACTAGTTTCTTGTGTAATTCATGAATTGTTGCCACAGCGAAACCTCCTATTCTTGTACAACGCGAGGTACTTTAAAGTACCCATCCTCTGCTTCTGGAGCATTGGATAAAGCTAAATCATGATCAAGGGATGGTTTTGTTTCATCCTCTCTAAATACATTGTGCAATGGTACTGCATGAGCCATAGGCTCCACACCATCAAGTTCTAATGCATCTAGTTCAGCAACATAAGTCAAGATGTCGGACAACTCTTTTTCTACATGTGCCATATGTTCTTCCTTAACTTCCAAGCGTGAAAGTAAGGCGATTTTTTTAATTTCCTCTTGGCTGATTTTCATCGAGACACATCCTTTCATAATTATTTATTATAAAGCAAATAATATATATTTTCAAAATATTGTAGAATGTATGATTATTGGATTTCTCCCAGTTCGCGTAGGAGTTCTACAAACTCTTCTTCATTCATAACACGAATACCCAATTCATTTGCTTTAGTAAGTTTACTACCACTGTCTTCGCCAGCAATAACAAGGGTTGTTTTCTTAGAAACAGAACCTGTAACCTTAGCCCCATGAGCTTCAAGAATCTTACCAGCTTCACTGCGACCCATAATTTCAAGTTTACCTGTGAGAACGACGATTTCGCCTTCCATTTGGTTGCCTGCTGCTTCAACAACATCTACAGTCATCTTAAGTCCAGCTTCTGTTAAGCCTTCAATGATTTCTACATGAGCAGGATCTTGACGGTATTCAACAATACTATCTGCCATTGTAGGACCAATCTCTTCTACTGCAACGAGTTCTTCCTTAGTAATAGTCATGAATCGTTCCATAGATTTTACAACACTTGCAATTGTTCCGGCTGCCTTAGATCCAATTAGTCGAATACCAAGACCATATAGTACACGATCTAATCCGCGAGATTTAGAATCTGCGATAGCTTTTACCAAATTCTCAGCAGACTTCTTACCCATTCGGTCCATGGTAACTAGTTGTTCGACCGTTAAATGATATAAATCAACAACATTGGTGATTAATTTGTTATTGATTAGGTTTTCTACAATACTAGGCCCGAGACCATCAATATTCATAGCATCGCGAGATGCAAAATGGATAATTTGTTCCTTTTCAATGGCAGGACAATGTTTATTGGTACAACGAACAGCGGCTTCACCTTCACGTCGGACTGCAGGAAATTCGCATACAGGACATGTATTAGGAATTGTAAAAGGCACTTCAGAACCAGTTCGTTTTTCAGGAACTACGCGAATAACCTCTGGAATGATCTCGGCTGCCTTGTGAATGATGACATGGTCACCAATGCGAATATCTTTTTCATTGATGAAGTCTTGATTATGTAATGTAACACGACTTACATTTGTACCGGATACGAATACAGATTCCAATTCACCAGTTGGAGTAAGAACACCTGTACGTCCTACATTGATAGTAATATCCTTAAGAACGGTTTCTACCTCTTCTGGTGGATATTTGTAAGCTGTAGCCCACTTAGGATCCTTCGCAGTACTGCCAAGTACCTCTTGGTCATCGAAACTATTAACCTTAATTACCATACCGTCTGTATCGTATGGCAACTCATGGCGCTTTTCACCCCAATAATTAATAGCCTCTATGACTTCGTCAATTGTTTTGCATACGCGGTAATGAGGATTTACAGAAAACTTGAACGTTTCTAGACTTTGGAGCAATTCCTCTTGGCTATGAATATTAGCTCCCACTTCAGAACCGATTGCATAGGCAAAGAATGCTAAATTACGACTAGCCGTAATGGCAGGATCTTGTTGACGCAAAGAACCAGCTGCTGCATTACGAGGATTTACGAAGGTAGGTAAGCCCTCTTCATCACGTTCTTCATTTATACGTTTAAATTCACTATGAGGCATATATGCTTCACCGCGAACCTCGATAAATTCTGGCGCATCCTCTAGATATAAAGGAATGGATTTAATAGTACGCACATTAGCAGTTACGTCTTCACCAACGCGACCATCACCACGTGTTACGGCACGTACAAACATGCCGTTCTCATAGTGCAAATTAACAGCTAAACCATCGATTTTAAGTTCTACCACATAAGCAGAAGGCTTATGACCTAATTCCTTCTCTACACGACTAGCAAATGCACGTACTTCATCAGCACTAAATACATTAGATAAGCTCAACATAGGGCGGCCATGGACGACCTTTTCAAAGGAACCTTCTACCTTCATGCCTACCCGTTGTGTTGGCGATGATGGCACAATATATTCAGGATGAGCTGTTTCCAAATCAACAAGCTCACGATATTTTTTATCATATTCAAAGTCACTCATTGTAGGAGCATCTTTTACGTAGTATAAATACTGCGCATGAGTTAGCTCTTGTTGTAACTCTTTAATTCTATCTTTCGGATTCATATTACATCCCTTTTATAGTGCAGTAACACTCTATACGTTCCTTACAAGTAAGGTAGAGAGGTTAACTGCCATACACAAATTTTATCCCTTCTTAACAGGTGCAAATTTTGCCATTACTACACGTACACCTTGTGTGGGGAATTCAATTGTCAGCTTCATACCAGCCCCTTCGCCGGCAACATTGATGACTTTACCATTGCCCCACTTGCTATGAATAGCCGTATCGCCAATATTCCAATCAGCAATCACTTCATTGCGAACGATTGGCTTTGTAACTGGTCGGCTTGTAACACTCATATGTTGCGGTACATGACGCTTAATATCATCAGGTACTTTACGCTTAGCACGCAAACCATCTACTAACTCTTCTGGAATTTCATCGATAAAACGAGATGGTAAATAGCTGCTAGTGCGTCCAAATACGGTACGCGTAGTGGCATTAGAAATATATAATTCCTTTTCAGCACGAGTAATACCTACATAAGCAAGGCGGCGTTCCTCTTCAATTTCCTCAGGGTTCATCAAGGTGCGACTATGAGGGAATAAACCTTCCTCCAAGCCACCTAAGAATACAATAGGGAATTCCAAACCTTTCGCAGCATGTAATGTCATCAATGTAACTTTAGACTCTTCTTGCTCGAAAGAATCAACATCATTTACAAGTGCTACTTGTTCCAAGAAGTCTTCCACTGTACCAGTTGGATTTGTATCTTGGAAGTCTTTAGCTACAGATAAAAGTTCACCGATATTCTCAGCGCGAGCCTGATCTTGTGGATCTGTACTCTCTTCTAATTGTGCCAAGTAACCGGTTCTATCGAGAATAGATTCTAAGATATCAAGTACCGTTTTATCTTCCATTTCAGCTACGAGAGTAAAGATAAGGATACCAAATTCCTCTAACTTTTCCTTTGTCTTACCTTTAATCGTATCTACTAGATGCAACTGTGTTAATGTCATAAACAAGGACGTGCCATTTGCGCGAGCATAATCTTGTAGTTTTGCCACTGTAGTAGCACCAATACTACGCTTAGGTACATTGATGATGCGCAATAAACTCAAATCATCGAATGGATTATATAACACGCGTAAGTAAGCTAAAACGTCCTTAATTTCTTTACGATCATAGAACTTCGTGCCCCCTACCATCGTATATGGCAGAGCCCGTTTAATCAGCGCTTCTTCAAGTACACGAGATTGAGCATTTGTACGGTACAAAATAGCCATATCACCATAAGGCACACCATGAATATCGTGCTTTTTAGCGATAGTATCGCCGATGAAAGCAGCTTCTTCATGTTCAGACTGAGCCGTAAAATGCTGAATTTTAGCCCCTTCTGTCTTATCTGTCCATAAATTTTTCTTAGGACGGCCTTCATTATTTTCAATTACCGCATTGGCTGCATCAAGAATAATCTTTGTAGAACGATAGTTTTGTTCCAACTTGATGGATGTACAGTTCGGATAATCCTTTTCAAAGTCCAAGATATTTTGAATATCTGCGCCACGCCATGCGTAAATACTTTGATCAGCATCACCTACAACGGCAATATTTTTCCAATGAGAGGCTAATAATTTAGCCAATAAATATTGAGCATGGTTCGTATCTTGATATTCGTCGATCATAACATAACGAAAACGTTTGCTATATTTATCTAACACAGCCTCATTGGACTGTAATAATTTAACAGCTACCAATAAAAGATCATCAAAATCTAGAGCATTATTCTTACGCAATTCCCGTTCATAATACTCATATACATCAGCAACCTTTTCTTGGTAAAAGTCTCTTGCTTGCTTTCTAAAATCTGAGGCAAATAACAATTTATTTTTTGCATCAGATATGGCACCAATCATAGCCCCTACAGGATAGTATTTATCGTCGAGGTTTAATGCTTTTAAAGCAGCCTTAATAACAGCTTGAGAGTCAGATGTATCGTAGATTGTAAAGTTACTGTTATAACCTAAGAAGTTATCTAATTCAAAACGCAAGAATTTCGCACAGAAGCTATGAAATGTGCTGAGCCAAATGCGATTGGCTACATCACCAACAAGACCTTCTACACGGCTTTTCATCTCCTTAGCCGCTTTGTTGGTAAATGTAATCGCCAAGATTTCATATGGATTAACACCTTGAGCTAATAAATGTGCAATGCGAACGGTTAACACCTTTGTTTTACCAGATCCAGCACCAGCTAAAATCAATAAAGGGCCTTCCGTATGTTGAACGGCTTGTTGCTGCTCTTTATTTAAACCTGTTAGTAATGAATTCATCGGAACACCCCTATCGCCCTTACAAATACTATAGTTTGATAATCATATAAATAGAGAAGAAGAACGTTGCAAGCAACGTTCTTTATCTTTGTATACTACTATACTATTTCATAGCACCAAGAATTGGTGGTACGATTTGTTTTTTACGAGACATAGTATTTGGCAAGAATACACCATTGTCTTTAACTTCTTTTTCGAATGCTTTTGTTACTACAGCCTCAACATCACCACTGAATAGCAATGTAGTGCTTTCATCAAGAATATTTGTAACCATAATGTAAGATGCATCGTAGTTGTTAGCACTGCGAAGAGCTTCTAAAGCCGCTACAAGTTCCCCTTGTTTAGCCAATACATCTGTTGTATCCATAACAGAAATTTGGCCGATAGAAATTGTTTTACCTGCTTCAGAAAATTCTTTCATATCAGTACGAACAATATCATCATTAGTCAAATCAGAAATGTCTGCACCAGCTTTTAACATATCAAGGCCATAAGATTCGATGTCAACACCAGCGATTTCAGCTAATTTATGAGCCATTTCTTTATCTGTTTCTGTGCATGTTGGAGAACGGAATAATACAGTATCAGAAATGATAGCAGATAACATCAAACCAGCAATACCTTTAGGAATTTCTTGATTGTTTTCTATGTATAATTTAGTAATGATTGTATTAGAGCAACCTACTGGTTCTAAACGCATGAATACAGGACCATCAGTTTCGAAATCACCAATGCGGTGATGATCCACAACACCGCACATATTCATAGACTTGTAACCGTCAATGATTTGTTTAGATTCATTGTGGTCTGTTAGGTATAAGTTGCCACCTTCTGGAGCAAATTCTTCCCAGTTCTTAACGATTTGTGGATGTTCAAAACCAAAATGGTTCAAAATGTATGTTGTTTCTTTGTTCGCTTCACCTGCACATACTGGAGTTGCTGGTGTACCCATTTGAGTTAACAAATTAGCAAAAGAAATAGCAGAACAAATGGAATCTGTATCAGGGCTTTTATGACCTGCTACATATGTTTTTACTTCACTCATAATATACCTCTTTTATATTAATTTCACACTTAATATCGACTTACGTCAATCCGATTTTTAACTCTATTATTATATCATAAATTATATAAAAAAACACGCCACTACTAAGTAGTGGCGTGTTTTTATCATTCTACAAAATTATCTAATGTAGATGATTAGTCGTGATTTTTTTTGCGGTTTGTCAATAAACCAGGCCCAAGTGTTTCAATGATGATAAACAACATTGGAATGATAAAGATACCAAACAATGTTGCTGTTGTCATCCCTGCTACTACTGTAATACCCATAGTTGTTCTAGCACCAGAACCAGCACCAGAAGACAATGCCAATGGCAATACACCAAGGATAAACGCAAAGGATGTCATCAAGATTGGACGTAAACGAATTTTTGCAGCTTCGATAGCGGCATCAACAACGTTCATACCACGTTCGTCTACACGAATCTTAGCGTACTCGATGATTAAGATCGCATTTTTTGCGGCCAAACCAACAAGGGTCAAAAGACCGATTTGCATATAAATATCGTTAGCTAAGGAATATCTACCTGTAAAATTCAACAAGAATGGAACTAAAGAAGCTCCAATCATACCAGATGGTACAGAGAACAATACGGCAAATGGAACCTTCCAAGATTCATACAAAGCAGCCAAGATTAAGAATACAAATACTAGACCTAAACCAAGAATCATGATGGTTTGAGAACCAGCTTTCAATTCTTCACGAGATTGACCTGCCCAGTCATATGTATAACCAGCTGGTAACGTTTTAGCTGCCGCCTCTTTCAATGCATTAATAGCATCACCAGAGGAGTAACCACGTGCTTGAGAACCGCCGATTTGTACAGCCATAGCATTATCAAAACGTGTAATACTAGATGGCATACCAGTTTGTTCCTTCGTAATATAGTTAGAAACTGGAACCATAAGGCCCTTACTATTACGAACAGCTAACATATTAAGCTGATCTGCATTTTGACGATAAGCGTCTTCAGCTTGAACTACTACTTTGTAGTTTTTACCATATGTAGTAAAGTCATTGACTTGAATACTACCATAGAAACCTTGTAATGTAGTAAAAATATCTGCTAATGCCACACCATCTTGGGCCGCTTTTTCGCGGTTTACATCAAATTGTAAGGATGGTGTAGATGTATCGAAGGTAGTGTAAACAGATTGAATGGCAGGGCTCTTACGAGCTTCTGCTAAGAATTCATTAGCACGTTCCGCCATAACTTGTGGGCTATCACCAGCTTTGTTGATGATGTACATGCTAAAACCACCAGTAGTACCAAGACCAGGAATAGATGGTGGATTCAATGCAATAACTGTAGCTTCAGGAACACCTTGTGCAGCAAAGCCAAATGTTTGACCAATCATAGCATTAATGGATGTAGCTTGTGTTGTACGATACTTCCAGTCAGACATGGTTGCAAAAATTACACCAGCACTAGATTTTTGACCGCCACCTAAAAGGTCAAAGCCTGCTACAGTAAATACTTCTTGGAATAATTGTTCATCCTTAGGCTTTTCAGGATCATTTTTACCTTCCAAGAAAGATGCGATTTTTTCAAGTGTAGCCATAGTACGTTCTGATGTAGCACCAGGTGGCTCATTAACAGCAATCATGTAGTAACCACTATCCTCTGCAGGTACAAAGGATGTTGGTAAGAAGTGGAATACTAAACCTGTACCACCAGCAAAGATTAATAATGCAATAACAGTTAAGCTCAAACGATGGCTTAAACGAGCCAATTGGATACCATACCAATTGCTAAAACGCTCTAAAGCTGCATTAAATTTGTTTAACTGACGATGTACCCAGTCTTCACGTTCTTTTGGTGTGTGAGGTTTTAACATCGTAGCACATAGGGCTGGTGTCAAAACAAGAGCGACAATCGCAGAAATAACAACAGATACAGCGATTGTTAAAGCAAACTGTTTGTAAAGGATACCTGTCATACCACCCATGAAGGCAACCGGTACGAATACCGCTACCAATACAAAGGCGATACCAATTACAGGGCCTTGTACATTTTCCATCGCTTTAATAGCCGCCTCTTTAGGAGACAAACCATTATATTGTAATTCGTACTCTACCGCTTCTACTACTACGATAGCATCGTCAACTACGAGGCCGATAGCCAATACCATGGCAAATAGAGTTAATGTATTGATGGAGAAATCTAATAATACGAATGCCCCAAATGTACCAAGCAAAGATACTGGCACAGCAATCATCGGGATAATTGTAGAGCGCCAAGATTGTAAGAATACATATACTACAAAAAGAACGAGTAGCAATGCTTCTACAAAGGTATGCTCTACCTCATTAATTGAAGCACTTACGAATTTTGTATTATCTACAACTACGTTATATTGCATATCTGGTGGGAAGGATTTAGATTGTTCATCCAACACCTTCTTAACATTAGCAATTGTTTCTAATGCATTCGCATCATTTTGAAGAGAAATAGCAAAACCTGCTACCTCTTTATGAGCGGACTTAGCAATAAAGTCATAGCCTTTAGCTCCAATTTGAATGCGTGCAACATCCTTTAAATGTAACACCTTACCATTGGAACTTTTAATAGCAATGTTACCAAATTGTTCAGGTGTCACAAGACGACCTTCAATTTTGATAGGATATTGGAATGCTTGTTCCCCATTAGTAGGATTTTGACCTACTGTACCTGCTGCAGCCTGTAAGTTTTGACCCTTAATAGCTGCCGTTACTTCAGAAATAGTAACACCAAGGTTTTGCATTTTGGCAGGATCTAACCAAATGCGCATAGCATAGTCAGAACCGAACTCTTGTACAGAACCTACACCCTTAATGGCTTTAATAGCATCCATCATATAGTTGGTACTATAGTTCTTTAAGAATGTAGAATCATAAGTACCATCAGGTGAGTTCAAGGAAAATACCATAGCCATATCACCAGAAGATTTAGTAGTTGTAACACCAACTGCTTGTACCTCTGCAGGTAATTGAGCAAGTGCTGCTTGTACACGGTTTTGTGTATTAACCGTATCCATATCGGCATCTGTGCCTTGATTGAACTGAACAGTCAAAGAGTAACTACCATTACTAGAGCTACTAGATGTCATATAGTCCATATCTTGTACGCCTACGATTTGTGTTTCAATAACACTGGCTACCGTATCATTAACAACTTGAGCCGTTGCACCTGTATAGGCAGTGTTTACACGAACTGTAGGTGGAGAAATTTGTGGATATCGAGCTATCGGAAGGTTCATCATAGAAATGAGACCTACCAAGGTAATAACAATGGCTATTACAATGGCAAAGATAGGTCGATTAATAAAGAATTTCGACACGATCTAGCCCCCTTCTATTTTGTAGTTTTTAATTGTTCTTTTGAAAGCAATTTAGCATTAACCTTCACACCGTTTTTAACCTTAGTTAAGCCATCAACGATGATTGTGTCTCCAGGTGCTAAACCGGCTTTAATAATTGTATCGCTACCACTTGTACCGCCAACTTCAACACTTTTTTGTTCTACTACACCATCAGCATTTACAACATAGATAAAGTTTTTATCCATGATTTGAAGAATGGCACGACTAGGAACAAGAATAGCATCTTTAAGTTTTTGACCAGGAGAAATCACTGTAGCAAACATATTTGGCAACAACAAATGATCAGGATTTGGGAAAGATGCTTTCAACACAAGCTTACCTGTTGATTGATCAAGACTTTTTGCGGCTTGAACAATAGAACCCGGTTGATTATACGTTTCGCCATCAGCAAGTTTTAATTGAATATTTGGACCATTGGAATCATCGCCAGTTGGATTTTTCATGAAGTCAAGATATTCTTGCTCTGTCATACTAAATTCAACAAAGATAGGATCGATAGAATCAATAGTTACTAATGTTGTAGAACCTGCTTGTACAAATGTCCCCATATCGATATCATCCATACGTAATGTACCAGAATATGGTGCATATACCATTGTATCGCCATAGTTATCTTGAGCAATTTTTACGGATGCTTGGTATGCTTCATAAGCTGCCTTAGCTTGTTCTACAGTACTGCGTTGTGTATCTACACGTTGTTGCGCAATAGCATCTTGTTGAGCTAATGTTTCATAACGATTAAGGTCTACTTCAGCATTTTTATAGTTTGCATTAGCTTGAGCTGCTTGTGCTTCTGCATTAGCAAGAGTAGCTTCGTATTGACGAGAATCGATACGATATAATGGCTGGCCAGCTACAACTTGCTCCCCGCCTTTAACAAATTTTTCAACTACGTAACCAGTTACACGAGCATGTACAGCTACAGAGTTTTCTGCAACTACCGTACCAGCATAGGTTTGGTTTACCTGTGCATCACTTGCAGTAATTTTGTATGCATTGACACTCACGTCACCTGCTTGCTGTTGATTACTGCCACAACCAGCAACCATTACAGCGGATACAACGAGAGCCGCTAACATACGGGAATAACGGAACTTCATTATCTGTACTCCTTTACACGAAACTAATCATCTATGTGTCATAATTACATAAATTTCTTTATATATTTTACAGGATTATATAGATAAAGTCAATTTTTCCGATACCCCTCTACCTTTGTAGAACATAGATAAAATCTGATTAAACCCACATATATTGTATACAACAAAAATGTTAAAAACTATTGACATTTTATATTCAATATGAACTTAAATAGTTTTAGAATTATAAAACTATATATTACTAGTTTACTTTTTTTCAGTTAATACCGTATAACCATGATCCTCAACTAAGATTACTTCATTATTGTTTATCGGCACTAATGGTATCTTATCTTGATAAGTATCTAATGTTTTCTGAGCAGTCTCTTCAAATGGATATTCCCCTATATGAGGTAAAACATAATGATTAAATACATTTACACCCATATAATCATCTAATTCAGATGCTATACTTTTATCATCCATTATCTGATTATATTCAATATTTTCAGACATAATAATTGCGCCAGCAGATTCACCAATATATAATAAGCCTTCTTTGATTCTTTCATAAAGTAGGCCTATAAGATTTTTCTTTTTCAGCTCTTGTAATAGATAAAATGTGTTACCACCAGATATACAGATACATTCAGTCTTTGAAAGTTTATTCTTTAAATAATCTTCATCATATTTAGAAATATCAATAATTTCCAATTCATATCCTAAAGACTTTAACATCTCAACACCTTCATCAATATATCCAGTATATGGTTCAACATTTCCAGCAGTAGGAATAAAAATTATTTTATTTGAAACCATTTTTGAAAGATACTTTTTTGTTATACTTTTTGCTCCTGCTAAATATGACATAAGTAAAATTTCCATGTCTTATCACCTCTAAGATTCTTTATTTAAATTAATATGAAAATTTTATGTTTAATATACAAAAAACCGCCTAAGAATCTACCTAGACGGTTTTAAAACCATTTAATCGGCTGTTCTATATCAATTATAGCCGAATAATCACAAATTTATCTGTAAGCGCAGACTTATTTCTTAAAATGTACGCTTCTATTTTGGTGGAGATGAGGGGAGTCGAACCCCTGTCCAAAAGTGTTGCCATATAGACTTCTCCGAGCACAGTCTATGATTTAAGTCTCAGGTTGCTATCGCTCACAGACAAGCTACACAACCCCAGTTCATATTGTCTCGCCTAATTCATATGAACAACTAAATTAGACCAGCCTACTGTTTGACGTCCATTCACACTTGGTAGGCACAAGTATGAGGGACGTAGCTTATGCAGCTAATGCAAAATTTTCTTCTGCGTTTAAATGTTTTCCCACCGTTTAACGGCCTCATGGAACGCCGACTCGCTATCTATACCACACGCACCCCTGTCGAAACCTTTACATCCCCGTGCGTCGGTTTAATAATTATAAGCCTATTTGGTATTACTGTCAATTGTATGAAACCTTTACAGTTCAGATATATTCACTCTTCTTAGACTACTCGATTTATCTAATATAGACTAATTAACCAATCAATTTAGGATTCTTTTAATACTGTCTTTATTTAGATATATTATCTACTATCATGAGTCTAATTGCTTCAAAGCATTATGCAGTGATTGGCACACATAATCAATTTGTTCTTTATTATGAGCAGCTGTAACGGTTAAACGAATTCTACTTTCACCAACAGGAACTGTAGGCGGACGTATCGCTGTACCTATAATTCCAGCATTGTATAAATAATTTGATACTGTTAGAGTATCCTCATTACTACCGATAAGTATTGGGAAAATTGGAGTATCATTCGTAGCATATATTCCTATAGAATTTAAGCAATCTGCCATATAGTTCACATTATTTTGTAGTCGCCTTAAAACAGATGTATCAGACTCAAGAACATGTAATGCAGCCAGGGCTGCCCCTATGTCAGCAGGAGATAATGCAGTGGAGAATATAAAGCTACGACTCATATTCACAAGATAATCAATGATGGTGCTATTAGCAGCTACATAGCCGCCAACAGAACCTAACGATTTGCTCAATGTACCTAGCTGAATATCCACTTCTTTTTCAAGACCATAATAAGCAGCCGTTCCATGACCGCTACCAATGGTACCCGTCGCATGAGCATCGTCTACCATAAGTAAAGCATTATACTCACGGCTAAGCTCGTAGAGCTTATCCAATGGAGCTATATCGCCATCCATGCTAAATACACCATCTGTGACAATTAGCTTTCTTGTATTTCGTTCTACTTCTTTCAATAAATACTTTAATTCGTCTACATCACAATGGTTATAAGCCTTTACAGATCCTCTACTCAGTCTACAACCATCTATAATACTAGCATGATTTAAAGCATCGCTAAAAATAATAGTATTCTTATCTGCTATGGCAGAAATGGTTCCTACATTTGCCATGTAACCCGTATTAAATACGAGGGCTTTTTCTGTATTCTTAAATTTTGCTAGTTCTCTTTCAAGATCTGTAAACAAGGGAAATGTACCGGATACTAGACGCGATCCACCTGATCCAGTACCATATTGTTGAGCCCCTTTAATGGCCCCTTCTATTACACGTTCATCAAAAGTAAGCCCTAAATAGTTATTTGATGCCATCATCAAATATTCTTTATCATCTCTTCTAACCCGTACTGCGTCTATAGGGCAATATTCCGTTAATGTGCGCAAATTTAGGTTATTGATTTTATTATCTAATTGCTCTTGGAAGAATTTATACATACAATCACCGCTGAACAAGTACTGGTGCTTTTTCCAAATACTTGATTACACAGTCCACATCAGTATTTGTTTTAACAAAAAATACACGCCCTCCTAGATTAGATCCAAATTCTTTCATGCTAGGAATTCGATGGTAAATATCATTGCAAGCCACATAGCCTACTGTGTAATCAGGATCATCAGACCAACATAATTCACCTACAATCCCTTCAGCAGATTGTACTTTAGAGGCCAATACTAAGGCCTCTCTCATATGTTCATTATCCCCTAGTTTTTCAGAATCAAAGGAGTCCATATGACTCACGCGAACACCACGGTTACCAGAATCTATGCGCTCACCAGAAATTGCGTCAACCAACATAGCACCTCGCATAGATGAATCTAAACCTTCTAATAGATAAATAGCATGTTTAACAGCAGTTTCACTAATATCAGCGCCCTGTAAAAGTTCAACAGCTAATTGATGCGCCTCAGCAACAGTATTAGCAAAATGTTCATTTACTTTTAAGCATTCTATATATGTAATTGTTTCTGAAGGAATCAAGTCCACTGTAATATTGATAAAATCAGCTGTCCCCTTACTATGATGTAGTGCTCGTTCGGCTAAAGACTGAGCGATAGCTCCAACTTGATTTAAGGTCACAATGCGTTCTGCGCCAGAAATATGGTGGCCCCCGTTTTCATGGGGACCACCTTGAGCCGCGCGCATACGCACACTATATAATTCGTCCATTATGATACCTTACCTTTAACTACATTACTTTGAGGTACTTGGTTGTGAATTTTATGGAATACTTTCACAAATACTGGTGCCATAATTACTGTAAAGATCATACCTGGAACTGCGAGAGCTATCATCGGTAATGCAGCCTTACCAACGTATAAAGACAAGGATAATCGCGCTAAAGCAGATGCAATTGGACCAGAAACCATAATACCTATCATGTGATTATGGCAAATCCAAAGGATTAGTCCCACAATGAGCCGGAATTGCATAGCAATCATAACATTTAAAATAGTTTGAGTACCTAATGCTAAGCCTATTAGACTAGATAAACAACCACTTATAATATACTTTTTAAATCCGAATACGGCACATATCGCTACCGCCAACGGGGCTGATAGTTGAAACTCTATACCTGGAATGACATTAGGTATTTTAATAGCCCCTAATACAGTAATCATGGCAGTTAAAATAGCAACCTCTGTAATGTACCGAATGTTCTGATTCATAATATATCTCCTCTACTTAGAAAATGTCAACTACAAACACCTCTTATTGTTTACATTATAAATTCTCACTGTATTTTTATCAACCACTAAAAATAATATAGTTAACAAATATATAAAAAAGAACCAAGCCATATCGACTTGATTCCTTATGACTCTTAATATTTTTGTTGTTCTTTGATTCGCTTAGCAATATCGCGCTTGGCATCACGTTCCGCCATATCTTGACGCTTGTCATAAAGTTTCTTACCAGTTACTAGACCTACAGTAACCTTTACATAACCGTGACTGAAATGAAAGTTTAGCGGCACTAAAGAAAATCCTTTTTCCTTAACTTGAGCATGTAACTTATTGATTTCAGATTTATGCATCAACAACTTGCGTGTCCGCTCCGGTTCATGGTTAAAACGATTACCTTGTTCATACGGACTGATATGTACACCATACAATAAAATTTCCCCTTTATCTATACGACAAAAGCTGTCCTTAAGATTAAGCTTACCTTGACGAATAGACTTTATTTCAGTTCCTGTTAAAGCAATACCAGCTTCATAGGTTTCATGAATATGAAAATCATGACGCGCCTTACGATTGTCAGCAATAAGCGATGGGCTAGATTTCTTTGCCATATTCTCCTCTATCGTTTACGTTTACTTTTAGATTTTTTAGATTGACTACGTTTTGTAGCTTTATTTGACTTCTTGCGACTCGATTTACCTTTTTTAGATTTTTTACTGAAAGCATCATATCTAGAACGCCCAGCTTTTGAATCATCTCGTTTAGAAGTTTTTCTACCGTTTTTTCGGGATGACTTTCGCCCCTTTAGATTTCCAAAACCATCACGACTAGTAGCATGGTCAGAGCCACTACTCAATTGTTCTTGGATAGCCATCAGATTATCTACTTCACCAAGAACAAAATCGATTTGTTTCTTTTCTACATCGGCTTTTACAAGTGTAACAGTAACCTTTTCACCTAAGTGATAGGTTTTACCTGTCCGCTTACCAACAAGAACAAAATGTTCTTCGTCAAAGAAATAATAATCGTCGTTCATCATGCTAATATGCACGAGACCGTCGATACCATTCTCTAACTCTACGAACATGCCAAAGGAGGTTATGCTCGCAATAGTGCCTTCAAAAACTTCACCTACAAATGGAACCATGTATTGAGTCTTCTTTAGATCCGTAGTTTCTCGTTCTGCCTCGGTTGCCACTTGTTCTTGTATGGAAGAATGTTCCACAGCACCAGCTAAGAAAGCTTCATCTACATCTCGTTTAGAGTATCCACCCTTCCAGTGCATATCCGCTTTTAAAAGTCGATGTACCATCAAATCCGGATAACGTCTAATGGGAGATGTAAAATGCGTATAGCAAGTGGATGCTATCCCAAAATGGCCGACGTTTTCAATGCTATATTTCGCTTGCTGCATAGAACGTAAGGTCATAATTTGAGCCACTTGCTCGATATCTTGTCCCTTCACTACATCAAGGATTTTTTGGAAATCTCGTGGTGTTACACCATCAGCACTAAGGACAAGAGTTTGACCTAAATAATGTAATACCTTTTGGAATAAATCCAATTTTTCTTCACTAGGATGTTCATGAATACGATATACCGATGTACGTTGAGTATCCTTTAAATGCGTAGCTACCGTCTCATTAGCAATGAGCATACATTCTTCGATAAGCCGCTCTGCCATAGTTCGATCGCGTTTTACGATACGCAACGGTGTACCATCGAGATCAAGTAATACCTTATATTCCGAAAAATCAAAGTCTAATGCCCCTCTACGACGACGCATACGATTTAAAATCTTAGAAATTTCTGCTAAGTCACGAAGCATAGGAATAAAATCTACTAAATCGTCAGGAACAATATTTTCCTCTAACGCTTTATAAACTTCTTTATAGCTGCAACGACGTCCTACATGGATAATAGACGGACGAATACGATAATTAACAACTGTACCTGAATCATCAATTTCCATCATACACGTCATAGCATAGCGATCTTCATGGGCATTTAAACTACAAATACCATTCGATAATACCTCTGGTAACATTGGTACTACGCGGTCCACTAAGTAAACTGAAGTCCCCCGCTTGTATGCTTCATTATCAATAGGCTGGCCTGAAGTAACATAATGACTAACATCCGCAATGTGTACGCCTAGCTCATAATTACCATTTGGTAATTTACGACCACTTACAGCATCGTCAAGATCTTTTGCATCTTCTCCATCGATAGTTACCATTTGTAAGTCTCTAAGATCCCACCGCTTCGGATCTTCATGAACAATAGTATCTATCTTCTCACTTGCCTCAATTA
Source organism: Veillonella parvula (assembly GCF_018378075.1). Classification (GTDB taxonomy): domain Bacteria; phylum Bacillota; class Negativicutes; order Veillonellales; family Veillonellaceae; genus Veillonella; species Veillonella parvula_K. The sequence continues at coordinate 429,678 of NZ_JAGZYE010000001.1, forward strand.
CCTCTTTAGGGAATGCAAAAGGAATCTTATGATTAGCCATAATACAGTTAATGTCTAGGCCTACATCCCCCTTATAGCCTAAAATTTCTGTTATAATTCCTTCAGGTTTTTTATTGCCTTCAGGCCATTTTGTAATTTTTACTAGTACCTTAGCTCCACTCCGAGCATCTAAAGTATCTTTTAAATCTACAAAAATATCTGTTCCAATACGTTCATCATCTGGTACAACAAAGCCGAAGTGTTGTTGTCTGTCGTAAGTACCAACTATGGTTTCATTAGCACGCTCAATAACATCAACGATGATGCCTTCACGTTTATGCTTTGTATAATCTGATGGTACAATACGAACACGTACCTTATCATTATGCATAGTAGTTCCTTTATTTTGTTCTGCTACATAAATATCTTCATCATTTAGCATAATAACAAATCCATAAGATTTACGATATCCTTTGTAGATACCTTCATATTCTTCATGCTGTTGATCTTCATATCGGTATACATCTGGTCGAGATGAAGTTAATACGCCTTCACGGGCGAGCATTTTCGCAGATCGAATAAACATTTCAAGATCTTTGCCACCTCGAATACGATTATCCATTGCTGCATCCTCAATATGGTATGCATGTGGTTGTATAGATTTATAAAAGTCCAATACCTTCTTCTTCAAATCTGCACCCCCTTATTAGGATGAAAAAAGAAAAAGCCTGCAAAGCAGGCTTTCATCATTAGAATTGATTAATCATTGCCCCTAACACTAAGCTCAACACAGCAAAGATAATCCCCAATATAATCGTACATTTAGATAAGAAAGCATCTAAACCGCGTTGCTTACCACCAAAAGAAGAGTCTGCCGCACCAGAAACAGCACCGCCCATGCCTGCATTTTTGCTATTTTGTGCAACAACTACTACAATTAATAAAATAGATACGATTACTTCTACAATCATTAAGAAATTTGTCACGACTGTCATCCTTCCTGTGATGCTCGATGCGAGCCCAATACACGATGTTCTAAATACTTCTCTAATTTACGTTTTACCCTTTGTAGCGCATTATCAATAGATTTAACACTACGATCTGTGACCTCAGCCATTTCTTGATAGGAACGTCCATCAAGGTATCCTTCCAAGACTTCCCATTCGAGATCACTTAAAATATGACCAATATTGCGCTCAATATCATCTAGTTCCTCTTGACTGATAATGAGGTCTTCAGGATTTGTAATCTTTGTTGAAGATAGCATTTCAATCAATGTACGCTCAGAGTCCTCTGTATACACCGGTTTATTTAAGGATATATAGGAGTTCAAAGGCGCATGTTTTTGTCTTGTAGCCGATTTAATAGCTGTAATAATTTGTCTAGTTATACAAAGTTCCGCAAAGGCTCTAAAAGACGCTAATTTATCATGTTTAAAATCTCGCGTCGCCTTATAGAGTCCAATCATCCCTTCTTGGATGATATCCTCTCGGTCGGCACCTACCAAAAAATAGGAGCGAGCCTTAGCTCTTACAAAGTTCTTATATTTATTAACAATATAATCGATTGCAAACTCATTTTGCTCTTCCTGAGCTATGACCACAACTTGCTCATCGGTCATTTCCTTGAAATTGTAATCGGACTTGCGTGTATGAATCATTTTCATAAGCTCCTCCTTACAATTGAGCGAGAAAAACCAATATATTTATTATACTGGAACGGTATATGATTTTCAACTATCAATGACCTCGACGCAATTTCTCGAGCTTTTCAGCAACTTCAGGAGATAATAAACCTCCCACTTCATTACGACGCACTGAGAATTGATCACGTCTATGTTCATGAGCATATTGAAGTCGTTCTTCTTCCTTAGCAATACGAATCATATTTTGCAACTCACGAGCAGGAATGCGCAACCCGCCAGAGCCTAGAATTTGATTCTGTTCTGCCCCATCGGAGGTTACAACATATACATTAGTATATTTGCCTTTACGTAAAAATACCTCTCGTTCAATAAAGGAATCCGCCGTTTCTCCATCCTCAGTATACACTTCGATAAATCCACTTGTAATAGATTCAATGGAACCTCCAGATTTTGTATACTTACCATCAAATACAAGGATTACTTCGTAACCCTTAAATTTACCATAGTTCAACAATCTATCTCGAAGCTCCATTCTCGCATGTTCTAAAGACTCATGAGCCAATTTTTTCAAATGAGTCCAAGCAAAAATAACATTATAGCCGTCTACAATTAAAATATCTTTTAGCATGATTATTTCGCCTGGCGTTGACGTACCGCCTCATACATAAGAACTGCAGCTGCAACAGATGCATTCAAAGAATTCAAATTTCCATACATAGGAATTGTTACAAGGAAATCACAAGCTTCTTTTACAACGCGACTAATCCCCTTACCTTCATTACCAATGACTATAACCGTAGGAATTGTCATATCTGCTTCATACAAGGTACGATCACCTTCCATATGAGCCCCCATTACCCAAAATCCTTGTTTTTGAAGTTGTTTAATGGTTTGCACTACATTGCCAATTTGTACAAGTGGAATTTGTTCAATAGCTCCAGCAGATGTCTTTGCAACAGTAGCATTAATAGGCGCATTATGTCGTTTAGGAATGAGTACAGCCGTAGCTCCCGCACATTCAGCAGTACGAATGATAGCTCCCATATTATGTGGGTCTTCAACCCCATCCGTTAAGATGAGTAAAGGAACCTCATGTGTCGTTTCTTGTAATACCTCTCCCAATTCTTTAAATTGAACGGCCGATACAAGAGCTATAACCCCTTGATGTGGTACCTCCAAATCGTACTTATTCATCTGTTTAACTGGTGTAGGTCTAACTTCAATTCCTTGAGATTTAGCAAGGCCTACAATATCAGCTAACCCTGTTTTTACCTTATCTTCACTGACCAGAATACGTTGAATAGAACGGCCACTTTTAAGGGCTTCTTTAACCGCATTGCGACCTACAATATAATTATCCATACTACATACCTCGTAGAGTTATAGAAAAGGCTTGCCCCAAGATATGCTGTAAGCGGTCTTCTTGGCGCGTTTCATAAAGAAATCCTAGTACTGCTTCAAAGGCCGTACTACTGCGATATTCTTGAACAGTACTACTTTTAGGCACGTTTACATTACTATTTCTAGCACGGCGTGCAATAGCTTGTTCCTCTTCTGTGAAAGCATCTTCTATTTCTAGCAATACTTTCGCCTGTGATTTAGCACAAATAAATTCAGTAACAATTGTATGCAATACCTGTACCTTTGTGATATTCATTTGCACTACTCGTTCGCGTACATACATGGAGTATACTGCATCGCCGATATAAGCTAGCATAACTGCATCAGCACTTAGGCACTCTTCTATAGTCCGATTACGCAAACGAAGCGGCTCTTCTTCAAGAGCCGTCAGTTTTTTTATCGCTTCATTCTTTAAGAATTGAAATTGTTTAAACTTCACGTTTTTTCCACCGTGCACCTTGAGGGGAGTCCTCAATAGTAATACCAATCTCAGCTAATCGATCGCGAATACAATCAGCTAATGCCCATTGCTTTTGGTCCCGACAAGCTTGACGTACAGAAAGAATAACTTGCATTAATTCTTCGTATTCAGCAGCATTAGCACCCGTATTGCCTTCCCAAGCTTTTTCAAGAACACCAATAACATCTGTCATAAATTTGAAGATTCGTTTCACTTCAGCAATTGCCTCTTGGCAAACAACGCCTTCTCTACTTGTTACAGCTTGATAGTAGATATTAATTTCTTTTGCAAGACCGAACATACTAGAAGTTGCTAGAGCAGTGTTGAAATCATCACTCATAGCATCCTCAAATTCTTCTTCGTATGCTTTCGCTTTTTCTAATAAGCGTTGAGCTTCATCACATGAGCCTGGCTCACATTTTTCAAGGTAAAGAAGGTTTTCAATAGCTGTGCTTAACCGTTCCAAAGATTTATTAGCTTCTTCTAGACGCTCATCAGAGAAATCTAATGGGCTACGGTAATGCGTGCTCAATAAGAAATAACGCAATGCATCAGGACTATATTGTTCTAAAATATCTTTTACCAAGAAGAAATTATTCAAGGACTTAGACATTTTTTCAGAGTTAATAGTGATAAAACCATTGTGCAACCAGTAGCGCACTGCTGGATGTTGACCAGAGCAACCTTCTGATTGAGCAATTTCATTTTCATGATGAGGGAAAATCAAATCGCTACCACCACCGTGGAAGTCAAATTCTGTGCCTAAATATTTTTGGCTCATAGCAGAACATTCAATGTGCCAGCCTGGACGACCATTCCCCCATGGGCTTTCCCAATAAGGTTCACCAGGTTTTGCTGCTTTCCACAAAGCAAAGTCCATAGGATTCTTCTTACGACCATCTACTTCAATACGTGCGCCTGCCTCCATATCGTCTAATGTACGACCAGATAACTCACCGTAATGTTCAAATTTCTCCACACTATAATATACATCGCCATCGAGTTCATAGGCGTAGCCCTTGTCAATCAATGTTTTAATCATAGCAATGATATCATCAATATGCGTAGATACACGTGGATACATATCAGCCCGTTGTACACCTAATGCATCCATTACTTCAAAATAACTATCGATATAACGATTTGCAATGGTATCCCAAGAGACGCCTTCACCATTAGAAGTATTGATGATTTTATCATCCACATCAGTAAAGTTTTGTACATAGGTTACTTTATAGCCTACATGTTTCATATAGCGACGAATTACGTCCCAAGTCACAAAAGGACGAGCATTGCCAATATGAGGATGATTGTATGGTGTGACACCACATACGTACATTTTTGCCTCACCTGGTGTTACAGGATTAAAAACCTCTTTTTGGCGCGTCATAGTATTATAAACAGTAATTTCTCTCATCGTTACCGATGCCTCCAATTTTGTAAAATAAAAAAGACCTCTCATCTCATACAGAGACGATGGTCCGCGGTTCCACTCTGTTAGGTACCAATAGCGATACCCACTCATCGCATAACGGTGCGTCGCCGGACAAACCTACCTATAATCGGAGTGTCAGCTCGTGAATGCATTTCATCTACCTATCCATGAACCCTCCCACCATCGGTTCTCGCTAAAAAGTTAGTTGTAGAGTACTTCTTTCAGTCTCAGCTATTAAAATAATCTATATTCATATATAAAAATATTTTACCAATAAAGCTATAGAATGTCAATATTTACAAGAAAGATCCCCATCTTTCATAGGCAGCTATTCACATATCATACATAGGTATTTTAAATAGCTTAATTAGAAAGATGAGGATATATAATCAGAATATTAAATTACTATTATCATTCATAACAATAGCTTTTATAGCACACAAGTAATAATAATGTCATTACATCAAATCAATTAATATTAAGCATTTTCTAATTTATCTTGATCATCATGTTTACGGCAAATACCGGCAAAAATAGATCCTGTAAAGTTATGAATAATGGAGAATACTGCACCTGCTACCGCAGCTTGTGGTGTAAAGTGTTTTAGTGCTAAAGATACGGATAATGCAGAATTTTGCATAGCCACTTCGATTTGCATAGCACGACGAGAAGACACATCAATACTAAGAGCTTTACATATAAAGTATGTCACAACATAACCACTCAAATTTTGTACTAAACACGCTACAAAAATAATGAAACCAGTTTCGGCAATTTGCTTTTGGTTAACTGCAGTTACAGCTGCCAAGATAAGCAATACCGCGATAGCTGCAATGGTTGGACATACAGATTTTACAGGTTCAATTTTTGCGCCAATAAAGTAATTCAATACAATCCCCAAAATAATTGGTACTAACACGATTTTTACAATGGATATAAACATTGGCATAAATTGAATTTCAATAGAAGATGTTGCACCTGCATATAATACGACAAATAAAGGCGTTAAAATAGGTGCCAATAATGTGGATACAGTTGTTGCTGATACGGATAAGGGAACATTACCATTTGCAAGGAAGGTCATTACATTAGAAGCAGTACCACCAGGACATGCACCCAACAAGATAAAACCAATCCCAACTTCTGGAGGAAAATTAAATGCTAAGGCTACTAAGAAACCTGCCAATGGCATCCATAAGAATTGGATTACGGATACGAGAATAACCTTCATTGGTTGCTTAAATACATCAATAAAGACTTGAGCCGTTAATGTTAACCCCATCGCAAACATAACAAACTGTAGCATGTAAGCAATATATGGAGTCATCCAAGAAAATACTGCAGGTAGCATATATGCTAAAACAGCCATCAATAGTACTATCCAGGATAGATAACTATTGAATAAGTGATTAATAGAACGAATAACACTCATAAAAACACTCGCTTTCATAATAAATCAAAATTTAATACGCCGATTATTATAGCATTTCTATAGAATATTAACAACACATACAAAAGGAGTTCACATAACACTTGTTACGTGAACTCCTTTGATTAATTGATCAAATTTATTTTGTTAATGCACCTACATTATCTAAACGATGTAAGCACTTTTCTTTACCAAGTAATGTAACAATATTATTCAAATCCGGACCATGCATTTGACCTGTTAAAGCTACACGGATTGGCATAAATACGAATTTACCTTTTAAAGAGGTTTCTTTCATTACGGCCTTGATTGTTGCTTTTACAACTTCAGGTGTAATTTCATCAAGTTCAGCCAATGCATTCCGGAAAGCGCCGAGAACTGTTGGAGCTGTTTCTTCATTCAATACAGCACGCAACTCCTCTTCATGCCCCTCTTCAAGGAATACTGTTTCGCCCATAAACAAGCCTACATGATCTTTAATTTGAGCACCATAGCTAATATGATCACGGAATGTAGAGCATAATAATGCCAACCAATCAATATCAGCTTGATTCAAGCTATCTGGAGCTAAACCAACCTCTTTCAAATGCGGTAAACAAAGATGGAATAACTCTTCATCACTCAAATTCTTCATATAGTGGAAATTTATATGGTTCAATTTATCAATATCAAACACAGCAGGATTTTTCGCTACCCGATCCATAGAGAAAGCCTGAATTAATTCATCTTGTGTGAAGAATTCTTCTTCACCTTCAGGAGCCCAACCAAGAAGTGCCAAGAAGTTTACAAGTGCTTCTGGCAAGTACCCTAATTGTTTGTATTGTTCAACAGAGGTAGCACCATGACGTTTGGACATTTTTTTGTAATCTTTACCAAGAATCAAAGAAATATGACCAAACTTAGGGACCTCCCAACCAAGAGCTTCATAGATAGCCATTTGGCGAGGTGTATTGGATAGATGTTCCTCTGCACGAATAACGTGAGTAATCCCCATCATATGATCGTCCATTACTACAGCAAAGTTATATACAGGAATACCATCGGATTTAACGATAACGAAGTCACCTACACCATTGGACTCAAAGGATACATGCCCACGTACCATATCATCAAAAGCGTATGTTTTATTCAACGGTACACGCAAACGAATTGTAGGTTTACGACCTTCAGCAATGTATTTAGCCTTTGTCTCTTCATCTAAGTGTTCACAATGACCGTTGTATTTTGGTGTTTCCCCACGATCCATTTGATCTTGACGCACCGCATCTAACTCTTCAGGTGTGCAGTAACACTCATAAGCTTTACCTTCATCCAATAAGCGTTGTGTTACTTCTTTATATAAATCAAGACGTTCTGTTTGACGGTAAGGACCATTATTACCACCTACATCAATGCCTTCATCCCAGTTCATGCCAAGCCATTGTAAGGAAGCTTTAATATTCTCTTCACTTTCACGTGTAGAACGAGCTAAATCTGTATCTTCAATGCGCAATACAAATGTGCCTTTTTCCTTACGTGCTAATAACCAGTTAAATAAAGCAGAACGAGCACCACCAATATGGAATGGACCCGTAGGGCTTGGAGCAAAACGAACTTTCATGGAACTCATGATTAAATCTCTCCTTCATATACAGAAACGACAGCTTGTGCAGCAATGCCTTCGCGGCGACCAATAGCCCCTAGCATTTCATTTGTTGTCGCTTTAATACTAATACGATCTAATGGTATCTCTAAAATAGACTGTAAATTAGACTTCATCATATCGATGTGAGGTTTTAATTTAGGTGTCTCAGAAATAACCATAATATCAATATTATAGGCTTGTAACCCACGTTCTTTCAATAAGAAATTTACTTTTTCTAGTAAAAGCATGCTAGAAATCCCTTTATACTGGTCGTCTTCAGGTGGAAAATAGTATCCAATATCCCGTAAACCAGCGGCACCTAGCATGGCATCCATCAATGCATGAATGAGAACATCTGCATCGGAGTGACCATCAGGACCAAGGTCAGACTCGATATGAACACCACCTAAGATACAAGGACGCCCTGCTTTTAATTGATGAATATCATAACCAAATCCAACGCGCATACGCTTATCCTCAATTCCTAAATATCGTTTTGCTACTGCAATATCATTAGGTGTGGTCACCTTAATATTACAATAGTCTCCACTTACTATATGTACAGGCTTACCTAAATACTCGACGAGGGACACATCATCAGTGCCTAAATATTTTTCGTCATGAGCCTTTTGATGGGCCTCTTTAAATAGATCTTTTTGAAAGCCTTGTGGTGTTTGAATTTGGTATAACTCACTGCGTTTCAAGGTTTCTATTACGGTATGCTCTGTATTAACCCGTTTAATCGTATCCGTAGCAGGGACACCTACAGTAGCAGCTCTATATTCTATTGCGGCCCTAACAACAGAATCAAACAGTTTAGTTGATGCTAATGGACGCGCTCCATCATGAACTAGCACAATATTACTATCTTCTGATACAGCTTTGAGACCATATGCCACAGAATCTTGACGTTCTCTTCCACCAAATACTATCTTTACAGGAATATGCAAATCCAACCCTTGAATATGGTTAGACATATATTCTTGTTCGCCTTCAGCTACAACAAGAATAATTTCTTTTAAACCTTCAATCTTTTCTACATTTTGTATGGTACGTTGAATAATAGAATGTCCCCCTAAAGGAATAAATATCTTATTTTCTTTGTATCCCATACGGCGACCAGCACCTGCAGCGAGAACGATACAACTAATTGCCTTGCCCATTTTGTCCTCCATCTACACGAGCAAAAATCATCCGTCCTGCACTCGTTTGTAATATGGATGTAACCATAACCTCTACATTTTGACCAACATAAGGCTTACCATCCTCTACGACAATCATCGTGCCATCGTCGAGATAAGCCACACCTTGGTGTACTTCCTTACCTTCTTTCATGATTTGAACGCGAATCCATTCTCCAGCGATTAGAGCAGGTTTTAATACATTTGCCAATTCATTAAGGTTAAGCACTTCAATACCTTGTACACGAGCCACCTTATTCAAGTTAAAGTCATTAGTCATCAATTTCCACTGCTTATCTAAAGCAAGTCGCATAAGTTTTGAATCAACCTCTACAAGATCATCATAATCATCTTCAACAACTTCTATAGCTACCTTATTGGCATCTTGCATATCCTTCAAAATATCAAGGCCACGTCGACCACGGTTGCGTTTCGTAGCATCCGCAGAGTCAGAAATTACCTGTAACTCATTTAATACAAATAGTGGCACCATAAGAGGGCCTTCAATGAAGCCCGTAGCACATAGTTCTTTGATACGACCGTCAATGATAACTGAAGTATCTAGTAATTTTGGCGTACTAGAGGATTTATCTAATTTATGAGTTGAAAACATTTTAAAACGACTTGTTTTTTTAGTGCTATCTCCTCCCCATTGTTGTACGTAATTATTGTACATTTCGGGTCCTTTACGAGCCATGATTTTAAGTCCACTATATCCAAAAATAGCACTCAAAATTATAGGAATATAAGGTCCTATAATAGGTACTTGATTGAATGCAACACCAATTAGATTTGCAATAATAAGGCCGAATAATAAACCGATGGTGCCTGCAATCAATTCTTGATTTGGAATATGAGTAAGAATACGCTCTAATCTTTTAGCAATTACTAAACCTTGTTTCAGAATAAATGATGAAATCAGATAACCAATAACAAGGCCTAATAGAGTACCTACGATTAATACTGCAATACGTGCAATTGTTAACGACATGTCCCCAAAAGATTCAAATTGAGAAACCAAATATGGGTCAATAATAGGTGCTAAGCTATCCATTCCCACGTAGGCTGCTGTACCTACTAAAATGGCTATTACATAGCGTAAAATCCGATAAATCATGAAATCACCTCCTAATTATGAAAATACGAGTTGCATCGCCTCTTGTATAGATTTGACACCTTTAATTTTGATAGAACTATCATTATCCTTAATTTGTTTATAGTTGCCTTCAGGAATAATAAACTTTTTAAAACCTAATTTCTTGGCTTCATTTATACGCTGTTCAATGCGAGGAATACTGCGAACATTACCAGTTAAGCCTACTTCACCTAAAATTACCATATCTGTTGGAACGATTCGATTTTTCAGATTTGACACAATGGCAACCGCCATAGATAAATCACAAGCAGGTTCATTTACCTTGAGACCACCGATAACATTTACATACACGTCTTTATTACCTAATGTAAAGCCACAGCGTTTTTCTAAGACTGCTAATAATACGATTAACCGGTTAAGATCATAACCAATCGCCGTACGTCTAGGCATACCAAAAGCCGTAGTAACGACCAAGCTTTGTACCTCTACCAAGATGGGGCGAACCCCTTCGAGGTAAATCATAACAGCACTGCCGCTTTCTTCATCGGAACGCTCGGCTAAAAGAGAAGCAGACGGATTGGACAATTCCTGTAACCCTTCCTCTACCATAGCAAAAATGCCTGTTTCTGATGTAGATCCAAAACGGTTTTTAATGGACCGTAATATACGGAATTGATAAGAACGCTCCCCTTCAAAGTAAAGCACTACATCTACCATATGCTCTAACATACGAGGCCCTGCAATATTGCCTTCCTTTGTTACATGGCCAATGATTACAGTAGGTATATTTCGTTCTTTACAGAAGCGAAGTAGGCGAGATGTGCATTCACGAACTTGACTAACACTGCCTGGCGCAGCATCTATATCTCCAGTATACATAGTTTGTATAGAGTCAATGACTAGTAAGGAAGGAGTCATTGCTTCAGCTTGCTCCAATATATGATCTAGATCAGTATCTGCAATAACTTGTAACCGTTCACTATTAATATGCAGTCGTTCTGCTCGAAGTTTAAGTTGTAACTGAGACTCTTCACCAGATGCATAAAGAACTGCTCCTACTGTATCGGCTACCTTCTGGGATACTTGTAGTAACAGAGTAGATTTACCAATACCAGGATCACCACCTAAAAGCATTAGAGCACCAGGCACTATGCCCCCACCTAATACACGGTCAATTTCACCAAAGGTTGTAGATACGCGTGCAATAGAAGAAATTTCGATATCTGGCAAGGCGGTAGGCTTCGCCGTTTGATTTCCAACACCTCGAGAAGGTGTTCGACTATGTTTAGTTTCTTTAATTATTTCTTCAACTAATGTATTCCATTCTCCACATTGTGGACAACGGCCCATCCACTTAGAGGATTCAGCCCCACAATTTTGACAAAAGAATACAGATTTTGCTTTTGCCATAACACCTCAATACATTTAAAAAGAAAGGTCATGAATGATAACCATTCATGACCTTTTATGCATAATTTTACTACATGGTTAACTATCATCATTTTATAGTATACCATTTAACTTATATTTTTTATATGAAAGGTAGTCATCAACTGTATAATTTGTATTTTTATCATATTGATACAACAAGATCGTTATCCTTTGCATCTGCTTTAATAATTTTACCTTCTTTTGCATCTCCTTTCAAAATAAGATCGGACACTGGGTCCTCAATTAAACGTTGAATAGCACGTTTTAATGGTCGAGCCCCCATTGTGAAATCAGAGCCCTCCTTAACAAGTAAATGCATAGCCTCAGGAGAGATTTCTAATTGTAAATCACGCGCTTCAAGGCGTTTTGTAACATCACTCATCAAGATAGTTACAATTTCTTTTAAGTCCTCTTCTGTTAATGGATGGAATACAATCATTTCATCAATACGGTTTAAAAACTCAGGTCTAAAATGACGTTTCACCGCATCCATTACTGACTTCTTAGCCTCTTTAAACTCAATTTCTTTATTTTCATCTACATTGAAATCAGATTTTTTAGCCGCTAAGAAACCAAGTTCTGGAGAGTTTTTATGTAAAGCTTTAGCACCTAAGTTACTTGTCATAATAATAACTGTATTTCTGAAATCTACAGTTCTTCCTTGACTATCAGTAAGACGACCATCATCAAGAACTTGTAACAAAATATTAAAGAAATCTGCATGTGCCTTTTCCACTTCATCGAGGAGGATAACGCTATATGGTTTGCGACGTACCGCATCTGTTAATTGTCCACCTTCTTCATAGCCTACGTAACCTGGAGGGGCACCGACTAAGCGAGACACAGTATGTTTTTCCATATATTCAGACATATCAAGTCGAATCATAGCAGATTCATCGCCGAACAAGGAGGATGCAAGCGCTCTTGCTAGCTCAGTTTTCCCTACACCAGTTGGCCCAAGGAACAAGAATGAACCAATAGGCCGTTTTGGGTCTTTTAATCCAGCCCTTGCACGGCGTACAGCTTTAGCTACAGCAGTAACAGCCTCATCTTGACCTACTACGCGTTTATGAAGTTCTTCTTCCAAATGTAGTAAGGTTGCAGACTCTTCTTCTGCAATTTTAGCCACTGGAATGCCTGTCCATTGCGCTACTACAGCAGCTATGTCTTCCTCTGTTACTATTAACTTTTGATCGCTTTTTTCTTTAGCAATAGATTTTTTATCACCAATTTCTTTTAATAGTAATTGTTCTTCATCGCGAAGCTTTGCAGCCTTTTCGAAATCTTGAGACGTAACCGCAGCTTCTTTTTCTTTCTTAACTGTATTGAGGCGATCCTCTAATGCTTTAACATCAGGTGCTGAAGAAAATACTTTCATACGAACCTTAGATGCAGCTTCATCGACTACATCGATAGCCTTATCAGGTAAGAATCGATCTGTAATATATCGGCTAGATAAAGACACAGCTGCTGTTAATGCCTCATCTGTAATCTTAGCCTTATGGAAAGCTTCATACCGATCTCTTAATCCCTTTAAAATTTCAAGAGCATCCTCTTCGTTAGGCTCTCCTACTTGAACGGGTTGAAAACGACGCTCTAAAGCAGCATCTTTTTCTATATATTTCTTATATTCATCAAGTGTTGTGGCACCGATAACTTGGAATTCACCTCGTGCCAAAGCAGGCTTTAAGATATTAGCTGCATCCATAGCGCCTTCAGTAGCACCTGCCCCAACCAATGTATGAATTTCATCTATAAAGATAATCATATCATCATGTTGTTGTACTTCATCAATGGCTTTTTTTAACCGTTCTTCAAATTCACCACGGTACTTGGCACCCGCTAACATAGAACCAATACTAAGAGAAATAATGCGTTTATTACGTAAAATCTCCGGTACATTATCAGTCACAATACGCTGTGCCAAGCCTTCGGCAATAGCTGTTTTACCTACACCTGGTTCACCAATAAGAACAGGATTATTTTTAGTTCTACGGCTGAGAATTTGAATGACTCGTTGAATCTCCGTATCGCGGCCAATAACAGGATCAATCTTACCTTGTTTAGCAGACTCATTAAGATCAGTTGCAAAATCTGACAGCTCACCTAAATCATTATTGCTATTTATTCCCTCTTGACCACCATTATTGCTACCTTTATTCGAGCCAAGAATACTACGAATTGCTTCTACTACATCATTACTACGTATATTCATAGCTCGTAAAATAGCAACTGCAACACCGCTACCATCGCTAAGTAGGCCCAATAGAATATGCTCAGTACCAACGTAATTGTGATTCATTTGATTTGCTACTTGAATGGCAAGCTCAAGTACATGTTTAACGCGAGGTGTCATATATATTGACGTTGCCTTTTTATTACCACGTCCTACATGTTCTTCTACAGCTTCAAAAATATCTTCTGTAACAAGGCCAAGCTCTTCTAAAGCTTTAGCTGCTACACCATTTTTAACCTTTGTAAGGCCAATGAGTACGTGTTCAGTACCAACATAGTCATGTCCTAACTCCAAAGCAGCCTCTTGAGCTAACGAAAGAACACGCTGTGCATCGTCTGTAAACCGTTGCATCATAATATCACCTCATCTATCTATGTAAATTGTAATTATTTCTTTTCAAATATATATAAACAATGGTGAAATAACCATTGGAATATCAAAAATATTATTAAACTCTATTAATCTATTATGCTATCTAGTATTAATATTTACTATTTTTTACAAATCTCTTAACGGTAAACTAAGAAAATTATATAAATCAATCTATACAAAATAAATAATCATGCATTAATTATTTATGTATTTATATTAATTTGAAAGTTTTTGACGTATCACCTTTGCACGATAGCTGTCGCGATCGGTATCTGTCAAATTTTCACTACCTAAGTATTTAGAGAGGAAGTTTGGTCTAGTTATAGCAACAAGCTCATTAAAAGTATCTTTACCCCAGAATGGTAATATTTCTAAATCTACACCTAATTGAATGTCGCTAAGCTTACTAAGTGCCTCTTTACCGCTTACACGTCGTGCATATTGTAAAATTCCATAGGATCGCCAAAGTATATCTTCCAAACCTTCTTTATCGTTGTGTAATAAAGATTGCCGAGACTTTCGTTCTTCTGCAATAATTCCTTCTACGATTTTAATCAATTGCTCAATAGTTGCTTCTTCACTAATACCCATCGTTCGTTGATTAGAAATCTGGTAAATACAACCTAAAGCTTCGGAACCTTCCCCATACAACCCTCGTACAGAGTAACCTAGTTGTATTATGTTACGAATGAGTCTCGTAATACGACCAGATAACGTCAATGCGGGTAAATGTAACATAACAGAGGCCCGTAAACCTGTACCCACATTAGTGGGGCAAGCAGTTAAATAACCAAATCGCTCATCAAAGGCATAAGGGTATTTTGCTTCGATAGCTTTATCAATTTGAACCGCATGATTATAAGCTTGTTGCAATTTAAGTCCTGGAGCCATAGATTGAATACGTAAATGATCTTCTTCATTTACCATAATTGCGATAGAAGCATCATCAGATACAATCAAATTACGATACGGTAATTGTTCCTCTAAAGCAGGACTCATTAAATGCTTTTCAACTAAGACAGCACGCTCACGTTGACTTAATTGCTCAAGGCTAATATTTGTATATTGGTGCTCATCAGCCTTTTTTAATATTGGCAATAGGCCTCGAGAGATTGTATTCACTTTTTCTAAGGAAACTGTATCTTCACGATTCGTAAACAATATATCATCAAAATTTCTCGCCAATCGTATACGACTTGAAATTACAATGTGGTCTGTCGCCTCTGTATCCTGACACAGCCACTGACTTAGCGGAGAGTCCAATATAGTATCTAACATAAGAACCTCCTATTCGTTATCACCATCAATGATAACTTCTAGATTTTTAATTTTATCTCTCAAAATTGCAGCTTCTTCAAAGTTTTCAGCTTGAATAGCTGTATCTAATTGGCGGCGCAATTGCTTTACTTCATACTTTGCTTTAAATACATTAGTACCACGACTAGGTATAGTCCCTTCATACTCAGAACTACCTTGTATTCGTTCTAATAATGGATTTATTTCACTATTAAAAGTCTCATAACATTGACCACAGCCAAACTTACCTACCCGATTGAATTCATCATAAGTAATACCACACTGAGGGCAGCTCTTAGATTGATGAGCTTTTAATAAGTTATCTGGATACACCATATTCTTAAAAAAATCATTAGTAAAAAAGTTATTATCCCACATATCATTCATAAAAGAACTATAAGGAGATAATTTCCCAGCTTGTTGTAACTTGGTGGCACAACTACTGCAAAGATGTTGCTCAGTCTTTTGATTATTTATGATATTAGTCATATGGATAGTAGCTTCATTTTTATGGCAATGATCACATAACACAAATCATCACTCCTTCCGCAAAGTGTCCACCATTGATGCATATAATTGACGAACAGCATCATTACGTTCTTCTACGTCTACATTTTCAATTAATGTAGCAAAAGAATTATGCATCAATTGAGCTTCACGACGGGTAATCTTTTCAGATTGTAATAATTGAAATAATGATTGATCTACATCTCGCATATCAATTAATCGTTCTACCGTATTTGGACCTTCATAAATCCGATAAGTTGTAACAGCAGGTAAAGAATCTGAACTTTCTGGGTTAATTTTTTTGATTCGAATATATCCACCCAAGCCACGTCTTGACTCAACATCGAAACCGCGCTCATTAGAAAAACGCGTACTTAATACGTAACTAATTTGGGATGGCGCACAATCTAATTCATCAGCCAATTCATTACGCTTTAAAATTAGCTTTTCTTGTTCTTCACGCATACGGTCTAATATAAATTTTTCTATTTTATCAGCTATCATACTCATAAAAAACACCCCTTTAAAGTTTATTTACTATAGTTTTGACTATTTGTTCTTTAACATAACTCTATTATATTTGACTTTTTGACCTTAGTCAATATAAAAGTCAAATTTTATAAAAATAACGTTTGACTTTTAATGTATTCTCATATAATTGGACTTAATCCTTAAATCTATGTATAATAAATGAGATATTATTTTCTGAAGGAAGGTGTTGTTATGGCAGAAGCATTAGGACAAGAACTGTTAATTGATTTATATTCCTGCGATGAAGACGCAATTTCATCCGCTACAGCTGTACAGGAAAGTGTAGCAACCGCATTTGACTTAGCTGAACTTGATGTAGATGAAATCAGTTGTCAAGTTATGGACGAGGAAATCGCCCTCCTTTCTGTCGCACCAGGTTTTCACTTTACATTGCACACATATCCTGCACTTGGTTATGTAGCAGTTGATTTGTATTCCTTCGAGCAAACATTACCACTTACATTAATTATGAAAGCCCTACGTAAATCTTTTAGAGCTGAAAAAGTAAAGGCAACGAGTGTGCAACGTGGCGACTTTGGTAACGAACGTGATATGAAGCCACGTCGCAAAACTAAGATTACTACACTTGGTCGTGTTTCTCGTACACGTATCCAACTCAAACAAACAGGGGGCAAGTTGAAAAAACAAAGTGCTAAGGTTATCAAAACATTAGCTAAAAAAAGTGGCCTAAAAAAATAACATAAAATGAAGATGCAAAAAAGCTAGAGGATTTCCTCTAGCTTTTTATTTGGGTTGATATGTAATTCTATTTATATAGCTTATCTACGAACCATCATTTCTTCAAGATTGAGAACATCAGCAATTTCATCAACATCGTCACAGATATATTCGGCATCCGCTTCTTTTAACTCAGATTCCGTACCATAACCATAGGTAACGCCAATGGAGATACAGCCAAGTTCATTAGCTGCTTCTACATCGTACTTACGATCTCCAACCATGAATGTCAATCGACGACCATTTTCATCAGTTAATGGGTTACCACATAGCGTGAGAGCTTTTTCAAGAATTTCTTTTTTGTGTAACAATCCCGCTTCGTAATTAGCACCAACAATAACATCAAAGTATGGTGTCAATTCAAAGTGATCAAGAATATCTTTAGCATAATGTTCTGGTTTTGCAGTAGCTACAGCTATAGTATATTGTTCAGTTTTGCATTTAGCCAATAAGTCTACAATATTCGGATATACTTTATTTTCAAATTTACCGATGGTACCATAACGTTCACGGAATTTAAAGTATGTTTCTTCCGCTTGCTCAAAGGTCAAACCACAATGTTCTTGGAAAGCATCTACCAATGGTGGTCCTAAGAACAATTGTAATGTTTCTTCATCAGGTACAGTATAACCGAAATGTTCCAATGCAAATTTAATGCTTTTAAGAATACCTTCTTGAGAGTCAGTTAAGGTTCCATCTAAATCAAATAATATCGTTTTCTTCATATTATTTCTTTAAAGCCTCTTTCAATGTATGCCATGCAAGAACTGCACATTTTACACGTGCTGGCATATTAGAAATATTTTGTAGAGCCATAGCATCTTCTAATTCTTCTAACTCATTTTCATCGGTAATCTCTTTTTTAATCATACCCAAGAAAATTTCTACTAAACGAAGTGCTTCCTCAACAGATTTGCCCTTAATGATATCAATCATCATAGATGCAGATGCTTGGCTAATAGCACAGCCAGAACCTGTATATGCAGCATCTTTAATGATACCATCTACTACATTGAGTTGTAATGTTAGATCATCACCACAACTAGGGTTATGTCCATGTTCAGAATTTGTAAATTCAGATAATTCATGCTTATTACGTTTATCTTGGTTATGTTCCAAAATAAGTTCCGTATATAATTGATCCATTTCCATTAGTGGTAATTCTCCTAATCTTTAAAACCCATTACTGAACGAACAGTCTTTAATACTTCAAGGAATGCATCTAAATCTTCCTTGCGAGTGTATAAGTACATACTTAAACGAGTAGATGCAGATACATTGTAGAACGCACCTAATGGTTGTGCACAATGGTGACCGGAACGAACGCAGATTCCCTTAGAATCCAAAATTGTAGCTACATCATGAGGATGTACATCATCTACAGTGAACGCAATAACGCCATGTTTTTCCTTAGGATTCTGAGAACCAATAACATGGACATGTGGCAATTCAACAATCTTAGGAAGAATATAAGCTACTAACTCCTCTTCATAGGCTTCTATAGCATCCATTCCAAAGGATTCCAAATAGTCAATAGCTGCATGCAAGGAAACGGCACCATCAGCATTTGGAGTACCTGCCTCAAACTTATATGGAAGCTCATTGAATGTAGCAGTTTGCTCTTTTACATACTCAATCATATCGCCACCCAATAGGAATGGAGGCATAGTTTCTAATAAATCACGTTTACCGTATAGTACACCAATCCCTTGAGATGCACACATTTTATGGCCAGAGAATACGAAGAAATCGCAATCCAATGCTTGTACGTCAATTTTTTTATGAGGTGTAGATTGAGCACCGTCTAGAACAACAATAGCACCTACAGAGTGAGCCTTCTCAGTTAATTCTTTTACTGGGAATTCCATACCAAGCACGTTACTAACATGAGCGAAAGCAACAATTTTAGTCTTTTCATCAATTTTATTGATTTCACCATCTTTTAAGTGCCCATGTTCATCAAGATACATGTATTCTAAGGTTGCCCCCGTCTGTTCTGCCACATATTGCCATGTTACAAGATTCGCATGATGTTCAGCAACAGTAATGACAATCTTGTCACCTTTTTTCACATTATGAAGGCCATAGCTGTGGGCAATCAAGTTCATTGACTCCGTACTATTACGTGTAAATATAACCTCTTCTCGTTCGCGAGCATTGATAAATTCAACTACGCGATCCCGTGCATTTTCATAGTCTTCAGATGCTTCAATGGCTAAAATATGAGAACCACGATGTGGGTTACCATTACGTTGTGTCATATGTTCCACAACACGGTCAATTACGGACTGTGGAATTTGAGCAGTAGCACCGCTATCTAAATAGATAACACGATGCCCATTATGCTCTTTATGTAATATAGGAAAGTCTTTGTATGCTTCTGCAATTGGTCTCATAAAAACGCCTCTTTAAATTTTATTACGTACAGCTGCTAACGCTGCTTCTTCAATCGTTTCATCACCAATGCGATCAATAATAGGTCGAATCATAGATTCAACAATGATATGTTTTGCCTCTACCTCACTAAAGCCACGGCTCATGATATAGAACAATTTATTATGATCAATTTGGCCTGCACTTGCTGCATGATTACCAACTACATTATCTTCTTTACACAATAAAAGTGGTAACGAAACAGATTTTACAGTTGGATCTAACAATAAGCAAGTATCTTCTTCTGCACCTTCAGAAGCTGTTGCTCCATTAAGGAAATCAAGGGTCCCTCTGAAGGATTTTTTAGAATTGCCACTAAGAGCACCTAAGGTATGAATATCACTAAATGATTTTTTACCACCATGACTCATAACCATAGAAATATCAAATTTTTGCTCTTTATTACCAAGATAAGCAATGTCATGAACCATACGGGATTCTTGACCTACTAAATCATGATAGTAATTCAAGATGTTTTCACTGCCACCAATTTCAATATTGATGTATTCTACATCTGCTTTTTCTTCTAATTTAGTGTATCGATGCTCGATATGCTGTACATGTTCAGGCAAAAGATTTACCTTTTTTACTACAACCTTACCAGCTTCTTTCACATCGTATTCGTTTAAATAGCTAACATTTGTCAATGCATCGCCAGAACCAGTTACATAGAATTGTACTTCTAGCTCAGCACCTTCACCAACGATAAATTGGAAACGGTTTGCTACACGAGCATTAGCATCAATGCGGATGCCTACAACTTCTTTCGCCTTAGGAGGCACATTGATAGCATAGCCTTCCGCTTTTTCAACTAATACATGAACAGCTTCTTTATTAGCACCTTCATAATTACCATCTAGTAATGCTGTACCAACAGGTAATGGTGAAAGTATATTTTTATTAGCTTCCACAGCGATGGATTGTACCGCTGTATCTTCTCCAGCTAGAGAGCTTACAGTATGATTAACGCGCAACCATCTGAATGTCGGTCTAGGGAGTTCATTAAATAGTAATTCGCTCATAATTCCTCCTTAACCGATAGAACCTTCTAATTCAAGATTGATTAGATTGTTCATTTCTACTGCATATTCAAGTGGCAATTCTTTAGAGATTGGCTCTACGAAACCACGAACTAGCATCGCACGAGCTTCTTCTTCGCTAATACCACGAGTCATAAGATAGAAAATTGCTTCGTCGGAAATACGACCGATTTTAGCTTCATGACCTAAATCCACATTGTCATTTTCTACGATAATAGCCGGAATTGTATCAGATTGAGACTCAGCATCAAGCATCAAGGATTCACAAGAAACTGTTGCTTTGGAATGTTCAGCTTTAGGGCCAATCTTCAAAAGGCCACGATAAATTGCAGCGCCACCGGATTTAGAAATGGATTTAGAGTTTACATTACTTGTTGTATATGGTGCATTATGTACCACTTTACAACCTGTATCGAGGAATTGTCCTTCACCTGCGAATGTTACACCTGTAAATTCAGCATGTGCACCTTCACCGTTGAGAATACTCATTGGGTACAAACAAGAAACTTTGGAGCCAAAGGAACCAGATACCCACTCAATTGTACCATTGTTACCTACTACACAACGTTTTGTGTTAAGGTTGTACATGTTTTTAGACCAGTTTTCAATTGTAGAATAACGCAATGTAGCATTATCTTTAACGAACAGTTCAACAGCGCCTGCATGCAGGTTAGACACATCATACTTAGGAGCAGAACAACCTTCGATAAAGTGCAATTTAGCCCCTTCTTCTACGATAATCATCGTATGTTCGAACTGACCAGCACCTGGTGCATTCAAACGGAAGTAAGATTGCAATGGAATCTCTACTTGTACACCTGCAGGAACGTATATGAAGGAACCACCAGACCAAACGGCACCGTGAAGAGCAGCCCATTTATGGTCTGTAGGTGGAATTAATGTCATCCAGTATTTTTTTACGATTTCTTCATGTTCATGTAATGCTGTTTCGATATCAGTATAGATAACACCTTGCTTAACAAGATCTTCTTGAATACTGTGGTAAACAACTTCAGAATCATATTGAGCACCAACACCAGCTAGAGATGTTTTTTCCGCTTCTGGAATACCTAAGCGGTCAAAAGTACTTTTAATTTCTTCTGGAACTTCATCCCAGTTTTCTTTCATATCTACTTTAGGCTTAACATATGTATGAATATTTGCCATATCTAAGCCCGAGATATCAGGAATCCAATTTGGAATGCCCATGCGATTATAGATTTCCAAAGACTTTAAACGGAAATCGAGCATCCATTCTGGTTCATTTTTATTAGACCAAATCTCACGGATAATATCTTCTGTTAAACCAGCATCAGAGATATAAGAATATTCAAATTCGTTCTTTATATCATAGACGCCACGGTCCATATCCGCGACTTGGGTTTTCTTTCTTTCTTCCATTATGCCTCCTATGCTAATGCTTTGTATGCGTCATAACCTTTTTCTTCGATTTCACGTACAAGAGAAGCATCACCAGTTTTAACAATCTTGCCATTGATCAACACATGAACATAGTCTGGTTTTAGTTTTTGTAAAATTTGGTTATGATGAGTAATGATTAATACAGCATTTTCTTCGTTATGGAAACGTTGTACACCTTCAGATACGATACGAACCGCATCTACGTCAAGGCCAGAATCAGTTTCATCAAGAATAGCCAATTTAGGATTCAAAATGGACATTTGAAGAATTTCATTCTTCTTGCGTTCACCACCAGAGAAGCCTTCATTTACATAACGTTGCGCATAAGATAAATCAAAGGATAATTCATCCATTTTTTCTTTCAATTCTTTTTTGAAAGATAATGCACGTACATTTTCACCAGTAATTGTGGATTTAGCTGTACGAATGAAGTTTTCTACAGTAATACCAGGAATAGAAATTGGATTTTGGAAGGACATAAAAATACCCGCTTTTGCACGATCATTTACTGCATCTTCCGTAATATCCTTACCATCAAAAATGATAGAACCACTATCTACTGTATATGTAGAGTTACCCATGATTGCATTAGCAAGTGTAGATTTACCAGCACCATTTGTCCCCATCACAACATGAATTTCACCTTTATTAATTGTTAAATCAATACCTTTTAAGATTTGTTTCTCTTCAACAGATACCTTTAAATCTTTTATCTGAAGTAATTCAGCCAAAATGTTCACTCCTTTTATTTGTATGTAACCATAAGAAACATACACTCATTATATATAAAACGTATATACTGACACATATAAAAAGGCGGTACGCACTAACGTGAATACCGCCGTAATTCTCGCCAACTTAGCAAGTATGTGCATAACAATCTACACTCATTATACATTCTTATCTAAATGATAGCAAGATATTCCTACTAAAATATACAGGAATTAAAAGAATATCAAGTATTACATATATTGATAGGTTTTTATTAATATTAATTCTCATCCTATTCGATTCTCAATATTAAATTATAGGTTTGAAAAATCAAGAGTTCCAAATAAATCATCATATGTTTCAGCACGACGAATTTGTGTAACAGAGCCATCTTTATGTAGCAATAACTCTGCAGAACGTAATTTACCATTATAATTGAAACCCATAGAATGTCCATGTGCACCAGCATCGTGAATGATGACACGATCTCCAATATCAATTTTTGGCAGCTCTCGTTGAATAGCAAATTTATCATTATTTTCACATAAGGAGCCTGTTACATCATATACATGATCCTTGGGAGCATTTTCTTTCCCCATTACGGTAATGTGATGATAAGAGCCATACAACGCCGGACGCATAAGATTTGCCATACAAGCATCTAAACCGATGTAATGACGATAAATATCTTTTTTATGAATAGCAGTAGAAACAAGATAACCAAATGGACCTGTTACCATACGCCCACATTCATAAGCCAATGCTACATCATTAAGTCCATTAGCTACTAAAATTCGATTATACGCTTCTTCTACACCCTTGCTTAATACGCGGAAGTCTACTGGTGTTTGTTCTGGTTTATAAGCTACACCTACACCTCCACCTAAATCAATAAATTCAACAGTGATACCAAGTTCTTTTTTAATATCTACAGCAAGATTAAAGCAAAGCTCTGCTGTACCAACTAAACCGTCAATATCAAGTTCGTTAGAAACAACCATTGTATGAATACCAAAGTGTTTTACACCTTTAGCTTGTAATTGTTTGTACGCTTCAAATATTTGTTCGCGTGTCATACCATATTTAGCTTCTTCAGGAAGGCCAATAATTGTATTGCCCCCTTCTTTTAAAGAACCCGGATTATAACGCACGCAGAATGTATCTGGCAAAGAGCCATGATTTTTTTCTAAATATTCGATATGTGTAATATCATCAAGATTGATGATTGCACCCATTTCAAGTGCCTTTTTATACTCCACATATGGTGTATCATTAGATGTGAACATAATATCATGGCCCGTAATACCCACTTTTTCACATAAAAGTAGTTCCGCTAAGGAAGAACAGTCTGCGCCAACCCCAAGCTTTTGTAACAAACGCATGATATACGGATTTGGAGTTGCTTTAACTGCAAAATATTGCTTAAATCCCTTATTCCAAGAGAATGCATTGATGAAAGATTTCATATTCTCAATAATTCCTTCTTCATCATAAATATGGAATGGAGTTGGATACTGAGCAATAATATTTTCTAATTGTTCTGACGTGAATGGAACTGTTTTTTTGTTCATGATAACCTTTCTACATAAATAAAAGACTCATCAGCCGATGAGTCTTTTATTCTAATTTCCTAATTATTTAAATAAAGCTTTATCTAAACTAAAGCGACCAGCACCAGCAAAGAATAACATAAGTGCACCAAAGCCTAATTGAGATGGGTAGTCCCAGCTAAAGAAACTACCATTCAAACTCACAATAGTCGCAGTTGCTAAAGTACCTACAACTAGAGTAGCACCAATACGTGTAAATAATCCTACTGCAATGAGAATACCACCAATCATTTCTGCAAGTGCTGCCATAGTGCCTAACATCTCATAACCACCGGATACACCTAAAGGTGCTAACATAGTCCCTACTTTGTAGAGCCCTTCAGCTCCGCTAAGCCATTTTAAATAACCATGATAAAACATGGAAATGCCCAATGCAAGGCGATAAATCAATAAGCCAAAATTTACATAATTAGGTTTACTTTTAAAAATAAAGTTCAACATAGTGATCCTTCTTTCAATTCAAATATAACAAATCGAATAAATTCGATACACTAATTATACTATTAGAGAATAACTATGTCAATAAGACTCACTATTAAATTCTATAGAATTATATCATACATTGTATACAAAATCAATTTTATCGATGTAATCAACATAATCTAGTCACTTTAAATCTGGTCAGCTTGAATATAATAATATCTTATTTAAAATATTACACCCTTACAATAGATTAATTTATCAGTAAAAAATAATCCTAATGAATATGAAAAATGTAATTCACAATTCATTAGGATTATTATATTTCTTATAAAATTAATTCTAACCAGCTGATTACATCATACCGCCCATACCACCCATTGGAGGCATTGCAGGAACTGCTGCATTTTCATCTACCTTATCAGCTACGATTGTTTCAGTAGTTAATACAAGAGATGCGATAGATGCGGCATTTTGAAGGGCAGAACGAGTAACTTTTGCAGGGTCAACAATACCAGCTTTAACCATATCGATGTATTCTTCAGTCAAGGCATTAAAACCTACACCAGCTTCAGTATTTTTAACTTTTTCTACTACTACAGAACCTTCGAGACCTGCGTTGTATGCGATTTGACGAAGTGGTTCTTCTACAGCGCGTTTTACAAGGTTAATACCAGTTTGAACGTCACCAGTAGCTTCCAATGTATTCAATGCAGGGATGATATCGATGAATGTAGTACCACCACCAGCTACAATACCTTCTTCAACAGCTGCACGAGTTGCATTCAATGCATCTTCAATGCGAAGTTTCTTATCTTTCATTTCAACTTCTGTAGCAGCACCTACTTCGATAACTGCAACACCACCGGACAATTTAGCTAGACGTTCTTGTAATTTTTCACGGTCGAAATCAGAAGATGTTTCTTCAACTTGTGCACGGATTTGGTTAACGCGTTTAGCAATTACATCTTTATCACCTGCGCCATCGATGATTGTAGTTTCATCTTTAGTGATGCGAACTTGACGAGCTGTACCAAGATCTTCAAGCTCTACAGAATCAAGCTTGCGACCCATATCTTCAGTAATAACAGTACCGCCTGTTAAGATAGCGATATCTTCAAGCATAGCTTTACGACGATCACCAAAGCCAGGAGCTTTAACAGCTACAGCTTTGAATGTACCACGCAAACGGTTTACTACTAATGTAGCCAATGCTTCCCCTTCTACATCTTCAGCGATAATAAGAAGTTCTTTGCCTACTTTTACTACTTTTTCAAGTGTTGGCAACATGTCTGCGATGGCACTGATTTTACGATCAGTGATCAAGATATATGGGTTATCCATAACGGCTTCCATACGATCAGGGTCAGTTACCATATAAGGGGAAATGTAACCACGATCAAATTGCATACCTTCTACTACATTTAATGCAGTTTGCAAACCTTTGGATTCTTCAACAGTAATAACACCGTCATTACCAACCTTTTCCATAGCTTCAGCAATTAAACCACCGATTTCTTCATCAGCAGCGGATACGCTTGCAACTTGAGCAATTTCAGCTTTACCAGAAACTTTGATAGAGCGTTTTTTAATTTCTTCAACCAAAGTTTTTACTGCTGTTTCAATGCCTTTTTTCAAAATCATTGGGTTTGCACCGGCTGCTACATTGCGCATACCTTCTTGAATCATAGCTTGCGCCAATACTGTTGCGGTAGTAGTACCATCACCTGCTACGTCGTTAGTTTTAGTAGCAACTTCTTTTACTAATTGAGCCCCCATGTTTTCAAATGGATCTGGAAGTTCAATATCGCGAGCAATGGTTACACCATCATTTGTAATTGTTGGGGAACCAAATTTTTTATCCAACACAACATTACGACCTTTTGGACCTAATGTAACTTTTACAGCATTTGCTAATTGATCGACGCCACGGCCTAAAGCGCGACGAGCTTCTTCATTAAACAAGATTTCTTTTGCCATATGTATTACCTCCTAAATAGTAACACTATCCAATGTAACGAAATATATGTGCCCTTAAGCAATATAAAATGTATCATCAGTTTTTATAGTCATATAGACTATAAATCAGCGATTATAATACTGCTAAAATATCGCGTTCGCTAATAATCAAATGAATAGCGCCATCGATTTCTAATTCGCTACCAGCATATTTTGCAAACATAACAGTGTCGCCAACTTTAACTTCTGGAGCTACACGTTGACCATTGTCATATACTTTACCAGCACCTACAGCTACAACTACACCTTCTTGAGGCTTTTCTTTAGCTGTATCAGGAAGGAAAATACCACTTTTAGTTTTTTCTTCTTTTGCTTCTAGACGGATAAGAACGCGGTCAGCTAATGGTTTTAACATATAATGTCACTCCTTTTTACTAGTTAATCTCCATAATTTATTAGCACTCTAACTCATTGAGTGCTAATCACAAGTATTATTATAACCGAAGTTAAAATAATTGCAAGTACTAATTTTGATTTTTTGACTTTTTAGATATTATTTGACTTATTAGACTGTTTAATGATGAGATTACATGTTTCTATAATAGATATTTGTTTATTCATACTTAAAGTGCGGATCCGATTATACGCTTCCACTTCAGATATAGAATATAGTTCCATTAATATACCAGTTCCCTTTTGAATGATTTTACGATCTTCTAATGACTGTTCTAGCTCAGCCATCTTTTCTCGCAACTGAGCATCACTTTTATAGCGACCTAAAGCCATCTCTAAGGTAGGAACTAACTGTTCCTCCCGTACTGGTTTAATTAAATAGCCATATACACCAGAATCTCGAGCCTTATCGATTAAATCTTGCTGGCTATAACTTGTTAATAATACTACAGGTGCTTCATGGTGAAAGCCAATTTGACGTGCCGCCTCAATACCATCTAATTCTGGCATCTTAACATCCATCAATATAATATCTGGCTTATGTTTTTTACAAAGTGCTAAAGCTTCAACACCATTTGTACCTTCTGCAACGACTTCATGACCACAAGACTCAATAATATCTCGTAAATCCATACGTATTAGGGATTCATCATCCACGATTAAAACGCGCATTTATGCCTCCTTTTTCATATATATCGTCACCAATACACCTGTTCCAGTATTTTCTATGGATAAACTTCCTTTTAATTCATGAGTAACTAAATTATTAATAATTGTTAAACCTAACCGTTTATTAGAAGAAACAGAGAAATCACTAGGCAATCCTTTTCCGTTATCTGTAAAAGCCAGTTTAATTGTACTACCTGCATCAGTAACTGCTAGATGAACATTTCCACGATTCCCGTCTAACCCATGTTCTAAGCTATTCGTAATCAATTCATTAATTATAAGAGATACATAACTCGCCATATGAGAAGAAATTAGCATATCTTCACCACTGTAAGTAAAAGTAACCTCTTGGTCTTGTCGCACCATACTCATACGCAACAAACGACATAATTCATCATAAATTGATCGTATACCAATATAATCCTCATCGTAATGAGACACTATATCGTGAACTAGAGCCATGCTCTCAATGCGATTAATCCCCTCTTGGAGTGCTTGCTTTACATCTGGCAAGCTAGAGCGTCTCGCCTCCATACGCAATAACCCTGCTACAGTTTGTAAGTTATTTTTTACACGATGATGAACCTCTTTGATAATGGAATTTTTAACCAATAATTCTTGTTGCTGTTTACTTTCACGAGTACAATCATGAAGAACTAAAAAGCACCTCGTTTCATTGCGCCCCATAGCAATAGGAATCATGTGCTGACGAATTACCATATCTTGATAGATTTCTTCATTTGTACGTATACTTCTATCTAATAATACCTGCTGTATAGCGGACATCTTTAAGGTACTGCTAAAAATTGATGAACCTACCAAGCGACGATCAAAGCCTAATACATCTACTAACTTCATAGCTGCATCGTTAGCATACAGTATTTTATAAGTGTCGTCGAAAATAATTAAACCATCAAAATAGGACATGGGTTCGTAAGACAATATTTGTTCATCAGTAGCCGTCAGCATAAGACGTTGCATCGTATCAGACAAAAAATATTCTTGCTCATATTGTTCTGCCTTAATAGATGGTGATAATGTAAAAGATATACCCCCAATAATACGACCTCCGTTGTCTACGATAGGAAAGACATATTGACGCTGCTTGTCATCTAACCCGATAAGTGGTTGACCATCTTTCATCATAGCATGCCACGTATGACTGCCTTTTAATTGACATGTAGTAATCCCTTGATCACTGCGTTCTATGCATAGCATATCTGCACATTGTTGTGATTTCTCACCTTGTCCTGTCTCTAGTAGGGGTGTAAAAATCTGTATCCTTTGACGAGTTAAAGACTCGCCAAAGGATATGAGTTTACTAATATGCTCAAGTAATGAGGTTTGTAATGGTCCTAATGGTGTTCTATTTAAAATATCTTGACCAATATCCACGATTAATCCTCTTTCCAAGATACGTATCCAATTTCAACACTGGGCTTTGCATTCAATGTTAAATCGCAAAATTTTCCGGCCTGCGCCATATAATAAGCTCGGCATCCAATCATGGCCGCATTGTCAGTAGACAAAATTTTATGTGGTTTGTAATAAGTAAAGCCTTCTTCTACACACATAGCTTCTAAAGCCTTTTGTAATCCTTTATTAGCTGATACACCGCCAGCAATAGTAATACGACTTTCACCTAAAGTATGTGCGGCATCTTTCGTCTTTTCTACTAACACATCTACGATGGCCTTCTGGAATGATGCGGCCACATCAGCTTGATTAATAGGCTCATTCTTTTGTTGCTTACTATTTAAATAGTTTAAAACTGCGGATTTCAAACCACTAAAGCTAAATTCAAAATTACCTGGTTCACTTAAAGCCTTTGGAAATTCAATAGCCTCTGGATTCCCTTCAACGGCAAGGGCATCGATATGAGGGCCCCCTGGATAAGGGAATCCCATAACCCGTGCAATCTTATCAAAAGCCTCGCCAGCTGCGTCATCTCGTGTTTGACCAAGAACATCAAATTCTTCATATCCTTTTACATGTACTAACATGGTATGACCACCAGATACAACGAGACTTAAAAACGGAGGCTCCAGTTCTGGATTAGCTAAAAAGTTAGCAAAAATATGACCTTCCATATGGTGCACTGGCACCAAGGGAATCCCTGTAGCAAAGGATAACCCTTTTGCAGCAGCTACACCAACTAATAAAGCCCCTACAAGACCTGGCCCATACGTAACACCAATATGATTGATATCTTGTAAAGTCACATTTGCATCACGTAATGCTTGGTCTATTACGGGTATCACTTGTTCTATATGATGACGTGATGCAATTTCAGGTACAACGCCACCAAATTTTCTATGTATTGGCACTTGGCTTGAAATAACATTAGACAAAACAGTGCGCCCGTCCTTAAGGACAGAAGCAGAGGTTTCGTCACAGCTACTTTCCAAGGCTAATGTGTATATACTCATTCTATTTCCTCTGAAACGAGAGACATAATATAAGCATCTTCCATAGGCTCTGAATAATAATCTTTACGAATTCCTTTTACAGAAAATCCTAAATTTCTATACATAGCCAATGCTGCAAGATTAGATATGCGCACCTCTAAGAAAATTTCTTTCATACCTCTCATAAGACATTCATCTATTAATTGTTTTGTAAGTTTTGATCCGTATCCCTTACCTCGTGCGGAAGGAATAATGGCGATATTCGTAATTTGACCTTCATCGTATACAAGCCAAGCACCTGCATATCCAACAATTTTGTTCTCCTCACAAATTACCATATATAATTTATTTGATGCCCCTTCTAACTCAACGAGAACAGATTCTAAACTCCAAGGAACAGAAAAAGACTGTTGTTCAATAGTATAGATAGCTTGAGCATCATCTATTGTAGCCAAACGAATCTCCATTATTCGACTCCTGCTGCCTCAGTAACTACAACTGTAGGATTTTGTTTCAACATTTCAGGATTATTTTTATGGCGTTCTTCCCATAACACTTCTGCTTCTGATCGTCGAATATAATAAGGAACCATATCCATAGGGTCAGAACTCTCTTCAGAGCCTACCAATCTACGGCCAGCTAGTAATAGAGAACTAGCTTTTGGAATACGTTGCGATATATCTAAAATCGTTAAATTTGTATCACTTTCATCTAGTAGCTTCTCTATTCGCTTAACGCCATCCCCAAGGAACACTACATATTCTTCAGAGGCTCGGAGTCGATCTAATAAATCATTAGCAGCAATGACAAAAGGCTCCTCTTTGCAGACCAATTCATTACCATCATATTTGTAGATACCTGCATAGACATGTTTTTTCTGAGCATCGATAACGGTACAAATCGTGCGGTCCGTATAAGCTACATTACGAGCTAAACTGTCCATGGTCATTACGCCATATAAAGGAATTTGTAAGGCATAAGCCATAGCTTTAGCTGTCCCCATACCAATACGTAAGCCTGTAAAAGAACCAGGTCCAATGCTAACCATAATACCTTTTAATTCACTTTTTTCAACTTGAGAAGCTCGTAATAGCATATCAATATGAGGTACCAACTGCTCAGAATGAGTCAATCCAGCTTGAATGGTCAATTCCCCAATTAGGCAACTTTCATCTATTAAAGCCACACTCGACACGAGAGAGCTCGTCTCAATTCCCAACCACATATGGGCCTCCTATTTCTACTAAATCACCCGTTGTAAGGTAATCACTAGTTAATGTAATGGAACGGCTTGTATCATCAATACGTGTTAAATGAATCCATAGCATTTCATCAGGCAATTCATGAGGGAATTTATCTGCCCATTCTACAATGGATACGCAGTCTTCTGTATATTCATAAAATCCAATATTTTCCAGTTCACTAATATCTTCCAAGCGATATACGTCAAAATGATATAAATGAGTTCGATTCACATCATAGGTATTCATTATGGCAAAGGTAGGACTTGTAATTTCTTCAGTAACCCCAAAGCCCTTTGCAATGCCTTGCGACAAATGTGTTTTTCCTGTCCCCAAGTCACCAACTAGTGCTATACAAAGAGGATGCCCATTATGTTTAACCCATTCGCCTAATAATTGGCCAAATTGTTGTGTGTCTTCTACTGTATGAGTCTTTAAATGAACCTGTACCTTATCCTTCATGAAAATGATTATATCCTTTCGCTTCTATGGTCTTAATCGTTTTATCAAGTGTTACCATTTGAACCCGAGGAGGGCCAGATAAAACTTCCCCAATCAACGTAATGCCTGCTAGCTTTTCCAATTCCGAAAGTAGTGATTTTGGCGCTGTAAAGACTAACTGAAAGTCTTCTCCACCATACAAAGCATAATCTACTGGATTAGTTTGTAAATGCTTAGCTAATGCGTAAGTCTCCTCGTGTAAAGGGATTGCTTGTTCTTCAAATACAATGGAAACATTACTAGCTACAGCGATTTCATTCAATTCACTACCTAGTCCATCGCTAATATCATTCATACTATGAATACCAAGTCGTCGCAATTTTTGCCCCAATTCAATCTGTGGTTCAGGACGTTGATGCCCCACTTTGGTCATATCATAGCCTACTAAATTATAAGATAATGCTCCTAAACCTGTAGCTGCATAACCTACATAGTTTGTAACACCTACAACATCTCCTACTTTCGCACCACTTCGCATAACCGCAGTGCCTTTAGGAACCTCTCCGATAATTGTTACAGTCCAAACCATGGGGCCTTCCGTACGTACCGTATCTCCACCCAATATATTGAGTTGATATCTCATACATTGATCTTTAATTCCCCTATAAATTTCATCAAGAATGACTGTATTAACATGGTCTGGTGCGGCTACAGATAATACAATTTGTCTAGGAATGCCACCCATAGCCGCAACATCACTTAAATTAGCCGTCATAAGGCGATACCCTACATCATAGGGCATCATATAGTGAAAGCTAAAATGAACACCTTCCACCATTGTGTCAGTGCTTATCAATTGCTCTGTATTTTGATCTGCTTTATAAATAGCACAATCATCACCAATACCGTACACTACAGTATTAGGATTATAAATCGTGTTATCTTGAATTTGACGAATGAAATTAAATTCCCCTACATCTTTTAATTGCATCTGATCACCTAATTTCCGATTATTACTTATTGTATTGTAACATATATAAAAGACAACAAAAATAGCAGATAGTTGATATATCAACTATCTGCTATAAATGTCCTTAAAAGAATTATTTTTTAATTAGATTCGTCATTCTCTTAACAGGTTCTTTAGTATCAAAGGAACCTACAGTTGGCACCTTTTTACCATTATTGACGAATAGAACACCATTAATATTATCAAAGGATGTCAATGTATTTACAATAGCAGCCATTTGTAACTTAACAGTTAAGTCTCCGCCATTACCCTTTACGAATGCATCATTTACTTCAACAGAAGCAATACCATCTTTTACAGTAACAGATGTAATTTCAATATCCTTAGAGAAGACTGGATATTTTTGTGCTCTATCAACATTTAACATCGCTAAAAGAGCTGCTTTAGGCGTAACTTTATTCGCCTCTATCTCAACGGTAGTTTGTTTTACCCCAGAACCATCCTCCGTAGGAACAAAGAAGGCCATCTTAACCTTTTCTTGAGATACTTTACTTGTTTCTGCATCCTTATTGACTTTCGTCTCTTGCGTAGGTTCACTTTTACCTGTTGTAGGAGCTTGTTCATGTGTACAACCCACTACAAATGCCAGCATACCTACACAGAGAATCGATAGAACTTGTTTACGTAATTTCATCGATTAACCTCCAAAGTAATTAGCAATACCATTTGCAATGCGGTTAGCAAAGTCTTCTTGAGTTTGAGGAGATTGTAGCACACGTTCCTCATTAGGGTTAGAGATAAAACCAAGCTCTACAAGAATTGCAGGCATATTAGAATGTCTCAACACGTATAAGTTACCCTCTTGAATGCCACGATCACCATTGAAACCAGGTGTGTTAGCAATTTGAGATTGTACCTTTTGTGCTAATCGAGCATCGTTACCAGTTTTGCTATAGTAATATGTTGCAATACCACCAACGCTAGGATTATTAAATGCGTTGATATGAACGCTCACAAGAACATCAGAATTACTACGGTTAGCCACGTTAACACGAGCCCCCAATTCATCAACACCGCTTGCATTAGGGCCATATACATCTACATCGGTAGTACGAGTCATAAGCACTTTAGCACCACGATTTTCTAAAGATTTTTTCAAATACATGGAAATCGGTAGTGTAATGTTTTTCTCTTGTACACCGTGAGGTCCAATAGCACCAGAATCACTACCACCATGTCCTGGGTCAATAGTAATTGTTTTGCCAGATAAACCACCGCTAGTAGAGTATTTGCCAGATCCTGTAGGTACATTTTTTGCTGGATGCGCAGATTGAGATGGCTTTTTACCATAGTAAGCAGGCTTAGCTACAGCACCTTTTTTCTGAACATCAACAACGATACGATACGGTTTCTTATTAACCGTATCCTTTTTCAAGGAAAAAACCTTTACATCACTAGTATCAATAGATGAAGGTGTCTTGATTGTTACTTTAACGTCTCTGCCATCTTGTGAAAGTTTAGCAGAGCTAGCAATAGCTGAGTCCATAGAAATGTTCTCTTTAGCCGTCTTTAGCTTTGTATTCTTTAAAGTAACAGTCGTAGTTTTCCCATCTTTGCTAATTGATGCAGATGCCTTTATAGGTGCCGATAAGTCCATAACAATACGAACATATGGTACAGGTGCATCTGTTCTAGTCACCCATCGAGCATCTTCCAAATTAGCTGCCTTTGCTTGAGTCAATAATAAAGGTATCGCCATCAAGACTGCAAGGCACATTAAAAATAGTTTACGCAATACATTCACTCCAATCTAACTGACATACATAGTGTCCAAACCATAGAGATGAGTCGATGATATTTTTATCTATCAAAATCTCATCGTTCCAATCTATCCATAAACTAATGTTAGATTATAAATAGATTATTTCATACAAACATGAAGATTAGTATGCCGATTACACATATTACTATATAAAGACCTTATACAGAATACACAAAAAACAGTTTCATAAAAATAATTTTTTGTATAAGTAATCAAAACTAACGTTCAGTTGTAATTTGCCATTTATTCCCATCCGTACTAATATGAATACGTCCCATCGTATCTGTACGGTAAATAGCAATATTATTTTCCTGCAAGCGTCGTAATGTCACATCGTGAGGATGACCATACTTATTATACATGCCATTTGAAATTAATGCACTTTCAGGCTTAATAGATTTCAAAAAATCTTCAGAGCTACTTGTACGTGAACCGTGATGACCTACCTTAAGAATACGAGCAAACAATCTGGAATTCTGCTCTTTTATAAGTTTTTTCTCTTCTTGCCATTCAGCATCACCCGTGAAGAGCATAGAAAATTTACCAAAGATTAATTTACCTACAATAGAATTATTATTAAGATCTGTCTCCCCTTTTTTATCAGTTAAAGGTTCAACCCAAGGAGCATATACTACAAAGACAGCACCATGTCCAAAATCAACTACATCTCCATTTCTCAAAGTAGTTCGTTGAATTTTATTTTTCTCAATCCACTTTTCATAAGTTTTGTACATATTATTATCAACGGCAATACCATCATCATATACATGTTCAATAGGCATAGCCTTTGCAATAGCATAGAAACCACCCATATGATCAGCATGAGGATGCGTGATAATAATATTTTTTAGCTTTGTTACACCCATAGTTTTAAGTTGAGCTACAATATTTTCACGATGTTCTATGTCACCAGTATCGATCATGCTATACTCATCGCCTACCTTAAGTAATATAGCATCCCCCTGACCAATATCTAGCATATATACATCTAGCTTACCTTCAGGGGTAGTCGTTTTAGTATCGATTGAGTAAGTCCCATTAGCGTTAGTAGTTACTCGATTTGCTGCGTTTGCTACATCATTATTTGTGCAGCCTGCAATGGCGAAGATAGGAATACATAATACCAACAAGAAAGCTATAAAGCGTTGTATTCTATTTGTCATTCATAATCTCCCAATAATTCACTAACCACGAAGCCTAAAGAAGCACTGACATCACTCGGAGTATAACCCCAACTCTTTGTTTCATTCAGAATATCTGCACTACGACTATGTACATAAACACCGAGAATAGCACTATCTTGTAGTGAATAACCCTGACTTATAAAACCAGCAATTACACCAGTCAGCACATCTCCCATACCGCCAGTACCCATGCCCGCATTACCGATAGTATTTACATACACCGTTCCATCAGGGAATGCCACAATTGAAGGAATTCCTTTTAGTACAAGAATAACTTGATGAGCCTTAGCAAATTCTCTAGCCAACGTGATATAATGACGCTCAATCCATTTAATAGGTAAATCAATAAGTCTACTAAATTCACCTAAATGCGGTGTCATAACACAATATGGAAGTTCTCTTTCCACTGTATATGCAGACTCAATATCACCATCTCGCAAAGCATCTTTATTAACACAACCAACATGTCCCACTGCATACAAAGCATCAGCATCTAGTACTAATGCTCCTTCGTAAGCATCTAAGATATGATCCACTAAATCACAGATTTCACGGGTGCGACCTAAACCAGGTCCCATAGCAACAACTTGACGACAATCAAAAAGTTCTTTATTAGTCTCTGTGGAAGTAACCATCACCTCAGGTATGACACGGCTTTGTACAATCTGTTTAATTATTTTGGGTACAGCTAATGTTACTTTACCAGCACCACTATGAACTGCCGCTTCAGCAGCCAAAATAGGGGCTCCTATCATATCATTTGAACCACCAATAATTAAAGTGTTTCCATTGACACCTTTATGCGCCATTGGAGTACGATAGTTGATAATTTTTTCTGCTAAATCAGAATCAATGGTTATAGTTCTAACACGTTCACCCAGTACCTGCTGCCAAGGAGCACCCAATGGAGCAACCACAGCGGTTCCTCCTACAGCCTTTCCGGGATATAATAACAAACCTTGTTTGATAGCTCCAAAAGTAACAGTATAATCATAGGTCAGTGTGCCTTCTGCTACATGACCAGTAGTAGCATCCAAACCTGCAGGTACATCAATAGCCCACAAATCAAAATTATACTGACTACGCATAGTATCAATATCATTCAATATATCGATGGTCACCTCTCTTAACCTTCCAGTAAAGCCCGTTCCCATGATGCCTTCCACAGCGATGGCTACGTTGGACCAATCATTGAATTCATCATACATATCGATGCTACAGCCCATAGCTTTGCAGCGCTCAATTTGCACTGCAAAAAGATCACTACACTTGTTTATATCTCCTACTAGTACAATTTGTGCTGGTACGCCTTGCTCCATCAAATGGCGAGCCGCTACAAGGCCATCTGCCCCATTATTACCCGTACCACATATAAATAAAACAAAACTATTTATGGAACGGCCATTATTCAGGGAAAATAAATCGTACTCTCCCCATAAGGCATCTACGATACCACGTCCAGCATTTTCCATGAGGATTTCTAAAGAAATTCCTAATTGCTTAGGAACCTCTCGATCTATAAATCGAGCATCTTCTGTAGTTAAAATATTCATCTTATGCTCCTTCAAGTATAACTGTACTCATTGCATAATCCTTGCAATGACTAATCGATACATGAATATCAGTATAACCTGATGTTTCGTAAATATCTTTGAAAGTATCTTGTAAACGAATTAAGGGTGCGCCCCATTCATCATGATAAATCTCTATATCTTGCCATGATCCATACCTCATCCCTATACCTAAAGCTTTAATAAAAGCCTCTTTTGCAGCATATATACCTGCAAAGGATTCGTAGCATCCTTTATTCCGACTTTTACAATATTCAATCTCATGAATCGTATAAACGCGCACTTTAAATGAACTTGATTTCTCTATAGCTTGACGTATACGGTCAATCTCTATAATATCATTCCCTAATTTCATAATAGCTCCTAAAATACTCTAATACTATTATTATACACTCATAAAGGGGATTAAAACATAGGTAGTATCTAGACATTTACCGAAAATGGTAGGCTAGACAAACTATAAATTTCAACTTTACCTTTGCGATTGACCGCCATATACATTTGACCATTTCGACAATCCATGTCTTCTACTTCCATTCCAGAAGCATAAGGGCTAATATTTTTAACAACTCCCTCTTCATCGACGTATACAAAGGTTGTCAACGTCGTAAATAAAGTATTTCCATTAGTTGCGTAAGCACCGTTATTATTTAAGTTTGTATGATTAGCATCAATTTTATAAGAACGAATACGATTAAAATTGGAGTCGTAATAATTAATTGTCCGTTCAGAGTTTGTTAAAGGCACAATTGATACATATTCATTGCGTACTTTATCATATGCAAAATTAAAAACTTTCTCTTTTAGTTTAATCGGTGCTTCAACAATCATGCTATCCGCTTCAATAGGAGTAAGGTTATATCCATTTACAACAGCATTTGTTGTATAGTAACGATTATTGACAGAATTATAAGTTAAGGTATTCATATGACCTAATAAACTTTTATAACTATACTCATATTTTGCAACAACAGTAAAAGTTTTTGGATTAATTTCATAAATAATTTGCTTCGTATTATCTGAATTAATACAAGCTAAAGCAAAAACGTCTTTTTTGGAATTATAACAAAATCCTTGGCACTGATTTACAGATCCATCTAATGGTATTTCTGCCAAGCGAGATAATGGCAATGGCATCTGTACAGCGCTAACCTGTTGAGTAAGTTTAGGAATATCAAAAATATTTGTAATATAATCAATTATACCTTGATCCATACTGTCACCTCACGAAATTAATAATGTATATTATAGTATATAAATTCATAAATATAAAAATAGGCGGTAAGACAAAAGTCTTACCGCCTAATGTTGGTGCCGGAGGTGGGACTTGAACCCACACGGTGTTACCCGCTTGATTTTGAGTCAAGTGCGTCTGCCATTCCGCCACTCCGGCGTATCGGAACATTTGTTATTATACAGACATCCCTAAGCAATGTCAACATATTTTTTATATTTCATCTAAAATATTTTGAACCCTTTTCATATCCGTATCACATTGTTGTTTCCATGTAAGTGCGACACCTGTAATATAGCCTTTACGGGCAAATTCTACATCTGTAGGAACACTTTCAGCACCATAGTCTAGCTCGCCAGCTAACCAATAATAATCCTGTCCTCTTGAATTAATGCGAGCTTCGATAATATTACTGTAGGTTTGTAAGCCTTGGCTCACCATTTTAAAATGATCCCAATCACATGTGCCACGTAATGGGAAGTTCACATTTAGTAAACCGCTAAACTGACCCGCCACATAAATTTTCTCAATCAATTCATGTATAAATGGATGCATCTCGTCTCCCCGTTCAACAGAATATCTCTCAACAGATAATGCTAAACCGGGAATACCGTAAAAACCACTTTCCATAGCTGCCGAAACAGTGCCGGAATACAATACATCAGAGCCTAAATTAAATCCATGATTAATTCCAGAAATTACAAGATCTGGCATATCATCAGTCAATAAATAACTGAGACCGAACTTCATGCAATCGGACGGCGTTCCCGTTAGAGCATAAAGGCGAGGATTTTCATCCTCGCCATTGCAAGCATCTAATTTCAATGGAACCTCGGTCGTCAATGCATGGGATTTAGCACTTTGCTCATTAGCAGGTGCTACAACGGTAATTCTATAATATTGACTTAAATACGATGCAAGATGACGTAAACCATCTGCTAAAATGCCATCGTCATTACACATTAAAATATGCATAGTCACTCCTACAGATTCTATTTTTCATTCTTATTCATATTGCCCATACGTGTTAATTTAACATCATCTAAGCCCACAGCTCTCGTATGGACTGTATGAGACCATACCTTATTATGACGGCGGAACCACCCTAAAATATTTACTGGAATCCAAGAGTAAACAAATAATGGATATAGTAAATAGTAGAACCAAATCTTTGGTGGTACCTTGATTTTCAACAATACAATTAATGGGAATAGATATTGACCAACACCTATAATTGTCCATACAGACATAGGCATAATTTGATACAAAATATTTGTATAAATTGGAGTATACGCATTGATGTAGGATAACACCAAGTATACGGTTGTCAACAATAAGAAATAAGGTTGACTCACTTGGAATATACCATCCAAAATCATAATATTCCCTGTTTTGATACCAATAGCAAATAATTTAGGAATATATCGACCCGCACAGTCAAATTGCCCCTGAGCCCATCGTAAACGTTGTCTGCAAGAAGCCATCATAGTCGTAACCTTTTCATCGTATACGATAGCATCATGCCCCCAACAAGTACGGATAC
This sequence comes from Veillonella parvula, assembly GCF_018378075.1. Taxonomy (GTDB): domain Bacteria; phylum Bacillota; class Negativicutes; order Veillonellales; family Veillonellaceae; genus Veillonella; species Veillonella parvula_K. The sequence goes on from NZ_JAGZYE010000001.1 coordinate 470,170, forward strand.
CATGAGTCAATAGTTTCATGGAAAATTCCATATCTTCGGTTAAGCTATTGCAATCCCAACCGTATTCGCGAATAATAGATGTACGAATACACATGCCTGTACCACCTAAAGCCGTAGATAATCCAAGACGATATTTTGCTAAATGCCACATATGGTTAACCATCCAAAAGGCGATAGAGAACGTACCGGCTACCCAAGAGTCAGTTGGATTTTTAGAGTTCAAGTAACCTTGAATTACAGACTCACCTTTTTCAAGATGATCATTCATTTCTAACATAAATTGAGGATGTACTAAATTATCGGCATCAAAAATCAGGAATGCATCATATTTCCGATCCATTTGTTCTACCCGATCAAACATCCACCCCATGGCATAACCTTTACCTATTTCTTGTTTATTTTCACGTACATGTACATTAGCGCCAGCAGCACTTGCTACTTCCGCAGTCTTATCTGTACAGTTATCGGCAACTACAAAAATATCGTATAGATCATCAGGATAATCTAGGCCACGTAAGTTTTTAACTAACTCACCAACAACAGCTTCCTCATTATGAGCGCATACAACGATGGCAAAGGAATTTTTAGGGGTATAATTTTTATGTACTCGCGATCGCCACATACCTACGACAGCGAGTATAAAATAATAAACCGTATAAATTACGATTATTACCTGCATAGGAATCAGTAATAGATCCAGTAGGTAATTCATACTATTCTCCTCCACACATCTATTTACGTACTATATTTAAAGCCCCGTTAATAAGCCCAAACATTACATAGCCAGCAAAAATCATAACGGCCCATGTATGCCAATCATACACGAGACAAGCTATAACAAATATGGCTGTGAGTACAATAGAAAGTTTATTGATATAAATCTCACTTTTACCTTTAAAATCGGGATATTTAACTTCACTAACCATAAGGAGACCTATACCAATCATACAAACTACCAACACAAATTGAGGTACCGATACGCCACACAATACGTAAGTCGCCGCTAAACATCCAGCGGCTGGAATTGGTAAACCTTCAAAATAGCCATGAACTTCGTCAGTTTTAATATTAAATCGCGCTAAACGAAATGCACCAAGCACTGCAAAGGCTAATAGTGGCACATATGCAATCCATCCTAAACCATATAATTCTTTCATATAAAGCATATACGCAGGCGCTACACCAAATCCCACTACATCAGACAGAGAATCAAGTTCCCGGCCCATTGGTCCTGCAACTCCTAAAGCTCTTGCTACACGCCCATCTAATCCATCTGCTACTAGAGACAATAATATACATATAGCTGCGCAGAAGGTATTATTTGTAGCAGACAACGTAATACCAAGAACACCAAATGCTAAATTTGCACTAGTAAATAAATTTGGAATAATAGATTTATTCATGTCGTAACCTCCCGATAACAGTATCACCGCCTGTAATATGTTGACCTTTTTCAACGAACAACTCTACATCCTTATCCATATAGAGCTCAGTACAGGAACCGAACTTAATCATCCCGTACAACTGACCGCGTTCAAGTACACTATCTAGGTCTGTCCAAGATACGATACGTCTTGCTAAAAGGCCCGCAATTTGCGTTACTAATACGGAAGTACGATCATTTTCAATACAAATAGTATGACGTTCATTTTCAAAACCTACATCATCTTTGAATGCTGGTAGGAAACTACCCATCGTATAGTGACGGTACGTAATTTTACCATCAATAGGCGCACGATTAGCATGCACGTCAAAAACAGATAAGAAAATAGTTACTTTTTTACACTCTTTATGTAAGTAAATATCTTCGTATACATCAGAAATATCCATGATTTTACCGTCCGCTGGGGATAAAATCAAATCTGGATCTTGAGGGATTACACGTTTAGGATTTCTAAAGAAATTAACGAAAAATAATGCCAGAATAAATGAAATAATCGCAATTACATAATGTCCTAAATATCCTAACACCACAGTGATAATGAGCATAGCTCCTATCAGAGGAAACCCTTCCTTAATTATTGGTCCTGTAGGCACGATTCAACACTCCTCTATTTATTTCTAATAACGGTCCACATAAACTTTGGAATAGCCAACATACGGCCAATCCGTTGAGGTTCTAAATATAATCGATACAACCATTCAAGTCGATTTCGTTGCATCCATTCTGGGGCCCGAGGAATATTACCTGCCAAGACATCAAAGGAACCACCAATTCCAATGGCAACTACGCCATCGAGGTGACTCAACTTTTCTGCAATCCATTGTTCTTGCTTTGGCACACCTAAGGCAACAAATACCAATTTTGCCTTAGATTCAGCTATAGATTTAATGATTTCTTGTTCCTCTGCACTATCAAAGAATCCGTCATGAATTCCTGCTATATTTAATGCACCTACCTGAGCAGATACATTATCAATCGCTCGTTGAGCAACACCAGGTGCCGCCCCCAAGCAGTATACAGGAATTTGATGAGTCGCCGCAACTTTAAACAATTCCATAGTTACGTCTACACCTGTTACGCGTTCAGGCACATGTTCTCCTTGACGCTCTGCAGCCCACAAAATGCCAGCCCCATCGGGAACGACGAGACTAGCATTATTCAATATGGAGTGCAATGTAGGATTTTCATTAGCCAACATAACCATTTCTGCATTAGCCGTTGCTACTAAATGTAGCCCCGGCTGTTCAGTTAATTGTAAAATACGTTGGACTGCCTCATCCATTGTGACACAATCGATAGGCACAGATAAAACAGAAATACGTTTATTCAATGTAATACTCCATTATCAACCACTATAATTTGGTGCTTCAACGGTAATGCTTACATCATGCGGATGACTTTCTTTCAAACCAGCCGCTGTAATTTGAATGAATTGAGTGTTTTCAATCATTTCTTGGATGTTATGACATCCACAATACCCCATACTTGCACGCAAACCACCAACCATTTGGAAAATTGTATCGGCCAGCATACCTTTATATGGTACACGACCTTCTATACCTTCAGGAACTAATTTCTTAGCTTCTGTTTGGAAATATCGATCTTTACTACCGAGTTTCATAGCCCCTAGACTACCCATGCCTCGATATACTTTATAAGAACGGCCTTGATAAATCACTGTTTCTCCAGGGCTTTCATCAGTACCCGCTAAAATATTACCCATCATAACTACATTAGCACCAGCCGCAATAGCTTTAGCAATATCTCCAGAATATTTAATACCCCCATCAGCAATGATAGGAACTCCATAACGACGCCCCACTTGAGCAGACTCATAGACTGCTGTAATTTGAGGTACCCCAATGCCAGCAATAACACGAGTTGTACAAATAGAACCAGGTCCTATACCAACCTTAACTGCATCAGCTCCAGCTTCGATAAGAGCCTCAGTGCCTGCTGCAGTTGCCACATTACCTGCAATTACAGGAATGTGAGGATACGCTTGTTTAATGTCCTTCAACGTTCGAAGAACACCTGCAGAATGCCCATGGGCAGTATCAACAATAATTACGTCAGCTTTAGCAGATACAAGCGCATCAAGTCTATCATACAAATCTTGAGAAACACCTACTGCAGCACCAACTAATAATCGGCCACTACCATCCTTTGCTGCATTTGGATATTTAGTCGCTTTTTCAATATCTTTAATCGTAATTAAGCCTTTTAAGTTACCGTCGCCATCTACAAGAGGTAATTTTTCAATACGATGTTCGCTTAAGATAGCTTTCGCCGCTTCAAGAGATGTACCTTCCGGTGCAGTAACTAGGGAATCTTTTGTCATACATTCCCCAATTTGTCGGCTTAAATCAGTTTCAAAACGCATATCGCGATTTGTAATGATCCCTACTAGTTTACCATGTTCTGTGATAGGTACACCAGAAATTTTATATTTTTCCATAAGTTCTGCTGCATCGGATAGTAAATTTTGAGGGCTTAAGAAAATAGGATCAACGATAACACCGTGTTCAGAGCGTTTTACCTTGTCAACTTCATGAGCTTGCTCTTCAATAGACATATTTTTGTGGATAACGCCAAGACCTCCTTCACGAGCCATAGCAATCGCCATCCGTGATTCAGTAACCGTATCCATCCCAGAACTAATCATAGGAATATTTAATGTAATGTCACGAGTTAATTGAGTTTTTAACTCTACTTGATTAGGCAGTATATCCGAAGCTGCTGGTATTAATAATACATCATCAAAAGTTAGTCCACGCATACCGAATTTATCGTCTCTCATATTTCTTTCCTTTCCGTATAATAAAACAAAACTACGACCCGCCTAGTCCCTATGGACTAGGCGGTCAGTCGTAGCCTTAGCGTTCAGACCGCAAAATGCCGCCTTCCATATAATCGTCTTTTTTCATATCTACGAAGATAACTTTTACTGCATCAGCAGGAACATTTACGATATCAACCGCAGCCTTTGTAATTGCTTCACCTAATTGTTTCTTTTGTTCTTTTGTACGCCCTTCGACGAGCTCTACATGAATAATTGGCATATTAACCTCCATAGATGAAAAAATGAAATAAATTGTTTGTTCTATTATACGGTATGAAGGACATATAAACAAGGAAAAAAGCCAGATAAAATCTAATATTATCGATGCTTATATACTTATTAATCCTACCTCTTAATTATACAATATTCTTAGAAATTTTTCACCAAATCTTTTTTCTAATTCTTCTTTCATGATAGATTCTAATTTTTCTATTCCGAATTGATTTGCAAAATCTAGCACATCCTTGCGAGCCTTTACTAAAATCTCAATATCTTTGATGATATTAGCAACACGCAAATCAGGTAGTCCTGATTGAGCTAATCCAAACAATTGTCCTGAACCACGAATCAATAAATCTTGCTCTGCAAGCTCAAATCCATCCTGGATTTGTTCCATCAACTTTAAACGCTCTTGACTTACATCATTTTTAGAATCACTAACAAGAATGCAATAGGACTGATGAGCACCACGGCCTACACGTCCCCTCAGCTGATGTAGCTGAGACAGACCAAATCGCTCTGCCCCTTCAACGCACATAATGGTCGCATTTGGCACATTAACCCCCACTTCGATAACTGTTGTAGAAACAAGTAATGAAATTTCACCCCTATGGAAGGCATTCATCACTTCATCTTTTTCACTTGGCTTCATACGACCGTGAACGAGGCCCACTTCATAGGTCTTATAAAAGTACTCTTTTAATTCTAGATACAATTCCTCAGCAGCTTGCAAGTCTAATTTTTCGGATTCTTCTACAAGAGGGCACACCACATAGACCTGACGCCCTTCCGCCATTTCCTTACCAAAGAAAGTGCGTAATCTCTCTTTATAAGAACTATCTACAGCATATGTTTTAACAGGTTTTCGACCTGGTGGCATTTCTTTAATTAAAGATACTGCTAAATCTCCATATACGGATAATGTCATGGTACGAGGGATTGGTGTAGCCGTCATGATAAGTACATGAGGATATGTTCCCTTCTGTTGCAATCTCGCCCGTTGATCTACACCAAAGCGATGTTGCTCATCAATGATAACAAGGCCTAAATTATGGAAATTAACCCCCTCTTGGATAAGGGCATGCGTTCCAATAATCATTTGGATTCTGCCATCTGCTAAGCCCTCATAGATGCATTCTTTCTCTTTTTTCGTAGAGGATCCCGTTAATAATTCTATGGTAATACCTAAATTAGCACATACAGTTCGTATCCCTTCGTAATGTTGAGCCGCTAGAATCTCCGTAGGGGCCATCAATGCCCCCTGATACCCATTTTCAATAGCTTTTAATAAACTCAAGGTAGCCACAATAGTTTTACCAGAGCCTACATCTCCCTGCAACAAACGTTGCATAGGTCGTTCATCTTCCATATCAATACGAATATCCTCTAACGCTCGTTGTTGATCACCTGTTAAGGAAAACGGTAAATTCTCTATACACTGAGCCATTAGTTCCCCATTTGGTCCCATTTTAGGCCCTCTATGGCATTGTTCTTTATTTCGCAACAAAGCTAGGCCAGCTTGCATGACGAACAACTCTTCATAAGCCAATTGATAACGAGCCTTTTCATAGAGCTCTGAGGAGTCTGGGAAATGCATCATCTTAAAAGCATCATAGCGACTCATATAATGATGATCTTCACGAACCTCCACAGGTAAAATCTCTGGTAATTCATGGTTAGCCGCGAACCAATTACGTACAGATGAACGAACCACAAACTGAGATACCCCATCAGCAAGTGCGTAAATAGGAACGATACCTCGATCTGGTTCACCACCGTCTCCTAAGTTTTCCATTTGCGGTGTATTCATTTGCATGGAACCATATTGAAACTCAGCCTTACCATATGCATATATACGCTGTCCTTTTTTGTAAAAGTTCTTTTTATACCCTTGATTGAACAAAACAATCTTCAAAGGTCCTGTGCCATCTGCAATGACTACCTCTAAAATAGACAATCGAGGGCGAGGGCGTTTCTCTTGTACAGCAATAACAGTACCTACGACACCACCTGTCATACCTGATTTTAAATCACTAATTCTATAAATCGTACGCCGGTCTTCATAGGTTCTGGGAAAGTAAGTCAATAAGGATGTAACATTGGTAATTCCCAATTTATGCAATTGTTTCTCGCGACCAGGACCAATTCCCTTTATAGTCGTCAATCGTTCATCCATAAAAACTCCTTTAAATATACGATAAACACATGAGATATATCCAATTTTTGTATATCCTTGTGTAAAAGTCCATTTATATCTTAGAATATGATATATAGTATACCTTATATTGTAGTATATTTCATAAAAAGAGCAATATATACGACAAAAATACTTGCTTTAAGCTATTCTTTATGATAATATACTTTTGTTATGTTATAGATTAAGCTTGGAGGTGGAAACTATGGCAAACCTTTGCGAAGTATGTGGTAAATCCACATCTAGCGGTATGAACGTGAGTCATTCTCACATTCGCACAAGAAAAACTTGGAAACCGAACATTCAAAGAGTACGGGCGGTTGTAGACGGTGCTACTAAAAAAGTAAACGTATGCACTCGTTGCCTTCGTTCTAATAAAGTTACACGCGCGTAAAATAAAAAGTACATGTACTCTTTGGGGTTCTAGAGCCCCAAAAAAAGCAGTTAGTTCATTTTGAACTAACTGCTTTTTTTGTTATTTATAATGTAATATTTGGAATATAATATTGCTTAAATAACTTAATAGCATATTGATCTGTTAAGCCTGCTACATAATCAACTACATCACGTGTAGAGTAAAACGCTTTACCTATTTCACAACCTTCCATATCATCAGGGTGTTCCATGAAGTGAGTAAATAGATTTTTTACCACATGGGATGCCTTTTTGCGATCCGGAATTAAAGCTGGTGCCAAATATACATGTTTAAACATAAATTGACGGAATAGATTCATCGTCATTTCCACATCAGCAGACATAGATATAGCTGGCTTATCCAAGGATTCGCGTACCATATCCTCTACCATTGCAGTAATCATACTGGATGGAGTCATACCAAAATGTTCGCGCACTTCAAAAGGCAACACCTCTGCCGTCAACATACCTGCTCGCTGTGCATCATCAAAATCATGGCACAAATACGCAATACGGTCTACAATACGAATAATTTGACCCTCTAAAGTTACAGGAATTGTAGCCCCTGTATGACCTACGATGCCATCTCGAACAACGGTGGTTAAATTGAGACCTTGATGATCACCATGTCTTTCTAATACTTCAACCATGCGCAAGCTTTGCTCATTATGATTAAAGTGCCCTACCATATCTCGCAATGCATATTCACCTACATGACCAAATGGTGTATGCCCCACATCATGGCCCATGGCAATAGCTTCCACAAGATCTTCATTTAAACGTAATGCACGAGCCACAGTACGACCGATTTGACCTACCTCAAGGGTATGAGTCATGCGTGTCCGATAATGGTCACCTGGCGCAATATATACCTGTGTCTTATGCTTTAACCGTCTAAAACATTTACTATGAATGATGCGATCCCGATCGCGTTGAAACGCAGTTCTAAGTGGATCAGGCTTTTCTGCTATATCACGGATTGCATCGCGGCTTTTAGCTGCATAGGGAGACAGAAGCAAAGCCTCCCTCTCCTCTATTTGTTCACGTATATTCATTTACCCTCCGACGCGCGATTTTTATCAATCAATTGCATAACAAGGGAAGCTGTTTCTTCAATAGATTTATTAGAAACATCTAACACTTGGCAGTGCAAACGACGCATAATAGCCTTAGCATAATCCAATTCAGATTGAATACGCTCAATAGATGCATAATTTGCTTCGTCTTCAAGACCGATAGCGCGTAAACGTTCACTACGAATATTATTTAATTTATATGGATCTATAATAAGGCCCACGATTTTTTTTGCCGGAATTTTGAATAATTCCTCTGGCAACGGTACCTCTGGAACTAGTGGCAAATTTGCGGCTTTAATCTTTTTGTACGCCAAGAACATGGACAATGGTGTCTTACTAGTTCTAGATACACCAATAATAACTATGTCGGCCTTTTCAAAACCAGATGGATTTTTACCATCGTCATATTTCACGGCAAACTCAATAGCTTCAACCTTTTTAAAATACTCTTGGTCGAGCTTATGAACCATACCTGCTGTCATGCGAGGTTTAGTAGTCGCGATAGTACCAACTGCATCGAGAACAGGGCCCATGATATCCACAGCCGGAATATTATATTCAGCCACCTTCTCATGTAAATACTTACGTAAAGACGCAGATACAATGGTATGGCAAATAACATGATTTCCACATTTTGCGTCGTCTATAACCTCATCAATTTGGCTTTCACTATCAATATAAGGAACACGGACAATTTCAATTTGCTCCTTATCATATTGACTCGCCGTAGCTCTCGCTACAGCCTCAGCAGTTTCCCCCAGGGAATCCGATATTGCATAAATAATTTTTTCTGCCATTCTATCAACCTCAGTGTGTGCTACATTCTAAAAATACTTTTGCTACCGTCGTTTTTGATACACGGCCCACAACCTTTAAACGCTTCTTGTTACCTATATCCTCACGAGCGACGACAGGTAAACAATCTACTTCATAATCTATCATTTTCTGTGCAGCCTCTACCAAAGTATCGGTAGGCTCCACCGCTATAACCTTGCTTACAGGGGTCATAATCATAGATATAGGCATGGTATGCGAATCTGTTTGTCCCATAGAGGCGCGTAGTAAATCTTTTCGAGATACCACACCTACTAGGTATGAACCATCACACACTAATATGGTACCTACATCCTCTGTAAATAATGTGACAATTGTATCATACAAACTCGTATCCCCATTGACCACAACTGCTTGAGATAATACATCACTTACCAGAAATGACTTTAATCGCTCAGCCGTTTGTGTTTCCTTTGAAAGTCCTACATAGTAATAGCCTACGTTTGGACGTGCATCTAACACACCTAACATGGTCAATACAGATAAATCTGAGCGCAACGCAGATCTTGTGACCTCTAAATGTTCAGCAATGGCACTACCTGTTACAGGACCTTCTTCGCGAACGATTTGAGCAATTTGTTCTTGTCGTTTCGACAGTTTCACACGGTAACCCCCTTTCATCTCTGTTTGTATTATATCCTAAGTTACCATTCAGAAAAAGAGGAGACCCACAGGCCTCCTCTTTCACTATAACTATATTATTACCAAATTAGTTCGTCAGATTCTTGACGACCACGACCAGTCATAGCATCGAGCATAATTCGTTGTTCGATTTGAGCCACCATTTTCTTAGTATTAACTACTGCATCTGGGTTAACAGAAATGGAGTCGATACCGCTCTTCACAAGGAATTCGCAAAGTTCAGGGTATACGCTTGGCGCTTGGCCACAGATAGATACAGTCTTACCATCTTTATGGGCCACCTCAATGAGGTGACGAATTGCTCTGCGAACCGCTAAATTACGTTCATCATAGATATGTTGAACTGTTTCGTTATCGCGGTCACAACCGAGTACAAGCATAGTCAAATCGTTAGAACCGATAGAATAACCATCTACGTATTTATTAAATTGATCAGCTAAGATGATATTGGATGGAATCTCAGCCATGAGCCATACTTTAAAGTCTTTGCTGCGTGCAAGACCTTCTTGAGCCATTAAGTTAGTTACTAATTCAGCTTCTTCCACAGTACGGCAGAATGGAATCATAACTTGTAGATTTTTAAAACCAAATTCGTTACGTACTTTTTTGATTGCTTCTAATTCTAATTTGAAAGCAGGTGTGTACTTAGGATCATAGTAGCGAGATGCGCCACGCCAGCCAAGTAATGCACTAGATTCATGTGGTTCATATTTATCGCCACCTTTAAGGTCACGGTATTCACTAGATTTGAAGTCGCTCAAACGAACTACTACTTGGCGAGGGGCTAATGCTTGGCATACTTTACGCATACCTTCCGCCAATGTATTTACAGCGAAGTCACTGCGCCCTGTTTCGATAAGGTGCAATGGATGTTCATGAATAAAGGTTGTCCAAATGAACTCTTCGCGCATGAGACCAATGCCATCACATGGTAGTACACCATATTTTTGAGCCAAATCAGGATCACCTAAGTTCATATAAATCTTAGTGCCTGTTACAGGTACATATTCAGCTGCTACCCCTGTAGAAACTTGAGCTTCAGGCTTTTTAACGATATCTTCTAATACGCCATCGTATACAATACCATTTGTAGCATCAACGGTAATCATTTGACCATCTTTAATAGAGGTAGTCGCTTCATGACTACGACTCTTAGTACCTACGATACAAGGAATACCAAGCTCACGGCTAACGATAGACGCATGACAAGTCATACCACCAGCGTCAGTAACAATTGCTTTTGCCTTTTTCATGGCTGGCACCCAATCAGGAGCTGTCATAGCTGTAACAAGGATTTCGCCTTCTTTGAACTCATCGATATCCTCGGGATTGATGATAACGTGAGCTTTACCTGCTGCATTACCAGGGGATGCTGGCAAACCTTTTACAATAATATCGCGATTACCTGCATCTAATGTGCTAGCTTTTTCGGACGTTTCTGATTTTTCTTTGCGGGACCAAACTGTTTCTGGACGAGCTTGCAAGATCCAAATCTTGTCATTGCGTTCATCTACGCCCCATTCCATATCCATATAGCAACCATAATGCTTTTCAATTGCTTTTGCATATTCTGCAAGTTCCAAAACTTGAGCATCTGTAATAACTTGTTGTTTTGCTTCGTCAGCTGGAACCACTTCTTCAACACAGTCACCATCGGCTTTACGAACAAGGCGGACATGTTTATCGTTAATCATACGGTCCGTAATTTCCATCTTTTCTTTATCCACACGAAAATTATCTGGTGTAACCGTACCTTGTACAACATATTCACCAAGACCCCAAGAGCCTTCAATAAGAATATTGTTATCATTGCCTGTTACAAGGTCAACAGTAAACATTACGCCAGCTGCTTTAGAGAATACCATCATTTGAACTGCAGCACTCAATGCTACTGTCATATGATCGAAGCCTTGTTTTACACGATAATATGTTGCACGATCTGTGAATGTAGATGCGTAGCATTCTTTTACTTTTTCGATAATTACGTCAGCACCGCGTACATTTAAATATGTATCTTGTTGGCCTGCGAAGCTTGCATCTGGCAAATCTTCTGCTGTTGCACTAGAACGAACAGCCACAAATGGATTTTCTTCGTTCACTTTTTTACCAAGTTCTTCATAAGCATGACGGATAGCATCTGCCAAGTCTTTTGGCATTTCTTCCTGACAAATCATGCGGCGAATCTTAGCACACACTTCGCGCAATAATGCAGAATTTTCTACATCATCTAAAGCATCAAGCTCAGCCCGGATTTTATCTTCCAAACCTGTAGCTTTCATAAACTCACGATAACCATGGGCAGTTGTTGCAAAGCCATAAGGTACAGGTACATTAGTGGAGGATGTCAATTCCCCTAAAGAAGAAGACTTGCCACCTACTAAATTAACATCTTCACGTTGTAATTCATCAAACCAAAGTACGTATGCTGTTTCGCGATTCATGTGAGAACCTCCTAGATTAATTAGTGCAACACATTAAACCTTTTACACATAAATAGTATACCTTAATTTAAAATCTGTCAATTTATATGAGGATTATTATACAAATAAAAATGATAAAAAACTAAAAGATGATTGCCTAATACTAGGCAATCATCTTTTAACATGTAGTTATTACTTAATTGTTATTTCTACCTGGCTGTAATAAAAATAGATACATTCCAAGTATCAAGAATTCAAAAATAGTATCATTGATAAAAAGACTTAAAAGTATTAAAGCTATAAAAATTGGATATACCCAAAATGGAAATCCTATATCATAGGCTCTTCTCATACCAGTCATAAAAAAGAATGTAAATCCATAAATGCCAAAAGAATAACCTAAGATTAAATATTTAATCCCTTCAGCAATATCTTTAGATTGTATTACATAACTACCAAAACTAATTAATAAAATACAACACATAAATGAAAATGCATTGCCGAAAAAATAGAATAAACGTCCTAATGGTACCTTTAGATCCAAATATTTAATATGTCTAGTCTTTCCATATATCATTAATAATATTGAAATGATAATACAAATAGGAATCATTGTATAACCAAACAACTGTATTATTTCCATCTGCTACACTCCAAATAATGTTTTCATTATAAACAATACTATTATAATTAATATATTTAACATAAGCTGCAATTCAGGCGAAAGATTATAATAAGTTAATAAAGAAAAACCACCACTAACAATAATTAAACTTATACTAGCTAGTATAAGTATAGATTTTTCTAAATGATTGTTTTCTCTATGTCTCTTATATAATACATACGCTACATATATAATCCATAACCATGGAAAAAATTCAGGTTTCATTTAACCACCCTATATATATCTAAAAAATTCTTCAATACTCGTCCAGTAAGCCCCCATATGGTGTATTGTTTATAGGGATAGAAATAGACGGAATAGTTTTGTCTAATTTTCCAGTCGATATTATATCCTTCTAATAGATGAAATGGAAAATCTTTTAACGGCTTAGTTCCAATGTCTAGGTGACCTACGGTCGGTTCCATATCTAATAGATATTGTAAGGGAACTGTAAATACCTCACCTACTTCATCAGAATTTGGTTTTAAATCACTTGTATGTAGGCGCACGACGACCGCATATAGTTTTACACCAATAGCAGATACTAAACAGTCTAAATTTCCTAGCAGTTCAATTTGATCTAAGTCTATACCAAGTTCCTCAGAGCATTCACGCATGGCTGCATGAGCACCACTTTTATCATTAGGTTCACAGTGCCCACCAGGGAAACTGATTTCACCGGGTTGACGTCGCAATGTATTACTACGCACGGTAAACACCACATGATCTTCTCCATCGATTTCTAATAGAGGCACGGCTACTGCAGCTGTAATAACATCAATATCTGTAAGAACAGAATGTTCTCGTTGTGATAAAAGGTTACTTAATTTCTTGTCCATAAATGGTCCTCACACAAGTTATAATCTATTTTATACAATATTTGTAAAAATCTTTTATGTATCAAATTTGTATTTTATTTTTATATTTATATTGTCTTTGTATATTCATTATACATTAACTTGTAAGTCAATTTCTTGCTTCACAAACAACAGGTTCAGTAGATAAATAATCTTATAAACAAAATAGACAGAAAAAACTGTGATGAGAAATCTAAACCTCATCACAGTTTTTTATTAGTTAAATTTAATTTTTACAAATTTACGTTTCCCAACTTGAACGATCATGCCATCTTCTAGCTTAAGGTTTTCTTCCGTGTATTTTTCACCGTTTACTTTGAAAGCACCTGCTTTAATGGATCGACGTGCTTCACCATTGGACGCGGTTAAACCAGCATCTGTGCAGAATTGTGGTACAAAGATTGGTTCTGTTGGTGCATCCATAGCGTACTCAGGAATATCTGTAGGCATGGCGCGTTGTTGGAACACCCGTTTAAATTCTTCTTCCGCTTCGAGAGCAGCTTCTTCACCATGGTACAAGCGAACAATGGTACGAGCCAATTGCATTTTAGCATCACGTGGATGTAACTCTCCGGATTCTAGACGTTTTGCCATGTCCTCTTGCTCTTCGATAGACATATCTGTAACGAGCATGAAATAACGCATCATCAATTCATCAGGAATGGACATCGCTTTACCATACATTTCTTTAGGTTCTTCATCAATACCGATATAATTGCCCAAAGATTTACTCATTTTTTGAATGCCGTCAAGTCCTTCAAGCAATGGCATTGTAATAACAACTTGTGGCTCTTGACCTTCTAACTCTTGTAAATGACGCCCCATCAACAGGTTGAAAGTTTGGTCTGTGCCACCAAATTCAACGTCTGCATGTAATGCAACAGAATCGTGACCTTGCATCAATGGGTACATAAACTCATGCACGCCAATAGGACGACCTTCTTTAAAGCGTTTGCTGAAATCATCGCGTTCCATCATACGGGCAACTGTATAGGAGCTAGCCAAACGAAGTACGTCAGCAAAGTTCATAGATTCTAACCATTCGCTATTGTCACGAACGATTGTTTTTTCTGGGTCTAATACCTTGAAGATTTGTGTTTTATAAGTTTCAGCATTTTTCAATACTTCTTCTTTTGTTAATGGTGGGCGAGTAACACTTTTACCAGTAGGATCACCAATACGAGCAGTAAAGCCACCGATGACGATCACTACTTGATGACCAAATTCTTGGAATAAACGCAGCTTGCGAAGAGGAACAGTATGTCCCAAATGAATATCTGGAGCCGTTGGATCCAAACCTAGTTTTACAACTAGTGGTTTATTTTCCTTAATGGATTTCTCTATTTTTTTTACAAGATCTTGTTCGTTAATTAAATCCGCTACACCATGTTTAATTTGGCGCACTTGTTCTTGAGCACTAATCATGATAATCCTCCTAGAAATACTATTGTTTAAGTATACCATTATCTAAAAACTTTCACAATTATATATAGTATTGGATTTAAACCATTTATGATATAATATTTATAACTGCGTAATAGAATTTACGTTATATTTACTAACAAAAGAAAAAAGAGGTGACTCTATGAGTAATAACTCAAATGCGAGAAGCAGCCGCCGTTCTAACGGTAGCGGCTCTACACCGAAGAAAACAAGTCCAAAGCGTCTATTTTGGATTTGTGCCCTTCTCCTTATACTCATCGTAGCCGGAGGTGGCTGTGGTTTTATCAGTGCCACACTGTCTAACCTACCAGATGTATCCAATGTACGTCCTTCTGCATCGTCTCAAATTTACGATGTGCACGGTAATCTCATCACAACGGTTCATTCCACAGAGAATCGATTACCTGTACCTTTAAAAGATGTACCAAAGGATTTACAAAATGCCTTTGTTGCTACTGAGGACTCTCGCTTCTACTCCCATCACGGTATCGACCCAGTTGGTATCTTACGTGCTGTATGGGTTAACCTTGTTCATAGTGGCGTATCTGAAGGTGGTTCTACTATCACTCAACAGTTAGCGCGTAATGCATTCTTGTCTCAAGACAGAACATTTAAACGTAAAATTTCTGAAGCATTACTAGCACTAAAAATTGAACAACACTACACTAAGGATGAAATCCTAGAAATGTACATGAACCAAATTTACTTTGGTCAAGGTGCATACGGTGTACAATCTGCAGCTCATGTGTACTTTGGTAAGGATGCTAGCCAATTAACGCTTGCTCAAGCAGCGCTCATTGCAGGCTTACCACAAAGTCCTAACTACTACTCTCCATTCAATGATTTGGAAGCTAGTAAAAAACGTCAAGCCGTTGTATTAGGCCAAATGGTTAAATACGGTTACATTACACAAGAGCAAGCTGATCAAGCACGTCAAGCAGATTTAGGCTTAGTGGCTAAACAAGAACAAACCCACGAAAAATCTAATGCGTCTTACTTCATCAATTACGTAATTGCTCAAGTTTCTGAGAAATATGGCGATGATGCAATCTATAAAGATGGTTTGAAAATCTATACAACTCTCGATATGGATGCTCAAAATGCTGCAGTTGCAGCGATGCAAAACTTACCAGACTTCTATACTGATAAAAATGGTTTGCACCAACCGCAAGGTGCTATCGTAGCAATGAACCCTCACAATGGTTACATCGTAGCCATGGTAGGCGGTCGCGGTGATGACGCTTTCAACCGTGCTACACAAGCAGAACGTCAACCAGGTTCCGCTATGAAACCTTTCGTTTACTTGGCGGCTATTCAGTCTGGTAAAACTCCTGGCTCTATCGTTGAAGACAGTCCTGTTAGCTTCGGTAGCTGGAGCCCTAAAAACTATGAAAATGACTACGTAGGTAGCATTACATACCGCTACGCATTACAACATTCTCGCAACGTAGCAGCAGTAAAAATTGCTGATGAAGTGGGTATGACTAAG
Source organism: Veillonella parvula (assembly GCF_018378075.1). Lineage (GTDB taxonomy): Bacteria > Bacillota > Negativicutes > Veillonellales > Veillonellaceae > Veillonella > Veillonella parvula_K. The sequence goes on from NZ_JAGZYE010000001.1 coordinate 486,708, forward strand.
GTTATTAAACTTGCTAAAGAAATGGGTATCTCTACTCTAACTGATCAAGATTACAACTTGTCTACAGCACTTGGTGGTTTAACACATGGTGTTACCCCTCTTGAAATGGTACAAGCTTATGGTGTACTCGCTAATGGCGGTATCAAAGTTCAACCTACGGCAATCCTTAAAATTGTAGATCGCAACGGTCAAGTTGTGGAGGAACACTCCATCCAAGAAAAACGCGTTGTAGACGAAAAAGATGCAGCAATCATTACAAATATGCTAGAATCCGTTATAAATGGCGGTACTGGTGGTAATGCCGCAATCGGTCGTCCTGCAGCAGGTAAAACTGGTACAACAGATGATTCCAAGGATGCTTGGTTCGTTGGTTACACGCCTGATTTAGTAGCTGCCGTTTGGATTGGTGATGACTATGGCTCGGAAACATTACGAGGCATCACCGGTGGTGACACACCTGCTATTATGTGGGGCCAATTCATGGCAAATGCTCTTGCCAATACCCCTGCATCTGACTTCTCCGTTCCTGCTAGCGCTCAATCAGCTGTTTCTGAAGGTTATTATAATCCTGTAAAAGCACAGCCTAAAAAAGAAGCTGCTAAGGACGAAAAAGCAGACAAAAAAGACGATAAAGACAAGTCAAAAGATGAAGCTGTAAAAGATGACAGTGGCTCAAAAGATGATGCAACTGAACAAAAATCTAATTCATCCAAAAGTAAAAAGTCTAGTAAAAAAGATCGTTAATCTCATACGCTAAAGGAGCGGAACATGTGTTCCGCTCCTTTCTTTTACGTAAAAAAAGATAGTAAGTTCAAAGAACTTACTACCTTTTCTATTTCTATATATGTATATAGCTATACCCCATAACCAATTTGATATACGATAATAATTTACTGTATTATATATAACTATATCACTATTGTGTAGCTTTATTTCAGAACTACATTGGTAGCTCCTGCACCACCTTCGTCATAGCCTGCCGTTTCAAAATGAGCTACATGCGGTAAGGTACGCAAATATTGATGTACACCTTCACGTAATGCGCCAGTCCCCTTACCGTGAATAATGCGCACTTGATTAACACCACCAAGTAAAGCTTGGTCAATAAATCTACCAACAGAAACTGTCGCTTCATCTACCGTTTGTCCAAGAATATTGATTTCAGTACGAACCTCTTTTTGGCGTTGTACGGCAGAGCCACCCATACGCTTTCTAGTCTTAGGCATAGCTGCTTTTTGTTCCCGTTCAAGCTTATTTCCTTCTTCACGTGTAGTAGATTGTAATTCGCTAACCTTTACAGTAGCTGTTAGTCCATTAATATCTACATTTACACGATTGCCATTGATAGCTAATACGGTACCTAATGAGCGCAAAGATGTAACATATACTGCTTGGCCTACCTTAATAGCATCTGCAGTCAAAGATTTACGATCATCATCTACTGGAGATTCTGGTATATGTACATTAGAGATACCCTTACGTGCAGCATTAATAGCAGATTGACGCTTATCCTTATTCGTTTCAGAGAATTGTGCTTTCAATTGCTTGATAATCGCTTCCCCTTCGACGCGTAAACTACGTTTCATAGATTCTGCATCTGCTTGAGTCTTGGCTAAGATTTGTTTACGTTTTTCATTAAACTGTTTCTTTTCCTTCTCTAATTGGCCGCGCATGCGACGTGTTTCGTCCAGCTCTTTCTTTAACGCTCTTTCACGTTCAGAGGCTTTACGAAGTTGTTCATTCAAATCTGAAAGAACCTCTTCCATTTCATGACTACCAAATTGAGATTTATACTCTGCTGCGCGCGTCACAATATCCTTTGGTAAGCCTAAGCGTGCAGCAATGCTCAATGCATGGCTACTACCGGCTACGCCGATATGGAGTCGATACGTTGGTTTTAATGTGCGCTCATCAAACTCTACATGACCATTTTCAATACCTTCCGTATGGTATGCATAATTTTTAAGCTCATTATAATGGGTACTTACCATCATGAGAGCGCCTTTTTTACGGAAGAACTCAAGGATGGATACAGCAAGTGCACTACCTTCTTCTGGGTCTGTACCAGAACCTAACTCATCCAGTAAGACTAAGTCATTAGGACCACAATGTTTAATGATAGAAATAACTTGTGTCATATGAGCAGAGAACGTACTAAGGCTGGCCTCAATACTTTGCTCGTCCCCAATGTCGGCAAAGATATTATGGAATATTGGCAACATAGAGCCGTGATCAGCAGGTATAAATAAACCACATTGGTTCATTAAACTCAATAGCCCCAATGTTTTAAGGGATACTGTTTTACCACCTGTATTAGAACCAGTGATTAATAAAATACGGTACGATGTGCCCAATTGAATGTTTGTAGGCACTACTACATTTGGTGGAATTAATGGATGACGAGCTCTCATGAGATTAACTGTTCTATCAGTACTCAAGATGGCCGGTACACCCTTATAAGAAATAGCAAGGCTCGCCTTACCATATACAAATTCGATGTGTGATACCTTTTCACAGGCATCCATCAAATCATTACTATGTTGTTTTACAAGGGCTGATAATTCACGGTAAATACGCAATACCTCTTGCTCTTCACCAATCAAAGCCTCTTGTAATTCATTATTTAGATTCACCAAGCGCATCGGTTCAATATAGAGTGTTTGACCCGTTGCAGAACGGTCGTGAATAAGACCATCAAAATATTGGCGATATTCCTGTTTTACAGGGATTACGTAGCGATTGTTACGCTGTGTAATGATCGTTTCTTGGAAATACTTCTGATTATCCTTGTCGTGCAAGATAGCTTGAATATCATTTTTAATCTTTTCACGTGTTTTAATAATCGTGTTTCTAAGACTCGCCAATTTAGGAGATGCTGTATCAAGCAATTCCCCTTTTTCATCAAAGACGCGTTTAAAACTGTTTTCAATGCGGTCTGTATTCGGCATATCCTGTACCCATAGGGATAGCAATGGATATTCCATATATTTTGTTCTAAAGAACTTTGTCATCCGCTTATAAGCACCAATGGTCAAGTAAATATCCCACAATGCTTCACGAGTAAGAACAAAGTCTTTACGACTCTTTTTACATGATTCACGAATATCTCGCGTACCACCTAACGGTTGTTTTACCTCAGTTTGCAAAGAACGCATGGCTTCTGCTGTTTCATCAAGGTTCTCTTGAATAGCTTTAGCATCCGTCATTGGTTCAATATGCATAGCCAATTCTTTAGCAATGGTAGAACTACAATGTTGTTGTAATTGTTCTTTTATATGGTGAAAGTCTAATACATCTTCGTTAAACAATGTACTACCTCTTTTATAAAATACCTCTAAAATAGTGGCCCCTTGTAATAGGCGTATCATCCTTACCTACGCTCTTAGGAGGAGCCTCTTTTGTTCCATTTTGAATAGATACATAATCTGCTACAATGTTACGCAATCGATGTGGATCCATATGACGCCCATCGATGCGCAAGATATGTAGACCTTTACGATGTAACTCGGGCACGTAAGCACGCATATCCATTTCATGACTATTCATGATGTGCATGCGGCAATAAGGATCGGTACGCAATGGGAACACTTCCCCTTTACGGTCCTTCAATGCATAGTCCTCTGTTACACATGGCATAGGACAGTTTTCCTTTTTGCCAGTGCCCACAAAACTAGCGATGGCACAATACTCAGAAATCATCATTTCTGTATAACCGTGTACCATTACCTCTAATGGCAAATGAGCAGATTTTTGTAAGTTCACTAGTTGTGCCAAGGTCAACTCTAAGGATGGAGCTATACTACTCATATTAAAATCTTGCCATACTTGTAGTGCAGAGCCATTGAATATGTTAAGACCTGTATCAGCTTCAATAGCACCTGAATACCCTAACTCACGAAGCCATAATAGAGCTTGTGGCATATGAATAGAAATGCTATCTGGTTTAGACTCAACTATGGCCTTAAGCGTATTCATGTACGCGTCTACCTCATCATCTTTAACGACGCGAGGCGTAGCAAATACACAAAGCACATTATGCTCTTTACAAAGTTTGGCTACCTGCTCGTAGATGCTAATTTCATAAGGCTTACGTTGCAAACGGTCACCACCAAAGATAATCTTCTTAGCACCACCTTCGATTGCTGCTTTTACACCATCGAGTTCATCAACGCGAGCACTCACCATAGGCTCTGTGTATTGAACCTTACTTTTAGCTACTAACGATGACATATTTCGGGGTTCTACAGCACGTTCTGCCCAAGCTGCTTCATGGTCTGTAATCAACAAGTTTTCTAGCGCCTCTACAGCATCGCGACGCAATGCATTTAAAACACTAGCGGGCCACATGTACGGTCCATCAGGAATAGACATAGAGCCTAGTGTAAATAATGTATTCCCTAATCTACCTACTTGATCTCTAACCTTCTCTAATGTAGTCGGTTTATTGTTAGCATAAACAGGTTCAAACTCGTTAGATATAGTCACAGTACGACCATCATTCAATACAAAGGTTAGTTCTGTATAAGGTATTTCTCGTTCAGTATTAATAGATAGATAACCATGTACCTCTAATTTAGCGGTAAAGTCTTGTAGTCCCCGTTGCTTTTGAGCTTTAGGGCCTGATGCAAGGAATACTTGCCCCGCAGCAAAGCCTTCATCCGGTTTACCTACAATATGCTTTTCATCCACTAGAGACCAGTTCTGATCGATTTGATAGTACGTAATACTACCAGAACTTTGCATGACCTTTAAGAGTGATCCTTTTTCAATTGGTTCTGTTAGGAATAAATGAACTTGACCCTTTTTGACCTCTGCTTTGCCAATCAATTTCCCTTGATTATTTGGGGCCACCACGGTCATCATTGATTTTCCTACATGGTCTGTTAAATAATCCGTAGAAAATCCACGATTAAATCCAGAAGCTAATGCATCGGCATCAGTAGAATCTATATGAGCCGTATCTAAAATATGACGATAGGTTCCAATAACTTGACGCACGTAGGAAACCTTTTTCATACGCCCTTCTACCTTAAAGGACGTAACACCGGTCGCCACAAGTTCATTCATATATTCACTATAGTTAAGATCCTTTGGACTTAATAGATAGGCTTCGTGTTTTGGCAACAAGCTAGTACCTGAAGAATCCAATAGCTCATAAGGCAACCGACAAGGCTGTGCACAAGCACCACGGTTACCACTGCGACCACCGATGAAGGAACTCATTAAGCATTGACCAGAATAACATACGCACAACGCACCGTGTACAAAGACTTCGATTTCAGCTGTACAGTTCTTGCAAATATGTTCAATTTCAGCGAGGCTCAATTCACGAGCTAAAACGACACGTGTAAAACCGAGACTTTCATAAAAACGAACCGCATCGAGCGTAGCTGCAGTCATTTGTGTACTGCCATGTAAGTGTAATTTAGGAGCCACTCGCTGCGCCAATTTAGCCACTGCTAAATCTTGAACGATGATAGCATCCACGCCGATGCGCTCTAAGTCCTTTAAATATGCCTCAAGAGCAGATAATTCGGAGTCACCTATGAGGATATTTACCGTTACATATACAGACACATCTAGAATATGGGCCAAGCGAATAGCCTCGGTTAATTCCTCAATTCCAAAGTTTGCTGCATGAGCTCGGGCATTAAAACCTTTGCCACCAAGATAAATGGCATCAGCCCCGGATTCTAAAGCGGCTATAAAGTTTTCCATCGTACCGGCAGGAGCCAATAATTCCATGGACAGTCCTTTCTACCTAACTAAAGGCATAACTATAGTACTAAAAGGGTTTACCATACGGTAAACCCTTTCAATATACTACTTAAAATTAACGTAATCTGCAGTTAATTTCTGCTAATGCATCAATAATAGCTTGAATATTACCGTCAATATCCTCATCATTCAACGTACCTTCCATAGAGCGGAATTGTAAGTTGTATGCGAGACTGCGGTAACCAGCTTCGATATGTTCACCTTCATAAACATCAAAGATAGATGCACTTTCTAAATATTCTCCACCATGTTCTTTAATTATAGATAAAATTTCACCACTAGATACGGACACAGGTGCAACGATAGCAAGGTCACGGCTAGTGCCTGGGAATTTACTGAAGGATGTATAACGGAACGGTGGAATCGTTAAGGATAATACGGCTTCCAAATCGATTTCAAACATATATACTTTGCCAGGTAAGTCAAAGTTTTTGCTCACTTGTGGATGTAATTCACCATATTGAGCAATCATTTTACCATCAACTACGTATTGAGCACTCACACCTGGGTGAAAGTATGGCTCAGTGCCACGATTAATTTCATAGCTTGTAACGCCTACTTCAGCTAACAACGCATCTACAATACCTTTTACATCATAGAAATCTGTAGTGCGTTCTGCTTGATTCCAACCAGCTTGGTTTGCTTTCCCCATCAAAATACCACAAGCCATAGGGCGTTCATGAGGTACTTCTGTTAAAGGTAAATCTTTTGGTTCATACACATTAGCCGTTTCAAATAACCAAAGATCCTTATTTTGTTGTGCAATATTGCGTTTTGCTGCTTCGATAACAGCCGGCACCAATGTAGTACGCATATAAGGGAATTCTTCGGAAATAGGGTTCAAGATTGGAATGGCTGTATAACGGCTATCCCCTTCAGGAAGCATCATATTGGAAAGACCATCTTTATGCATGAAGCTAAATGTAATGATTTGAGTCATACCCAATTTAGCCAATGCATGAGTTACCTCTTTAGTAAGAGCTTTCTTAGGTGTCATACCACCAGAGGATAATACGGCTACCGGAATTGTAGGCGCAATATTATCGTAGTTGTAAATACGAGCTACTTCTTCAGCGATATCAGGCATCACTGTTACGTCACCACGCCATGTTGGAACGAGGGCAGACAACTTGTCGCCGTCTTCGGTTACAACGAACTCAAGGGCTGTCAAAATACGAACCATTTCGTCTTTTTCAATGTTTGTACCCAAGTAATCATTGATTTGTGCTGCTGTGAAAGTAACTGTATGTTGTTCTACAGGATTTTTATATACATCAATTACGCCTACACCAACTTTACAAGTAGGGCAAATTTGTTGCAATAATTGCGCCGCTCTGTCGATAGCATAGGCGGTGTATTTATGATTTACACCACGTTCAAAACGGCCAGATGCTTCAGAGCGCATGCCAAGAGCTTTAGCAGTGCGTCGAATAGATGGACCATTAAATACAGCAGCTTCAAACATAACTGTGGTCGTTTCGTTTGTCACTTCACTATCAAAGCCACCCATGATACCTGCTACACCTACTGGACGTTCAGCATCAGCAATAATAAGCATGGAGTCATTCAATTCGCGTTCAGAACCATCAAGTGTAACAAGCACTTCACCATTTTTAGCACGTCTCGCCACTAATTTATGACCTTTTACATGATCATAATCATAGGCATGCATAGGTTGACCAAGTTCTAACATAACATAATTTGTTACGTCTACTACATTATTAATAGGACGAATGCCGCTATTACGTAAACGGTTTTGCATCCACAATGGAGATGGCTCAACCTTAACATCAGTTACTACACGAGCTGTAAAACGCGTACAAAGATCATCAGCTTCGATAGATACAGATGCTTTGCCTTCAATGGATTCGCCATTCTCGTTAACCATAATAACAGGGAATAAAGCTTTTTGATTTGTCATGACTCCAAATTCACGGGACAAACCAACCATTGAGAAGCAATCAGCTCTGTTAGCGGTGAGTTCAAATTCATATACTGTATCATTTAAGCCTAAAACATCTTTTACATCAAGACCAATTGGTGTTCCTTCAGGGAAAATGTAAATTCCTTGAGCTTCTTCTGGCAATACTAAGTCGCTAGAGATACCAAATTCTGCAACGGAACAGAACATGCCTTCAGAAACAACGCCACGCAATTTACCTTTTTTAATTTCTGTACCATCAGCTAAGCGAGATTTATGGTATGCTACAGGCACGATTTGGCCTACAGCAACATTTGTAGCAGCCGTTACGATTTGTTTTGTAACAGGTTCACCTTCTTCTGTAAGGCATTCAACTTGGCATACTTGTAATTTATCTGCATCTGGATGTTTTGTAATCTCCACGATTTTGCCAGTATAAATTTTCTTAATGCCATTATCCATAGCAATGACATCTTCTACAGGAATACCAGCTTGTGTTAATTCATCGGCCAATTCTTGTGCAGGACGATTCATATCCACAGGCACGTATTCGTTCATCCACTGTAAGCTTGCTTTCATGAGTTCCTCCTAAAATTGTTCCAAGAATCGTACATCATCTTCAAAGAATAGACGTAAATCATTAATGCCATATAAAAGCATAGCAATACGTTCTACGCCCATGCCAAAGGCGAAGCCTTTAACCTTTTCAGGATCGTACCCATTAATACGCAATACATCGGGATGAACCATACCGCAGCCCAAAATTTCAAGCCAGCCTGTATGAGAACATACGCGGCAACCTTCACCACCACACATTACACAAGAAATATCTACCTCTGCAGATGGTTCTGTGAATGGGAAGAAGCTTGTACGGAAACGTACCTTTGTGTCATCACCATACATGTGACGTAAGAAGGACTCTAATGTGCCTTTTAAGTCAGCAAATGTAATATGCTCATCGATGATGAGGCCTTCTACTTGATGGAATACAGGGGAATGAGTCGCATCATAGTCCCAACGGTAAACCTTACCAGGTGCAATCATGCGGATTGGACTATTAGGTTCATGACGTTGCATTGTACGAGCTTGTACTGGAGATGTATGCGTGCGCAATAAGAAGTTTTCTGTAATATAGAAGGAATCTTGCATATCACGTGCAGGATGATCTTTAGGCAAGTTTAAGCATTCAAAGTTGTAGTAATCTTGCTCTACTTCTGGACCTTCTTCAACGGTATACCCCATTTTCATGAAGAAGTCTTCAATCATTTCATTAACCTTTGTTAATGGATGGATATGACCAGCTTTTTGTGCACGGCCAGGCAATGTAATATCGATGCGCTCTTTTTCTAAACGAGCATTTAACTCTGCAGTTTCCATACGAGCTTTAACTGTATCAATTTCAGCCTCTAACGCTTCACGAACAGCATTAACGAGGGCGCCAGCCTTCGGACGTTCTTCTGGAGATAATTTACCAAGACCTTTTAGTAAAGCCGTTACCTCGCCTTTTTTACCTAAATATTTAACACGTATATCTTGCAACGCTTGTTGATCAGCAGCGTCTTTGATGGCATCAAGGGCTTCTGCCTTAATACGTTGTAATTCTTGTTCCATTCAAGCATCCTCCTATTTGTAAAAGTCTAACTTATATTATACCAAATCAGGGTTGTCTTCTTCAATAAAACGCCATGGTAAATCAGGTAATGGCTTCTCTTCTAGTACAAAAAATGTACCCCGTGCCAAGTGAACAAGTTCACCTAATTCATTATAAATACGAGCGGTAGCAACCATAGTAGTTTTACCATTGTGCTCTACATTGGCTACACCACGCAATACAGCACCGCCTTTAACAGCTTTCACATAGTTACCATTAAGATCAATGGTGCTAACAGATTTTCCCAATGTAAAACAAGCAGTCCCCATCACACTATCTGCTAAGCCAATACATACGGCACCATGCAAATCCCCTCTAAAATTGCAGTAATCTGTTTCATTTGTTTGCAATGTCATTTCCGCATGACCTGGTTCCACTGCTGTAATCTCAGAATCTTTCACCCAAGAAAATGGGTTTTGATCTCGTAATTCGTTGAAATATTCTAACAATGTTGTAGCCATAAGGTTCTCCATTCTATATACATACCCATAGATTAACTAATCTAAATACTAAGTCTATTACATTACCTGTATGAAAATCTTTATAGTTATATGTCAAAATTCAATACAAACATATAAAAATGGTGCGTTACATCATACATATTGTATCATGCAACGCACCATATGCGAATAACTCTATCTAATTATATGGTATGTTCTTAAGAAAACACATTTATAAATTCAAAACTATTCATAATGCAATGCATCGATTGGATTGAGCTTAGCCGCTTTACGGGCTGGGTATATACCAAAAATCAAACCAATAGCCATGGAAAAGGCAAAGGACATTATGATTGTTGGAACAGATACAATTGTACTCATTCCAGATACCATTCCGATTACTTTTGAGGCTCCTATACCGAAAGCAATACCAATAAAGCCCCCCATCAAACTTATTACAACAGCTTCTATTAAGAATTGTGTAACAATTACGCTATACGTAGCCCCCAAAGCTTTACGCACGCCAATTTCTCGAGTCCGTTCCGTTACAGATACAAGCATGATGTTCATAATACCAATACCACCTACAACGAGTGAAATCGCAGCTACAGCCCCTAGGAATAACGTAAATGTTCCCGTCGTCTGAGCCACTGTTTCCATAATAGATTTCATATTTTGAATATTAAAATCATCCAAATTTGTATCTTTTATATTATGACGAACACGCAACAAATTCTCTATATCTGCCTGCAAACGGTCAATGCCCCCATCATCCTTAGCCACAACATACACCCTGCGAAGATAGTCAATGCCCTCTACGCGCTCCATTGATGTTGTATATGGAATTAACACCGTATCGTCTTGGTCATTACCCATGGTTCCGTTCCCTTTACTTTTGAGAACACCAATGACACGGAATGGAATATTTTTAACACGGATTTCCTTGCCTACAGGATCTTCATCAGCAAACAAATTTTTTACTACCGTTTGTCCCACAACCGCTACACGTTCTCGGTTCTGAACATTTTTATCGGAGAAAAATCGACCAGATGTCATAGTCCAATTATTTACGTCCTGAAAGTTAGAATTAACCCCCGCAACAGATGTAGTCCAGTTTTTATTTTGATAAATCACCACATAAGAGCCATTTGTCATAGGACTGGCGGCTTTTACACCTTCTAACTTAGCAATAGCTTCATAGTCAGATATTTTCAACGATTTCATGGACCCCTGCGAAGATCTAGCACCTGGCGTCCGCGGCGCCCCTGGCAGAACTACCAACAAGTTAGAGCCTAAGCTAGAAATAGAATTCTCAATATCTTGCTTCACCCCATTACCGATAGATACCAAGGCAATAACAGCTGCTACACCGATAATGATACCTAACATGGTCAAGAGGGAGCGCAATTTATTAGCAATCAAGGAAGCCCATGCCATTAGAAAACTTTCTTTATACATTAGGCACCTCCTTTATAGGAGTCATATTAGAATTGATCGAATCCTCTACGATTATCCCATCTTTCAAGACTACATTACGACTCGCGTACGTAGCAATATCCGGTTCATGTGTAACTAGAAGAATCGTACGGCCTTCATTATGAAGGCCTCGAAAGATGTTCATAACATCGATGGTTGACTTAGAGTCAAGATTCCCTGTCGGTTCATCAGCCATGATAATAGCAGGATTATTTGCCAATGCACGAGCAATCGCCACACGTTGACGTTGCCCACCAGACAACTCGGATGGCAAATGGTCCATACGCTCGCCCAAGCCGACAGACTGTAATAATTGAGTGGCCCGTTCAATGCGCATCTTTTTATTTACACCGGCATAAATCATAGGAAGCGCTACATTTTCTAGGGCTGTCAATTTTGTCAACAAATTAAAGCTTTGAAATACAAAACCGATCTGTTTATTACGCACATACGCAAGCTCATCATCAGATAAGGTAGCAACCTCGTTTCCATTGAGTCGATAAGAACCAGTTGTAGGTCGGTCCAAACATCCAAGAATATTCATAAAGGTTGATTTACCTGAGCCAGATGGTCCCATAATGGATACAAATTCACCCTTATTGACAACTAAATCAATGCCATGTAGAACAGGTACTGATAATTTGCCATTCACATAGGTTTTTGTAATTCCTTGTATGTCAATTACTGTTTGGTTCATAAGCACCTACCCTTAGAATGGTCCAGCTACATTATTTTTTGGTGCATTCACATCACCGCTTACGATAATTTCATCACCTTCAGATAAACCTTTTAAGATTTGAACATTAGTATCCCCAGTTACACCTGTAGAGACAGCGGTTCGTACTGGTTGACCATCTTTTATAACATATACATACTCACCTTGTTTGTCCGTACGTACAGCAGTAAGAGGAACTACCAATGTATTTTTAATATCTTCACCAAAGATTGTGGCACGAGCCGTCATAGTTGGTAAGAAATTACCTGCAATATTTTCAGGAATTTGAACCTTAACAGTATAGTACACAACGCTACTACTTGTTGTTCCCATATTACCTTTTGTACCTTTTGCAATTTCAGAAACGTAACCGGTGAAAGTTTCACCTGGCTTAGAATCTACAGTAAACTCTACCTTTGCACCTTGTTTGATATTGCCAATATCGGTTTCGTCTACAGTAAGATAAATCTCTAAATTTTTTAAATCTGCAATGGTAGCAATGATCATTTGTGTGGAAATACCAGTACTAATAGTTTGACCGGCTTTTAGCGGTGTACCAACAACAGTCCCAGACATTGGAGCTGTAATAGTAGCATCACTTAAATCTGCGGCAGCACGTTCATAAGTAGATTTAGCACGTTCATAAGATGTTACAGAATCATCATATGTTTGTTGTGCAATAGCATCTTGAGCCGCCAAGGATTTATAACGATTCATATCAAGTTCTGCTTTGGCTAACGCTGCACGAGCATCATCAACAGATGCTTGTAATTGACGTGTATCAATATAAGCGATAACTTGACCGGCCGTAACTTGATCATTCTCTTTAACTAAAACTTTTTCAAGTTTACCAGCAACATTTGTAGAAACATCTACATAATTTACAGGGTTAATAGTACCTGTGGCACTGATACTAGTTTTTACATCACCCTTTTCAACCTTGCCAGTAGTATATAACGTTTGTGCTTGATTTGCATTTAGACTATCCATGTAGTAATATGTGCCGCCACCAAGAACACAAAGAACAACAGCACCTGTTACTATACGTTTACGATGCTTTTGTAAGAACTCTTTCATTATGATCTCCTTTTTTTAAGATGAAGATATATTAAAAAGACATTTATTCTATATCAACACATATAGTATTTTTAAATTATACAGCACCAATTGCTTTTACGCAATATAATTTCATTAATGAATAAATTATGATATATAAAAAATGGCCCTTACGGGCCATTAACTACTCAATATTGACAATAATCTATAATCCTTCTCATCGATTGGAAATTCAAGACATTCTGCCTCTTCATAAGATAGTGCACGGATATGACCATCTATATAACCTACTAATCGGTTAGCGACACCACTCATCAATAAATTAATACAGACTTCACTCATGCGAGCCGCTAAAATAGCATCAAATGCCGATGGACCACCGCCACGTTGTAAGTAGCCTAACACAGTTAGGCTAGGATCAAATTCTGTATGCTCCTTGATAAAAGCTTTCACCTCACCGCTGTTATAGGCACCTTCTGCAACGAGGATAACACTATATTCTTTACCCCGAATTTGTGTTTCCTTTAAATGACGACAAACCGCATGTAAAGGCATGGGATTTTCAGGAACCAAAACTATTTCTGCCCCACAAGCTAGGCCTGCCTTTAATGCAATATGTCCAGCTTTGCGCCCCATAACCTCCACAATAGCTACACGTTCATGGGAGTTTGATGTATCACGAATACGCCCAACCGCATCAACTACCGTATTAAGAGCCGTATCATAGCCTATCGTATATTGTGTACCACCCATGTCATTATCTATCGTACATGGAATGGTCATAGTAGACATACCAAGTTTAGATAAACTTGTAGCACCACGCATGGAGCCATCACCACCGATAACAACCAAATGGTCAATGTCATAAGTTTTCAAAATATCATAAGCTTTGCGTTGAATTTCTTCATTCTGAAATTCTGGAAAGCGTGCCGTTTTCAGCATCGTACCACCTTGTGTTATGATGCCACCAACGTCTCGATTCGATAAGGGAAATATCTTTTCCTCAATGATACCTAAATAGCCACGTTCAATACCAAATATTTCAAAACCTTCATGTATAGCTTTTCTAGTTAGCGCTCTTATGGCGGCATTCATTCCAGGTGCGTCTCCGCCGCTTGTTAGTATTGCGATTCTTCTCATATCCATTACCCCCTTGTGGTGTACGTTGTTTGGATATACTATGTGCCTTACCTTTTTTATTCGTTTGATTAGAAGTCTTTTGTTTATACCGTTTATCATAACGAATTTTATTAGACATTGCTCTTTTTGATACTGCTTCAGAAATCTCTTTTTTCCTACTTTGTTGATTATTAAATTGTATATCTTCAGATGCTTCTTTAGCATCTACATCGTTTATATCATTGGGTTGACGTCTTGCTTTAAATTGCACATCTGAGGCATCTAATTCATCCTCAATACGCTGTATAAAATCATAGGTCCGGCCATTTGTTGTATCTAGTACAAAATCGCACTGCTTATACACGGGCTTCCACGATTGTATCATAGCATGTACAAAGGCATTCACATTACTATAGTCCATGGTAGGCCGTTTCCCAACACGGCGATTCACACGACTGACAATACGGAATTGTGCAGCTCGGATACCAATAATATAGGAATATTTTTTTAATACCTTTAAGGTGCGATGTTCAATAGGAAAATTCCCACCCACAGAAATCACTGCTTCATGGTATAAGCAAACCTTTTTTAGTACATCCATTTCGGCGCGGCGGAATGCTTTTTCTCCTATCTTTTTAAAAATCTCAGCAATGGGCAACCCAAAACGACTTTCTAATACGCGATCGGTATCTACAAATTGCCAACCCTTGCGTTCTGCAAGGTTCCGTCCAAAGTGACTTTTGCCACTTCCCATAGAACCGATGAGCATAATATTCCGTTTTATTATCATCTATTATGTGCCCCTTATCATTACATATCCTTCATTGTACTATAAAATGGTCCAAAAACAAAGACAGACTATAGACATAAAATCTATAATCTGTCTCTATACAGTACACCCGATTTTCATTAAGGTTTTATAATCGATTTAATTGCACAATGCACATAAACTACATTACCTTTACGTTCTATATCTTCTATTTCTATACGGCGTGAAGGATCCTTTTCTTCAACAGTATTTATCCAGTTAATCATACGCTCTGTACTACCTAATACTGTTAATTCTAGTATACCTTCATGCTCATCAGTACTGACAATCATTAATGGTTCTCCTTGCAAGGAATCAAAAATATTTGTATTAGAACTCGTATTAGATGTCTTGTTCCGTGTAAAAGATTCTAATAGTTTTGCTTCATTAGACACTATATAATCTGACTCAGCATTCATTTGTATATTATAATTATCTTGTTGATTTTTTAAGCTATTATTTTTGTCTTCAAAATAAATATGCCCATACATAGAAAGGCTAATGAGCATCCCCCACAACACTAGGCCCGTTAATATTCTCTCGACCTGATACGTTGTGCTCTCTTTTAGATCCGTCCATATGGAATGTATAAACACCTTTATCTGCTTTAACTGTTCCATGACACTCCATCCCTAGTAATTTTTGTTGGAGAATAGCAATAAATTTACGACACATTTCGTCACTCGTACCTATACCATCTATACTGATACGCCCATCCTTAATGCTAAGATGCTGTAGACTAATATGTTCTGACATAGCGGCATCAAGAATATAAAGGACCATTGTATTGGGTAATATATCTGTTTGATTCTTAAGGATTTTATTCTTTATTATTTTATTTCTTATTTCCATTAATTCACCATATTGTTGATGTATTTCTTGATACTGAGCATTTGCTTGCAATCGCACAAAGTCTATCTTTCGATTTTCATAGCTACGATAGCTTGACCAACAACTATATATAGTAACAAGCCCTACTATAATGTATATAAGACTTATCCCATAAAGAAGGTATCGATAGGTATGCCATAAACTATGCCATCGTAACGAGCGAGGCATTAAATTAATACATCTGTCCTTACCAGCCCAATCCAATCCATTTAAGCCCCCTTGCTGCCATACCGATAGCCATGTCCCAATCTAATTGTCCTTGCTTGCAACGATTACGACCACGACCTAAAAATAATAATGGAATATATTCAGTTTCTCCATACATGGAAATTATACCTTCCATATCTGTCCGTTCTTCATTTGTTATAGATTCTAACCCATACATCCGAATTCCCTGTATCTCATCTATACCAAAGTCTTGTAATCTCACTTCTAACTTATCCATAGCTTCAGCTACATCGCTACTAGTAATAGGTACAATACACTCTTGAATGCATATATCATTCCACCAAAGCCATAAATGCATGGCGCCTTCTTCCACAACACCTGTTACAGTACCGCTGCGCCGCATCAAGCAATAACAAATAGGAATAGGCCAAAAATCAATAACATCAACGGGTGCATAAGTATCTCGTATACCTTGCTTCAAAAGCTCTAGTGAATGCCGATCTACAGCCACCATAAACATATGATAATTGTGTCGTGGATATTCCCGGCGACAAGCATCCATTTGGAAACTATCCCCCTCAAAACTAAAGTAGTCCTCTATATTCCACTTTATAAACTCCTTCATATCAAAATCATGAGGATCATAAGGTGCTACATGCATTTGTGTATCAATATTAGCAACAATACTATAAGCCCCTTCATCTAAATTATACGTTTCTATAAATTTTGTAACGTCTTCATCAATAGGTCCTGTACGCTTCATTTCTAACGCATCAGTAATGACCATTGTTTTATTTTCTATATGAGCGGTAACACATACAATATGTTCATCAGTTATACATACTCCAGAATGTATTCTCTTTTTTCGTTTCATAGAATCACCTCAATAAGGTTTTACCTTTATAACATGCATATGTTTTTCTTTATCTACGGTCACATACATATGTACACGACTCACGATTTCACTATTTTTCAATTTTCCATAACTCATAATATGTCGCGGATTATCTGTTGATTGGTCTGCTTCAATAGTAATCTCTACATTTTCATCATCTATCACAACTAATTTATTTTGAAAGTCCCATACATTTCCTAATTTACAATAGCCCACAAACCAATGAACACCTTTCTGTGCCGCGTAATGAGCCTCTTCCAAATGCAATTCGTCTACCACATTACTTTCACATATTTGTCCTATCCGCAGCCCCATAAAAGCTAATAATAATAAAAAGGACATTGTAAGTATCGCTATATAAGTGATAAAGCCCGCGTTATGGGCTCCTACGTTCATAATCTGTCTCCTCTTTACTTGTATACCAATCATAAATAGCACTTTGTCCAACAGAGACCTCATATATGGATAATCCTCCATAACCACTTGTGTATTTTCTATCATTAACAAAACGATTATTAATATACCAACGTAAATACACGGTCCCATTAGTATCTACACTAAAAGGGTATTCTTGGGTATAGCCCACATTTCTTTTATCTGTAGTTCCTACAATTCGACTACCACTGACAGGTTGCAAGCTACCATCCGTTAATTTTCTGTATAATGCATGACGTTGTACAGTTAAGGTTGTGCGCTTTGTATCGTGAATATATAAACTTGTATTACGATCTTCTACAGTAACCTTCACAGGATTCCATATCATATGAGCCACAACCATACGCCGTGTATATCGACCATCCTCCATCATAGCTACACTATCAAGTAATTTAGCATCCCACATAACTGCATAGAATAGGATACCTAACAATAAGGTAAGGACTATGATAGAAATCATCATACTAATAAGCGTAGAATACAAAATAAAACCCATATCATTTCTATTTTTATTTCTATCTGTTATGGGATTCTGCTTGTATTCTTTATTCTTCCCAATTACCGTTTCTATATCCTCGCCCTTCAATGTATCCCCTCCAAATCAACTGATAGAGAATAGACAACAGATTGATTGTCGATGGCATCTACTGTTAATCGTTGTAAAGATACACCTTCTATCACTACAGGCTTTATATGTGTTTTATAGGTAATTTTTTCACTGGGACTCATTGTAAATTGAGAATTATATACACCAGTTTCTATTCTTCCATTCTTATAATAAGAAGCTTTAGCCACTTCTAAATACGTTATGGTATCTTGCAATATATGATCCCAATAATACGCCTTATATACCGTAAGAGTAGCCATCCAAAATATAGATAATATAATCGGTAAAATGAACATGATTATAGCGGCTGATATTAAAGCGTCACCATACATAAATCCTTCAGTGCACTTCTTCCCATCTAATTCGCCCCGTTTGTACAGATATCCATATACGATTTTTCTCACCACTTTCACGATCTTTCAAAATAATTTCTGTCCCATCATAAGGTAAGCCTAAGGCTGAAAAAGAAATAATTGTCATAGACCGTTCATTCTCAATATTTTGCGGTAATAATATGTTTACCGTATGATGATTAACATCTTCCTCTAAGGTATAACTGTCCTTATTTAAAATAAAAAGCATTCTCCCTTTACCATTAGATTTATGCCCTAACATAGACCACAGTTGAACTTTCTTGAGCATATACGCCACCTCTTGCGTAGCACCATTTAAAGTATAACGACTAGGTGTTGTCACAATAGGTAAGGCAATAGAAATGAGCAATAAGATTAAACCAATAGTAATAATCCATTCCGCCAATAAAGATCCACTTTGACGATTTATAAGTTGCACCTTAACCATTGATAAAGCACCTCCATATAGGAACCACCATGTAAGGCACACCATCCGCCAAAGCATAGAAAGGGACCAAATGGGATATATCGATTACGATAACCGGTGAGTAAGAGATAGAGAGAACCAACACAAAAAGTTACGTAAAAGAAACATATAATTTCCCATGGAGTGAGCCATATTGCAATAGCAGAAAACCATTTAATATCGCCTATGCCAAAGCCTTTATGGCTAATCAAACGAAGTCCATATGTAATAGTACCTACGCTGATAACACTTAATAAGGTTACTAACATAGATTGATCATTTATATAGCTATATATAATGCCACCTATTACAAGAACTAATGCCCCTTCATCAGGCAATATATAGTAATGCATATCGATGGTAGCACCTGCTATGATGATGAGTGAAAACACAGCATACAAAGCAATGTGAGTATAAGATATTGCTTTTGATGAAACTATAACAGGTAGCAATATAGATGCTATATATACAAAAAGTCCTATCACATAATTGGTCCCTTTCATACCTTGTCCTTTCATATAACTAACGTATGTAATTCATAATCTATACAAGTTAATTAAGGCTCATTAGGTGCTTTAACAACAACAGATTTTGAAGTCCCACCACTGACAACTTCATAAGTAATAGTGTATTCTTTTCCTTTTGCAGTCTTAACATGTTCAGTAAGATATCCTTCCTTATATAGATTTTCTACTGTTGGAGGTGTGTCGACATTCTTATCAATCATATACAATTGAGTGGCATTTTTAATAATTTGAATATCTGCTGTTTCTTTAGCGTTTCGAGCTTTATCCGCTGCAGATAAGAATTGTGGCATCGCAATAGCCGCTAATATAGCGATAACCGCTACTACAACCATTAACTCAACGAGAGTAAATCCGCCTTTTCTCGATTTTTTAAACCCTTCTCGAACACGAGAAATATGTAGTCGATCTACGACCCATTGACCGCACATTTCTAATCGATGATTCACTCCATGAATCATATGCATAACAGACTTCATAATATTCTCCTTTTAATAGTTAAGTAATAACATTGTCTATTGTCCTCCTAAGTTGGCAATGGACGTAAATAAGGGGTACATAACAGATACAACTAATACGGCAACACCGATTCCCATTATGGTTAGTAAAATTGGTTCCAATAATCGTTCTAAACGAGCAATATATTTTGAAAGTATAGATTCATAGTAGTAGCCACAGTGGTTTAACATTTTTACTAATTCACCACTCTCTTCTCCAATGGACACCATTTGCCATATAAAAGCGTTTCCTATTTGACCACTACGTAAGCTTTCTTCCAGTGAGTGTCCTGATAATAATCTTGCTTCCACTTGTTTACTACATTCAACACCATATATATTCCCCCACAAAGGGCGCGTGATATTCATGGTGTGAATGATAGAAATACCAGAATCTAATAAGAGAGCCCAAACTTTTAACATACTTGTATAATACACACAAGTACTCCATTGGTATCGGTGAGCCAACAGCCAAAGCCAACGATGTACTTTACACTTTATACTATGCTGTTTATAAGCAAATGCTAAGGAACCTATTACAACACAATGTATAGCTATTACCATTAGAGGATGCGATTTTAACCCTTGTCCTAATGCAAAAAGAGCTCGCGTCATCAAAGGTAATGTAATATGCATAGTGGTAAATACCTGTTCAAACGAAGGAATAATAAACAAAATGGTAACTAGAAAAAATATATTCATCATTAAAAGAAGAAATAAAGGGTAGGAAATAGCACTCATAACCTTTTGTTTCAGCTGCCTCTCCCAATCATAGTGACGGGATATATATTGTAAACTCTCACCCAAGGTGCCCGCTGCTTCACCACTTTCTAGTAAAGCCAAAGCAATAGGAGGACATCCTTCACTTCGTAAAGCCTGTGATAAAGTCTGACCACGCTCTATGGATTCATATAAAGCTGTATAGAGTAGTCCTCGTTTCCCCTGGCAGAGCAACTGTAAGGCTCGCCGTAACGGAACACCAGATTCAATGAGTAGACCTAATTGATAAGTCACATCTACCACCATAGTATGATTCCATTTATGTTTCTTTCTTTCATCCTGCAACGATATCCTATAAATTCTATAACCATCTCGTTTTAACCGTATTGCAATTTCTTGTTCTGAATCCCCCCACATCAAACCTTTTTCTGTTTCATTTTGATTATTTTTTACGACATATTCATAAGCCTCCATATATTCACCTACGATAATTGTTGATCAAGCAAGGTATGCAATTGTTGTTGGGCTCCATATTGTGCCTTTACATCTCGCACAGCCATTTCTAATGTTTTCATCGGTAGTTGCGTTTCTTGAATAGATATGATTTGTGGTTCCTTACGGGTCCGTATCAAATTTGCTACTGCATGGGTATTTAGCAAAATATCACGAATAGTAATGAACTTTTTATTCCATCGAAGTAAACGCTGACATATAACGGCCCGTAACACTTGAGATATTTGATTGCGTATCTCTTCTTGTTGCTCCCCAGGAAATAGAGAAATCATGCGGTGAACCGCCATCACTGCACGCTGTGTATGCATAGTTGCCATTACAAGGTGACCAGTCTCTGCCGCATGAAGTGCCGCTTCAAGGGTTTCACGATCTCGAAGTTCGCCTACCATAATGACATCCGGATCCTCTCGTAAAGCATCTCGAATACCATCTGACATAGTATTAATATCAGCACCTAATTGTCGTTGATGTATTAAAGACTTTTTAGATACAAACTCAAATTCGATAGGGTCTTCTAAGGTAATAATGTGACGCTCCATAGTCTGATTTATATAATCAATACAACAAGCTAAGGTAAAACTTTTACCACTGCCTGTAGGGCCACAAACAAGCAATAGACCATCATGTGCTTCACATAGCTTTTGTAATAACTGACCTTCACTATTATCATCTAACTTAAGTTGCTGATGACAAAGTAATCGCAATGTACCACATATGGTCTGATTAGCTCGATATAGATGAACACGGATACGCACACCACAACAGGAACAAGCCTCATCAAGAGACTGCCACTCATAGGATGCTATACCGCAACGACGCAATATATCCTCGATTAATTCTGTAGTACACATAAAGGAAGTAGCCCTTAATCCATCACCATGTCGCAAATAGATAGGCTGACCACATTGTAGATGAATATCTGTTGATGATAGTTGTATTGCATTTTCTACAATAGTTTCTAAACTTTCACTCTTACAGCATGAGTCCACAACGATGCACCTCCTCTATAGATGTAACATGCTGAGATACGGCCTTACGAGCAGACTCTTCTAATGACAATAATAAATGTGTTTCTAATTCGTCCCAATGAGCTGAATTAGCTGGTATTTCTAAGTATTCAAATAGAGCAGTCCGTCCCTGATATGATGTACCATCGAATTTTCGTACTAGCCGTTGTGCAATAGCCCCCATTAAAGTAGCCCGTATTAAGTACGGCTCTACGCCCATATCCATGAGTCGCGTTACAACGCCTATAGCTGTATTGGTATGTATAGTAGATAATACGCGATGCCCCGTTAAAGCAGACTTAACGGCTAACTCTGCGGTCTCCTTATCCCTAATTTCACCAATCATAATCGTATCTGGATCTTGCCGTAATACAGAGCGAAGACCTTTGGCAAAGGTAAATCCAATCTTTTCATTAATACCAATTTGTATAGCCCCTTTGATTTCGGCTTCTACAGGATCTTCAAGACAGATAAGCTTAGTTTCGTCTAAATTTAACATGCGAAGCATGGCATATAAAGTAGCTGTCTTACCACTGCCTGTAGGTCCACAGATAAGTAATAATCCATAAGGACGTTTTAATAATTGTTCAATGTGCTCAAAGATATCCGGCTGCATGCCTAATTCTTTTAAGTCTTTATGACTCCCTTCATTTCCCATAAGGCGACATACTAAGGTTTCTCCGTATAGGCTAGGCAATGTAGATACACGCATCGTTACAGACTTATTTTTATGACTCCAAGACCAACGCCCATCTTGTGGTAAACGCTTCTCGCTAATATCTAGAGAGCTACAAACCTTAATACGGTTGATAATGAGTTCAGCTTCTTCAAATGATACAGTCATGTAATGTTGCAGCAGTCCATCTTGTCGCAACCGAACATGAGCACCACTTTCAACGGGATCAAAGTGGATATCACTTACATGGTGTTCTAAGGCATACAAGATAATATCGTCTAATGTTACGTCTACATACATGGTCACCTCCAATACCTTGCGGTATGTTTTTACCTCACACTAGCGTATGGCGTTATAGGTTTCGACATCAGCCTCTAAATCCCTCTTTTATTTTTAAAAATCCACGAAGCGAAAACTTTTCTTTTTTTAGACATACAAAAAAGGCGCCCCAAAGGGCGCCCTTATTGGACTATTAGATATAACGTATCTTATTTTAAGTTATAAAAAACGTCATTACCTTTATATTGAGCTGTTTCGTATAACATTTCTTCAATGCGAAGTAATTGATTATATTTTGCTACACGTTCAGAACGAGCCGGTGCACCAGTCTTAATTTGACCAGCATTTACAGCTACAGCAATATCAGCAATGAATGTATCTTCAGTTTCACCAGAGCGGTGAGATACTACGCAAGTGTAACCAGCACGTTTAGCAAGTTCCATAGCATCGAAAGCTTCAGTGAGAGTACCGATTTGGTTAACTTTTACAAGAATGGAATTACCTACACCAAGCTCAATACCACGAGCCAAACGTTTTGTGTTAGTTACAAATAAATCATCACCAACAAGTTGTACGCGGTCACCAAGGCGGTCTGTCAACAATTTCCAGCCTTCCCAATCTTCTTCTGCAAGGCCATCTTCGATGGATATGATTGGATATTTGCCTACTAGGTATTCGTAAAAATCTACCATTTCAGCTGCTGTTTTAACTTTACCTTCCCCAGCAAGGTTATATTTACCACCTTCGTAGAATTCAGAAGATGCAGAATCAAGTGCCAATTTGAAATCTTTTCCTGGTTCATAACCAGCAGCTTTAATAGCTTCACAGATTACTTCTAATGCTTCTTCATTAGATGATAAGTTAGGTGCGAAACCACCTTCATCACCTACTGCAGTACTAAGGCCTTTATTGTGAAGTACGGATTTCAATGTATGGTATACTTCTGCACAGCTACGAAGAGCTTCTGCAAAAGATTTAGCGCCTACAGGCATGATCATAAATTCTTGAATGTCTACGTTATTATCAGCATGTGCGCCACCGTTCAAGATGTTCATCATAGGAACTGGCAACTCTTTTGCATTAAAGCCACCAAGGTATACAAATAATGGCAAGTCCAAAGATTCAGCTGCAGCACGAGCTACTGCCATGGATACACCAAGGATTGCATTTGCACCAAGGTTAGATTTATTATCGGTACCATCCAATTGCAACATTAAGTTATCGATTGCCACTTGTTCTGTCGCATCATAACCGATAAGTGCAGGACCGATTTTAGCATTTACATTATCGATAGCTTTTAAAACACCTTTACCGGAATAACGGGATTTATCTCCATCCCGTAATTCTACGGCTTCAAACATACCTGTGGATGCACCAGATGGAACAGCTGCTGTAGCAATAGTGCCATCTTCTAAACATACTTCAACTTCAACTGTTGGATTACCGCGGGAATCTAAAATCTCTCTTGCAATGACTTGTTCAATTACTGCCATTTCTTCACCTCATATAATCTAATGGAATAACTGCCATCTGACAGCCATTATATATATATTGAGCTAAACCTTATAGGCTTATAACTCTAATTAACTACTAATATAGTGAAAGCTCCATATTATGCTTTATGTACCAAGCTATGACCTGTCATAGCTTTTGGTTGTTGTATCCCAGCTAAGTCTAATAATGTAGGAGCAATGTCACATAATTTACCAGCTTCTAATGTAGCTGTTTTTAAACTGTCGCTCATTAAAATTAAAGGAACCAAGTTCGTTGTATGTGCCGTATGTACCTTACCTGTTTCATGATTAACCATAAGCTCTGCATTACCATGATCTGCTGTAACTAACAGATGACCTTTCTTGCTACGAATAGCCTCCACGATACGACCTAAACAAGTATCTACTGCTTG
Source organism: Veillonella parvula (assembly GCF_018378075.1). Taxonomy (GTDB): domain Bacteria; phylum Bacillota; class Negativicutes; order Veillonellales; family Veillonellaceae; genus Veillonella; species Veillonella parvula_K. The sequence goes on from NZ_JAGZYE010000001.1 coordinate 511,609, forward strand.
AACCGCTTTAACGGCAGCTTCAAAGCTACCAGTATGACCAACCATATCTGGATTTGCAAAATTCAAGATAATCATGTCATATGTTTCATCTTGTATCGCTTGTACAACCTTATCGGTCACTTCATAAGCACTCATTTCTGGTTGTAAATCATAGGTCGCCACTTGAGGGGATTTTACGAGAATGCGATCCTCACCTTCAAAGGGTTCCTCTTCACCGCCATTGAAGAAATATGTAACATGAGCATACTTTTCTGTTTCTGCGATGCGCAATTGGCGATAACCGCCTGCACTTAGAACTTCACCTAATGTTTCAGATAATGTATCCTTTTCATACACAATATGTACGGGCAAACCATCCTCGTATTTTGTCATAGTTGCCATATATATAGATAGTGGCTTCCGTTTAAAACCATCAAAATCAGGTAACACTAGTGCCTTTGTAAGTTCACGACCACGGTCTGGGCGGAAATTACAGAATATAACCGCATCTCCATCTTTGATAGTCCCTGTAGCATCAATCACCGTAGGAAGTACAAATTCGTCTGTCGCATCTCTATCATAGGACTGTTGCACCGCTTCACATGCAGATGTAGCTATTTCACCTTGACCATGCACAATGGCATTATATGCCAATTCAACGCGGTCCCAACGATTATCACGGTCCATTGCATAATAGCGGCCACTAACTGTAGCAATTTTGCCACAATTTAGATCAGCCATATACGTTTCTAAGTCCTTTAAATAGCCTTGTGCACATTGTGGAGCTACATCACGACCATCGAGCAAAGCATGGACATACACATGCTCGATTCCATTATCATGAGCCCCCTTGATGACTGCCTTAATATGATCTAAGGAGCAATGCACATTGCCATCTGAAACTAGGCCTATAAGATGTAAGCTTTGCTTCTTAGCTACTTCGTATAGTTCCTTCATAACAGGGCGATTATAAAACTCACCAGACTCGACATCTTTAGTAATACGAGTCAAATCTTGATACACTATGCGACCAGAGCCAAGATTTAAATGGCCAACTTCAGAATTTCCCATTTGACCTTCTGGAAGGCCTACCGCAAGCCCTGATGCTTCTAATGTTGTATGTGGATACATATCCCATAATCGATTAAAACAGAGCGGCTTCGCCTGTACTACAGCATTGGTTGTGTCTGATTTATCCCCCAAGCCAAAGCCATCTAGGATGACTAGCATTACGGGAGCCTCTAATTTAGCCATTTGTAACCTCATATTAAGCGCTTACTTGGTTTGCAGCTTTAATAATATCAATAAATTCATCGACCACAAGTGATGCACCACCTACGAGAGCACCGTCAATATTAGGCTCTCCAAGGATTTCTAGTGCATTTTCTGATTTAACGCTACCACCATACTGGATGCGTACTGCATCGGCAGTTTCATTATCATATAAAGATCGAATGTAATTGCGGATTTCTTTGCATACCTCTTCAGCTTGATCAGCCGTTGCTGTCTTGCCCGTACCGATAGCCCAAATTGGTTCGTACGCAATGATTAATTGACTGACTTGTTCTTTCGGAATATCAGCCAAAGCCCCTTTTAGTTGAGACGTAATCCAATCAAGTGTATGACCCGTTTCACGATGTTCTAAACTTTCACCAACACAGACAATAGGATTCAAATTATGATGAAATGCACTTTTAATTTTTGCATTAACGGTCTCATCTGTTTCGCCATAATATTCACGGCGCTCAGAGTGACCGATGATTACATAATTAACGCCTACTTCTGTAAGCATAAGTGGTGAAATCTCACCAGTAAACGCACCAGCATCATGATAATCCATAGTTTGTGCACCTACTTCAATAGCTGTATTTTTCGTCAATACTACAGCACGTTCGATAGCTGTAAAAGGCGGACATACAACTACATCACAGGACAATTCCATATCTTGTAACACGCCGTTAAACGCTTCGATCAGAATTGATCCAGATGCAATGGTGCCATTCATTTTCCAATTCCCTGCAATAATGGGTTTTCTCATATTATGCCTCGGACAATGCAGCAATACCCGGTAGGATTTTGCCTTCTAAGAATTCTAAAGATGCACCGCCACCTGTGGAGATGTGGCTAATTTTATCTGCTAAACCACTTTTTTCAATGGCTGCTACAGAGTCGCCACCACCAACGATAGTCATCGCATCAGATTCAGCTACAGCTTTCGCTACTGCATTTGTACCAGCTGCAAAGTTTTCCATTTCAAATACGCCCATAGGACCATTCCAAATAATAGTCTTCATTGGCGCCAATGCTTCTACATAAAGTTCGCGGGTTTTAGGCCCAATATCTAATATCATCCAGCCATCTTCGATTTGATCAACATCAGCGATTTTAGTATTAGCATCGTTGCTGAAAGCATCTGCTACTACAGCATCAATAGGTGTTAGTAATTTAGCACCTGCTACACGAGCTTCCATAACAAGGTCTGTAGCGATAACTTCTTGACCTTCTTCAAATAAGGAGCTACCAATATTGCAACCTTGCGCTTTAATGAACGCATTAGCCATACCACCGCCGATGATCATTACATCAACTTTAGGCAATAAGTTAGAAATAACGGAGATTTTATCTGTAACTTTCGCGCCACCAATAATAGCTGCCATAGGTGTTTTGGGATGTACTATAGCTGCACTTAATGCGTCAATTTCTTTTTTGAGCAAGAAACCTGCTGCCATAGGGATATAATCAGCAATACCGACTACAGATGCCGCATTACGGTGAGATACACCAAACGCATCATTGATAGCAACATCTGCAAGAGATGCCAATTGCTTAGCAAACTCAGGGTCATTTTTAGTTTCTTCATTGTGGTAACGCAAATTTTCAAGCATCAATACATCACCAGATTGTAATGCTTTTACAGCTTCTTCAACTTTAGGACCAATACAGTCATCTACGAATGCTACAGGCTTGTTGATAAGGTCAGATAAATGCTTAGCACATGGTGCCAAAGACATTTCTGGTTTGCGTTCTCCCTTAGGACGACCAAAGTGAGAAGCAAGGATAACCTTTGCCCCTTTTTCGATTAAGTAATTGATAGTAGGTAATGCACTACGAATACGAGTGTCATCAGTGATGACACCGTCTTTCATAGGAACATTAAAATCAACACGAACAAATACTATTTTATTAGCTACTTGTAAACCTTCAATTGTTTGTTTCATCAAAGCCTCCTGATTATAAGCCTTTGCTTGCTACAAATGCGGCCATGTCGATAAGACGTTCGGAGTAACCCCATTCGTTGTCATACCAAGAAACAACTTTTACCATGTTGCCATCCATAACCATTGTCAAATCAGCATCAACAATGGAGCTACGAGGATCAGAGCTGAAATCACAGGATACCAATGGTACATCAGATACACCAAGAATACCTTTTAATTCACCGGCTGCTGCTTTGCGAAATGCTTCGTTGATTTCTTCTTTAGTAGCCGGTTTTTCAAGTTCGCAAACAAGATCTGTAGCAGATACGTCTGGAGTAGGAACGCGCAATGCAAAACCATCTAATTTACCTTTTAATTGAGGCAATACTTTAGCAACAGCTTTCGCTGCACCAGTTGTTGTAGGAATGATAGACATTGCTGCAGCACGAGCACGGCGAGGGTCTTTATGACGTGCATCAAGAATTTTTTGGTCATTTGTGTAGGAATGAATTGTAGTCATCATACCGCGTTTGATACCGAATTCATCACATAATACTTTAGCAAATGGAGCCAAGCAATTTGTTGTACAAGATGCATTAGAGATAATGTGATGTTTTGCAGGATCATACATATCTTGGTTAACGCCCATAACCATAGTTAAGTCTTCGTTTTTACCAGGTGCAGAGATTAATACTTTTTTTACAGTAGGTTGATTCAAATGAACCTTTGCTTCCTCTGCATCACGGTATTTACCAGTACATTCCATAACAATTTCTACGCCTTCTTCAGACCAAGGTAATTTAGAAGCGTCGCGGTCATGGAATACACGGATTTTTTTACCATCAACATAGATATTTTCTTCATCAAATGTTACTTCATTAGGAATTGTACCGTGTACGGAATCGTATTTTAACAATAATGCAGTACCTTCATTATCACCAGTTGCATTAATTGCCACTACATCCACATCAGGATTATTAATCGCTGCGCGAACTACACATTTACCGATACGACCAAAACCGTTAATACCAACTTTTACTGCCATTGTTAGATCCTCCTAATAACAAAAATTCTAACCATATTCAAACTAAAATTTATAACTACTAATTCGCCTATAAGGCAGAAATTTGTAACAATTGACGCATACCTTCGGCTGCTTGCTCATCAATGATAAGTATCCCTTTCTGGCAAGCTCGCATCACACCTATAATAGCGCTCGCTTTTTCTTGTCCGCCAGCTACAGCAATAACATTGGGAACCTTTACTACATCGGGAAGTGATAAACCAATATTATTAGTAGAATAAATTAACTTACCCTCAATGTCACAATATTGGCCAAGTGCTTCACCTACCGCATGATTATCTACCAACTGCTTACGCACATCATCGGCAATATGGCGCTGATCCGCCATGCGCATTGCAGTACCAATACCAAATAATAGTACGTCAGTCCTACTAATGAGGTCTCCAATTTCTTTAATTTGTGGTTCACAAGTCATGAGCATATGTAATGAGTCTTGTGAAAGTCCATCAGGTAAATGGAGCATCTTATAGGAACCACTTAGTCGTTCAGCAAGCACCGAAGCAATTACATTAGCTTGGTATTCCACTACTTCACCAACGCCACCACGGGCTGGTACCACAGTAGGATTGAAAGGTAAGATAGGTATTTCTTCAGCTATTGCTGCCATGGTGCTACCGCCACTGATGGCTACTACTGCATTAGGTTTCAATAGGTCTTGCAATAACTTTGCCGCTGTAAAGCCTAACTTTTTAACCATCAAGGTTCCTTCTGTAGGTGTAATAACAACTCTATCGATATGAAGTGCTTCAGTCAATCGATGTTCTAACTCGTTAATACGATCTAGCTCATTTAAAAAATTTCGTAACTTTGGAACAATTGCATGTCCCTCATCAGTGAGAAAAATCCCTGGTTTATAAATGTCTACAAGACCATTAGCACGCATTAACTCAATATGACTTCTTACGGTTCGCTCTGGAAGATCCGTTGCGGTAGCTAATGTTCTACGGCCTATAGGCTCTTCATAAACAAGGTGGTTTAGTATTTTGTATCGCTCCTTCAATACGCTAACAATTTCAGGAACAATACGTTCACATATCATTAGAAATTCGTTCATCGGGTCCCTCCTTTACCCGTTGAGATTACATGAATCGTTTTTCGTCCCATGTGAACAAAATCCGTCCCACCTAAAATAAAAAAATACTTTTACACTTGTATTGTATACCTTATGTAATTTTTATTCAACCCTAAATAAGAGAAAACGACATACGCCTTAGATAATTTGTTATTATTTCAAATCTAATAATATGTCGTCATGTCCCCTTATTATATTCTAATATGTCGTTTTATTGTATTTTATTTTGTACCGAAGATACGGTCACCTGCATCCCCTAAGCCAGGCAAGATGTAACCATGATCATTAAGCTTTTCATCAAGTGCTGCTACATAAATAGGAACATCTGGATGTTCTTTATTTACTGCTTCTACCCCTTCAGGAGCAGCTACTAAGCACATTAATTTAATATGTTTAGCACCTTTTTCTTTTAGCAATGTAATTGCTGCGGCTGCACTACCACCAGTAGCAAGCATTGGATCAGTTACGATGAAGTCGCGTTCCCCTACGTCGGATGGTAGTTTACAGTAGTATTCTACTGGTTTCAAAGTTTCAGGGTCACGGTACAAACCGATATGACCAACTTTTGCAGTTGGAATTAAACTAAGCATACCATTTACCATACCTAGACCAGCGCGAAGAATTGGGATAATACCCAGTTTTTTACCTGCAATTCGTTTGCCAGTCATTTTAGTTAGTGGTGTTTCTACATCCACATCCTCAAGTGGTAAGTTGCGTGTAATTTCATACCCCATCAACATAGTAATTTCATCAAGTAGTTCTCTGAAATCTTTAGAGCCTGTTTGTACGTCACGCATCAATGTAACTTTGTGTTGAATCAATGGATGTGTCATAACATTAACTTTCATGACTGTCCTCCTATAAAACAATATACATATCCCATTCTAGCGATTAACTATTATATTTACTCTATCACAGATTAGAAAATCATGCCATAAAAATATTGAAAGGGATGTGCCAATGGCACACCCCTTTTACACTACCTATAAACTTATAGGACTATAAATATATATTTAATATTAGTACAATCGATTAGTACAATGGATACGCTTCACAAAGTGCAGCAACACGTTTACTAGCTTCTTCATGGACCGATTTATCCTCAGGATTTTTAAGAACCACTGCAATAATATCAGCAATTTCTTCCATATCTTTCACTTGCAAACCACGTGTTGTAAGAGCTGGCGTACCAAGGCGAATACCACTTGTTACAAATGGGCTAGCGGGATCAAATGGAATTGTATTTTTATTACATGTAATACCTACTTCATCGAGTAAGTGTTCAGCTTCTTTACCAGTTAAACCAGTATTACGAACATCTACAAGCATAACATGAGTATCTGTACCGCCAGAAACAATTGTTAAGCCCTTTTCTTGTAATGCTGCAGCCAACGCTTTTGCATTGTCGATAACTTGTTGTGCATACACTTTGAACTCAGGTTGTAAAGCTTCACCAAATGCTACAGCTTTAGCAGCGATAACATGCATCAAAGGACCACCTTGGATGCCAGGGAAGATGGCTTTATCGATTGCTTTAGCATACTTTTCTTTGCAAAGAATCATACCACCACGAGGGCCACGCAATGTTTTATGAGTTGTTGTAGTAACGATATCTGCATATTCCACAGGGTTTGGATGTAAACCAGCTGCTACAAGTCCAGCAAAGTGAGCCATATCTACCATGAAAATAGCATCTACTTCGTGTGCCACTTCAGCCATTTTCTTAAAGTCGATTTGACGGCTATAAGCACTACCACCAGCGATAATCAACTTAGGTTTTGCTTCCAATACAATTTTACGGAACTCATCGTAGTCGATTTGTTGTGTTTCAGCATCTACACCATAAGGTACTACATTGAAATATGTACCAGATACGTTAACTGGAGAACCATGAGTCAAATGACCGCCATGGGACAAGTTCATACCCACAATAGTATCACCTGGTTGTAATAATGCGAAATACACGCCAAAGTTTGCTTGAGAACCAGAGTGAGGTTGTACATTAGCATGTTCTGCACCGAACAGGCGTTTTGCACGTTCGATAGCCAATGTTTCAATAACATCAACATTTTCACAACCGCCATAATAGCGTTTACCAGGATACCCTTCTGCATATTTGTTAGTCAATACGCTACCTTGAGCTTCCATTACAGCTTGAGAAACAAAATTTTCAGAAGCAATCATTTCTAATTTATCGCGTTGGCGTGCTAACTCTTGGTTGATAACAGCTTGAATATTAGGGTCTTGTTTTTCTAAGAAACTCATGAGTATCCTCCTCATATAGAACAACTATCTATAAAGTAATGATGTATTATTTCTCTAATGCTTTTATTTTCTCTACACGACGTGCATGACGTCCACCTTCAAACTCAGTTTCCATAAAAATGGTTACAATATCGTTAGCAAGGCCTGGTCCAATAACGCGTTCACCCATAGTAAGGATGTTCGCATCATTATGTTCACGACATGCGTGAGCAGAAAATGTATCATGACAAAGAGCAGCGCGAATGCCCGCTATCTTATTTGCTGCAATACCGATACCGATACCTGTACCACAAATCAAAATACCGCGATCTGCTTGACCAGATACAACTGCATTTGCTACAGGTACTGCAATATCAGGATAGTCGCAAGACTCAGCTGAATAACAACCAAAATCCTCTACTTCATGTCCCAATGCACTCAATACTTCTTTAACAGATTCCTTCAGATTTAATCCGCCATGATCACAACCGATTGCAACTTTCATAATTTCATCTCCTACGCCTTCTGAGGCACTGATGTAAGACCGGCCTCTACTAAGTGATAAATTTGTTCCGCACATTGATTATATACGGTTTGGTCAGATCCATATGGGTCCGTAACATCACCATCTAGACCACCCCACTCGGAAATTGTTTTAATTTTACCTTCCTCAAAGGGGAATTGGCGAAGTAGTACAGATTTGTGATCTTTCGTCATACCAAGAATAAGATCTGCTGCATTTACGAGTTCCATCGTTAAGGGTCTCGATTCATGGTTGGAAATATCTGCAATGGAACGGACAGCTACTACGGCTTGTTCAGTTGGTTTTGCTCCATAAGCGGCAAATAAACCAGCTGATACAGTTGTAACATCCTTATGTTTCTCCGCTGCAAGGGCCCGTGTAATACCTTCAGCCATAGGGCTGCGGCAAGTGTTACCGGTACATACAAATAAAATATTCATAATAACATCCTTACTCAATCACATTTTGTGATTACTTTATACATTATAGCAAATCTATCCAATATGTAAAGACATTTTTCTATTATCAGTGGACATCTTTATGCTATTAAATTTACTTATAAATGATATGATGACTCGATGCTTTTTCCATTCGATTCATAATGGCAACACCGAAACCATCATCATCAACACCTTCTGCTAGGATTAGCGTAACATGATTTTCATTAAAATGTAATAGACTTTTATAAAAGTCGTGCCCCAATGCTAACGCATCTCCATGATGGCCAAAACAATGGCACATAAATCGTCCATCCTCTTTAATCAAGTTATACGTTTCATGACTTACCAAACACCCTATGGGACCTTCTATGCCTTCTGAAAGCTCTTTGAAAGTGTGTGCTACACCTTCTGGACTACCTACAACAACCGTCATAGGTGCATCAGGCGCATAATGCGTATACTTCATGCCAGGAGCCTTTGGTATAGTGGTTGCATTAACTAACGCAGTATCATACTCAACAGTAGACACCACACGTTCAAGCTGTGCTTTTGTAATTCCACCAGGTCTTAATATAATGACCTTATCATCATGGACTTCTACAACAGTAGACTCTACACCAATCGTACATGGACCAGCATCTAAGATATAGGAAATGCGACCATTCATATCATTATATACATCTTCTGCAGTAGTTGGACTTGGGCGCCCTGAAATATTGGCACTAGGTGCCGCTATAGGTATGCCTGCACGCTCTAATAATACTCGACATGCCTCATGATCAGGACACCGAAGCGCCACACGAGATAAACCACCTGTTGCACGATCTGGCACTAAATCAGATTTAGGCAATGTAATCGTTAATGGCCCTGGCCAGAATGTATCCATTAAGGCTTGCGCCGTAGCAGAAATTTCTGTTACCAAAGGTTTTATGCTTTCACTATTAGGAACATGCAAAATAAGTGGATTATCAGAAGGCCGTCCTTTGGCAGCATAGATTTTATCCATCGCCTCTGGATCTAGACCATTTGCACCTAATCCATATACAGTTTCTGTAGGAATAGACACCAATTCACCATTGCGCAAAGCACGGGCTAACGTATCTATATCTTGTTCTGATGGATTTGTAATGATTTTAGTATCCATATTAGCCCTCATATACAGCTGTCACTACCCGGTTATGACCACCGAGGTCAGCTATAAATTGAATATTCGAATATTGACCTGTTTCTTGCAATAAAGCACCTACCTCTTTTGCTTGGTCAAAGCCTACTTCAAACGCCACACGGCCATTAGCGTTTAAATAATTTCTACATTCTTTAGCTAAGATTCGATAAAATTGAAGCCCATCCTCTCCACCAAATAATGCAATATGAGGCTCATTTAATACATCTGGAGACAACATCTTTAAATCACCAGTTCGAATGTATGGAGGATTAGAAACAATAAGATCAAATTTCTCCTCTTTTCCATATAAAGTGGAGAACATATCTGATTCCATAAACTGTACTCGGTCAGCTAAATTAAAGGACTCACCATTTTCGCGTGCCACCGGTAAAGCATCTGTGGAGATATCTAAACCAACACCACTAGCATTTGGCAAATAATGTAATAGACTTAATAATATTGTCCCAGGGCCTGTGCATACATCAAGAATACGCACATTACTATCTTTTGGATAAGTACCTAGTACATGCTCAATCAAGGTTTCCGTATCAGGTCGTGGAATCAATACCTTATCATTCACCTTAAAGGTCAACCCCATAAAGTCCTTTTCCCCAATGATAGCCGCTACACAATGCCCCTTAGCCCGTTGTTGAACGAGAGGCCTAAAGGCATCGAGCTCGTCTTGAATAAGCGGTTGGTCATAATGGGTATATAGATAAATCCGATTTTTACCTAAAACGTGAGAAAGCAGTACTTCCCCATCAAGTCGAGGTGTATCCATCTCCTTGCTTTGAAAGTACTGCTCTGTCCACTGGAGAATACGACCGATTGTCCAAATCTCCTTATGCATTTGTATTAGCCTCCTGCATTTTTGCCGCTTGGTCTGCAGCATTTAAGGCTTGAATAATTTCATCAAGATCGCCATTTAAAATAGCATCTAATTTATATAATGTTAAATTAATACGATGATCTGTGACGCGACCTTGTGGGTAGTTATAGGTGCGAATACGTTCACTACGATCACCTGTGCCGACTTGACTCTTACGATCTGCAGCCATACTAGAAATGGCCTCTTGTTCAGCTTGATCCTGTAACTTAGCACGCAATACACGCATAGCTTTTTCACGGTTTTGTAATTGAGATCGTTGATCTTGACACGCTACAACGATACCAGATGGTAAGTGTGTAATACGAACAGCAGACTCAGTTTTATTGATATGCTGACCACCGGCACCACTCGCACGATATGTATCAATTTTTAAATCTTTTTCATTAACTTCAATATCAACATCTTCCATCTCTGGCAATACGGCTACTGTAACTGTAGATGTATGTACACGGCCTTGTGTTTCTGTAGCCGGTACACGTTGTACACGATGTACACCAGATTCAAATTTCATCTTAGAGTATACATTTTCACCATCCACAGAGAAAATAACCTCTTTAAAGCCACCAAGCTCTGGTTCATTAGCATCGATAATCTCACAACGCCAGCCTTGGCTTTCCGCATATTTTGTGTACATGCGAAACAAGTCACCTGCAAATAATGCAGCTTCATCACCGCCAGCGCCCCCGCGAATTTCGATGATAATATTTTTATCATCATTAGGATCCTTAGGCAATAATAGAACTTGCAACTTTTCTTCCAATTCCTCTTTTTGAGGTTTCAACTCTTTCAATTCCTCTTGTGCCATTTCGCGGAATTCTTCGTCCATGGATTTATCTTCAATAACTTCCATAGCTTCATCAATACCAGATAAAACTTTTTTGTAAGTACGGAACGTTTCAACGGTTTCAGATAATTGAGCATGTTGACGGGTCAATTTACGCCATTCATCTTGGCGAGCAATGACCTCTGGGTCACTAATGCGCTGCTCAAGATCCATAAATTTATCTTCAATAACTTGTAATTTATCAACTAACATGTTTATTCCTCTTCATATGCGTCACTCTCAGGCGGACGGACCTCTTCTAAAGCTCGTATAGCAACTTCAATTTGATCATCTTCTGGTTCACGCGTTGTCATATATTGTAACGCAAGACCTGGTTTAATAAGAGCTTTCACAAAAGAATGATCGCTACGTCCAGCAAGACGAATTACCTCGTACGCAATACCAGCTACTACAGGCATAAGGAGTACGCGGCTCACGATACGTTCCAACAAATTGGGCCAACCCAAGAAAGCAAATACAAAGATACTAACTACCATAACAATAAGTAAGAAATTTGTACCACATCGCGCATGCAAGCGACTTTGTTGGCGAACGTTTTCTACAGTTAAAGGCAAATCTAATTCATAAGTATGAATCGTTTTATGCTCTGCCCCATGATATTGGAAAACTCGTTGAATATCCTTCGTAAGACCAATCCCCCAAATATAAAGTAAGAAAAGTACTAAACGAATGACACCTTCAATGAGATTTAATACTATATGATTATCCTGTACACCAGGAATGAATTTTACGATAAATGTAGGCAATGCCAAAAACACAGCTATCGCAAATAGTGTAGAAATAACCATGGTAATGGCGATTTCACTATTAGACATTTCTTCCTCTTCATCGCCAGCAGCCTTAGCAGAGAAGGATAAAGCCTTCATGCCTATCACTAGAGATTCATAGAGAGCTACACAGCCACGAAGAAATGGTTTTTTCAATATTGGATATGTGTCAGCAATGGACTTTGTAGCCTCTTTTTGAACTACAATAGTTCCCGCAGGCTCACGTACGGCAGTTGCCGTATAGCCAGGGCCTCTCATCATGACACCTTCGATCACAGCCTGTCCTCCGACAAACTTTTTTATACGTTCTCTGTTCACAAGATCTCCTCTCATAAACAAATATAGGCAGAGCCAACAGCCCTGCCAATACATGTTACATTACAATACAAATTATTTGCCGTAACGTTTGTTAAATTGTTCAATACGACCACGAGCTTGAGCCGCACGTTGTTGACCAGTGAAGAACGGATGGCATTTGGAGCAAACGTCTACACGAAGGTCTTCTTTTACAGAGCCAGTTTTGAATGTGTTGCCACAACCGCAAGTTACTGTAGCTTCTTTATAGTCTGGATGAATACCTTGTTTCATTCTATACACCTCTTTCCAGCAATCAATATTATTCTTATAGATTATAGCATGACACCTGCACAAATGCAAGTAACCAATACTATTCCTTGGATGCTTGCTTTTCTTCAATAGCCTCAGCTAAAATAGCTTCCAAGTCGCTTTCGTTGAGGATGTCACGCAATGCAATAAGCTCCTCTAAAGAAAGGGTAATACCTTTTTTCATGCTTGTATATTCACTATCCCAAGCACGAAGATCAAACTTAGGATTGTATTTTCCCCAACTAGTACATGTTAATTGTTTTTTCCAACCATCTTTATCTTCAGATAAAGTACCAATAACCTTGAAGATTTCAAAATTAATAACTGCCATAGGTCCTCCTTTCTTACATATTCATATGCTATGTTTCGTATCTACTATATTTAGTAGTTTATATTTTTTAGGATACGATATATTTTAAACCAAAATTATATGATTTACAATTCTTTTTTATAGTCACTATAATCTTCAATATCAATAGAAGCTGTAGGTGGCATAACTTGTGCACCTAATGAATCTACGGTCTCTTTCCAACTCGTTGTAGCCTCCGTAACAGCCTTAATATATGCCTCGTCAGCAGCCTGTACAGATTCAATTAGTTGGGTCTCATCCTTTACATCTAATACGCGACGACGTACGCTACTAAGCATATAGCCAAAGGATTCATCTGTTTGAACGAGCATGGAGATTTCTTGAATCAATGTTTGACCCGTAGTGCTGCAGAAATAGGCATACCACATATATGCTAATTCAGCATCTGGGAGCATCCAGTACATATCATCTACAGGCGCTTCTGTCGCAATATCTACATCAATATGATCAGTATGACGTTTAAAAGTAAGAAAATAAGCTCCACTTTCAATAAGAGCAGTGCGACCTAATTCAGATACACGGCTATCAATGCAATAAATACCATCTTGACCTAAGGCTACGTCCGTTTGACTGCCGGGCAACAAAATAGAACGCAAGGACAAGCCATAATTTAATACCGTAAATACTGGCAATTGCGCAAATACGCCATGAGGTAATGGAATATAATTAATTGTTTTCCACTCATCCCCTACACGTTCACGAAGACCAACACGCATTTTTTTTACATCGTATTTACCATATACGATTTCATAAGCCCCTAATGGAGTCCATTCCCGTATAGCTTCTACTCGTTTTTGGTTCAAGAAAAATTGCAACGCCATATTATTTAAGCCCAATTGATTTTGTGCCATTGTAGCAGATAAGAATAATTGAGCAGTCCCTTCTGGAACCAAGTTATGTAATCCGTTAGCGACCTCTTCCACAATATCTTCAGAGGATTGGAACATACCAACTGTGCCTGTAAAGATATGGTCAAAATAGCTACGATGAGGCCATTGATTAATGATTTGAGCCATTGGATATAAACGTGTCAAAATGCTATAACACACGGGAGATGCCGTATACAGAACGACTTTTTTATCTTCATAAGATTGAAGAATCTCTTCAACCATGCCTGCATATTCTTCTACATAAGCATACAGAACCAATTCTCCCGTTTTACTATGAGCTTCGATACTTTCACGAACAGGAGTTTCCCAAATAGTTCCTACATCTAGACCTTCTAAAATGCCTGTGTCACTAATAAAATCAAACAATTCCACTCTAAAGGATGGTCCATAAAGAGCTTGGAATGTATTCAAATCATATGGTACAGGACCAAAGGATTCTACTGTGGATTTTTCTGCTAACGCATATAAATCATCTGCCGTTACACCCCACTCACGGGAGCTAGCATTACTAGAAATCAATTGATCTAGCACTTTAAAACGCATTAACTCATTTACAATATCAATTCCCTCAATACCATGTGCGGCACAAAGGGTAATAAATTCTTCATTGTTTACTTTCATATTAAACCTTTCCTGCAGAAGGACATAGATGATTTAAAAAACATTCATTACACAAAGGCTTACGAGCCTTACACAATCTACGGCCATGATAGATTAACCAGTGGTGTGCAGCAGCCCAGTCCTTTTTTGGAATTGCCTTTTGTAACTTTTGTTCCATCTCTTCTGGCGTCTTAGCAATACCTAATTTTAATCGGTTAGACACGCGAAATACATGTGTATCTACCGCAATGGCTGGTGTACCAAATAAAACGGATACCACAACATTTGCTGTTTTACGCCCCACACCAGGCAATTCAACGAGTTGATCAAACTCACGAGGTACCTCTCCATGATATCGGTCAACTAAAATTTGACAAGTAGCAATTAAGTTTTTTGCCTTGGACTTATAAAGACCGCAATCTTTAATGAGAGTCTCTAACTTAGCAACTCCGATTTCAAGCATCTTTGCAGGATGATTAAGTTCTGGGAACAGTCGTTTAGTAACAATATTAACCCGTTCATCCGTACATTGTGCTGACAAAACTACAGCAACTAATAATTCAAATTCATTTGTATACTCAAGGGCAGGTTTTGCATCAAAATAATGCTCTTGTAACAATTTCAACTGCTCTGCCTTTATCGCTTTTGTTACACGCATACAGTTCTCCTTTCTCACCTGTGAAAGTACAGACGCGTACAACTTATATCTTACCATACGTATTCATTAAGTTCTATGTTATAATAAAACATACTATTCTAATATAGAATACAGGAGGCGCATATGAGTAATATTAACGATACATTAAAACGAATAAATGAACTAGCTGCAAAGAAAAAATCTGGTCAAGAATTAATGCCAGAAGAGTTAGCAGAAAAAAAAGAACTATACGAAATCTACTTAAGCTTCATTCGTGGTCAAATTACAAGCACCTTGGACCGCGTTGAATTTATAGACCCAGAAACAGGTGAAAGAACCGCTCCTAAACGAGCGCTTGAATACTTGGCAAAAGAAGCTGATAAAGACATTAAAGAGCATAAAGATATTCACTAATGTAACAAATAAACAAAATTGATTACATTACTAATATCCTTTTATATTTATTCAATCAAATTTATATCTACATACTAAAAACCACTTGATACATGTATCAAGTGGTTTTTAGTATAATTTACTTATGTATTATAATTTACCAAGACGTTTCATGGCATTATAAATTTTTTCAGCTAGACCTGTCATTTGACATTTAGGAATACCA
Organism: Veillonella parvula; assembly: GCF_018378075.1. GTDB lineage: Bacteria > Bacillota > Negativicutes > Veillonellales > Veillonellaceae > Veillonella > Veillonella parvula_K. Next base: position 527,535 of record NZ_JAGZYE010000001.1, read on the forward strand.
CATGCTGCTATACGAATACCATTTGCTAATGCAATCACATAGATGTGCTCTTTTTTCAATTCTTCACAGATAGCATTCGCAGAGTCTGTAGGAATTGTAATAAAGAAGCCACCGCGATAAGGTAACATAGGAAGTCCTACTTGTGCTGCTTCTTGTTTAAAGATATCAGCACGATCGCGAATTAATTGATAATAGCAATTGCGTTCAGCTTCATATTCCTTAAACTTAGCTGGATCAGCCACAATATTAGCCATTGTACGCATTGCGGGACGACAAATATTGGACCATGTGGCACGACTTGTAGATTTGTTAACTTCGAAAAACTCATCAGCTATTTCTTCATCGTCAGAAATCCCAATCATCGCACCAACACGCTGACCATACATAGTAAATCCTTTAGATAAGCTATAACACACACAGGTGAGAATTTCTTTTGGTAAATGACTAAATTTATTGAAGAACGCACGTACCTCATCTTTTTCACCAGAGTAATCAAGATATGCTACATCAATACCAATAATCACATTATTTCGACCAATAGCAACTAAATCCTTCAGGAAATTAAGGATAGAATCCCAATCTTTATCCTCAATAGAGTAGCCGGTTGGGTTATTACCAGGTGTATTAAAGATAACAACCACATTTGTTTGTTTAGCCGCCAATTCGTTTACACGATTTTGGAATGCTTCATGATTAAAGTTATTATGTTCATCAAATAAGGAATACGTAACTAGTGTACGTCCAGTATCACTACAAATAACACGGTATGCACCCCAGTACCAATCCGCTGTTAATACTTCATCACCAGGCTCTGTATAGTTATGAATCAAATGATGAATGCCACCAGTGCCACCTGCGGTAGCAATGCTACGAATATGTCCTTCTGGGCGGAAATTACCAAAACATTCTTTTTCAGCAGCACACAAAAAATCTGGAATGCCCGCAATTGGTGCATAACCAACATGTTCAGAATCCGAAAGACTCAAATATTCTTCTTTAACGGTCTTAAGAAAAACTAAGTTTCCCTCTTCATCATGAATAGCACCCAAAGTACCATTTACAACATTCTCACGGCCATTTTCTTTAGCATCGGCTTGAGCTTGGCCAGCAGTTACGAAGATTACGTCTTTTAATTTTTTTCCTTTTGCATGCTTTGCAGCAACACTTGTCATAACTAGCACCATCCTATCTGAAATGAATATTACATATTTATCATACCTAAACTAATTTAAATATACAACGTATATTCAGTAAATATATTGTATACATAAAAGATTTAACTAACTATTAGTAACTCACCACTTATTAAATATATATAGAATATATTAAGTACCTTATTTAGGAAAAATAATTAACAAATATACAATAAAACAGTAAATATATAAAAAAAGACCACTCAAAAGAGTGGTCATCATCATCCTTAGAAGGAATAGCCTACACCAGCGTGTAAACCTTTTGCAGTTTTATCATTGCTATCTACACTATATTTATCATAGCCATAGTATACATTCAAATCTACATCAGGGCGTACTTCATATTGAGCACCTACTTGATAAGTTTGCTTAATATCATTACCCCAACCAGCCTTAGCAAAGCCGTTTACTTTATTAGTCAAAGGTACATGACCGATAACACCAGCTTGGAAACCAAGTTCAGTATCATTTGTACGAATCGCAGTACCTGCACCATATAAATTTACATTTGGATGTACTTTATAAACCAATGCTAATTGATGATCTTTAATATCACCATTTTTTGCATTTAATTTATCGTAAGAGTATTGTAATGCGGCTTTATTGGAAAGGTCGTGTTGTAAAGAAACACCGAAACCATCATTACTATTGCCACCACCATTAGATACGTGTTGTTTAAAAGCATAATCAGCTTGTACCTTAGTGGATCCATCACTAATTTTCGTTACAGGAGCTGCAGCAAATGCACTACCGGCTACAACTGTAGCTGCTAAAGTTAATAATACTAATTTCTTCATTTTTACCTCCTATACACATACCAACGGTATGTCTTAATAAGTTACTAATCGATAGGTATAGTAATTATACAATCTATAAATTAGCGTTTCATGAATACAGGGATATCAGGGATACCACTGTTAGTATTTGTAGTGGATGCCGGACGGGATGTAGTTGTTGTTTTACCGAATTCAGGTACATTCTTAGTATTTGAATTAAAACCAGTTGCCACAACAGTAATTTGAACTGTATCGCCTAAGCTTTCATCGATAACGGAACCGAAGATAATATTTGCATCAGGATCCGCCGCTTCAGAAATAATTTCGGCAGCTTCATTAATTTCAAACAAGCTTAAGTTAGCACTACCGGAAATATTGAGTAAGATGCCTTTTGCACCATCGATAGATGTTTCCAACAATGGGCTATTAATAGCCATTTTAGCTGCGTCAGCAGCGCGGTTTTCACCTTCGCCAACGCCAATCCCCATCAATGCTTCGCCTTGTTCAGTCATGATAGTTTTAACATCTGCAAAGTCAAGATTGATCAAGCCAGGAACTTGAATCAAGTCTGAAATGCCCTTGATACCTTGGCGAAGTACATCATCAGCTGTACGGAATGCATCGCTTAAGGAACATTTTTTATCTACAACTTGCAACAATTTATCATTAGGAATAACGATAATAGTATCTACTTTTTGAGTCAAGAATTCAATGCCTTTTTCCGCTTGTGCACGACGGCGTTTACCTTCAAATGCGAACGGTTTAGTAACGACGCCGACTGTCAATGCACCGATTTCTTTAGCACATTCTGCAACGATAGGAGCAGCACCTGTACCAGTACCACCACCCATACCAGCAGTTACGAATACCATATCAGCACCTTCAAGAGCTTTTATAATTTCTTCGCGGCTTTCTTGAGCAGCCTCTTCACCGATTTGTGGATTTGCGCCTGCACCAAGACCTTTTGTAACCTTCTCGCCAATTTGAATCGTTACATCCGCTTTAGATAATTCAAGCACTTGGCTTTCAGTATTAGCGGATAAAAATTGAACACCTTTAAGATCGCTATCTACCATGCGATTAACAGCGTTATTACCGCCGCCACCAACACCGATAACTTTAATATTTGCAAAATCAGACATTGAACTTCCTCCTCTTATCGTTATCTATCGTATCAATATACGTCCCAATGTATCGATTTATATACTGACAATCTTATAACAATTACATTTATTTTACACTAAAATTTAAAAACTTTCCACTATATAGAATGTGATTTATTAGAATCGCTTAGTCATAATAATCTTTCGTATAGCGCCTACATTAATAAATACATGCAATCCAAAGCCAATAAGAGCTACGTAATATAGGTTAATTCCTATGAGGTCACCTACATATACAAGAATAACAGCTAACACAACATTTGAAAAGAACCCAAGCACAAAATTACTAAGATCAAAGGTTCGTTCCAATGCAGCACGGCTACCACCAAATACAGCATCTAGTGCAGCCAGAACAGCAACTGATGTGTAGTTCGCATAACTTATAGGTATATGAAATGGTGAAAGCCACCCTAATGTAGTACCTACAATTAAACCAACAATGGCAAAGATATAAATATTCATTCTTTACCTCCTGTTTCATTAGGCTTTATATGCTCTTCTCTAAAGGTTCCTGTAAAAGCTGGAATAGCTATTTCATTTTCTTCCTTTATGGTTACCTTTATGCCCCAGTGTTTCAAGGAATCCACCACACCGCCTCGCATAGTGAGCGCAGAATTTAATGTTTTTGGATCACCAATCGCTTTAACTGTAAAAGGAGCCCCAAAAACCTTACCATTCACAGTAATAGTCGGACCAGAGCATCGTATTTCAGAAGTCCCTATGAGACGTTGGTCATTGATAGCTATCGCCTCAGCCCCACCAGCTCGCAATTCATTAACAATACGTAAAATATCCTCATCATGAATTACATATAAATTAGGATTTTCACCACTTTGAATTGGCTTTAAGCTATCCTCAATTAATACACTAACACCCGTACCTTTAACATTAGTTAAAGCTGCTTTCATCATCAACTGTTCATCTGCTTTAACATTGCTACTAGCACCAGACTGTTTAAGTTCTTCTATTTGTTTTAACAATGCATCACGTTCACTTTGAGCCTCTCGCAATTGTACGGCTAAATCACCAGCCCGTTGTAAACGGATATTTTCTTCTATATTATCTTGAGTCATCTTATATTGAGTAACAACCATGAAGCCCAATATACAGCTGACTAAGGCTATTGCCCACCGTTCGTGTCTCACGACAATCATCTACCTTTTATCTTCAACATGACCTTGTTTATCTTGTTTTGTATCATCCTTCTTAGTAGATGAATCTTCTGTATTCTTTGTTCCAGACTGATGCTTTTTAACTTCCGGTATTACATCAGTTTTTATATATGGCGATGAAACATTAACATCTATATATTGTACATTGCTATGTGTTGTCTTAATATCTTGTAACATAGACTGAGTTAACTCGGCTTTTTTAGGTAAGTCTTTACTATCTCCTAATCGAATTTGTACCCCCGATACGGTATACGCCATTATTGCATCAGGGTCTCCTATATTGACTTCTGCAATATTCTTGAAGGTGCTTTCATCAAGAGAGTTCAAGTATTCAAGAGCCGCTAAAATAGGTTTATCCACAACGGTATCACCTAATAAAATATTTCCCGCCTTAACTCCTGATATCATTGGTACCGACGTATCTTGTATAGCAGGCTCTGATGCAATCACTTGACCTTTACTATCAAGTGTTAGATAGCCAAACTGAGCTGGTACAACTGCAACAGCTTTGCGTTCTATGACACGTACGACCATTGTAAATGGCAATTGATAACTAATTTGAGCCTCTTCAACCCGTAAGTCTTTCGCCAATCTATTTTTTAATTTCTCTGTACTAATTTGCAATATATTTACAGGTTCATGAATATCCCCTGCTACCATTACATCTTGTACAGTTACCTTATCCGATCCTACAATTTTTAAGGATCCAAAAGGAATAGGTAGTGTAAACAATCCCACCAACACGAGAGTAACTGCACCACCGATTTTTAACACTCGTTTTCTAAATACAGCCCGTTCATCTTGAACAGGTGTAGAAGACTGCATCTCCCCAGAGTTGGATGGATGGTATTGCTTATCATCCATAGATAACTCCTTATATTCTATTCAGCCTTTAAAATTTCCCTATACTAGCTGTTAATAGAATCTTTTCACATAATGTTGGGAAGTCAATTCCCATTTCCTTAGCTGCCTTTGGTACTAAAGACGTTGCTGTCATACCTGGCACAGTATTGTATTCTAGAACATACATATTATCTGCATGGTCTGTCATAATATCAACACGAATAACCCCACTGCCTTGTACTTCACGATACACAAGTTCCCCTATGCGCTGCATCTCAGCAGTCATTTCTTCACTAATAGGCGCAGGTACTAAATATTCTGTAGCACCTACAGTATATTTACTGGTATAGTCATACTCCCCAGAATGTGGACGGATTTCAATTACTGACAATGCCTTTCCGTCAAGAACGGATACTGTAAATTCGCGACCATCAAGAAATTGCTCTACTACAAGAATCGGATCATATTTTAGCGCTTCTGTAACAGCAGCCTCCAATTGTGCCTCATCACGAACGATGGTAACGCCAATACTAGAGCCTTGAGTAGCAGATTTCACCACTACAGGAATCGTAAACTGTTTACGAATATGTCCTATAATAGCTTCTGCAGATTCTAAATTACCATTAAAGGATTCAGAAGTAGCTGTTGGAATATTAGCCCCTTTGAAAACATCTTTGCTTACTTTTTTATTCATTCCTACCGCATGAGCCATGATGCCCGATCCAGTATATGGAATTTCAGCCATTTCAAGTAAGCCTTGTAATGCACCATCTTCACCATAACGACCGTGAATTGCATTAAATACAATCTCTCCACCTAAGGATTCAATGTCTTTTAAAACCGTACGAGGATTAAGTTCTAATGTTTGGGCATTATACCCTTTACTTTCGAGTGCTTCCGCAATAGCAGCGCCAGTACGGCGAGATACTTCAGCCTCTTTGGAAGGGCCACCCATCAATACGATTATTTTTCTATCTTTCATTGTAAGCCTTCCTCCAATATAGCTAATAATTTTGGTCCATATTGATTAATAGAACCAGCCCCCATTGTTATAACCAGATCGTTAGGTCGCACAATTTTTGCCAATACAGCCGGTATATCATCAACAGATGGTACATAATGTACAACCTTATGTGTAGCAGCTTCAACAGCGTCAGGAATAGTACGTCCATCGATACCTGCAATCGGATCTTCACCAGAACTGTAAATATCTGTCATATATATTTCATCAGCACTTGTAAAAGCAGTGGCAAATTCATCTTTCAACAAGCTTGTACGTGTATACCGATGCGGTTGAAACACACAAATAACGCGATGTTTTTCAAGTTCTTTTGCTGCTCTTAAGGTCGCTTTAATTTCTGTTGGATGATGCGCATAATCATCGACAACCCAGACGCCAGCAACATGACCTTTTGTTTCAAAACGTCGTTTTGCACCGATAAATTTACCTAACGCTTTTGTAATAAAGCGATTTTCTACACCGCAACATTCATGAGCCACAATAAAGGCTGCCAATGAGTTTAATACATTATGTTCTCCAGGCACGCGCAAGCTGATACGGCTTATATTAATACCTTTATGATATACATCATATACCAAGGAAGAGTCCACATAATGAATATTTTTTGCTACATAATCATTATTATCCTCTAAACCATATGTAATAAAAGTACGTTTTACGCGGCTCATAATATAACGAATATTTTCATTATCACCACATACGATAGCCTTGCCCGCTTCTGGTAACGTTTCGACGAACTCACAGAAAGCGTTTAACAAGTTATCCATAGTCTTATAATGATCCATATGATCATCTTCAATATTAGTTATAACGATAGTATGTGGACGCAATTTTAAAAATGAACCATCGCTCTCATCCGCTTCCACAACGGAAAAATGTCCTTTCCCAAGACAACTGCTACCTTTGAGATAATCTACTTCGCCACCGATAATTACCGTAGGGTCCGCATTAGCCTCCACTAAAATTTGTCCAATCATTGAAGTTGTAGATGTTTTACCATGCGCACCAGCTACTGCGATACCATCTGTTACATCTAATACAGCCTTTACAATATCAGAACGATGTAAAATGGTAATCCCTTGCTCTTTAGCGGCAACAATTTCAGGATTGTCTTCACGAATCGCTGTAGAACGAACTATGGCATCAACACCATTTACATATTCTTTATTATGACCGATATGCACCGTGGCACCCATATCTCTAAACTTAGAAATCACTGCAGATTCAGCAATATCTGAACCAGATACATCATAACCTTTTTGAATCAAAATATTCGCTATCGCACGCATACCAGATCCACCAATACCGATAAGGTGAATTTTGTGAATACCGTCTAACATAAAACCTCTCCTTGTTACTTTGCAATAGATAAAGCTAATTTTGCAATATCATGAGCCGCATTCGGTTTCCCCAATTGCAATGCTCGGTCTCCCATTTGTGCCAACAAATCACGGTTGGCCATAAACATCTCGATTTCCCCTATTAAATCGTGAGCACTCAACATTTTATCTACAATCATATGAGCCGCCCCTTCTTGTACAAAGATACGTGCATTATAGGTTTGATGATCTTCCGCTGCGTATGGATACGGTATCAATACGGATGGAATACCGCGAACTGCTAATTCTGCTAGACCTATAGCACCAGATCTAAATACTGCTAAATCGGCTGCTGCTAGTGCTTTTGGCATATCATGTAAATACGGCAAAATCAAAGATGAACTACCTAAACCATCCCCATCGGTAATACCCAATTGGGATAAAACAGATTCATATTCTCCGTTTCCCGTAATATGGATTAATTTAATACCTTTCACACCTTGGAAGTGTTTATGTACATCTATCATAGCATTGTTAATAGTTCTCGCCCCTCGAGAACCTCCAGCTATGAGTACTGTAAAAGTATCATCACTTAAGTTGAAATAGTTACGTCCCTCTGTTCTCGAATCAACTAGCACATCTGGACGAACAGGATTCCCTGTATAGACTACGCGCTTTGCTTTAGAAAACGATGCTTCTGCATCCTTATAGCCTAGGGCTACCACATCAACAAAACGGCTCAGAATTTTATTAGTAATACCTGCTATGACATTCTGTTCTTGAATTATAGTAGGAATATTATGTAATGCTGCAGCCAAGAGAACAGGCCCACATACATAACCACCAGTACCAATAACCACATCAGGTTTAAACTTACAAACTATAGCATTAGCTTTTACAATGCCTAAAGCAGTTTTACCTAATGTAACTAATGTACCTAACGATAATTGACGCTGCAAGCCTTGCACAGAAATCGTAGTAAACTCTATCCCCTCTTTAGGAACTAATGTAGCCTCGAGACCTTGCTTGGTACCAACATATAACACCTTTGCATCAGGATTTTGTTTCATAATTTCCTTATATATAGTTATTGCTGGATATATATGTCCACCAGTGCCACCACCTGAAATAATAACACGTTTCATTAATGGTGTCCTCCCTCTTGCAACATATGAACACAACGTTTAAAGTCATCTCCACGCTCTTCAAAACAGCTGTACCAATCAAAGCTTGAGCAAGCCGGAGATAATAGCACAATATCGCCAGTCTCTGCCAATTTATAGCCTTGTTCTACGGCTTCTTTCATGGATAAAGCACGATAAATCGGCTTCACACCAGCCTCTTTTGCAGCCGTCTCAAAACGATCTGCTGCTTCCCCCATGAAAATAACAGCTTTAGTCTTCTCCTTAACTAACTCCATGAAGTCTTCTAAAGGCGTCATTTTATCATGACCACCAGCTAATAGAATAACTTGTTGATCAAAGGATTCTAATGCTTTAACCACAGAATCTACATTAGTCGCTTTAGAATCATTATAAAATGTAATACCATCAATCGTCTTAACGCGTTCTAAACGATGTTCAACGCCATGGAACTCACTAATAATACGATGAATTGTTTCTACAGGTACGCCCAATGCATGAGATAAAGCAATAACGGTCAATATGTTTTCAATATTATGACTGCCTGGAATATGAATATCTTCATTTCCAATAACAAATTTTGCTACCCCATCTTTAGCAATATAACATTGCCCATCAGCATAATAAGCGCCATTCTCTACGGCTTTTTTTTGACTAATTTTTAGAATATGACTAGGCGAACGATGTTCCATATCAGCTACAACGGGATCATCTATATTCAACACTAAATAATCTGTACTTAATTGATTTTCAAAGATGCGTTCCTTCGCAGCAATATAGTTTTCCATCGTCTTATGACGAGCTAAGTGATCTGGAGTAATATTGAGCATAATAGCCCCAATAGGCCTAAAATACTTGATTGTCTCTAATTGATAACTAGATAATTCAGCTACCAAAAAACCGCCTGCAGGCATAGAATACGCCACTTCACTAAGGGAATCCCCAATATTTCCACCGACGTGAACTGGTTTTCCAGAGCCTTCTAGTACTTTAGTTAATAAGGTTGTTGTCGTAGTCTTACCATTTGTACCAGTAACAGCTACGATAGGTGATTTAGATACTTCATAAGCTAATTCTACTTCACTGACCACGTCAATACCACGGGCATGTGCTGCTTTTACAATCGGAATGTCTAAAGAAATACCTGGAGAAATAACGATACGATCCACGCCATCTAGCAAGGATTCATCTTGACGTCCTGTAATAATATTTACCCCTGCCGCAACGAGTCGTTTCTCCTCAGCCGTAGGCAGTGTCATAGGCTTATAATCATTTAACACAACATGCGCACCCACTTGGGCTAATACCCAGGATGCACCTATACCGCTGGCTCCAGCTCCAAGAACAAGTATATGTTTATCTCCATATTCCATCTATATCACCTAAACTATTTATAAAATTAATGTATCCTATCTAATAAGCATACCATTATTTACAACTTCCGTTAAGTATTATCTTATAAAGTTATAGTCGCTAAAAGTACACCAATAATGGCTAAAACAGCTCCACCAAACCAGAAGCGATTAACAACTGTTTGTTCTGCCCATCCGGAAAGTTCAAAATGGTGATGAATAGGACTCATCTTAAAAACACGCACACCACGTGTTTTGAAAGAAATAACTTGAATAATAACAGATAATGCTTCCATAACAAAAATGCCACCAATCACCACAAGTAGCAATTCTGTTTTAGTTAAAATAGCCATTGCTGCAAAGGCACCACCTAATGCCAAAGAGCCTGTATCCCCCATGAATACTTTTGCAGGGTTCACATTATATACCAAAAAGCCAAGACATACAGCTGCTATTATAGCGCCGAAGTACGCAACACTTTCAGCACCAATAGAATTTGTCATCGATGCAGCCATCAGACCAATAACAGAGAATGCTATCGCCGCCACTGCTGATGTACCACCAGCAAGACCATCAAGACCATCGGTTAAATTTACTGCATTTGTAGCTCCTACAATAATCAAAAATGCCAATACATAATAACCCCATCCCAATTGTAATTGTGTATCTACAACAGGAATCCATAATGTGGTAGGAACAACCATAATCTCAGTAATGCAATAACAGAATACAGCAGCCAATATAAATTGTCCAAGTAATTTTTGCTTCGCTGTTAATCCAAGATTGCGTTTTTTTACAGCTTTTACAAAATCATCAAAAAAACCTAATAAACAATGACCCAGTGTTAAAAATAATAACATTCCTGTGCCCACATTCCATGGTGCAAACAATGCCACGCCAATAACAAGGGCCACCATCATGAAAGCACCACCCATTGTTGGCGTACCGGCTTTTGCTTGATGACTTTCAGGGCCTTCTTCACGAATACTTTGTTGTGCGTGCAAAGAACGCAACATAGGAATAGCAATTTTACCTAGCACTACCGTAATGATGAAAGTCGCTACGAAGGCTAATAGAATGTGATTTATCATATGAATCCTCTACTTATTAATAAATAGGACGGCTAGATATAACTAGCCGTTACCTATTATTCTCGACCCTTTAATTCTTCAACAACGCGCTCCATTCGTAAACCACGGGAACCTTTCACAAGGATAACATCCCCTTTTTCACGAATATCACTATATGCGTTGGCCATTTCTAAATGGCTGTTACAACGGAATGTAGTTAAACCCGCTTTTTTTGCTTCCTTTGCAATGAAAGCAGCAGCATCACCAAAGGTGAATACAACACTATAACCCTCTTCAGCAAGCAAATGGCCGATTTCACGATGTGCTTCTTCAGAGAAGTCGCCGAGCTCGAGCATATCGCCTAGCATCGCAATTTTACGCTTACCTTCTAATTGGCCAAGTGCTTTAATAGCTTCTGCCATGGATGAAGGGTTTGCATTATAAGCATCATTTAAGATAACAATATCTTCAAATGGAACGATTTCTTGACGCATTGGAGTTCCACTAAACTCACTCAAACCTTTGCGAATTGTGTTAGATTTAATGCCTAGCACTCGGCCTGCAACAATAGCCGCCAATGCATCATATACATTGTGTTCACCAATCATAGGCAAGAAGATATCAAAAACTTCATCATAACACTTACAAGTGAACTTAATACCGTCTTTTTTATAGCGCAAATGGCTACCAATACAAGTAGCATTCCGTTCAATACCATAGGTAATTGTTTTACCCTTAGCTAAACGATCCATAGCTTTTACATATGGATCATCTTCATTAAGGATAGCCACGCTGTTTTCAGGCAAGCAACGAATCAATTCACCTTTCGCTTCGGCAATGGCTTCTCGAGAACCTAAAAGCTCGATGTGACTAGTACCAACATTAGTAATAATCCCCATCGTTGGTTCTGCAATCAAGGCCAGTTCTTCGATTTGTCCGAGCCCACGCATACCCATTTCAACAACACAGGCTTCATGCTCAGCAGTTAAGCGCAATAGTGTTTTTGGTAAGCCAATTTCATTATTAAAATTTTTCTCAGTTTTTAATACATTAAATTCTGTGCCAAGTACGGCTGCCACCATTTCCTTTGTCGTAGTCTTACCAGAGGAACCAGTAATAGCAACTACAGGAATATCAAAGCGGCGACGATGATATCGTGCTAAGTTTTGATATGCTACCAAAGTATTGTCTACCTCGATGCAAGCAATACCTTCTACAGAACGTCCTTTTTCAACGATAGCCCCTGTAGCACCTTTTTCGATAGCCGCATTGATAAAATCATGGCCATCAAAGGTATCACCTTTTAAGGCTACAAATAAAAAGCCTGATTCAATAGTTCTTGTATCAGTAGACACATCTAAAAACTTAATATTATCGGTATGTGCACTCGTCCCCTTTGTGGCCTCCAGTACTTGAGACAATGTAAATTCTGCCATATTAGATCTCCTTGAGGGCTGCTCGCGCCTCTTCACGATCATCAAAATGGATCGTTTTATCCTTTAAGATTTGGTAATCCTCATGCCCCTTACCTGCAATGAGTACAATATCCCCAGATTTTGCATGTTGTATTGCATGTTGAATCGCTTCTCGACGATCAACGATAACTTCATAGTGAGTTCCTTCTCGAAGGCCGTCTTTAACGCCGACTTCCACATCTTTAACAATTTGTACAGGATCCTCTGTACGCGGATTATCAGATGTAACATACACAACATCACCGTATTGTGCCGCAATGCGTCCCATAATAGGACGTTTGGTTGCATCTCGGTCACCGCCACAGCCAAAGACTACAATAATACGATTTTCTTGAATAGCCTTTGCTGTTTGTAAAATATTTTCTAACCCATCTGGTGTATGTGCATAGTCTACAACAACAGCAAATGGTTGACCTTCTTCAATCAATTCAAAACGACCAGGTACAGCACTAAATGTTTTCAACGCTTTATCGATGTCTTCCATGGAAATACCTTCTAATAAGCAGGCACCAATAGCTGCTAATGTATTATACACATTAAACAAGCCAGTCGTATTCATTGCAACTGTATAGTCATGACCATCATAAGATACCGTGTAACGGCTAGACTTTGGCGTCATATCAACGTCATGAGCATTCAATGTGCCGCTACCATCAATACTATAGGTAATGATAGGGGCTGTAGTTTTTTCAACAACCCGATGTCCATAGGCATCATCAATATTGATGACAGCACCCTTACCAGATTTTACTTGGTTTGGTTTGCTAACCTGTTCAAATAGTTTACATTTAGCTGCCAAGTAATTTTCAAATGTTTTGTGAAAGTCTAAATGATCTTGTGTAAGATTTGTGAATACAGCCGTATCATACTCAACACCAGATACGCGTCCTAAAGCCAACGCATGAGAAGATACTTCCATTACACAATGTGTAACCCCCTCTTCTACCATTTGATGCAAAATATGTTGTAAATCTACTACGTCAGGGGTCGTGTTATGAATCGGATATGATGTATCACCAATCATGATATGAACAGTACCAATCACACCGACCTTATGACCTTGAGCTTTCAAAATATGACGAATCATATGAGTTGTAGTCGTTTTACCATTAGTACCAGTGACACCAATCATGCGCATGGAATTGGCTGGATAATCAAAAAAGTATGGCACACAGGCCATCATAGCCGCACGTGTATCTTCAACAGTGATAACACAAACATCACTATTTACCTCAACAGGTTTAGATACTAATACGGCTACTGCCCCAGCCTCAACAGCTTTATTAACATAGTCATGTCCATCGACAGTAGCACCATCTAAAGCAATAAATAAACTACCTGCTTTTACAGCACGAGAATCAGCGGTTACATCTAAAATTTCAACAGCTGTATTACCTTCTACATGCGGTGCATGTAAGGTTTTTACTATATCTTGTAAGTGTTTCATATACAATCTCCTTTACACGCAAAGGAAAGCAGCCCAATACGAGCTGCTTCGCCTGCTAGTCTATAATTTGCTGTTTCTCTTGTACATTACGTTCAGTAACAGCGCTTTTTGTGCTATAAACAAAAGAATCAGGCAAAACCATTCCTAGTTGTTCTTCTGCGATTTGTTGGATACGTACAGGAGACTTCAAGGAAGCCACTTCAACGTCTAATGCATCGTTATCTTTTGTTAATTGTACTACAGCTTGCTGTGTTTTAACTACCTCATAGCCCAACTTTGTACTGTATGCATTCATAACCATCATAATAAGTAAGCATGCAACTAATGCAGCAATGCCATATACAACTTGCCACATCATAGGGCTTAAATCTAAAGCTACGTTTGCACTACGTCTTCTCCCTTGTGCAATAACCAACATATCACCTTTTACTTGGCCCACAACAGCCTTTCTCGCTAACATAACACTTAACCCCTTCCAAATCTACAACTTTACTGCTACGCGCAATTTAGCGCTTCTAGCTCTCGGATTAACTTCAATCTCCCCTATACTTGGCTCTATAGCCTTATTCTTTGCCTTTACAACTGCCTTGTGATTACAAACACACACAGGCAATAGTGGAGGACATATACATGCAGTACTTAACTCTTTAAAAGTTTGCTTTGTAATTCGATCTTCCAAGGAGTGGAATGTAATAACTCCAATCTTTCCCTTTGGTTTTAACATCGATACAGCATCTACAAAACTATCATGCAAAATTGCTAACTCTCTATTTACTTCAATACGTATGGCCTGAAACGTCCGTTTTGCCGGATGAGGTCCATCTTGTCGCGCCTTTGCAGGTATTGCATTCTTAATAATTCTAACTAACTCGCCAGTAGTAGTAATTCTTTTTTCTTGACGTGCTTCAACAATAAACTCGACAATTCTTTTAGCCCATCGTTCTTCCCCATAATCGCGGATAATTTGTAGTAATTGTTCACTGTCATATTCATTGACAATTTCCTCTGCTGTGAGAGGTGCATCTTTATCCATTCGCATATCAAGAGGTCCATCATTCATATATGAAAAACCTCGTTCAGGAGTATCTAGTTGATAGCTGGATACACCAAGATCAAATATAAAACCATCGACTTCATAAATGCCCGCATTTTGGAGAGCTTCTTTTAAGTTAGAAAAGTTTGTAGGTATCGTTAACACCTGACATTTCAAATCAGATAAACGCTGTCGAGCTACACTCAAAGCATCTTCATCCTGATCTAAACCTATAATCATGCCTTCTGGATCTAGCATCTCACCCACTGCGTGAGCATGTCCTGCCCCACCAAGGGTACAGTCCACATAAATGCCTTTTGGATTAGTTACGACGGAGTCCACTGTTTCACGTAAGAGTACGCTAGTATGATTAAATTCCATCATAGCCTCCTATAACATAATCCCTTCAAGCCCTTCAACTAACTCTTCCATGCTTTCAGCCACTTGTTCATCATAGAAATCGAATTTTTCACGGCTCCAAATTTCAACGTGGTCTCCAGCACCTACAATAACAGCCTGTTTATCAAGGCTTGCATATTCACGTAGTGGTACAGGAATAAGGACACGACCTTGTTTATCATATTCAAGCTCAGCAGCACTACCAAAAACAAAACGTTTCAAGGCACGTACGCTAGCTTTAGTGGAAGATTGGGATTGTAAAGCAGTAGAAATTTTCTTCCATGCCTCTTCGGTGTAAATAGCCAAGCAGTTATCTAGACCTTTTGTAACGATGCACAAATCGCCTAGTTGTTCACGTATTTTAGCAGGTATAATCATCCGCCCTTTTGTATCAATAGTGTGATTATATTCGCCCATGAACATATGTATCACCGCCCTTTACTATTTCTTATCCACCACTATATGGTAAATTCTACCACAATTCCCCACCTTTCACAACAAAAAATCCATTTTTATCCCACTTTTTTATATTTTTCTTGTTTAATCTCTATTTTTCTCCTCTTTTCTACAATACATATGTTCGATTAAATATTCAAAATTAATTAATTTAACCACTCTCCACCACAATGGTGAAATACTACTCCTTAGACGGACACAATCCCCACTTTTAGATGTATTATGTTTAGGAACTCAATGTATTATGTTTAATAACTTATAAATGTTAAATATATTTAGGTCTATATAAAAAAAGCACAAAAAAACCTCATCAATGTACAATCATACATTGATGAGGTTTTCCTCTATTTATATAGTTTTAATTATAGTATTAGAATTTGGATTCGATAGCCGCTTGAAGATCGCCTTTAGGCAAGAAACCGATTTTACGGTCTACTACTTCACCATCTTTTAAGATAACGAATGTAGGCAATACTTCAACTTGTAAGTTACGTGCTAATTCTGGTTCTTCATCAGCGTTTACTTTTACAAAGTTAGCTTTACCTTCAAGCTCACCTGCAATTTCTTCAATGATTGGCATCATACGTACGCAATAACCGCACCATGGAGCCCAGAAGTCAACAACAGTAACACCACCTTGGTTTACTAAATCTTGATATTCAGCAGTTTTTAAATCTTTTAATTCGCTCATTGTACCCTCCTACGGTAATTGAACTAATACACAATCTTGAATGACATGCAGATCTAAAGCATGTGCTTTTTCAACAACAGATGGTTTATCCGCCCCCGGTTGCAACCACACAACAGAAATGCCAAGTTCTTTGCATTCATCAAGTGCAGCTAACCCCGCTGCTTCTGGTACAACAAAATCTACCACAGCAGGCACAACGGGAAGTGCAGAAAGACTAGAGTAACAAGTGTCTCCATCTATTTCTGCAATATTAGGATTGACTGGATATACTTCATATCCGTGATCTTTAAGACATTTATAAATCTTATAACCGAACTTCTCGGTTTTATGGGTAGCTCCAATAACGGCCCATACTTTTTGATCTAAAGCTTGTTGAATTGTCATTTCGACCACCTCTTATATACTATTATAAATAAATATCGAATATTGTCAATATATTATATCGAATTATATAGTTAAAGAATTATTCTCTTTTAGCAAACATCCTATAACATAAATCAATACTATTTTACTACTCTATTCTTTAATTTGTATCTCAATCGTTTTCTGACTAAGACTAGGTACATTTAAATCAATCTCAATTAATTCAGATAAACTAATTTCTCTACGACTTAATGTATGAGCCTCAACTACCCCCCCTACAATAGCCAGCTCACCTAAAATTCTATTAGGAGACCATTGATTTTCACGTAATTCACGAATAGTAATACTCTTTTGTCGCTTAGATAATCTATGCCCTTCAGAATCAATTAATAATGGAGCATGCCCATAAGAAGGTAGTTGTATATTTTTAGATTTGAAACTGGTTTGTAATGTTCTATATAAATATATTTGCTGCCCTGTAGTCTCTAGTAAATCGTCTCCACGAATGACCTCTGTTATCCCCATAGCAATATCATCCAGTACAACAGCTAAATTATAGGCATACATACCGTCACCACGACGCAATACATAATCATCTAATTCACCTTCCAAATGAATATGTTGAAAGCCTTGCCAACGATCTACGAAATCTATATCACAGGAATTAACGGCTAAACGTAAAGATGGTTCCTTAGACATCATAAACTCTTTTATCAATTTATCCTCTAGATGACGGCAATGGCCATCATATCGATGTACTACCTCTCCTACATGGGGCGCCGAAGCAATAGAATGCAATCTCGTGCGATTACAAAAGCAAGGATAAATTAGTTTTTCTGATGCAAGATGTTCTAATATATCTCCATAAAATGCTTGTCGTTCACTTTGCCAATATGTTGCTTCTGGACCACCAACGCGAGGCCCTTCATCCCATTCAAATCCTAGCCACTCTAAATCATCTAATAGAGCTTCCCCTAACTCACGTTTAGAGCGTTGGATGTCTATATCCTCCATTCGCACAACATACTGCCCTTTTTGTTGCTTCGTAGAAACATAAGATAAGAGGGCTATCCATACATTTCCGAGATGAATATATCCTGTTGGACTTGGAGCAAATCGTCCTTTCATAACGCACCCTCCTATAGTGCAAAACAAGTGGCATATCCCGTAAACTTACACAGAATATGCCACTATAAATAATATAAAACGATTATCCTAGAGAAATAATGTTATCAAATACCTTACCAGCGTCTTTAATTTTTTGTTCGTTCCCCATTGTACAAATATGATTGTCCTTCAATACTGATTCAACCACATCTGCTAAAGCAACGATATTCTCTGGCTTACAAGCGATAACTTGTTTACGAAACTCTACCTTATCCTCTAGTTTAGCACCGCTAAAATACATTCCCATCGCACGTGGACCACGCAACGCAGGAGTCATAGGCAAGTCCAAGGAGCTCATAGTACCGATAATATATTTACGCATTTCACGATCAGTCAACGTAAACTCACGAAGGTATTGAGGTAACTCTTTATATACATTTAATGTTTCTACCAAGTTTGGATCTCGATAGCTACAGAAAATCATATTACCATCGTCATAGAAGTTTGCAAAGGCACCGTAAGCACCGCCTTGTACACGAATGCGAATCCATAGATATTCATAGCGTAAAATCGTTTCCAATACACTCATTGGGCCTACGTGTTTATACCCATGGTCTACAAAGTTACCACCTTGAGCTACGTATTGAACCTTACCAGCTGTAACGATACCATCATTACCAGACAAACGTGTAATCTTTAATGTATCATTACTTAAGTCAGTAGTATCCCAGGTTTCAATCAATGGTTTCATGAGATTTTCAAAGGCTTCTAATTCGCCTTCTTCACCAACGAACATGATATCCACATTATTAGCACGGAAAATCTTACGAGCCACATCAGCTAATTTTTCCGGCAATAATGGTAATGCCGCAGGATTAGAAGCCAATTCGCTAATCTTTTGATAGTAACCAAAGTTACCATTATCTCTAAATTTACCAACGGCAGATACTTGTGCCATAACACGTTGACTTACAATGGAGTTGCCACGACGGAATGCTTCATTATCCCAAATAGCTTTGCTTTCTTGAACAAGTTCAGTCAAGCGTCTATGGTCACTATAATCTGCTTTTTGTACTACTTCATTAATCAAACGGCATAAGTCAGGTAATTTAGAATGCAAAGCTTTAGCTCGAACAATCATGAGAGGTGTAAATTCATCTCGCTTACCATCTTTGCTAATAGCCGTAATATCTGAGCTTAAACCACCAAGATTCATATTGATATCTTTCGCCAATGCTTCATAGCCACGTTCAGATGTGTTGATACGACCGATAATATCACTTAGAATATCGGCATAGAACAACTCATCTTCTGTAAGACAACTTAAATTAAAGTAAAGACCTACATAGTTGATGCCTTTTGTGAAAGTAGGTACAAAATGTACTGTAGTATTGCCAATTTTACTTTCACGACGTTCTACTTCTTCAATATTAGGATTTAAATCTGATAATTCAAGCAATGGAATCGACACTAATGCTTCGTCGCTATCTGGAGCTTCTTGACGAAGTTTAAGTCGTTTTGTTTGCTCTACAATCGCTTCGATTTCTTCTGGAGTCATCTTAGCTTTTACAGAAGCTAAATATTCTTTAACCTCTGCATCCTTGCGCTCTTGAAGACCCCGTTCAGGATAAATAGAAACAAGCACTTTATGATTGTTATTTAAGATAGATTGACGAATCAAATCTTCAAAGTACGTACCGGATAAGCCCTTGCGAATATTCACTAATGCTTCTTCGTAGTGTAATAACTCAAGTGGGTCATTGTCATATAGCCAATTATCCATCATACGGATAACATAAGCAAGACCAATTGGGCGACCACCAAAGTCGCTTTCACGAAGAGCAAACTCAATGCTATTCAAGGAAGCTTCTAATAATTCTTTATCTAAACCGTTATCACAAAGTTCTTGCAATGTAGATTCCACAATACGCTGCAAGTCAGCTTGTTTATCGAGATTAGAACCAGTTGCTTGCACGGTCCACAAAGGTTGACGAATGCTATCAAGATAATAACCACTCACATCAGAGCCGATACCGGCTTTCACCAAAGCCTGTTTAAGAGGAGCCGCAGGAGATGTCAACAATGCATGTGTTAATACCTCAAAAGCCAAGCTATGCTCAGGAGTTACATCAGGTAACACATAGGCAAAGGAATGTAAAGTTCGGTTGTCTGTTGGCTCTTCAGAACCTACGCTATATGGATAACTTACCACTTTACCTTCCGTAAATGGCGTTTGTATACCAACCTCTGTATTAACCTCAATAGCATCAAAATGACTTAAGTACTCATCATTCAAGAATGCCAATTGCTCTTCAATATTCATATCACCATAAAGGAAGATATAGCTATTGGACGGATGATAATGAACTCGATAGAACTCTTGGAACTCTTCATAAGTTAAGTCTGTAATATGGTCAGGATCTCCACCAGAATCAACACCATAAGTGGTATCTGGGAAAAGTTCACGCATCATTTGGCGTTCTAGAACGGAATCCGGAGAGGAATAAACCCCCTTCATCTCATTAAATACAACACCTTTATAGGTAAGTTCATCGTCCGCACGATCTAATTCATAATGCCAACCTTCTTGCATTACGATTTCTGCATCTTCACGAACGCGTGGATACAATACAGCATCAAGATATACGTCCATTAAGTTGTGGAAGTCTTTATCATTCTTGCTGGCTACAGGATACATTGTTTTATCAGGGTAAGTCATAGCGTTTAAGAACGTGTTTAAAGATCCCTTAACAAGCTCAACAAATGGCTCTTTTAAAGGAAACTTACGAGAACCACATAAAACGGAATGTTCCATAATATGTGCTACACCAGTACTATTATGTGGTGTTGTTCTAAAAGCGATATTGAATACTTTATTAGAATCTGGTGAATCAATATAAATTAAACGAGCACCAGACTTTTCATGTTTCATTTCATAAGCGGTACCATTGATCTCATCAATGCGCTCAATGCGGTCAAGGCGAAAGCCAGAATAAACCTTATTTATTTCCATGCTGTCCCTTCTTTCTATACTAATATAATGATTTCTCTCTGAATAATTTATTATATCATATCGATGACTCTATATATAGATGTTAAGAATAATTATCGAATTACAAAACCCCATAGGCAAGTATACCCATGGGGTTCATATTATTTATTATGTTGCATCTGCCACTTTTGATTACGACGCAAGGTTAATAAGCCTTCTAACACGGCTTCGAATTGTATAAAACTCAATGTATATGGTTGATACATATCTGGTACAACCTTGTAAGTAATAGTAACCTCAGACTTATCGTAATCATAGAAGATACCATGTAAATTACTCATTGTTGTATAACCAGTTTGAGCTTGTTCCAATGTTGGAATAGGCTGATTTTTTAGATTTCCTAGTAGATCGCTAATGAAACCTTCCTTACGACCTTGGTCATTGAGCATTTCATCCATAAAACTACGTAGACTATCCATGCAGTGATTAACCTCGTTGATCTAACAATAAGCCATTATGAATTACACGAACAGCATCTTTTACGCGATCTTCAGCAACAAGACAAGAAATACTAATTTCAGAAGTAGAAATGATTTCAATATTGATACCTTCTTGGCTCAAGATATCAAACATTTGCGCAGCTACACCAGGTTGTCCTAACATGCCTGCACCAATAATGGAAACTTTCGCCATTTTTTCGTCAATATTAACAGCTTCAATATCTACTGCTTTTTGTAATTCTTCTAATACTTCTCGAGCTAATACCACATCATCCATAGCTACTGTAAAGATAAGATCAGTTTTTGGTTCTCCCACGGAACGGATAGATTGAACAATCATATCTACGTCAACGTTTCTAGCAGCTAATGCTTTGAATACAGTCGCTGCAACGCCTGGTTTATTTTCAACGCCTACAAGGGCTACTTTTGCTGTATTTGTATCATCAGCTACGCCAGTAATTACGTGTTTATTTGCTTCCACAGTATAATCCTCCCGAATAATAGTACCTGGTTTATCACTAAATGTAGAACGTACATGAATAGGTACACCATAACGGAAACCCATTTCTACGGCACGCGGTTGCATTACACCGGCACCAAGGCGTGCCATTTCAAGCATTTCGCCATACGTTACTTCTTCTAATTTGAAAGCTTCCTTCGCCACGCGAGGATCTGTAGAATATACGCCGTCTACATCCGTAAAAATCTCACATACATCCGCTTTCATAGCACCTGCCAATGCAACAGCTGTTGTATCAGAGCCACCACGGCCTAATGTCACCATATCACCATATTCAGTTATACCTTGGAAACCAGCAACTACTACAATTTTACCTTCATCCAAAGCTTCAAACACACGATTAGGATCAACGCCCAAAATGCGACCTTTATTAAACGTATCACTACTTGTAATACCTGCTTGATCACCTGTTAAGGATACAGATTCCTGACCACGTTCGTTAAAAGCCATTGCCATCAATGCAATTGTTACTTGTTCACCGGTAGACAACAAGCGGTCCATTTCGCGACCATACGGCTTGGATGTAACTTGTTTAGCTAAGGCCACCAAGTCATCAGTTGTATCACCCATAGCAGATACAACAAGAACGATTTTATCGTCAGCTTGCTTCTCACGAAGAACGCGATCAACAATATTAAATATTTTTTCTGGTGTAGCTACGGAACTACCACCAAATTTTTTAACGATTAAGGCCACAATAATCCCTCATTTAACTATGTTTACTAAATATCAATATGCATATACTTTACCACAAACAAATAGCACTGTAAAGGGATGTATAGCAATTAATCCACTGGAGTGATACAAAACTCCTTTTTATGCGGACATTAAAAATCAAATAATATGTCTATAATATTATGAATATGCATTAAACAATCCTAACATGTATTAGCCATAATGCCATTAAATATCTACTATTAAAAGTTTAACTTTGCCTCATTATTAAACTATGTGAACACATAGATATACAAAAAGACCAGCCCTAGGGCTGGTCTTTATTAGTTGTTTTAGTTAATTAAGCAACTACGATATCTTTTTCGGATTCCCACAAGCCATGGATATTGCAGTAGGAAACAGCAATCAATTTACCGGATTTTTTCAAAGCTACTGCTAAAGTACCTTCAGAAACTGCTGCTACAGGACCTTCGTTTGCAGTTGCACCGTCACCATGAACGTTGAACTCGATAGCGCCAACTTCGAATGGTAATTGAGTGCCCTCAGCTACGAAGTACAATTTAATCCAATCAATGTGATGTTCTACAGTGTTTGGATGTGCAATGTCTTTACCTACGGATAAAGTAACGTGGAATGTTTCACCTGCTTTTACAGTGTCAACTGTTTCGATAACAGGAACGTGTTTTTCAGTAGCGAAATCGCCAGATTTAATGTAATCATGTACAGCCATAGTTAACCTCCTGGTTAGTCTTATATACATACTTAATGTCAAGAATATTGAGCACCTCTGTGCTTATGACTATATTATACATTTTCGATATAGTTTTAGCAAGTTCTTTTTCGATTTTTTTCGATTTTTTTGAATTAAATCAAAATTCTATTCCTTTAGCAGCTTTTATGCCCTTTTCATAAGCATGCTTTACTACCTTCATTTCTGTTACAGTATCCGCCATATCAATGATTTCAGGTTTAGCATAACGCCCCGTCAAAACAACATGAAGCCTTTTTGGCTTATTGTTAAGCATTTCCACTACAGAATGCACATCGATAAGCTCATAATTAATGGCATTATTTATTTCATCCATAACAATTAGATCCCATTTATCGGAGTTTACTTCCTCTACTAATGTACGCCAAGCGGCTTGTGCTGCTTCTTTGTGGCGAGCAAGCTCAGCTTCCCCTACTTCATCCCGTTTATAGTAAATAAAGCCTTTTCCCATAGAGCGAATTTCAACTTGATCACCTAGTTTAGCGAGACCTGCCAATTCACCATAGCCATTGCCGCTCTTAATAAATTGTAATATAAGAACCTTGAAACCTTGTCCGACAGCACGTAAAACAACGCCTAATGCCGCTGTTGTTTTACCTTTACCATTCCCTGTATTAACTAGAATTAATCCACGTTCTTCCATAATAGCTCCTTTAATACGAACTGTCCCACAGAATGTAATTGTGATAACACATAGTCATATAAACCTATTAAATACATTTATACATCTATTACTTTTGGGCTTTATAAGCAGCACATGTATCAACAAAATGTTGTGCCCCTTCATCAGAGCCAGCAAAGTTCAAATGTAAGTAAGAAGCTAATACATTTTTTGTTGCATAGCCGCCGTCATACGATTGAGGTTTACGGCCTCCTTCTAAATGAAAAGCCCATGGGAAGTCATCTATAGTTGGCTCCATTGTAGAGAAATGGAACTCATGACCACGAATAGCTGTATTCATAGCGCCTAATAAAGTATCTCTCTTTGCAGTTGCTGTAACATACCCCACCTTTTGAAGCTTTTGTTGCATCACACAATTGGCAGGTACAATACCTACAGTTTTATATACAGAGCCTTCAAAGTCATGAATGCTTTCACAAAGATACATAAGGCCACCACATTCGGCATAAATAGGCATACCTTGTGCATTAGCTTGGCGGATAGATTCCTTCATAGACTCATTGCTAGATAACTGGAATAAAAACATTTCTGGAAAGCCACCCCCAAATACAAGTCCGTCTACATCGGGAATTACCGAATCATTAAGCGGACTAAAGTAAACAAGCTCAGCCCCTTTTTCCTCTAACGCAGCAAGACTAGCTGGATAATAAAAAGAGAATGCCTCATCATAAGCTACACCGATTTTCACACGTTTTTCAATGGATTTAACATCTATAGCATCTGGTAGTTCGATAGTTGGTGCATTGGTAGCAATTTCCAATAGTGCATCGAGATTTACCATCTTCTCAACAGCTTCTCGAATCGTATTAATCGCCTCTGTTGGATCGATTTCAGTAACTGGTGTAAGTCCTAAATGACGCTCTGGAGAATGCATACGATCATCACGATAAATGGCACCAATAACAGGTACACCAATTTTATCCATCCCTTCACGAACCATACGCTCATGATTAGCAGAGCCTAAGCGGTTCAAAATGACACCACCAAAGTTTACCTCTGGGTCATAGTCACGGAACCCTTTAGCAATAGCTGCTGCACTTTCACCCATAGCCTTACAATCAATAACAAGCACCACCGGTGCATTTAACTGTTTAGCAATTTGAGCCGTAGAACTAACGCCTTCTCGACCACCATCGTAAAGGCCCATAACACCTTCAATAATGGCAAGGTCTACATCATGTGCCATTGTAGCAAAGAAAGGAGTCAACTTGTGAGGTGGCACAAGCCACGTATCTAAATTATAGCTGTCACGGCCGGATGCAATTTTATGAAAGCCCGGATCAATATAATCCGGGCCCACTTTAAAAGATTGCACCGTACGTCCACCATTTGCATAAGCGGCCAATAAACCCGCTACGATAGTTGTTTTACCAACACCAGAGTTGGTACCAGCAATGACAACACGTGGAATCTGTACTGTGTTCATAGATATTACCTCGTAATACGATGTGTTTGTTAACGATCCTTGCGTTTTGCAAGAATTGTAGATAAGTAGTTGAGTTTAGTATCTTTTGGCATATTATCTAAACCTACGAATACTTGCTCATCAGGCAAACCTACACGGCTAATCATAACCGCATCATCTGCCATATTATGTTTAATCAAGGTTTCTTGTACTTCATCAAAGTTTTTATATACCTTCATAATAACTGCATCATCTGCAACAGCCAATACAGCATCGATTTTTTCTTTAGGCGCTGTAGCTGGAACGATGGCCAATACCTCTTCCTTCTCTACGATTGGATAGCCAAGGTGAGATCCGATAGCACAGAATGCAGTAACGCCAGGAATTGTTTCAATTTCATGCCCTGTGTTTTCAATCAAACGGTATACATACATATATGTGCTGTAGAACATAGGATCACCTAATGTTAAGAATACAACACTTTTACCTTCATCCAAATAAGACAAGATAACGCGTTTAGCCTCTTGCCAGCCTTCCTCTTGCGTAGAATCATCCAACACCATTGGGAATACTACGGGAACGATTTCTGTATGTTCTTGGATATATGGGGATGCGATATCAAGGGCTACGGAACCATCTTTCTTTTCTGTTTTAGGTGTGATAATAATATCTGCTTCTCCTACGATGCGAGCAGCTTTCACAGTCATTAATTCAGAATCGCCAGGGCCTACGCCAATACCATATAATTTACCTTTCATGGGTATCTCCTATTCTTATAGTCACACTCTATTTATAATTGCAATATCTTTTATTATAACCAATTTATACAATATATACAAAGATACTATTTAATATTTGGTATTGCAGGACGATGTGGGCTACGTTTGCCATACAAATCGTCGATACAATCTTGCACATGTTGACGGAAAATATCATGAATCGCTTCATATTCACCTAGAGCACTATGAATTGGTTTAACCTCATATCCTGCTCCAGCGAGTTCATTCACTATGCTATCCTCTTCGTCACCAAATAAATCATTTTGTGCATGATCCCCGAGTACCAATAATAAAGGATGTACATAAATTGTTTTTGGGCGTTTACCATCAAGCCATTCCCAAGGCATTGCTACATCTGACACATATGGTGCGTTTTCAAGTACAGCAATACGCACATTCGTAAGTCCATTACGGATTAGCTTAAACTGTAAATTACCATATGAAGAATTGCCAGAACCAAGACCTCCATGACCAACCAATAACAAACCATCATCTTTGGAAATATTAAGAGATTTAATGAAACGGTCAATCAAAATTTGGTAATCATCTGGATGCTCTTCTTGTCCCATGTAGTATACGAGAGGTCTACCTACACGCAACACTTCGAGTTGTCCTTCACCTTCATGAGCAAGGATATTATTTTTTAATTTATCGAACTCTTCACCACCGGTGAAATGAAGTGGCTGCACATATACATGTGTATAACCTTCTTGAATCAGTTTCTCTAACGCCCCTTGTTCAGTAGGAATCTCAATACCACGCTCACGTAAGCGCTTAACGATGATACGAGACGAAAAAGCTAATTCTACAGTATAATCCGGATACGATTTACGAATATGTTCTACTACAGAATCGATATTATGTACACGAGCACTGTCCACAGTGGACCCAAAGGCAACAACTAAGATAGCTTGTTTCATGAATGTCTCCTTATATTAACTAATAATGTATCTTAATCATACCATAGACCATTCTCTAGGGGCATACCATGGTACGTATAAAATGGAAATTATTCTTATCTTTCATGGTAAAAGTAAAAATCCTCCTCATTGGATATCCAACAAGGAGGATTTTTATTAATGTGAAAGAGTGGAGTGTTGTATGTCTAATTATGTAATAACAAATATCAAGAAATCAAACCTTGCGCTTCCAAGCGAGAATTTGTCATAACAGGTTTTACAGATTCTCTAGGCATGGGCCGCTTCCGATCAGACATGCGGATAGCTTGACCTAAATGTTTCAAGAATAAATCTTGTACATGTGGGTTTTCCCCAAGCCCTTCATTCCAGATGTCAACATTGTAGCCTTCCTCAGCGAGTAAAGCATAAATGGAATCGGAGCGTTCACCGCCAAGATAGTCCATTAAATGTGTAGAACCTATGAGAGCCAATGGTACAACTAATAAATCTTTATGCCCCATACGATCCAAGAAAGTAAGAGCTTGTTTAAAAGTAGGGAAGCCATTTGTAGTAAATACTACTATGTTTGGTGCTGCACCATACATCGCCTTTAATTGCAATGTACTGAACTCTAATTGATTTTGGCCATTCGCCATGAGCACAACAGATTTATTAAGTGCTTTTGTATTAACGTGACGAACAATGCTTTCTAATGTTGCTTCATAATCATCGGCATAATTTTTTACACCTAAAGAGGTAAGCAATGGTTTACCGATATTTACCTGGCTAAAACCATATTCATTGCTATGTAAAAACTTTAATGCTTGTTTGCGCATTTGTTGGTAGCACTGATCTGCCACCAATGTAATAGGTTGAATGTATACCTCGTCGATGCCCATGCGAGCAAAATCCTGCATAGCCTCTGTGAAAGAAGAAATCTTTTCATCATATTTCTCATTCCACTTTTCTACTAATGCATCAGACAAGAATACACGGCGTACCTCCATATCGCTATACATGGAACGTACTTTTTTCTCTATACTGCCGATGGATTTCTCCACAGCATCTTGATAAATTGATCCAAAGGATGCAATAATTATGCCTTTCATATGTGACCTCCATATCGCTCATACATGATACAATTTTCACAATTGAAAACTGTTATCAACTACTATGTAATAATAGTACAAGATTAATCTATAGAAGTCAATGAGAAAAAATATCAAAATTAACCAAAATAATGTATAACCGATGCAACACCACATAAAACAAGTAAAAACATAACAATGAACTTAATTCGACCTATAAAGGTATCATACATTCTCTTATCGCCAGCTGTGATTTTGCCTGAACGATTATGACGCCATAGATCAAAGACACAAGCAACACAAAGAATAATAATTAAAATATACTTCAAATATGACGAGATAATTCACCATTAATAAGCCAAAGAGACCAATTACAATATTCTCAAACATACCAACCTATCAATTTTCTCTAAAAATAAATAAAAAATCAATTTCAGCATTTGATTGTCTCATCATTATAGGTTGGCTTAAAAAATAGCATATATAAAACATATACGTTTACAATAGGAACTACCATAAAGAAAAGCCAAAAACCACTATTTCCACTATCATGAAGACGACGAACAAGTAAACTTATATAAGGTACTAATATAATAATAGCGACTAAGACGTCAATTATAAAAATATTAACAACATAACTATTCAATATATCAGATATATTTATATAACTTAATAACATTGATAGCACAGAAAATAGCATAGTAAATATCATCAGTTCATCTCTAGAAGATCGGCCCTCAAAATTAAAAATATCTTTAATGAGAATTTTTTGGAGAACTTCCATAAACTCAAACTTTTGCTCTTTTACAGCATTACCAGACCTTAATGTATCATCATAGTCCTTTTTACCAATTAAATTATTCCATAATTTTCTAATCTTAATCTTTATAATTTTAATATTTAAAGGATCCATTACTAAATAAGAGCCATCCCAAAATCCAGATGCAGGTCTATCACCATACGAATTCTTTTGACTTCC
Source organism: Veillonella parvula (assembly GCF_018378075.1). Classification (GTDB taxonomy): domain Bacteria; phylum Bacillota; class Negativicutes; order Veillonellales; family Veillonellaceae; genus Veillonella; species Veillonella parvula_K. The sequence goes on from NZ_JAGZYE010000001.1 coordinate 556,845, forward strand.
AGGAATTAAAAGTAATAAAAAAATCATTCTATTCATTACTACGAAAAAAAAGGGTTTATTAAGAGAAATAGTTGTATCTGATACCGCTAAAATATAATTACTAGGGCTTACAAAAAAATCACCACCACAATATAACGTAATAATGGAACTAATTATAACAACACATAGAATACCTATATATCTATGAATCCCATAATCTTGACATCGATATCCCAATACAACTAAAAACAATATATTAGTTATCATATCAATCCCATAAAAAAAGACGCTATATAATCTAGGGTTAACATAAAAACCTAAAGCCATTGTCATTAAGAATATAAATACTATCGCAGCATAATATGTTATTGCTGTTATAATATTTAAACGTCTATTTCTAAAAATATTAGAATCTCCTAATGCTCGTATATTAGCTTTGAATAAATTACAGTCATTAGGGATATTTATTTTAAGATGCATAATCTACCCTTTATATTTAGTAAAATTATTTTGAAAATCTGATTTACTCAATGGTATCCATCCTCCATTTACAATATTCTCAAACATATCTACCAATGGTGTTAAACTCAAAGGAGTCCAACACCATGTTTTAATTAAGAATCATATTAAAATCTAAAAGAATACTATCCAAACTATCACTAATCCATATAAAAATATGATTGCATGAATTGTTAGAATTGAATTAATTATATTTTTCTTTTTTCTCTCGTCGTCAGTATTTATATATTTATACCTATGTAACCATAATATACAACAATATATAATAACCGCTAATACCATACCTAAATAAAAATATGTATCTGATACAAAATAGTTAGTTTCATACAGTTTATTTATTAAGTATCCAGCAATTAATACAGCAAGCAATATAAACTCTATTAGGACTTGTGATTTATTCTTTGCTTTATACATAAGAAAAATATCATATAATAACCATATACTAATGCCTAAAATTAATAAATCATATATCATAATCTATTTCCTATTTCATAGAATATGAACCTATAGGTCTTTTACAAATTGCCAAGATCTCTTACCAAACAATAAGTAAAAAAGCTTTTCTACCTATCCTAGTATTATGTAGTAGATCGTATACATTCTGTTTTAAAAGAATTTGTTCTCTCTCAAAAAAAAAACAAACATAGTCCTTCTCTCTTTTATATGATAATTTTATTTTACTAAAATTTTATATTTATATTTATTATATATCATATTTTGATGGGACGCCTACATAACTACAGTAATAAAAATGATGACCTGTACTTGTGTAGCGACATCAGGAACGAGGAGCAAACAAGTATAGGGCATCATTTTTAATATATTTGTAGTAATGTTATGGGGCCCCATCAAAATATGCCTAAATAAAGATCAAATAAAATCACTTATATATTCACATATTCATACCCTTATAACCAACAAGAATATAATTATAAAATGTACTATCATACTATATTCATCACATTAATTTATTAATACTTTCTTATTTTTTCTATACTTCTAGGGGTATAGGGTTTATTGACACTCCTTAGCCCCTCTGCTACGATTGATTTAAAGTTATATATATGCGATAAATCCATAGTTCTCATTATATTAGAACTATGTGAATGATTGCATATTAGTGTAGTTATAGTTATAAATTAGGAGTATAGAAATGAAAAAACAATTAGCTTTAGCATCCGCTATTCTAGGTCTTGCAGTATCCTTTGGTGCACCTGTTGTATCTAATGCTGCATACCAATTAAATCCTGAAGTAAAAGACCCTACTCCAGCATTAAAAGAAGCTTCTGCAATCGGTGTTCGTACACACAATACTGAAGCTTTACAAAACTTGCCAAACAAAGATGCTATGGTTGTTATGAGCTTTGGTACAACTTATAAAGATACTCGTGCGAAAACAATCGATGCAACTGTAGATGCTATTAAAGCAGCTCATCCAAACACAAAAGTAATTACAGCTTTCACAAGCCATATTATTCGTGATCGTATCCAACAAAAAGAAGGTATTACATACCCAACTCCTGAAGAAGCATTGGCTGAACTAAAAAAAGACGGTTACACTCGCGTTGCATTAGCATCCCTTGATGTAATTCCTGGTATGGAATACAACTACGATGCAGCAGTATATAATTTGTACAAAGATAATTTCAAAAAAATGACACTTGGTACATCTCTTATGTACTGGATGGGTCAAGAAAACCAAACTGACCAAGTTATTGAAACATTAAAAGCTGTTCAATCTCAATTCCCTAAATTAGGCAAAGAAGACGGTCTTCTTATCATGGCTCATGGTACTCCAGATCCTTCCAATGCTTACTATTCTGTAATTCAAGACCGCATCCATACTCTTGGTATGAAAAATGTATTCGTCTACACAGTAGAAGGTACTCCAAATCTTGAACAAGTTATCCCTCAATTAAAATTACATGGTATTAAGCACGTTACATTGATGCCATTCATGATGGTTGCAGGCGACCATGCAAACAATGACATGGCTGGTAATGAACCAGATTCCCATAAATCCATCCTTGAAAAAGAAGGCTTCAAAGTAGATACTTACCTTCATGGCTTAGGTGAAAATCCTAACATCCGTAACTTATTCGTTGAACGTGCTAACGAATCTTGGGACGCATTACAAAAATAATCAATTTATAATTTAACTAGTATCGTTATATAACGTACATAGGAGTACATCATGAAAAAACTACTACTTTGTAGTCTCACTTTGGTCATGGTTGTACTAGCAATAGCTGGGTGTGGTAAATCCACATCCAGCTCTTCTGCTACTACGAAGGAGTTGACCTTTAATGGTCAAACCTATACTGTACCAAAGGATCCACAAAAAATTGCTGTATTATCTAATTCTGTTTTATCTATGCTTTATGCTGTCGATGGTAAAGCCATTAGCCGTGCCAATACAACGGATAAATTAGCCCCAGAATTAGAAGCTCTACCCGCTCTTGGTCAAACTGCAAATATCAACATGGAACAACTATTAGGCTTGAAGCCAGATGTAGTATTGGGTTTAGTAAATCAACATAAAAAATATGAATCCCAATTACAAGCTAATAATATTCCAACCGTACTTTTTGATTACGATGGTATTAAAGATAATGTACCAATGTTAACATTCCTTGGCGAGTTAACCAATCATCAAGATAAGGCTAAATCTGTTATTAATACCTATGAAAGCAATATTACCAAGGTAAAAGATGCTGTTAAGAATCAACAGCCTGCACGTGTTGCCGTATTACGTGCCACAGGAAAAGGTGTAACTGCCGAAACTGATGAAGCAGTTACTGCATCTATGGTAAAAGAACTAGGCATGACAAACGTTGTTGCCTCCCACTTAGAAGGTACAACCAAGGATAAAACTGTCCCTTACTCTCTTGAAACATTGACTGCAGATAACCCTGATATTATCTTTGTTGTTACAATGGGTAAAGAAGAAGAAATTACAAAAGCTATGAAACAAGCTATGACAGATAATCCTGCATGGGCTAATTTAAAAGCCGTACAAAATAACCGCGTAATATACTTACCATCTAAACTATTCCTATTAAACCCAGGACTACAAACACCTGAAGCTATGACACGTTTAGTTAAAGAAGCATACGGTATTAATGTTACATTCTAACATATTGTATCATGCGAAAGAGGGCATCCCCCAAATAGGGAATGCCCTCTTTTTCTATTAGTATCAAGCTACTCAACTAATCCTATTACGCGCACATATTTTTTATTATCAAATGTATCAAGTTGTACATCTACAGAGAATACATCTCTAAACAACTCATCCGATATAATTTTACTTGTCTCTCCTGATGCTACTAAATGGCCTTCTTTTATAACAGCCATATAATGTGAATATTGAACCGCCTGTGTTAGTTCGTGAAGTACCATGAGAACGGTTAAATCTTGTTCCTTATTTAATCGTTTCAATAACTCCATAATTTCTAATTGGTGATTAATATCTAAATATGTTGTTGGTTCGTCTAAGACTAATAATTTTGGTTGCTGTGCTAGCGCCATAGCAATCCAAACGCGTTGCCGTTCACCACCAGATAGGGATGGGATTAATTGTTCTCGCAAATGATTCGTTTTCGTGATATGTAACGCATAGTCAACAATCTCACGATCTTCTTTAGCCGTGTTTTTCCACCATGTTTGGTATGGATACCGTCCACAATATACCAATTCTTCTACAGTCATATCCTTTGGCATATTCGGTACTTGTGGCAAAAATGCCATTTGCCGTGCCAGATTGTTTTGAGAATATGATTGTAACGGTTTATCAAATATGGTAATACATTCATGAGGGCTATGAATATATCCGATCATAGATCGTAAAAGCGTACTTTTACCACAGCCATTAGGCCCTATTAATGTCGTAATTTTACCGATAGGAACCGATACATTAATGTCATGTAGAATATGACGATTGCCAAGAGTTACGGATAACTGTTTTACATCAATAGCGGTATTCATTAGTTATCCCTCCTCAATAGATACAAGAAGAACGGCGCTCCAAAGAATGCCATAATAATGCCCACTGGTACCTCTATAGGGCTCCACATAACACGTCCTATTGTATCACTAACAACAAGAACTAGGGCGCCTAATAATGCGGATCCAGGCAGTAAATATGCATAGTCATTACCGATTATAAGACGTAACATATGGGGAATAACCAAACCTACAAATCCGATAAGCCCAGCTATACTTACAGCACCAGCCGCTAAAAGAGCAGCCACTGCAGTCATAATAAACCGTGTTTGTTCCACCTTAAGGCCTAATCCCTTTGCAGTTTCATCACCCAAACTTAAAATGGTAAGTCGTTTAGCTCCTAAACAGGCAAAAATAAGGCCAACTATAGCATATGGAAACAGCACTTCTACCTGAGGCCAACTGCGTGCAGCGAGTCCTCCTACCATCCAAAGCAATGCCCCTTGTACACGATCACCGAAGAATACAAGTAGTGCTGAAATACCTGAGCCTAAAAAGGCTGCGACCGCAACACCAGCTAAGATAATACGACTAGGTCGCACTCCATTTTTCCATGCTAATGCATACACCATGAGTGCTGCAGCCATAGCACCTAAAAAGGCTACCAACGGAACTATATGATCATACCCAGGGAATAAAATAAATATGATAACACCAGCCAGCCCTGCACCAGAGGATACCCCTACAATCTGTGGATCTGCTAGAGGATTTTTCATAACTGCTTGCAAAATTGCACCAGATACAGCTAGACAAGCCCCCACTAACGCAGCTACAATATTGCGAGGCAATCGAATATTCCAAATAATTTGTGAAGATGTGTCAGTTAGCTCACTAGACCATAATGTATGCCAAATCTCAGCTAATGATACGGATGTTGATCCCCAAATAAGAGATATAATCATGCTCATAATAACGGCGATGATTAAGATACAAATCACTGATACACGAAATAATTTTCGTTCATTACTAGATGCCATATGAACCCCCTCTCAAAACCTACCTAATGTAATATAAGTCTCTTATAAAATGAACTCTATTTTACAGATACTACATTATAAGAAATTTAATATAGCATAATTACTGTGTTTATCTAATTTATGTTTAACAATTATTGTGAAAAATATATACAGTAAAACCCGAATCGCAAAACTACTAAAACACGATTCGGGTTTTGTACTATTTAGATTCTTTGCCTTCTACGAAGAGCATGTCATTGCGTTTTACGTCTGTGTAAAGTAATGCATTACATACGGAAGCAGCGATTGGGCTACCACCTTTGTTGCCTTTTACAGTGATGTAAGGAACTGGGGATACTTCCATCAAATAGTCTTTGGATTCTGCAGCACCTACAAAGCCTACAGGGATACCAATAATAAGAGCTGGTTTAATGCCTTCTTCAAGAGCAAGGCGCAACACTTCATACAATGCAGTTGGTGCATTACCGATAGCAACGATTTGTCCTTCTAGTTGTTTACCAAAGGTACGCATAGCCGCAATGGAACGAGTTACACCTAATTCTTTAGCCATTTTAGCTACATTTTCGTCTTTAATTAAGCAGTGCACTTCATTGCCGCGAATTTTAAGAGCTGGCTTAGAAATACCTGTGCGAACCATTTCTACATCTGTATAAATGTCTGCACCATTATCCAATGCTTCAATACCTTTTTGAACAGCATCAGGGCTCATTTTTACGAGTTGAGCATATTCGACATCACCAGACGCATGTACTGTACGAGATACAACGCGCACTTCATCATCTGTTAAGCCTAAATCCTTTACATAATCATAAATGATTTCCATGCTTTTATCTTCAATAGCTTTAGGATTTTTAACGTAATCCATTAGTGTCCTCCCATAATTTAAAGAATTCATCATTTGATGATACCACGTGACTTTCAAGTTTAACACGTGGACGATCGATAACAATAACATGGATACCAAGATCCATAGCAGCTTGTAATTTTGTATCAGCACCACCTACAAGGCCAGAGTTTTTCATAACTACAACGCTTGCCTGTGTATCGTGGAACATGATGCGGTTCATATCATAAGAAAATGGACCTTGGACAGCAACAATACGCTTAGGACTCACGTTGAGGTCTTCCATCATTTGTAACACCTCTGCAGTCGGCAAAATACGTGTCCACACTTCACAATCTTGTAAAGCATCAGATTTAGCAAAGATGTGCATTGTCTTACTACCTGTGGTCAAATACACATGTTTGTTATTTTCCTTTGCCAATTTGCCAGCTAAATTTGCGGCCTCTACCTCATCCACTACGATATGTAATTTATCATAATCTGGTAATGGTACCTCTTTACGTTCAAAGCGAACAAAAGGAATACCTTCAGCTTTTGCTGCATCTTGAGCCGTAGCCGTAACAATAGCAGCATACGGATGGCTTGCATCGATTAATAAACGTACGTTGTGTTTCTTAATCAAATTTTGCATAGCCTCTTGATCAAGACGGCCCGTATGAACAGTGATGCCTTTATGGGCAGCAAGTTCTGCCCCATACTGACTCACAACAGTAACGAGAACCTCTTCACCTGTCCGTTCTTGGATGTCTACCGCTAAGGTACGACCATCTAAGGTACCAGCGATAACCCAAATCATAATTTGTAGCCTCGAGGAGTAATCATGCGACCATTTTCAACATAGGTTTGACTATTGCCGATAATAACAAGTGTTTGCATATCCACTTCTTCGTTTGTGAAATTCTCAAGGTCAGAAATTACCATATGTTGCCCTGGGCGACCTGCTTTTTGTACGATACCAACAGGTGTTTTAGGATCGCGATATTTAAGAACGATTTCACGAACTTCGTCTAAGTGAGTAACACGTTTTTTACTGCGCGGGTTGTACAAGGAGATAACCATGTCACCTTGTGCACAAAGATCAGCACGTTTTTTAATTAAATCCCATGGAGTCATCAAGTCACTAAGAGAAATGACCGCAAAGTCATGCATCAAAGGTGCGCCCAATACAGATGCTGCTACGTTTACAGCACTAAGGCCAGGTACGATATCTACGGAAGGACGTTTTTCTGCTGGTACTTTATTAGCAAGTTCCAACACAAGACCAGCCATGCCGTATACGCCAGAGTCACCAGAGGATACAACTACGACTTGATGACCTTCTACTGCTAAATCAACAGCTTGTTGGCAACGATCTACTTCTTGCATCATGGCAGTGCCTACAGTTTCTTTACCTTCAATAAGGTCTTTAATCAAGTCAAGATAAGTCAAATAACCTACAACACGGTCAGCCGCTAAGATGGCTTCGCGCGCTTGAGGTGTCATGAACTCTTCATCGCCAGGGCCAATGCCAATTACTTTGATGTTACCTGTGCAATGGCTACCGTTGTTTTGGGATAAATTGTTTTGTGCTGTATTAGTGTTCGGCTCTTGGCCGCTAGTAATGCTGTTGTCTCGCATACGTTTCCTACTCCTATAGTTCCTTTTACAAAATTAGATTCTTTTAATTTTTCTTCTTCAATGAGTGGTGCCATCTCGTCTTGTGTATAGAACACGATAGGCCACCCCATAATTTGCATAGCCTCTAAGAGGCCTACTTCGTCTTGTTTTACGATGACCGATGCAGCCGTTACAAGGCTCTTTGGTGAAAGCTTATGTGCTGCTAGCGACTGTTGTATGGCGTCAAGAATCAATTCCTTTGGTGTGTCTCGGCGACAGCCAATGCCCATCGTATACGTACGAGGGCGCAAAATCAATTGATGACCATACTCGTCAATTACTTTGTCTGTAATAACCACGCGAGATGAACCCTCTTCAGCGCTTTCATTTTTACATGGAATAGACTCAAGTTGATCCAAAGAAACAACGTGAACCATGCCATATTCACCAATATGAGCTTTCGCAGCTTGTTCTAGTTGCTCTGCATTCGGTAAGCTTTCATCGATATAATAATCAATACGCTCTCCCCCAACGATGGCAGAGTTCACATTGATTAAGGTTTGAAAATCATCTACCAATAGATGCTCATGGCGCGCCAACACGTCAGGCGCAGGCAATCCGTTTACATCCGTTGCGGTTGTAATAACAGGGTCCGCATCGATGGCCAGCGAAATGGACTGCGTCCATTCGTTGGCGCCCCCAAGGTGACCAGATAATAAACTAATTACATGGTGCCCCACTTCGTCCATTACGACTACCGCAGGATCCTTAGATTTATGCTCAATATACGGTGCAATCATGCGAACTACGATGCCAAGCGCCATAATGCATAATACTTGGTCGTAATCCTTGAAAATCTGTCCAATATGATTTTTGAGGGAATCAAAATAAATAGCCTCACCACCAGAGGGACGGTTTTCTTTTTCAAAGCAATCCGCATGAGGTGCCACCAAAGACTTGATGTGTTGACCCAGCTTGGCCCCTCGTTCAGATACAGAAAGAATAGCCGTTCTATTCTTCTTAGCTTCTGTCGTAGGCACAACAGTTTCTAGCTCTTTCATCATACTAGTCCTTAGCACTGCGGTACATGTGAGCGAAGCCTTTGTCATAGAGTTTAGACAATTCGTATTCACTATCTAATACATGGCTTACTACAATCATAGCTTGGCGCAATACGCCTTCTTTCGCTACAATATCCGCAATGGTTTCCAATGTGCCACGGATAATGCGTTGGTCTGGCCAAGAAGCTTTTACCACGATAGCCACTGGAGTCGTTTTGTCATAACCGCCCTCGATAAGTTCAGCTACAACCTTATCTAACATTTGAACACTAAGGAAAATACACATTGTCGCTTCGTGGGATGCTAACATGCGCAATTTTTCCTTTGGAGGCATTGGTGTACGGCCTTCCATACGCGTAATAATTACTGTTTGAGATACATTTGGCAATGTATATTCTTGTTTCAATGCCGCTGCTGTAGCAAGGAAAGAGCTTACGCCCGGCACGACTTCATAAGAAATGCCCATGCCCGCCAATGCATCCATTTGCTCTTGAATAGCACCGTAAATAGCAGGGTCACCTGTGTGAAGGCGAACTACACGTTTACCAGCCTCAACGGCAGCTTTCATAACAGCCAACACCTCATCAAGGTTCATCGTAGCACTGTTATGAATTTCACAGCCTGGTTTACAAGCCTCTAAAATGGCAGGGTTTACCAAGGAACCCGCATAAATTACAACATCTGCCTCTTGCACTAAACGATACCCTTTGCGAGTAATTAACTCAGGATCCCCAGGGCCTGCACCTACGATATGTACGTCAACCATATTACTCTCCTTCTGCGATACGCGTTGCAGATACAATGAAAATTGGACTCAATGGGTCTAGCAAATGATAAGGCCCAGCCTTGCGGTAACGACTGATGGACATTTGGTAACCTTCATACGTGAAAGGACGACCTTTCAACTCTTTAAGGATTGTATAGCCAGTTTCCATCGTTACAGCAGTTACAACTAGACGGCCACCTACTTTTAACAGACGTTGCGCCTCGTCCATGATGCCTGTCATGCCACCAGCGCTACCACCGATGATAACCGCATCAAGCTCAGGCAATTCTTCCATGCCTTCAGGAGCTTTAGACTTGATGACAGTCATATTATTAACATTGAATTTCTTCATATTCTCATTGATAAGATCGATGCCTTTATCAAAGCGCTCAATTGCATATACATGTCCTTTAGGAGCTGCCAAGGCTGCTTCAATAGAAATAGAGCCCGTACCAGCACCTACGTCAAGGACGATGCTATCCTCCTCGATGCGTGCCTCATTCATAACGGCTTTGCGAATTTCGCATTTCGTCATCGGCACATCGCCGCGGATAAACTCCTCATCAGGAATTCCGAAAAAATGTCTCATCCTAGTACCACCATTACAGAATGACCAAAGCCTTCGAGCTCAGTTAACACCTCTAGCGTAGAGTCTACGATTTTTTCATCATCATAGCTCAAGCGCTCAAGGGCTGCCGCTCTCGTTTCTTTTGGCCAACCTGCATCTATTAAAATACGCGCAATATGCGCTGGATTATATTCAGGATCCGTTAAGAATCCCATCTTTTTACCTGCTTCATATACGAGTTTCTCTGGTGCCGGTTGGCGACCGTGAAAGCTCATTAAATCCGCATCATGCCATACCTCATTAAGACGGGCAAAGGCAAAGGTCATAGAACTAATGCCTGGTACCACCTCAATAGGATTAGCAGGGAATTTTTTCTTTAAATATGGCAATAAGCTATAATAGCCTGTATCGCCACTAACCATAACTACAACGTCATGGTCGTTGAGCTCACGCTCAATTTGCTCCGCTAATACGCTGAGCTTACCCGTTACAGGATATGTAATTTGGCCAGGCTCTTGAAAGTCCTCTAAAGAACGTTCACTGCCTACCAATACTGTAGCATGTTTAATTAAATTAAGGCCTCTAGGCACCACATAATCAGGATTACCCGGACCAATGCCTACGATATACAAGGTATGTGCCAATGTTCAAGTTCTCCTATCTCTTTTGCATGCTTATCCATTGCCAAGATTTCGCCCTTTAAGGTCGTAATGATGATCCCTACCTCAGCTTCGTTAGCAATATAGCGCTCACTACGTAGAGATGCACGATCTACAACACGTTGGTACACACCAGTAAGGCCTTCTCGCTCCAAAATAGGGAACGTAGACTCAGTAGTTTGACAATTAAATAACTCTTCACACACCGCTTGGGATGCCCCTTCTAAAGCAGCATAAGCCACGATACTTTCCATGCGGCCATCACTCATCCGGTTATGGGTGTGGAAACTACCATTTGCCAGTTTTATTAACTTACCGATATGACCGATAATCAAGATGCGCTTAAAGCCAATCTGTACGGCTTGTTCTAGCATAAAGCCGATAAAGTTACTAGTTTCTGCCATTTGGTTCTTATGAATACCTAGTACTTGCTCCGCTAAATCTTGGCCAATACGTCCCGGTACGAGAACAGCTGTTTCACAACCATTGGCCTTCATGACTTTTAACTGAGGAACCAAAGAGTTTTTGAACCCCTCTTCACTCATAGGCTTAACAATACCGGTAGTACCAATAATGGAAATGCCACCTTCGATACCAAGTGTATGATTTAATGTTTTCTTGGCTAATACCTTACCATTAGGAACACTAACGGTTACTGTCACACCTTGACCATGGACACAATGTTCTTCAAAAACTATTTTCATCATTGCCCGGGGCCCTGGATTGATAGCCGGTTCTCCAGGCGGCATAGCAAGACCCGGTTTTGTTACGGTCCCTACGCCAAAGCCGGCTCGGAATCGCAGTTCACCAGTATTATCAATGGTCACTGTCGTTTCCACATCATTGCCATGGGTTACATCAGGATCATCGCCGCCGTCTTTCATAACGGTCACCTTCGCCTCTGTATCGGATATAACCTCTACCGCTTTAATAGGAACCTCAATGTACTGACCTTGAGGGTTCTCAATAACCACTTGGTCCACAATATTCTTATCTAAGAGGGCCAATAAACCAGCTTTCATACCTGCCGTAGCACATGAACCTGTGGTATAGCCACCCTTCATGTCCTCCACTTTCATAAGGCCTCCTACACTGATAGTATTAGCGACTCAAACGAGTCTAACTAACCCTATCCTATGAACATATGTTATTAGGAACGGAAGTTAACGAATTGCAATTCTACAGGGATATCCAATTGTTTTAACATTTGGATTACTGCTTGCAAATCATCTTTATCCTTACCAGATACACGCACTTGATCCTCTTGGATAGAGGCTTGTACCTTAATTTTCATGTTTTTAATTGCTTTTACTACTTCTTTAGCATTTTCTTTAGTAATGCCTTTTTTAATAGTAATGATTTGACGAACTGTTGCACCTGCTGCTGGTTCAACTTTGCCGTAATCAAGATTTTTAATCGCTACGTTACGTTTAACCATCTTGCCTTTTAATACATCGATAATGGCATTCAATTTGTATTCATCATCACCGATGATTTTGATAGTGTCACCTTCAAGACTAATTTCCGCTTTAGAGCCACGAAAATCATAACGCGTACCAATTTCTTTTTTTGCTTGGTTTACCGCATTATCCACTTCCTGCATATCCACTTCAGACACAACGTCAAAGGAACAATCTTTAGCCATTTTATACCTCCTACACCTGAACCTATTGGGCATAAGGTTCATAGCATTACTTTCATCATCCTCATATTCCAAGTGAAAGTGTAAAACTACACCAAAACGGAATACATCTCTATAATTATACCTTAAAATAGGCTTATTTTCTAGGTAAATCGATTTTCTTAATTATAATTGTTAGCTATGTATTAATGAAGCTTTTATAAGTATAGTGGAAGTTCTCTAATACGGTTATGCAACGCAATACGTAAGACAAATAATATAAAAAACTAGCAACATACATAATATATGTACATTGCTAGTTCTATATAACGCTATTCTGTTGTATTTAGTCTATAGCTAAGAACTATAACTAAAAAAACTAATTAAGCCAGAACTAAAGACAATACAAATTCAAAAGAATTCTACAACCAATTATATTATAAAACGTTTACCGCATCATATGTAGGTTGTACAAGCCATTCACCTTTGGAGTTCATGATTCCCCATTTGCCTTTAGACTTAACAGAGCTGAAACCATGGTTAAAGAACTTAGCGTCTTCAATAAGTTTGTTTGTATCTCTAAATAAAATATGACCATTATTATCTATGATTGTATAGCCCTCTTTACCAGTATGAACCCATGTTACAGTATCGTTGTTGAATGGTTCAATAGTTGCTTCTGTTTGAGCAGAATACAAGGATTTACCACTATTCATATCGATAAGGTTTTTAACATGATCTTTCACAACTACTAAACGATCAGTCCCTGCAAAGGAAATAGAATCATATTTGAAGGTTACTACTTGCTTACCTGTTGATACATCGAAAATGCCCCATTTCTCAGTCTTATTGTCTCTTAACGCTAATAGACCATTTAATTTATCCATTTCACCTGCATCGTAATCGCCTGGTTGAATAACAACTTCACCTTTACGGTTCACAAAGTATAAGTTACCAGCATCTTTAATTACTGTGCCATAGGCTGTGATAGGCCATACTTTATCTTTTTTGCTGTCGATTACAATATTACCAGAGCGATCGATATAGCCACGTTTTGCACCATCATAAGCAAAACCACCTACGTGATAATGTTGACCACCTAAAAGCGCACCTCCAAGGATACCGCCCACGATGAAGCCACCTACAAGGCCACCTAAATTAAAGCCACTCACGGAGCGGCGGTATTCAGCCAGACCATTACGGTATCTATATACCTCTTTAGATGGAGCATTAAATAATTCTTTACCAGTACCATCAATAGCTACAATTTTACCTTTAGCATTTTTAACAAAAGCACGGTCTTCGCTAAATCCAGTCACGATTTGACGGAATTGTGGAGCAATCACTACTTTATCATCAGTAGTTTTAAAGCCATATTTACCTTTTTCTTTAAACTCTACATAGGAATCGCTTGGATACTCTTGAGTTGCTTCTTGTTTTACACGTTCTTTTAAAGCTTCCTCTTCAGAGATTTCTACACCCTTAGGGGTAACCCAAGTGTCTGTTTTCTTATCTACTTGAGCTAACACATTGCCCGTTTTATAATCAACATCTTTAATTTCTTTATATTTAGGCTCAATAGCAACGGTACCATCTGGACGGATAACACCCCATTTACCACCTTGTTTCATAGCTGCCAATACACCATGTTCAAGCACTTCGTCATTTTTGAAAGTAGTGCCTTTACCAGATTTTAAAGATTTAGGAGCATTGCGATAAGGGTTTAATGCGCTCGCCACATCAGCTGCGATATAGCCAGAAAGTGCACTACGCTCTTCAATTTTTTGAGGAGTCATAACGCCTACACTAGCTTTTGTGCTTTTAGAAGAGCTAGAGCTCTCTGTACGAACAGTAGAAGTTGATGTAGTCGTTGTATGTTCCTCACGAGTTACACGTGTACTAGTAGATGTTGGTGTATCGTGGTTTGTTACCGTTGTACTACTAATAGATGTTGTAGTAGATGCCGCAAAAGTTGTTGTAGACATAGCCACTAACACACATGCGACTAATACAGATTTCTTGTTAATATTCATAAACCTCTCCTTTTATAGAATAAGCTATAACCATATAGTCGTTAACATACATATATAGTTCATAAAATATACTGTTAGAACTAAACACACAGTATTATAGTAAAAAGTTCACACATAAATAATGTATAAAATTCAGCAATTCAAATTATACTATATCGACCTTCACAAATACAACGAAATATGAAAAATTCTTCATTTTTATTTTATTTGCTATAATAATACGTATGAAAACAGCAACGATAATCGATTTGATTGTAAACTCTGATGTACACACACAGTCTATAAATCATATTATAAAACAACAGCATATTTCCCAGCGCATGAGACGCCGTTTACGAAATGATGGCATCATAACAGTTAATGGTAAATTTGCTACCTGGAACACGCTCATTCATGGTGGCGATCATCTCGTTATGAAGTTAACACCAGAGCAAGAGTTTGGTTTAAGCCCTATGGAACTAGATATCATATATGAGGACGAATATATTTTAGTCATTAATAAAGCGGCTGGTATTCTGATGCACCCTACTTCTACCATACGAGATCATACACTGGCAAATGGTGTACTTCATTACTACCAAGAAACAAATCAGCATTATGATTTCCATCCCGTACACCGATTAGATAAGGATACCTCAGGTATTGTCATCATTGCTAAAACATCGGTGATCCAACATGCTTTTGATAAAAAACACACCCATTTTTACAAAAGCTACGACGCCATTGTAGAGGGATATCTCCCTGCTGTGCCTATAAGCATTAACTGGCCTATAGGTCGTAAACCAGGCAGTATCATTGAGCGCTGTTGTACAGTCCAAGGAAAGCCGGCTCGCACGGATATAACTATTATTAGTAAAAATACAAGCAAAATCAGTAGTGGTAAGATTAATTCTGATGATGTAATTACGATGAATAATAATAGTAATGTATGTTCAACTGACAGCTCGCTTACATCTTATAATCAGTTTACCCATGTACGGTGCTTATTGCACACAGGACGCACCCATCAGATTCGAGTTCATTTATCTCAACTAGGGTATCCACTAGCTGGTGATGACTTATACGGTGGTCATCTAGAATCTATTCAACGTCAAGCACTGCATGCATCGCGCATAAACTTTTATCATCCCATAACAAATGAATGGCTCGAACTGCATGCAGAAATGCCAGAAGATATGAACGTATTGCTAAACGATTAAGCTGATATAACACCAATAAATACTAATACACAGAAATAACTTATATGGGTCACAAAACAAGACGAAATTTATGCATAAGTTATACAAAAAATATTGGCCCTTTATAGTGTTTCTTGATATACTTAACTTGAATTGATATATGATTGCAATAACAGATATGCATCTAGTTCTTACGAGCTAGAAATATTAGCAGTCACGGTATTAATAACATGATATAACAGGCCCTATGGCCAAGGAGGACAACATGCCATTAGTTACTACTACAGAAATGTTCAAAAAAGCCTATGAAGGCGGCTATGCTGTTGGCGCTTTCAATGTAAACAACATGGAAATCGTACAAGGTATCGTAGATGCAGCGAAAGAGGAACAATCCCCTCTTATCTTGCAAGTATCTGCAGGTGCTCGTAAATATGCTAAACATATTTACCTTGTTAAACTCGTAGAAGCAGCTCTTGAAGACAGCAACTTACCGATTGCGCTTCACCTTGATCACGGCGATTCCTTTGAAATCTGTAAAGACTGTGTAGATGGTGGTTTCACATCCGTTATGATCGACGCATCTCACTATGATTTCGATGAAAACGTAAAAATCACTAAACAAGTTGTTGAATATGCTCACGCTCATGGCGTTGTAGTAGAAGCAGAATTAGGCCGTTTGGCTGGTGTTGAAGATGATGTAAACGTATCCGATGCAGATGCTCGCTTTACAGACCCAGAACAAGCTGCTGAATTCGTACACCTAACTGGCGTAGACTCCTTAGCAATCGCTATTGGTACTAGCCATGGTGCTTACAAATTCAAAGGCGACCCTTACCTCGACTTCAATCGTTTGAAAAAAGTTGGCGAATTATTGCCTAACTTCCCTATCGTATTGCATGGGGCATCCTCTGTATTGCCTGAATTCGTAGCAAAATGTAATGAATTCGGTGGCAACATTCCTGGTGCTCAAGGCGTTCCTGAAGAAATGCTTCGCAAAGCAGCTCAAATGGCGGTTTGCAAAATCAACATCGATACAGACCTTCGTCTTGCTATGACCGCATCTGTACGTGAATACTTGGCTCAAAACCCATCCGAATTTGACCCTCGTAAATACTTAGGACCTGCTCGTGATGCTATTAAAGGCATGGTAGCTCACAAAATTAAAAATGTATTGGGTTCTTCCAACAAACTATAATCAATGGCTAGTGGATTTTTAAAAGGAACCTTAATTTTAACCATTGCCGGTTTCGTAGTGAAAGCCATCGGTAGTATCAACTGGATTCTTCTATCCCGCATCTTGGGCGGTGAAGGGATCGGCATCTACCAGATGGCCTTTCCTATCTATTTGTTACTATTGCAAATTTCGAGCGCAGGTGTGCCGATTGCCATCTCTATTTTGACGGCAGAACGATTAGCCTTACACGACTTTAGTGGTGCTAAGAGAGTATTCAATATTTCTTTTACAATGTTGACTATTACAGGTTTTATCGCCAGTCTTGCTATGTACTTTGGTGCAGATTGGTTAATCTCTAGTGGTCTCATTGCTGAAAGCCGTGCCTACTACTCTATCATCGCGCTCGCTCCGGCAGTATTCTTTGTAACATGGATTTCCTGTTTCCGCGGGTATATCCAAGGCTATGAAATGATGACGCCCACGGCGATTAGCCAAATTGTAGAACAATTACTACGGGTTATCGTTATGCTAGGTGCTGCTGCTATTTTATTACCTTACGGTTTACCAGCCGCGGCAGGTGGCGCTAGCTTGGGTGCAGGTGTAGGTGCTTTTGGAGCCTTCCTGGTGCTATTGTACTACTACTATAAATTACCTAAGGCAAGTAGTACTGGTGAAAGCTATGATGGTCCTCGTGAATCAGCTAAAGAAATTTTGTCACGACTCTTAACATTGTCCATTCCAATTTCCTTAGCAAGTATCATGTTACCGTTGACGGCGAATCTCGATTTACTTATCGTACCACGTCGCTTATTAGATGCGGGGTTCCCGATGAACGAAGTAACAGAACTCTTCGGTTACCTTACCGGGATGGCAGTACCGCTCATCAACTTGGCTACCATTATTACCGCAGCCCTTGCGACAAGCATTGTACCAGCTATCTCTCATGCCTTTGCCAAACGAGATCATCAAGGTATATATGATCGCACTGCTGGCTCTATGCGTTTAACATTTATGGCAACCGTACCATTTACAGTGCTATTATATGTACTTGCTGCCCCAACTGTTACACTGATTTACAATGCGCCTAAGGCAGAACTAGCAACGCAAATCACGGCATTCTCTATATTCTTCCTAGGTGTACATCAAGTAACAACAGGTATTCTACAAGGTCTCAACAGACCACGTATTCCAGTCATAAATATGGGGATCTCCCTCATAATCAAGGTCATCCTTAACTGGACACTGACGGCTATTCCTTGGCTTGGCATCGGCGGTGCCGCTTGGGCAACCGTTGCTGATATTGGCTTTGCCGCATTACTTAACTTGATTTATATCAAAAAATACACAGGCTACTTCCTTGATATTTCCCTGCTTTGGAAAAACGTGGTCAGTGCCGGTGTTATGGGTATACTTATTTTCATGAGTTACCATTACTTAATAGACATCCTACCAATGTGGGCTAACTTTATACTCACAGGTATTGAAGGATTACTACTATACGTAATTATCATGGTTCTTTTAAAAGGCCTTAATAAAAACGATGGTGCTAGCATGCCACTCGTTGGTAGATTCTTTAGATAAGCTGTATATACTTACATAAAAATAGGTTCCTAATAGTCACCTATATGACCATTAGGAACCTATTTTTTATTTACTTATTTTAATCTTTTTCTTATTTTAAGCTTGTATACCTATCATTGTTAAAATTTCCATTATGATTGGAATTACTACAACAAATAATATGGTACTAATCATAATTAGACCTGTAGCAAATGGCAAATCAGCTTTTGATTCATTAGCTACGATTGGCAATACTGCAATGACAGGTCCTGCTGATTGTACAACAAAGGTAATGATTGCAATTGGTTCTAGAACTATGCCTGCTCCATATTGTAAAGCCATAATCAAACAGAACATGATAATCGGGGAAATGACAAATCGTCCTACAATCCCACCGATGGAGTCTTTATTTAAACGCATGCTTTTTAAGCCCGCATCATGAAGTACAATACCTATATAAATCAAGGATAATGGGGTTACCATATCACCTAAGTAATTCAAGGTAGTATGCAAAATTGGAAGTAAAGGAATTTCAAAAAACAAGAAGATTAAGGCCACAAAAAAAACTATCAATGGTGGTGGTAATAACTTCTTCCAATCAAATTTAGGTTTCTTGCTTTTACCTTCAGTAGATTCTGAACTATTATTTATACTATCAATCTTATAGGAGCCATTATTAAAATCTACTTCAGAATTTGGCAGTGGATCTAATTCTATAAGGAATACTCCCACCATCCATACGGAAATAGTGTTACCGATGTAATATAACAGGAAATACGGCAGCGCATCTTGACCAAAGAGTGCAATTTGCACTGGTAACCCAATAAACAAGCAGTTATCATTTACTACCATATTGATAAAAATACCACGTCGTCCTTTAGGAACTTTCAACATTTTCATCATAATAAACGCTACGATATATGCGATAACATATGTTAGGACAACCACTAACATGCCATATCGTAAATTCCATATATCAGAAGTATGTAGGTGATGTAATACAGATACAAATACTCCCGCTGGTAATGCAACCGACATGATAAATCGCGATAAATTACCGCTAAAGGTAGGATTAAACATGCCCCGCTCTTTTAATATATATCCTAACAAAATAAGTAGCACAATTGGTATGATACTTTGTAAGGATGTTAGAAAAACCATAGTAAGCCTCCCGCACAGTTTATTCGTAGTCTATCATACCATGTTTCGCAATAAACAGATACAACTATATCTTGAAAGAAAATATAATAAAATGTATCAACTTTAACATATTTTCTCTATTATAAGTCTTATAATTATATCTATTAGTAGTGTTTTTATCCATAAAATCTGATACACTAACATAAGGTTGTACAGATTTTTACACATATGAGGTGATATTATGACGAAACCATTTATTGGCATATCTGGCAATATCTTACGAGATAATGGTGGACCTTACGTAGATTTATTGCGCTCCTACGTAAACCAAGACTATCCTCGTTCTATTGAGGAAACTGGTGGCATTCCTGTTATAATTCCATTTACCGAAAATCTTGATGTAGCTCGCAAAACGGTAGCAAAGCTTGACGGCTTGTTATTATCCGGCGGTCATGATGTATACCCTCTTCACTATGGAGAAGAACCTTTGCAAGGTCTTGGCGATGTATTTCCGGAGCGCGATCAATTTGACTTTGCCTTAATCAAAGCAGCAGAAGAAAAACAAATTCCCATCTTTTGCATCTGTCGTGGCTTACAAATCTTAAATGTATATCGTGGTGGTTCTTTATTCCAAGATTTAAAATATGATCAAAACTGTACAATAAAACACTCTCAGAATCAAACACCTTCTCTTGGCACCCATACTGTAGAAATTGATTCCAAATCAAAACTAGCTAGTGCTATAGGTTGCAATACTTGGATTACGAACTCCCATCATCACCAAACAGTTAAAAATGTCGGTAAAGGATTACAAGTTGTAGCAAGAGCTAAGGATGGTACTGTAGAGGGTTTAGAGGATCCATCTTATCCTTGGTTAGTAGCCTGTCAATTCCACCCAGAAATGATGTCTACAAATGACGAAAATGCAAAGCGTTTATTTACTGCATTCGTAAAAGCAACTCAAGAAAATGTAACTAAATAGTGGGAAGATTGTATCATGAAAGAAACAGGAAAATTTGGCTTTTGGAGTATTGTACTCCTAGGAATAAATGGTATTGTAGGGACAGGTATCTTCCTACTACCAAACAAAGCATATTCTATAATTGGTTCCGCTAGCTTAGGCGTCCTGCTATTTGACGCCGTTATCGCAGGTTGTATCGCCCTTTGCTTTGCAGAGGCAGCTAGCCTATTTACACGTAATGGCGGTCCTTATCTATATGCAAAACATGCATTAGGTGATTTTTGGGCCTTTGAAGTGGGCGTTTTAAAATGGATCGTCACCGTTATTGCCTGGGCGGCTATGGCCGTTGGCTTTGCTACCGCATTAGGTGCCGCAGTACCAGCTTTAAGTGGTGATTTTGCAAAGGATGTCATTTCATTTATCTTAATTGTAGGTCTTACCATTGTAAATATATTTGGTGTTAACGTATCCAAATTCGTTAACAACTTAATCACTATTTCTAAGCTAGTCCCTCTTGCCCTATTTATTGCAATTGGTATTTTCTTTATAAATGGAGCTAACTTTACACCAGTCTTCCCTCAAGACATCTATGTAGATGGATCATTTGCTCAAGCTGCGGTTCTTCTATTCTTTGCCTATACAGGGTTTGAAGTCATTGCCATTGCTGCAGAGGATATGAAAAATCCTAAAAAGAATTTACCACGTGCTATTATCATGTGTATGCTTCTCGTATCGGTTCTATATATGGCAATCCTTGCCGTATCCATTGGTGTACTTGGTACAGATTTAGCAAATACCAAGGCTCCAGTACAAGATGCATTCAACGTAATTGTTGGCCCTATTGGCATGTATATCGTATTAGTAGGTACCTTAATCTCTATGGGCGGTATCAACTTTGCTGAAGCTTACTATGCGCCTCGTGTGGCAACATCCATGGCGGAAGATGGTATGCTACCAAGTGCTTTAGCAAAACGCAATCGTTACAATGCACCATATGTAGCAGCGATTGTTACTGCCATTGCCAGTGTATTACTTGCATGGTCTGGTTCCTTTACAACACTAGCAGCCATTAGTGCGGTATCTCGTTTTACACAATACCTACCAACGTGTTTGGCTGTTATTATCTTCCGTCGTAAATGGGCAGACAAAGCTCGCTCCTACACAATCCCTGGTGGCTACTTAATCCCCGTCATCGCTATCGGCACATCCCTATGGATGCTTGCCCAAGCTCAAACTAACCAATTATTATGGGGTCTAGGCGGCTGTATCATAATCTTGCCATTCTACTACTCCTACTGGAAAAAGAAAAAAGCTGGTCTCATTAAAGACCATGATGAAATGTAAATAATACAAAAAACTACCAGTTATTCATAATATCTAGTGGCTTATCCTTCCATAGTAGAAGGTCTGTTTAAAAGATATATGTTTAATTGGTAGTTTTTGTTTTATCTATTAATCCTAATTAGATTAGATATATCAAATGAGTAGTATCGACTAATATAGATCCTCTTCAATAATAGTTTCCTTCGTTAAGTCCTCTTCGATATAACCAACCTCATCAGTCGCTTCATCTTCATCGCGTATATCGATATAGATACTGATAAGTGCTAGTGCTCCCTCTTCATTGAGGGTAGCAATGGCACTCATAGGGCCGTAGGTTAAGATTAATTCATCTTCTTCATCTCGAATGATATGAGGCACCGCATCAAAATGTTGGTTCATTAATTGATCAAAGTAATCCTCTACATCAAGACCGCTTTCAAGGGTAATCGATTCGGCATCACCCTTTTGGAATACAACGCGCGTATCTTCATCGATATATTGATAGAAATCATCAATATCTACATTTGCCGTTTCTAACCACATACTAAGGACTGTAATCCAGTCTTTCACAGTGGTTGGTGCAGAAATAAAAGCATATTCGCTTTCATCAGTGCCAAAACGAAGATCATCATACTCAATACTATAATTTTCTTGGCTTGAAACGATACGATCTACAAGGCCTTCATCATTTACATCTACAAAAATCATGTACACATAGTTATCGCCACTTTCATAAGAAACGGTTAAACCATGACGACCCTCGTGAAATAGCGCATCCTCCTCATACACATCGGTAATATGCATCACCTTGCACGTAACAGGCACATTATCAGCCTTGATGGACTCAGTCATAGAGGACAAAAACTCAACAGTTTCATTGCGGTTTCGTCCAATGATACCACGGCCTGTAGACATATACTCACAATCTTCACTTAGCATATGTTCAATACCGTGAATATCTGCGGATTCAAGAATAGATTTTATCAATAAAAGAGCTTGTATTTCAGTCATTCTACTTCTCCAAATGTTTTTTAACTATATCTTCAATATCAGCAATATCAATATTACCCTTGAACTTCTCAGGAATAGTAACTAATTTAATATCAGTTAACATATTACGAAGTTGCTCTTTAGTATAGGGCATATTCGTATCATAATTTAATACACTAGTGAAATTCGTTTTTCCATCTTGTGTATAGAATAACATCATCCCCTCTTTATTAGCCTTTTCTTGTTCCACTAAAATGCCTGGCACACCATCATTCCATACAATGCGTTTAGCAAAGTAAACATAACCCTCAGGCGATTTAACCGAATTAATAATCACCTCATCCAAAAATCTACTAAGCTCAATTGAATCTGCACTGCTTGCCTTATCTACCGTTTCTACATAGACAGTGTGAGTTATACCAGAAGGGCTTTTATAAGACAAACCATTTTGAACATCTCTTACAGAACCTATAACTTTTGCATCATTAAGAATACGGTAGATAAAATTTTCACCCTCTTTTTTCGTTGTATGAGAATATGCATCACTATCTGTTAGTGGTTTTATAGATGGTAGCACGTAATTAACAAGTATGGGACTGATTACCTGTCCCATATTCTGTTTGGCCTCAGTCAAACCTACATGATATCGAATAGTTGAATCATTAGGCAAAGCAAAGTTCAAATTAGAATAAAACTGAGCTTTATTATTTTTCTTAATTTTACCATATAAAGAATCCCAGTAACTATCCGTTAACCCTGCATACGAAAAACTTGCACCATGAATATCTTTAGGTTTATAAGAAAATGATCCAAACTCTTTTATGTTTGTTGGTCGTTCATAATCTTTACGTAAATCTTCTTCCGTAATCGAATCAAATGGCTTTCCCATGTAGTCAGAGCTTTGCCAATTCTGTTTATTTTCAACAATTAAGCCTATCGTCATATCATGTGAGAAAAGTTCATACGCTGTATATTTATCAGTTATATTATTTTTCTGCACTTTATAATAACTTATATAGGGTACAAGAAAACGAATTCCCTTTCCACTATGATCAATAATCTCTGTTTGTCCCTCATATATATTAAGAGGCCCTACATAGCTTTCTCGGATAACTGTTTCAGCCTCTTTTTCAGATAGACCATTATCTATATATAGCTGCTTAGTTTCATCATACCGCTTATTCTTTTGAAAGTCTCTCAAGGCTCCCTCTTGTATGCTTTTAATTGAAGAATCACTATGTATATAACTTTCATAAGCATTTACAGGAATTCTATGATCAGCACCGGGAATATTAACATCAACAGCCCCTACTAAACCAGTAATTAAGCTGATATATACTGAAAGTACTATTGTTTTACGAATCATTTATCTCTCCAATTTTAAAATTCCCAACTATAGTACGTTAATTGTAACATAGTCCAATTTTTTATGAAAATTTTCTCCGTCTGTCATATAATAGAATAGTTAATAATTACATTTGGAGGCCCCTATGAAATATACTACCATCGTTTTTGATTGCGACGGCACATTACTCAATACAGCTACAGATTTAGCCAACGCCGTAAATCATGTACTACGTACACATAACTTCCCTGAAAAATCTCTAGCAGAGGTAAAAGCAGCACTCGGTAATGCAGTAACAAATTTAATGCGTCAGTGTCTCCCAAGTACAGTAGCTGATCATGAATTAGAGCCATACATTGAGGAGTTCAAAGCTTACTATGGTGAGCATTTAAAAGACACAACAGCCCCTTACCCAGACATCCTAGATATGCTTGATGAATTGCGTGAGCAAGGTTATAAATTAGCCATCGTATCCAACAAAATCCAAGAAGGTGTAACACCGCTCAATAAAGAGTACTTTGGCGATCGTTTACCTGTTGCCATCGGTGAAAGACCAGGATTACAACGTAAACCTGCTCCAGACATGGTGTTACAAGCCTTGAAGGAATTAAACTCTCCCCCAGAAGAGTCTATCTATGTAGGTGACTCTGAAGTTGACGTAGCTACTGCAGAAAACTCCGGTCTACTTTGCATTGGTGTTACATGGGGCTTTAGAGAAGAATCTCTCCATCAAGAACTAGGCGTAACACATATTGCACGCAAAGCAGAAGATATTGTAAGCATTGTTGGAAACTTAAATAAATAATAATTTCCTTTAGGTAAAAGCATATTATAATAGTTTGAAAACTATATAAACTCTTGCACAATAAAAGAGGTTCCTAATGGTCACAAGTTGACTCATAGGAACCTCTTTTTAATTTACTTTTACTATACCCGTTCAGCTAAATATTACAGACTGACTAAATACATTAGGATAAACAAATATGGGCGTCTGATCAAATACACCTTATTTATAACTAAACCGCGCATCCATAATCATCTGGCGCAACTGCTCAATGCGAACACCATTTGGTAGCTTGTCTCTATAAAACTGCAACTTATAATAGTAACGAGTATCTTCATAATCAGTAACTAATACCATATCCGTCCTATTATGTAATGGCCAGCCATACATAAATTCGGCTAGTAAACTACGCACACCATCATTATCGACCTCTGTTACATCATACTTAATAGGCAATACCATCTTTGCAGTAGGTTCAGGAACCGTTCTATCTTTAACAATTTTTTCAATCTCATTATCTAAGGTCGCACTTGTATTATCAATAGTTCTAGCCTTCACATGCATGAAGACACCATCAGAGGTTCTAAAGGCTCTGCCATCTATATCTTTAGTTTCCCCTTTAGTCTCTACAGCATCCTTCAATACACGGAACTGATACGGTCCATAAAACTTGGTTGCTGTAATAGCATCTAATTCTTCATCATATTGGCCATTATGTACATTCGTAACATGTATGATAGGTCTTATATCCACTGCTTGTGAAAGCATTGGTGCTACAAAACATAAACCTAAAGTCAATAGCATAATATAACGTTTCATATGAGTTTCCCTCTCCCTAAAAACTATTATCTTATTTGTATTGTAACATAATTTATCTATCCTATAATAATAATTACAAAGCGAAAAAGGTTCCTATTGGTCACCTAGGTGACTATTAGGAACCTCTAATCTATTTACTTTTATTATCCACAACACTATATTGAACTTGAGGCCTCTAAATGGGTCCAGCCTTTGCTAATCTTCTAGAGATTGGCGGTGATCAATATGAGTACATTCAAAGTGTTATCACTCATGATTTCCTTTGGCATACTTGTAGCGACCATTATCATGGCAGCAAAGTGATTGACCTCTAGCTGAAAGCTAGCTTTCTAATCGTGGCATGAAAAAAGGCCCGACATAGAAGTCAGACCGTTTCTTCAAATATTTACTTTAGAAGCGAAGTCTGGCGTCGAAACCATTTATGCCTCACTTTGATATAAATTATATCATATTTAAATAATTAAAGGAATCTAAGGATTTCATTCTTTGTTTTCTTTTATAAATCCTCATAGTGCATATGATAGTGACTTATATCACCGACAAGATGTCCTTTTAATTGCTATATTTGTAATATATTCCTACTGGGCTGACGGATACGTAGAATTAACTACATGCACAGTAGCACACATCGTGTGATAGCCGACCGTCTGGGCAAGCTTTTGTTCAGATGGTCTTTTTTATTGCCTTCCCGTAACAAATGCTTCTTTATCTATATCTGAATATTCACCTATATGAAAGGAGTTTTCTTATGAGAAATCGTTGGTTTATTGCATTAGCAGCCATTGGTCTGCACATATCCATTGGTAGCGTATATGCATGGAGCGTACTCACACGTCCTATTATGGCAGATATGGGTTTTACTTTATCGCAAACAACATGGACATTCTCATTAGCCATTTTAATGCTCGGACTATCTGCGGGCTTTCTTGGATCCTTTGCAGAAAAAATTGGTCCTAAGAAAAGTGGACTTCTCGCTATGTTATTCTGGGTAACCGGATTATTGGGTACGGCCTATGCACTTAGCATACACAATCTTACCCTACTCTATCTCTTCTACGGCATCATCGGTGGCATTGGACTAGGCATTGGTTATATAACACCAGTTTCTACGCTCGTGAAATACTTTCCAAATCGCCCAGGATTTGCTACTGGTTTAGCTATTATGGGTTTTGGGTTTGCTTCTCTCATTGCAGGGCCTCTTATGCAATACCTTGTAGCTCAGGTTGGATTGGTAGATACTTTCATTATCCTCGGTGTAATCTATCTCGTAATTATGAGCGCCTCTTCGCTCTATTTGAAAGCACCTCAACCAAAACACCCAACTCGAACTACGAAAGATAAATCCGCCATGTACGTTCATACCCATGGCATGCTAGCCAATGATGCCATGAAAACTTGGCAATTCGGTGCCCTTTGGTGGGTATTCTTTATTAATATTACCTGTGGTATAGGCCTACTATCCTTAGCGTCTCCTATGGCGCAAGAAGCCATTGGTATGACACCTACAGCAGCTGCATCACTGGTTGGTATTATCGGTATTTTCAATGGTGGGGGGCGTATTGCATGGTCTACTATCTCCGATTACCTTGGGCGAGCACAAACTTACATACTATTCTTTATTATAGAAATCGTCGCATTCTATTTACTTGCCCAAACCAATAGCGCGCTAACATTTCAAATTTTAATCCTTCTCATTATCACATGCTATGGCGGTGGATTCGCCTGTATACCAGCATATCTTGCAGATCTCTACGGTATACGTCAACTTTCTACCATTCATGGTCGTATTCTAACTGCTTGGGGATTTGCGGGCATCGTTGGCCCTATGCTCGTATCATACTTTCACGAAGCAGGATATGGCTATACTACTGCTTTAGAATGTTTTGCGGCTCTGTTTGTTATAAATACAATTATTGCTATAGCCCTAAAATTATACGGCAAAAGAGAATTACACAACTAATAACTCCATTTAAACATGAAGAAACGGCCTGACATAATATCGGACCGTTTCTTCAACATTAAATTCTAGAAGCGAAGTCTGGCGACCAAACCATTTATGCCTCACTTTGATATAAATTATATCATATATAAACAGGGAAAGAAATCATATGATTGCTTTCCCTGTTTGTTTCTATAAATCTTCATTATTCAAAAGAATGGCAATATCTTATTCTCGTTACGCAACTCATGGATTTACTTAAAAATCCTCCAAAGTATATACAGGTAGGTATCTTTGTGCAAATGCAAGATTTTTATTGAGTTCTGCCCATTTCACCGCATCACCAATAACATAGATATATTCCCTTGCTCTTGTAAAAGCTACATTTACATTGTTAGCATTAACCCATTTTATAGCACCATTAGCAGAGTCATCACTTTGACAGCCTAACATATAAATAACGACTTTAGCTTCTTTACCTTGAAAGGTATGAACCGTACCGATATTATCATCTAACCAATCTTTCTTATTATCCTCTTTAGTCCAGTTCACAATATCATGACTAAGGGATGCCATATACTTTTTAAAACCATATGCCACACTGGTAAATGGTGTAATGATAAAAATATCTTTAAATTTGGTATTTCTTGCTCGTAACTTTTGTATCAGTTCAAAAGCAATTTGGCCTTGTACTTGTATATATCTATCTTTACCCATAGTAGATTCAATATTACTTGCATTATATGTTATCCAACAGCTCTCTTTACATAGCTCAATAGGCTCTTTAGGATTTATAGTCTTATTAATCATAAAACCACCATAAGATAACTCATTAGCGACTGTAAACATTGGATCTTTACAGCGTCTATGAATAACAAGTGGGCAACCGACCCAAGATTCGGACCCATCAAGATTTTTGATAATGCCTGCAAACGGATTTTGTGCATCAGCTAAACTTTGTACAGATAACTCTTTACTCCGATATTTTCCAATACCTTCGCCACCAATTTTTTCGACAAACAAATCCTGTACAGTTTGTACTGGTTCAATCTGTTTAGGATCACCAACTACTATTGCCTTTTGCGCACGGAATAATGCCCCTACAAGCATATGAGGTGACGCTTGTCCTGCTTCATCGATAATAATTGTACCTAACGAACTTTCAGATTTACAATTAATCAAAAATCTCTCCACAGCAGCAAAGGTGGAGGAAATAACAGGAACTGCAATCATCAATGAATTAATTAGTGCAGGAAAAATAATGTTAAGATCAAAGTTTTTCTGCAATTTTTTCCTATCACTTAATGAGCCCCAATACTGACTAAGTAATTGCATGTTTTTTCTGAAAGCATCATTCATAACTACAGTCTTTTGTAATTGTAAGGCATCATATAACAAACGTTCTCTACATTCATTCAAATAATTACACACATATAAGAAAGCTGTGTGTGCCTCCGCTCTATCCATATCAGCTGACATTAACTTTGACGATATATCATCAAAGCAATGTATAGAATCTTTAGTACTAATTTTTAATGTACCTAAAATATCTTGCTGTGTTTCTTCTATTTTTTGAAGAGTATTATCAAACCCTTTAATATCAGCTAATAGACCATCTTTCGTATTGATTATAGATTCACGCTCATTAACTAACTGATGTAATGTATCCAATTGCTGTTTAACATTTTGAAGCTCTGTAGTGTTTTCTTCAATAGCAGATAACAATGCAGGATTACTCATAGCTTTTAAAATAGACCAATTAGTAGCATTCCAAAGCTTATCAAAAATAGAGCGTTGATTATTATACTCTATTAATTTAGTCTCAATACTGTTTTTATGCTCTATCAACTTCAACAAATCATCATCTAATGTATCATATTTACTTAATTGTTCATTAATTGAAAGAACGTTTTCTTGTAACTGATTCGTTTTAAGATTCAACTCTTGAATCAATTTGATATTCTCTTCATATGCTGTTACATAATCAAATAATGTTTTTACAAGATTATATTGTGCCTGAAACTGTTTCTTGGTACTTTCAAAAGCATCTTGAGCACTAGGTACACACATAATAGAGGACATATCTGAGGACAATACATCTAATACTGGCATGAATGTGTTTATATTAGACTTCTTACCAAGTCTCGCAGAAATTAGGCCCCATTGTTCATTACTCTCTGCTAAACGATCCGCTAAAAAGGTAAAATATACCTCATTAGATTTTACAAATTGATACTTCTTATCCTCAGCAAAACAAGATAAATCAACCTGTTGTTCAGAGGAATCAGGATTAAATAATGTAGACCCATTAGTCCCCTCTTCCACAGAGGAAATATTCGGTAATTCTAATGTAATGTTTTCAACGGCCTTATTGTTTGATGAAAGCACCAGCATGCCATATACTGCAATATCACTAGGTATATCATAGTAAAAAGAGGTTCCATCCCTACCTATAACCTTTTTGAAGATATCATTTACTTGATTACTTTCACAAAACTTAGCAGCACGCTCTACAATATTGCTAGCAATTATATCTTTTAATAATGTTGTTTTTCCTGTACCTGGAGGTCCATTAACAGAAAAGATATCCTTAGGGTTCGCCTTAGCAATATTAACAGCAATTTGCTGCATAAATGACAAATTAAACTCAGACGGCCATCTACCATATGGTAACACCTTCGGATTATACCATTTACGCATCTTCTCAGTATCTTTCAACAAATCATAGTGCTCAATATCCTGATTAAGACTATTGATATAAGACAATACCTTATTATTATCCTTTAATGTATCGATGTGCTGTAAGACCAACTGTAAATCATCAAGGAAAAAGCTAGATTTTAAATCATTTACAGGCATTGTATCAGCTTTAACAAGCTGAATCTCCTCGGCCGTAAAGCCACAATAGCCATAAACATCACCGGCACGGAACATGGTAATGCCCATAGGCTCCAAGATATGCTTTTGTATATACACATTGATCACATATACAGCCTCATCAAGGGATATCTTTTCTTCAGGAAGATTAAAACCATCCTCGATTTTTTTAACAACTTCATCCCAGCCATCTAACTTAATATCTTTAAACTCCACATCAGGCTGAAACATCATTTGATGAACCACCCAAATAAACGGAGCAATTTGTAGACTACCCTCTTTATAGTATCCCTCTGCATCAACAATAAATGATGCACTATACACATTCCCTAAATATGGTTTTTCAGGATATTCAATTTCTAATTTATCAATGAAGGCCTCTAATACTTCAGTCCCTTTAACTACACATAACAGAACAGCATGTTCATCATCTAAAACATAGTTTTTTTCATCCTTAAAATATTTAATCTCATCAATAATAGAGTAATTATAATGATCATTTGGTAACGGTACTACATACGTAGAAACACGCGAATTTGTTCTTTTCCAATAAGGTTTTATTACAGACTGTTGATAAATAGTAATTGTATCATTTTTACTTTTAAATATGAGTTCTTTAATATACTTCTTAGGAATTGCTTTATACTTTGGAACTTCTTTCGGTTGTAAACACTCAAGTGAATACCAATACTTTATAATTTGCTTTGCAGTATCTCTCATCTATACCTACCCTCTCATTAGATTAATGAAAATATTATACAGGTAGAAGAAAGAGATTTCATGAAAATCAAAAAGGTTTCTAATAGTCATCTTGATGCCTATTAGAAACCTTTTATCTATTTACTTTTACTATAATTCCAATACCTTAAGCTCAAGCTCTATAAATTAGTCCAAATTTTACTACAAACTAAAAATAACACTAATAAGTATGACTACATACAAAATTCGTTAATTAATTATTTCCTGTTAAATATTGCTAATGTCATTCTTATATTTTTTATTCAAAAACTTTCTCAAATAATTAGCTGATTTTTTAGTAACAAGAGAAATATTTTCATCTTTAAAGAAAACTTTTTGAGCTTTATTAATATAGTCATGAAAATTTCCATTCTTATTTTCAATTAATTGTATATGTTTTTTGTGCTTAGAGCTTTTATATTTTCTCCTATACCATTTCGTCCCTTTGTACGTAAATCTATTAAATACTTTATATAACGGTATTATCTTTTTATGCTCAGAATCAATTGAGGTTATAGCTTTATTCTTCCGTGAGATTGCATGAGCCGATATAGCCATTTTACTAAAATATCGGGACAATGTTTTACTTCGTACGGATATACTCTGTCCATCATAAGAAAAGCCTAAATAATTAATCAAACAGCTCTTATGATTATCTAAATTACTATCTTCACTATATCTATTTGTAATATTTTCAATTTTATCACTACTTACTTTAAAAATTTGCCTTTTTTCATCTTTAAAGGTCAGTCCATGAACAGCTTTAACACAAGCCTTTAGTTCAGATAATATCGCCTCAATACTACAAGAAGAAGACGGAAATATAAAAATAAAATCATCACTATAACGTTGGTAAAATCCACCATTATCATTAGCTAAAATAGACAGCCTTTCATCAAATTTTATCATATAAATATTAGATAAAACTGCGCTTATAGGAGTACCCTGAGCAACACCTCTATCAACTTTATCAGTATGAATTTCTACCTTATTTTTTCCTAAATAATTAACATTTAAAATTCGTCCTTGATTAAAATTTTTCTTATTAACCAAACGGCGTGATTTTTTATTATCTTTTAATTTATGCCATTTTATTATATCTACTAATTCAACATATGATGCTCTTGTTACATTTTTGAAAACAGCAAATTCATCATTATCTAATCTTTTCTTATCTAAAACTATTTTTAGATTATTCTTTAAATATTCATGATCTAAGTTATCAAAAAAATCTGTGAAATCACCAATAATGACATATAATTCTTTATTATCTTCTTGTAGATTACGTATAAACGAAAATGCTTTGTTAGCAAAATCGATGTTATTCTGCCTCAAATTATTTCTATAAGCTACTGCAACTTCATTTAGATGTTTATTATCTAAAAATTGGTTATAAGACTCATTAAATTTGTAAGCATAATATCTGTAAATCCAGCTGTCAATATGTGAGGCATAAAATATATTCCTCTTTTTATCAAAATTTATTGAGGCTTTTCCTTTCTGTCTCACCCATTTAGGTTTTGGCATCTCAAAATGAATTAATGGGTAAAACCCATGTATCTTAATATTATCAGGATTTCTAATATATTTTTTTACTTTATCATAAGAAACCCATAAATCAAAGTGATTATATTTTCTATCTAAAATAGATACTCTATTTTCCCATTCTTGAAAATCCATAAAAAAGTCTCCCCAAATTGCAAAACCCGTAAACAAGCCTTAGTGGAATAGCCAAAGTTTACGGGTTAACAGTTTACACCATATGCAATTTCATTACATAATCGTCCGCCAAAATCAATAACAATATGTGATATAATTAAGGAGACACTAAACACCATATGCAGTTTCATTACATAATCGTCCACCAAAATCAATAACAATATGTGATATAATTAAGGAGACACTAAAGATGATACTTCAGCACCAACTTAATCACACTTTAATAATATCAAGTGTCGTTACCTGTGTATTACTATTAATAGCATGTGCTTATTATGTAAATCACAAGTACGGCAAACGAAATATATTATTTCGCTTGACATCATTAACAATGCTCCATTAAGGCCTAGTAAATAAATACATCCTTATGTATCTCTATTATACCTCAATCTTATAAAAAAATATATAAGATACTATTCCTGTTTTATTAGCGATGCTAAACTGATTAAATATGTCTATATAAATGATAACAAAATCACATTAGTAACAATAACATTTATACTCCATAGTTACCTAACTCTTATTATTTATAAAGATTGTCCATACATTTTATAAGCAATATTATATACATACCTGGGAACAGCGTAAGTTGATTGATATTGCTAAAACTTTTATTGGATTAGTTACGACAATGACGGAAAACTATAGAGATAGTGGTACTTTACTTATTCGG
>NZ_JAGZYE010000013.1:0-20030 GCF_018378075.1 Veillonella parvula
GTAGATTGAAATAAAATTTTGTCAAAACTCAATTAATATAATTAAAAGGACTGTCCTTTTGTTGACTTTATTATAAGTTAATTGAGATTTAATTTCAGTACCTATAGCAACAGAATTGAAATAATTTTATATAACAAATAGACGAGACCTCTAGAGAGACCTCGTCTTATTATTATCACTAAATATTACAGATATGTAACATCCTAAATTTTGAAATATTAAACGTCTATAAATATTAATCTCATATAATTTAAATCGCAGGTAGCAGTCCTAATAGATACACATCAAAAGTATCGCCAGGCCGTACCTCATGTACGCCTCTCGGAATACACGCCAAAGCATTAACCGTATATAAGCCTAACATGCTACTACTGTTAAAGTGACGATTAGCCACAAAGCGTGGCGCGCCACCACCGAAGATTACTTTACCTTGTACATAGCGATCAAAAGCATTGCGTTTAAAAATTTCCGAATCCATAACACAGGCCACCACTGGTGTAGTCCAGTTTGCCAAACCTTTATAGCGTTTCAAGGTTGGTGCTACGATTAAATGCCACCCATTAAAGGCAGCCCCTGGATTACCGGACAAACCAAAGATAATCTGACCTTTTGGGGTAACCGCACCATAAGATGCTGCACCCGGTCGCATTTGAATACGGGCATAGATAGATTTTGCTCCTAGTTTTTCATAAATAAGAGGCATCGTATCGAAAAGGCCTACCGACACACCACCAGAACTGATAATAACATCTGCTTCTTCACTAAGCTTCAACACATGGTTGATTTCAGAGTCTAACTCCTCCGGAGCATCACTTACATGATAATGTGTTATCTTATGAAAACCTAAATCCTCCAAGAGCCCACAGATCATAGCTCGATTAGAGTTGTAGATTTTACCAGGTGTTAAACTTTCACCAGGTTCAATAACCTCATGGCCAGAGGTAAGAACTAATACACGAGGCATGGCATTAACAGATATCTCCGTCATACCTAGCCCCGTCAAAATGGTTTG
The DNA here is from genome assembly GCF_018378075.1 of Veillonella parvula. GTDB lineage: Bacteria > Bacillota > Negativicutes > Veillonellales > Veillonellaceae > Veillonella > Veillonella parvula_K. The sequence goes on from NZ_JAGZYE010000013.1 coordinate 1,013, forward strand.
TACTGTAGATGTTACCTCTGTACCACGTGGGATCACAATGGTGCCGGCAACACACTCCTCACCTTGTGGAATAATATGATCACCACAATGATATTTGCCTTGAATCGTAATTGTAGTTTGTGGTTCACCAGTGCCAACCACTTGTTCTTGCATGATGACAGTATCACATGTATCTGGTACCGGTGCACCAGTCATAATACGCACCGCATGACCAACGTCTACGGGATGTTCCCATACAACACCAGCACCAATGATACCGTCAACGATATATTCATTACGACCTTCTTCGTAGGCGATGGCATAACCATCCATAGCAGATTTTGGGAATGCAGGTACGTCTGTGGGTGCAATAATGTCCTCTGCTAACACGTACCCCTTCGCAGCCTTAACATCTATTGTTTCAACTTTATGAACTTGCGTTTGTAAGGCTTCATCCCACAATTGGAGCGCCTTCTCAACAGTAACGACGGCCATTTAAACTCCTCATCATTTCCTGTATGTGACGTACCAATTCAGGTACGTCTTGATCTAACTTACCAATTTCTATCGTCGCCACTCGGTCCATGGAATCCGAGATAAGCTCTTCCGTATGTCCCTCTTGGGTAACCTCTATAATAGGGGCAATCCCTTGAGACCGTGATTCTAGTATAACTATATCTACGGGCATAAACTGTGATATTTCATACAGATTTGATTGTTCTTTTGTACGTATGCGAATCGCTGTTTCAGTAGGCCCTGCAATAGCAACCGCATCAGCCCCAGCTTTATAAGCAAGATCTGTATCTGTTCCCTCATGATCCATCTGAAAGCCATGTTTATCGCTTTTGACAACACCAACGGATAAACCGATTTTTTGTAACTCAGACACAAGACGCGTTACAACAGTTGTCTTACCTGTTTTACGTTTTGATGCGACCACACTAATTAAAGGTACACGGCGAAATTCATTTTCCGCCAAAGCTCGCGCCCATTGATAATCTTCAAAGCGATTAATATTACTTAATTCCCAGCTATAGTCAGTAGCATCAATGGACTCAACATGCCCAATGACGTCAAGAGCATGATGCAAGGATACATTTTCGCCAACAAGAATAGATTGAATTAAGGACGCAATATATGGCCTATAAATACCGGCCATCGGCTCAGATTTACCACTTTCACTATATGGGACAATGGCATTCCAATCATTATGATCTACTTGATAGAGCCAATCATAATACAAATCCATTTCCATGAATGGCATATCTACTGCCATTACTGCATAAGCAGAACTAGTACCAACCGCTAGAGTGCTATACAGCCCCCCTAAAGGTCCGCATCGCCCAACAGAATCACGAACAATAGAAACCTTATTTTTCTCATCGTTCGATAATGTATCTATAATATGAGTCTGTATAGCAAGTCCTAATTGCTCGTCATCACCAATGGAGATAAGAATATCTTGAACATCTGCATCTAAGCCCTTACGAAGGGCATGAGATATAAGACTTTCACCATTAATCCAAGACAACAAAGCCTTAGGTTGCCCCATTCTAGTGCTGAGTCCTCCAGCCAAAATAATTAAACCTAATTTATCCACGACGTTGTAAACCTCGTTTAACACCTTGGTAGATGAATAGTAAAACTGCAATATTTAAAAGCCCATCTGGTACCATATAGGATGCATTATAAATCATGGAATAAACCCAAGGATTCTGCCCTTGCGGAGCATAGCTAGCAAAGACCACAGCACCGCTCGTAACAGATGCCCCCCAACGCAATACAATACCTACGATGGATCCAGTGATAAGTCCAGAAAGAGAATCTTTAAAGTAACCACAAACGCCAATAGCACCGTAAGCAACCAAGTAGTCTAATACAATACTTAAATAATGAACAGATGATTTAAAGCCTAAAATAAAGTGTAATATACCATATACAACACCTACGAAGATACCTCGTGTTCCGCCCCAACGATATGCGTAAATCATGAGTGGTACCAAAGCTGCCGCCTTAATAGAGCCTCCCTGTGGCATATGAAAAATCGTAATAAATGACAACACTTGAGCAATGGCAATTGCTACGCCAGCTTCAGCAAGCATACGGGTTTTAGACTGTTCCACATTAATCAACCTCCTTTTACCATATATCTATAAATGAATATATTATTTATACAATCTACTTGTATTGTACTACAGTTTATCCCTTATACCAAACAAAATATTCGGAACGTATTGAAAATTTTATGAGTCTCTTGTATAATGGTACAGGTTCAATATGTAATACTCGAAGGAGATATAGAAACTATGATTAATACAACTAACATCTTTGATTATGAAGACGTGCAATTGATTCCTAACAAATGTATTGTCTCCAGTCGTAGCGAATGTGATACACATGTAAAATTAGGTAAACGCACATTCCGCTTGCCAGTAGTACCTGCTAATATGCAAACTATTATCGACGAAGAGTTGGCTGAAAAATTAGCTCGTGAAGGGTATTTCTATATCATGCATCGTTTCCAACCAGAACGTCGTATGGACTTTGTAAAACGCATGCACGACCTTAACCTATATTCTTCTATTTCTATCGGCGTAAAAGCTGAAGAATTTGCTTTAGTTGATGAATTTAAGAAAGCAAACTTAACCCCAGAATATATCACTATTGATATTGCACATGGTCATTCCAATGCGGTCATCGAAATGATTCAATACATAAAAAAGAACTTACCTGAAACCTTCATTATCGCTGGTAATGTAGGCACTCCAGAAGCAGTTCGTGAACTAGAAAATGCTGGTGCTGATGCGACTAAAGTAGGCATCGGTCCTGGTAAAGTATGTATCACAAAATTGAAAACTGGCTTTGGTACTGGTGGCTGGCAATTAGCGGCTGTTCGCTGGTGCGCAAAAGCAGCTACTAAACCTATCATCGCTGACGGCGGTATTCGTGACCATGGCGACATCGCAAAATCCATTCGCTTTGGTGCTACTATGGTTATGATTGGCTCCCTCTTTGCAGGTCACGAGGAATCCCCAGGGGAAGAAAAGATTGTTGACGGCAAAGCTGTAAAAGAATACTTTGGTTCCGCTTCTGAGTTCCAAAAAGGGGAACGCAAAAATGTAGAAGGTAAAAAAATCTTCATCGATTCCAAAGGTTCTATCTTCGATACATTAACTGAAATGGAACAAGATTTACAATCCGCTATTTCTTACGCTGGCGGTACGACTCTACAAGCCATCCGCAAAGTAGACTATGTGCTTGTTAAAAACTCCATCTTCAATGGCGATCGCTAATCTAATCAATATATAATGATAGTTCTAAAAGCCACAGGTTCTAGACCTGTGGCTTTTTAATGCGAGAAATACATAAAATATAAAAATATGAAAAAGGAGCTACGATACGAAAATCGTAGCTCCTTAATTATAGGCTATTAAATTTGTTCTTCACTAAGACCACAGTCTTTACTCATTAAATGGTATGCGTATTTACCAATACCTGCACTTACAACAAGCAATATAGTCAATACGATAAATGCTACTGTAAGACTTGTACCGTGCGCAATGAAACCAATTAAGGCAGGTCCCATCAAAATACCCATATAACCGAGCATTGTGGATGTTGCGACCGCTTGTGTCATAGGAATGACATTTTGTTCCCCCATTGCAGAGAATAGGTTTGGTACTATCATAGCTAATGAAATACCCAATAATAAGTAAGTATACATGGATGCATGACCTGGCAAGAACACGATAAGCCCCATCGCAATAGAGCCAAGTAAGTAGCCACCAACAACAACTTGCTTTGATGTTAAGTGTTTACCTAATCTATTACCAAGCAAACGGCCTATACACATAGTACCATTAAAGAGCATTACACCCATGACAGCCTCTTCAATAACAATCCCTTTATCTTCAAATAAATATAATGCACTCCAATCCCCTACAGCACCTTCTACCAAGTAAGAAACAAAGGACAATAAACCAAAAATAAGAGCGATTGGATGAAAGGACAATGGGCTTTTAGATTTTTTAGTAACCTTTGCATTTGGATCACTACCAAAGGTCAACATAAATTGGCTAACTACAACCATCGCAATAAATAGTACGATGAGAAGTCCCCAAATACTTTGATTAACAGGCAGCGATAAGATTTTTAAAAGCACGAGCAAAACACCGGCACCAGCAAAACCACCTAAGCTCCAGCCACCGTGATAGGCGCCCATTAAATGTTTTTTGCTCACCTTTTCTGTTAGGATAGCTTGTAAATTAGCAGAAGCACCACTAAGGCCTACACCAATACCAAAAAAGAACAGGGCTACTGTTGTTGTAGCAATAGTAGGACACATAGTAACGATGGCAAGAGATACCATACCAATAAAGCTAGCTAACAAAACGACTCTCTTACACCCAAAGCTTTCTACAAGCTTACCTGCTATAGCCATGGATAAACAAGAACCTACACCGAGCAACAAAATCATGGAACCTAATACATCTTCACCAATACTAAGCTTTGCTTTTAAATATGGCACAAAACCAGCCCATAAAGCTGTGTACATACCAGGGATAAAAAATGCCCCAAAAGCACCACGAATATTTGCTGTTGAAATAGAAACTTGATCGTTCATTACATCCTTTCTGGCTTCTAGAACCGTCCGGCGAAGAAAGGCCCTTTTTATCCGCAAAGCACTAAAACTTGTACTTTAACAGGAAACCATTTTAATTACATATGATTTAATATTGGAATATAATAACCCTCTTTACAAAACATGTAAAGAGGGTTTTGTAAATTTAAATTAAAATTAAAAAAGCACCCATATTCCCGCACAACTTGTAAGTAATGCCACAAGAACTGGCACAGCCGTGCGTCTAAGTAAATCTACCGATTTAATATGAGCTACACCAGCTACACCAACCATAACTGGACTAATTGGGCTTAAGAACAAACCAAGGCTAGCTCCATTTTGCATGCCAAGCATAGTGGTAATCGGATCAAGGCTAAGATTAGATACAATATCAGGTACTAGTGGAACTAATGTGAATAATGGTGCTACGTTACTACCTGTAACCATACTAAGTCCTAGCATACCCCCTCCAAGAATAGAGGTAAGTCCAATAGAGTTTAAGGATAGTGTTTGAAGTGTACTAACTAACGAATCAATAAGGCCTAGGCTAACCAAACCTTGCGCAAAGATTTGCCCCCCTATAATAAGAGTCACTGCATAAGAGAACTGATTCCCCATACCTTCAAAGAAAACTGTGGTGCTCTTAAGTACAGTTCTCAGATTTCGATGACGAATTAATTCTGTCATTAGAGCAATGCCAAAGGCAAGCATCATGGCAAGAGTAACATTCATCTTTACACCAGAAAAACCATACTGGCTAAAGCCTAAGATAAAACACAATGGTAATAATGGGAATATCATATATAGCTTGGGACCAATAGGCGCTTTAGGAATGCTTTCAAGATCATTTACATCCATAGGGCCATCAATTCGATCTCGATATCTCTGCCACCAGAAGTGCGCTATGGCAGTCACAATAGCAACTAAGAAATAAATCCTCAACTGATAGCCTACAAAATAGTTTGGCACAGGAATATTTAATACCTTTGCAATCAATAAAGTAGACACCGCCCCAGGTCCTACATCCATAAGGTGTCCCGTAGCAATAACTGCAGCCGCCCCTACAGGACTTACACCTAATCGAACTAAAACAGGATACATTGTGACCATCATGAGGAGAGCAAGACTCAAAGGATTGGGAACACAAATAGCTAATCCCATATTGAGTAAAAACATAAGGGCTAACACAATATATGGTCGATTAAGGCGATATAAAGGGCGGATAAAAGTATCTGCGAGTCGCGTTCCTGCCCCAATATATTCCATATATTTTGCATAGCCTGCACAAGTCATAATCATAAGGCCCAAATTAACTATATTATTAGATGTCGTTATCCTTACGATATCCATGGCATCAAATATAAGAACCCCTGTAGATTGACCATCAACTAATATGGCATCAATCCATTTTCCCTCATAAGCGATGAACATCATGAGGATTCCCATGCCAATCAAAATAGGCTGTGGTTGATAGCGCTTCATCAATAATATGCCTGTTATAGCAATAATAATGAGACATATAACTATATTCATAAGAACCTCTTACATAGAATTTTAGTTATGTTCTTTTAACCACTGAATTGCATATTCAGTATACACCGCAGATGCTGCAGATAATACGGTATCATCCATATTAAATCTATTATTATGATGATCGTATGTAGCTTCTACTTCAGGGTTTTGAATACCAATAAAGGCAAAGCATCCTGATTTATCTTGTAAATACCATGCAAAATCTTCTCCAGGCATTACTTTACGCATCTTAGAAAGCTTGTCCTCACCTAATGTATCAATAACGACACGTTCTGCAAGTTCACTGGATTTAGGATCATTAATAGTAGGAGGCACTTTTTTTACATATTCTAATGTAGCAGTCGCTCCATAGGCCTCTGCAGTGTGTTCTACAATGCGGCGAATAGTATCGACAATATATTGTTCTTGGTTTGGATCAAAGAAACGAACTGTACCGCCTAGGGAAGCTTCCCCAGGGATGACATTCCATTCTGAGCCAGAGTGAATATTGCCAATCGTAACAACGACGGAATCAAGGGCACTCACATTACGAGAAACCACAGTTTGCAAATTCATAACGATGGCACTAGCCACCACGATTGCATCAATCGCTTGATGAGGCTGTGCACCATGACCTTGTTTACCCTTTACATTAATTGTAATCTGGCTACTGGCAGCCATACGAGGGCCTTCCTCAACAGACACAAGGCCCGCTGGCAAATCGATCCACACATGACCACCAAAGATAGCATCTACCTTATCATACCAATCACCAAACTTGATGAAATCCGGAGCCCCTGCGCCAGTTTCTTCCGCAGGTTGGAATGCTAAATACACATCGCCTTCAATACGGTCTTTCATAGACATTAGCATTTTAGCCGCACCTAATAAAATAGCCATATGTCCATCATGACCGCAAGCATGCATTTTACCTTCTACTTCAGATTTATAGTCCACTGTATTATGTTCATAAACAGGCAATGCATCGATATCGGCGCGCAACGCGATAGCCCTTCCCGGATTAGCACCATGGATAATACCAATTAAGCCGATACCACGCTCTATGTCTACATGAATCTCTACGCCCATTGATTCTAGTTCTTTAGCGAGTGTCTTTGTCGTTTCAAACTCTTCATTACTGAGTTCTGGATGTTTATGAAAATATCTACGCCAATTTTGAACATAACCTTTATATTGCTCTATTAAATCGCGACTATGCATCGTATCGCCTCCTCTAATATCAATATATCAATTGCATATCAATATGCATCGCTAATATATAACGATTAAACAGTCTCCGAATTTATAAATACACAACCTACATGCGCCAAGAAAAACCCCTTATTTAGGGGAATAACAGGGTAAAAGTAAAAGAAAACGACAGGCAACGCCATGTCGTTTTCTCAGTTTCTTATCGGTTGCGCAATACTGCTTGTACCGCTAAGGATACAACAGCTGTTGCAACTGTCACAGCAGCGGTGATTTTCGCCGTTGTGATAATTTCTTCTTTTGTAGGTTTTGCTTTAGCTGCAATGTCCAACGTTTTTGCTACCGCTGGAACCAATACTTCATTACGTAAGGATTCTGTATTCATATTTACTCCTCCAATATAGACTGTTTCTTTTAGAGTAACACGAATACGGAGTAAAGTCTATATAATCATCGGTTTATTTCCATAGTTCAATGTTACATAACTATAGTAAACAATATTTATGAAAGTTAAACAAAATCTTACTTCTTACTGTGCTGCTAATTCTTCAATCACATCAGCTAAAATAGCAATAGCTTTTTCTAACTGTTCTTGCGGGATATTAAGAGCTGGTAAAAGGCGCACTTTATTTTTAGCAGATAAGCATACTACGCCTTTTTCAAGACATTTAGCTATAACAGCTTTAGCATCAACCGTAGTTTCAATGCCAAGCATGAGGCCCATACCGCTAACACCAAGAACGCCAGGTTTACCAGTTAAGGTAGCCTTTACGTATTCCCCTTTTGCTTTTACAGAGTCAAGGAGTTCAGGAGTTAACCGGCTAATAATGGTATTACCTGCAGCTGCGCAGATTGGATTACCTCCAAAAGTAGTAGCATGAGCACCAGCATTTAATACATATTGCATCTTTTCATTGAATAAGGTGGCACCCATGGGTAGCCCTCCGGCCAAACCTTTTGCAGTAGATACCACATCTGGTTCGATACCAAATTGTTGGTATGCATATAAGCTGCCAGTCCGACCATTACCAGTTTGTACCTCATCGATGAGTACCAGTTGATCGTGTTCATGAGCATATTTTGTTACGCTTTGGACAAACTCCTTATCTAATGGCATAACACCACCTTCACCTTGAATAGGTTCCATCATGATGGCACAAACAGATGGATTAGCAAGGGCTTTCAAAGCCGCATCAATATCATTGGCTGGGGTATGAATAAAGCCTTCCGTAAATGGGAAGAAATGTTGATGGAATACATCTTGTCCTGTCGCAGACAAGGTGGTAATAGTACGACCGTGGAAACTATTGACTAAGGTAACAATTATATGACGTCCTTCGCCATATTTGTCATGGCTATATTTACGCGCTGTCTTAATAGCACATTCGTTAGACTCCGCACCAGAGTTAGAAAAAAACACCTTTTTCATCCCCGTTTTCGCACAGAGCTGTTTCGCTAGCTCAATTTGTGGCAAGGAATAGTATAAATTAGAAATATGATTCAACGCATGAGACTGCTTAGTAACAGCCTCAGTCCACTCATCATCGTCAACACCAAAGGCGGTTACGCCAATACCAGAGCCGAGGTCGATGTACTCTTTACCATCTACGTCCCACAAAAGAGAACCTTTTCCTTTTTCAAAGCATACGTTGAACCGACCATACGTATTGGCTATATATTCTTTATCTTGTTGTTCAAAATCGATTGCATTACTCATTATATCCTCCAAATGTACGGTCATGCCGTCGTCTATCTATGTAAAAGATACCCAATAGATGATTACCAGTATTATGTTTACTATTAAGCAACAAACATTGTACCAAGGCCTTCATCGGTTAATAACTCGATAAGAATGGCATGTGGAATTTCACCATTGATGATGAATACCTTTTGTGCCCCTGCTTCTATGGCCTCTAAGCAGCAATCTACCTTTGGAATCATACCGCCTGCAATGACACCATCCGCTTTTAACTGAACTGCCTCAGCCATCGTAATTTTAGAAATTAAAGAATCTGGATCATGCACATCTCGCAATACACCATCAATATTGGTCATAGCTACCATGGTTTCCGCCTTGAGGGCACCTGCAATTTTCGCAGCTACCGTATCCGCATTAATATTGTAGGTCTTGCCATCGGCTCCCATGCCGATAGAAGAAATAACCGGAATATAGCCACGGCTAATTACGTCATGGATAATGCTGGTATCAATGGTATCAATATAACCTACGTAACCAAGTTCTTCGTTTTGTTTATGAACTTGAATCATGTTGCCATCTACGCCACAAAGGCCAACAGCTTTGCCACCAAGATCCGTTAAATCCGCCACGAGCCCTTTATTCACCTTGCCGGCTAGCACCATTTGTACAACATCCATCGTTGCTTCATCGGTAACGCGTAATCCATTAGCAAAATGTGATTCAATTTGCATCGCCTCTAAGGTGCTATTAATAGCTGGACCACCACCATGAACGAGCACAACTTTTACCCCCACTAATCGAAGTAATAGTAAATCCTTCATGACAGATTTCTTTAACTCTTCATCCACCATGGCATTGCCACCGTATTTAACGACAACGTACTGATCTGTGTATTGTTTTATATATGGAACGGCCGCCGTTAAGATATGCGCCCGCATTGCATTTGTTACATTCTTCATAGATTCCTCTCTAACCTAATACTAAACCAGTATCCTCTGGTAACCCCAATGCAATATTCATACATTGAACGGCGGCACCCGATGCACCTTTACCTAAATTATCGAAAATGGCGTGAACCATGATGCGTTCATCGTTACCAGTGACATAGATTTTCATACTGTCCGTATTGCTCAATTGATTAGCGTTTAACATACCGCTATTGCTATTTTCAGTAAATGGTGCAACCGTAACGATTGTACTATCTTTGTAAAAGTATTCTAACGTTTGTTGTACCTTATCAATACAAACAGGTTTATGACATAAACGACTATGAATACCTACGGTAACCTCCATTCCAGAGTAGTAATCATCAACAATTGGCATAAAAATTGGAGCTTCACTAAGGCCGCATACATGTTGTACTTCGGGTAAATGTTTATGTTCTTGGCCAAGCCCATATTGACGAGGCGCATAAAGGAAATAGTCCTTAGGACTACTTTCATATTGGCCAATCATCTTCTTACCACCACCGCTATAGCCTGTTAAGGATGTAATAGTGAAAGGATAATCCGCTGGCACGAGCCCTTCTTTTACAAGAGGTGCTATGCAAGCTATCATACCACTTGCATGACAGCCAGGATTTGCAATATGTTTTTTAGTAGCAATAGCTGTCTTATAATTAGTACCAAGCTCTGGGAAACCATAGGCCCAATCAGAATCAGTTCTAAAAGCAGTAGATGTATCGATTACCTTGCACGGCAAGTCACCGATAACCGCCATAATATCTTTAGATGCCGCATCAGGTAAACAAAGAAATACGATGTCTGCCTTTTTTGCAACCACTTTAATGGCCTCTACATTTTTGCGATCCTCATCAGCAGTCGCTAAGAGTTCTATATCTTTTCGATCGGATAATCGTTCATGAATTCTAAGACCCGTTGTGCCTTCATGACCGACAATAAATACTCTATGGGGTGTCATAATAAACCTCAATTCTCACCTATTGGTGACTCACACCTATTTATATAGCCCTTTATCCAATATAAATAGAAAACAAACGATACCATACATCACCATTTAGGAAGATGAACTTATTTCAATGGATAATTTCCAAAGGTAGCAACCATAACTGCCTTAATCGTGTGGAGACGATTTTCTGCTTCTTGGAACGCCAATGAGTTTGGACCTTCGAATACCTCTTCGGTTACCTCAATGCCATCCATGCCAAACCGTTCATAAATATCTTTACCTACTTGTGTTTCTGTGTTGTGGAACGCAGGTAAACAGTGACAGAACTTAGTATTGGGATTACCAGTTAATGCCATCATTTCTGCATTTACTTGGAACGGTTTAAATGTATTGATACGTTCCTCCCACATATCGTAAGTATCGCCCATCGTTACCCACACACCAGTGTAAATGACATCTAAGCCTTTAACACCTTCAGCTACATCATCTGTACAAGTGATAGTAGCACCTGTTTCTTTAGCCACCTTTAAGCACTCTTCGTAGAATGGACCAGCTGGCCAGTATTGTTTAGGACCAATAAGTCTGAAATCCATCCCCATTTTAACGGCACCACTCATCAAAGCATTGCACATATTAGATTGACCATGACCTACATAGGCAAAAGAAATTTCATTCAACGGTTTGTCGATATTTTCTTGAAGTGTTAAGAAATTGGCTAATGTTTGTGTAGGATGATCCATATCGGTAAGCCCATTCCAAACTGGCACACCAGAGTATTCCTCCAATGTATCTACGTCCTTTTGGTCAAAGCCTCTAAACTCGATGGCATCATACATGGAACCGAGAACACGAGCCGTGTCCTTTAAGGATTCTTTCTTATTCATTTGAGAACCTGTAGGACCAAGATATGTTGTAAAAGCACCTTGGTCAGCTGCCCCTACCTCAAAAGCACAGCGGGTCCGCGTTGAGTCTTTTTCAAAAATTAGAACAAAGTTTTTACCTTCTAATGTTTTAATTTCCTTACCCGCTTTTTTATCTGCTTTTAATTTAGCTGCTAAATCTAAAAAGTATTTAATTTCCTCTGGTGTATATTGAAGCATTGTTTTAAATGATGTATGTTGTAAACTTTTCATGATAACCTCTTATTTCAAACTATGTGTTTAACTACTTTTCTTGTAAATATTCGGCGGCAATAGCTGCCATCATTGTTATACTAGGTTCGAGGATGCTTTCATCGATGGTGAAAGCCTCATTATGTAAGGCCGGATTGCCTTCAAAGCCAGTGCCTAACCAAAGGAACGCACCTTTGATTTTATGAAGATAGGCGGAGAAGTCTTCTGCTGCCATAGATGGGAACTCAGGATGTACCACTGCGTCTTTACCAAGATATTTCTCTACAATGGATGTGGCATAATCAATGGCCTCTGGATTATTGATAGTTGCACCATGTCCCCTTTTATAATCCAAAGTACTTTCCGTTTTAAACAACACATCGAGGGCCTGTAAACTTTCACCTAATCGTCGTTCAATATAATCACGTTTCTCTGGTTCATAGGTACGACAAGTACCTTCAAGATACACATCGCCACAGCCCACATTGTATCGGTCACCACCATTAATCACTCCAATTGTGCATACAAGATTTTCCATCGGGTTAGTTTCACGAGCGACCATGGACTCCACATTTACAATCCAGTTCGCTGCGGCCACAATAGCATCAACCCCATTGTGAGGCTCCGCACCATGGGTTGATTTGCCCTTAATATGTACAAGGAAGTGGTCTGATGCAGCCATCAAATTACCTTTTTTTAGGCCTACCGCACCAACTGGAAGTTGAGGCCATACATGGAGACCATATATCTCGTCTACATCATCGAGGATACCACTATCGACAATACCTTGTGCTCCTGGGAATAAAGCTTCCTCTTCGGAAGGCTGGAATACAAGCTTTACAGTGCCGTGCAATTGATCTTTAATAGACTGTAAAATCGCTGCTGCACCAAGCAAGATTGCCATGTGGCTATCATGACCACAAGCATGCATAACGCCTTCATTTTGTGAAGCAAAGGGCAATCCTGTTATTTCATGTATGGGTAATGCATCCATATCGGCACGCAATGCAATAACAGGGCCTGTATGAGCACCTTCTATCTTACCGATAACGGCATAATCAGAAACATCGTTTACAAAAGGGATTCCTAGTTCACCAAGAACCTTTTGAATAAATAAAGATGTATTTTTTTCTTCACCAGATAACTCTGGATGGCTATGAATATGTCGGCGCCATTCCACAACTTGTTCTTTATATTGGGAGGCATATTTCTTAATTAAATCTTGTAATGTGTTCATTACTCTATCTCCTTTATACACTGTATGTATATTTTATACATATTTTGTGTATTTTTATAATCTATACACGTATTATAATACTACACACCACAATTAGCAAGTATTTATACAAATCCATTGTATTTTTATTTGTTGTATTGTAAATCAATTTTACTCATAGATTCTTGCAACCTTTGATTAGAGAAAAATAGACAAAAAAAGACACCTTCCAAAAAAGGCGTCTTTTTCTTATTTTTCAATGACTGATTCGTCAAGCTGAGTACCATCAGGTAAAAATGATTTTACAATCAGCTTATTCGGTGTCACTGTCATAGACATATAATTATTTGTTTCAGGCTGAGGTGCTACATATACATCTAGAGGATGTTGCTTCCACTTAGGACGTCGTGCATCACCAGCTATCCCTGTAAGGATATATAGTGGACCAGATGGGTCTCGATCAAAGTTTCGTACATGGCCACGGTTGCGGTATGTATGTAAATGAGCAGATAAAACTAAGTCTACATTAAACTCATCGAAGATAGGCATAAATAATACGCCCTCATCATCGAAACCTACATCGCGACTTGCACCTGGTCGGTCAAAGGCATATCGGAATGGATCACGATGCATGAGGACTACAGTCCACTTTTTAGTATTAGCTGCTAAATCTTGACGTAGCCACTGAACCTCTACATCGTACAAATCAGGATGATGAGTATCATGATTATCCTCATGATTACTTTCATACAACATCGTATCTAATACAACGTAATGCACATCGCCAAAATCATAGGAATAATAACGGCGATTAAATATTTCATTCCCATTAGGCGGTACTGCGAAGTAATTCAAATATGCATAAGGCTCGCGCATTTTCCAATCTAATGTATACATCTCATGATTGCCTAAGGTCGTTGCTAACGGCACATTAGCACTCAATGGTCTGATGGAATTCAACCAAGTGCGCCATTGATAGTCTTGTTCCCCATTATCTACAAGGTCCCCCATGCTAATATACAGGGCTGTCCTTGGATTGCGATGTGCGGAATCCTTAACAATCTGCTCCCACGCAGAATAATCACCAGATTGAGAATCTGGATAGATAAGAACATCATACACACTGGAGCCAGCAGTTTCCAACGAATACCAATCACTGCGACGATCATTGCCATAACCAACGCGATATTCGTATTTAGTATTAGGCGTCAAACCAGTTACTGTACCCTCATGGATATAGGTGGTACTGCCATCATCGGTAAAAGCTTTGTCTGTAGCTCTTATCGTTTGAGTCGTATCGGATCCAACAAGACGATACTCTATTACCGCATCAGCTTCGCTGCTATCTGATTGCCACATAATAGTACGACTCATGCTATTATCTTGAGCTACAATTTGCCGAATATAACGACTTTCGGAATCGAGGAGTGGCTTAATTTCTTGTCCACTTACAACGGCGGCAGTTCTAGCTATGCGACTCTGTATGGCATCCTTATGGACATATCCACCTATAATTAATACAGCCAAAACAAAAATGGCTATAATTGTTTTTAACAGTTTACTTTTATTCATATAGTTCCTTTATGTAAATATCTATTAAGTACTAATATGAACACATTATAAAACTTAAACTTAACTTTAAGTCAAATAAGATTTTTCTATACTTATTCAACATCTACGTTTCTATATCTAGCAGAAATAAATCCCAACATATTTAATTGCGGTATATTCCATTCATTAGGTAAATAGATATCACAGGTAAGCTCATCCCCTAAAGAGTTATTGGCTATAAATTGATAGCGACCTAGTTCCTCATTGCTACCTACTCTTTCAATTTGATTTAAAGTAGTGTCACCCCAAAACCGACTAAATTCCTCCCATATAGTTTCCGCATCAACTTGAGATAACTCAACCTGTAATCTATATTTTACGCCAACCTTACAGCGTTTTTTTAAGCCCGTTTCGTCAGCACTACAAACCTTAGTGGAACCTTTATCAAAAGCCCATTCTAGACTATCTAATGATTGAACTTGAGTGGAAATGAGATTTTTAAAATTTGAAAGATCCGTAAGAAAATGTTTACATGCTACCTCAAATGTATCTAATCTATCTATATTGCTCAATTCACAATACCTCTATTAAAGAATTTACCTATTATTTTTCGTAATATTGTTTCATTTGTGTATAGCCATTAACAATGACTTCGATTTCACCCGTTCTAGGATGAAAGATAAGACCATGAATTGGCACGTCTTTAGGAATTAAAGGGTTCATACGCAATTCGTCCACTGTTTCTTCCACATTCTCTGCAGGATGTGTAAAGCCATCAGCCCAGCGTTCCATTTCTTTACGGACCATATGAATCGCTTCTGGTGCAATACCACGAGCCAACATTTTTTCTGTTAGATCTTTTGCTGTAGTTTTTGCCATACCACATTCGTGATGACCAATGATAAAGATTTCGTTAACGCCTAGCTCATAAATACAAACAAGTAAACTACGTACAACGCCATCAAAGGGACCTGTAATACAGTTACCTGCAGTCTTTACGATTTTCGCTTCACCGCGCCCAATATCCATGGAATCTTCTAAGAAGTTAACAAGACGTGTATCCATACATGTAACAATGGCCATCTCGCGACTTGGCATTTTACTACACTTTGTATCTGTATCTACATAACCTGTATTTTGATCTTCTACATATTCTCTATTGTGGGCTAAAATATCATCTAATAAACTCATGATACCTCCTATAGTTAAAGGTCTCGGCATACAACCAAGCTCTCTATATCAATAATGGTCGATATACATATTATATCATATTAAGTTGTACACGCTTTAAGCCACAAAAAATAGGCCTATTCAAATACATATATTATATATTTGAATAGACCTAAAACACTTTTAAAGTACACTTAAAATACACACCTTATCTATCAGGTGTGGATAAGGCTTCAATGGCAACGCTACCACCGCGCACGACTTCAATACGGTTCACGAACATATCTTTAAATAAGGCAATCATATCATTATTTTTAGATACAGTTTTTACACATTGAACAAGTACAGATTTACGATTATAATCCACAACTAACAAATCAAAGGTTTGGGCAATGCGGAAAATTTCTTGTTTGTCCGCTTCTTTACAGCTATTGACCTTGATAAATAGTAATTCTTTTTTCGTAATTCGCATGTCAGTAAAGTCGATAACTTTAATAATCTCCACACTGCGATTTAGTTGCTTAATAATTTGTTCGTACGTCAAATCATCACAAGTAAGATCAATAGTCATGCGAGACATGGTAGGGTCTTCAGTTTCCCCTACCGTCAATGTATCAAGATTATAATTTTTGCCTGCAAAGAGGCCTGAAATCTTAGCTAGTACACCGATTTGGTTTTCTACATACGCTGAAATACAGCGTTTTTTCATTTGTACTTCCATAGCCCCTCCTATTTTTTATCCTTCAACAACATATCACTTAAAGACTTACCTGCTGGTACCATTGGCAACACATTGAGCTCCGTTGGAATGATGAACTCGAGTAGGGTTGGACCATTTTTGAAAGTATCTGCCAATTGGAACCCTTTTTCGATGTCCTCTACCTTAGTAATACGCATTGCCTTTGCGCCATAAGCTTCCGCCAATTTCACAAAATCCGGTACATACTCAAACTCATCATTGTCGATTATGTCTCGCGTAACAATGGCACTTTCATCCATCATCAAGTTCGTACAAGCGTAACGTTTATCGTAAAATAATTGCTGCCATTGGCGTACATTTCCGAGGAAGCCATTATTTAAAATAATTAACGTCACAGGCAAACGGTAGTGCATAGCAGTGGCAAACTCTTGGATATTCATTTGCACGCCACCATCACCACAGATGGCAAAAACACGCTTATCTGGATTTCCCATTTGCGCACCTAATGCAGCAGGAAAACCATAGCCCATAGTCCCTAAGCCACCAGACGTCAACATTTGATATTGACCTTTCACATCAAGGAACTGGGTAGTCCACAATTGATTTTGACCCACATCGGTTGTAACAATAGGATGTTCATAGTGATGATTGATGTACTCGATAACAGTTTGAGGTGTTAACCCCTCTTCGTCAGCTTGAGTGACAGGACGCTCTGCCTTAAGTTGCTGTAATTGTTTTGGCCATTCGCCAAGGTCGTGAGGTTCAATATATTCTAAGATTTTTTCGATAGCCAATTTAGCATCTGCTACGATTGGAATATCAACCTTAATATTTTTAGAAATAGATGCCGCATCTACATCAATATGGATAATCTTACAATTTTGTGCAAAGGTACTTAGTTTACCGGTAATACGATCATTAAAGCGCGTACCAATAGAAATCATCACGTCACAGTCAGTTATAGCCACATTAGGGGCATAGCCACCGTGAATCCCTACATTACCAAGATACAATGGATGACGGCTATCAATAGCACCTTTTCCCATCAAGGTTGTTACAACAGGAATCCCTGTTTTTTCAACCAACTCCATCATAAGGTCATTGGCCCCACTAATACTTACCCCACCGCCTAATAGGAATAGAGGCCTTTTAGCTTTACTAATAATAGAACAGGCCTTTTTAACTTGACCTACGTGAACAGTGGTATTTGGTTTGTAACCGCGAATATTAATCTCTGTTGGATATTCATCTGACCCCATAGCCTTCTGAATATTCTTAGGAATATCTACTACAACAGGGCCTGGACGACCTGTGCGAGCAATGTAAAAGGCCTCTTTCAAAATACGACCTAAATCTTTACGGTCACGAACAGTAACGGCATATTTACAAATATTGCGGACGATGCCAACAGTATCTACCTCTTGAAAAGCATCATTGCCCATGAGGCCTAAATCAACTTGTCCAGTAATACAAACGAGGGGCACACTATCTGCATACGCTGTGGCAATACCAGTCACAAGATTTGTAGCACCAGGACCAGAGGTTACCATACACACCCCTACTTTACCAGTACTACGAGCATAGCCATCTGCAGCATGGGCCAATGCTTGCTCATGACGTGGCAAGATAACCTTTACCTTATCTTGCTTATATAATTCATCCATGATATCAATAGTAGCCGCCCCAGGATAGTTAAATAAAAACTCTACCTGCTCCTCTTGAAGGGCTTTTACCAAATACTGTGCGCCTGAAATCATAGGTATCTCCTTATTTATATAATGCATGCATATCGAATTCTCAATATTCACATCAGATATATCTAAAAAATTGAATATCTTATATAGATATGTTATACTCAGTAGTGTACCATATGTTGTGGTACATGAATATGTATAAAATCTCAAATTATAGAAATATATGTAGATTCTATTTTGAAAGGACTGACTATCATGAAAGAAATCTTAGGTTTCCATTTAAACGGTTGCCCTTATTGCGCCAATGCATTCCGTGCTATCGATGAACTCGTTGCAGAAAATCCTGCATACGCAGATATTCACATCAACTGGGTTGAAGATCAAGATGCTCATGAGCTCTTCAAAACTCACCCATATGAATACTATCCAAACTTGTGGTTCGACCTCGACAAACAATACGAGGCGCAACCTGGTGAAAGCTATGACCAAACAAAATCTTTAATCAAAGCTGTATTGGACAAAGCACTCGCGTAAAACGCTATATTTACAAATCATAACCACCCGTAGAACGGGTGGTTTGCTCTGACCCTATAAGGGTCTTTATCTAGTGGTGGCCCTCTAAAGAGGGCATTGAATGATCTGACAAC
>NZ_JAGZYE010000023.1:0-1545 GCF_018378075.1 Veillonella parvula
CGCCGTCGTATCTGGCGAAAGTTGCATCTTGCTGTTGACAGCAACACACATGAAGTTGTCTGTGCAGACCTGTCGCTGAATAACGTCACGGACTCAGAAGCCTTCCCGGGCCTTATCCGGCAGACTCACAGAAAAATCAGGGCAGCCGCGGCAGACGGGGCTTACGATACCCGGCTCTGTCACGATGAACTGCGCCGCAAAAAAATCAGCGCGCTTATTCCTCCCCGAAAAGGAGCAGGTTACTGGCCCGGTGAGTACGCAGACCGCAACCGTGCCGTTGCTAATCAGCGGCTGAGCGGAAGCAATGCACGGTGGAAATGGACAACGGAATATAACCGTCGCTCGATAGCGGAAACGGCAATGTACAGAATGAAGCAGTTGTTGGGAGATTCACTGACGCTGCGTGACTACGATGGTCAGGTAGCGGAAGCTATGGCCATGGTGCGTGCGTTGAACAGGATGACAAAGGCACAAGGGGCTCCACAAGAAATCAAACTAGTGGGTGGGGAGCTAGTTTGCCCCCATCCACTCCCTCAATATCGCAGATGTTAGTGGTTATGTTTTTTCTATGCTGAGCAGGCATTAATTCCGATAAGACCTTATTCATTTGATTGGGTCTTTTTAAATTAACTTTATCCATTATTTTTCTCTTATGAGAGAATATCGTTTTATTGGAAACGTCTAAGATGAGAGCTATTTCTTTGTTGCTCCAACCAAGAGAGGTTAAATACAAAATATTTTTTTCCCTTGGTGTTAGCTTTTCTTTTTTATTTGCTCTTTGTGGGGTGTATTTATTTATTTCTCTGGAAATCATACTCTTTATGTTTTCCAGAGATTCACTCATCGGAATTGCAATGACGTATGGGTGATTTATTAATGAGCGATAAAAATCAATATAATCACTATCCACTAAAATAATAACAACTTCATATTCTCTTCTTTTAATCTTTTCTTCTAACGATGGCAATTCAGTCCAGAGGTTAGGGGTATTTATGAAGACAAGGCTATGTTTCTTCAAAAAGAATTCGTGACAAAGTTGAATGTGTCGCGACAAATGCAAAATAGAATAACTCAAAATATCATCAATGAGTGCCTTACCTTTAATTACATGAATACCTTTGGTTGTTTCACTTCTAATTAAATTGATATTATTCATTGCCGTCCCCTTTCAATCCCTACTGTTTTAATTTTTATAAATTTAAGTAATGTCAAACATCATAGCAAAGATTGGTAATCAACTGCAAACCCTTGACTTTAATAATTAAAGTTAACGAAATGTTATTCATAATGCTCTATATGGTAATGACTCCAACTTATTGATAGTGTTTTATGTTCAGATAATGCCCGATGACTTTGTCATGCAGATCCACCGATTTTGAGAGCGACAGCGACTTCCGTCCCAGCCGTGCCAGGTGCTGCCTCAGATTCAGGTTATGCCGCTCAATTCGCTGCGTATATCGCTTGCTGATTACGTGCAGTTTTCCCTTCAGGCGGGATTCATACAGCGGCCAGCCATCCGTCATCCATATCACCACGTCAAAGGGT
>NZ_JAGZYE010000024.1:0-1378 GCF_018378075.1 Veillonella parvula
TCCGCTAATTTTTCAACATTAGTCGGTTCGGTCCTCCAGTTAGTGTTACCCAACCTTCAACCTGCCCATGGCTAGATCACCGGGTTTCGGGTCTATACCTTGCAACTAGACGCCCAGTTAAGACTCGGTTTCCCTTCGGCTCCCCTATTCGGTTAACCTCGCTACAAAATATAAGTCGCTGACCCATTATACAAAAGGTACGCAGTCACCCTTAAAGGGCTCCCACTGCTTGTACGTACAAGGTTTCAGGTTCTATTTCACTCCCCTCACCGGGGTTCTTTTCGCCTTTCCTTCACAGTACTGGTTCACTATCGGTCAATCAGGAGTATTTAGCCTTGGAGGATGGTCCCCCCATCTTCAAACAGGATATCACGTGTCCCGCCCTACTTGTCGTTAGCTTAGTACCATGACCTGGACTTCGAGTACGGGGCTATCACCCTGTATCGCCAAGCTTCCCAGCTTGTTCCTCTGTCTCTGTCATTATCACTAACAGGCTCCTTCGCGTTCGCTCGCCGCTACTAACGAAATCTCGGTTGATTTCTTTTCCTCGGGGTACTTAGATGTTTCAGTTCTCCCGGTTTGCCTCACTTACCTATGGATTCAGTAAGTGATAGTAGATTCTTCATCTACTGGGTTTCCCCATTCGGACATCTTGGATTAAACGCCTCTTATCGACTCATCCAAGCTTTTCGCAGATTAGCACGTCCTTCATCGCCTCTGATTGCCAAGGCATCCACCTTGTACGCTTAGTCACTTAACTATACAACCTCAAAAATTCTTGATGTTGTGTTTTCAACTAAACACTTGATTGCTTTTGTTCAATCAAGATTTTATTCTTACTCAGACTTTTTCTTATCCTTAAAAAGGACTTGAAAGTCTCTTCAGTTTTTCAGCTTGTTTCCTGGTTGTTAAAGAACAGAAATAACATTTTCAGTTATCATCGTTAAATAAACTCATTAAAGCATTTTAAGTATTAAATGCTCAATTTACTTAACGATGATAAGTGGTGGAGATAAGCGGGATCGAACCGCTGACCTCCTGCGTGCAAGGCAGGCGCTCTCCCAGCTGAGCTATATCCCCATGTCATCGTTTATTTATCACCTTATTCACCTTCATCACTCACTCAGTTTGAGTGGTGGGTCTGAGTGGACTTGAACCACCGACCTCACCCTTATCAGGGGTGCGCTCTAACCACCTGAGCTACAGACCCAAGGGAATAACGGCTTTCTGCTCGATATTGTCTACAATATATCAATCAATCTGTGTGGACACTTATTGTCTCTCGTTTTTGGTAAGGAGGTGATCCAACCGCAGGTTCCCCTACGGTTACCTTGTTACGACTTCACCCCAGTCATGAATCATACCGTGGTAAACGCCC
>NZ_JAGZYE010000025.1:0-1303 GCF_018378075.1 Veillonella parvula
TTTAGCAAGACGGACGTTCAATGTACCAGCGCCATCGGATACAACGCCGATATTGCCTGTTGTCAAATCAGCAGGGGTTGTTACGCCACCTTTGATGGATAAGATTTCACCATGTCTACGTACAGAAGTCGTACCTGTATCGCCATCAAATTTGTGTTCTGCATCAGCAATAGCTTGTGCTGTATCAGTTTTGGATTTAGTGATGGCATCGTTGATAGCGGATGCTACATTTTGTGTAGTCGCTACACCATCAGCACCAGCGGCACCGCCTGCACCTGTTGTACCAGTTGCACCAACTTGACCAGCCGCAGTGACCACAAGGTTACCAGTCTTCACATCTACATTGTATGTTTTTACACCACCAGTAGTGGAATCAGTTACAGTGGCAAGACCTGTACCAGAGACCTTAACAGCATCTTGTGCAGATGTAGCTGCCAAGTTTTTGATCACTGTTTCACCAGCAGTAGAGATGTTGGACAAGTCTTTATCAGCAGATTTTTCTGCAGCCGTTACAGCGGCTGTCAATTTAGCGGTTGGCGCAACCGTTACATCATCGCCTGTAGCAGATGTTGTAATGAGTGCATTAGCACCTGTTTCACCTTTAATGTTGAATTTAATGCCACCCGTTGTGCTTAATTTCTTAGCTGTTGTAGAGCCAGATTCACTACCTAACGAAACAGTATTATCTGTTGCACCTTTTAATGCATCATCCATTTGTTTCTTATTCACAGCAGCGTCATCAGTAGTACCATTAGCAACATTCTTAATTTCTTTGTTACCAGCACTAATACCACTAGTCGTTACAGAAATTGGTGTTGCACCTGTACCAGCAGGAGTTACCGTTACACCTGTAGGTGCTGTTGTAGTTGTGTTACCTGCTGCATCCGTTGTTGTGACGCCACCTTTAGATACAACCGTAGAATTACCAGCTGCATCAGAAATAGTAGAGGAACCACCTGTTACAGTTTGTGTATTACCAGATGCATCTGTATAGGTTGCAGAAGTTAAACCAGTTAAGGCTTTAGCAAGACGAACATTTAATGTACCCGCACCATCAGATACTACGCCGATATTACCAGTTGTCAGATCAGCAGGGGTTGTTACGCCACCTTTGATGGATAATACTTCACCGTGTTTACGAACAGATGTTGTACCAGTATCCCCATCAAATTTGTGTTCTGCATCGGCTAATGCTTGTTTTGTTTTATCGATAGCAGAATTTACTACAGATGCTACATCTTGCGTAGTAGCTACACCATTTTTACCAGCTGTTGTACCTTGTGTAGAACCAGCAGCGCCCACT
>NZ_JAGZYE010000026.1:0-1211 GCF_018378075.1 Veillonella parvula
TACTCGATTATTGAAGTAACAACTCCTGAACCTACAGTTCTTCCACCTTCTCTGATAGCGAATCTTAATCCTTCATCCATAGCGATTTCTGTGATTAATTCAACTTCCATGTCGATGTGGTCTCCAGGCATAACCATTTCCATTCCTTCTGGTAATTTGATTGATCCTGTAACGTCTGTTGTTCTGAAGTAGAATTGTGGTCTGTATCCATCGAAGAATGGAGTGTGTCTTCCACCTTCTTCTTTTTTAAGTACGTATACTTGACCTACGAATTTTTTGTGTGGGTTGATTGTTCCAACTTGTGCTAAAACTTGACCTCTTTCGATGTCAGTTCTTTGGATACCTCTTAATAATGCTCCGATGTTATCTCCAGCTTGTGCTTCATCTAATAACTTTCTGAACATTTCGATTCCTGTTACAACTGTTTTTCTTCTTTCTTCAGTTAATCCGATTACTTCTACTTCGTCTCCTACATGTAGAACTCCTCTTTCAACTCTTCCTGTTGCAACTGTTCCTCTACCAGTGATTGTGAATACGTCCTCTACTGGCATTAAGAATGGCTTATCTGTTGCTCTTTCTGGTGTTGGGATGTAGCTATCTACAGCATCCATTAACTCTCTGATACAAGCTGTTGCAGCTTCGTCAGTTGGGTTTTCTAATGCTACTAAAGCTGATCCTTTAATTACTGGAATGTCATCTCCTGGGAAGTTGTACTCGCTTAATAACTCTCTAACTTCCATTTCAACTAATTCTAATAATTCTTCGTCGTCAACCATATCTGCTTTGTTTAAAAATACTACGATGTGGTCAACTCCAACTCTTGATGATAATAAGATATGCTCTCTTGTTTGAGGCATTGGACCATCAGCTGCTGAACAAACTAATATAGCTCCGTCCATTTGAGCTGCTCCAGTGATCATGTTTTTAACGTAGTCAGCATGTCCTGGACAGTCAACGTGAGCGTAGTGTCTGTTAGCTGTTTCGTACTCAACGTGTGCTGTGTTGATTGTGATTCCTCTTTCTTTTTCTTCTGGAGCTTTATCTATTTCATCATATTTGAATGCTTCTGCTCCACCAGCTTGTGCTAAAACTGTTGTTATAGCTGCTGTTAAAGTTGTTTTACCGTGGTCTACGTGACCGATTGTTCCAATGTTAACGTGTGGTTTGCTTCTTTCAAATTTTGCTTTTGACATTGCAAATTCCTCCTTTAA
>NZ_JAGZYE010000028.1:0-1098 GCF_018378075.1 Veillonella parvula
TAAGGACCGGCGGGCGCTGAACAGTCTGATCCATGACGCACGGCGGGAGAACGGGGAAACCGGCAAAGAGGAAATCACCCTGCCGGTGCTGGTCACGAGCAACATCCGTGACGGTGAACTGCGCAAACTGTCGACCTGGACGGCTCACAAGGGGGCGGTGGCGCTGGTTGATAACGTATACCACCGTATCAGCAAAGTGGATAAGGATAATCAGCTAATCACCCTGACTGACAGTGAAGGAAAGGAGCGATATATCTCACCCCGGGAGGCATCGGCAGAAGGTGTGACGCTCTATCGCCAGGAAGAGATCACCGTGTCTCAGGGGGACCGAATGCGCTTCAGCAAAAGTGACCCGGAGCGCGGCTATGTGGCCAACAGCGTCTGGGAGGTGCAGTCTGTTTCGGGTGACAGTGTCACGCTTTCTGATGGCAAAAACACCCGCACGCTGACCCCGAAGGCGGATGAAGCACAGCAGCATATCGACCTCGCCTACGCCATCACGGCTCACGGCGCCCAGGGGGCCAGCGAACCGTATGCCATCGCGCTGGAGGGTATGGTGGGGGCGCGAAAACTAATGGCCAGCTTCGAGTCTGCTTACGTGGGATTGTCCCGCATGAAACAGCATGTGCAGGTCTATACCGACAGGCGTGAGGGCTGGATAAAGGCCATCCAGCATTCACCTGAGAAAGCGACGGCGCACGATATTCTTGAACCCCGTAACGACCGGGCGGTGAAAAGCGCAGATCTGCTGTTCGGTCGGGCAAGGCCACTGGATGAAACCGCCGCTGGCCGGGCAGCCCTGCAGCAGTCCGGTCTGGCACAGGGAAGTTCACCGGGAAAATTCATTTCTCCGGGGAAAAAGTACCCTCAACCGCATGTGGCACTGCCGGCATTTGATAAAAACGGGAAAGCCGCCGGTATCTGGCTCAGCCCGCTGACCGACAGGGACGGACGGCTGGAGGCTATCGGCGGAGAGGGAAGGATTATGGGCAATGACGCCGCCCGGTTCGTGGCGCTGCAGAACAGCCGCAACGGTGAAAGCCTGCTGGCCGGGAATATGGGGGAGGGCGTCAGAATGGCCCGCGACAATCCCGATAC
>NZ_JAGZYE010000014.1:0-16613 GCF_018378075.1 Veillonella parvula
GGTAGAACCAGAGTTACCACCTAAAGAAATCTTACGACCGATAGCTGTCGTGTTTTTGTCGATGTTAGCTTTATTGGTTGCGATGTTATCCTTATTAGTAGCAATATCTGTTTTGTTCGCAGCAATATTGTCTTTGTTAGTGGCAATATCTACTGCATTTTTATCAATTGCTGTTTTATTGTCAGCTATTTTTTGCTTGTTATCCGCAATGGCATCAGCATTTTTGCCAATCTTATCTGTATTATCAGCAATATTGGCTTTGTTTTCTGCTACTTGATCATCAACGTGTTTCAATTAATCTTCTGTAGCGGCACGACCAGATACAGGTTGTGTTTGCCCCGGAGTCCATGCAGTGTTAGTCAAGCCTGTTACTTGAGGTGTTTCAACTCCAGTTGTCGCTTTCACTTTTGGCGCTGTAATCGTTTGTGTAGCTGTTACCGTGTCAAAGGTTACGTCTTTTTTAGTGGAAATGGTAAAGTCTTTACCATTTTGAGTAATAGAAATATTATCACCATCAATAAATTTAACAGTATTACCACCTTCAACCTTTTCAGCCGTCTCATTATTAGCTACTACATGCCATGCTGCTAAATCTTTAACTTGTTGCTTACCAGCATCTGTTAAGTTGCTCAAGTCTCGATCAGCTGCATTGTCAACTTTACCTTTAGTCGCGTCATCGAGTTTAACAGTCACATCGTCACCATTAGCAACCGTAGTAAGACCGTTTTCACCTTTCACATTGAATTTCACATCACCTGTGCTCAACGATTTTTCATCAGTCGAACCAGAGTTACCACCTAAAGAAATCTTACGAGCGATAGCACTGTTTTATTGTCAGCTATTTTTTGCTTGTTATCCGCAATAGCAACAGCATTTTTACCAATCTTATCTGTATTATCAGCGATATTGGCTTTATTTTCCGCTACTTGATCATCAACATGTTTCAATTGGTCTTCTGTGGCTGCACGACCAGATACAGGTTGTGTTTGACCTGGAACCCACGCAGTGTTCGTCAAGCCTGTTACTTGAGGTGTTTCAACTCCAGTTGTCGCTTTAACCTTTGGCGCTGTAATCGTTTGAGTAGCTGTTACCGTATCAAAGGTTACATCTTTCTTAGTAGAAATGGTGAAGTCCTTACCATTTTGAGTAATAGAAATGTTATCACCATCGATAAACTTAACTGTATTACCACCTTCAATCTTTTCAGCCGTTTCATTATTAGCTACTACATGCCATGCTGCTAAATCTTTAACTTGTTGTTTACCATCAGTAGTCAAATTGCTCAAATCTCGATCAGCTGCATTCTCGATTTTACCTTTAGTCGTATCATCGAGTTTAACAGTCACATCGTCGCCATTAGCAACAGTCGTAAGACCATTTTCACCTTTCACATTGAATTTCACATCACCTGTGCTCAACGATTTTTCATCAGTCGAACCAGAGTTACCACCTAAAGAAATCTTACGAGCGATAGCATGAGATACATTGACAGCATCTTTATCAGCAACACCATCTGCTACATTGGCAACTTTCAAATTTCCAGCATTGATACCTTTATTACCATCAATTTTTACAGTTTCATTACCGCTAGCATTATTGAAAGAAGCACTGTTTAATTTAGAAAGATCTTTTTTCAAAGCTACAGAGATTTTCTTATCATTTCTAGCAACCGCAACATTATCGTCACCAGAAAAATCTACTGTATTACCTTTTTCAACTGCTACTGGTGTAGCTTCACCATTAGCAGAAAGATTCCAACCATATTTATTTTGATCAATTGCTTGATTAATCGCATTAGCTACGTTAGCAGAATCCGCCATACCAGCCGAGGCTGTAGCGCTACCATTTGCTACAGTAATGTCTTGCTTTTTACCAGAAACTGTAATTTTCTTGCCATTAGCTGTAGTGCTAATGTATGTATTATCACCATTTACAGCCAATTTACTATTAGCAAGGTTCACATCGCCTGTACCAGTATCACCTGTAAAAGCTAGATTAACACTCTTTAATTGCGCCACGTTTACTGCGTCTGTATCAGCAGTACCTGCAGCAACATAGTTAATTTGACGTGTTTGGTTCATCGTACCAACAGCAACACCACCTAATTTAGACGTTAGGGCGGCACCACTTAAACCAGCATATATATCTGTACGACTAGTATTAACATTATAGCCCGCTACGCCTGAAGCAATATCAGCTGTAGATTTTGAACCAACAGCTACACCATCTACGACTTTACCTCTAGCACCATCACCAACAGCTACAGAACGACTCGCAGATACGTCTGTTGCGGCATTTGGGCCAATAGCAATAGAATTAGCCGCCGTAGCACCAGTATTATCTTTATTAGCAATATCAGAAGATTTTATAGATATATATTTATAAGCGATTTGGTCTACAATAGCACTAAGTTGAGAGCCATTAATTGCATCTGTGGAAGTAGCACTTACTTCACCTGGAGCCACATGTTTCAACTGACGTTCATACCCTTTAGAACCAAAAGATACAACGTCACCTGGCAATGTTTTATCACCACCAGCCCAGGAAGCAACAACGTTATTTGGCAAAGTATAACTAGATTGTTTTGTACCGCCTACATCAGTGTTAGAACCACCACCGATGGCAATAGCATTATCACGATTTGCCCTAGCCCCTGTACCAATAGCAATAGCATTTGTTACATCATTATTGGCTTGACCAGAAGCACCACTAGAAGTTCCTGATAAACGATCCTTCGCATTTGCACCTGTACCAATGGCAATGCCCACATTGCCTGACTGACCTTTCATGCCTAATGTGATACCAGATTCACCAGCCGTTGCCGATGTATATAGTGGGTTTCTCATATCAAATCCTGTTAAGCTTTGAACTGCACTACGCAAATCCCCAGTTTTATTCTCACCATTATTCGTAGTGTAAATAACTTTTACACTATCGGCTTTAACTACATCATCGCCACCAATAACAATAGAAGAGTTACCTTGAGCTATTGTATTTCCCCCAATGGCAATTGCTTGCTCCCCAATTACTCTTGCACCTTCATTAGCAGTATTACCACCACCAATAGCGATTCCTTGTGGACTGTTAACACTGGTACTAGAATTAGAACCTATTGCAATAGAATATCCACCAGCAGCTGCTGCATTTTGACCGAAACCTACAGCTTTGTCACCAGTAACAGAAGCACCATCCCCCAAGCCTACTGCTGTTGCATGCAGATTTGTAGGCAAAGTATTTGCCGCCATAGAGATGCTAGCATTAGTCATTGCTAATACAGCCAAGATTGCTGCTACAACAATTTTCTTTTTACCACTATTATTCTTAGCGAACTCAGATACTACTACGTAACAGTTTTTTGATTTGCTCCAAACCACTTTAAAAATCTTATTCATACTTTCTCCTATAAACTAGATTAATATTAATGCTCCCTCGATGTTTTATCATATGGTAAGTCATACGAGAATTTCAAAATCTTCAATATTATAAGTATACCAAAACCTTTAATATACTATCAAGTTTTTTCATTTATTTTTCATAACTATAGGCATTGCACAAACAGCGTAGTAATGGGCATTATAGTGATTCATGTCACAAATTTATATAAAATATGGGCTTATTTTATACCATATCAAAGAGATAAAATGAATATAAATTCATAATCATTATTTTAAACTTATTTTATAAGATTATATTTTCCCACCACCTCATCAATTCATCTTACTTTACATAACAAAAAGCTATCTCATAGAAATGACAATCTACGAGATAGCTTTATTACTAAATTGTATAATTAAATTAGGTAACGAATTAGCTTACTTTAAAAACATATAAACTTTGTTCGTGTGCTAATTCTATTCGCTTATGCAAGTGTCTAATATATGTACGATATATTTCTTGTGCTTCTTCAACGGATATAATATCAAAATGAATTCCATCCCCTACTGGCAATTGGCTTAACCTAGGTAAATCGGCGGTAATGACAGTACCAATCTTTGTATAGCCGCCCGTTGTTTGTCGGTCCGCCATGAGGACTATTGGATTTCCATCTGACGGAACTTGAATAGAGCCAAATACAGCACCATCAGAAATAATGTCTGCACTATCGATATGCTCTATGACAGGGCCATCTAAGCGGAAGCCCATGCGATCACATTGTACGGTCAATGTATATATTTTACTACCAAAGGTCTTAATCCCTTTCTCGGTAAAATACTTTGCTTGCTCTCCTAGTACTACACGCAAAGGTTCGTGACACTCACGACCGCCGCGGTTATATAAAGCGGTATTGAATAATTTATGAGTTCCATAGAAGTCGCACACATTCACTTCGTGTCTAGTAAATGCTTTAATGCCAAACTGATCACCCGCTTGTAATGAACGCCCCTCAAAACCACCTATTTTAGCCTTTGTATGAGTGGATACGCTACCGTTAATAGCAGGAACATCGACCCCACCAGAGAAAGCAATATACATACGCACGCCACATTGGCTGAAGCCACCAGAAATGATATCCCCTTCGTGACAAATAAAAGGTATATATCTAGGCACAACTACATTGTTAATGGTTGGGTGCATGTCGGCCCCTGTAAAAGCAACAATACATGTACCTTGAACAGTTAGCGTAGGAGGTAACACGGTACATTCTAAAGCACCTAGAGGTTCCTTGTTTCCTACTAGAGCCTGTCCCAAGAGATAGCTTTCACTATCCATAGGACCTGCCACAGGCATACCATATTGTTGAAAGCCAATACGCCCTATATCTTGAATCGTTGTATACATACCCGGAGCATCTACGCGGATTAAAGCGCGTTGAAACTCATTTATATCCACGTAAATCACCACTTTCTATTTCATATATAGATGGAATATATTCCATACCCAAGGATTTAACCCTATGGAATTCGTTTTCATCGATAGACACATAACGAACGTAGTCTCCGGCTTGCAATAGTGCAGCTTGCTCCTTAGACATGTCATACATAGTCACAGGTGTGCGTCCAATAATCTGCCAGCCTCCAGGAGAATCTGATGGATATGTGCCAGTCTGTTCTCCTGCAATACCTACAGAGCCGGCAGGAATCAAAGTCCTTGGAGAGGATAGTCGAGGCGTCGCAATGCGTGGATCCATGCCACCTAAATAGGTAAATCCAGGAATAAAGCCTAACATATAAACTAAATAATCTGTACCACTATGAATGGATACAACCTCAGCTTCACTTAAATGATTATAAGAGGCTACAAAGCCTAAATCTGGGCCAAACTCGCCACCATATACGGTGGGTATTTCAACAATCGTAACGAGTTCATTTGCGCTATCCGTTACCGATTCTTGCAATGTGGGTTCAAGAATTCTACAAATATCTGAATAAGAATATACCATTGCATCATATTGAACAAGCAATGCGCAGTATGTAGGAACTAGTTCAATAATTCCATCTAGCTGTAAATCTTTAATCTGCTCTATAATTTGTCGGATGTGTCGATTAATCTTTGGATCGATTACTTGACCAAAATCAATAGAGATAGCGCAATCCCCTACAGGTGAAATTGTAGGTTTCATATGTACCTCCTGCTATAACTAGAAAGGACCATCACATTCAAGCCGAACGTAATGGTGCTTTCACAGATAATTAATTAACCTAGTAACTTAGCAATGCCTTTTAAAGATGTAACACCAATATAAGATGTTACAAGCACTACAATCCAACCGGTATAATATAAAAGTTTATTGTGTTTGTATGTTCCTACGATTTCAGATTTATGAGTTGCGACAAGCATAACTGCCAATGTAACAGGTAATATTAACCCATTTACAGAACCAGCTAAAATCAATAGAGATACTGGTTTACCAATAAAGATTAAGATACATGTAGAAATAAAAATAAACGCCATAATAGTCAATTTTTCATTTCGTTCTACAATCTTAAACAATGTTTTTAAGAAGGATACTGATGTGTAGGCAGCCCCTACTACAGAGGTCAATGCAGCACAGAAGAACACTATACCGAATAATTTATGTCCAATTTCACCAGCGCCGAGAAGAAACGCAGAGCCTGCTGGGTCTTTAGAATCTAGTACAAAGTCCATGGATACTACACCTAAAACGGCTAAGAACAATAACACTCGAACTAATGCATCTACAGACATTCCCATAATTGCTGCACGACGTACATCTTTTAAATGCTCTTGACCTGTAATACCTGCATCAATGAGGCGGTGACCACCAGAAAATGTAATGTAACCACCTACAGTGCCTCCAATAAGTGTAATCGTTGCTAACCACGGCACATGCTCTGGAATCACAGAATGAGACAAGGCTTCTCCTACTGGTGGATTCGTAGAGAATGCTACGTAGGCGATAAGAACAAGCATAACAGTACCGAGTACTTTAGCCGTATTATCTAAAACACCACCCATCTTCTTAGATGTAAATAATAAGATACCCAAGATACCGCTAATAGCGGCCGCTGTTGTTGTGTCGATACCAAATATAATATTGAGGCCCATAGAAGCACCACCAATATTACCGATATTAAAGGCCAATCCACCAAGGGAAATTAAAAATGCCACTATATAACCAAGGCCTGGCAATACCTTATTCGCAATATCTTGACCACGCATTTGGGATACACCAATAATCGTCCACACATTAAGCTGTGCAATAATTGAGAAAATAACGGATACAACGATAGCAAATGCAAAGTCTGCTTTCAACTCATTTGTAAATGCTGCCGTTTGTAACATAAAGCCAGGTCCAATGGAAGACGTGGCCATTAAGAAAGCTGCCCCTAATAGGACAGAGAAACTCGCTTTACCTGTAATTGGTTTCATAGGAACCTCCACATATAATAATTAATCTATGCCATACTTATTTCTTAAAGCTCATACTTACATGTAATACTTACTTTTAATACTTATATTTGCATTTTTGTTGGTATTAATTAAGCATTTATTTTAATGTATTTAATAGTGTTATCGGTGTTGAAAATTCGCCACCGTTACACCAGCTTTTATGAGCCCTTCCCGAATATATCTTGTGAAAGCTATCGCTTCTGGGTTATCACCATGAACACATACGGAATCGGCCACAATATCAATGGTCTTCCCCGTATTAGTAACAACCTTACCCTTTGTAACCATCATAAGAACTCGGTCTAAAGCCTCTTGCGGGTCTTTAATGAAAGCACCTACTTCTGTACGAGGGACCAATGTTCCCTCCTCTGTATAGCCACGATCGGCAAACACTTCCTGTATAACAGGAATACCTCTTCGCTGTGCCTCTTGAGCAATATAACTACCACTTAAAACCATGGCCGCGATATTAGGATTTACCGCTTGCAAACCATCTAAAATTGCATCAGCTAGTACAGGTGTAACACAGGCTGTATTGTAAAAAGCACCATGTAATTTCATATGCTGTAAAGTAATGTCATAACTATCACAAAAAGCTTGAAGTGCACCTAGTTGGTACATCATATATGCTTTTGCCTCAGCAGGATTTACTGCCATCGCACGACGACCAAATCCCATCAAATCTGGATAACCAGGATGTGCCCCTATGGCAACTCCTTTTTCTTTACATATGCGGACAGTCGCATCCATGATAAGAGGATCTCCAGCGTGCCAACCACAAGCAATATTAGCACTTGTTACGTGATTTAATACTTCACTATCCATGCCTAATGTATAGTTACCAAAACTTTCGCCTAAATCACTATTTAAATCTACATAATGAGACATATACTATTACCTCTCCATCTTCATCTATTTTATAAATTCTATAGAATATCGAGTTTAATGATACGATTATACTAAATAAATCGATGTGTTAGCAATGATTTTTATCATGTATACAAAATTCTTTTATAACCAAAAAACCACAAGATTTTAATCTTGTGGTTTGTATGTAAACTCAATTTTTTATCTGACTCTACTATATCCAGTCATAAGCTCATAAACCGTATTTTGTATATTGTCCGACTCTGTTATTTCAGAAACGGCACAAATAAAATCGGGATGCGCTTGCCAAACGATATCAGCATTTGTCGTTTTAATTCCTCCAATGGCGACAATGGGAACCTTACTAAATTGCTTTGCCCAATATACATAAGAAATTCCTACAGGATTAGCATTGGGTTTTGTCTGTGTAGAAAAAATAGGCCCTACTCCAATGTAATCTATAACACTCGTATATCTGTTTGCCGCTTTTAAATCGGATATACTATGGGTTGACCACCCAATCAACATATTAGGCCCTACAATCCGTCTTACCGTATTAGGCGGCAAATCATCTTGTCCAATATGAACACCATCAGCATGTATAGCTAACGCAAGATCAACATAATCATCAATAATTAATAGAGCATGATAATCATAGGTCAACCGCCTCAAAATCATAGCCTCTTGATATCGCAGAATCGGCGTTTTTCCCTTTTCACGATATTGAATAATTCGTATCCCTGCACTTAGCATATCTTTCACAAGCGTAACCACATCTCGAGTACCGCCCGTAATTCCATATATAGGACAAGCATTTATTACCTCTGTTAGTTTATCTTTTCTGTTCACCTATTACACCTCATTAGACATGGTCTTTTCTAGTAAAAGTGATAACGCTAGATCCGCCTGTTTTGCAGCAGCAATAGCCACACGTGGTGCATAAGGATAGGCATTGTCTACACCAGAATGCTCGTCACCAACAATATATAAATTTTGACCTAGCTTTTTAGTTCGTAATGCATCGGAATTACCTATTCCAGCCAATCCGGATACCATGATTTTAGGTACATCTACTGAGGTTGCAGCCTCTAAAAACATAGACTTAGCTTCTACCGCATCAAAAGCTTCTATCAAAATATCGGCTTTTTTATAGATTTCAGGTATATTCTCGGTTGTCAATTTATCCTTATAAATCTTAACAATAACATTTGAATTAAGGGCAGTTAATACATCTTGTAAAGCCTCTACCTTATACTGCCCCACATGACACGAAAAATAGTGTTGTCGATTTAGATTACTTAGCTCTACAATGTCATAATCTGCAACAATTAGATTTCGAATACCACTACGTACAAGATTAACAGCACAATTGGATCCCAATCCGCCAGCACCTATAATACCTACTACTGAATTCTGCAATTTACGAAACTCCTCAGGACTATAGAAGTGAGATATAGCCGTTTCAAATTCGTTATTCATATGAGCCATACACATATCTCCTCATAGCGTCTGCCAATCTTTATAAATGGGTTGATACCCATTATTTTCGAGCATTACAGCCATTTCACTTACACTGCGATTATCACTGATTGTAAATTGGCTAGAATCATCTTGTTTTGTATGTCCCCCTACAGAGGTCGTTACGCCAGCTGAAAGTTTTGTAATCCCCAGTCTCACCAGATTATCACGCATGTACTTGCTTTCACGAGAGGAAAGCGTAATTCCCACACGGGGGAACAAAAGACGCAAAGCCAAAATATATTGAACTAATGCCGTATCATCTACAGGATATTTTGGTGAATAACCTACTGCACAAGGTCGAATTCTTGGAACGGAAACAGATAATTCTACATCTGGATAATGTTGCACAAGATAATTAAGATGTAACATCGTCTTGTATGCCTCTCTACGCCATTCATCAAGCCCCATTAAAGCACCAATATTGACCACTCTAAATCCAGCCTGACAAGCCAACTCAGGCGTATCAATGCGCTTTGCAAAACCACTCTTAGGCCCAAATGGATGTAATTGCGCATACAAAGTCGGATTATATGTCTCTTGGAACATCGTCATTCCATCCGCACCAACTGCGACTAATCCTTTATATTCCTCCAGCGTAAGCGAATACACTTCTATACTAACGCTGCTAAAAATAGGAACCAATGTTTCTACGGCGGCCTGTATATATGCTGGTGGACTGCAAGATTTAGACTCGCCAGTTAATACCAAGACTTGCTCTAATCCCGTTTCAGCGATTGCTTTCGCTTCAAGTTCAATATCGTTTAAGCTTAGTTTTTCACGGGCAATTCCACTATGATGACTATATCCACAATAAACACAACCATTGTCGCAATAGTTTGAAATGTACATAGGCGTAAACAGCTGTATGGTATAACCAAATTGCTGTACCGTCTGCTCATGAGCTAACTGCGCCATATCTTCTAAATACAGCAGGGCTTGAGGTGATAACAGAATAAGTGCATCATCAATAGCTAACGCAGGTTTAGAGAGTGTTGAAAGTATTTCATCACCAGTTATCGCCTCTAATGTTTCAGCTATATCTTCGTCAGAAACTCTTGAAAGCACATCTAAAAATGACATATTCTCACCTTACTTTCGCAAGAAACCAGTTAACGGTGAAGATGCACTGCCTACAGACTTCTTAGGTGCACATTTTGCAAGATATGCCTTGCGGCCAGCCTCTACAGCATAATAAAAAGCCTCTGCCATACCTACTGGATTTGAGCTCGTAGCAATAGCCGTGTTAACAAGAACAGCGCTAGCCCCCATTTCCATAGCTATTGTTGCATCGGAAGGTCTCCCTATTCCCGCATCAACAATAATTGGCACATCAATAGAGTTGATTAAAATTTCTATCAATCCTTTTGCTTCAAGTCCACGATTGCTACCAATAGGCGAAGCGAGGGGCATAATACAACTAGCACCAGCATCTACTAGTCGCTTTGCATCCATCAAATTAGGACTCATATAAGGAAAGACGATAAACCCTTCCTTTGCCAACACTTCAGCAGCCCTAATAGTCTCTAGATTATCGGGCATCAAATACATCTGATCTTGAATGACTTCAATCTTAATCAAATCACCACAGCCTAATTCTCTTGCCATGCGTGCAATACGTATTGCTTCGTCTGCATTTCGAGCGCCCGATGTATTCGGTAATAAATGCATTCTATCAGGGATATAATTTAATATATCCTCTTCACTTTGTGTTGTACCTGCTCGTCTAAGAGCAACCGTCACAATGTCTGATTTCGATGCTACCAGTGCATCTCGCATCAAATTATAGGATGCATATTTCCCTGTTCCTACTAATAAGCGACTAGAAAATGTTGTATTACCTACAGTAAATGAATCCAACATATCAACCACCTCCTACAAAGCTAACGATTTCTAATCTGTCAGCAGCCGTTAATTTAGTGGTTGTATATGCTTCCTTACTAAGAATCTCTCCATTAAGCTCAACTACAAAGTGTTTACCAGAATAGCCTAATTCATCAAGAATCAAATGAAGTTGCTCACCTACAACATACTTTGGCTCTCCATTAACAATCAAATCCATAATGACCTCCCATATGAAAAAGCTTATAAAATATCAATATATTCTTCTTGTAAAGCTTTATTCATACTGCGCACAGCACAGAACTTGCCGCACATCGAACAGGTTTCACCATGATCTTCCTCCGGTGCTCTACTTTCACGAATAGAACGAGCCCGTTCAGGATCAAGGGCACAAGCATATTGTGCCTCCCAATCGAGAACTTGACGTGCCTTAGCCATAGTGTCATCTATATCTCTTGCATTAGGAATACCACGAGCAATATCTGCAGCATGCGCCGCTATTTTGAAAGCCATAATTCCGTCTTTTACATCATCTGCATTTGGTAAGGCTAAATGTTCCGCTGGTGTAACATAGCATAAGAAGGACGCACCATGCATACCCGCTACAGCGCCACCAATAGCAGCCGTAATATGGTCATAGCCTGGAGCAATATCTGTGACGAGCGGTCCCAATACATAGAATGGCGCTCCATCACATAAAGATTCTTGAACTTCCATATTCATTTGTATTTGATGTAAAGGTACATGTCCAGGTCCTTCAATCATAGCTTGTACACCATATTCTTTTGCTCGTTTTGCCAATTCACCAAGCCTTACAAGCTC
Organism: Veillonella parvula; assembly: GCF_018378075.1. GTDB lineage: Bacteria > Bacillota > Negativicutes > Veillonellales > Veillonellaceae > Veillonella > Veillonella parvula_K. The sequence continues at coordinate 11,902 of NZ_JAGZYE010000014.1, forward strand.
TTCAATTTGGCACACATCAGTGGCATCCGCCAAGCAACCCGGACGACAAGCATCACCTAAAGACAAAGTAACATCATATTCTTTGCAAATCTTTAAGATTTCATCAAAATATTCATAGAATGGATTTTCATGGCCTGTCATGCTCATCCATGCAAATACCAAACTCCCTCCGCGACTAACAATATTAAGCAACCGTTTATGATTCTTAATTTGATCTATTGTTTTTCTCGTAATACCACTGTGGATAGTAATAAAATCTACACCATCTTGAGCGTGTAATCGGATAGTGTCCAAGAAGTCTTGAGCCGTTAATTCACCCAAATCTTTTTGATGATGAATAACACTATCATAGATAGGCACCGTACCAATCATTACTGGTGATGTCTCGATTAATTTACGTCTAAAAATACGAGTATCACCATGAGTTGAAAGATCCATGATTGACTCTGCTCCAAGTCTAATAGCTCGATTAACCTTTTCAATTTCACTATCATAATCAGTAACATCTTTTGATGTACCTAAATTAACATTGACTTTCGTTCTAAGGCATTTGCCAATCCCCTCAGGCGAAATACTAGTATGTTGCTTGTTACAAGGAATAACAACCTTTCCTGCTGCCACTAGTGAACGTAATACCTCTTCATCCATACGTTCTTTTTCCGCGACGACTTTCATTTCCTTCGTAACTACACCAGCCATAGCCGATTCCAATTGAGTCATAAACATTTTACATCCTCCTATATAAAAGACATATATAGTTAGGTATGCAAAAATGGGTATCGAACAAAATGATCGATACCCATATTAAGTATTAGCGTGCTTCCTACGCGGGCATGATCCCGATCAGGTATAAAGGTCAGGTGCTCGCAGCCCTTTCTCAGCCTATATAATAGGCTCCCTTGCATACTCACTATATAATTATGCTATTAATATTACTACTTTATTCAGATTTGTCAAATGATTATTCTGACACTTTTACGTCTATTGTTTATTTCTCAGCCTTATCTTGGTCTTTGCTATCATCGGAATCTGCTTTTTCAGAGATTACAATATGACCATCCTTAACATCAGCAAGCAAGTGTTTAGCATCGATGTGATCCAAATAGAAATCAGTTACATTATCGCGGATTTCAGATTCGATAACACGACGTAATGGACGAGCGCCCATAGTTTTGTCATACCCTTGTTCCATCAACAATTCTTTAGCTGCATCTGTTACATCAAGAGTGATATCTTTTTTAGCTAAAGTTTTATTCACTTGATCAAGCATCAAATCTACAATTTTTTTCAAATCTTCTTTGCTCAATTGATTGAACTCGATAACTGCGTTGAAACGGTTCAAGAACTCTGGACGGAAGAATGGCGCGATGCGTTCCATTACATCTACTTTATTTTCATCATCATTGTCATTACCATAACCGAAACCTGCATTGGATGTAGCGATGATAACAGTATTTTTAAAGTTTACTGTGTTACCTTGACCATCTGTTAAGCGACCATCGTCCAATACTTGCAAAAGTAATGTAATAACTTGAGGGTCTGCTTTTTCGATTTCATCGAATAATACAATAGAATAAGGATTGCGACGTACGCGTTCAGTCAATGTGTTAGAGTTATCTTCATAACCAACATAACCAGCTGTAGCGCCGATTAATTTAGATACGGCTGTGCGATCACTATATTCGGACATATCCAAGCGAATGATTGCATCTTTGTTACCAAACATATCTAGAGCTAATTGTTTAGCTAATTCTGTTTTACCAACACCTGTAGGACCTACGAATAAGAAGCTACCGATTGGACGGTTACCTTCGTCAAAGCCTGCACGGTTACGACGAATTGCTTTAGATACAGCTTCTACTGCTTTATCTTGACCAATTACATGAGCTTCTAAACGAGATTTCATGTCTTTCAAGCGCTCGATATCGGATGCACCCATTTGAGATACAGGGATACCTGTCATTCTTTCAACGGCTTCTGCTACATCGTTAACCTTAGCCACTACCTTTTGATTTTCTGTATGGTTATCAAGCTCTGCTTGTAACTTTTGAATACGCATTTTTTCATTAATCGCAGATTCATAGTCTTCTTTTTGAGCATATTCCTCTTGTTTTGCTTTAGCATCAGCAATATCTGCTTCCAATGTTTTAATATCTGTTACAGGATGTTGAGACGCCAAGTGAGCTGCTGTTACATCGATTAAATCAATAGCTTTATCAGGCAAGCTACGTTGTGGAATATACTGTACGGAATAATCTACAGCTGCTTTCAACACCGCGTCTGGCAATTCAATATTATGATGCGCTTCGTACAATGGACGAATGCCTTGTAAGATTTTGAAAGTATCCTCTGCAGATGGCGCATTTACCTTTACCTCATTAAAACGACGAGCGAGAGCCGCGTTTTTCATGATTGTATTACGGTATTCATCTTGTGTTGTAGCCCCAATAACAGTCATTTCACCACGAGACAAAGCTGGTTTCAAGATATCTGCCAAGCCTTTGGAGCCTTGACCATCACCGGTAGAACCAGCGCCCAAAATTTGGTGAATTTCATCGAAGAACAAAATAATATTGCCAGCGGCTTTTACCTCTTTAATAAGGTTTTGAATATTTTCTTCGAAAGAACCACGGTATTGAGTACCAGCTTCCAATCCGGAAATATCGATGGAAATGATTTCTTTATTTTTAATAGCTGCTGGAACATCACCATTTACAATAGCTTGTGCCAAGCCTTCTACTACTGCAGTTTTACCAACACCAGCATCACCTACAAGTACAGGATTATTTTTAGTACGACGTGCTAAGATTTCTGCTGTTTCTTGGATTTCTTTGTTACGGCCAATTACAGGATCAAGTTTACCATCACGAGCTTGTTGAGTTAAGTTTGTCCCCAAACGAGCAAGGATGCCATCTTGTTTAATTTTACCTTGTTGCGCAGCTTGAGCAGCTTGCATTTCTTCATTAGATGGTAAGCGACCAGTTTGACGATAAAACGCAAATTCTTCTGGAGTTACTTCGCGACCATTAATCTTATAACTACGTCGTTCCGTGGAATAACCACCCATATTACCCATCAATTGATTAAACAAATCATTCATACTAGAAAATTCATTACCAAAGTTGTTAAAGTTGTTGTTCATATAAATTACCTCACTTTTTTACTACAAGTATATCTATTTGACTTTTTAAGTCTGTTTAATTTCTTGCTTTATTTCTAGGTTTTTTTAACCTTATGTCATTATAATAAACATATTAAGTCAAAAAGTCAATAGGTCAAATTAATAATTTTTGACTTTTTTTGACTTTTTTTATTTGACCAATTCGATTTATAGGTCAAAAGACAGATAAACACTGGGTTTATTCACCTAAAAGTCTCCTTAGTTATTACAAATTATAGTAATAACTTACTAGATGCTTAATAAAAGTAGTTACACAAAAAAATCCATCAATAAATAGATAACTCTAAGTCATAAACGATCTATATAAAACTCCTTCTTTTCATTTTTAAAGTTATATGCAATAATAAACATGAGCATAATATGAATTTTTTTTGCTTGTATGGGGGATATTATGAAGAAATTTTATGCAATTGCACTATTAACGCTATCACTTTTTGGGTTCAATGTACAATTAAATACAGTGGATGCACAAATGATTTTTATTTCACAGTATATGGATGGTAAATACTATGCTGATACTAGTAGTGCTACATTCGTAAAAGACGATAATTTTGCAACCGTATGGGCAATAAATGTAATCGGAAATCTTAATAGTGGCAAACAAACTATAACTACTTACTATTTTCAGTACAATAAGTATAAACAACGGTATTATTGGACTTCGGGTTCTCAATACGATACACCTAAGGCGATAGACTTTAATAACAAAACACATTCAAACGCAATGATTCTAGGTGCTTATTGGGCCTCTCATGATGTACTTTTTTAAAAAATATTAAGAAAAAATCCGTAAGGTGATATGAACTGCACCCCGAAAATTGGACACAATTTTTGGAGGTGCAGTTTTTTATGTCTTGAATTACAATACAAAACGCATTAAGCTCAAATCATAACCACCCGTAGAACGGGTGTTTATGATTTGACCCTATAAGGGTCTTTCTCTAGTGGTGGCCCTCTAAAGAGGGCATTGAATGATCTGACAACCACTCTATTACCACTGGCCGCCCCCTACTCGGAGGCTTTTATTTTGTCTATTTTACCAGCTCACCTGTAAACGAGTCGGTATATTCTTTAAAGTTTAGTGTATCTTGTGCTATATCTTCTTGTAGTTGATTGCGAATATACTCTTTTATCGCTCCTTCATATCATCCCACCGTATCCATATAATATCCTCTACACCAGAAATGTCTATTTCCATACTTATATTTTAAATTTGCGTGTTTATCGAATATCATGAGGCTACTTTTGCTTTTTAAATATCCAATAAAACTCGATATGCTTAAATGTAGTAAAATCGTTACTAGCATATGTATATGATCTGGACAGCATTCTGCCTCGATAATTTCTACATTTTTTCTCTTACATAAATCTCTTAGGATTTTACCTACATCAGCTTTTATCCGACCATAAATTATTTGCCTTCTATACTTTAGAGCAAAAACAATATGATATTTACATCTCCATTTACTATGTGATAAGCTTTTTACGTCATTCATTGACATTGAACCTCCTATGTTGAAATGTTGTGGTT
>NZ_JAGZYE010000029.1:0-1004 GCF_018378075.1 Veillonella parvula
GAAGTAGGTCCCAAGGGTATGGCTGTTCGCCATTTAAAGTGGTACGCGAGCTGGGTTTAGAACGTCGTGAGACAGTTCGGTCCCTATCTGCCGTGGGCGTTGGAGAATTGATTGGGGCTGCTCCTAGTACGAGAGGACCGGAGTGGACGCACCACTGGTGTTCCGGTTGTGTCGCCAGACGCATTGCCGGGTAGCTAAGTGCGGAAGAGATAAGTGCTGAAAGCATCTAAGCACGAAACTTGCCAAGAGATGAGTTCTCCCTGTCATTAAGACAGTAAGGGTTGTTTAAGACTAAGACGTAGATAGGTCTGGTGTGTAAGCGGTGCGAGCCGTTGAGCTAACAGATACTAATTGCCCGAGAGGCTTAACTATACAACGCTCAAGGGTTTTTGAGGTTGTAAGACTAAAATAAAAAGACTCAGAGAAGAAAGAGAAAGTTTTTAAGGTGAATCAGCTTGTTTGGTTGTGAGACACTAGAGATAGTGAGAGCAGAATAGAGAAAAGTTATTAAAGGAATAATCCTGGCGGCGATAGAGCGGTGGTCCCACCTGACCCCATACCGAACTCAGAAGTGAAACGCCGATGCGCCGATGGTAGTGTGGGGCTTCCCCATGTGAGAGTAGGACACCGCCAGGTACTGAATGTAGAACCCCGAGCTGAATGGCTTGGGGTTTTTTGTTTTATATAAAATATTAGAATTCATATATAAATGAGTCTAATAATGATAAAATCTTCGCCTATTTCTAGATAGCAATAATTATGAAAAAACAGATAAGTAAGATCTTTTCCAGTGATGGCGAATTGAGTAAGAATATCAAAGGATTTAAGCCACGAGCAGAACAGCTCGAAATGGCTCAATCAGTAGGATATGCTATTCAAAATAAGCGTTCGCTTGTTGTAGAAGCTGGAACAGGCACCGGAAAGACTTTTGCTTATTTGGCACCGGCACTCATTGCTGGAAAGAAAACAATCATTTCAACTGGATCTAAAAATCTACAAGATCA
>NZ_JAGZYE010000015.1:0-13467 GCF_018378075.1 Veillonella parvula
GGTTGAAGGTGGTAACACCGTTAAGTTTATCGATGGTGATAACATTTCCATTACTCAAAATGGAAAGGACTTCACCATTTCTACTAAGAAAGATGTAACTTTTGATACGGTAACAGCTACTCAAACGATTACAGCGCCAAAGGTTAAAGCGATAACTGGGGTTGAAACTCCTCAAGTAACAGGTTTGACCAACACTGCATGGACTCCGGGACAAACACAACCTGTATCTGGTCGTGCAGCCACAGAAGACCAATTGAAACATATTGATGATCAAGTAGCAGAAAACAAAGCCAATATTGCTGATAATACAGCTAAGATTGGCAAAAATGCTGATGCCATTGCAGATAACAAGCAAAAAATAGCTGACAATAAAGCAGCAATTGATAGAAATGCTGCTGATATTGCTACCAATAGAGACAATATTTCGACGAATAAGCAAAATATTGCTGATAACAAAGCGGCCATCACTAAAAATGCTGGCGATATCGCAGCCAATAAAGCTAATATTGATAAAAATACAGAAGCTATTGGTCGTAAGATTTCCTTAGGTGGTAATACTGGTTCAACAGATGCGAAATCCTTAAGTACAGGTGATGTGAAATTCAATATTAAAGGGCAAAATGGTATTGTTACTGAAGCTAATGGAGAAGATGTAACTGTCAAATTAGATGATGCTACGGCTAATAAAATCAACAATGCAGCAAATACGGATCTGAGCAACTTAACAGATGCTGGCAAACAACAAGTTAAAGATTTATCCGCATGGAATGTAGTAGCTAATGGTAATACTGCTGAAAAAGTTGAAGGTGGCAATACAGTTAAGTTTATCGATGGTGATAACATTTCCATTACTCAAAATGGTAAAGATTTCACAATTGCTACTAAACAAGACGTAACTTTCAATACTGTAAAAGCAAATCAAACCATTACAGCACCAAAAGTGAAAGCTACAGAAGGTGTAGAAACACCTCAAGTAACGGGTTTGACTAACACTGCATGGACTCCGGGTCAAACACAGCCTGTCTCTGGACGTGCCGCCACAGAAGATCAATTGAAACATGTTGATGATCAAGTAGCAGAAAACAAAGCCAACATTGCTGATAATACAGATAAGATTGGTAAAAATGCTGATGCCATTGCGGATAACAAGCAAAAAATAGCTAATAATAAAGCTGCAATTGATAGAAATGCTGCTGATATTGCAACTAATAAGGACAATATTGCTGTGAACAAACAAAATATTGCTGATAACAAAGCGGCTATAACTAAAAATACTAGTGATATTGCAACTAATAAGGATAACATCGCAACCAATAAAGCTAATATCGACAAAAACACGACAGCTATTGCTCGTAAGATTTCTTTAGGTGGTAACTCTGGTTTGACTGATGAAAAATCGTTGAGTACAGGCGATGTAAAATTCAATATTAAAGGCGAAAACGGTTTAACAACTATAGCTAATGGTGAAGATGTAACTGTTAAGATTGATGATCAAACTAAAGCAAAAATCGATAATGCAGCAAATCAAGATTTGAGCAACTTGACAGAGACTGGTAAACAACAAGTTAATGATATATCTGCATGGAAGGTAACAGCTGCAGGAGGTACTGTTGAAAAAGTACAAGGTGGGGATACCGTAAAATTCCAAGCTGGTGATAATCTTGTAGTTAACCAAGACAGAACTACTTTCACATATGGCTTGGCTAAAGACTTAAAAGGCCTAAACAGTGTTACTGTAGGTGATGAAAACGGTGTATCTACTAAAATCACCCCTGCAGGTACAACTGTGAAAGATGCAGCTGGCAACTCTACTACAATTAATGGGGGTGGTATGTCTATTACTCCTGCAGATGCAGCAGCTAACCCTGTATCACTTACTGTAGACGGCTTAAATAATGGTGGCAATCAAATTCATGGGGTAGCGCCTGGCACAGCTGATACTGATGCAGTAAATGTTAGCCAATTGAAAGTATCTAATGCTGGTTTACAAGAAGCTGTTAACCGTGTCGCTACTGAAACACAACGTGTTGGTGCTCATGCGGCAGCTATGGCAGCGTTGAAACCAATTCAATATGATCCATTGGAACCAACACAAATTATGGCTGGTATAGGTAACTACCGTGGTGAAACTGCTGGTGCCATCGGTATTGCTCACTACCGAACTGAAGATACTATGTTCAACGTAGGTGTTTCACTTGGCACTAGCCATAACATGGTAAATGCAGGTGTAACGCATAAATTTGGTGGTAGTCGTGAAAGAAAAGACGCTATTCCAGAACGTTATAAAGCAGGCCCTATTAGCTCTGTTTATGTAATGCAAGACGAAGTATCTAGCCTCAAAAAAGAGAATAGTAATCAAAAAACGGTTATTGCTAATCAAGCAGCACGTTTAAATACATTGGAAGCTGAAAATGAACGTCAACGTCAAGAATTGGCTGAAACTAAACAAGGCTTAGATGACTTGCGTGCCGTAGTAAATCAATTATTAGCTTCTAAAGGTTAAGAGTTGAGAACTAATTTTGATAATAGTCTAAGATAGTTATTTCCCTGTAAAACTAAGAACCTCTTATACATTGTTGTACTTGATAGGGTATATACATTTTGTATAAGAGGTTCTTTTTTGCTATTTTGATATATATTCTTATTTAAAAGGCATAACATATGAATGAATTCTCATGTGTTGTGTGGTATAATACAATAGATATAAGAGGTGAAGTAATGCCTTTACTATATGATCTTACATGAATAGGAGATAGGATGTTAGACCGTATACAACGATGGCTTTCAATAGACACCATGTTGCCTGTTGCAGAACGATTAGGAGCTGTAGGAACTACAAAGCAGCTATATGGTAATTATTTAAAAATAGCTTGGCCAGCTACATTACAAGGCTTGATGTTACAATTTATGACTGCCATTGATTTGGCGATGGTTGGTGCCTTAGGTGCGTCAGCTCTTGCTTCGGTAGGCATTATGGGGCAACCTGAGATGGTAATGCTCATCTTCTGTCGAGCATTATCCATTGCTGTGACGGCAATTATAGCTCGTCGTCATGGTGAAGGCGATGTAGATGGTATGAATGCCGTACTCAAGCAATCTATTTTATTGAATTTTTTAATTTATGTACCGTTATTATTGATATGTTTCTTGAACTTAGAGCATATTCTACGTTTTACGGGTGCTGAAGATGGCTATATTGAAACAGCCGTTTGGTATGGTCGTTTCATAGTTATTAGCTTAATATTTCAGTCCTTTAGCCAAATCGTAGGGGCTGCACTCATTGGATATGGTAACACTAAAGTTATTTTTAAATCTAATGTAGTAGGGAATATTTTGAATACGATAATGAATTTCTTCTTGATTTATGGTATTGGTTTCTTCCCTGAACTTGGCGTTATGGGGGCAGGTGTATCCACTATGATCAGTAGTGCTATTATTGCATTATTGTTGTTGCGTACGATTTCACAACATACTTCTACTGGATTAACATTGCGCCATCCGTCGAAATGGATGTTTGAAAGGCCCGTATTACATACAATGTTTCATGTCGGTGGCAGTTCTTTAGGAGAACAGTTCTTTGAGCGGTTCGGTATGTATACATACACTATGATTGTTGCTTCCTTAGGTGCGGTACCTTTAGCAGCACATTACGTATGTATGAATTTAATGGATATATTTTACTATTTTGCGATGGGTCTTGGATTTGCAGGTGCATCACATACGGGGCAAAGTCTGGGACACAAACGACCAGATATTGCACGTACTTATGGTAAAATTGGTGCTCGTATTGGTTTAGTCGTGGGCCTTGTAAGTGCATTAATCTTTATTGGTCCTGGTGATTTTTTAGTACAGTTATATACTCGTGAAAGTGATGTTGTTACACTTTCAGCCACTTTGATGGGCATTATGGCTATCGCTGCATTCCCTCAAGCATTACAGCAAGTGTATTCCGGTGTGTTGAAAGGGGCAGGAGATACATATTACATCATGAAATATTCTCTTGTAAGCGTAGCAATCATTCGTCCTATTATTACTTATTTATTGTGCATTACACTAGGTTTAGGGCTTTTTGGGGCATGGTTATCTTTGTGCTTCGATCAGTCTCTAAGATTATGTTGTTCTTATTTGAGATTTATTCGAGGAACATGGCAACATAAGGTTGTTTAATGAGATGTAAATTCTTTTTCACATTGAAAGTTTTAGAAGGATTCATGAAAAAGAAGTGAATAAACTCTTGTCTATTAAAAATTTTTGATGTACAATACGTAATGTGAAAAAAATGACACATTGGGGAATGTGTTATCTGACCAGAAACTTCTGATTTCACGTATATATGTAAGGGATATACATATGAAATGATAAAAGCTTCCTTAGTGCATAAGGGAGCTTTTATTCGTTCAATTATAGTTAGATCTATTAGTATATATAATAATGATTTTGATGAACTTATAAGACCAGTAATTTTATTATTGTTAGAGAATCTTAAAAAAGATAAATAGTATTATAATTTCGGGAATGTAATATGTGCAGAGAATCGCAGTGATTCGGCAATAGAGAGGGTTTAAATATTTATATTTATAATATTTATAGATAGATATAACTAAAAATTCATCAAATATTCATGAAGAATGTTGAATTATATTGAAAAATTGTGTAAAATATAAGCATATTATTACCAAAGCCTAAGTATTATAAGGGCTGTTTTTGGAGGGAATTATAATGAATAAAAAAATATTAGCTTTATTGGCAGTTGCTGCTGTAGGTGTGTCCGTAGCAGGTGCAACTCCTCAAACTCAATTCAATAAAGGTGAGTTTCAAGTTGATCTTGGTGCGTCTGATTCTAAAGCAAAAACTAAAGATTGGACTTCTGATGCAAAATGGAACTTTGATGGTGGTGTAACATACGCTTTCACAGATAAAACAGCGTTGCAATACCAATACCATGGTTTGAACGATAAATATAACGGTATGAGCTATAGTGACAGAATGCAAGAAGTTAATTTGATTCAATCCTTGAACAAAAATTTTGCAGTATATGGCGGTTATGCTCACATTTCTGGTGATACATTCCCTAAAGCAAATAATATTGCTCAATTAGGTGTAATTGGTAAAGCTAACCTTGGCTCCAAAGTAGACGTTTATGGTAAAGCGGGTGTAGGGACTAAGAGAACTACTACTTGGGAAGCAGGTTTAGGTTATAAAGTTAACCAAGACTGGGATATTAATGCAGGGTATCGTTATATCAATACTAAACGTGATGATAAGTCTAATATTTCCTTCCAAGGTCCTGTAGTAGGATTATCTTACCGTTTCGGTGGTCACAAATCCGTAGCTCCTGTATACACTCCAGTGCCAGCTCCTGTATACACTCCGGCTCCAGCTCCTACTGTAGAAGCGCCTGCATATAAAACTCCTAAATTGGATTACTATGTACAATCTATCTACTTTGACTCCGACCAAGATGTTGCTCGTGCAGACCAATATCCAAACTTAACAGCTGCTGTAAATGCTGCTAACCAATATTCTCAAGACCAAGTTAAATTGATGGGTAACGCTGATACTGATGCAAATCCTCAATACAACATTGCTTTGTCTGAACGCCGCGTACAACATGTGGCTCAATATTTAGTTAACCATGGTGTATCTGCCGATCGTCTTATCGGTATTGCTAATGGTGATGTTAAACCAGTTGCAACTAACTCTACAGCAGCAGGTAAAGCTGAAAACCGTCGTGTAGACGTTTATATTCATCGCTAATCTCTAGACTAATCTAGATTAGGCCTACAATAAGTCCACCTTCAATCATGCTCTCTTATTTATCGAGAATTCGAGCATGCGATAAGGTGGACTTTTGTGTTATACTAAAATTGCATACAATCCTAGGTCATACAATGTTCATTATGCTTTGGTAATGTATGCGATGTGAGAATCGTATAGTTATATAGGTGTAGCTTATTAATAGTGTTATGTGAAGTAGGTTATTATGAAAGAATTCAAATATTACAAACAGCTCATAGGAGCTATTATACTAGCGGGCATTATGATTATGATGGCACTACGTATAAGTGATATTGCTAGTGGTCTTGACGCTATCTTTACGGCTTTTGTTCCGCTCATTGTGGGTGCTTGTATTGCTTTCGTATTGGATATTCTAGTCGTTCGTTATGAACGATGGCTATGGCCTAAGTGTGACTCTGGATGGAAGTATAAAATACGTCGCCCGTTGAGTCTTTTGCTATCCTTTGTAACAATTAGTGTTATTGTGTATTTTATTGCTCGGATGGCTTTACCTCAATTGATTCATTCTATGTCGATTATTGTAGCTGCATCACCGCAATTGTATACGGATTTCCAAACATGGATGCAACATATTACAGAAACCATTCCAATGGCGTCGAATCAAACGATTACAGATGCCCTAAGTGGAGAGAATATTGCTAAATATACTCGTGAATGGGGGACAAAAGGTGGCACATATATTGTAAATGCAATGGGCACCGTATTGTCTTGGACTTTGAACATAGGTCTTGGCTTAATTTTTGCTGTTTATATGTTGCTTGATAAGGAACGCCTTATGTTACAAGGTAAACGTATATTAAAGGCATATGCATCAGATGAGTGGGTAAATCGAGTTAGTTATGTAACTCGCGTAGCAGTTCAAACATTCAGCAATTTTTTTGTAGGTCAGTTTATAGATGCCTTGGTTCTAGGCGTGATGGTAGGAATTACTTTATGGCTATTTAATATTGAATATGCTACAACGATTGCCTGTGTAATTGGTCTAACTGGATTGATTCCACTATTAGGTATTTATGTTGGTGGTATCATTGGAGCCGTTATGCTACTTACTGTTAGCCCTATGGATGCTCTCATCTATGTAATTATTTTAGAGGTACTTCATCAAATTGAAAGTAACTTTATTTATCCTAAAATTGTAGGTAACTCTGTTGGATTACCAGGTTTGTGGGTATTTGCTGCTGTTATCGTAGGCGGTAGTTTGATGGGGGTTACTGGTATGTTGATCGGTGTACCTTTAGTGGCTACATGCTATAAATTGATTATGACTGATGTAGATGGACGACTTGCATCTAATGAAGGTTTATAGTATATTGTCTAAATGATATGACTATTTACATATTTTTCGTGTTGCTGAATATAGCATGAACTTATAGAAATTCTAGTGTACTAATAGTTTGATTAATAGAAGCATAGTATCTAGTAGGAGGATTATAATGAATAAAAAGTTGATTTCTATGGCATTAACGGGGGTATTAGCAGTGGGCATGTTATCCGTTGCTACACCAAGTGTGGCAGATGCACGCAAAACAAAGCCTGAAACAAGTACGGATATTTCTGTAAAACGTGCACCTGGCGAGTCCATAGTTATGACTATGAGCCAAATTGGAACTATTTTTCAAAATCGCTATCCAAATGCGGCGCTTCATTCTGTAGAGCTCAACTCTAATGACTTGAACTATGGTTATAAAGTAGTTGGTTATAGTAAGTATCATCAGTACAAGATGAAAATTGACGTAATCACTGGTAATGCTTCTGATATGGAAGAGGGGGGCAAACCTAAGAAAGTTATTGGTGAGATTTTCAATAAAGATAAAGTTATTGAATCAACACAAGCAGAACGTGTTGCAAAACAACAACTTGGAAATGATGCTGTTATGAAGGGCTGGAAAATTGAAGCTCATAATGGTAAAGTTTTATACTATGTGACTATGCATCAAGATGGTAAAAAAGTAGTTGTTACAGTAGATGCTGAGACAGGTGCTTATGTAGAACAATCTAAATCCTATAAATTACCACCTGAGCCAGATCAAGGCTTTGATGGTCGTAAAACAAATCTCGTTTGGGGTTCTGATATAGATATGGGCCGCTAACCTATCTATTGATGATTAATAAGAAAAGAGCCGAAGGCAATGCCTTTGGCTCTTTTTTGCGATTCCGATACTATAAAATATCGGTTGATAGTGCTCTTATGTTAGAATATTTTTTTTACAATAGATATGTTTGCAACAAAAGGACTGCGCCTAGGTTTAGTCCTTTTATTATTTATAACTATAGTTGTATTACCAACGATTTTCGTAGTACACTTGTGTCCACATGATAACCTCGACGAGGGATGGATGTGGGCTCATAGTTTCGCCTACAGTGATAACGGATCTAGGGTCCATTTCACGAGTAATACCTTTTTCACGTAAACGTTTAGTGCGTTCAGAAGCGATTTCTTCATTGATGGCTGTCAACGGAGTTACACCACTATTCATAAGGTTCACATAAGGCTGGAAGAGGATAGAGGCTTGAGGACCTACGACATGCATACCAAGGATATGGTTGGTGTCTTTATCTACTACAATTTTTACAAAGCCATCGTTTACATCTCCAGGGTTGATACCCATTGCATAGCCTTTTGCAGTGGAGGAGTAGAAGTTCTTCCCAACCCCTACATTGTAAGCTGCTTTGATAGCTTCTGCCTCTGTGAGACCTACACTACCAATTTCAGGATAGGAGAATGTAACCTTAGGTAATGTATCATACCTTGCCCAACGGTAATCCTCTTCACTTGTTGCATAGAAGAGATTGTGAGCAATGATATCTGCTTCGTAGTTTGCACGGTGACGGAATGCAGGTTCACCATTTACATCACCTAAAGCGTAGATACCATCAACGGATGTTTCTAAGAATTCATTAGTTTTAATCCAGCCTTTAGGCCATGTTTCGATACCAGTATTTTCAAGGTGAAGCTCTTCCACAGCTGGACGGATACCTGCAGCTACAAGGATTTCTTCAACTTTAGTTTCTGTAATTTGGCCAGTAGTACGATCTTTAGTAACTACCACTTTAAGGCCATCTTCTTGACGGATTTCAACAGTGTCTTGGTTTAGAAGTACGTTAATACCACGTTCTCTGTAGTTGTTAAGCAAGTGTTCCGATATATCTGCATCTTCTTTAGGAACTAAACGTACATTATGTTGTAGAATTGTTACTTTTGTATCAGCGGAATCAAATACATGAGCGAACTCAACACCAATCGGACCCGCACCAAGTACAGCAAGGGATTTATATGGCTGTTTAGGGAATTTATCACCAAAGAGACTTTCACTAGTAAGGAACCCTGATTCTTGAAGACCTGGTACATTAGGTACATTACTATAGCCACCAGTACCAAGGATAATTGTAGGCGCTGTAATTTCTACAATGCCAGACCCATCGTTAAGATGGATGTTCATCACTTTATCAGATACAAAGCTTGCTGCACCACGATACACATCTACGTTGTCATAGGCATTGTAATAATCATAGATGCCTGCAGATTCGTCAATTTTATGCCAAGTACGCTTGGACACAGTATGCCAGTCCATAGTAGCAGGTCCAACGTTAACGCCAATTTTTTTGAATTCTTTTGTTTCTTGAATTGCATTAGCTGCTGTAACCATAACTTTTGTAGGAATACAACCGCGAGTTAGACATGTACCACCAAATTTACCTTTTTCTATGATTGCCACTTTAAGGCCTTTTTTGAGCGCAGCATCAGCTACGATGGTTGCGCCGCCTGTACCAACTACAATAATATCGTATTGTTTCATGTTGATTCCTTCCTATATATCTACTAATAGTTATTATCATTAACTATATTATACCACTACATTGAAGAAAATCAATATAGTTTGTTAGTGATTGGTGAAAGTTTATATTTAGTTGATCCAAATACATAATATTATTTCCAGAAAATTAAGAGGCGCGGATATATGTAACTTTCACAAAGTCCTATAAAAGAATGTACAATTAGTTTACAAAAAAAAGACGGCCCCAAAGGACCGTCTAAAAAAATTTTAGTTCCAATCTTGATGATAACCGCGTTTTGCATAATCAGCAGTAGCAGTGAAGAGGATATCTGTGCTAGAGTTAAGTGCAGTTTCCGTGGAATCTTGTAATACGCCGATAATAAAGCCTACGCCTACAACTTGCATTGCTACATCATTGGATATACCGAATAGGGAACAAGCCAATGGAATGAGTAACAAGGAACCGCCTGCAACACCGGAAGCCCCACATGCACCAATAGTGGCAATAACAGATAATAGGATTGCGGTAGGAATATCTACAACGATACCTAATGTATGCGCCGCAGCTAATGTCATGATTGTGATTGTAATTGCTGCACCACCCATATTGATTGTAGCTCCTAATGGAATGGATACGGAATACATATCTGGATTAAGTTTCAATCGTTTGGCTAAATCAAGGTTTACGGGAATGTTTGCAGCAGAACTACGTGTAAAGAACGCATAGATTGCAGATTCTCGTAAGCATTTGAATACCAATGGGTATGGATTACGACGAAGGTAAATAAAGGATAAAATTGGATTGATTACTAGTGCTACAAAGATCATAGAACCAAGTAATAATACGAGTAATTGAAAGTACCCAATCAAGGCTTCGATGCCGTTAGTAGCAATGGATTCTGCTACAAGGCCCATAATACCAAGAGGGGCGAATCGAATGATCCAACCTACTACAGTAGTAATAGCTTGTGCAATGGACTCCATAACTTCCTTCGTATTCATCGGTGCATGGCGTAAAGCACCACCAATGATAAGTGCCCAACCTAAAATACCGATGTAGTTAGCAGTCATTAATGCTTTTACAGGATTATCAACTACATTTTTTAGTAATGTTGTCATAACCTCTACGATACCTTGAGGTGGTGCGGCATCGGCTGCACCTGTTGCTAGGTGTAATGTAGTAGGGAAAAAGAAACTTACGATTACTGCTAAAGCCGCAGATAGGAATGTACCTAGTAAATATAAGGTTATAACAGAGCCCATACCTGTTTTTTGTCCAGAGCGATGTTTACTAATCGCAGCAATTACTAAGAAAAATACGAGGATAGGGGCGATACCTTTTAGCGCTCCAACGAAGAGGACTCCTAATAAAGCAAGTTCATTGGCCACATCGGGCACATAAAGAGCAGTTAAAATACCAATAATCAAACCTATGATAATTTGTTGGATTAGACTGACTCTATTGATTGATTTTACAAATCGATTCATAGTACACTCCAATACTTATATAAAAACAAATAAAATCCCATGATAAAGTATCCTTTCAACATGGACATATGTCATTATACAACGAACATGAAATGGTGGCAATAGATATTATAATCGATAGTCGTATATATTTATTATGAATATAGGTAAAAAATAGATATGTGTGTTTAGTTTTATATTATGTAGCGGAAAATACTAAATACCAGTGTTTTTAGTAGGTATGTATATATTACATAGTCACTATATAGAGTATATATATTAGGATTCTTTTTAGCGTTCCTATAGTGTGGTATACTATGCCATATATAATTCTTGAACATAGTTCTTGATTTGTGAAAGGTCCATAATGAATACTAAAGAATTTAAAACGTATGCAGATAAAGAGAAATTTGTACAAGGCGTTTTTTCTAATATTGCAAAAAACTATGACTTAATGAATACGGTGTTAAGCTTTGGACAAGATTATTTTTGGCGTAAATTCTCTGTAAAAGCGATGAATATCGGTCCTCACCAATATGTACTTGATGTGGCATGTGGCACTTGTGTATTTACGAAGGAAGCATTATGTCAAGAGCCCACTTTGAAGGTAGAGGCATTAGATTTTAATAGTGAAATGTTAAATCAAGGTCGTGTTCGTATTGAGGCTGCTGGTTTACTTAATCAAGTAAATTTAGTACAAGGTGATGCCATGGCCTTACCATATGAGGATAATACATTTGATGCTGCAATGAGTGGCTTTGCAATGCGAAATGTTCCAGATATTAAGCAGGTATTGTCTGAAATGCAACGCGTGGTAAAACCAGGGGGGAAGGTTGTGGTGTTAGAACTTGCAAAACCAAGTATGTTTGGGTTTAAACAGTTATATAACTTCTATTTTTCATATATATTGCCTATTATAGGAAAATTGAGCAAAGATAACTCTTCCTATGCCTGGCTTCCAGAATCTTTACGTAGATACCCTCATCAAAGTGAGATTTTAGAAATCTGGAAATCTCTAGGATATGAAAATGCCACCTATCATGAATTGACAGGCGGCATTGTAGCTGTACACGAAGGTGTGGTACCGGAAAATTCTATTGTAGATAATAAGTGATGTTAGCGTCTTGGGAAACTATTAAAGAGCCTTTTTCTACAGGTGTAGCAGTTTCGAGAGCTGCTTTTAGCATTACTGGGTTACGATAGTAACCAGAGTCCATTGTGCTAGTTTCAGTTGTGCTAATGGAAACAGTTTTTACTGGTCCCAATGTACGACCGAGGGCAGCTGCGATAACTTCTGCTTTATGGCGACCGTTTTGAATCGCTTCTGTAGTTAAAGAATCAGATAATTGTTGAGACACATCATTTTGGAATGAAAGGTTGTTGATGTCGTTAGCACCAGCGCTAACAGCGGCATCGACAACCTTTCCTACGTTATCAAGGTTATTGATCTTAACTGTTACATGATTTGATACATTGTAACCTGTATTGATGCGTTTGCCGTCTTGATAGTCACTCGTTGGATTGATGGAAATGCTAGATGTATAGATGTCTTTTTTGGCAACACCTAAGTTAGCTAATTGACTAATTAAATTACTCATAATACGATCATTATTAGATTTTGCAGCATTGATATTGGTATTTTGGCTTGTAATACCAAGGGTTAAAATCGCATAGTTAGGTGCTACAGATCGAGACGATTGACCAGTAATATTAATTTCTGAAGTATCAAATGTGCCCTGTGGTGCAGCTAATGTGGTAGTTCCCATAGTAGCACATATAGTAGCTATAGCTACAGCTTTTGATAATAAATGTTTTGATAGTTTCATACTCAATCTCCTTACAATAATGTAATATTCATATTGGTAAACGCTTATAAAAGAAAACTAATTTGTGCTGAAAGTTCTTTATTACAGCTACATTGTACATGGTTAATTGTGTAAAATCAATTATTAGGTTTATAGTTAAAAATGAAAATAAAATGAAGATTTTGTAAAATTGAGAATTGGGGGTTGCGATTATATTTTCATTGTACTATAATATGCATACAGTCGTTTGAGCGGCTGTTTCTTAATGAGTGTAGCAATACACTTAGAGGTTTAAAATGAACTTCAAAAAAGATTATAAAATGTGTTGACATGAAAGTGGTCATAATGTTATTATAATCAAGTCGTCAATTACGACAGTACTTAATAATGAAGTAGTGCAAATTGATAACAGATCTTTGAAAACTGAACAATGATAGGTAATCAATCAAAACGATTGAACATATGCCAGAGTGCGGGTTTTGACATAGTCAAAACCAACCATAATTCAAAGTTACTTAAAAGTAACGACAACAAATAATGAGCTATTCAAATAGCTTCAAGATATCTTGGAGAGTTTGATCCTGGCTCAGGACGAACGCTGGCGGCGTGCTTAACACATG
>NZ_JAGZYE010000016.1:0-12337 GCF_018378075.1 Veillonella parvula
CATGTGTTAAGCACGCCGCCAGCGTTCGTCCTGAGCCAGGATCAAACTCTCCAAGATATCTTGAAGCTATTTGAATAGCTCATTATTTGTTGTCGTTACATTGAAGTAACTTTGAATTATAGTTGGTTTTGACTATGTCAAAACCCGCACTCTGGCATATGTTCAATCGTTTTGATTGATTACCTATCATTGTTCAGTTTTCAAAGATCTGTGCCCCTTCATATGGGGTACTTGAATATAATAACATTTCCATATACTGATGTCAACAATATTTGGACAATTTTTACGACAAATTTCAGGAAAATTTTATTATTATTTTTGCACAATTTCACGGCCTAATTTTACAGATTTAAAACTTGAGTTATATTACTCTTTCAGACATATCATATAGGGAGAATTTAAAATAAAAAGAAGCCGCAACAAGAATACATCTATTGCATTCTGTTGCGACTTCTTGTCTATATGACAGTGTGTTAATAGAATCCCTTATTTGTGTCTCAACACTGTATATTAAAAACTTTTATATAAGGTTATTGTAACTGCACATTCCTTATAACAAAAGCTATACATATAATGTGATTATATATATATTAGATGATTAGTTATCTGTCTGAATCGCTTCACGAAGGTTAATTTCGTGCATGTCTCCAACAGAAGGTTCTTCTGCAGACATATTTTTTACAGTTTGTTTTGTAGCAAACCAAACTGCTTCGTTCATGTAATAACGCAATTCTTCATTAGATACATGTTCTTGATCTTGAGCCATGATATCAAGCATAGCATCTTCCAATGCTTGTGCTTCTTCATCAGTCAAAGGACCGCCAACGGCCTTTTGTTTTTGAAGCAATTCATTCATGCGATCAACCATGCTGCGCAATACATTGTAACCATAGCTATTTGTGTAACCTTGGTCCTTATCATATTTAGGGAATGTGTAATAGCTATACTCGTTTTTATTACGGTTTTCACCATTCCAGTTTAATGCAGTTTCTTGGCCATGTACATAACCTAAAGAATGTTTACGGAAATAATCAGCATAATTATGCTTATCTTTAGAATGTAACCATTTAGCTTCTTCTTTAGTTAACGCTTGATGATTATTCTTTTTGCTTTCAGCTAAAGCAATGTGTTTTTCGGCATTTTCCCATGCTTTCACAAATTCATGGATACTTTGCACTGCCTAAGGGCTAGCCACAGGAACCAATACAACAGAACCTGTTGTAGGCGCTTTAGCTGGATTTGGTAAAAGCAATGGATCATCAAATATAGCAGATGCCGCATTAACATGGAATACGCCACTGCCGAATAATACTGCCGCTGTGAAAGCAAGCAAAGTGGATTTTTTCATTATATATTCCTCTTTTCTATCAACGAATTAAATCGGGTGAGAGGACCCCCAAAAGGGAATCCTCAGCCCGTAATGTTCAGTATGAACGTATTATAAACCTAGTCTTGCCATCATTGCAGCAATATTAGCTTTCATTTGTTCATTTTCAGCTTTCAAATCAGCTACTTCACCTTTTAATCCTTGATTTTCAGCTTTCATTGCAGCAAGTTCACGTTGCATTGCATATGTGGAACTGATAGGTCCTTTACGGTAACGATCTGCAGTTTCTGCTTCACCGTCTCTGTTACCTACTTTCCAAGTTACACCAGCATTTGCCATCATATGGCTATTGCTACCCGCCCAAGCTACGCCAGCATGTAACATCATGGATTCATTTTTGTAATAAGCCACGCCTAATGCCAATGCGGAGTCACCACGGTAGTTACCATAACCTGCCATGATTTGAGTAGGTTCGTAAGGATCATAAGCCATAGGTTTCAATGCAGACAACGCAGAGGATAAAGCACCAACTTGACGAACTTCTTTTACAACATTATTCATGCTGTTTGCAACACGATTAAGTTGGGAACCATTAACAGCATCAGTAGAAGTGGAGCTAATTTCACCTGGAGCCACGTTAGTAATCTTATTACCGCCGTTGTTCAGACCAGAGCTTGTTAAGGATACGCTGCCACCACCATTATTCTTAATTGTGATACCGTTACCGTTCATAACAGTTGTATTACCAGCAGCATCCGTAGTAGTTACGGACTCAAGACCTTTCAAGTCTTTAGCCAACTTAATGTTATAACCATCACCAGCAGCGTTTTTCACAACACCGATATTATTATCTGCCAAACGGTTCACATCAGCACCACCAGTAAGGTTCATAGTATCTCCCAATCCACGAACCACTTTACCGCTATCGCCAGGTTGGTCACCTTGGAATACACGGCCTGTTCTTGCTTTATTATTGAAGTCGTCATTAACAGCTTTCAATTGATCTTCTGTCGCCGCACGACCTGGAACTGCTACAGGGTTTTCAGGATCCCAAGTTTTGTTATCCAAACCTGTTACGAAGTTGTCTTCTTTACCGTCAGAAGTTTGTTTACCTACGACTACGTCGCCAGCTTTCACAGTATTTGCTGTTACGGAACCGTTGTTGCCGTCGATTTTAACTTGATTATCACCTTTACCGGCTGTAATCGTTTCTGCAGCGCCATCCAACTTAACTTCTTTATCGCCATTGCCGGCTGTAACAGTACCTTCGGGACCGTCAATCTTAACTTGTTTTGCTGGGTCTTGGCCAAGAGTGATCTTATCGTTCAAGGCCATCTTGATAGCACCGTTATCCACGGAAGTTTTGATATTGCCGTCATCTTTTAGATCGATTGTTTCGCCAAGAGGTTTCTTCACGGATTGACCGTCTTCTGCTTCAAGACCAAAGCCTTTAGATTTAAGGCTTTCAACAGCATTATGCAATTGGCCACCGTTTACAGCGTCTTTGCTATCTTTTGCAACATTACCGTCTTGAACGTCTGTAATTTTATTACCAGCTTCATCAATGCCGTCCTTCGTCATGGATGGACCATCGGTGATCTTCACGCCGTCTTTTGTAACAGCTGTCAACGGATTACCTGCTACATCTTTAATAGTCATACCTTCGCCGTTTACAACGGTTTTACCATTTGCACCGTTAGCTCCGTTGTTGAAAGTAATGGAATTTAAACCTGTAAGGTCTTTAGCCAAACGAAGCATCAATGTGTCTGTACCGTCGGATACAACGCTGATGTTGTCATCGTTGGAGAGTTTAGTTTTATCAGTTACGCCACCCTTAACATTTACTTGAGTGTTAAGTTTTCTCTTAATAACGTCGCCAGAGTCACCACCGTATGCCATGCTGTCATCTTTGGTTGCCACTTGATGTGTCTTACCGTTTTCATCAGTGTATTTGATACGAGTGATTTCGTTACCGTTGAGGTCCGGATCACTTTTTTCAACAGAAATGTCAGCGCTATGGCCGTCTTTACCGTTAAGACCGATGTGACCTACGCCGTCTTTACCGGAAATAGATACAGCTTCTTTGCCGTCCTTACCGGTAACAGCTACCTTGCCGTCTGTACTGTTCGCAGTGTCAGGACCTGTAATGGACACGCCGTCCTTACCATCTTTGCCAACTTTCACGGATTCAGCTTTAAGGTTTTTATTCATCTTTACATTGATAGTTGTATTACCAGATGTTTGATCTTGTGTGATGAAAGTTTTAAGGTTTTCACCGCTGTAATCTTCGTCAGCTGCAGTGCCTTCACCGTTAATAGTCACTTTAGAGCCAAGCTTGTTAGTTTTTTCTCCGCCTTGGTTAGCATCGAATTTCAAACCTTTATTGGTCAATGCGTCCGCACTATCTTTAATTTTGTCATTCAAGTAGTCCACATTAACCGCTTCACTACCATCGTTGCCTGTAGCATATGCCACATTCGTTACATGAGTACCGCCTTGTTTGTTGTTATATGCAGGGCCTTCGTAAGTCACCTTGGATTTATCAGGATTACCAGTAGGGTCCAAATCATACTTAACAGCACGATCATTCAATTTATCAAGCTTGGATTTAGAAGCAACATCTTTGATGGTAACGGTTTCTGTTTGATTTGGATGATTCTTATCTTGTACAGTCAACGCTACATCGCCGTTCGCATCCACAGTGTAGTCTCCATTGGAGCCTGCCGCTTGATTTCTGATCAAACGATAATCAGTGGAGTTAGCACTTTGTGCATCCAACGCTTTTTTCAATTGATCTTCTGTTGCGGCACGACCGGATACAATCTTATCTGCATCCCAATCTTTATTATCAAGACCTGTTACATAGTTGCCTGTTTCGCTGTCGCCGGCCGCGTTGTTAACAGTTTGACCGCCCATAATAGCGTCGCCTGCTTTCACAGTCTTAGCAGCCGTTACGGAGTCAAGATTTTTAAGGTCTTTCGCCAATTGAAGTTCCAATTTGTCCGTTCCATCAGCTTTTACGTTGATGTTGCCGGATGCGCTCTTGAACGCTGCAGATTCAGCTGCAGTTACGCCTTCACCTTATACTTTCACCAAGGAGTTCAATTTTTGTTTATTCACGGTACCAGTGTTGTTGCCTGTGAATTGTAAACCATCTTCCATAGTAGCTACTTGGTGCTCGCCGTTGCCGTCAGTGTATACGATACGGGTAAGACCGTTTGTACCGTCTACACCTTTTTCGCCTTTAACGCCTGTAGCAGCATCATCGTAACCAGGTTTCACAGACAAGTCGATACCATTAGTACCGTTCACGCCGTTCGTTCCAGCAGGACCTGTCAAGCCGATATGGCCTACGCCGTCCTTACCGGAAATAGATACAGCATCCTTACCGTCAGCACCTGTGATGCCTACTTTACCATTATTGCCATCCTGACCGGCTGCGCCTGTAGGACCTGTAATCGTTACGCCGTCCTTACCGTCTTTACCGTTTTTGTTAACCTTAATGGTATCAGCGATAAGATTTTTATTCATCTTCACGTCAATAGTCGTGTTGCCTGTTGCCGCATCCTGTTTGATGAAAGTTTTGATATTTTCACCGCTGTAGTCAGCATCGGCAGCTTTACCTTCACCTTGAATAGTCACCGTAGAGCCTAATTTATTAGTTTGTACGCCGCCTACGTTAGCATCGAATTTAAGACCTGTATTAATAAGATCTGTTTTCGCATTATTAATATTAGTATTTAATTCGTTCTTAGCATCGTGTAATTGACCGCCGTTGACAGCATCTTTAGAACCAGCCGCTACGTTACCATTTTTCAAGTTAGTAATTTTTGTACCGTTAGGACCTTCTAATGTTACTGTGTCATGACCTGTGTTACCGTCATATTTTACGGAACGATCTTTTACCTTATCAAGTTCAGTTTTGGACGCAATATTTTTAATCGTTACAGTTATAACATCACTGGATTTTTCGTCTTTTACCTTCAAGTCAACTTGATTGTTTTCAACTTTATAAGAGCCGTCTGCCGCGTTGTTCGGATTAGCAATTAAGCGGTAATCTGTAGCACTTGCATTAGATGCTTTCAAAGCATTGCTAACCTTCTTAAGTTGGTCTTCTGTCGCTGCTCGTCCTTCTACATACGTAGGTTCTAAAATGTCCCAAGCTCTATTATCTAAGCCTGTTACAAAGTTACCGGTTTGATTACCACCTTTTTTATCTGCTACCGTATGATTACCTACAGTTGCAGTACCTGCTTTCACAGTGTCGGATGCCGTTACAGATTGCAAGCCTGTTAAGTTTTTCGCCAATTGCAATTGTAATTTTGCATTGCCATCAACGCCAACAGCCGCAGAAGTAACACCGATATTGTTGCCTGTAGCAAGATCAGCCGCACTTGTTACGCCACCTATGATATTCACTTGTTTATTAAGCTTAACATTGGAAGTGTCACCCATATCGCCTTGGAATTTAAGGCCATCATTCAATGTCGCCACTTCTTGTATTGTCAGTTTTCCTTGGTACGCATGAATTTCATCTAGAATTTTCATTTGGCTTTCTACTTTACCTTCCGTTTGTGGACGGCGCGCAATACAAGGTTTAAATGTAAAGCCAAAGTCACTTGAAAATTGCTCTGCTTTGGTATGAAGCTGCCCTTTAGTTCCAGCTAGCCTCGGTTGTACCATCACAGTCTTCATATTATCTGTTACTAGTACATGAGGAACACCTTGTAATTGCTCAACAAATTCTACCAATGCATCTTGTAATGTTTCAGTAGTTCTATCGAATGTGACCTTTGCTAATTTGTATCGAGAATAGCCTAATGTCATCAGCAATATGTTAAAAGTTATATGCGTTCCATCATGCAATAAGAATTTAATATTCTCTTTCCAATCCACTTGTGCTTGTTCAGCTGGTGCGGTTTCAAAGCGAATCGTATGCTGCGTACTAGGCGATGTATGTTTTCTATCAAAATAGGATTGAAACACGGGTGTCTTTGAAATATAACCACGAAATGTAGAGTAAGCAGCTGTGAGTCCATGATTGTCTACCAAGTATTGCCATAGAACACACTTGTAGTAAAACTGTTGGGGGGGTATCATCAGATAGTAAAGTCTGTATTATGTCATAAAATGCATCAATCATAGATGGTTTATGACGATGTGGATCAGGCGTTCCATTTTCATAATGAGATTTTATGGTACGTCTATCATAGCCTAATTCACGACCTAGTAAACTATAATTAGGTTTCAAATTGCAAGCCTCCATAATGTCTCTTAATAATGGTAAGTCTAATAATGATGTTACAGTAAATGAACTATTAATAGTGTATACGTATTGCATGTTGTTATCACTTCAACTATAGTATCGGTGATACAATCAAAATTGTACATTCTTATATCATCATTTTTGTACATTCTTAGAGTATCATTTACAAATATCGGTGCTGAATAATTAATTCAAGAATAGGTTTAACTCTTTACTTAAATTATTAATTTTAATAGTAAATGCCACCTTACAATGTTTGCAAAACAAACGCTGAAAACTAGATTTTAAAACACCATGTTTAATACATTTTTCATTACAATCAGGACATTTTATTTGTCGCATAAACTCTTCCTCCATATTTGTTTATATATAGGAAGATATAACCTCATTTTATTTAGTAATTACAAGGGTTAATTGAAGTTTTCACCCACACTTTTTGTCCACCCTCAAACTTCTTCAGAAAAAGATTAAACTTTTATAACATTAGATATTTACTAGTGTTATAAGGATTTTTACACACACTTTTTGTCCTATAAGCCGTATGTAAGCCTTATATGCTTACTTTTTTGTAAAAAAATAATGTTGGAAGTAACACCGTAGTGGTGTCACCCCAACATTTATTATAGATCCGCTTCTCTCATCAAAAAAGCAAGGTATTGTGCATAATATTCTATTTTGTAACGCTATACCTAAACACAATATATATACATTAATATATATTACTATTTTTGTTCGGGTTATTTAGTTACACTTAACAATTTTCCGCTCACTGCATCGAATACTACAGTAATGGTTTTCTTATCTTGTGTAGCAAACACAACTGTATATTGTGGCGTACCTTTTTCAGTTTTAACAGCCCAGCTTAACAGGCTTGTTGCTTTACCTTCTGCTTGCGCATAAGCAAAGTTTACAGCTACAGCAGGAGGCAAAATAGTAGATGGATCAAAAGCTGTTTTTTCTACAGTTTTTGTAAGTTTACCAACCTTTTCATCCTTAACTTCATTCGCTGTATTTGTAAATACGGCCTTATATACACCATCTTTATCAAAACCGCCAACAGTCAATGTAACGACTGTATCGGTAGCATCAAAAGAAATATCATTAATAGATGCACCCGCATGATGTTGTAAAAAACCATTGAGCATTAAATTTGCCCAACTAATCGCTTGATGCTGTTCATCAACAACAGCTACAGTTGGTCGTACAGGAACTAAATCGGCTGCATGAGCCATTGGAATCACCGCCCCAAATAAAGTTGATAACATTAAAAATATACGACTTTTCTTCAATACAGATTTCATATGTTACTCCCCAAATTCTTTACGTTTCAGACAACAGTAACATTTACTATTTACTATTTATTATGTACTGTTTTAACAATACGCTATCAATAACAAACGGACTCTATTGAGAGAGTGTGTAAGAGAAATAAAAAGAGTCCGTTTGTTTTCCCACAAGGGAGTAGTCAGCCATCTTGATAGCACGATAGCTGACTACCGAATGGACCTATATCGATTTCATCTAACTAATCTTCTTATAAAAGGGATTTGATAAACATATCAAAGTTATTGAATCTTAGCCAAAATCATATCGACCTTACGTTGCATATCTTCGTTTTGCTGACGAAGGGCTTCATTTTCAGCAGCTTGTTTTTGAACAATTGCTTGCAATGCTGTCACTTCATCTTGCATTACGTAGATTGAACTGATAGGACCACCTTTATATCGATCTGGAATAGCTTTCTTTTCAGGGCTATATCCAAATTTGTGGGTTACACCAGCATTTACGATACCATCGTGGCTATCCAAGGAAACACCAAAGTTAAACATAGTGTTTTCATTAGTGTAATGAGCCACACCAAGAGCTACAGCTGTTTGAGATTTGTAATTACCAATACCAGCCATAATTTGTGTTGGTTCTAATGGATCATATTGAATTGGTTTCAATGCAGCCAATGCGGCAGCACCTGCACCAGCCTTATACGCATAAGACTTAGCAACATTACTTGATGCACTAGCGACATTTTGTAACGCTTGGTCCATTTGTGCTTTATTCACTGCATCACCAGCATGAGTAGCAGCACCAATATTATTGATTTGTTTACCACCCATATCGAGATTACTATTAATGGATACATTACCAGGGTTAGAACCACTACCAGCATTAAGCGTAATAGTAGGAGCACCAGTACCACCACTAATAGAAGTAATACCTGTCAAAGCAGGATTCAATTTGTAATTAATTACACCAGTGTTGGCTGGATCCGCTGTAATTTGAATATTGCTATCACCTTTGAAATCAAAACCAGTAGTCAACGCTACAGAATTTTGCGTACCACCATTAGCCTTGTATTTAATATTACCTGTACCTGCAGTTGCAGTACTAATAGCGGCATTCATTTGACCCAAGTTAACGGCTTCATCATTATTAGCAGCATTAGCTAAACCACTGATACGGTTAGTATTCTTATCAATTACTACATTACCAACAGTAACTTTATCGAAAGAAACATCTTTCTTAGTAGCAATAGTAATATCTTTACCAGTATTCGTAACCTTGATATTATCGCCATCGTTGAAAGTAACTGTATCGCCACCTTTTACAGTTTCAGGTGTGCCACTATTAACTTTCACATTCCAAGCAGCTGTATCCTTAATCATTTGCTTACCAGCATTATCAATATTGCTCAAATCCTTCTTGGCTGCATTATTAGCAGTTGTTGTAGCATTATTGATTTGTGCACGTGTTGCAGCATCAAGGCCTACTGTAATACTTTGACCGCTTGCACTAGTTTCAATACCATTTGTACCTGTGATAGTCAATGTTTGACCATTGCTTACACTACCAGTACCTGTGTTACCAGCCGTATTGAATCCTACGTTAGCCGTAGCATTAGAAATCGCATTATCCATTTGTTGTTTATTAACAGCGGAATTAGGCGTTGTACCAGCTGCCACATTCTTAATTTCTGTGTTACCAGCATTGATACCACCAGTTGTTACAGAAATTGGGCTACCACTAGCAGGTGTAATTGTCATACCACCACCATTGATAACAGTTGTACCACTAGGTGTTGTGAAAGTTGCACTGCTTAAGCCAGTTAATGCTTTAGCCATGCGAATATTCAATGTGCCTGTCGCAGCATCACCAAGAACAGCAATGTTACCAGCTGTAAGATCTGCTGCCGTTGTAGAAGCGCCACCCTTGATGTTAAGTTTTTCACCATGTTTACGTGTAACAACAGTTGTATCATCGCCACCGAAATCATGTTTAGCATCAGTTGTTGCTTTATTAACAGCATTAGTAATAGCTGTATCCATTTGTGTCTTATTAACAGCGGAATTACCAGATGTAGCAGGACCTACATTTGTAATTTCCTTACCACCTGCATCGATACCATTATTCTTATCGATAACTACACCACCAACAGTGACTTTATCAAAGGATACATTCTTAGCTGTACCAATTGTAATCGCACGACCTGTATTCGTAATAGCGATGTTATCGCCATTGATGAGGTTAACAGTGTCGCCACCAGCTACAGCCGTTGTACCAGTACCATTGGTTTCTACATTCCAAGAAGCTGCAGATTTTGCAAGATTTTGAATATATGTATTACCAGCAGTAGACAAGTTGGACAAGTCTTTATTAGCAGCATTTTCAGCAGCTATTACAGCAGCACTCAATTTAGCCGTTGGAGCAATGGTTACATCATCACCTGTGGCAGATGTTGTAATGAGTGCGTTCGCACCAGTATCGCCCTTGATGTTGAATTTGATACCAGCTGGTGTGCTTAATTTTTTAGCTGTTGTTGTACCGGAATCACTACCTAAGGATACTTTGTTATCACCTAATGTAGTTACAGAATCAGTAGCAGCCTTCACAGCATCATCTGTGGTTGCTTTACCAACGTGTTTGATTTCTGTATTACCAGCGTCAATGCCAGATCCTGCGATAGTCACTGTGTGTGTACCATCAG
This sequence comes from Veillonella parvula, assembly GCF_018378075.1. GTDB lineage: Bacteria > Bacillota > Negativicutes > Veillonellales > Veillonellaceae > Veillonella > Veillonella parvula_K. Next base: position 10,573 of record NZ_JAGZYE010000016.1, read on the forward strand.
TGAAGGCAGCAGATGTTAAACCAGTCAATGTTTTAGCAAGACGGATATTCAATGTACCCGCACCATCGGATACAACACCGATATTGCCTGTTGTCAAATCAGCATGGGTTGTTACGCCACCTTTAATGGATAAGACTTCACCATGTTTACGTACAGAGGTTGTACCTGTATCACCATCAAATTTGTGTTCTGCATTGGCAAGAGCTTGTGCTGTATTGGCAGTAGATTTAGTGATGGCATCGTTGATAGCGGATGCTACATTTTGTGTAGTCGCTACACCATCGGCACCAGTGGCACCGCCTGCACCTGTTGTACCATTTGCACCAACTTGACCAGCCGCAGTTACCACAAGGTTACCAGTCTTCACATCTACATTGTATGTTCAGTATCCATTTGGCCTTTATTTACTGCTTGATCGTTAGCAGTTGCGGCAGCTAAACCACCGATTTGTTTTGTCGTACCATCAATTACAATACCACTTGTGCCACCAACAGTCACTTTATCGAAGGCTACATTTTTAGCTGTGCCGATTGTAATGGAGCGACCTGTATTTGTAATAGCGATATTATCGCCATTGATGAAGTTAACAGTGTCACCACCAGCCACAGCCGTTGTGCCACCGCCATTTGTTTCTACATTCCAAGAAGCAGCTGTTTTAGCAAGGTTTTTAATGTACGTATCGCCTGCAGTAGACAAGTTGGACAAGTCTTTATTAGCAGCATTTTCAGCAGCAGTTACAGCAGCACTCAACTTAGCAGTTGGCGCAATCGTTACATCATCACCTGTAGCAGATGTTGTAATGAGTGCGTTCGCACCAGTATCACCTTTGATGTTGAATTTAATACCACCAGTTGTACTTAATTTTTTAGCTGTTGTTGTACCGGAATTACTACCTAAGGATACTTTGTTATCCCCTAATGTGCTGATGGAATCAGTAGCTGCCTTCACAGCATCATCCATTTGTTTCTTGTTAACAGCAGCATCATCAGTGGTTGCTTTGCCAACGTTCTTAATTTGTGTATTGCCAGCATCGATACCAGAACCATTCAACTTAACTATGTTAGTACCATCTGTAGCAGTCACACCAGATGGAGCTACAGTCGTTGTATTCGTACCATCAGTCGTTGTTACCCCACCTTTAGTGATAGTCGTTGTGTTACCAGCACCATCTGTAATTGTGGAGGAAGTACTAGTTACAGTTTGTGTATTACCAGCACCATCTGTATAGGTTGCAGATGTTAAACCGCTCAATACTTTCGCAAGACGGATGTTCAATGTACCTGCACCATCGGATACAACGCCGATATTGCCTGTTGTCAAATCAGCAGGGGTTGTTACGCCACCTTTGATGGATAAGACTTCACCGTGTTTACGTACAGAGGTTGTACCTGTATCGCCATCAAATTTGTGTTCTGCATCGGCAATAGCTTGTGCTGTATCAGTTTTAGATTTAGTGATGGCATCGTTGATAGCGGATGCTACATTTTGTGTAGTGGCTACGCCATCAGAACCAGTGGCACCACCTACACCTGTTGTACCATTTGCGCCAACTTGACCAGCCGCAGTGACCACAAGGTTACCAGTCTTCACATCTACATTGTATGTTTTTACACCACCAGTAGTGGAATCAGTTACAGTAGCAAGACCTGTGCCGGTGACCTTAACCGCATCTTGTGCTGCTGTTTGTGCTACCGCTTTAACAGCATTTTCAGAAACAGCAACTTCGTATGTTTCACCCTTAGGTGTACCAGTTTGACCTGTTACA
>NZ_JAGZYE010000007.1:0-95558 GCF_018378075.1 Veillonella parvula
ACTCGGGGGCTTTTATTTTGCCTATTTTACCGGCTCACCCGTAAACGGGTCGGTATATTCTTTAAAGTTTAATGTATCTTGTGCTATATCTTCTTGTAATTGATTGCGAATATACTCTTTTATCGCTCCTTCGTATCTTCCCACTGTATCCACATAATATCCTCTACACCAGAAATGTCTATTTCCATACTTATATTTTAAATTTGCGTGTTTATCGAATATCATGAGGCTACTTTTGCTTTTTAAATATCCCATAAAACTTGATACACTTAAATGTGGTGGAATAGTTACTAACATATGAATATGATCCGGACAGCATTCTGCCTCTATAATCTCTACATTTTTCTATTACATAAATCTCTTAAAATTTTACCTACATCAGCTTTTATCCGTCCATAAATTATTTGCCTTCTATACTTTGGTGCAAAAACAATATGATATTTACATCTCCATTTACTATGTGATAAGCTTTTTACGTCATTCATTGACATTGAACCTCCTATGTTGAAATGTTGTGGTTGCGTCAGCTTTGTCAGTTTTAGCGCTGTCAGCTGTTTTCCAGTCGAAGCCATAGTATGCGGACAAACCAACATTGGATTGTAATGCATAATCAACGGAAGCCATCCAACCTTTAGCGTTTTGGATGTATTTGTGGTTCCAAGTGGAATCGAGTACAGGTGCGTTTTCTTTAGCGTTGAAGTATTGACCTTTAACGCCCCAAGAACCTTTTTTAGCAATGCTGTAGTCGCCAAAACCAACGCCTGCAGTCCAAGCTGTGGAGTCTTCAATATTAGAAGCTTTTACCCATTCGCCACCAACCCAAACTTTGTCGAAGTTAGTGTTAGCATTGAAACCGTAAACGTTTTTGAATTTATTAAGTTTATCGGAACCACCATTATCTTCGGAAACACCTAATTCTTTGCTACCGTTGAAACGAGCATAGAAACCACCTAAATCAGCATGTTTACCTAATTTACCGTTTAAGCCTAAGTATACTACTTCAGCGTTAGCATCTTTTTCTACAGTTGTAGTTGCTGCAGTCGCACCAGCTGGTGTATGGGAAGCAGTCATAAGATTGCTAGAAGTCAAGTAACCATAAGCAGCTTGGAAGCCGATTTTATCGTTACCAGCGTTGAATTGAGCACCATCGAATTGTGCATCATAAGCTAAACCAGCACCGAATATTTGACCGAAACGACCAGCTTTAGCAGATACGCGTTCGCCAAATTTGTGGTTTACATAAGCACGGTCCATTGTTACTGTAGAAGATTTGGATGCATCACCAAATTCATACGCACCTTTAACACGAACTACAGCGTCAGTACGATCGTTTACTTTTGCATTGAATTGGATACGAGCACGAGCATCAGTTTTGGAGGAAGCATGTTCTTGGTCTTCCCATTTAATACGCGTATCGCCAGTAACTTTTACGTTACCAACGCGGTCTTCCAAACGAGCTACACGAACTCCCAAGTTGTTCAATTCGTTGGAGAATTCATCAGCCAAACGGTTGATCATAGCTTGTTGTTCAGCGTTAGCGCGGTCTTGGTTAGCCATAGCTTTAGCTACCATTTGAGCCATTTCGTAACGAGTGATGTTGTTTTGGCCTTTGAAAGTGCCATCTGGGTAACCGTTAACGATACCAGCGTTAGCCAATTGGGAAACTGCTTGGTATGCCCAAGAATCTGGAGTTACGTCGGAGAATGGGTTAGCTGCGAATGCAGTAGTTACACCCAAAACTGCTGTTGCTGCGAAGATTGCTGCGAATTGTTTTTTCATAGTTGAATTCCTTCTTTCTGAAAAATAGAAATATAAAAGGTTACAAGTCATAACATTCACATTCTACTCTGTTCTTCAGAATAAGAATTACTGGGAGTGTCCACGTTTCCTCGCCACATTCTACATCGAAGTTCTTCGTTTCATGTGTTTGTTACTTCTTGTAGGGTGATATTAGCATAACCAAATTTTCGTGTAAACCCTTTTTTCTCAATTTCATTCTCATTATAAAAATTTTATAATTTAAAATGCCCTAAAATGCATTTATTATCTACTTTTATGCGATATATATTTTTTTATTAAAAATATCAAATTTATCTTTTTTTACACTAAATGAGATTTATTATCACATATATTATTAAGTTATACTAATTAATAACATATCTATTAATTAATCGATAGCTATTTTATGCATAATTGGTTCATAAATACCTCATACAATATATTGTGGAATAGATCGATATACATACTAAGCAAATAAATTTTTACCTTTTACTATATATAGATTTATTTTACTATATATATACTATTATATACAAAAGAAAATATTATCTCTTTATATACAACAAAAAAAGACTTCCGAAGAAGTCTTTTTTGTTTGTGAGGGAATTAGAATTTGTAGTTTAATTCTGCACGGTAGAAATCGGAAAGATCATTACCTTTTTGGTCTTTAGAGTTGAAACCATAACCTGCAGATAAGCCTACGTTATCTTGTACTGCATAGTTTACGCTAGCCATATAACCTTTATAACCATTAGATGTATTTGTTAAGTCATACGCTTGATCCCAAGTGGAACTTACGATTGGAGCGTTAGCTTTTTGGTTGAAGTATTGACCTTTTACATCCCATGTACCTTTTTTAGCGATGTCGTAATTACCATAACCAACACCTGCTGTCCAAGCTTGGGAGTCATTTACGTTGGAAGCTTTTAACCATTCACCACCAACCCAAACTTTATCTTTACGTAAATCTGCATTGAAGCCGTATACGTCTTGGCTATCAGAGTTTACTGTGGAACCATTATGGTTCAAGTTGCCGCTAGACAATTTAGAGTAGAAACCACCAACTGTGGATTCTTGACCAACTTTACCTTTAACACCTACATAAGCTACGGAAGGGTTATCGGATTTGGAATTACCATCAGCAGCACCTGCCATCATGTAACCATAAGCACCTTGTACTTGAACTTTATCATTACCTACGTTCAATTGAGCACCATCAAATGTATCATCGTACATTAAACCGCCACCAATTGTTTGTTGGAAACGACCACCTTTAGCAGATACGCTATTACCAAATTTGTGATCTACATAAGCACGATCGATTGTCGCATCAGCACCTTTTGTGGAGTCACCGAATTCGTAATTACCTTTTACACGAACAACAGCTTCAGTTTTATCATTTACTTTACCATTGAATTGAACACGTGCACGGCCATCTGTTAAGGATTTGCTGTTTGTTTTATAAACGCCTTTATCTTCAGAACCTTGGTAACGGATACGAGCATCACCAGTAACTTTTACATTACCTACGCGATCTTCCAAACGAGATACGCGTACGCCCAAGCTGTTCAACTCGTTGGAGAATTCATCTGCTAAGCGGTTAATCATTGCTTGTTGTTCTGCATTAGCACGATCTTGGTTAGCCATTGCTTTAGCTACCATTTGAGCCATTTCATAACGAGTGATATTGTTTTGGCCTTTGAAAGTACCATCTGGGTAACCATTAACGATACCAGATTGTGCTAATTGAGATACTGCTTGATATGCCCAGCTATCTGGAGTTACATCGGAGAATGGGTTTGCAGCGAATGCTGTTGTTACACCTAATACTGCTGTTGCTGCAAAAATTGTTGCGAATTGTTTTTTCATAATGAATTCCTTCTTTCTTATAAATAAGAATTTATAGTATCAGAAGACATTCACTGTATAAGTGGTATAACTATGAAAGATATATTAGGAGTGTCCACGTTTCCTCGACTATATTATCTATCACAGCGTCACCTCTTTATTAGTGGTGCCTTACTGTGATTAGAATATATCACCGTCCAAATTTTTTGTAAAGCATTTTATACAACTTAATTTGATGAAATTTCTTTCATGAATAAAAATAAACCTATAAACATAGATTTTTACTGCATTTTTCAAAATTAAATTTTGCGCAATTTCATTTTATTTATCTAAAATTCATGTATTTTAGATAATAAACCTACAACTTTTAATTATTAAAAATAATGAATATCATATTATTTAATATTTAATACTAATATATAGACCTAAAATATAATTATATTCCTCTTTTCTATTATTAATACCTTTATTTTGTCTCTCTAATTTCTATTAGTAATAACCTTATCAATGCCATTCATCATATATTATCTCTTAAAATATGTAATTAATAATATTAAGCTATAAATACCCCATTATTTAAATACAAAAAGCCTCTCTATAGTAATTACTACTATAGAGAGGCTTTTAGAAGCATTAAATTGCATAGGATACAAAACCTAGGACGTGATCAACTGGAACAGGGCCAATGAAACGACTATCACTAGAATGATTTCGGTTATCCCCCATCACAAATACATGACCTTCTGGAACAGTAACCGGTGTAGAACGTGTATAATTCATTATTGTATCTTTAGTATATGGTTCTTGTAATTGTTCACCATTACGCCATACATGACCATCTTTAAATTCTAATACATCACCTGGACGACCAATAACGCGCTTAACCCATACATCATTTGTTTGAGCAGCTTTATTAAAGACAGATGCATAGTTCATCAATGGTTCTTCTACATCATCCACCCACGTACGAGCGCGATTAACACGACTATCAATGATTACAATTTGTCCATAATTTGGCATTTCATTCATAATATGATGCCACTTCGTTACAATTAAGTATTGACCATTATGTAGTGTATCCTCCATTGATTCACCAGAAACACGTGTTGGTTGAATCAAGAAAATATGAATTACCATGGCAATAATTAATGCCAATACAATGGCATAAATCCAATCTAATATTTCTTTTACTATTTTATTACTCATATTAACCCCTTAATGACCGTTCTTTGTAAATCTACCACCAAATACATCATGTACATCTTGAATCGTAATAAATGCCGATGGATCTACTTCATAAACAGTATTTTTTAACCTCATAATTTCAAGTCTTGTTACTACAGAATATAAAACATGCTTAGGTTGCTTTAAATAGCCCCCTTCACCATACATAATTGTAACACCACGATTAAGGTTCGCATTTAATGCATCTGCAAGATTCTTAGAGTTCTCTGCATCTGTAATAATCATTACCCCTTTAGATTCATCAAGGCCTGTAATTGTAATATCGATCATCTTATAAGCAATGAAATAAGCGATTAAGGAATACATAGCACTATTCCAACTATATACAAAACCTGCGGCACCAAGAATAATGAGATTCATGGCCATTACGATTTCACCAACGGAGAAAGTGGAACGTCTATCAAAGATGATCGCCACAATTTCAGAGCCATCTAAAGAACCACCATTACGTATTATGAGGCCTACCCCAATACCTAAAATGATACCACCAAAGATAGAACCTAAGAATGGATCTGTTGTGATAGGTGTAAAATCATGAGCAAAGGTAGAGAAAATTGCCATCCATACGATAGAAAATAGTGTAGAGAAAGTAAAGTTTTTGCCATTAGCTCTATAGCCAATATATAAGAAAGGCAAGTTAAAGAGTACGACGAAAATACTAAAGGAAATTCCTGAAAGCTCTGCAGCCATCAAGGAAATACCAACTACACCGCCATCGATGATACTATTCGGTACTAAAAATAAATCTAAGCCTATAGTATAAATTAAGGCCCCTAAGATCATCATTAAGCAACGCATAATAAAGTTCGACCAGTTATGCGTTAAAGTTTCATTTTTCATGCACTTCTCCTTTACCGTACAACTGCTCCATAGCATGTAATCTTTTTTCTTCTAACTCACTAGCATCCATCGTATCACCTTGTATGTCATTAACAGCTTGGCTTAGTTGTTTTGTATATCGTAAACCAATAACAAAAGCTGTCAAATCATCTACAGGTTCAGGTGGAAATTGCATAGACGTAGGGATAATTTTACGCCATCCTGTAGGAGGATTATACTTCCAATATAATTTTCGAGCCTCTTCCGTACTATGCGATTCATCAATTAAGCTAGTCGTAATTTTATGATTTCGTCCAATTTGTTGAAGCGATGGATACAAATATTTATGATTTGTACCATTTCCACATACCATATGAACAATTCCATAGTATTCAGTTAATATACGTTCAATTTCACCATTGAACTGTTTTGTCATAATAATTTTACGACATACCATAGTACCAGAAGGTGTCACAATTGCTACACCTGTTTTTTCATTGCCTGGATCTACAGCCAAAATGTACGTAGTATCAGTCATATTATTATCCTCATTTCTAATACAGCATTTATATTTTAACACAAAACGAAGGTCTTATGTAAAAATTTACATAAGACCTTCGTTTAAAGTATATAAACCAAAATACTATTCAATTTAATAAGCTGGCATTTTAGCCTTATCATTAAAAACAGGCATTTGAGTAATACGTAACTTAAGATGTACAGGACCAGATGAATATGTATCACCATCAACATACGCTTCTACATGAACCTTGCCATGTATTGTAGCAATACGACGAATAGCCGTAAACAAATCATCCCCTGGTATCGTTCCGATATCACCAGATAAGGAGTCTGGAATAATACCTTTCTCTCTTGCCTTTTCATTTACTTGCTTTAAGAATTGAAGCATAGCAGATTGAGCGTTAGGTCCACCATCCATTATAGCAGAATGAATTACTTCCCCATTTTTATAAATAAATTGTTGTGGGTAAACTTGGATAACTGCTACCGCTGGTTCACCAGCAATAATATTTCCAGCAGCAACCACTTGAACCACCATTGGAGTCTTTGCACTATTAAGCTTTTGTGTAGCTACCTCAATATTCTGACGATCTACATATACAACAGCCTGATCTTGATCTTCTATACCAAGACGACGTAATACCAATTTATTTGTATCATCAATAATATTTTTGATGGCTGCATTGCTATCTTCTTCACTTAAACCAGGTCGAACAACAGCTTGCGCCAATAATTGATCAACTTGGAAAAGAATTGTACCTTCACGCAAATGAATAATGCCATTTTGCAACTGTTCCTGCGTTGTCTGTAAATCCTTAATATGAGCTTCCATCTTGGCTCTTGTAGCCTCTAAATCAGCTAATTTTTTAGATACTTCATCATATGAAGCTTGAAGTGTAGCTAACTCAGCTTCAGTCGCATCTTTAGCCGCTTGTGCACTAGCCAACTCAGCCTTAGTTGCATCAACCTCTTTACGAATTTGCTCTATTTCAGCCATTCGTTCTGCTAATTCTTGCTTATTTTGCTCAAGCAATGCTTGTCCTCGAATAAGCTCTTGCGTCTTAGCAGCTACCTCATCATTAAGTTGCTTCATATCTGCTCGTAACTGATCCATCCCAAAGAGCGCTGTTCGTACGCTTTGAGATGTAATAGTTAATACACCTACTGTAGCAGCAGCAACTAACAATCCCGTTACGATAGTAACAATTATGGACGTATGTTTAGGCCGTAATCCAAAGAGGGACATGCGACGCTTACCAACTTTAGTGCCTAACTTATCCCCCATGTAGGCAATAAGTCCCCCCATAAGGGCAATAATAACTAATATTTTAACACCTACTAACATCGAGTCCCTCCTTTCATAAGATTACACAATTATTGGATTCGAAAATATGCTATTTCGTAAATCAAATTTATTTCTTTATATACTAGGTTACTTAGATACACGCCAATTCAAATATAGGCCAGCAATGATGCCTAATGTATCTGGAATTAATGCAGCAAATACGGTTGGCAATGCACCACCTTTACCTAATGCACCAGCAAATGTCATCACCCCATAATAAATAAAGATGATTAAGATACTGATACCAAAACCAATAGATGAGCTAGAACGTTGCTTTTGAAGACCTAATGGAGCACCTACAAGAGCAAATACAAAGCTAGCTAATGGAATTGTAAAACGTTGATACATTTCCATTTCTAGTTTATTGGCATTCGTATAAGCCGCCTTATATGCTTTAATTTGATGACGTAATTCTTTGATTGTTAATTCTTCTGGTTTACGTTGATCTTGTTGAATATCCTTTGGTGCAGACTTAATTGGCAAGGATTGCTCCTTGAACTTCATTGTACGTTCTACACCATCACCAGCGGAAATATCATAAATAATGCCGTTTTGCATCACCCAATATTGACCATTCCAAACAGCAGTATCTGCATTTTCAACTTGTTGTAACTTGCCACCTTCACCAAACTGTTGCACCGTAATCATGCTTAATTTTTTAGTCTCCGCATTGTAGCTTTTAGCATACATTAATGTGCCTAAATCATTACCATTCATTGTTTTTAAAACGATATGATTTTGTGTTTGAGGTGATGCATTTTTCATAATCTGTTCACGCACAATCGTTTGATACATATTATTTGTACGTGGTACAACAAATTCATTAAATGCGACAGCCCCAATTGAGATGATAAGGGCAATAATGTATACAGGCATCGCTAAGCGTAAAAAACTAAGACCACCGGCACGCATAACAACAATCTCACTAGTACTGCTCAAGCGACTAAAGGTCATAAGTGAAGCCAATAGTACTGACATTGGGAATGTTAAGATAACAATGCTTGGTAATGCCAACACAAAAGCTTTCATAACGAGAACTAGCGGTGCCCCATATTCAGTAATATATTGAGCAATTCTAAATAATGTACCTGTGCCAATAAAAATACTGGTAAAAGCAAATACCCCAAATAGGAACGGACCTACAAAAGCTTTTAATATATATTTATCTAATAATCTCATAGTCCCCTCCTATAATCTAAAGTTATCCCCTAAGTAATGCTCACGAGCGATTGGGTCGTTTGCAATTTCTTCAGGGGTGCCTTCTAGGAGGATTTTACCACTACTTAAAATATAAGCCTTATCTACAATCCCCAATGTTTCACGCACATTGTGATCTGTAATCAAGATACCAATACCGCGATTTTTTACATGCAAAATGATTTGTTGAATGTCAGCAACTGCGATAGGGTCGACGCCAGCAAAAGGTTCATCGAGAAGAATAAAATTCGGTTCTAACGCAAGACAACGAGCGATTTCTACGCGACGGCGTTCACCACCAGATAGCTGCATCCCCATACGATCTCGAACATGACCAATATGAAATTCTTCAATGAGGGATTCCACTATAGCTTCAATTTCATCAGATTTCTTTGATGTTGTTTGTAACATAGCACGAATATTATCCTCAACAGTCATGGAGCGAAAAATTGATGCTTCTTGTGGAAGATACCCAATACCTTCAGCAGCTCGTTTATACATTGGAATATTCGTAATATCCTTGCCATCAACGGTAATGATACCAGAACTAGGTCGTTCAATGCCAACAATCATATAGAATGATGTAGTTTTCCCTGCCCCATTAGGACCTAGGAGCCCAACGACTTGCCCCTTATCAACGCGTAAACTAACCCCGTCTACAACATTGCGACCGCTAAAGGTTTTGACTAAGTTTTTGGTTTCTATATACATATTTAATCCTTATTTATTCGGAACAATGACGAGTGTACTACGTCCACCTAATGTTTCAGCAGAATCATCAGCTAAACGAATTTTCAGTTCCGGTGCATTCAGTACATTACCATTTTGAACGGCATGCGCAGAACCAGATAAGAGTACCACTCCATCATTTTGGTTTGGCGTTTGTGTATATGTAGCTCGGTCAGCAGAACCAGACACGTTTCGTTCAGGATTAGAGAAAGTAACATTACCTTGCGCTACAGCACGAACTTCCTTCATCCATCCTTCTACCTTATCACCGGTTAAGGTTGTCCCTTCAGCAATCAAACGGGCATTGCCTGTAACAAGACCGTATTCAGAGTCAGTACTATACTCAACACTGTCGCCAAAGATTTGGCGATCAGCACGTTGTAAATGAACGCTACCATTAGCAGTGAATTTATTATTATTGTAACTGTGAACCGCTTGAGCAGACATAGCCATATCAGAACCAATCATAGATACACCACCATCAAGATTTGCTTCTTGAGTTTTTGTATTGTACCAACCCTTGGCACCAGTCATAGTTTTATCCGCTTGGGTGATAACAACATTACCTGTTGCATCTGCACGACCTGAATTGCCATCATAAGACAATGTATCAGCGCTGATAGTCAACGGATCATTTGCAGCCCAAACTGTAACAGATGCGGTCATGAGTACAGCTAATATAGCCATACCAATCTGTTTTTTCTTATTCATCATATTTCCTCTCAATTACTTCTTTGTTAATTTCGCATGTCCAATGGCTTTAATAATTTTTAAAGACATATTGCCCTCAAGCTTGTCACCTGTGAGGGTTACATCCTTACTGTTATAAGTGAAAGCCGTTTTAGATGTCAATGTTTTCGTTTTGTTATCAAAATGAAGGGCCTCAGTTTTAAATTCTGCACCTTCCGTATTAGTAGCAGTAACGCCTTGATCAATATCAAGAGAATTTCGATCGCCCGTCAGTACAGCATGAGGCGCTGTAATCGTAGTAGTCACATCATCTTGATAGAACAGACCTTTCAAATTGGTCAGAACGATAGCTTTTGTACGCGGGTCATATTCAATCTTCTCAGCCGATAATGCCCATACTAGCTTGCCATCTTTTTCCTCTTGCAAATCCGCACCTTGGAAATTAACGAGTTGTCCACTTTGATTTTGAGTGGAATTAGCCTCATTAGAGTCTTTCATAATAAATACAATAAGACCGATTAGAGCTAATACTATAGCGACCACAATGGCAATTAACTTTTTATTGTTTTTCATGCGCTCTCTCCCGTATAGCTATCTTCTTATCGTAATCAATAATTTGATCCATCTTAGTCATCCAACGGTGTTGGAACCAAAGCCACTCATCTGGATGTTCACGAATAAATTCTTCCGTAACACGTACACAGGCTTCAGTTAGACGATACATATCAACATCTTCATCGCCAGTTTCCTCATAATGTAATGCTGGCAAGATATGAACGATATGCCCTCCTTCAGGCTTACGAGATGCAAAAATAGGTACTACAGGAGAGCCAAATTTCTTTGCAAATGTTGCTGGTCCCATAACAGCTGATGAATCTTGTCCCAAAAACGGAACTGGTAAACCATTTATATATCCATCTTGGTCAGCTAAGAATCCAAGAAGTTTTTTCTTTTTTAAAGCCTTAGCAGCAGAAACGATTTCGTTGCCACCACTAGCAAATACGTCAAGCCCCACCATCTCACGATATTCATTCATAAGGCGTGTGAATTGAGCATTAGGTTGTTTCTTAACAATTGTAGTGGAAGGATATCCATGAGCCGCCATAGCAGCCCCCATCCATTCCCAGTTGCCTACATGGCCAGTAAGAACGATAACTCCCTTATCTTCAGCAATGGCCTTTTCTAAATGTTCAACACCACGCATCTCTATGTGTTTATTGATAAAGGATTTCGTCAGGTTTGGCATGTATAATACTTCCATAACACTGCGACCAAGATTTTTGAACAACTTATTGATTAATTGTTCCGCCTCTTGATCGTTCATATTCATGCCAATTTTAATATTATTTATGCCTCTAAGCTTTTGCTTCTTCGCTATTAGCCCATATACAGGACCTAAACAAGCGCCTATGAGCAAAATGAGCTTGTATGGTAGTCGACAAACAAGCCAACTAATGCCTTTAACTAAATGGTATTGCCATTCGTTATTCATTCTGCCCACCTCCTTTATTGTCCATGAGCATGGGCCTCTCGCGCATAATCTGCAACAACAGAATCCCATAAACCTTGATTCTTCAAGATATATTCTACAGCCTCTCTAACAGCACCATGTCCACCATTGACGGTAGAAATAAATTTAGCTATTGATTTAACCTCTAATACCGCATTGTTTGGTGCCATCGGCAAACCTACGAGTTGAAGAGCTCCTAAATCATTAAGATCATCACCCATGTAAGCAACCGAAGCTAAGTCGATTTGATGTTTTTTACAAAGAGCTCTTAATGCTTCAGTTTTATTAGCATGCCCCATAAGAAGTTCATCAAAATGCAATTCCTTTGCACGGCGCTCTACCATAGGAGATACACGAGCCGTAATAATTGCTAACTTTATCCCTGATTTACGAGCCGCAGTCAAGCCTAAACCATCTTTTACAGAAAAGGCTTTGAGCTCTTCTCCAGTCGATGTATAAATTAGAGTGCCATCTGATAAAACTCCATCAACATCGAGAACAATCCATTGAATATTCATTATACAATGCCTCTACGCAATAAATCCGTAATGTGAACAATGCCAAGACATACATTATTAGTATCAACCACAGGTAATACGGTGATAGGGCGAGGTTGATTTTTCTCCATCAAATGAAGCGCTTCTGCGGCCAGTTTATCCTTTGTAATCGTACGCGGCATAGACGTCATCATATCCTCTACGGGCCATTCTAAAAAATTGCTGCCAGAATCAAGTCCACGACGCACATCACCATCAGTAACTAGACCTAACAAATGTCCTTCTTCATCAATAACATTTGTAGCACCTAAACCTTTTTCTGTCATTACAAAGAGTGCATCACGAACGGTAGCCCCTTTAAATACTGTTGGATTATCCTCGCCACCATGCATGATATTTTCTACAGTCAACAATAATTTGCGACCTAAGGAACCACCTGGATGGAATACAGCAAAGTTTTCTGGAGTAAAATGATGGCGTTCCAATAAACATACTGCTAACGCATCACCTAGTGCTAGGGCAACAGTAGTACTTGTAGTAGGTGCTAAACCTAATGGGCAAGCTTCTCGTTCTACCTCTGCCAACAATACAATATCAGAATTTTTTGCTAATGTAGACTCTGGTTTCCCTACAACACAGATTAATTTAGCTCCTATGCGGCGCAGAGACGGCAAAATACTAATGATTTCTCCTGTTTCACCACTATTAGAAAATGCTAACACTACATCATCTTCAGTAATCATACCAAGATCACCATGCACGCCTTCACCAGGATGCATAAAAAGTGCCGGTGTCCCTGTACTAGCCAAGGTAGCCGCAATTTTACGACCAATATGACCAGATTTCCCCATTCCTGTACATACTACACGGCCCTTACAAGCCAAAATCATATTTACAGCATTTACAAAATTGTGATCCAAACGAGAACTTAATTCTTCAATAGCACGAGCTTCCTCATGAAGCACCTGTGCCGCTTGTTCTAAAATAGTCACAAATACCGCCCCTAACCTTTTACGATTTTATCAATAGCTACTAAATCACGAAGCACAGCTTCGAATTGATCTAAATACAACATATTAGGACCATCAGACAATGCTTCCTCAGGATTATCGTGTACTTCAAAGAATAACCCATCTACGCCACTAGCCACAGCCGCACGTGCCAAATTTGGTACAAATTCACGATTACCACTAGATTTAGTTCCTGCACCACCTGGCAATTGAACGCTATGAGTAGCATCAAAGATTACAGGATAGTCGAAAGAACGCATAATTGGGAAGGATCTCATGTCAACTACGAGGTTGTTATAACCAAAGCTAAAACCACGTTCGGTAAGCATAAGATTTTCATTACCTGTTTCTTTCATTTTATTTAGAACATTTTCCATGTCCTTAGGAGCCATGAATTGACCTTTTTTAACATTTACGCATTTACCAGTTTTAGCAGCGCCGTAAACAAGATCAGTCTGACGGCATAAGAAAGCAGGAATTTGTAGAATATCTAATACTTCAGCAGCAGGTTCAATTTGCTCGATAGAGTGAATGTCACTGACAACGGGCACGTTGAGTTCCTTCTTAATAGAAGCAAGCATTTTTAATCCTTCCTCAAGACCTGGTCCGCGGAAAGAACTAAAGCTAGAGCGATTAGCTTTATCAAAAGAAGCTTTAAAGATATAAGGAACACCTAAACGTTCGCATATCTCTTTTGCTCGTTTACCGATAGCTAATGTGCGGTCATAGTCCTCAATAACACATGGACCTGCAAGGACAAATAAACCTTTGCCACCACCCACTGTAATATCTTTAATTTGAACTGTTTTCATTTATTTCTCCTCTTGCTCGTAAATTGCATTAACACGAGCTAAGTCTTCAGGTGTATCAACACCGATAAATCGTTTATTTGTTAGAATAACACGAATTGTATAACCGTTTTCTAGAGCACGTAATTGTTCTAGAGATTCTGTTTGCTCCGCCGGAGTTGGCTCCATCTTAGCGTAGTTTAATAAGAACTCTCTACGATATGCATAGATGCCAATATGTTTTAGTGGCGGACGCACAAAGTCATGACGAGGATATGGGATTAAAGATCTAGAAAAATACATCGCATCATTACGATTATTTAAAATGACCTTTACCGCTGATGGCTCCTCGTACTCTTCCTCTAATAAAGGAGTAGCTACTGTGGCCATCTGCAAGTTTGGATCTTCCTCAAATAGACGTGCCAAGTCATCAATAAGATTTGGATCAATCATCGGTTCATCACCTTGGACATTGATAACAACATCTAAGTCTGTATAATGACTAGCAACCTCTGCTAATCGATCCGTTCCTGTAGGGTGATTAGGATCTGTCATCATAACAGTTCCCCCAAACTGTTGTACTGCAGAATATACGCGGTTATCATCAGTGGCTACAATTGTACATACTGTCTTTGTAGCTTGTGATACCCTTGCATAAACCCGTTCAATCATAGGTTTACCTGCAATATCAGCTAATGGTTTGCCCGGTAATCTTGTAGAACCATAACGCGCAGGAATAACACATCCAAACTTCACGATAAAACCCCATTTCTGTTATTCGTGTATCTTATTATTATACACTAAATCTCTAAATTTTCTATGAATTCTTGTTTTCCAGAAATAAATTCAATCCCTATAGATAGCACCAGAATCGGTATTTTTAAGTCTTCAATTGCATGCAACTGACTTAACTTAACTGCATCCTTTTCTGTAATACAAATAGCATCAGCTTGATGAGCAAATGCTTGTTTCCAAATCTCAACTACATCATCATTTGAAAAGTCATGATGATCTCCAAATGGCAAGGTATGAACAACGTTATACCCTACATCAGTTAACGTTTGTGTAAAGGATTGAGGGTTTCCGATTCCACTTACAGCCATAATACGTTGTTCCTTGTAAGCATCTACAGAAGCCCCAACAGAACCATTAGCCCACTCATCTAAGGTGTACATAAATTGCGGTTTATGTGTTGTTTCATAGACAGGTATATTGGGAATCATCTGAGTTAATCGCTTTCGAATTCCGGATACAATACCTGGTGCTACTTGATCAACCTTAGTAAGAACGATAATATCCGCGCGCTGTAAACCACTAAGGGGTTCACGTAATAGTCCCCGTGGTAACACATGTTCATAGCCAAACGGATTGGATGCATCAATTAGTACAATATCAATATCTCTTGCTAGTGCACGATGTTGAAATCCATCATCCATAATAAGACAATCGGCACCTAGCTCATTAATAGCGATTTCTGCAGATTTGGAACGTTCACGTCCAATAATTACATTGGATTTTTGTAAAACCTTAGCCAGTAACCAAGCCTCATCACCACTGATAGATGGCTCTACAAGCATTGTTCCGTCTTTAGAAATAATAATATTTTTGTTATTATCTTCTGCACGGTACCCACGACTAAGAACAGTAGGATGAAGGCCCTTCTGAGTAAGCACATCACAAATAAATCGCACCATCGGTGTTTTTCCAGTACCACCAGCCGTAATGTTGCCAACGCTGATTACAGGCACCGTAACTTTCGTAACGCCTTTACCCTCATCAAATCGAGCATTGCGTATTGATACAGCTTTCTCATAACCTTTACTCAAAAGGCCTAAACTGGAGCGAGCTATATCACCTAATACGGATTGATCTTCACCACTAACGATGGATTTGAATAATGCTTCCCCACTCATAGGTGACGCCTCCTATTATGTAATACAGTAAACTAATCTACAAATTTAGTCTTACTACGGAATAATTTGATGTTTCTCAAATAGCAAACGCAACTCTTGTGTATTACGTCGCGTAGCACCACGATTTTCTTTAATGATATCCAGGCAGTTTTGCCCCATCTTTTTAGCCAAGTCTCTATCTTTACATAAACACAAGACCATAGCGGTTAACTCTTTTCCATTCTTCACTTGCTCACAAGCATTTCGAGAGTTTAATAAGGCGAAAATTTCTTTAAAGTTAAACATATGAGGCCCAACCAAAATTGGCTTACCATGTGCAGCTGGTTCCAAAATATTATGGCCTCCAGTTTTAACAAGGGAACCACCAACAAAGATAATATCGCCTAAGCTATACAGTCGTCCAAGTTCACCAATGGTATCTAAAACAACAACGGGAATGCCTTCGTGAACAGGCTCCTTCATATCGCTACGACAAATAGCACTCAATTCATAACGCTTTGCAATATTTTGCACATCATGACCGCGATAAATCTCACGAGGTGCAATCAATAAACGAGCTTGTGGATACGCTTTCAATACTTGCTTGAAAGTTTCAAAAATAGCCTCTTCTTCACCTTTGTGAGTACTACCTGCAATAATGATAGGATGATTATTCCCAAAGCCAAATTCATCGAGAAGAGCTTGTTTTTCTTCATATGATACGGTGGCATATGTTTGATCGTATTTCATATTACCTGTTACGGTAATATCAGGTGTATGAGCACCTAAACTTTCAATATACGCCGCATCAAATTTGGACTGCATGCAGAAACGCTCAATAGAACGTAACATTTCACGCGTAAAAGCACTGATATACTTATAACGTTTCATACTGCGATCTGAAATGCGTCCATTAACCATCATAACTGGAATATTTTCCGATTCGGCGATACGCAAGAAGTTTGGCCAGATTTCAGTTTCTACAAGTAAAATAGTAATCGGCTTAATAATATGTAAAATTTTACGAGTTAAATATGGTAAATCAAGGGGAAAGAAAATAATTCCTTCGGCTTCAGGAATGATACGATGAGCCATAGCATGACCAGTAGCAGTAACTACAGACACGACCACAACAGCTTCAGGAAACTCCTTTTTGACTTCTTTTACCAATGGACTGGTAGCCACAATTTCCCCTACAGAAGCGGCGTGAATCCAAATAGCACGACGCCCTTCAATTTTCTTTAATAGTGAAGCTGGCATATAGCCTGCACTCTGTTTGATACGCTCATAAAATCCATCTTCAAAGGCAAGTCGGTATAAAATAACCGGAATCAAGCCAATCCAATAGAATATGAGCAATACGTTATATATCCAGTACATGGTTATCCTTTATTGGAGAATTGAACGGAATAAAGATGGTTGTACAATCCGCCGTCAATAGCTAATAGCTCTTGGTGAGTCCCCTGCTCTACCAAGCGGCCTTGATTGAGTACAACAATTTGATGAGCATTTTGAACAGTGCTCAATCGATGGGCAATAACAAATGCCGTACGCCCTTTCATAAGGCGATCTAACGCCTCTTGCACAAGTTTTTCACTCTCCGTATCTAAAGCAGATGTAGCTTCATCTAGAATTAAAATACGAGGGTCTTTTAAAATAGCGCGTGCGATGGCAACGCGTTGACGTTGTCCACCAGATAATGAACTGCCTCGTTCGCCTACAATTGTATCGAGACCATCAGGCATCTTCTCAACGAACTCAAGTACGTTAGCCGCTTTAGCCGCTTCATAAACGTCTTCATCAGTAGCATCTAAACGGCCATACAAGATATTCTCTTTAATTGTAGCATTGAATAATACGGTTTCCTGTGGTACAAGACCAATTTGTTCACGCAAAGATTTAAAAGTAACATCTTTTATATCGTAACCATCAATTGTAATAGAACCACCGGTTACATCATAGAAACGAGGTAGTAAGTTAGCGAGAGTTGTCTTACCTGCACCAGATGGTCCAACAAGGGCTACACTTTCGCCAGCCTTAACTGACAAGGTAAAGTTTTCTAAGGCAGTCTTTTCTCCATCATAGGAGAAAGAAACATCATTAAACTCCACATTGCCGGTAATAGCAGGCAATGTAATAGCATCAGGTTTCTCCACAACATCTGTTTTAGTATCTAAAATTTCAAATACACGATCGGCAGCAGCCAACGCCTTTTGAATATTACCATATACTTGACTCAAACGTTTTACGGGATTTGACAAGTTAATAGCATAAATCAAGAAAGCAATCAAAGAGCCTGCAGTAATAGCACCTGTTACTACGGAGTAACCACCGTACCAAAGGATGACCGCTACAGCGATTGCCGCAGAAAACTCAACCATTGGGCTTAACAAGCTAGTCAATTTAGTAGCTTTGATAACTGCTTTAAAATTGCGATCATTTTCGTCTTCAAAGCGCTTACGCTCAAAATCTTCACGAGCAAAGGATTTTACAACGCGAACTGCACTAATTACCTCTTGTAAAAGTGCCGTAATATCAGCTACACGCCCTTGGACATCGTGCCCCGCCACGCGAAGCTTCTTACCAAAAACATTGATAATCACTAAAACTACGGGAACCGTAATAAAAGTAACTAACGTCAATTTCCAGTCAATGAGAAGCATGGACACCAAGGAACCGATAAGTGTTACAGATTCAGTGATAAAAGAAATCAAATTATCTACCACGGCCGTTTGCAATGCAGCTACGTCATTTGTAAGATTACTCATGATAACGCCCGTCTTACGACGATCGAAATAGGATAAGCTTAATTTTTGTAGATGATTAAAAATAGCCTCACGTACATCGATAATCACGCGCTGTCCGATGTAGGACATGTTATAAGTTTGACCATAGGTAGCAAAGCCACGAATTAGGAAAATGAGTATAATAGCACCTACAATAAGGTTCAACATAAACATATTCTTTTCATCTAATACTTGGTCTACTACATTCTTAATTAGCCAAGGTACTACCAAATAGGCAGCAGCAGCGACAATCATGCAGAATACTGCAAAAAGCATTCGCTTATAATAAGGCTTTACAAAGTATAAGAGCCTAGAATAACTATTCATTACATTTCTCCTTACCGAGATTATATACAAGATGTGCTACCCGTTTTACTGCACCCGGCTCACCTAATTTATGACGTACTTCGCGCAATTCACTGCGCATAGCTTCATTTTTGTCTACATCGCTGAGCAATGGTTCTACCAAAGACACAATTGCGTCTGGAGTGACAGCATCTTGTAATAATTCGGGAATGACTTCTTTACCCGCTACAATATTAGGCAAGCCCACATGTGTTACATTCACAACCATCTTACCAATACCATACGTAATTGGAGATACACGATACAATAATACCGTTGGCAATTCCATCATCGCCGTTTCTAATGTAGCCGTTCCTGATGCAGCAAGGCACACATCACAAATCTGCATCAAGTCATATGTATGGTCTTCCGTAATCGTAACAGGCACCTTATGAACATCGATAAACTCTTCTAGCTCACTTCGATCAATTGTATGTGCTCGAGGCAAGAAGAATTGAATATCTTCATGCTTCGCCATCAATTGCTCACCACTTTTTAACATCGTATCAAGTAAGGATAAAACCTCTTGTTTACGACTGCCAGGCATGAGCAATATCTTTTTAGCCTCTTTGCGAGCCCCAAAGTATGCTTCGGCCACATCCTTAGTCATCGTAGGATGTACGATGTCGAGTAAAGGATGCCCTACAAAATCTACATTACATTTATACTTGCGATATGCTTCA
Source organism: Veillonella parvula (assembly GCF_018378075.1). GTDB lineage: Bacteria > Bacillota > Negativicutes > Veillonellales > Veillonellaceae > Veillonella > Veillonella parvula_K. Next base: position 19,686 of record NZ_JAGZYE010000007.1, read on the forward strand.
GCTTCAAATGGAAAGATAGATGCTACCTTAGTTACATACTTACGGATTGTATTACCTCGACTACTATGCCATGCCCAAATCGTTGGAGCAATATAATACAAAACAGGAATCCCCAGTTCATGCGCCACCGCAGCTAATTTCATATTAAAACCTGGGTAATCTACACAAACGAGAATATCTGGTTTCTCCTTCATCATGACGCGTTTCAAATACGTGCGCAACTTAAAGAATTTTGGCAATGATTTCACAATCTCTACAATACCAATGACACCAAGATTCTTAATATCATACACGATACGAACACCAGCACGCTCCATCAAGGTGCCACCCATACCAAACATTTCTACAGAAGGATCTATTTCTCTCAATGCATTGGCTACACTTGCCGCATGAGTATCGCCGGAAGCTTCACCGGCGGAAAACATGACTTTCATTATGCATCCTTTCTGGAATTTACAAATTCTTGGTCAACAGCACAGATAACAATACCATGACGATCTGCCATATCAAGCACATCTTGTTGTTGTACGAAAATAGTCTTTTCCGCTTCTACAGCTAGTACCTTACAACCACTATCAATCATAGACATGAGCGTTTTTATGCCTACTGCCGGCACATCAAAGCGTACATCTTGATTTGGTTTTTCGGTTTTAACAACAACCGCATCCCCACGGCCGAGCTCACCACCTCGTAAAATACACTTATCAGTACCTTCAATAGCTTCAATAGCCATGGCCGCCTTATGCTTAACAACAACAGTTTGACCTATATCAAGGGCACCCATTTGTTTAGCTAGTTCAAAACCAAAACAAATATCAGCCCATTGCTCATCTGTAGGTTGTGCTTTTGAAAGCACTCCAACCTTTGGCATAAATGGTTTTAAGTATACGGTTTGATCTAATACTTTAAAGCCTTCTCGCTCTATTTCATCAACGATGGCAAGCATAATCGTATCATCTTTACGATTTTTAAGACGCTTTAAAACACCTAATGTTTTTAAATCAGGAAACGTAAGACCTTTAAAAAGAATCTCTTTAGTAACTTTCCCAAGCATGGTTAACTCTTCAACCTCTTCTTTTTTCAAGGTTTTGAAGATTTTACCTAGTTTAGCAACACCAATATCGTAGAAAGCATCAGCCTCAGCCTTTAGAGCCGGGTCTATATCAGGTACCACACCGATAACAACCACCTCGTGGCCCAATACATGAGCGGCACGCATGAATTCTACAGGCAAAACACCTATGCCCGCAATTAATCCTACCTTTGCCAAGACTATACCTCCTAGATGGCCTCACGGCCTATATATCAATTAGTAATTTCAAGTTCCCTATGAAAAGGCCTAAAAATAGACATAATCATATACAATATATTGTACTATAAATAGCTACTTTTTACCATTAAAAAGCCATGGTTTATGCCCTTTTCTTCATCATTTTATTATAATTCCCTTATTCCTTTTAAGCACTAAAAAATCTACGATTATATCTATCAAAACTTTTCTATAAATATAAAAATATAATGTAAATTAATCATTGATATAAAACTCAACTAGTGATAATGCACACAAAAAGACCTCGTACATTGTACGAGGTCCTCATAATTAGTCGCGACGAGTACGCATAATTCCCCTATCAGCATTGCGTAGGAAGCGTAATAAATTTTCAATTTCTACGGAAGAATCCAATTGTAATTCCATTTCTTCAATCGCCTTAGATAAGCTGAATCCAGAACGATAAATAATACGGAATGCCTGTTTCAAATCACGTCGTACATCTTCGGAAATTCCTGCACGAGATAAGCCTACAGAGTTTAGACCGATAACACGTGCCGGTTGACCATCAGCAATTACGTAAGGTGGGATATCTTGTACCACCTTAGCCATCCCGCCAACCATTGCATTACGACCGATTTTAACAAATTGATGAATACCTGCAAGGCCGCCAATAACCACGCGATCTTCAACGATAGCGTGCCCTGCAAGACCAGCACAATTACTCATTATTACATTATTACCAACGATACAGTTATGAGCCACATGTGTACAGGCTTGAAGTAAACAATTATTGCCTACACGTGTTTCTTCACCTTCACCAGTAGCGCGGCTAATAGTTACGAATTCACGAATAACCGTTTCATCGCCAATATTACAATAGCTTTTTTCGCCTTTAAATTTTAAATCTTGCGGTTCCAACCCAATAGATGCGTTAGGATAAATTTCACAACGCTTACCAATGGTTGTCCAACCACCAATTACAACATGTGCACCGATTTGTGTGCCATCGCCAATCTCGACATGTTCGCCGATAACAGCGCCAGGACCTACGATTACATCTTTGCCCAATTTAGCATTTGGATGGACTATGGCTGTACTATGGATGTTGGATTCCGCATTTTCCATGCCTACAACTATCACTACAATCACTCCTCATTCTATTATACAAGGGCAAACATGTATTCACCGCTAGCGCACAATTTGTCGCCAACATAGGCACGGCCTTCAACCTTGCCCATTTTACCTTTAATTTTAACAATATCTACCTCCATGCGAACTTGATCGCCAGGTTTTACAGGATGGCGGAAACGCACTTTATCAATACCTGTAAACATAGGAGTAAGACCACGATTTTCCTCAGGGTACAATAATGCAATACCACCGACTTGAGCAATAGCTTCAGTCAATAATACACCTGGCATAACGGGGTTCCCTGGAAAGTGACCTTGGAAGAACAATTCGTTGAATGTAGCATTTTTAATACCCACAGCACGTTTCATAGGTTCTAACTCAACAATGCGATCAACCAAAAGCATTGGGTAACGATGAGGTAAAATTTCTAAAATATCTTCGTGATTAAGAATCATGGCTGTGTCTCCCTTATTTCTTCCATTATACTGCGAGCCAATCTTGAATTTAATTCATGACTCGATTTCAAAGCAATTACATGGCCTTCAATCGGTCCTAACAAGAATAAATCCCCTATAACATCTAATGCTTTATGGCGAACTAATTCATCCTCAAAGCGTGGTATAGATAGACATTTCTCATCATCATAGACTAATGCATTATCTAGGCTACCGCCTTTTGCAAGCCCCATGGCCTGTAATTGTTCCAATTCCTTCATAAATCCGATAGTCCTAGCCGATCCAATGTGTGCTTTGAAATACTCAGGCGATACTTCAAAATCACATTGTTGCGTACCAAGCAACGGATGGCTGTTAATTGATGTAAAAGTCATGCGATAGCCATCATATGGCAAAATCACAATAAAACGATCCCCATCATAAACAGCATGAGATCGAGTCACTTTGTATATATGACGTGATGCTATTTGTTCTTCAATGCCAGCCTCTTCAATAAGATTGACAAAAATAGCACTACTACCATCACCTACAGGAGGTTCTGGAGAATCCATTTCAATATAACAGTTATCAATATTCATAGCACTGAACGCTGCCATCACATGTTCAACAGTAAATACCTTTGCTTCACCATTTTCCAGCGTGGTAGCGCGCATAGTGTTCGTCACATTATCAATGTGTGCTCGCACAGAAGGATGCCCTTCAATGTCCGTACGGACAAACACAATTCCTGTATCTTCAGGTGCAGGCTTAAAAACCATATGTACTGGTTCACCGCTATGAAGGCCAATCCCTTGATATGAAACAGCCTTTTTTATTGTTTGTTGTGGCTTACTCATAAGAATGTCCTTTCATAATCCGAATTCACGTTTACTATACACCAATATGTATTATACCCTATTTGCATAGGCGTTACAAGAAATTTACCATATATTACGCTAATTGGAAAGACTATTCTTAGTCTTTAAAATTTTAATAGATTATTTTTAAACACTAAGTTATAAGTTATAAAATAAAAAGAGATTTCATCCATGCTAGTAGGAATCAGTTTCATCTTGAAGATTCCACAATCGCATAAACAAAATCTCTTTAAAATTATTAACTATTGAAAAACATCAGGTGGTGTATCTATTTGTTCACCATAAAAACGACGAGTCCATTTCCAACGGTTATGAAGCCAGAACCAATCTTCAGGATATCGTCGAATATAATCTTCAATAAACTCATTTAGACGAGTTGTTGTTACCGCTATATCACGCTTTTTATCATCTGTACGTTCCACATAAATTGGTGGATGTGCTTCAATCTCATATTTCTCAGAAAACGGGCTATAATGTATGGTTACAAAAATAATAGGCACATCTTGCATACGAGCCAGTACAGCTGGCCCCGCAGCCGTCAATGTTTCATAGCCAAAGAATGGTACAAGAACGCCATCATCACCAGGGTCCTGATCCATAATAAGGCCTAAAAATGCACCTTTTTTTAGTTCATTAATCATTTCACGAACACCTGTTTTATAGGTCACATGTTGATGCATAATCTGACGATATTCATTGATAAACTTATCGGCATCACCATTCTGTTTCATAGCCACAGAAATCAGCGGATATCCTTCAGAAGCAAGAACGCCACCTAAAAGTTCCCAGTTACCACTATGAACAGCAGCTAAAATTGCACCTCGACCATTTTCTAAGGCATCATCTAAGTACTCTCGATTAATAAACTCCACCATATCTTTGTATGCGCCATCTTTAATTTCAGGATAGCGCAATACATCAATAATCATACGGCCAAAGCGTGTAGTACTAGCTTTCGCAATACGTCGAGCTTCTTTAGGATCATCTGTAATATTACAGAATAAAATTTGGCCTATCGCCAGGCGCTTGCGTTTAGGTGGCACCACTAACCACGCAATTTCACCAAGCAATGTACCAATAGCATATTGCAAACCTTTAGGTAATAAGCAAATAAAGGCACTAAAGATTTTCATAAACCTATACATGGATTATTAGCTCTCCTTAAGCTGTGCTTTCAAAGCGTCAATTTCTTTTTGTAATTGTTTTACAGTTTTCACCATTTCTGGCAAACGATTCTCGTAAGCAGCCAATTTTAGCCACTCTTTATGAGGTCTCATTGGATACCCAGCCATAACAGAATTAGAAGGCACATTGCCAGTAATTCCTGTTTTACCTGCAAATTGTACATTATCTCCAATTGTAATATGACCTGTACAGCCTGTTTGTCCTGCAAAGATTACATGGTTACCACATTTTGTACTACCTGCAATCCCAACCTGTGCGATTAAGAAACAATCTTCTCCAATCTCAACATTGTGGCCAAGGTGAACAAGATTGTCAATTTTGGTACCGCGGCGTACCAAGGTAGATCCCATTGTAGCATTGTCGATAGTAGTGCAAGAGCCAATTTCTACATCATCTTCAAGAATAACATTGCCTACTTGAGGAATATGCGTATGAATACCATTTTCTGTGGCAAAACCAAAACCTTCACCACCGATAACTGCTTTAGCACGCAATACAACGCGTTTACCCAAAATACAGTTCTCATGTACGATAGCACCCGCATAGATGTCAGAATCTTCCCCAATTCGTACATTATGACCAATATATACATAAGGTCGAATCGTTACATTATCACCGATAACAGCATTATCATTAATAACACAATAGGCACCAATAGCTACATTTTTACCAAGTGTAACATTCTTGCCAATAATAGCAGTACTATGCACTTCACGGGGAACTACAACAGGTGGATGGAATACTTCTAGCACTTGGGCAAATGCAGATTTTGCATTATCAACTACGATTTGCGCCATCGGTGCATTTTTTACTTCTGATTCAACGATAACAGCACCCGCTTGGCATAACGCAATATGTTCAACATATTCACCAATTGCAAAAGTTATGGATTGTTTTACCGCTTGTTCAAAGCTACGTGTCTCAGTAATGACAATAGACTCATCCCCTATAAGTTGACCGCTTACTAAATTTGCGAGTTCCTGTAAAGTTTTTTCCAAGGCAAACTCCTCCCCCTGTGGTAATCCTCAATTATTGTGCAGCTTCAGTTGTACTTGTTGTAGCTTGATCTGCTTGCTGTGCATTTTGCTGAGCATCTTGTTGCTCTTGGGCTTTAGCCGCATTTTCAACTTCTTTGATTTGATCGTCAGAAGCTTTACCCATTTTTGTGATCAAATCATCGGTTACATCAGAGCCACCACCAACAACAGCGCCTTTTTCAATAATAACATCAAGTTTTTTTTCTTTCACAAGTTCATTGATTTTTTGTTCTTGATATTGACGGTATTCTTGTGCTTTTGCATTTGCAAAGGCATTTAATTCTTGATTCGCTTGGTTAAATACATTTTGTTTAGATGCTTCATCAGCAGCAGCAATTTTAGCATCTAATTCCGCTTTTTTAGCGTTAATCTCTTTAGTAATTTCAATACCTTTTTCAGTACTATTTGCTACTTTCACGCTATCCACATAGCCAACATTGTTAGAACCACAACCACCTAAGATAGCCATAGAAGCTACTAAAGCTGCACTTAATACTAAAGATTTAATACGTTTATTCATAATATAACTCCTTATTGAACTCGATAAGACGCCTTCACTGCATCAGTAATATCAAGCCCTTTAATATTACCACCATCATCGATGATGACTAAATCTAAATGTTGTTCCTCAGCAATAATTGTTACACGCATACGAACATCTTCTAAAATAGCCTCATGAAGTGCACTCACTTCAGCTTCTTTATCTGAAAGTTTTTTTGCCCATGTATCATTCCACTCTTGCGCCACAGGCAGGTTATTATTAGCAATGATGGATTGTGCTTGTTGTTGTACCATAGAGTCTCGTTTCTCAGCTAATTCCTTCTGTAGGGATGCAGCGTATTGATTGAGCTCTTCCTGCCCTTTTTGTTGCATTGGAGCAAGCTCAGCCTGTACCCTTGCTTTAATTGAATTTACATCGAAATCCGATGGTTTTCTCTTAGCTAATAAGTCCTTTAATCTTTCTTCTTTTTTAGCTTTTTCAGCCATAGCCGCTGCTCTTTGTGCATCATCTATATATACACGTGCATCATAGGCATATAAGTCTAGTTGAAGGTTTACGATTTCCAGATCATATTCATTAGTACTAACCTTTAACTCAGCTAAATACTTTTGAGTCAATTCATTGCGCTTTGCATTTAATTGCTGATTTAGTTCATTCTCTTTTGTTGCAATACGAGTTTGCAATTCGACCGTAAGAGCATCTGACAAGGTTGAATCCAGTGCAAGCGTTTTCAACTGTTTATCTTGTGTCTCTGACTTGGCATTTAAGGCTTGTTGTTCAAGTTCATATTGACGTTGTAAAAGTTCCAGTTCATTTTTGGCTTGTTTATAATCCGCATAGGATGGATTAAACTCTAGTACATCATCAATGCGTACAACACCTATTGACATGCCATCAGGACCCTGTTGGTGATTTGTTACAAAACCATAGGCCCAAACCATAGCACTTATTGCAGCAACGAGAAATATGACTAGTCCTATATATCGTTGTTTCCCGTTCATTGTCGTTCTCCCTTACATAGAACTACAGTTTATTTTTTTGCATCAGTAGCTAGTTTTTTCAATACTTGATCTGTAATATCAACACCACCGTATAGTACAGTGTCTTTAGTCATGACAACGCTAAGACCTTTAGCATCACCAACCGCTTTTGCAGCCTCCATAGCTTTATCTTGAACGGATTTAGCAATTTCTTGATCTTTTTTAGCTAGGTTTTGACGAGCTTCTTCAGCAATTTTTTGTTTAGTAGCATCATCTTGTGCTGCATCAATTTTAGCTTGCGTTTCTTGTTGTAATTGGCTTTGATAGCTCATATATTCTTGAGCTGCAGAGATATAAATTGGATTATCTTGCGACAACATACGAGATGTATCGATAACCCCAATAGTACTAGTCCCACTATTACTACTAGGCGAAGCCATTTGCGTATAAGCTAACGCACCAATACCAACAATAAAAATAGCAGCAATGACGATGGAAAAAATCTTTACATTCGCCTTGTTATTCATCATTCGCATCATAATAGAGTGCCCTCATTTCTTTAAATCACTGCATCAAAGGATGCCATATAGAGATATTGGTGAAAGCCTCTTTAGAAAAGAGGCCTCCACCATATACATTTACTATATTAGAATTGTGTGCCGAAGCTGAAGTGGAATTTATTTTTGTGTTTACCCACACCATAGTCAAGTTTAACTGGACCAATTGGGGTTGTAATACGAACACCAGCACCAACGCCATAGTTAAAGGTTTTCTTACTATTATACCATGTAACATTTGGTGCATCCCATGCATCACCAATATCAGTAAACAATACGCCACTAACCTTTTTAACGATTGGGAAACGGAATTCCAATGTAGCATTGTACATATACTTGCCACGGAATTGATCATCTTCATAACCACGTAAGGAGTCAGCACCCCCCAATGTGAACAATTGGCTATAAGGAGCATCACCTTGAATAAAGCCACCACGTGCACGGAATGCCAATACATTCTTAGCACCAAGTTTTTTATACATGCGTGCTTCAGCTGTGAATTTATAGAAGTCGAAGTCACCGCCTAAACCATGACCAGCCCATTGTGTAGTATAGGAAATACGACGACCACGAGTTGGTTCATAGATATTATCACGAGAATCGTATACTTTTTGCCATGTTACGGAGTTAATGCGACCGAAGTTATTTTTTACATAGTTGTCAGATGCAAAGTTATAGGAACCATTATCCCAGTTTGTACCTTTACCCGCATTTTTATCATAACGGAAGCCAGAGCTATCATCATCATCCCATTTATAAGTATCTTTACGAGATTCTAATGTCAAGTAATCACGAGTATATTCCCCAGTTTGACGACCGAAGGAAATATTGAAACCACGAGATTTCTTATTGTATTCTGCTACTTCACTACCATCTTCATTGTAATCTGTGTATTCATCTTCGCGATTGAAGAAGGAGAAGCCAAGGGATGTACCTTTGCTATCGATCCAAGGTTTCAAGTAGGAGATTTGGTAGTTCTTATATTTTTTCTTACCACCGATTTCCCAGTGAACTTTAAATTTATCACCAGTACCACGGAAGTTATCTTCACCAAACTCAACGATGCCCATCAATCCATCAGATTTAGAGTAACCAGCACCTAATGTAATGGTACCAGTCTTATGTTCCAATACATCGATTTCAATAATTACATTATTTGGATCTTGTTCACCTGGCAACATACGAACGTTTACGTCATCAAAGAAACCTAAGTTATATACGCGTTCTACAGAACGACGTACCAAGAATTTATTAAAAGGTTTTCCTTTCTTTTGAACAAATTCACGAGTAATAACTTTATTGCGAGTTTTCTTGTTACCTGCTGGAATGATATCTTCTACGATACCTTCAACAATGTGTATATGAAGTACGCCTTGGTCATCTACACGGACACCATCAACGTGTGCTAACATATAGCCATCACGAGCATATGCAGCATTAATACCTTGGACTTTTTGCCCTACAGATACAGAGTTAAGAACTTGACCTGGTTGAATATCCATGAACTTAGTCAATACTTCGGAGGAATATACAGTATTACCTTCAAAGGAAACGCCAGTAGTAACTGGATTTACGGTTACGGCAAAGTCCAATTTTACGCCTTCAGGCACGGAAGTAAATACAGGATTTACTTCAGAGAAGTACCCAGTATTACCAAGATTAGTTACATCTTTAAATACGCCATCAACAGATACGGCATCGCCAACTTTTTCAGTTAAAATTGGCAACAAATTTGCTTGCTGTTCAGCTGTAACGCCAGATATAGATAAACCGGTAATCAATTTACCTACGTAAGGATTAACAGATTCTGCACTAGCAGATGTGACATATTGTGCTTCTACTGTTGTAACAGCTTGAGTTTGGCCATTTTCAGCAGCCTTATCAAGATCAGTACCACCAGTAGTTTTAGATACCATTTTTACTTGTTTATCATCAGTTTTTAAAGCAGCATTATTGACTGTAACAGTTCCATCAGAACCTTTTACTACAGTGCCGTCACTAGATATAGTCGTATCACCACGAGCAGCTAAGATAGCTGCATCAGTTTCATCTTGTATAGTTGTAGTAGCTGCATCATTTGCTGTAGCAGCATTAGTCGTCGTTGTGCTATTTAAATCTGGAGTATAGCCAGCTTGTACCTCAGCAGCAAATACACTGCCTGTCCCCATGACAGCGGTCAACACGGACGCTGCAAGCATACTTTTATAAGCTTTTGGTTTAAACATAAATTCCTCCTAGAACTCATCCCCATAAAGAGTTTACATCTTATTTATAAAGACTAATAAATCTTTATCATTATAGCATAAATTGCTTGGAATGAGTACTATATTAAACAAATTTTATGAAATTAATATGACTAGAATGTGCATACCTAAGGGGTTTACACATTCTAGCCATACTCTTAAAAGCTACGTGTCCAACGACCACCTATATAATTGTTCCCTTTTGATGTATGCCATCCCGTGAACTTAAGGTTTCGTTTAACAGAATATTCTATACCATATTTATTTTGTTTGTTATTAATACCTTGAGAATAAGTCAACATGACTCTCGGTAATACATATTTACCGATTTCAATATTATAATTACTTGCCGTATCCCTATTGGTTGGCTCATCGGGATCAATTGACCCTGTTGTAATATTGATGCGGTCTAACCCAAGTGTATTTTGTAATGCATCTTGTACATAGCCAAAAGCAAACATTTGAAGCCCTGCTGTAGCCACAGCATTCACATCTTCATTTGTCAAAGTACTACTATTTGAATCTGCACCGCGGCCGAAGGTCAACATGGAAATGATTTGCTTTCTAGACAATGTAGGATTAGAGGACAATGATAAGTCCATATGATCCACTGTCCCTTTTACGCCAAGCATAATAGTGTAATTACTTACATTTGTTTCAGCCTCTAATTGTAAGTTTGGTAAATAAGAGCCACCTACGAAATGAGCATTCCCTTTTGTAATATTAAATACATGGCTCAAATACTTAAACGTGCCATTTCTAACATCGAATTGACCACTAGCAGTTGGATTTTGTAAGGATCCACCAAAATGAACATCGCCACTGATAAACATGTTGTATAAGGTGCGATCATATAAACGTACACCTTTACCCGCATGAACAGTAACATCCACCCCCATATCTTTGGTACTTTCACTAGATTGTAAGGAAAGAGGAATTTTGAATTGAATCTTTTCAAGATTTAAAGTGCCAATAAGGGTCGGCAATCCATCTCGGTCAGCAATATAAAGTTCACCATTCAAAGGTCCTCTTACATATTCACTGCGAACCTCTAAGTCTTCTAGCTGAACTGCCGCCTTGTAATTAGTAAGAGTATGTCCAGACCAATTTACTTTAGCAGCCAAACCAGCTGAGCCTTTGCCCATATTAATACGGGATTGGAAATCACCTTGTTGACCAGAGAAAATTAAGTCACCATCAATACCAGTAATTTGATTTTCTACACTTGCCAATTTCATCGTACCATTACGTACCGATACAGTACCATATGCTTCAGGCTGATCAATAGTGCCTGTAATGTGAACCGTGCCTTTTAACGGACCTGTTGCCTCCTTAACACTAGTTGTAAGAAGAGGGATAACAGCCATATCTGCTTCGTTAAAATCAATAGTTACATCCATAGATTTGCTATCATTTGCTGGAATATACCCAGACGTAAAGATTGCCGCTAATGGAATCTTACCATAGACACTTAGCTTATACCCACTTTTGGCACCTTGAATTCGTTGAATCTGAATAACTTGATCTTGCATTGTAGCCAATACAAAACCTTCATCAATACCAACACCATTAAAGGACCCCGACTCTACAGCACCGGATAATTCTACTTTAGGATTCTTAGTTTCCCCAGTGATATTTACAACGCCAGTCACCCAACCAGTAGCTTGAATATCCTTACCCATAAGTGGCAAGAACGGTACTATATCAACATCCTTTAATGCAACCTGTAAGTCCGCTTGACCATCAAGATCCATCGTACCGCCTATTGCAATGAGACCTTCATCAACAGGCAGTTTCAAAGTTGTAACTTTGAATTTACGATTAGCAAGACTTGCATCGATAGTTGCATCACCAACAATCTTTTCATCAATACTTACATCATTAATCTTGCCTGTTACATTAACGCTTGGATTGTCGCGTGTACCTCCGATTTCAACAGAACCATTTAATTTGCCATCAATGTGTTCATTGGACCGGTCTAGCAAGGTTAGCAAATTCTTTACGCTACCATTAGTAACATCTAATACACCAAATAGTTGTCTACTATCATCAAACTTCATACCACCTTTAGCAGTGTAGCGACCACCATCGGCTTCAGCAAAGGTGAAATCTTGCACATTTACAACCGATTTATCTGCATAAACACGACCATGAATATCGTTCAATAATTCCCCATTAACTGATAAGGCATCGGATGAAATATAGCCATTGAATTGAGGGTTATCCACAGATCCAGTAATTTGTCCTCGACCAGATAGCAAACCATCAACTTTGTAATCCGTATTAATGAGCAATCTGCCCATATCAATTTTTTTGCCTTCAAAATCAATATTAATTGCTTCTTTAGATACTGTACCGCCACCTGTGATAGTTGCACCATAACCTTCAATATCAAATCTATAAAGCTCTAATGTATCATTCTGATAGTTATATTTTGCAAACGCATTGGTCACGAGTTTGCCATAAGCAGAACCATCCCACAAATGAGCACGACCTTCTATAATCGGATTTGCAGCCGTCCCTGTAATATGATTGTCTGTTTCAAACCAACCTGTAATAGGAACATCTGTAACAGTACGAATCACATTTTCAATACGAGCAGCCCGAGCCTTGGCATTTAGATCTAACACATCTGTATTAAGATTATACCAACCATTAACATCATAGCCCCCATCGCCATCACCAATATGTCCATTGGTGATAGTGAGAATATGGTTATCTAGCTTAATATCTCCATGGATATTATTGAATCGAGCCCCTTTATAATGTACCTCTTGCCCCCATACAGTGCCCATTACATTTGGATTATCCAATGTACCTTGTATCGCAAAAGAGGTATTCAAGGTGCCATCAACATCTTGACCAATAATAGGACTTAGTGCGGTCAATGGCAATGCATTACCGGAAATAGTGGCATCTATATTACCATTTTGGATATAGCCATATCCGCTTAGCGCCCCATCTCCTATAGTGCCTACAACGGTCATATTTGTACTATTATCTGCATGTGTAAAGTTAGCTTTTGCAGTATCAACTACAACACCGCGAATGCCTATTTGGCGACCTTCAACAGCGCCTACAACATCTGTAACTTGATTATTTTTTCCTAAGATACGCATCTCACCATCGATATTACCTGTAACCGGTGAGGTCATATCTTTTGTGAAAGTGCCTAAAGGTAAATTTTGAATCTTTATAGTAGTATCAAAATCCCCTGTATCAACCACATATTGGCCCTTAACCTTTGCACTACCTTCGCCTACTGATAGGCGCACATCATCCGTACGAACTAAACCGTTATCATATACAATATCACCTTGTAAACGATCAATATAGTAACCATTATAAGAAATACCATCACTAGCAATCGTTGCATCTACACGTGGAGCTACTGTCGTGCCACCAATATGTGCACGCCCACCTACAATACCAGAAACACCGACGTCTGTTATCGCCTCTAAATCTACTTTATCGGCCACAACATTAAGATTTAAATACTCTTCATCTTTGCCTAGTGTAACTAAGCCATTGATCTTTGTTACTTGATCATTTACCCTCCAAGAACTACGACTAATAATGATTTGATCATTATTAAGCATAATGCGACCCGTGCCATCGGTAATATTATAAATTGTATTACCCCGTTTATAAGTGCCTGTTGAACCTTTAAAGCCTACATTACCACTCATAATGTATTTGCCATCTTCACTTTTAAGATTTAAATGTAAATCTTGTAACTTACCACTCGTTACAGATAGATCCTTACGAAGTGGAACAAAACTCATAATACCAGCAGTATCAATTTCATCAGCTTGTACAAAGAGATCAAAATTAGATACATTGTTCATATCAATTTTGCCATTCAAGGTAATTGCGGAACCATCTACATCAGCAGTAAAGGCACCTTTAGACATGCCACTCATATCAAGCGCCATAGTCCCATCAAGATTTCCTACATTCCTCTTTATTCCATCTTTAGTACGTAGCGCTACGCGACCATCATTAACAGTCACAGAGCCATCAAAAGTACCCGACTTATTTGGATCGGATGGTTTTACTAACTTAGTTATACTCCACGACCCATCAGCTAGTTGCCATATATGAAAATCTGGCGCCTCAACGATTACACTAGAAATAGCCGTAGCCCCTGATGTGTTGCCACCGACAATCTTCGGCAAAGAAGATAGTTTAACTCCTACAGCTACCTCTTGAGCAGTTCCAACTAAATGACCATCTCTATCTTTGATAGTCACATCTGTTAGAACAACATCACCATTCCAATTAATTCGGAGAGAATCATAGTCTATAGATCCGTTTATGACATTATTTACTTGTTCTTTAACCATAGGTGCAATGTAAGTTTGAGCCATAGGATTGATGCTGGCACCAACAATACCAGACAAACCTAAAATCGCTGCACCGATAAGGAGCCACTTTTTACGGGTCATAATGATACTCCCATACACATTATGAATAATATAAATATATATACTAATCTTACCACAGACACAGTAATAACTATAGTATTTTCAGAGTGAATTTTATAAAACCTATCAAGAACACCCATTGTCTATAATGTCCATTACAAGAAAAAAGACGACCGAAGTCGTCTTTTTAAAGATCATATTATTGATTGCCGCCTAGTTTTGACAATTGTTCAACAGCACCACTATTAGCAATAACTTCAGCACCTTGACCTACAGGTGTAGACAATGGAACGCCTGTTAATTGTTCAAGAGCCGCAATGCTAATATTGTAATTGTAAAGAGCTTCTACATAGTTATTACGAGCTGTTGTCAACTTAGTTTCTGCATCAAGTACATCAAGGTTCGTACCAACACCTGCACGGTAACGAAGCGTAGCAATACGGAAACTTTCTTGACCTTGTGCGACTGCAGTTTGTGTACTTTGGATTGTTTGTTCAGCAGCTCGTAAATTCAAGTATGCTTTTTGTACAGCTAACAATACAGCATCAACAGTTGCCAAGTTAGCTTCTTTTGCTTGTTCAAGTTGTGCATTTGCTTTTTTAATAGCATTTTGTGTTGCACCACCGTCCCATAAGTTCCAAGTAGCACTAGCACCAACACTCCAGGACTTTGTACTTGTACCAAAGTAACCATCTGGATCACCATAGCCACGACCAGCTTTTACAGCAACCGTAGGCAAATAACCCGCCTTAGCAGATTTTACAGCTTCTTCCGCAGATTTTACATCAAGAGCTGATTTAACAAGAGCGGAACGATGAAGCATAGCATATGCTTTCGCTTGCTCCAAAGTTACATTATATGGTTTATATTGTAAATCATGCTCTGCTGTAGTAATAGCTGTTTGTGCAGGGTATGCAATAACTTGATTTAAGTTCGCCTCTGCTAAATTTGCAGCATTTTGCGCTTTTACAAGAGATGTTTGAGAATCATCAAGATTTGTTTTAGCGGCCAATACATCGGAGCTCGCCACTAAACCAACATTATACTGTGCCTCTACATTGGTTACATGACCTTGATAATCTTTAACAGCTTGTTGTGCTACATCTACCATATTACGGCTCATAATCAATGTATAATAACCGTTAAGAGCATCATATTTTGCTTGTTGTAAAGCCTCTTCATAGCTAGCACCAGTACCTTCACGAGTATAACGTGCAGAATCAATGCTTGCATCGAGTTGTGGATTGAATACAGGCGCACTAATGGAGAAGTTATGACTACCAGATTTGCCACTACCTGTGTCACCGCCCGTTTTTTGAGCACTCCAACCATAACTAACACTTGGATTCTTACCAGCTGCTACTTGGCTTACTGCAGATTTAGCAGCTTCATAACCCCATTTAGTTTGCTTAGCTGTACGATTATTAGCTAATGCTAAATCAACCGTACGGGCTTCGTTTAAAGCTAATGTACGTTCATAGGTTTTACTATCTAAAACAGATTTTTCTGCTAATTGCTTTTGTGTTAATTGAATAGCTTCTTTTTGATATTTGCTTAATTGGTCTCCGTTGTTAACGGATGTAGTTACTACATCAGCGGCAAATGCACCAGTAGTAACTAAAGAAAGCATTACACCTAAGGAAAGAACCTTTTTATTCATAATATGTACCTCCATACTCATATAGAGTAAATGTGTTAGTCATTAGAATACTTGTTTAATACCGAAATAGGTACCTCCATTCGTAGAACTGAACGGTCTGGTCATTTGAATAACGCCATAGGTATCTTTATGCAAACGTATATCACTACGAATACGATATTTACGATGATTAAGGTCATATAGCGCGGCTGATAAGGACACAGGACCACGGAGGTTATAATCCACTCCAAGACCCAATTCACTTTCAAAAATACCACCACGCACCAACCATTTAGAACTAATAAATCGACCTGCATTCAGATCAAAAGTAGTATCATCACCCATATTAGAAAGGCCAATTTCAGCCATTCCTTTATTATTAAAGGCACGTACTCTACCATTGACACGGAATTCATTATCCGTTGTGTTATACAACAAATCTACAGATGGTTCAATCTTGGTAGATGACTTTTTTTCAGTCATACCAACCTCTACACTATTTCCATTTACATCCGTTTGGTACGCCTTTCCGCCCATCAGTTTATTGATGCGAGCTGAAATCTGTGCCGTATTATGTAAAGTCTCCTTAATATTTTCTTGTGCTTTAGGATCTGTTACAGTTGATTCCATGGTACGAGCCATATTATCTACACGATCAGTAGTTTGTTTTAAATTAGTTAAAATAGCACGCATATCAT
Organism: Veillonella parvula; assembly: GCF_018378075.1. Taxonomy (GTDB): domain Bacteria; phylum Bacillota; class Negativicutes; order Veillonellales; family Veillonellaceae; genus Veillonella; species Veillonella parvula_K. The sequence goes on from NZ_JAGZYE010000007.1 coordinate 36,670, forward strand.
TGCCTGCATTACCATCAGCATTAAACTGTTGTGCTGCTTGATTTAGCTGAGCCGTTACATCCGCCATATTTTGTGTAATAGCTACCGCATTATCAGCCATCACAGCTGTAGATTGCAAAGAATATTTAAGTGCACTTTGAGTTGCAGGATCACCAATAATACTATTAATAGACTGTAGCATCTTCTCAGTACCATCCATTAATTTTTGTGCACTCTGCATGGCCTTATCCACAGCATCAACGCCTTCACCTTTAACGGAGTCACCATCTTGTAAATATACTTTAGACTGTCCTGGTGAAATTTGAATAAATTTATCACCTAAAAAACCATCTGACCCCAAGGAAAAGATCGAGTCACTTGGAATCTGCGTTTTTTCATCAAGTTTCATCTTAACCACAACGCCACGCGGTGTAATTTCAATATCAGAAACAGTCCCGATGGCCACGCCGGAAAATTTAACCTGATTCCCATTTTTTAGGCCATTTACTTGAGTGAAATCACCTGTAATTGTCATTTGCGGTTTAGCCCAAATATCGATACGGCCTACAAATAGTATGCCTGCAATAAATAGAACTATACCTATTATTGTAAAAGCCCCTACCTTGGCCTCCGTCGTCCACTTCATTATATATCTCCCATCGCAGATTCGTTAATCGGCTCTGCTTCACCATGAATAAATTGTTGTACCTTCTTATTTGTAGAATTCTTAAATTCTATTGTATCAGAAATTTCTACAAAATGCCCCTGATCGAGTAAAGCTATGCGGTCAGCAACATAAAATGCTGACTGCATATCATGTGTTACCACGATAGAAGTACAACCAAGCCGATTCTGCATCCCCTTAATTAGTATACTAATCGTACCTGATGTAATAGGATCTAACCCTGATGAAGGTTCATCATAAAGAATTAAACTCGGATCTAGTGCTATAGCACGAGCTAAGCTAACCCGCTTTTTCATACCACCAGATAACTCATTAGGCATATAGGACTCATATCCCTTTAAACCAACCCAATCAAGTCTTTCTGCCACAATGCGTTTGATTTCGTCATCCTTTAACTTCGTATGTTGACGCAAACCAAAAGCTACGTTCTCACCTACCGACATAGAATCAAACAAAGCTGAATATTGGAATACCATCCCCATTTTTCTTCGTACCGTATTAAATTCATCTTCAGATAATGTAGTTATATCTGTGCCATCTACGATAATCTGCCCTGATGTAGGACGTTGTAAACCTATTAATAAGCGAAGTAATGTACTTTTACCACTACCACTGCCGCCTAATATAACTAACGTCTCCCCATCATTAATAGTGAGATTAACAGAGTCTAAAATCACACGTGACTCGTAGGCAACTACAACATTGCGTAGTTCAATCATAAATCCCTCTAAAAATATCCACTAAAATAACAATGTAGATAAAAAGTAATTTAATACAAATACTAGAATAATACTAGTTACTACAGAACTAGTAGTGGAAAAACCAACAGCTTCTGCGCCCATTTTAGTTTCCATGCCCTTATAAGCACCTACCAATGCAATGACAGCACCAAACACACTAGACTTTATAAGTCCTAAGGTGAAATCTGAAATGGTAGAAAACATTTGAATAGAATCTAAATATGTACTAGGCGCCAAACCCTTGATAACAGTGGCTACAAAGTAACCACCGGCAATACCGATAACAACACCATAAAATGCCAAAATTGGCACCATAATCATACACGCTACTACACGTGGTACCACGAGGTAACCAACAGGATCAACAGCCATAACACGTAGGGCATCAATTTGTTCTGTTACCTTCATTGTACCAATTTCAGCCGTGATAGCTGCGCCAACACGGCCGGCTAATACTACACCAACTAAGATAGGACCCAATTCACGGCCCATAGCTACAGCCATAAGGCCACCTACTGTACTTTGAGCACCATAGGTAATGAGTACATCTGTAATCTGTAAGGTCATAACGGCACCAGCAAAGAGTAGAGTTAAGCTAATAATAGGCAAGGAGTCTACCCCTAAGTGAGCCATCTGTTGAAATACATGCCACAGATTAATCATTTTTAATTGTTTTATTGTTTGCCACACTAATAATGTAGCACTACCCATCTGCGATAAGCCGTTTATGACGACTCGACCTATCGATTCTAGCCAACTCAACAGTCTATCCCTTTCCCTTACAGTTTCAACTTATTCAGCTGTATTTGTTCCACCAGCATTAGCCTCATCTTTTTTATTGGTTTCTTTCGACTCTTTTTTAGAATCCTTTTTAGACTCAGCTTTATCCGTTTTATCTTTTTTAGATTGATCTTCCAATTCTAACTTGCGTTCCATCTTAATCTGATGTTTCGCTTCTTTGACACGTTTTGCTAATTCTTTATCCCGATCAGCAGGCTTCATTACATGAATCGTAAATTGACCATCACCTTGCACAATGTACTCAGTATCAACAGCAGTCTTTTCAGGTTTCTTTTCATCATCCTTACTAGAACTCAAATCTTCTTGACCTGTTTTTTTCTTTACATCCCCTGGCATAGGTTTTGATTCCACATCTTTAAGCTTAGCCTTTTTAACAGATTGAGAGCCATCTTCATCAACTAAGCTGATACCATCTTCCAAAAATTCTACAACGATTTGATTATTTGTATCTGTCTTTTGAATTTCATCATAAAGCTCATCAAAATCTTTATGAACTTTCAAACGGCGTAAAATTTCATCTGTTAAATTATATTTCTGTTTTTCCAATACGTATGGTAATGGAATCTCGCCACCGCCACGCACCTCTAAGGTATACTTACCAATAGCTTGATCTTCAGGTACCTTAAAGAAAATTTGTTTAATAACCTTTTCACCGCGGAACGGCTCTAATGTTACATCTACTACGATAGTATCCCCAGGAGAAACTACAGTAGACGAAGCAGAAGCATCGATAAGCTTTGCTGTTTTCTTATCTTGCGTTACGTTTGTTTCAACCGAAATATCCGAAATTTCATAGTTGATGAATCGATTGTTCATAAGAACATCAATGACATTATAAAATTCATCAACTGCTTTTTCACTAATAGAATCAGAGCTGTAGAACATATTTGTCCGCGTTAATGGCTTATGTTCTTTCCCTTTTGGCGTAATAGTATAAGAAATTGTAGCCGTACCAGAGCCACTGCGATCCAATGTTTTATTCAACATATTGTATAAGGCTGTAGCTGCTAAAGTTGGTGTCATTTCACCATCTTCAATAACCTTGACAGAACTAGTTCTATCACGGCCCATATCAATATCCTTTAAATGGAATCGCAATGGAATACCTGGCGAAATCACGCCTGATACACCTGCAATACCGGCACCTCTATCTTCGGTAACAGAGCCAATCTCTTTACCCATAGAGCCAAGCTTAAAGGCAGCATTATAGCTTTTTACAACGGTAAAGATACTTGCATTGTGCATAAAATAGTTAGAAGAACCATGTTTTAAGAATGGATGACCAAAGGCAACAACCTTTTCACCATCTACATGAGTAACAGTACCAATAGCGCCCAATTTAAGGTCACCATCAACTAGCAAAGCCGCTACTGAGCCACCAGCTTCTAAAGGTTTTGCAATTTCATCACCACTAGCACTTGCGGTGTCATATGTTTCATATTTATATTGTGGTAACTTCGATTTAAAGTATTCCATTGATGCCGCATCGAAGCCATATGCCATAAGTGGAGTACCTAAAGGAATCAATTGTGTATCATCCCAAGGTTTAGATAAGTTTTTCTCATATGGTATATTCCATAGTTTGACCATATCCTCAATAGGAGTAATCATACCTATCGTACCATCCGCAAACCCCCAGCCATAAGCAACAGCCCCAACGAGTTTACCATTTATATATACAGGGCTACCACTCATACCATGCGCAATGCCACCAGTTTGATCCATAACGGGGCCGGAAAACTTGGCTAAAATAAGATGACCAGATGGTCCCTTATCCTTCATGACACCCAGTACCTTTACATCAAAGGTGGAAATAGTATCCCCTACGATTACAGTTTTTGCAATACCTTCCATACCTGTTGTTACATCATTGACAGGCATAAAATCAATAGCCTGTGCAGTTGTAAGTGAAGTACAGAAGAAAAGCGCCAGTATCGCTTTTCTATACCGACGCCAAGAATGAGAAAACTTCATTCCTTCTCTCCTTTATTTACTTTCTACAGTGACAACGATTTGATCACGAGAAACGTCTGAACCCACTGTAACATTAACCGCCGTTACAGTACCAGTTACAGTAGATTTAGCAGCAGCCATAGGACCAGCCAATGTCTCTACAGTCACCAATGTTTGGCCTTCTGTTACAGAAGTACCAACAGAAACTGTAGAAGCAACTTTACCTGTTAATACACTTTGGTATGATACAGGGGCCGCCATTACAGAGCTAACACTTAAAATGCCTAATGCAGCTAAAGCTAACGCTACTCTTTTCATAACGATCCCTCCTTTTACAAAATTAGTTATGTATTTATAGTATACTAAATTATTAGTAATATTTCAAACAAAATTGTATGCAACGAATCTATTTTATAATTACTATATCTTCATAACTCATAGGTGCAGAAGATTTGTGTACATAATCATCATTGATAACTATATCAATGCTACCTTGATTTGATAATTCAGCGCCATCAACAACACCTAATTTAGACAATAACTGAGCTCCTTCTTTTTGAGTCACACCTACAGATTGAAGTTCGGATTTATCAACTGTTAGCACAACTAAATCATGTTCCTTTGTAGTTCCAATGAAGCTACGACCTTTGTTATTAGATTCATCAGCTCCTACATAGCGACCACCTTTCATCACCATAGTGCCCACTTCTAAACTAGCTCCACCGGTAGTGCTAACTTGAGCTAGTTCTTCTCTATTTTGAATTGTAATAGGTGTTCCAACTTTTAACTTACGTAAAGCATTTCCAGATTCGCCATGACCAGACAATACGTATTGATTTTCCCCAATTTTAGAATTTCCCTTTTGTTTACTAATAACCTTGCCATTAGCTACAGTCACTTCATAACCATATTCATTGGTCTTTGTAGAAGGACCATAAGTTGACGTATAAAGGGTCAAAGCGTTCTCTTTACGAACCGTATCAACGGAGGTGATTACAAAACTCTCATTCTTTGTTTTAGCTTGAAGCAAAGGTTTTTTCTCTTCTATAAAGTATCCTCTATTAGGCGTATATCGTAACGTACCACGATTGGAAATACGCTCTAAATCAATAGCTCCATCACTCGCCACTGAGTAAGGTCGTTCAAAACTGCCCCCTTTTACCTTTGCTCCAATGATAGCTGTATGAGCTTGAGTGACAGAAGATAATGGTTTACCTTCTGGAACATGCGCCACCACCATAGGTGAATCATTATCTACGGTCAATGCAAAGGCTTGAATTTTCCCTTCAGCTACGGTGTTATTAATTTTGCTATACGTTACAGATTTATTTACATCTTTTGTAGTCTGTTGCGCATAGCCAGAAAATAAATCCACTACTATACGCGAAGGCTTTTCTAATGCAAACTCATGATGTTGTACATCCTTATTCGCTGTTAATGTTACTCGTAAGGCCCCATTAACCGGTTGTAAGCCAATGCCTTTAAGAACTCCCGTTTTTTTATCATTTTGTGATATGGGGCCAGTTAAACCATTTGTAGTGCCCCCCAAGTTCAATGTAAGAGCATGTGTTTCTTCATTATAGGATTGAGTCCAAGATACAGGCATTTCAGATACATCTAAAACAATTCGGCTTGTACCTTCATGATTAGATACACGCACCCCTGTTAAATTACCTGCCTCAGCATGAGGAACGGTACTACCCAGTAGACCTAAAACAGCAAAAGTCATATACAGATATCGTTTCATCTTTAATTCCTCTATAGCTACAAACCATAATAATGGCCTTATATCATTACATCAATTTTACGCAATATACTTTTACTATAGTATACAGCATAAAGATGAAAAATTCAAAAATAAACGAAAAACGAGGTCACAGTCTAAAAATATTCCATACCAAAAATAGAATAATTGTAGACCATAACCTCGTCAATTTAAGCTTACATCATCATGGTATATTATTGTAACTATATTATTGTAACTCATCTAATGTATCACGAAGCTGTGACATTTCATCTAAAGCCTTTGCAACACCTTTAATCACTGCATATCTTGGAGATTCTACAAGGTATGCCGCGATTCCAATAGAACGTGTAATAACACGGTCTAATCCATCGATGAGCGCGCCACCACCAGTAAGAATTATGCCATGATCGTTGATAGCGGCCACAAGTTCCGGTGGAGTTTTTTCTAGAATAGACTTAACGCCTTCCAAAACATTCATCACTTGTGCTTCTAGAGCACGTTGAATCTCTAAAGAATTCACCGCAACCATCTTTGGTAATCCAGAACTTGAATCTCGTCCTCGTACCTCAATCGTGCGCTCCTTTGCACGGCGATCCACAGTCCCTACAGAAATTTTAATTTTCTCTGCTGTTAGCGGACCAATAACCAAGCGTTTCTTACGACGGATATAGCGAATAATAGATTCGTTAAAAGAATCTCCACCGATGCGAAGTGATTCACTTACAACTACACCCGTATCACAAAGAACGGCAATATCCGTAGTGCCACCGCCAACATCGACAACCATCGCCCCTACGTGCTTAGCATCATTGAGGCCAGTCCCCATAGCAGCAGCCAATGGTTCTTCAATAAGGACTGTCTTTTTTGCACCAGTTCTGAGTAAAGCTTCCAAAATAGCGCGTTTTTCAACTGGTGTAATGCCCGACGGAACACATACAATAATACGCGTCTTCATCAATCTAGAAGCAGGTACAACGGAGCGAATAAAGTACTTCAACATGAATTCTGTCATATCATAATCTGCAATAACGCCCGCTTGAACTGGACGGATGACGGAAATCCCTTTTGGAGTACGGCCCACCATAGAACGTGCAGCCTCACCTAAAGCAAGAATATCACCGGTTTTATCATCCCGTGCAATATACGCAGGTTCATCTAATACCAAGCCTTTACCCTTCGCAAAAATGAGGATATTTGCAGTCCCTAAATCAATTCCCAAATCGAAGTTTAAGGATCGATTTAAACGACTCATAAAATCTCCGACTTGCTCAGGTCGAACTAAACGTTTTAATGTCATGGCTGGTGTTGTTTTAGCAATCGCTACAGTCTCACGACTACGTCGTTCAGCACGGCGCATTTTTGTAACTTTAATCATGGTCTCACGCATATTGGAGGCCAAATGATTAGCTTGCTTTGCCACGCCATTTGAAAGCTTAGTAGACTTACGTTTTGTCCTTCTCAATGGTTTGCGTGTAGTACTCACTTTCGAATTTTCAACCTTTGCAGCACCTAAGTTCTGTTGCTCGTTGTATAAAGCCGGCCCTTTAGAGCGCCGGCTTCTTTTCTTTTTATTTTGTTTTGGCTGTGTACTCTTATTCGTCAACCCGAACAATATCAGCACCTAACCTTTGCAATTTACCTACAAAATCATCATAACCTCGGTCAATATGATGTAAACGACCGACTTCTGTTCTACCTTCCGCAGTCAATGCAGCGCATACCAGCGCCGCTCCAGCACGCAGGTCAGTAGCATTCACTATAGCCCCGTGTAAGCTTGGCATACCTTCGACAATAGCTTGACGATTATCGATGTCAATATGCGCCCCCATTTTACGAAGTTCAGCAACATGCATAAAACGATTTTCAAATACAGTTTCTGTTACTGTACTAGTGCCTTCCGCAATCGTGGTAAGAGCCATGAATTGAGCTTGCATATCTGTTGGGAATCCAGGGTATGGCAAGGTTTTAATATCGACAGCTTTAATGCCTTTACCACTACTGATAACGCGAATGCCGTCGATTTCTTCCTCTACTGTTACACCAGCTTCCTTTAATTTAGCCACTACTGGTTTTAGATGTTCTGGCAATGCATTTTCTACGAATACATCACCACCTGCCATAGCAGCAGCGATTAAATATGTACCAGCTTCAATGCGATCAGGAATAACTGTATGAATAGCACCGTGTAATTGAGGTACACCTTCAATACGAATCACATTTGTACCAGCTCCGCGAATATTAGCTCCCATAGCATTTAAGAATGTAGCTAAATCAACAATTTCAGGCTCTTCTGCAGCATTTTCGATAACGGTTTTACCTTCCGCCATAGAAGCAGCCATAATTACATTCTCTGTAGCCCCCACACTTGGGAAATCCAAATAAATTTGAGTCCCTTTAAGTCCTTCCGGAGCATGAGCATATACATAATCTTCAGTAATTTCAATTTTTGCACCTAATGCTTCAAATGCTTTTAAATGAAGATCAATGGGACGTGCACCGATAGCACATCCACCAGGCATTGAGATTTTAGCCTCCCCTTTACGAGCCAAAAGTGGACCCATGACAAGAAAGGATGCACGCATTTTACGCACAAGTTCATAAGGAGCTTCCGTAGCAGTCAATGTAGAAGCATCGAAAACAATTTCACCATCTGCATTATTACGAGTGATTTTAACCCCCAAAGACTCGATAACTTGGCAAATCGTGCCTACATCTTCTAAATTTGGAATTTCAAGCAATTTACTAGGCGTTGATGCTAGCAAAGTACCGGCAATAATAGGGAGTACTGCATTTTTAGCACTACTAACACGTACACGTCCTTCCAATCGATTGCCACCTTGAATGATTAACTTTTCCAACAGAATTCCTCCTACACTTTATATCGTTCATCTTGTATAAGCTACAAGACCTTGTATTTATAACGTCATATACTAAATGTTATTATACTATTTTTCGATATATCTCATCAAGAGAATGAGAGAAAATACAAAGAAAAAAAAGCCCTGAATATATCTCAAAAATTTGTGCCAAATTTTTGAGTATATTTCAGGGCTTTATTCTTATTTAGCTTTTAATGTTTTAAGTTTATGATCCATATGCACTGTATCAAGGAAACGAACCGTACCAGTTTTAGACCGCATCACAATAGTATGTGTACGCGCACCACCTGGGAAATATTGAATTGGATTTAATAAGTTACCACGTGTAATGGCAGTAGCCGCAAAAATAACATCATCAGTACGAACTAAATCATTTAATGTGAGCACTTGGTTTACATCGGCAATGCCCATTTCATGGCAACGACGAATTTCTTCTTCCGTTTCTGGTTTTAAGCGAGCTTGCATATCGCCGCCTACACATTTTAAGGCTGCAGCCGCTAATACACCTTCAGGTGCACCACCAGTACCTACAACCATGTGCACCCCAGAACCTTCGATACAACATTCCATAGCTGGATTAACATCACCATCAGAAATGAGCATAATACGAGCCCCTACTTCACGAGCCTCTTTCATCAAGCCTTGATGACGCTCACGATCAAGCATAACCAACGTGATTTCATCTACATTACGTTCCATTTTAGCCGCTACATTTTTGATATTTTCGGTCAAAGATTTCGTAATATCGATAGCACCTGCACCTCGAGGACCAACACAAAGTTTCTCCATGTACATATCCGGTGCATGTAACAAGCCACCTTTTTCTGCAATCGCCATAACTGCAATAGCACCATTTTGACCTTTAGCAATCAAGTTTGTCCCTTCAATAGGATCAACAGCGATATCTACTTCTGGTCCGCCAGCACCTACGTGTTCTCCGATATAAAGCATAGGAGCTTCATCAATTTCGCCTTCTCCGATAACCACAGTACCAGAAATGCGAACAGAATCAAACGCTTGACGCATAGCATCTACAGCAAGACCATCGGCTGCATCCTTTTGCCCACGGCCAAGCAAACGACCGCTACGCAAAGCTGCGGCTTCAACGACACGAGCAAATTCCAAAGATAATGTACGATCCATAATGGGCCTCCTTATAAGTCCTCTATGTATTGATATGACTCTTACCTAGAGTCTCTAACTTATTGATTAGCTTGTTTCCAATCTTCCATAAATTTTGCAAGTCCTGCATCAGTCAACGGATGTTTCATAGCTTGCATGAGTACTTTAAATGGAACAGTTGCAATATGAGCACCTGCTTTAGCACATTGAATAATATGCAGCGGAGTTCTCACACTTGCAGCAATAATTTCAGTTTCAATTTCATGAATAGCGAAAATATCTGTAATATCTTGAATCAATGTAAGACCATCCATGCTGATATCATCAATACGACCCACAAATGGACTCACATAACTTGCACCTGCACGAGCAGCTAATAAGGCTTGGTTTGCAGAAAAAATCAAAGTCACATTCGTTTTAATGCCTTCTTTGCTCAAAATAGCAACGGCTTTAAGACCTTCTGGAGTCATAGGAACTTTAATAACCACATTAGAGCCTAATTTCACAAGGTCATGTGCTTCCGCCACCATGCCTTCAGCATCAGAGGAAATAACCTCTGCGCTAACAGGTCCATCAACAAGGTTTACAATTTCAGAAATAACTTGTTTCAAATCGCGTTTAGCTTTCACGATAAGCGATGGGTTTGTAGTTACGCCATCAATAAAACCAAAATCATAGGCCTCTTTAATCTCATCAAATTCTGCTGTATCAATAAAGAATCTCATAAAATGCCCCCTCTTATTTAGCCGGTGAAATCACTTCAACGCCACCCATGTATGGCACGAGAACTTTTGGAATTACAACGGACCCATCGGCTTGTTGATAGTTTTCCAAGATAGCAGCTACTGTACGCCCTACTGCAAGGCCAGATCCATTTAATGTATGAACAAATTCCGGTTTACCCTTAGGTCCACGACGGAATTTAATATTAGCACGACGAGCTTGGAAATCAGTCATATTAGAGCAAGAGGAAATTTCTCTATACTTGCCTTGTGCAGGCATCCACACCTCTACATCATAGGTTTTAGCAGAACCAAAGCCCATATCACCTGTGCACAGAGTGATAACACGGAACGGTAATTCTAATAAGCGCAATACTTCTTCTGCATTATCTGTTAATGTTTCTAATTCTTTGAAAGAATCTTCTGGTTTAGCTAATTTAACCATTTCAACTTTGTTAAATTGATGTTGTCGAATAAGGCCACGAGTATCACGCCCCGCGGAACCCGCTTCAGCACGGAAACATGCGGTGAATGCAGTATAGTATTTAGGCAATTCCTCTTCGCTCAAAATTTCACCACCGTGATAATTAGTCAATGTAACCTCAGCAGTTGGAATCAAGAAATATTCCGTTCCCTCTACATGGTACATATCTTCAGCAAATTTAGGCAATTGCCCAGTGCCCGTCAAAGTTTCACGTGTTACCATATATGGAGTCATCATTTCAGTATAGCCATGTTTATCTACATGAAGATCCACCATGAAGTTGATAAGAGCGCGTTCCAAACGAGCCCCTAACCCCTTATACACAGTAAAGCGAGCTCCACTCATTTTGCCTGCACGATTGAAATCAAGGATATCGAGGCTTTCACCTAAATCCCAATGAGCCTGTACATCAAAATTAAATTGACGTGGTTCGCCCCATTTGCGTTGCTCCACATTTTCATCTTCATCGGCCCCTACAGGAACAGATGCATCACACATATTTGGCAACATCAATGCCGCATCGCGCAATTTTGTTTCCACTTCGCGAATACGGTTATCAAACTCAGCAATCTCATCGCCTACTTTTTTCATTTCTGCGATTTTTTCATCAGCATTTTCTTTGTTGCGTTTTAATTTGCTAATTTCTTCTGTTACAGAATTGCGAAGCGCTTTTAATTCTTCTACTCGACCGATCAATTGACGACGTTCATCATAAGCGGATACAAAGGTTTTCAGATCGCCTTTTGTATGACGATTATCTAAATTTTGTTGCACTAAATCAATATTTTCACGGACAAATTTTAAATCTAACATACTATAAACCTCATTTTCCAACTATGTTACGCACAATATATTCAATACGTTTAAGTATACCATATATTGGTGTATTTATCATTAAATTATGTGCTATATACTAGACTTCTCACCAATATTTTATATTATTCATCCTCTTCTTCATCTAGCAAATAATCTTTTGCCATCCATTTACGCGTGCCTGTAAAAGAAATGGTCACCCATTTTTCCGTTGGGTTACCGCCGATTTCTTGGTCAATTTCATTGCGAATAGCATCAATTTCAGCAATGGTTTGATATGGAAAACTTTTAGGAACTAAAATATCAATTTCAATGATTCGAGTATTGCCATATACTTGCACGCTCGTCACATAATCTTTAAAATTATACTTTTCCATAAATCGATCCATAATTTCTTGCACTTCATTATGCAATGAAGTTGGTGCCCATCCTAATATTTGTTTCATGGATGGCACAATGATACGAAATGCAGAGGGTATCATCTGTACCGCTAAAATAATTAATACAATAGGGTCAATATAAGTAGCCCATCTAGCATATTCAGTACTTTCTAGCATAGTAGCTACAACGAAACTAATCAAGATAGCCGCTTCTAACAAAGCATCGACATACCAGCTTACATTATCAAATTTAATCAAGTTAGACTGCAAACTTTTATTAATACGACGTACATAAAGATAGTAAGCAGTATCCGCAACAGTAAAGAATATAGCATAGAAAATAGCTGGCCCGAAGTCTACGTGACGTCCACCAGACAAAAGATCTGTAATCCCACTAGATAAGGCATAAATTACTATGAGAAGAATAAAAAAGCCCTCCACGGCGAGCACCAGAGGTTCAAATTGCCAAAAACCGAATTGGAATCGCTTACTCGTTTCTCTAGCAACTAACTTAGCTGTCATAAGCATCATAATCTTAATAACAACATCAACGAAGGAGAATACCCCATCTAACAACACTGCACTAGATCCCGTTACAATCCCCATTATCGTACCGCTCACAGCCACCAAAGCCATAAGCCCTACGGATTGCATCAGCAGTTTCTGTTCAATGGAGCGCCTTGCCCCTAATATATCCATTGAGCACACTCCTTTCTGACTTATATACATCTTTATTATACACTAATCATCGAAGTGTATAAAATGTATTACAAAAAGTCCACCGTATACCTTATGCACGGTGGACCTTCAATAATCACTAACATATGAACTTTTATTCTATTATATGATAGCTACATAGCCATCGGAGGCTCATCTAACAATTTACCGGCTACATATCTCCCAACAATATGGCGATCATCACCTATATATAGCCACCGTTCCAGACGTTCCTCTATACTCCGTTCATTCGGATCAAACAATTCATGATCATCGATAACAAGAGCATCAAATTCATAGCCGGTTTCAAAGCTACCTACGTCACCAAAGAATTGTCCGCCTCCCTTAGTCGCCATATAGAAAGCTTCCGGTAATGTAAGCGATGCATAGCTGGCATCCACCTCGGCCCACTTCATCTTTGACAAACCCACGGCTTCGGTCAAAACCTTAGCCATACTGATGTCATGGCCTCCTGAAATGTCTGATCCCAGTGCAATGGAAATACCATGATTCAATAATTTTCGTATAGGTGCAATGCCGCTGGACAAATTCACGTTAGAATACGGACAGTGTGCCACCATCGTCTTCGTTTCATGCATCCGCTCCATTTCTTCATCGCTCAGATGAATACAATGAGCCATGACCGTCGGCACTGTACCCATCAGACGATGTTCACAGTATACATCCGTATAACTGGAGGAATCCGGATGAAGTGAATGAACCCATTCAATCTCACCATGATTTTCAGATAAATGCGATTGAATTGGCACATTATACTCCACCGCTAAATCTCCGAGACCACTCATCAGGCGGCTCGTACAGGATGGCACAAAGCGAGGGGTTACAATAGGTCGTACGAGCGGTCCAAACTGTCGAGCCTCTTCAAGCCATACTCTCGTATCATGTAAGGACTGGTCCGTATCCTCAATCAGATAATCGGGACTGTTCCGATCCATATTAACCTTGCCTACAAAAGCGGATAGGCCGGCTTCTGAAAGCAACCTCATCAATAGCAATGTGCTTTCTTTATGAATAGTGCCAAATAAAATACTGCGCGTTGTACCGTAACGCCATAATTCGTTAACAAAAGCGCTATATACCGTCTTTGCGTAGTCTAAATCCGAAAACTTCGCCTCCTCCGGAAATGTATACGTTTCAAGCCAAGGCAGCAATTCTTTATCCATGCCAAGGCCTCGATTGCAAAATTGAGGCGCATGAGCATGGGTATCGACAAATCCGGGAATAATTAAATTATCCCCGTAGTCCTCAACCGGATACGACTCAAATTCGGAGGGAATACTTTCACCACAATATGCGATACGACCGTCACGCACAATCATATAGCCGTTTGGAATCACTGCAAACTCCGCTGGTCGTGATGTATAAATAATATTACCTTTTACTATATAAACGGAATTCATCGAATAATCTCCTCTTTTCAACAATACCGCTTAACCGTAATATACGTACGTCAACTACAATGAACTATAATTGCTCGATGCTACTCTCTCAACAATAAAAACACATATAACAATCCCGACTCTCACAGCTTATATAGCAAAATGTATGATGAAAGCAATGGTCATTACATACATAACAGGATGGATTTCCTTACGACGTCCTGTAATAAGTTTCACCAATGTATAAGAGATAAAACCGAAGGATAAACCTTGCGCAATACTGAAGGTAAGCGGCATAAGAAGAATCGTTAAAAATGCAGGCAACGCTTCCGTAAAATCACCGAAGTCGATATGCGTCACTTCACTCATCATAAATACACCTACGATAACGAGTACCGGAGCTGTTGCTTGAGCAGGTACCAATAAGAATAATGGCGCAAAAAACAGAGCGATTAAATATAATATACCCGTTACGCATGCCGTAAGACCCGTACGTCCACCATCGGCAACAGCGGCCGCACTTTCAATATAGGAAGTTACCGTAGACGTACCGATGATTGCACCGGCCGCGGCACCTATAGATGTACATAGTAATGCATGATTTAACCGTTTAAATTTACCGTCCGCATCAACGAGATTCGCTTTTCGCGTGACACCGATAAGCGTACCGATGTTATCAAACATATCTACAATTGTAATAGAGAAAATAATAGACAAAAATCCATATTTAATAGCACTCATCACATCCAATTGAGCAAATGTATCCACAGGAAATGGCGGCACCAAGTTGAAAATATCCGCACTAGTTTCAGGGACCTTTGTATAACCGAAAATCATGGCCGCAACAGTCGTGATAATCATACCCAACAACAAACCGCCCCTCACCTGCTTGGCTAAGAGCACACTGGTGATGAGCAAACCGGCCAATGTCAACAATACCGCAGGATCCTGCATATTGCCAAGTGTTACGAATGTGGCCTTATCCGCTACGATAATATGAGCATTTTTAAATCCGATAAAAGCAATAAAGAGACCTATACCGACACCAATAGATGTTTTAAGTACCTTGGGAATACCGTCGATGATAAGATTCAAAATACGCGTTATTGTCAAAACAATAAAGACAGCACCGGAAATAAATACGGCACCTAGTGCGGTCTGCCAGGTCAGTCCCATCGATCCGCATATGGTATAGGCGAAGAATGCGCTAAGTCCTAGTCCCGGAGCGACGATAACCGGAACGTTCGCTACTAAACCGATTAAAATTGTCGTAAATGCGGTCGTCAAAATAACTGCCGCAACCGTACTTTCATGAGGCATACCGGATGCAACCAGCAAATTCGGTATAACCGCTAAAATATATACGGAAGCGATGAACATAGTTATGCCCGCAAAAATCTCGGTACGCACATTCGTACCATGCTGAGACAGCTTGAAAAATTTATCAAGCCAGCACCGGTCCTGTCCGTGTCTCACACTCTCATTCGACATCGAATTCATCTTACTTACCTCCTAACTTAAAGAGAAGAAAATAAATAAAAACGACTACAAGAGCATCACAAAATAGCTCTTGTAGTCGTGAATATCGGTTCCCGCTAGAAAGCCTTGACCCATCATGTCAAGGGTATACAAGGTATAGTCTTACTATGAAATTATATATATCAATTGTATAAAATATGTACCGAACAAATATGTCTTAGTTTAAGTATAAAATTATTTTTATATACTGTCAATAATAAATAATAAATAATAAATAATAAATAAACATCCTAACAATGCGCCTCCCTCAGGAGGCGCATCGTATAAAGACTATTTCCCGAGATTTCGTTCCAAATCAAATCGGTCCGATACAAAGCCGTACAAGGTCCAGCCCGCAAAGGTTACAATGGCACCATATGTCATTGCTTCAAGACCGGATGCATATAGCGCATATAAGCTATAAATGGAGCCAATGAAAGCGATAAAGGTTGTCCCCTTCAATTCGCCGCCACTGCGGCCCGTAGCTTTCATCAACACGATGATAGCCCCCATCGACAAGAGGTATGGAATGATATTCGTTACAACCGCTAAATTAACGAGCGTTTCAAACTGTTCACTCAAAGATGGACTGATTGTCATCAAGCTGAGGAAGGATTGAATGATTGTAATCGTTACCATACCAACTACAGGTGCATCTTTAGATGTAATCTTGCTGAATAATTTAGGGAAATATCCTTCGTCCGCAGCACCTTTAAATACATTGGCAATGGTAAACTGCCATCCGAGTAAAGATCCGAAACACGACATAACCATAAGACCCATAACGATTTTACCGGCTACACCGTTAAACATGGATGCAAAGGCCAAACCAAACGGTGCATTACTGTTAACGAGTTCATTTGCAGGAACAATACCAAAGATCATATTGGTGGATACGATATAAATAACTGCAACCCCTAATGTACCACCGAGAACTGCTTTCGGTACATTCTTTTCAGGATTATCTACGGCATCCGCATTTGCACAGGCGGACTCAAGGCCAAGAAATGCCCATAAAGTCATAGCGATGGAATTAGTTGCCGCTTCGCCGAACGGCATATTATTAACATTCCAGTTCGCCACATACATATCTGTTGAGAAATAAGCCCAACCGACTGTACTGATTACGATAACCGGTGCAATAACACCCCATACCGTAAAGCTGGATACACGTCCCGTGATGCTGGCACCACCGAAATTCAACGTCGTCGCCAACCACAATGTGACAATCGTATAAATACCGGTCAACAACGGAGTCAACGTAACATCTGCAAAGGTCGCCGCATAGCCTACGGCTGAAATAGCGATAGCAATATTGGCGATTAAAAGAGACACGCCATACGTATAATTCGCCATGAAGTTCCCCGCCTTGCCAAAGGAATATTCGGCATAACCGCCCATACCGCCGCCTTTACGACTGTACATACCGCACTTTGCAAAAGCATAGGCCAAACACATGGAACCTACAGCTGTAATCAGCCATGATACGATTGACAATGATCCTACCTGCGCCAATTTTGTAGGCAGCATGATAATACCTGAGCCCATCATATTTACAGCGGTCAAAATTGTAAGCTGCAATACGGACATCTTATTTTTGCCTGTACTCATAGTTACCTCCTTTTATCTTGTGTATTGTACCGCCGGAAAACCTCCGACGGTACACAGAGGAATTATTTTTCAAATTCTTTTTTCAACACATAACCGAATGCTTTCTTCGTTCCATCCGGCTGTTCCGTAATGTATACGCCTTGAATTTCCGGAGCAAATCCAGGTAATTTGTTGATGCCTTCTTCCAACGCCAAGAAGTAATCACAAGCAGTTTTTGACCAACATTCGCCCGGTTGTACGCACAATACCCCTGGAGGATAAGGAAGCGCACCTTCAAGAGCGATGCGCCCTTCCGCTTCGCTCAACGGTACAAGTTCACCTTTGCCGCGCTGGAATTCAAAATTAGCTTCCTGAGGATTCATAACATATTCCGGGAAGTAATCATATAAGAACAATCGTTGTTGCAAGATACTTACATTCCGGTCTTTATAGAAGTCATGCATTTCCTGACATAGCTGACGAATGTGATATCCCTTGTATTTATCCAAGTGGCTGTAATAAATGGACGGCAATACATCTTGCATAGGTGCATCAGCTTCAATCAATTGTTCAAATCGGACAAGTTGCGCCACTAAATCATCCATCTTCGTCTTTGTTTCCGCCGGTGTCATCAAGAACAGAATGGTATTCAAGTCACATTTTTCAGGAATGATTCCGTTTTCACGCAAGTAGTTTGCAAGAATATTGGCATGAATACCGAAATCTTCGTATTCACCCGTTTCCACATTAATACCCGGTGTAATCAATTGAAATTTACAAGGATCTATGAAATATTGACCTTTGCCATAGCCTTTAAAGGAATGCCATTTCGCATCCGGTTCAAATGCGAAGTAATCCACATCCTGTGCCATTTTCTTTGTGTCGCCGTCTTCCCACTTTTTACCATGTACAACCGGTGGTACTAACGGACGTAGATATTTACAGTGTTTCAATACGGCTTTACGAGCTTCGATAACCGTTTCCACACATTCAATCCATAATTTTTTACCCGCTTCGCCTTCATGCATTTTTGCATTTACGTCAAGGGCTGCAAACAACGGATAGAACGGTGATGTAGAGGCATGCATCATAAACGCATTATTCAAACGTTTATGATTTACATAGCGGTCTTGCCCCTTAATATGCTTATCCTTCTTATGAATCTGAGATGTCTGTGAGAAGCCCGCCTGCTGCTTATGAACGGATTGAGATACCAGGATACCAGGATCATCAGGACCAAGTTCCAAAAGCAACGGACTGCAGTCTTTCATCATAGGGATAAACTGTTCATAGCCGACCCAAGCGGAATCAAAGAAGATATAATCACAGAGATGTCCGATTTTATCGACTACCTGACGCGCATTATAAATGGTCCCGTCATACGTTCCCAATTGAATAACCGCCAACCGGATAGGCCGCTTTGCCTTTGCTTTCTTAGGATCTTTTTCAGCAATCAGCTTGCGAATATATTTTTCATCAAAGCAATGTTCTAAGATACCGCCGATGGACCCGAACGGATTACGTGCCGTTTCAAGATATACAGGTGTTGCGCCGGACATGACGAGCGACCCGTGACAAATCGATTTATGATTATTGCGATCGTATAAAACAATGTCCCCAGGAGTAAGTAATGCATTTAACACGACCTTATTAGAAGATGATGTTCCGTTCAATACAAAATATGTTTTGTCCGCATTATACACCTGTGCAGCATGTTGCTGAGCCTCAACTGCGGAACCTTCATGAATCAGAAGATCACCTAACTTAACGTCCGCATTACAAAGATCGGCGCGGAATACATTTTCTCCGAAGAAATCATAGAAAGCACGTCCTGCAGGATGCTTGCAGAAGAATTGCCCCCCTTGATGCCCCGGGCAGTCAAATTGAGAATTACCGTCCTCTACGTAATTTGCCAAGGCCTGGAAGAATGGCGGTAACATAGATGCTTCATATTTTGCAGCAGCCGCTTCAATCTGTCGTTTATATAAATCAAAATTTGTAGTTGATCCGTCGATAACACGTTCCACCTTACCGATAAAAGGAGAAATATCTACAGACTTATCAAACACAACCAAGAAAACCGGTATACCAAAGGATTGTACCAACTCATTTTCAAGTACATCTGTATCGGACTCGCTAATGACGATGGCCCCCACATCGGTAAAATCAGTTTGACTAAGCTCCACATTTGTACGCCCTTCCATAGAACCGAAGTAGAATTGCGCCTTATGAGAGAAAGCAATTTTTAAATGTTTCATGATGTGTTTCCTCCTAAATTATGTTAACAACGATAATTTAAAGAATATAACTTACACATAGGGTTGATTTATAAAATTTATTAATGAATTCACCTTTACTAAATACACCTCCTTGTTTTAAAGGTAATTCACGTATCTATATTTCTATCTTAACATCTGAATTTTTCATTTAAAAGTGTTTAATTATACACATATATCATAATTATACATTGTGCATGATTTAAATGTATAATCTATACTATTACAGGTATGTGTAAATTTAATCACATATATCTCTATAATATTGGAAAATCAACGATAAATACTATATATCCATGTTCTTTTATTTCATCACAAAGTAAATCAAAATTTTTTATGTATATCATAATGTAATCATAGATAATCCGTACACCATTTTTATATTGTATATCTAATCACACTTCATATATTTATTAATCAACATTATAAGAGTTGATAAAAGCCCGTATCAAAGTGTTTGATACGGGCTTTATATCGATTTTTTTTGTATGCTAAACAGCAAAAAGCTCACCACCATACACGGTAGTGAGCTTTAGAATTAATCTTCTTCAGCTTCAAAATGCTTAGGAGCTTCTGGTTTCATCAATGGGAACAATAATACATCTCGAATAGATGCAGAGTCTGTTAAGAACATAACAAGACGGTCGATACCAACACCAAGACCAGCTGTTGGAGGTAAACCGTATTCAAGAGCTGTAACGAAGTCTTCATCCATGCGGTGAGCTTCATCATCGCCCGCTTCACGTTCTTTTAATTGATCCAAGAAACGTTGTTTTTGGTCGATTGGATCATTTAACTCGGAGAAGCCATTTGCCAATTCACGACCATAGATGAAAGCTTCAAAACGTTCTGTAGCCAATGGATTTTCACGACTTGCTTTAGCAAGTGGAGAAATCTCTTTAGGATGACCATATACGATAGTTGGCTGAATCAAGTTTTCTTCTACATAATCTTCGAAGCAAAGATTTAAGATTTTACCAATACCATCATTTTCTGTGTATTCTACATTTAAGCGATCAGCAATAGCACGAGCTTCTTCTATAGTTGTGACTGCATCAAAATCTTCACCAGTGTATTTTTTTACACCTTCAGCCATTGTGATACGATTCCAAGGAGGAGTCAAATTAATTTCTGTACCTTGGTATGTAATTTCTTGTGTACCAAGTACTTCTTGAGCACAGTAGGACACAAGATTTTCTGTTAAGCGAATGGCATCCTCTACATCGCCATAGGCTTGGTACGATTCGATAGTAGTAAACTCTGGATTATGACGATTATCGATACCTTCGTTACGGAAGCAACGGTTCATTTCGAACACGCGGTCCATACCACCAACGATTAAACGTTTGAGGTACAATTCTGGTGCAATACGCATATAAATATCGATATCAAGCGCATTATGGTGAGTGATGAATGGACGTGCAGCAGCACCACCAGGGATAGCATGCATCATCGGTGTTTCCACTTCCATGAAGCCATCACGCATCATGTATTCACGAATTTTAGCAACGATTTGAGAGCGTTTTACAAATGTATCACGTACTTCAGGATTTACAATCAAATCAACATAACGTTGACGGTAACGAAGTTCTGTATCCTTTAATCCATGCCATTTTTCTGGTAATGGACGTAAAGACTTAGATAACAATGTTAATTTGTTAACTTTAATGGTAACTTCACCTGTATGAGTTTTAAATACGTGACCTTCTACGCCGATGATATCACCTATATCAAGCATTTTAACGTATTTATAAGCCTCTTCGCCCAAAACATCTTTACGGAAGTATACTTGAATATCACCAGATTTATCACGAATATTCGCAAATGCCGTTTTACCATGGGAACGGATTGTCATCAAACGACCTGCAATAACTACAGGCTGACCATCATATTTCAAGAAGAAGTCTTCTTTAATATCTTTTGCGTAATCTTTTACGACAAAACGTTGGCCGAATGGGTAAATACCATCAGCTTCATATTCGGCTAATTTATCGCGGCGAATTTGCATTTGCTCATTCAGCTCTTCTTGTATATTTTTAATTTCTTCACTCATGTTATCGCCTCTTTGTCGGTAATTGTAAATTATTGGATTGCTAACACTTTGAATGTTACAGGACCATCTGGTGTGGAAACCTCTACTTCATCGCCCTTACGTTTTCCCAAAATAGCTTTACCTACAGGAGATTCATTAGAGATACGATTGTTAAATGGATCCGCTTCAGAGGAACCAACGATAACATATTCCAATTCATCGTTGTACATAGTGTCAAGTACAGTAACTTTACTACCTACAGATACAACGTCACCTTTTACAGATTCATCGATGATCTTCGCAGTGTTAATCTTATTCTCTAACTCTACAATATGACCTTCAATAAAAGCTTGTTCATTTTTTGCATCATCATATTCAGAGTTTTCACTGATATCGCCATATTCAATAGCAGTTTTAATACGTTCAGATACTTCAATACGGCGTACAGATTTATAGTACGCTAATTCTTCTTCTAACTTCTTTAAACCTTCGGCGGTGAGTAATGTTTCTTTTACGTCTGCCATGGGTACCCCACTCTTTCTACATATAAATAATAAGAAAAAGTGTCATAATAAGATGACACCTTATCTCTTGTTTCTAAATTATCTCAATCATTATATAAAAATACTATTTATTTGTCAATCTGACTACCCTTCGGACAGTATTTTGCGATATGATTCTAGCTCATTGTGAAAGCTCGTTACAGTATGAATTGTATTCACTCGATTGCGCCAATATGCAGATTCCGGAAGTCCCTTCATATACCAGCCCGCATGAGTGCGTATCTCCTTAACGGCCATACTTTCACCTTTGTATTGGCATAACAAGTCAAAATGCTTTAATAACATATCTAGACGCTCTATATCGGTCGGAGCCGGCAATACTTCACCAGTGGCTAAATAATGATGAATACGACCAAAGATCCAAGGATTCCCCTGTGCACCACGGCCTACCATTACAGCATCACAACCGGTTTCATCAAGCATTTGCTTAGCATCTTCAGGATTCACAATATCACCATTGCCAAGTACGGGTACAGATACCGCTTCTTTCACAGCCTTAATATAAAACCAGTCCGCATGTCCACTATACATTTGCTCCTTTGTACGCCCATGTACGGCTATAGCAGCCACACCTGTAGACTCAATGCGTTTTGCAAAATCCACAACATTAATAGAGTCACTATCCCAACCGATACGCATTTTTACAGTAACAGGTACATCAACAGCCTCAACAGCGGCTTCTGCAACACGCGCCGCTAGATCAGGATTTTTCATAAGTGCCGAACCATCGCCAGAGGTAACTACCTTTTTTACAGGACAGCCCATGTTTATATCTACAATATCGGCACCCGCATCGGCCACAACCTTAGCCCCCAAAGCGATTGCTTCTGGATTAGAGCCAAAAATTTGCATGGATACAGGACGTTCTGCCTCTTCAATGCGCAATAATTCATGAGTACGTTCATTCTTATATTTAATACCCATAGCACTGACCATTTCGGTACATACCAAGGCTGCACCTTGTTCTTTGGCCAGTAGTCGATACGCAATATCGCTAACCCCTGCCATAGGCGCTAATATGGCTTGACCATCAATTTTGACAGCCCCAATTTGCCACTGTTTATTATTCATATAATTCTATTTCCCTTAATAAAAAAGGTACAGCATAAGCTGTACCCGAATGTACACTACTTCGTTACCTATACGTAACTATATTATAGTAGCATTATTTATTTCTTTCGTAAATAAGGCGTAAGCCTTCTAATGTAAGCATAGGTTCTACATGGTCAATGCAGTCTGTAGCACTGCTAATAAGCTGTGCCAAACCACCTGTAGCCACTACAGTTACATGATTTCCCATTTCCGCTTTCATACGAGACACGAGGCCTTCTACTTGACCTACATAACCGTAGAACATACCAGATTGCATAGAAGACACCGTATTCCGGCAAATGACTTGCCCAGGGTCTCTCACATCGATACGAGGTAATTTGGCCGCCCGTTGGAATAAAGCCTCTGCAGAAATTGTTACCCCTGGAGTAATAACCCCGCCCATATAATCGCCATTACCTTGTACCGCACAATAAGTTGTAGCCGTACCAAAATCGATGATAATTAAATCGCCCTTATAAAGCTCATGTGCTGCTACAGCATTTACAATACGGTCAGCCCCTACTTCACGAGGATTATCATACTTAATAGCGATGCCAGTTTTAGTACCTGGACCTACAATAAGAGGATTTACATTAAAGTAGCGCAAACACACGCGCTCTAATGTAGGCATTAATGGTGGTACAACCGAGGAAATAATGATAGCATTAATATCTTTTACATCAACCTTACGGTCGTGAAAGAATAAGTTCATCATCAGCATGCCATATTCATCGGTGGTACGGACCCGATCTGTGGAAATACGCCAGTGACCCACAAGTTCTGTCTTGTCGTATACACCGAGAACAATATTGGTGTTTCCCACATCAATTACTAATAACATTAATGCCTCCTATTTACGTGGACGAATTGATACGTCCCCTGCCACAATACGTTTAATTGTCCCATCTGAGATTCTTACTAATAAATTACCATCTTCATCAATATCTGTAGCTACCCCTTCATAGGTATTGCCAGGAGCACGCACTTCAATTTCTTCACCGAGCGTAACAGATAATTGCCTCCATTCATTAAGGGTTTCTTCAAAGCCGCTATCGAGCACTTCATAATATTGATGTTCTAATTCTTCTAATATAAGTCTAAATGCTTCTGTGCGCTCAATATCAATATCTTCCATCGCAAGGGATGTAGCAATTAATTTCAACTCTTCTGGTAATTCTTCTTGTTTTGTTTTTACGTTGACCCCAATGCCCATTACAATATGAGAAATTTCTTCCATAGAACCAGACATTTCTGTCAAAATACCTACTAGCTTACGACCATTCACAAGAATATCATTAGGCCACTTTATCCCCGCATCGGTGAGCCCCATCTTATGAAATGCCTTCGTCAAAGCTACAGCAGCCATCAAAGTACACTTTGGAGCCTCTACAGGTGGAAAATCAGGCCGTAAAATCAAGCTAAACCACAAGCCTTTGCCAAATGGAGAATACCAACCGCGAGATAAACGCCCACGACCAGCAGCCTGTTCCTCAGTAACCACAACCGTACCTTCTTCTGCACCTTGTTGAGCTAAACGACGAGCTTCTAAGTTCGTAGACTCCGTGGTATCCATATAAACATATCGTTTACCAAATACATCTGTTTTTAAGATTTGTTTCATTGCCAAGGGGCTCAACAAATCAGGTTCTTCCAATAATCGATACCCTCTCTTGGTATAAGATTCAATTTTGTAGCCTTTTTGACGTAACGCCTTGATATGTTTCCAAATAGCTGTGCGCGAAACATGGCAGGCTTCGGACATATCTTGTCCCGATACGAAACTACCTTGGTTTTGTCTCAAGAATTCTAGCACTTCATCACGCATAGTTTAGAGCCCCTTTCTTTGTCAACCTAGGTTTACAATTCGATTGTACAAGTGTACCTTGTAAAATGCAAGGATTATTTAAAATAATTAATGTTATAATGTATATAGTATAAAGGTATACATAAAAAAATAGATAACAATAATGCTATCTATTATCCTTCGGAGAGATATATGAAACAGTTTACATTAGAAGAGAAAAATCAAGTTTTAGAGAACCCTTTTATCCATATTCATCGAAAACTGGATGTACTACTCAATATAGGGAAGTTACTAATGGAATGTGGGGCAAATACAAATCGAATCATTGAGGAAATGCTAAAAGCCGCAACATTTATGGGAATTCCTCATGATTACTTAAATATCCATATTTCATATACCACTATTATGGTCAATCTATTACACAAAGAACGATCCATAACAGTCTTCAGAAAAACACCAGTTCATATTCCGAATATGGCTATGATCAATGCCGTATCAAAGCTCACATGGCGCGCCTTTGAGCGACATTACTCACTAACGACCTATGAACGACTAATTGCCAAACTGGATACAACTATACCAACGTATCCAAACTGGATAAAAGGACTAGCTTGTGCACTAGGTTCGGCAGGTCTTGCATACCTTTACAGTGGCGATATTATCGCATTCATCGTTACCATCATATGTTCTAGTATTGGTTATTTTACGCGCACCCTATCAGGCAGATTAGGGCTTAATGAATATGTAGGAATCGCATTAGGCGGATTTGGTGCCATGATATCGGCTTACGCTTTTTATAGTCATGTAAATAATGAATCCTTACTATATGTACTCGTTTGCTGTACCTTGTTCATGATTCCTGGGGTACCATTGATCAATTGTGTCATCGATATCATTAATAATCATATTTTATCGGGTATGACACGCGCTATTAGAACATTACTCATCGTGGGTAGCATGACTTTAGGTATGGCCATGGCACTCTACTTTAGCCCTGCACCAGCATTTAATTTTGTTGATATTAAACCTCATGTTATTTCCATTGAGCAAGTTATCGGTTCTTTTACAGCTGCAGCTGCTTTTGCGGTACTTTTTAATGCTCCTGTCAGACTATTAGTATCCATTGGTATTGGTGGCGTACTATGTGTATGTATTCGCAATATACTATCCGTAGAATTAGGATTTTCTACACCAGGTGCTACCTTTATTGGTGCTGCCATTATGAGTATTATTTTTGTAAAAGTTTCTACTTGGTTAAAAACATCTAGCACTATCATTGTCGTGCCGTCTGCCATCGCATTAATGCCCGGTATACTGTACTACCGATTTCTCTTCGACATGTTACACATCAATGCATTAAATGATGCTAGTCTAATCCTTATGATACAAAATGGTGTAACTGGCACATTTACAACTATAGCTATAGCAATCGGTGTAGCTATACCAAATGTTTTGGCACAAAAATATTTGCAAAAACTAAAAGAACAACGCATGACAGAACTTCTTGCCACACGTCATATAAACGATGGACAGTAAAAAAGAGCTAGCCTTCTAAAAAGGCTAGCTCTTTTTCATTTGGACAAAATCCATTATTTAATTTCATTAGATGATGCTTCACTAGGATCTGCTACAGTACTAGTTATTTCTTTAGCATCAACACTCTCTGGTACTACGCTACCTTCTACTTCAGAAGCTACTTTAGGCTCCTCAGCTTCAGGTTCTTTTGTTGTACCATATTTGTAAAGATTATCTACCGCTTTCGCATCGATTGTTTCCTCTTCTAACAAAGCATTTGCCATGTCATGTAAGAATTTTTCATTATCGCTAAGAAGTTTTGTTACATCTTTATAAGCTTCTTCTACGATACGATGAATTTCAGAGTCGATTTTCGCAGCGATTTCTTCACTATAGTTGCGCTCATGGCCTAGGTTTTTTCCTAAGAAGATTTGTTCTTGTTGTTCACCAAACACGATAGGACCAAGCTCATCGCTCATCCCCCAACGCGTTACCATAGCGCGAGCAGTATTAGTTACACTTTGAAGGTCCCCAGAAGCGCCTGTACTGATTTCATCTAAAATCAAGGCTTCTGCAATTCGACCACCAAGAGCAACTCGAATATCTGCTAATAATTGAGATTTTGTTTTGTAGTTTTGTTCCTCAGTAGGAAGCATCATAGTGTAGCCACCAGCTGCACCACGAGGAATAATCGTTACTTTATGAACAGGATCTGCATGAGGCAATAGATGTGCCACGATAGCATGACCAGATTCATGGTATGCTGTCAATTTACGATCCTTATCGCTCACAATATGACTGCGGCGTTCAGGTCCCATACTAACTTTTTCACTGGCTTCTTCAACTTCAGCCATAGTAATTACTTTTTTGTTAAGACGAGCCGCCAAAAGAGCTGCTTCATTTAACAAATTGCTCAAGTCTGCACCAGTAAAGCCTGGAGTTTTCTTCGCAATTATTTTCAAGTCTACATCATCAGCCAAAGGCTTATTACGAGCATGAACTTTCAAAATTGCTTCACGGCCGCGTAGGTCTGGACGACCTACAATAACTTGACGGTCAAAACGACCTGGACGTAAAAGTGCAGGATCTAGAATATCTGGGCGGTTTGTTGCAGCGATAGTAATAATACCTTCGTTGGCACCAAAGCCATCCATTTCAACGAGCAATTGGTTTAATGTTTGTTCACGTTCATCGTGACCACCACCAAGGCCGGCACCACGTTGGCGACCAACCGCATCAATTTCGTCTATAAAGATGATACATGGGGCGTTCTTTTTCGCTTGTGTGAAAAGATCACGCACACGAGAAGCACCAACACCAACGAACATCTCTACAAAGTCAGAACCAGAAATCGTAAAGAATGGTACCCCTGCTTCACCAGCAACAGCTTTAGCAAGTAATGTTTTGCCTGTACCTGGAGGTCCTGCCAATAA
The DNA here is from genome assembly GCF_018378075.1 of Veillonella parvula. Classification (GTDB taxonomy): domain Bacteria; phylum Bacillota; class Negativicutes; order Veillonellales; family Veillonellaceae; genus Veillonella; species Veillonella parvula_K. The sequence goes on from NZ_JAGZYE010000007.1 coordinate 64,915, forward strand.
TACACCTTTCGGAATTTTAGCACCGATAGTTGTAAATTTGCCTGGATCCTTTAAGAACTCTACTACTTCTTCTAATTCTTGTTTTGCTTCTTCAGCGCCAGCTACATCTTTGAAGCTAACCTTTACATTGCCTTCACCCATCAATTTAGCACGGCTTTTACCAAAGTTCATCACTCGGCCACCGCCACCTTGCGTTTGTTGCATGATGAAGAAGAATAATACTACCAAGATGATAATCGGAATAGCAGAACCTAACAAGCTCATCCACCAAGCAGGTTGCTCAGGTGGAGCTGCAGTAATTTCTACACCATTATCTTGTAAAGTTTTGATTAATGTTTCATCAGTTGGCGCATAAGAATTGAATTCTGTTCCATTTTTTAGTTTACCTTTAATACCATGATCATTGGTAATCGTTACGGACTCAACCTTTTTCTGTTGTACTTGTTGAATAAATCCTGTATAACTGAGTTCAGATTTATTCGCACTTTGACCAGAGAAAGCGTCAATGGCGATAACGAAAGCGGCAATGATAAGTAAATAAAGGACGATATTTTTAGTAAATCGACCCAAAATATTACCCCTTTCAATAATAGTTTAGTGGCATAAACGAATTGAGTACATCTCGTTGAGAGATGCACTCATATATTATATCATATTTTTAATCTTGATACATTTCTTCCTTTAAAATACCTATATAAGGTAAGTGTCGATATTTTTCTGCATAGTCTAAACCATAGCCGATAACAAAGTAGTCAGGAATGACAAAGCCTACATAGTCTACTTCTACATCCATTTTACGGCGTTCAGGCTTATTCAATAACGCTGCAAGGCGTACACTTTTAGCTCCACGGGCATGTAAATTTTCTAGCAAGTAATGTAATGTTGTACCCGTATCTACAATATCTTCTACAACGAGTACATGCTTTCCTTCTACAGAGCGATCCAAATCTTTTAAAATTCGAACTACCCCTGTACTTGTTGTACCGCTGCCATAGCTAGAGCAAGAAATAAAATCGAAGCTTACATCCACATTCTCATCGATAGAACGAGCTAAATCTGTAAAAAAAACGATAGCACCTTTCAATACCCCTACGAGAACTACGGATTCCCCTTTATAGTCAGCACTGATTTGATGACCTAATTCAGCCACACGTGCCTTTAATTGTTCCTCTGTATATAAAATATCTTTTGCATCTTGATGCATCTATATGACCTCCGCAATTCATATTAATGTTTGCAATATACTTTTATTGTATCACATTGAGCACTTACTTTTATACTTTTTATATTGAAAGTTTTCTTTTCCCCAGTGTTAACAATGTCGAGTAATTGCTCTTGATGAGCAGTGGTAAGCTTGATTTCAGGATCAAAGATGCTCACCAGTCTTTGCCACAATCGACGTTGGATAGCCAACGGCTTCTTACGTAACCCCCTACGAGATATAAACGCGCCCTCATCAGAGATAGTTACTAACTCATCAAACGCCATATCCGTTAAATTAGAAATAAGAGAAATGTCTTCGCGTACAGAAGCCCCTAGCCTTACTATAGCATCGATAACGATAGGATTAATGGCTTTTAACTCAGGTATAATGCGATGACGAATTCTATTTCTTTGATATCGCACATCCTCATTTGTACTATCTATACAGTAAGAAATATCTTTCTCTTTTAAATATAGAAGTAATTCTTCTTTTGTGACATCTAACAGAGGTCTTACTACTGGAACAATATAATCATTACTAACAACGGCCATGCCTGTCAAACCATTAAGTCCAGTCCCTCTAATAAGATGTGCTAAAATTGATTCTGCTTGGTCATCTTTATGATGAGCTACTGCAATATAGTCATACCCCTCAGACTGTGCTATACCGGTTAGCCATTGATACCGAACTTGGCGGCCTATAGTTTCCTCTGATAGCTTTTGAGCTTGACTCAATTTAGGCACGTCAAAGACAGCCGTATAAAATGGCAGTCCTAGCACGTCCGCTTGATTTCGTAACCATAGGACCTCATCCTTACTTTCAAGACGAATACAATGATCTACGATAGCAACTCCAAGCTCATATACTGTATGGCGATGTGTAGCAATATCTTGCAATAAATGCAATAAAGCCATCGAATCAGGACCACCAGAACAAGCTACCAAGATACGACAATTCTCAGGAAATATATCATGTAATTTTAAAGTGTGATTAACGGTTCGAATGAGTGCTTTCACATTCACGGGCCATCGCCTCCATACCATCTTGGTCGCTCACAAATACATGAGGGACCTCATAGGAATCCATAAAGGACGTTAAAATCTCTGCCCCAGCAACAATAATGTCGGCACGCCCAGCGGGTAAACCTTTTACTTGTAGTCTCTCATCACGACTCATATACCGCAATTTCATAATAATGCCTTCCACTGTTTCACGGCTCAATTTATGACCTTGTACCTTTGTGCCATCATAATGGTCTAAACCTAAATCAATAGCAGCCAAGGTTGTTAGGGTTCCTCCAATACCGATAAATTCACCAAATTCACCTTCAATCCTCATCGGGTCCCAAAGAAAACGAGTTTCCTCCCACACTCGTTGAGGCCCTTCGTCAGATATAGATTGAAGGCGTACCGCTCCCACAGGATAAGAACGACTCCAGTACACTCCGTCCTTGTTACCTAATGCAAGTTCTGTACTACCTCCACCAATATCGATGGTCGTATAATGACGTCCATCCTTTAATTGATCTCCTAACGCACCATTAAAACCATAAATAGCCTCCTCAGCACCAGATAAAATTCGCCACTCCATAGGACAGTATTCATTAATACGTTCCATAAATGCAAGTCCATTGGCTGCTTCACGAACAGCACTCGTCGCAAAACCAAAGCAATAGTCAGCACCGTATTCATTTGCTATTTTTTGTATATCCGTAAAGGCTTGATAGGATGCTTCCATGGATTCAGCTCGCAAGGTACCATCTGTATTTCGTTGACCTAAACGGGTAGTCCACAACTGCTTAGGCTCATAACGCCACTCATTATTCTCATAGGTAGCCAATAATAAACGCACCGAATTAGAGCCAATATCGATAATTTCTAACTTCATAATTGCTCCTTACATATAAATGATTTTCCCTAATACTATTATAGCGTTAATACTCTATACATAAGTAAAGAGATGGCTAGATGCCATCTCTCACTATTAATCTCGACGACCACCTCGGCCTCCGCGTTTTCCTTCGGTATTGCGTTTTAAATCGTGTAATCGTTCATTGCTATCGCGCAAGAATGATTTCATCTTCGCTTCGAAAGACTCTATGCTTTGTTTCGATTGAACACGATGAGGACGTTTTTCTTCGTCCATCCCCTCTTTAGGTTGTGTTTGACGAATGGAAAGTCCTATTTTATTACCATCAATAGATAAAACCTTAACCTTTACTGGATCCTCAACCTTTAAAAGGGTATTAATATCTTCGATATATCCATGAGCTACTTCAGAAATATGAACTAACCCTGTTTGCTTTTCTCCTAAATCAACAAATACGCCGAATTTTGTAATACCTGATACGGTACCATCAATAATGTTACCAACTTCGATTGCCATGCAACCTCCTAATTAATGCGGAAACCTTAAACTACAAACTGATGCAAAGAAAAAATAATAGAATACACTCTATTTTACATATGGTACTTCACCAGGCTTTACCAATCCTAACTCCTCACGAGCAACCCCTTCTATGGTCTTTGGATCTTGTAACCTAGCCTTTTCCTGTTCTAACTCTTCATTTCGCTGCTGTAACTCTTGCAATTGTTGCTCTATATGTTGTTTTTCTTGATATACAGCCACCAAGCGATAAGCCTGCCCTAACAGTAACAGCACCATAATCCCTATGCCAATTCGCTTGATCCACATGAGGATAATACGCTGGTCCTGTGCTTTGCGATTAGGACGAACCCGTTTGCGTGGCCTTTTTGGGCGTTGTACATCCATAGTGTCCTGAGTCATAATGTCCCCCAAATATTCATCATCTGTATACTGTCATTTTTAGATTATACCACATAACAGAGCTTGGGACTAAAGAAAATTACAGATATTTCTCATTAAGAACGGTAACATAAATCCGTATAAATTTAAAACTCCATATGCAATGTAAACTTTCTATATACAAAAGTAAATATCCACTTACATAGCCTCAGCCTTTGCAACATGTTCACGAATGACAGCACAAGAAGCTTTAAATAAAGCTAGCTCTTCATTAGTTAGTTGCAGTTCAAAAACATCTTCGATACCATCTTTACCAATAACAGCAGGAGTAGATGCAAATATTCCTTCTTCTCCATATTGTCCATTTAAATAACAGGAGCAAGGCAATACCTTCTTTTCATCATGGAATACGGCGCGAATCAATTCTGTGGTAGCACTCGCAATACCAAACTCCGTAGAGCCTTTACCAGCTAGTACATGATAGCCACCAATTTTAACATCATCTAGTACTTTTGTATGGTCAAGTTTAGGAAATCTATGAGGTAGCTCTCGATATAATTCTAAAAGTGGTTTACCTTGTACACAGACATGGGACCACGGCACCATGGCACTACCTCCATGTTCACCTAAACAGTAGGCCGTAATAGAGCGATTACTAATAGTAAAGATATGAGCTAATTCTTTTTGCAATCTAGCTGAATCTAGAGCGGTTCCCGTTGAAATAATACGCTTAGGATTCCACTCAAGATGTTTACATAAATAGGTAGCTACTACATCAGCAGGATTAGAAATGGAAATGATGAAACCTTGAAAAGAAGACTGCTTAATACGTGGAATAACGTCTTCTAGTACAGCCACTGTTTCACCAAGGCTCTCAAGGCGATCCTGATACAAATTCGGCAAAGGCCCCGCACTAAAAACGAGGATATCACAATCTCCACATTCTTCAATAGGACCTGATGTAGCAGTTACTTGATGTGGAATATAGCTAACGGCATCATTAATATCCATAGCTTGCGCCTGAGCTTTTTTCTCGTCAATATCCATCAAATATAATTCATCAACCTCACCTTGCAAGGCTAAAGAAAATGCCACATGAGAGCCTACATGGCCAGTGCCAATAATACCTACCTTACGTAACTTCATAAGAGCCTCCATACCTTAGCATAAAACGATAGCATATCCTCAAATGCCAATTATTTAAATCACGTATATCTGTATATGATTTATCTTAATAGAATCATAACTCATTTAAATTCATCTCATCCAAATTGAGTGGGAACAAATCTTTTCCTTCCATCGCTTGAGGAGATTTTTCTAAATATTGTTTACGCATGGACCATAAAATATCCAAATCTGAAGGATCCAATTTAGATAATGCATATATCATAGTAAAGTCAGAACCATAGTGTCCACGTAAGCTATCAGGTACACCCTTAGAGCCTTCACCACTAATGCGGTTATTAAAGAACCCTTGGATACGACGATTATCTAAATCTATAATAATAAAACCTGATCCATCATACACATATAATGTATGATTAACACGTTTTAATGCACGTACTGTATTCGTAATAAAATACTGGTCCTTCAAATCAATGAGGGACGACTCATAACCAGAATGGTAAAAGTCACCATAATAATGGGCCCCTCCATCAGTAGACTCCAACAAGCCTTTAAATTCTTTTTGCTCTTCAGCACTGAAATCGGATAAAGATTTTAGCTTTGTTATATTCCGTAAACCTCGTTGGTAATCATCCGATTTAGTTGGCTCTATATGTTGCCCCCTAAAGGTTATTGGCATTAAACGAAGTGCATTATCAGATAAATTATAAATTCCTAGTCCTTCATAACCTAAGAAATACACTTGTGATCCACTAGTCTTCATAGCTAATATTCGTTTTGAAATAATGGCATCACTAGAATTAACCAGTGTATGCGCTTCTGGATCAATACGTACTGTTTTACTATCATAATTTGCTCCTACAGCAAGCCAGTAAGATATCCCCATTATAATAAGTGCCAGTACAAATAATCCAATACGTTTTATATTCATCTACGCTCTCCACGACTTTCCAATCATAAAACGTAAAAGCATGCGTACAATATGTATCGTGTTTACAGTGTATCTAACATTAGATTATATACGATTCTAGTTTATGTACCCAATTGAACTAATCGATCAGCAATCTTAGTCCCTTTATATGTGAATGTTGGTAATAGCTGAGATAGCGGTTCTAGTACAAAATTACGATTCCAAAAATGAGGATGCGGTATCACAAGACTTTCATCACACAAAGAAATCATCTTCCCCTCTATATCGTACACTAAAATAATATCCAAATCTAATGTGCGAGGGCCCCAATGAATCAATCGTTTTCGTCCAGCCTTCTGCTCTAATTGCTGAATAAGGCTGAGCATTTGATGTGGTTCTAGAGTGCTTTCACAAGACCATACGCCATTGACAAAGGTGTCTTGTTCCGTATATCCCCACGGCTCAGTTTCAATCAGAGGAGAAGTGACTAGCCTGGAAATTGCCTCATATTGTAGTAAGGATCGAAAAGCAGAACTGATGTAGCCTCTCTTATCCCCCATATTCGAGCCTACACTGATGTAATAGGTATACATCAAATTTGTCCTCTTGTGGTGATAACCTCAACATAATCCAAAATACCTGAAATCGGTACAGATGGTTTACGCACCGTTACTGAGAGACCTACGATACCTTGATAATGTTGGTACAAGGAATCGGCGATAAGCGCCCCTAATCGTTCTAACAAATTATGCTTTTCACCAGTCATAATTGATTCTACAATTTCATATACCTCTACATAATTGATGGAGTCCTCTAATTGATCACTTTGACCGGCCTTTGTAAGATCAGTTATTATTTCTACATCTACAAAAAATCGTTGCCCTTGTTCTTGCTCAGATGCCAAATTTCCGTGGTATCCGTAAAATGCCATATTTTTTAAAACGATTCTATCCATTATTCACCTCGTAACAAGCCGTCTGCTACAGCTAAGGCGCGTTTGTGCATTTTCACATTGTGAACACGCACCATATCAACGCCTTGGAATACACCTGTAATACAAGCAGCTACCGTACCTTCATCACGATCTTCCGGAGGCAATCCGCCTATCATAGATCCGATGAAACGCTTACGGCTTGGAGCAAGCAAAACAGGGTATTCATAAGCGGTTAACTCACCCAAGCGTTGCATAACTTCAATATTTTGTTCTTCAGTTTTACCAAAGCCAATACCTGGGTCAAGCCAGATTTGTTGTGGCGTTACACCCTCTTTTAACGCTTTATCAATAGCGCAGAAGAAGAAAGCTTTCATATCTTCAATGATATCACCATAGTTTGTATCATTACTATTATGCATGATGATAACAGGTACCTTATATTTAGCCACCACCGCGGCCATGTCAGGGTCATAATGTAATCCCCATACATCATTTAGAATATGTGCCCCTTTTGAGAATGCATATTCTGCGGTTTTTGCATGATATGTATCGATAGATACAGGAACGGTAGAAGCCTTTAACACAGGTTCTATCAATAAAGAAAGACGTTCTATTTCTTCGTCCGTAGTCAAAGGTGTAGAACCTGGTCGTGTAGACTCAACGCCTAAATCGATAATATCTGCACCATCTTCAATCATTTGTTCCACATGAGCAGTAGCTGTTTCTGGTGTATTAAATTGCCCCCCATCAGAGAAGGAGTCAGGTGTACCATTCAGTATACCCATGATAAGGGTACGATCACACAAAGATAAGCTTTTGCCATCATTCCATGTATAATTTCTACGTTTAAACATTTACCTGTCCTCCGCCTAACATTGCCAACGCTTCATCCCTTACTGTACCTGTTTCAGCTAATACGCCTCGGCTTTCTAATGTAATTACCTTTGAATCTTGCTGCATAGTTCCTTTAATAAGCATACACAACTGAGTCGATGTAATGCGTACAAAAACGCCATGAGCAGATAAATCATTCATTATCGCATCTGCTAATTCAGATGCTAACCGCTCTTGTAATTGCGGTCTGCGACTGAGTATATTAACAACATCTTGAAACTTACTGAGCCCTGCCACACATCCATCCTTGGGTTGATACACAATGTCTACAGTCCCAAAGAATGGCAATAAGTGGTGCTCACACATAGAATAAAAGGGAATACCTGTAACGGCTATAAGTCCCTTGTAATCAGTGCTAAACGTTTCACCCCATACCGATTTTGTTTCGACTCCTACGCCACTAAATAACTCACTATATAATTCTGTTACACGACTTGGTGTCTTTTCTAACTCTGGTGCCTCTGTATCAACAGATAAAGCCTCTAAGAATTGCTTTATCCCGTCATTTGCACGTTGATTCATCGGTCCTCCTAAACAATCTTTGTCGTCCAATCTTCAATATTCCAAATATCCGTAACCCAATCTTGATAGAATTCAGGCTCGTGACTTACCAATATAATTGTACCTTTAAAATCACGTAGTGCACGGCTCAGTTCTTCTTTTGCATATATGTCTAAATGGTTAGTCGGTTCGTCTAGGACCAACACATTGTACTTATTCTGCATGAGCTTACATAGGCGAACCTTCGCATTCTCACCACCTGAAAGTACGCGCATTTGAGACGTAATATGTTCATTTGTAAGGCCACAACGAGCTAATGCTGCACGCACCTCTGCATTTGTCATCGCCGGATATTCATTCCAAATATAATCTAACGCTGTTTCGGAATTAGATGGCGTATCCTCTTGGGCAAAATAGCCAACTTGTAAGAATTCACCTTTTACCAACTCACCACTAACAGGCTTTAATAGGCCTAAAATAGTCTTCAACAACGTTGTTTTACCTAAACCATTAACACCGCGAATAGCAATTTTTTTGTTTCTTTCAATTTGAAAGTCTACTGGTCTTGTTAATGGTTCATCATAACCTAATTGCAATCCAAAAGCCTCTACAATAAAGCGACTTGGCGTACGTCCTTCTTTAAAGCCAAAAGTGGGCTTGATATACTCTTTTGGCTTTTCTAGAATTTCCATCTTTTCTAAGCGCTTTGCTCGAGAATTTGCCATACCACGTGTTGCAACGCGCGCTTTATTGCGCTGAATAAAGTCTTCCATACGCTCAATCTCTTGCTGTTGACGTTCATACGCCTTAGCTGCTTGCGCTTTTTTCACCTCGTAAGCAGCTTGGAACTGATGATAATCACCAGTATAACGCGTAAGCACCGCTTGTTCGATATGGTAAATAACATTGACTACGGAGTTTAAAAACTCCATATCATGAGAAATCAAGATAAAGGCATTTTCATAATTTTGCAAATAGTTTTGCAACCACTGAATATGCTCCACATCAAGATAGTTTGTCGGTTCGTCTAAAAGCAAAATAGTCGGTTTCTCTAGTAATAGTTTTGTAAGCAAAACCTTGGTACGTTGACCACCGCTGAGCTCTGTTACATCTCTATCTAAGCCGATATCCATAAGTCCCAATCCGGCAGCGGTACGCTCAATAACCGCATCAATTTCATAGAACCCACGTTGCTCAAGAATTTCTTGCCATTCCCCTACCTGTTCAAGTAGCTTATTCATTTCATCTTCGGATACATCACCCATACGATTATACGCATCATTAATGTTTTGCTCCATAACGAACAAATCATCAAAAGCACGTTGTAATACATCACGGATGGTCATACCTTTTTCAAGAACAGCATGTTGATCCAAATACCCAACAGTTACCTGATTGGACCATTCAATTTTCCCCTCATCAGGTGGCAATTTACCTGTAATGATATTAAGAAACGTAGACTTACCTTCACCATTTGCACCAATGAGGCCTACATGTTCACCTTTTAGCAAACGGAATGATGCATCATCTAAAATTTGTCGCGCTCCAAAACCATGAGTTACATTTGAAACGGTTAAAACACTCATATCTATCTCCACCGGAATAAAAGCCGTCTTGTAGAAGACGGCTTGTTTCATACTTACTTAAATATTATATCTATTTTACCTTTTTGACCTCTATATGTCAAAACTTAGGTATATCACTTAGCAAGGCATATCGCAAGGCTACAACAGCCATAATTTTAGCTCCTTTAATAGCTTGTGCCAATCCATAGTCAGAACCTGCTGCACAAGTGAATTCTGGCGTATGCGCTTCTAATCCCAAACCAATTTGCAACGTAGGCTGCGCCGTAGGCACTTCATAGGACACATTACCTACATCAGTACTACCATCAGCCTCATCATCAGGCAATATACGAGGTACCTCACCAAACTCAGTCATCACAGCCTTAAAGAGATCTAATAATCTTTTATCTTGACGCATATCCTTAAAAAGTGGCTCATAATGATGCATTTCAACTTGAGCACCATAGGATGCTGCAATCTCTTGAGCAGCCGCTTTGATAGCCGGCAAAATAATACCTTCTAAATCATCCACTGTACTACCACGAACAGTCATGCGAATCGTAGCCTTTGGTGTAACCACATTTGGCGCTGTACCTGCTTCGGTAAAAATGGCCCCCACAATAGCCCCTTTAGGAAAGGTTTTCTTTAACTCTTTTATTTTTTGATATAATTCTACCGCACAATCTAAGGCATTAATTCCTGAATCTGTTAAGGATGCAATATGACAGGAGCGCCCATGGAAGGTAACCTCTAGTGGGTGTGTCGCTAAGGATGTGCCCCCCACCTCATTTTCACCGCCAGGATGAATAATAAGCGCCGCCTCATAGCCCTTAAATAAACCAGCCTCTGCCATATATACCTTACCACCGATAGTTTCCTCTGCAGGGCAACCAAAGAAAGTCGTTCCCCAATCCTGTGGCGCACTTTGACTGAAAGCAACAGCAGCACCTAAGCTCATCATGGCAATAAGATTATGACCACAACCATGACCGAGCTCAGGTAAGGCATCATATTCTCCTAAGAATGCGATTTTATATTTAGCATTACCTCTATAGTCGGCTCTTAACGCGGTTTGTAACTCACGTATATCGGTGAGCCCTACTTGAGATATAAAATTCTGTTTTTCTAAGAATTGGTGAATTGCCTTTACTGCTTTATGCTCATTCAAGCCCAATTCTGGATTATCGTGTAAATATAAGGAAACAGCACGTAATTCCTGTGCCATACTATCTATGATGGCACAGGCACGAGCCTCTCGTTCTTGTAGTGTCATAACTCCCCTTATTATTATCTAATATCTTTGTTATCTAATATCTTATTTCCTAATATTTTATTACCTAATATCTCGGTAACTACTATTTTTATCTAATATCTATTTATCTGTTTGTCTGTTAACTAAAATCGTTCACCTAAAAGCTCTTATCTATTTCGTATAAGGATGAACGATGATGGTATTAGAAATATATCTAAAGCTAATCGTCGCTCCTAGCGGTAAGGTTTGATGTGGTGAACCATGTCCCGTTGGCACATAGCATACAAAAGGATCTGGTAATTCTGGTTTTCTATTTTCCTCCATGTATCGCAATGTTTCATAACCTAAGTCATAATCACGTTCATCTTCATCTCCTTCACAATCTGTAAAGGTGCCAATCACTAAGCCTTTAATGCAGCTCAACAAACCACTGAGGCGAAATTGTTGTAACATACGATCCAGCTTATAAGGAGCCTCCCCTACATCTTCAATAAATAGTAAGGTATCCTCCCAAGATTCATCCTCTAAAAAATAAGGTGTTCCTGACAGAACGGATAATATCGTCATATTACCACCACGCAAAATCCCTTCTCCTAGCTCGGTACCAATCGCACCTCTAGGAGGTTCTGGCAAAGGTTCTATGACTTTTAATTTACCTTCTAAAACATTAAATAATGCATCAATATCTGCCTTACGCTCTGCTTTAAAATCTACCCCCATAGGCCCATGATACGTAATAAGGCGACTGTATCGATTAATAGCCATATGGAGCGCTGTACAATCACTGTATCCAATAAAAGCCTTACGATACTTGCGAATCGCTTTATAATCCAGTCGTTCTAAATAGCGCATCGTGCCATAACCACCCCGTAAAGCGAGCACCGCATCACAAGGAGCTGTAGTCATCATGTATTGAAACTCTGCGGCTTGCTCCTCAGGTGTGCCTCCATATAGCCCCTTTCGGCTTGCACTTTCACCCACAAGCACCTTATAGCCTTTAGCCTTACAAATTTCTTCTATTCTATGTAAATCTTCATCGCTTGCACTAGCAGGTGCCATAATACCTATGGTCATTCCCGGTGCCAAACGTTTTGGTTCAATCCAGTTCATATACCCTCACAAAATACAACAAAAGACGTACATCAGGTGTACGTCTTAAGTGTATCTTATTTGTATGCTTTTTTAAAGTCAACAAGTCCCAATGTGGTCCAGAAATAATTTTGAATTGTTCCGTTTGTCACATATGGTTGTGTTGTAAAGTACAACGGCATAACAAGAGATTCATCAAAAATCATCTTTTCTGCTTCATGCATCAACGCATCACGAGCCGCCCCATTTGGAGTTGTACGAATACGTGCAATTAACTCATTATACTCATCACTATGATACTGACCATCGTTATCTTCAGCAGAGAATACCTCTAAAAAGTTTTGTGGATCGCTATAATCGGCAACCCAAGAAGCGCGAGCTACTTGGTACTTTCCAGCTTCACGGTCTGCCAAGAATACCTTTGTCTCTTGATTTTGTAAGCGTACATCTGCGCCAAATGCATTTATCCATGCATCTTGAATCGCTTCTGCAATAGCTTTATGTAATTCACTTGTATTATACAAAATCGTAATTTGCGGCAATGGACGATTCTTGCCATAGCCAGCCTTTTTCAGGATTTCCTTGGCTTGCTCTACATCTTCGTATACGAGATAGCTACCAGCTTCACGGAAGTCTTCACGACCATTGCTTTCAAGCATACCATATGGTACGAACGCATAAGCTGGTTCTTTACCGCCTCTAACAATATTATTAACAATATTAGCACGGTTGATAACCATAGAAAAGGCTTTACGCACATCTGGATCTGTGAAAGGTTCTGCTTTCACATTGAATACGTAATAGTAGTTACCAAGCATTGGGCCAATATGTAATAGGCCGGCTTCTTCTAGACGTTTTTGATCCGCTACAGGAGGCTCAACCGTCATATCAGCTTCGCCACCTTCAACTAAGGTAAGGCGTGTACTTTGAGACTCACTAATAGGCCAATTCATCTTCTCTGTCTTCACAGATTCTGCATCCCAATAGTTTGGATTCTTAATGAAGTCCATTTCTCCATTATGCTTCCAAGAAAGTAAACGGTATGGACCATTAGATACTATTGTTTCCGCATTAGCCGCCCAGTTTTCGTGAGCTTCAACTGCTTTTTTACTCACTGGATAATAGCTATGAGACGCTAATAATTTCAAGAAATAAGCCGTTGGATTTTCTAAGGTAACTACCAATGTATCCTCATCAATAGCTTTAACCCCAACATCTTCAGCTGCAGCTTTCCCCGTATTAAAAGCTTCACCATTTTCCAATACATATAACATATATGCATTATCCGCATGGACTTCAGGGTCTAATACGCGCTTCCAAGCGTATTCAAAGTCATAAGCCGTCAAAGGCTCTCCATTGGACCATTTTAAATTAGGTCGTAAATGGAAGGTATACTCACGACCATCATCGGAGATGTCCCAATTTTTAGCAAGTGCTGCTTCAGGTTCACTTTCATCATTCAAACGAACTAGACCATCGAATAATTGAAGTTGAACCGTAGCCTCCGGAGAGGTAGTAGACTTTGCGGGATCCAATGTGGATGGTTCCTGCTCAATAACATAGCGGATTGTGTGTTCATCGATTGGTTGAACACCACGAGGGTACCCAAATACGAATAAGAGTACGCTCACCCCTAGAGCGAGGACCATGAGTTTTAACAAGTTTCGTTTATCCATCATGGCAATGCTTCCTCTACAAATTCTTTCATGATGCGCCCAACTTGAGCGCCTAACTCTTTACCTCGGTCATTATCGATATCGCTCATTAAAAGGATAAAACAAAAATGACCCCTAAATGTTTCTATTACACCCCCATCATGTTCTACACGATCAAGGGATCCTGTTTTATGGTGAAAGCGTATGCCTTCTCCCCAGTAAAATGGTAAGATATCACGGAATTGTTGGCGACCTAAGATATTCCACATTTCTCTGCCATAAGCATCTCTATCACGACATTCAAAAATGTGTTTATACAAACGAGCTAACGACATAGCTGTAATGTGATTATCACGACCTTCAGCTAGGGCGTTAAAGTCCATCATCATGCGATTAAGCTCCATCTCATCCACACCAAGCTTTTCTGCACGAGCATTGATATTTTCCATGCCGAGCACTGTGATGAGTAGATTTGTTGCAATATTATCACTAAGAACCATCATGAGACGGCATAACTCAAGATATGTAAAACTATGTTTACCAACTAACTCTTGTAGTGCGCCGCCACCTTCAACGCGTGGAGTTCTAGATAAAGAAACTGTATCATTAATGTCCAATTGCTCAGTACGAGCTAAATGAAAGACATATTCCATGATAAGTACCTTAATTAAACTCGCACTAGAATGTACAGTATTTTCACCTCTAGCTGCGATGAGTGTTGGTTCCTCTTCATCATCGAATTGTAGCACCGCATAAGAAATATTCCCTGCTGGTGCCAATTCTTTAATGACTGTATCTAGTTGATGTTCCAAGGACTTGCCAACAATTAGTTTTTCCATACTATTCTCCCATTATATGTGCCAGCATGCGATGCGGCGATCTGCCCAATCTCGAAGTGGCGGACGTTCTGTAAAACAACGACCTTCCGCTTCTGGACATCGACCACTAAACAGACACCCTTTTGGTGGGTCTAATGGATTTGGTGGATCCCCTTTAAGCGGTGCCCCAATTGGTGCATGTGGCATAACTGGACCATTTAAGGCCGTCAATGCACGGGTATACGGATGCTGAGGGAATTCATATAAGTCCAATGCAGGACCTTCTTCCATGACGGCACCTAAATACATAACAACCATGCGATGACTAATGTAGCGCACCATATTTAAATCATGAGAAATAAAGAGGTACGAAATACCATGTTGTTCTTGTAACCGTTCTAGTAATGTCATAATTTGCACTTGGATAGATACATCTAACGCAGAAATCGGCTCATCACAAATGATACATTGAGGCTCCATAATAAGAGCCCGTGCAATGCCGATACGTTGACGTTGCCCACCAGATAGTTCATGAGCATAACGCTCACCAAATGACATATTTAAGCCAACTTGGTCAAGCACCTCTTTTACACGAATCACGCGATCTCGGGGTGTATACTTTGGATCCAGTTCTAAAGGCTCCTCTAAAATTGCATTAACCGTAAGCCGCGGATTAAGGGATGCATAAGGATTTTGAAATACCATTTGCATCACCGGGTGAACAGACTCTCTATCCACATAAGGGTTGATATGTCGACCATTCATATAAATAGAACCAGATGTAGCTTGATATAAACCCATCAAAGTATAACCAAAGGTAGATTTACCACATCCAGATTCACCTACGATACCTAGGGTTTCCCCTGGTGATTGATATAGACTCACGCCTTGTACGGCGTGTACCGTTTGTTTTGGCTTAAATAAGCCACCTGACAGGGTGAACTCTTTAACGAGATTGTCAGTCTCCCATACGTAACTCATTAAAGTCCCTCCAACTTAGCTAACCAACATGTAAACTGGTGACTTTCACCAACATTTGTAACCATCGGAACCCGACTACCGCAGATTCGCATAGCCCATTTACAACGAGGATTAAATGCACATCCACGAGGTAAATCAAATAGATCAGGAGGTTGACCTTCAACGGCCTTCAATTCACCGTGCCATTTACCTTGAGGCAATGCAAGTAACAGCCCCAAAGTATATGGATGACGAGGCTCGCTAAAGATACCATCTACTGTAGCAGACTCAACACATTTACCTGCGTACATAACCATAACGCGATCACAAATTTGAGCAATAACACGTAGGTTATGAGAGATAAAGATAATCCCTATGCCAGCCTCTACGGCTAATGTTTGCATAAGGCGCAAAATTTGTGCCTCTGTAGTAATATCAAGAGCTGTTGTAGGCTCATCACAAATTAAAATTTTAGGACGACCAGCCACTGCCATGGCAATACATACGCGTTGACGCATACCACCGCTCAATTCATGAGGATATTGAGATAATCGTCGTTCCGGAGTGGATAACCCCATTTTCTTCAACAAATCGATAGCAATGGCCCTTTCATCGTAATCTTCACCATACGCATTAGTACGATGGATAACCTCATACATTTGCTCCCCAATCGTCATGATAGGATTCAAAGAGGTCATAGGATCTTGGAACACCATGGCAACCGTCGTGCCACGAAGTTCATTCCAATCATCTTCTGTAAATCCTAAACAATCATGACCATCAATCATGAATGTATCCGCTTTAATTTTAGTTTTACCATATGGTAATAAGCCCATTAATGAGTTAACTAAAACGGATTTACCACATCCAGATTCCCCGACTATACCTAAAATCTCGCCAGGGTATAAAGAAATATCTTGATTGCGAATAACTCGCAACGGACCTTGGAAGGTATTGATGGTAATAGATACATTACGTACATCAACAATAGCGTTATTCATTATCTATCTCCTTCCTTAGGGTCTAATACATTACGTAAACCGTCGCCAAAAAATGCGAAACCAAGCATAGTAATACTAATAGCAACAGCGGGGAAAATCAATTGGAATGGATAAGAGCGCATGCTACTAATACCTTCAGAAGCCAGTACACCCCAGCTCGCCATAGGTGCATTTACACCTAAGCCGATAAAACTAAGGAATGCTTCTGTAAAAATTGCCTCAGGAATGGCCAATGTTAAAGTAATAATGATAGGCCCTACACAGTTTGGCAAAATATGGCGCAATAAAATGCGATGCTTAGGAATACCCATGGCTTCTGCTGCGATGATGTATTCTTCGTTCTTAACTTTCAAAATTTGGCTGCGTACGATACGGGCCATATTAAGCCAATACGCAATACCCAACGCTACAAAAATAGAGGTTAGCCCAGGTCCAAGTACAACCATCAATAAGATTACGTATAGTAAAAGTGGAATACCGTACAAAACATCTACAATCCCCATCATGATACGGTCTACCTTGCCACCTATATAACCCGCAATGCCGCCATAGGCAACGCCAATCACAAGATTAATAAAAGCTGCTACAAAACCAATGGTTAAGGAAATACGAGCGCCGTACATAACACGTGTATAGATATCACGGCCCAATGTATCCGTACCAAACCAATGGCTAAAGCTTGGACTTTGGTTCGCATCAATTAAGGATTGGTCCGCATAGGTATAAGGTGAAATAAGTGGACCTAGAATAGCAAGCACCATCATCACAATAATGATGGTTGCACCAACTACAGCTAAACGATTTACCTTAAATCGTTCCCATTTACTAGGACGTTTTATAAAGCTAGTAATCTCTTCTTGAGGGGCTCGTTCAATAGGTAAAAAGTCTTCCTTATTCATCTGTCCCCTCCTCCGTTGTAACTCGTGGATCGATTAATGGATAAATCATGTCCACCAAAATATTAAGAAATACTACAAGCGCACTATAGAAAATCGTAATACCAAGAATAACCGTATAGTCTCGGTTATAAATAGATGTTACAAAATACTGACCTAGACCAGGAATCGCAAAAATTGTTTCTACGATAAAGCTGCCTGTTAACAAACTAGCTGCCAATGGACCTAAGTACGTAATAACTGGCAAAATTGCATTGCCAAGGGCATGACGTGTCAAAATGGTCCAAGAACCTAGACCTTTTGCGCGAGCTGTACGAATGTATTCTTGTTGATACACGTCAAGTAAACCACTGCGCGTTAAGCGAGCAATAAATGCCATCGGTTGCGCTGCTAATGTCAACACAGGCAACACCATGTAAGATGGGCCACGCCATAAGGCTACCGGGAACCATCCCAATTCAAAGCCTACTATGTACACAAGAACAGCACCGATAATAAATGTTGGTACCGAAATCCCTATTGTAGATAATACAGTTACCGCATAATCTACAATACTATTAGGTCTCATGGCACTAATCGCACCAGCTGTAATACCACCAACTATAGCTACCATTAAGGATAATAAGCCAAGCTGTGCGGAAATTGGGAATGCATCACCAATTATATCGTTTACACTACGGCCTTCATATTTAAATGATGGGCCCAAGTCACCTGTAATAACGCCACCTAAATAATCTCCATATTGCTTCCACACGGGGTCATCAAGATGATATTTCGCCTCGATACTTGCTTTCACTTGAGGCGGTAATTTTTTTTCTGTTGTAAAAGGCCCTCCCGGTATCGCATGCATTAATGCAAATGTTACGGTAATGATGACCCATAAGATTATGATTGCGCCACCTAGGCGTCGAAATACATACCTCGTCATTGTCACTTTCCTCCATAAAAAGTCTATTCGTTTTATTATACTACATTATGAAGCTAATTTCATGATTAACATCATTACATTTACAGAAAGGCTTACATAACGTACAATAAAATATATGATTATTTGGAGGTGTCTATGATAGCAGTACCTAGAGTTTTAACAATTCAAGACATGAGCTCTATTGGACGCTGTGCCCTTACCGTTATGATTCCTATCATCAGTGCCATGCGCTGTCAGGCGGTTCCTTTGGCGACAGCGGTACTAAGCAATCACTTAGAGTATCCTCACTATGAATTTGTCGATTTATCTGCTCATATGAGAGATTTCATGGATTGCTGGGATAAAAACGAAATTGACTTTCACGCTATCGTAAGTGGATTCTTGGCCTCACCAGAACAAATTCACCTCGTTGAAGAAGCAATCAATCGATTTGCCTCTAATGGTCAGATGGTTATCGTCGATCCCGCAATGGCCGATGATGGTCGCCTCTATTCCATTTATACTCCTGATATGGTTGTAGCTATGCGCCAACTTGTATCTAAGGCCCACATCGTAAAGCCAAACTTTACTGAGGCATGCTTCTTATTAGATATTCCATTCTCAACAAATCCTATTAGCGAAGATGAATTACGTGAGCGATGTAAGCAATTACATCACATGGGCCCTGAAATGGTTATCATGACCAGCGTCCCATCGAAAACACATGCTGTTATTGCGGTCTATGATGGACCTACAGACTTTTTAAAAACATACTCTATACCTCTGGTTCCTGTAAAAGCTACAGGGACAGGAGATATTTTTACTGCTGTATTATCTGGTGCGGTAATGAGGGGATATTCTCCTTATGATGCGGCAGAACTGGCAATGAATTTTACTACCAAAGCGATTCAAGCAACATTAGATACAGTACAATCACTAAAACATGGAGTCGCATTTGAGTTAGTTTTGCCAGAATTAACTCAACTATAAGCTAAAAATAAAGGGGAACTTATGGATTTACTTTATGTTGTATTACGAACACTGCTCATATGTACCATCGGTTTGCTCATTGCATTCCAAGGACGTCGCATGGGTTTATCGATTTTTAACTTAACGGGACGGTTAAATCGACTACAATTTATCATATGCTTCATCGCTTTAATGATTTTATTTCATATTGTCCACTACATCGATAACATATTCTTAGATTTTGTTGTATCACTACCAGCATATTGGTTGACTAGGGTCATTATTTGGCTCTTATTGGCAACCCTCTTTCCTTTATCTTGTGTCTTATTTGGCCGTCGTATTCACGACATCGGCTTCAATGCATGGGCAGGAATCCTCTGGTCGGTAATCATGATTTTCATCAATACCTACTCTGCCGTATCTCCATTCAATTACATGCTAGAGCTTTTTATATGGCTCATCGGCTTCCTATTCTGGGTATTGCCAGGACAACCTGAGCCTAACCAATACGGTAATCCTCCATTTATGCCTGTAAATCAGCCAACATATGAATCCGTACAAACTCCTGTATCAAGCAAAAAACAAGAAAACCGCAAGCCAGCTCGAAAACGTCGTAAAAAACGATAACCAAAATTAATAACTTGTAATCAAAAAAACGTATCTCTCATTGATATGTACCCATTTTATTGGATATCCAGTAAAGGTGGGACATATCACATAGAGATACGTTTTTATATTTTATATTTCTTACAACATTAATTCATTAGTAACATCAACTCAATCAATGTACACCCGATATAGGCAATAATAAACTTAACCTTTTGTTTACGCGCTCTATCATCATCTGCAATTTTAAGACGATTTGCAAGGAATCGTTTATCTCGAATTTGCAACAAGAGGTGTTTAATTCGCTCTTGGCTTTCATTTGCTGTATCCTCATCACAATCAGATGTCAATGTAGCTTGTTGCATGAAGATACGACGATGTAGTTTACGCATTTGAATTTTAATATTGTTATGTACAAATGCACTTTGCCATTGTTTGCGAGAATCAAAATACATGTACAAATACCGAGGAATATTCATAACTAAGAAGGAAATGATAAAAATCCCTAAGGAAATTAAAAAGTATGTAGAGAATGAAAATTCCAGTGTTTCTGTTGGTAAATAGTGATGCAAGATAATAAATGTAATCCATACACCTATTGGCAATAAAAGAACTGCTGCAATATCGATAGAACGAAGCCAGCTAGTGCGAGTTGGCACATCCGGTACTGTAAAAGTATCTACAGGATCATGGAATGCATAGTAATCCAACTGTAACACAGATTGACTGGTCCGCGGGTTACCCAAGAGAACAGGTCCATTACTACCAATATGGCGCTCAGGCATGGGTATGAATTTCTTCACTTGTGTATTAGGTAATAAGTCAAATTGAATGATACCTTTCTTCTCAAAGCGTACAGTAGATCCTTTTTCACCTAATGCAATAGGGTTAAAGAAAATACCGAAGAGACTTAGACACCAGTTTCCCAACAAGTGTAAAATAGAGTTCAAAATAAACCCACCTGTATCTATATTATTTGTATCTAAACGAATGGCAAAGGATGATGAATAATCATCGAACCATAAATCCTCTAAGGTGAATTCCACATTAATCACATTCCCCCATTTTGTAATAATGGATAGGAATATTTGATTGTTTGGTTCAAATTCAAATGTTACAGCATAAAAGAACCAATGATTACGAAGAGCGGCACGCAACATGCGATTAACCATATCCTCTTCTATATATAGCAAACGGTGGTCAAACAAATCTTGTTCTAAAGGTGCTTTTTCTAATACGGGCGCCTTATCCACCACCGCATCTCGATCAGATAATGCTTCATCCACCAAAGCTCGTAATTTGGTGAAGATTTTAGTCATAACCCCTCCAAGGGTGAAATAATAGCTCTTAATACAAAAATTATACCATATATTGCATGATTTATCGATAAAAGTATACTACATATACTATTAAATATAAATATAATTAAAGCCCCTTTTTGCATAGCAAAAGGGGCTTCATTAATGTAGTTTAATATTGCTCTTATTATAATTTAATATTCATAATAGATCTTAAATTGCAACGTAATATTAAACATTGTCCAAATCTATAATTAAGCATTAATAATAGATACTTTAAATGATATTTAGTTTTATTGAATACTTGCCATGGATAAATAACAATATTCATAGAAATGACCTCGAAGAGCTATCAATTCTTCATACGTACCATCTTCAACAATTTGACCTTTATCCATAAACAAGATTCGGTCCATTTGTTCTAAACCTTCCAATTGATGTGTAATATATAGACATGTCCTACCCTCTACATAATGCATCAAATCACGATGTAAAGCTTTTCTCGTTACTTGATCTAAGCCCTCTAAAGGTTCATCTAATAAAACGATTTTAGGATTGCGCAAGAACAATCTAGCTAATGCAACTCTTTGACGTTCACCACCACTCAAACCTTGCCCTCCACTCCCTACAATCGTATTCATACCTTCTGGTAATTTTTCAACTACCGATCGCAATGATGCACGGTTAATGGCTTGATCTAAATCCGCCATAGAAGCTTCAGGTCTTGCAAGGCGTATATTATCCTTAAAGGAAGCATTAAAAATATACGTATCTTGAGTTATAGTCCCCAATGCATTACGCCAAGTATCAATTGAAATATCTTTCAACTCCACCGAGCCTATACGAATGGATCCACCATAATCATATAACCTCTCAAGCATATTAAATAATGTCGTCTTGCCAGACCCACTAGCACCAACGATAGCAATGGATTTCCCTTGCTGAATATGTAGTCTGAGATTCTCATAAATATGGCGATATTCATCATACCCAAAGGATACATCTGTAAAAATAATATCATCATTAGGGTTAAATGATTTTGGTGATATAGGTTCTACAATAGATATCGGTTCATTACTGAGAGCCATGAGACGACTTGTGGCAACTTTACTTTCTGCACCATGATGAACAGCAGCAATCATAGGTTGTAACGCTTCAAACCAAGCCTGTGTACCAATGGCAGCCACCGCTACCATAACACTAGCCCAAGCACCTGTTAACGCATTAGAGGCCATAATAGCTACAATAACTACAGTTAACTGAACGCCGCCTATGAATAGTGTATTACCCATATTCATGCCCCGCTCAATAGTACCTTTTTGAGCATCTACATTGCGCATCATATGCTGAATACGCTTATATACCATGTCTTCGTTGCCATAACTAATCACATCTTCCAGACTATCCATAGTATCACTTAAAAGCGCTTTATAATCGCCTTGTTGAGGCCCAATCCTACGTAAAGATTCTTTATTATACAAATAAACAACCAAAGGTACTATTACACCTAATACGAAGGCCGACAAAAGAATAGGTATAATCAAACTATTGTCAATTGTAGAAACTCCATATGCAATCAATATAGTCAAGGCAACGGCTGCTACGGGTGGAATCAAAGTGCGCAAGTAGAAGAATTGTAATACCTCTATATCCCCCATGATGCGTCCCAACATATCACCTGCCCCAAACCGTTTGAGTATAGCAGGTGCCAATGGTTCCAAATGAGCATAAAACCACAAGCGCAAGCCATAGAGTCCTTGGAATGCCATGCGATGAGATGTATAGCGCTCAAAATAACGACATACAGCACGACTAACACCGAAGAATCGAACTCCTACGATTGCAAGACTTAAATAAGTAAGTCCTGGTTGCAGTGCGGCAGATGCCAATAGCCAAGAGGATACTGTCAAAAGCCCCACATTCATAAACACTGTTAAGAATGTAAATAGCAAGGCCAATACTAATGACCACTTAGCGGGACTCAATACAGAAAACAACAACTTCCAACCTTGTAAGCTCATATTAGAACCTTTTGCATTATCTTTAAAAGTCTCAGTATATTTAACAGATTTAACAAAATGCTCTGTGCCATTGATAGGTTTATCTACGACCAATGTATTCTCTGAATCAAATTGTTTTCCAATATACAATGGTTCTTCAAGAGTTGCTGATAATTGCCCTAAGCCAGATGTAACAAGGTCTTTAAAATAACCCGCTTCTTGAAGTAGGTCATGATAAGAACCTTCTTGAATAATTGATCCATTTTTCAAGACATATAGTTTAGATGCCCAATGCATAGTTTGTAATCGATGCCCAATAATGATGACAATCTTATTTTCCATCAAACGCTGAATAGCCGTACTTATAATGGCTTCTGTTTTTACATCTAGATGTGCTGTCACTTCATCAAGAATCAATACCTGACCCTTCCGGAGGAATGCACGAGCTAAAGCAATACGTTGCCGCTCGCCGCCACTAAGACCTAACCCACCTTCACCAATAACCGCATCAAGCCCATCTTGTTCTCGATTAATAACATCTAATAGCTGAACTTCTTTGCACGCATCAAGAATCTCTGCATCACTTACATCCATACCAAAGGATAAGACCTCTCGCAAGGACCCTTTCATAATATGTGGATGTTGAGATACATAGATAATTTGCTGACGCCACCAGTTGATATCTAAATCACATATATCAATGCCATCGATAGTAACTGTTCCTTTCGGAGCCTGTAAAAACCCTCCAACAATATGGGCCATAGTAGATTTACCAGCTCCGCTTTCACCAACGAGCATAATAGGTGCATTACGTTCAGCCTGCAGCGTAATGTGGTGTACCCCATTCTCACTATTTTTATAGGTGAAAGTTAAATCTTTAATTGCAATTTCCTGTATAGGCTTATCAAGTTTAGACTCACCACCTACTGGTAAATAAGGTGGACGCTGCATGAATTCTTCATACTTCAGAATAGATGTTTTCCCTGCCATCCCCGTATGGAAAGCAGCCCCTAATTGTCTAAATGGGGTATAGAACTCCGGAGCTAACAATAAAATAAAGAAGGCTGGGAAGAATGTAATTTCACCATCTAATAAAGTTAAGCCTAAATATACCGCAATCAAAGCAGTACTAATCGTACTCACTAACTCAAGCACTAAAGCGGATAAAAAGGCCACCCTCAATACTCGTAAAGTAGAGTCTTTAAACTCTTGAGATAATCGACCAATAACCTTAATTTGATCTTTTGCACGACCAAAGAGTTTTAGCGTAGTAATCCCTTGCAATACGTCTAAAAAATGCCCTGATAGGAAACTCATACGTTCCCATTGTTCCTTATTTAATCGATCAGCTTGCTTCCCAATCAAGATCATAAAAAATGGAATTAAAGGCACCGTAACAATCAAAATAATACCAATTATTGGCAATGTATTTACAATGACAATCCCCATAATAAGAGGAATCATAATAGCATATAAAATCTGCGGAATGTAACGTGCTATGTAAGCATCTACTTGTTCTAAACCATCGGTAAGCATATGGATGACATCGCCATGACGTTCCTTATGCTGTATACCGAGCTTAAACATATGCTCCAAAGAGCGTTCTCTAAAGGATGCTTTTACAGCACTCCCCAAACGATTTGCTACCGCCTCTTGAACATAATGAGCCACCAATCTCACAATAATAGCAATAAACAAATAAATAATGGTGTTCGTTTCGTCAGCTAGTGTATGCTCCAAAAATATAAGATTATTTATTAAGGTTCCAAAGAACCAGGCTTGCCCAACAATTGACAGACTTTCTATTAAACAGGTTAAACCGAGTAATCCAAGCCGCCCTTTATGTTCTAGCAGCGCTTTAAATGCGGTACGCTGTATCATACTATCCTCTATGGTAAATCAACTTAAATATATAAAATCAAACAAATTTAAATCCCTTTAAATAGGCCTAAAAAAGTCCAAGTGAATCTAAATTTATCAATATTATATATCATCTTACCACAAAAAAGAGGCGTGCCGCTACGGCACGCCTCACATTAAGACCTAATTTTTACAACTTACATAAGTTGTAAAGCTATGCTATTAATAGTGTAAATCTTTTTCTGTTACACGATGACGGAATGTCCAATATACCCAAGATTGATAAACCAAAATAATTGGCACAAATACGAAGGCTACACAAGTCATCAAAGTCAACGTATAAGTAGAGTTAGCTGCATTAGTAATAGTCAAGCTCCACTCAGGATTCAATGAAGAAACCATAATACGAGGGAACAAACCTGCAAAGTATGCAGCTGTTACAGAAACAACAGATAAACAGCTGAATAGGAACCCCCATTTTGTATTCCGAGTGCGTGCTGCGCCCCAAGAAATGAGGAAGAACACGATAGTTAATGCAAAGCAAACTACAGCTAATATAGAATTAAACAAATCTGTATATACGTAAGTTGCACCTACCAATGCTAATGCACCGATAGCTGTAGGAACACCTACTACCAAAGAAGCAGCACGAGAACGTTCAGAAACAGCACCAGCTGTTTTAATAGAAGTAAATAAGCCACCATGGTATGTAAATACCAAAATGAAAGCAATACCACAAAGTATTGTGTAAGGACTTAATAAATCAAAGAATGTACCAACATATGTCATACTTGCATCAATTGGAGTACCTTGAATCAAGTTCCCAACTGTAACGCCCCACAATAATGCAGGAATCAAAGAGCCAAAGAAGATGCAGTAGTCGAATGTTTTACGCCATAACAAATTAGGGCTCTTGGAGCGGAATTCAAAGGATACACCACGAATAATAAGAGCTGCAAGCATCAAGAATAGAGCCAAGTAGAAGCCACTAAATAATGTAGCATACACATGAGGGAAGGATGCGAATAATGCACCACCAGCAGTAATCATCCAAACTTCATTACCATCCCACACAGGACCTAAGGCATTGATCATTTGTCGACGTTCAACGTCAGTTTTACCAATGAATGGTAACAAAATACCTGTACCATAGTCAAAACCTTCTAATAAGAAGAAGCCAGCAAATAGTACAGTAATTAAGATAAACCATACCACTTCAAGGTTATTAAAAATTAATTCCATAATCTCGCCTCCTCTTTTTCAACTACATCATGAGATGGGTTGCCATCTGGACCTTTTTTAATGTGTTCTACAGCAAGGTAGATAGCCGCGATAGCAGCCACGATATACACAAGTGTAAAGCCGATGATTGTAGTCATAATTTCTGGAGCCGTTACGGATTTAGACGCACCATCTGCAGTCAATTGCAAGCCATATACAAGCCATGGTTGACGACCTGCTTCCGCTACAAACCAACCAGTGGAGTGAGCGATGAATGGCAATGGCAACATCCAGAACATAATTTTTAAGAATGTGCGATTTTCAACAAGTTTATCTTTTGCATTTAGGATAAGACCTACAAAGGCAACAAGTAACATGAGAGAGCCAGATGCTACCATGACACGGAATGTCCAGAAGATTGCTGGAACATCTGGAATATAGTTACCAGGGCCATATTGAGCCTCCGCTTTTGCTTGAAGGTCTTTAATACCTTCTACCTTACCAGACGTAAAGGAGTTTTGAGTCAAGAAGGATAAACCACCAGGAATTTCAAGAGCACTTGTATTCTTTTGTGCCTTCGTATCAATGTTAGCTACCAAAGAGAATGGAGCTGGATCTTGTGTTTCCCACAAAGCTTCCATAGCAGCCATTTTCATAGGTTGTACTTTTGTGATGTATTGACCTTGGTGATGACCTGCCAATGCACCTAAAGTACCGAACACAAGGGCGATAACCATGCCCCATTTAGCAGAGCGACGATAGAACTCTGTTGCATTATTGCGCAATAAGTGCCATGCACTGATTGCCATGATAATTACGCCTGCTGTCAATAGACCATTTAATACGATATGGAAAAATTGACCTGGTACATAACCATTTTGAACGATGGTCAAGAAGTTTTCCATCTCTGCACGGCCATTGCGTAATACAAAACCTACAGGATGTTGCATAAAAGAGTTTGCTACAAGAATCCAGAACGCAGATAGATTTGTACCTAATGCTACAAATGTAGCTACAAGGGCGTGAACACATTTATGTAAGCGATCCCAACCGAAAATCCAAACGCCCATGAATGTAGATTCCAAGAAAAATGCCATTAATGCTTCAAGGGCCAATGGAGCGCCGAAAATGTCACCCATAAAACGAGAATATTCTGCCCAGTTCATACCGAAATGGAATTCCTGAACAATACCAGTCACCACACCCATAGCAAAGTTAATTAGGAACAATTTGCCCCAGAACTTAGCCATTTTTTTGTATACTTCTTTACCAGTTGACACATAGGTCCACTCTAAAGCAGCAACAATCACTGTCATACCTAGTGTGAACGGCACAAATAACCAGTGATAGATAGATGTTAGCGCGAATTGCAATCGGGCTAAATCTACAGCTTCAAACATGTGTTTTCCTCCTTAGAATAAAATACTAACATCACTTGACGAGCTTTTACAAAAAACCTTGCATCATTGCGACTATAAAAAAAAGCTCAAGCCTCAGCGATAATCAACTGTTCTCGTTGGGCAAGGGTCTTAAAATTAACCGCTTCCAACTGATTGACCAATTGATGCTGAATCACGCCCATTGCTTCATTTATAGCGCAATGCCCCTTACAAGACTTAGAGCAAGAACCTACATCATATAAACAACGTTGTAAATACGCATCCCCTTCTACGGCTCTAATTACATCAAGCAACGAGATCTCTTGAGGGCTTCGATTCAGGGCAAACCCACCATCTACACCGCGGAAAGATTTCATAATTCCTGCTGCAATGAGACTACGCATAATCTTGAGCAAAAAGCGTTCTGGAATCAACTCTTGCTCAGCCAATACAGCACCAGTTATCTTCGATCCCGAAGGTAGTAGCGCCATATGCAAGACCATGCGAAATGCATAATCCGTGGCCTGATTTAACTTCATAAAGTCTCCTTTCTCATGCACTCGGACAAACGTATTACTAAATCTAGTATAAATGAAATAAAACAATACTGCAATGGTATTGTTTTAAACAAAATAAATTAATTCACTTACTTCTCATGCTCATATTTTATGGATCAATTACCTACTTTTATATCCATCAAATATTGATTGTCATCATATATAAAAAGACTGCTCTCAAAAGAACAGTCTCCATATATATTATTTTGTAATTTCGCGCACCAAATGACCCATTTCAGGAATGATGAGTTTGCTCATCGCTAAGGTGACAGCCCCAACAGAGCCAGGAATAGAGAACATCAAAGTGTTATTCTTAACTCCAGCTTCCGCACGAGATGCCATTGCTTTTGTTCCAATATCCTCCGTATAGGATAAATATCTAAAAATTTCACCAAAACCTGGAATATGCTTTTCATATAAGCTATTTACAGCCTCGATGGTAACATCTCTCATAGCAATACCAGTTCCCCCTGTAGATATAATGACATCAATAGACTCATCATTACACCATGGTGTCATAGCATTTATTATAGCATCACAATCATCAATGACAATTTTGCGATCTGCTACAATATGATTTGCTTTTTCCAAAAATTCTTGAACCTTGTTGCCCCCCTTATCAGTTTCTAATGTACGAGTATCAGATACAGTTAACACTGCAACACGTAATGGTCTTGCTACAACTTCGTAAGACATAATTCCTCCTAAAATAAAGGCATAACAGACGCCAATATCGGCCATCCATTATCGCGTAATGTATCACGCAATGCCCATGTATACTTAATAAACGGTGCACAATGTAGGCGCAACCAGAAAGATAAATACGGTGTATCTCCTTGGAATACAGCTAGTCGATTTAGAGCATATAAATTATCCCCTGGCTTTACTGTTCCTGGTTGGACTGTGAAAGCCATTTTATACCCCGACTGTTTAGTAACATATTGAACGAGCATATCATTAAAACCACCAGGATAGGCCAAGTAACTAATAGGTTCTCCTAAGATACCTTCCATAGATGTTTTACCACCGAGAATGGCATCAGGCAATTCCGTAGGATCCATATGAGTTAGTATCTTATGATGATTTGTATGCCCTTGAATGTCAAAACCAGCAGACTCCATTTGGTGCATTTGTGCAGTATTTACAAAACCAGGCGTATTGGCAGCGTCACTAATCATGAACAAAGTAGCTTTCATATTATATTCTTTTAATATAGGCAGTGCATGTTCATAATTATCCACATAACCATCATCAAATGTTATTACTATAGGCTTCTCTGGTAAATCCGAACCATTTTGTAAATAATCATACAACTGATTCAATGTAATCGTATTATACCCATGATTATGGAGGTATTCCATCTGCTCCTTAAACTGATCCACATGCAATGTTAAAGCGGAGTGTTTCTCATCATTTATTTGATGGTAATTAAGTACTGGTACACCATATAACTTGTAATCTGAAGACAGACCCCACATAACTCCAATAGAAACCGCTAAGATTGCAATACATATTGCAATACATATTGCAATACAATATAACAACTTTTTAATGCAGCTCTTGCCATATTTATACATATAAAATAATCACTCCCATCGACTTACATACACAATGAGAATACCATATTTTTAATAAAAGTATCAAGAAAATAGACGTATAAAAAAAGATCATTTTTTCTACAACTAAACTTAAATTCCTATCAATGCTCATTGTGGATTTACCTTCACTGCTCCGCAGTTCTGTACAGCTTACGTTCGGAAAAAGGTGATGTGTGGGCCCCATACGTCGTTTAATCCTAATTACTTTTTCCTTGCCCTACTTGCTTCCTCACTGTGGATTTCCCTTCTCTGCTTCGCAGTTTGGTAAATCTTACGTTCGGAAGAAAGTGATGTGTGGGCCCCATACTTCGTTTAATCCTAATTACTTTTCCCTTGCCCTACTTGCTTCCTCACTGTGGATTTTCCTTCACTGCTTCGCAGTTCGGTAAATCTTACGTTCGGAAGAAAGTGATGCAGTGAATCTGTCGTCGTTTCACTCCTCCATCTTCTACTGCCCTACTTTTCCCACGCCATCTTATTAATAAATACACATAGACAATACTTCTACAACCTTGGCTGGAGACGGTTCTAGCAGGGTTAGCTAGTCGAAGATGAGCAAAAAGAAAAAGGCCTACCATTCGGTAGACCTTTTTCTTTTCGTTAATCAGCAGCTTCCTATCCTCCCAGGCCGTCTCCAGCCAAGTACTTTCGGCGTTTATGAGCTTAACTACTGTGTTCG
>NZ_JAGZYE010000008.1:0-110359 GCF_018378075.1 Veillonella parvula
TGTAAACCTTCCTGAAGGTGTAGAAATGTGTATGCCTGGCGATAACGTAACAATGGAAATCGAATTGATTACTCCAATCGCTATCGAAGAAGGTCTTCGCTTCGCGATCCGCGAAGGTGGCCATACAGTAGGCGCTGGCGTAGTAACAGAAATCGAAGGTTAATTTAACCTTTTATGCTCATCGTAGAATGCGTTGAGCACAATACATGCAGCACTCAGAGCGGCAGATAATGCCGCTCTCGTGTTGTGTTTTTAAACTATGAAGTAGAAGGTTGCCTCTGCGGAGGAGAATTTCTATGGAGCAGCCCATTCACGAAATGGACGACAGGAGGAATTATTAATAATGGCTAAACAGCAAAAAATCCGTATTCGCCTTAAGGCATACGACCACAAAGCTCTCGATCAAAGCGCTGCTAAGATCGTAGACACTGCAAAAAGAAATGGCGCTATGGTATCTGGTCCGATTCCATTGCCAACAGAAAAGAATATCTTCACAATTCTTCGTTCTGTACACGTAAACAAAGATTCTCGTGAACAATTCGAAATGCGTACACATAAACGCTTAATCGATATTCTTGAACCAAATTCGAAAACAGTAGATGCTATCACTCGTTTAGATTTACCAGCTGGTGTATCTATTGAAATAAAACTATAAGGAGGTGCGATAATGTCTAAAGCTATTTTGGGTAAAAAATTAGGAATGACACAAGTCTTCACAGCTGAAGGCCAATTAGTTCCTGTAACAGTAGTGGAAACTACCCCAAGCGTTGTAGTGCGCGTAAAGACTGTAGAAACAGACGGCTACGAAGCAGTACAAATTGGTTACGGTTCCATTAAAGAAAAACATTTAACAAAACCTGTAAAAGGTCAGTTCGACAAAGCTGGCGTAGCTCCAGTGAAATATCTTCGCGAAGTTCGCGTAGCTAATGCAGCTGACTACACAGTAGGCCAAACTCTGGCAGCTGATATCTTCGCAGAAGGTGAATTGGTGGACGTAGTGGGTACAGGTAAAGGTAAGGGTTTTGCTGGCACAATTAAACGCCATAACTTCTCCCGTGGTCCTGAAACTCATGGTTCTAAATCTCACCGTGAACCTGGTTCCATCGGTCCTATGATCTCCGGTGGCGGCGGTAAGGTATACAAAGGTAAAAAACTCCCTGGACAAATGGGTGGTTACAGAGTTACCGTACAACGCTTATCCGTTGTGAAAGTTGATGCTGAACGTAACCTTTTATTGGTTAAAGGTGGTATCCCAGGCGCTAAAGGTAGCTTGGTTATGGTTCGCAACACGGTTAAACCTGTTAAATAATCATTTGTCGAAAGGAGGATTATGTAATGCCTACAGTAGCAACATATAATCAATCCGGCGTTAAAGTCGGTGAAATACAGTTAAACGATGCAGTATTCGGCGTTGAAGTTAACGAAGCCGTAATGCATCAAGCCGTAGTTCGTCAATTGTCTAACGAACGTCTCGGCACACATGCAACAAAAACTAGAGGTATGGTTCGTGGCGGTGGCCGCAAACCTTGGAAACAAAAAGGTACTGGCCGTGCTCGTGCAGGCTCCAGCCGTTCCCCAATCTGGATCGGTGGTGGTACTACATTTGGTCCACAACCTCGCAGCTATTACAAAGCTATGCCTCGTAAGGCTAGACGTTTAGCAGTTAAATCTGCTCTTAGCGATAAAGTGAATAATAGCGAATTATACGTTTTGGAAGAAATCACATTAGCAGCTCCTAAAACAAAAGAAGTGTTGAACATTATTAACAGCTTCAACGTTGGTGATGCAAAAGTATTGTTCATCACTGAAGGTGATGTAAATGTTGAACGTTCCGCTCGTAATATCCAAGGTGTTAAAGCTTTGGCTTGCGAAGGTATGAACATTTTCGATCTTCTTCATTACGATAAGCTCTTCATTACTAAAGGCGCTGTCGCAAAAATCGAGGAGGTGCTCGGATAATGCAATTACATGATGTACTAATCCGCCCGGTTATTACCGAAAAATCCACTATGCTTATGGAAGAAGGCAAATACACTTTCCGTGTGCCTTTGACTGCAAATAAAGTGCAAATCCGTCAAGCAGTTGAAAAAATCTTCAATGTAAAAGTAGAAAAAGTAGCTACTATTCGTGTTTTAGGTAAGACTAAACGCATGGGTCGTACACAAGGTAAACGTAGCGATTATAAAAAAGCTATCGTAACCTTAAAAGCTGGCGAATCCATTGAATTCTTTGAAGGTGTCTAAGAGTCTAGTTGTAAGGAGGCCCACTAATGGCAATTAAATCATTTAAACCGTACTCCGCTGGTCGCCGGTTTATGACAGTATCCGCCTTCGACGAAATCACAGCAAGCAAACCAGAAAAATCCTTGCTCGCTAAGATTTCTCAAAAAGGTGGTCGTAACAATACTGGTAAAATGACAGTTCGTCACCAAGGTGGCGGTCACAAACGTCAATACCGTATTATTGACTTCAAACGTACTAAAGATAATATTCCAGCTAAAGTAGCAACAATTGAGTATGATCCTAACCGTTCTTCTCGTATCGCTTTGCTTAACTACGCTGATGGTGAAAAACGCTACATTTTAGCTCCTAACGGTCTAAAAGTTGGTGACGTTGTATTCTCCGGTCCTGAGTCTGATATTAAACCTGGTAACTGCTTACCATTGGCTAATATTCCAGACGGTACACAAATCCACAATATCGAATTGAAAATCGGTAAAGGTGGTCAAATCGTTCGTTCCGCTGGTACATCTGCTCAATTGATGGGTAAAGATAATGGCTACGCTATTCTTCGTTTACCATCTGGTGAAATGCGTCGTGTTCGTCAAGAGTGCCGTGCAACAATTGGTGTTGTTGGTAACGCTGACCACAGCAACCTTGTAATCGGTAAAGCTGGTCGTCATCGTTGGATGGGTGTTCGCCCTGGCAACCGTGGTGTTGTAATGAACCCTTGTGACCATCCACATGGTGGTGGTGAAGGTAAATCTCCTGTTGGTCGTAAACATCCTGTTACACCTTGGGGCAAACCAGCACATGGTGTTAAAACTCGCGACAAGAAAAAAGCTTCTAACAGCTTAATCATTAAACGTCGTACAAAATAGGATAAAGGAAAGGAGATAAAATAGTGTCCAGATCTATTAAAAAAGGCCCTTTCGTAGCAGATCATTTGCTTAAGAAAGTTGAAGCTTTAAACGAAACTAACGAAAAGAAAGTTGTAAAAACCTGGTCCCGTGCCTCTACTATTATCCCAAGTTTTGTAGGCCACACAATTGCTGTGCATGATGGTCGCAAACATGTACCTGTATTCATTACAGAAGATATGGTAGGTCATAAATTAGGTGAGTTCGCTCCTACACGTACTTATAGAGGTCATGGTAAGGACGAAAAATCTACAGGCAAAAAATAGGAGGAAATAATACATGGAAGCAAAAGCAATCGCTAGACATATCCGAATCGCGCCTCGTAAAATCCGTATCGTTGCAGATTTAGTGCGCGGTAAAAACATCGGCGAAGCATTTGCCATCTTGAAGTTCACTCCGAAAGTTGGCGCTGATGTAGTAGAAAAAGTTATGCGTTCTGCAATCGCAAACGCTGAACATAATTTCGATATGAATGTTGACAATCTTTACGTATCCGAGATCTTCGTTGATCAAGGCCCTACATTAAAACGCATTCATCCTCGTTCCCGTGGTCAAGCTTTCAAAATTTTGAAACGTACTAGCCACGTAACAGTAGTAGTTAAAGAAAGAGCTTAAGAAGGAGGGAAACAGAGTGGGTCAAAAAGTTAATCCACACGGTTTGCGTGTCGGTATCGTAAAAGATTGGGACGCAAAATGGTATGCAGATAAAGATTTCGCTGCTAATCTTCATGAAGACGTAAAAATTCGTAACTTCTTGAAAGAAACCCTTTTCATTGCTGGTATTTCCCGCATTGAAATCGAGCGTACAAATAAACGTATTAAATTGACTATCCACACTGCGAAACCAGGTATGGTTATCGGTCGTGGTGGTGCTGGTATCGAAGATATCAAAAAAGCAATGACTCGTTTCACTGATAAACAAGTGGACGTTAACATTGCAGAAATTAAACAAGCAGACATGGATGCAACATTAGTTGCTGAAAACATTGCGGGCCAATTGGAACGTCGTATCGGCTTCCGTCGTGCAATGAAACAAGCTGTAGGTCGTACAATGCGCTTAGGTGCAAAAGGTATTAAAATCATGGTAAGCGGTCGTCTTGGCGGTGCTGAAATCGCTCGTAGCGAATCCTATCGTGAAGGTTCTATTCCTTTGCATACACTTCGTGCAGACATCGACTACGGTACTGCTGAAGCCCATACAACATATGGTTGTATCGGCATTAAAGTATGGATTTACAAAGGTGAAGTTTTGCCAGAAGCAAAACAAGCACCTGCTAAGAAGGAAGAAGGTGGCAAGTAATGCTTATTCCAAAGCGCGTAAAACATCGTAAGCAATTCCGCGGCCGTATGAAAGGTCGTGCTATGCGCGGTAATACAGTGTCTCATGGTGAGTTCGGCTTGGTAGCATGCGAACCATCTTGGATCACTAACCGTCAAATCGAAGCTGCCCGTATTGCTATGACTCGTTATATCAAACGTGGTGGTAAAGTATGGATTAAAATTTTCCCTGACAAACCAATCACAGCTAAACCAGCTGGTACTCGTATGGGTTCCGGTAAAGGTTCTCCTGAATACTGGGTAGCAGTGGTTAAACCAGGTCGTGTAATGTTTGAAATGGACGGTGTGCCAGAAGCTACAGCTCGTGAAGCTATGCGTCTTGCAAGCCATAAACTTCCAATCAAATGCAAATTTGTTGTTAAGGGTAAAGAATTGGGTGGTGACGTAAATGAAGGTTAATGACATTCGCAATATGAGCGCTGCCGAAATGGAACAAAAAGTTTCCGGTCTTAAGGAAGAGTTATTTAACCTCCGTTTTCAGCTTGCAACAGGTCAATTAGAAAATCCTATGCGCATTCGTGAAGTTAAGAAGACAATCGCTCGTATTAAAACTGTACAACGTGAAGTTGAACTTAAATCTGAAAACGCATAATAACAGATTTGTTAAAGTTTGAAAAGGAGGCTTAAAATCGTGGCAGAAGAAAGAAACGTACGTAAAGTCCGCGTAGGTAAAGTTGTTAGCGACAAAATGGACAAAACTGTTGTTGTTGCTGTTGAACGTAAAGTACCTCACGCATTATATAACAAGCCAATGGTTAGCACAAAACGCTTCAAAGCTCATGATGAAAATAATGAGTGTCAAATTGGCGATACAGTTAAAATTGTAGAAACTCGTCCACTTTCTAAAGATAAATGTTGGAGAGTTGTTGAAATTCTTGAAAGACAAAAATAAGAGTGATGTAAGGAGGAATAGACGATGATCCAGCAACAAACAATTTTGAATGTTGCCGACAACACTGGTGCTAAACGTATTATGTGCATCCAAGTCATGGGCGGTTCTTATCGCAAATTCGGCAATATCGGTGACGTAATCGTTGCTTCTGTAAAAGATGCATCACCCGGTGGCGTTGTCAAGAAAGGCGACGTAGTTAAAGCTGTTATTGTTCGTTCTAAAAAAGGTATCCGCCGTCAAGACGGTTCCTATATTCGTTTCGATGAAAACGCAGCAGTAGTTATTAAAGATGACAAGACCCCTCGTGGTACTCGTATCTTTGGACCTGTAGCTAGAGAACTTCGTGAAAAAGACTTCATGAAAATCGTTTCTTTGGCTCCAGAAGTATTATAAGAAGGAGGAACGCAGCATATGGCTAAGCTACAAATCAAAAAAGGCGATACAGTTGTTGTTATCTCCGGTAAAGATAAAGGTAAGCAAGGTACAGTTATCGCAACTGAACCTAAAAAAGAACGCGTATTTGTTGAAGGCGTTAACACTGTAAAACGTCACACAAAACCTTCCCAAGCTAACCCACAAGGCGGCATCGTTACTAAAGAAGCTGGCATTCATGTTTCTAACGTAATGGTTGTCGACCCAGAAACTAAAACAGCTACTCGTATCAAAAAGGTAGAAGGCAAGGACGGTAAATTCGTTCGCGCTACTGTTAAATCCGGTACAGTACTTAAATAATCAGGAAAGGAGGAGCTACATAAATGTCTCGTTTGTTTGAACAATACAACTCTGAAATCAAAAAGAGTATGCAAGAAAAATTCCAATACGGCAATGTAATGGAAATTCCTAAATTGGAAAAAATCGTTATCAACATCGGCGTAGGTGATGCAGTAGGCAATGCAAAAGCATTGGAAGCAGCAGTTAATGACTTGACTATTATTGCTGGTCAAAAACCTGTTATCACAAAAGCTAAAAAATCCATTGCGAACTTCAAAGTTCGTGAAGGCATGGCGTTGGGTACAAAAGTTACTCTTCGTGGCGAACGCATGTATGAATTCCTTGATAGATTGATCAATGCGGCATTACCTCGTGTACGTGACTTCCGCGGTATCAGCGCTACTGCATTCGATGGCCGTGGTAACTACGCTTTGGGTCTTAAAGAACAGCTCATCTTCCCTGAAATCGAATATGATCAGGTAGAACGTGTTACTGGTATGGATATCATTATCGTAACAAGTGCTAAGACAGATGAAGAAGCTCGTGAATTGTTGACTCAATTCGGTATGCCTTTTGAAAAATAATAGGAGGAACATATAGATGGCTAAAAAATCTATGATTGAACGCGAAAAGAAACGCGCTAAAATCGTTGAAAAATATGCAGCTAAACGTGAAGCGTTAAAAGCAGCAGGTGATTATGAAGGCTTATCCAAATTACCAGCAAATGCATCCCCAACACGCTTGCACAACCGTTGCAACTTAACTGGTCGTCCTCACGGCTATATGCGTAAATTCGGTATCAGCCGTATTGCGTTCCGTGAATTGGCGTACAAAGGACAAATTCCTGGTGTTAAAAAAGCCAGCTGGTAATATTAGACGAGAGGAGGTTTTTAGATTATGGTAATGACCGATCCTATCGCGGATATGCTTACGCGCATCCGTAATGCAAACGCTGCACTTCATGAAACGGTAAACATTCCTGCATCTAGAATGAAAGCAGCCGTTCTTGACATCCTTTTACAAGAAGGCTTTGTAAAGAACGTTGAAAAAGAAGAAAACACTTTA
This sequence comes from Veillonella parvula, assembly GCF_018378075.1. Lineage (GTDB taxonomy): Bacteria > Bacillota > Negativicutes > Veillonellales > Veillonellaceae > Veillonella > Veillonella parvula_K. Next base: position 7,146 of record NZ_JAGZYE010000008.1, read on the forward strand.
AAAGTAACTTTGAAATATGGTTCCAATAACGAGAAAGTTATTACAGGAATTAAACGTATTTCCAAACCAGGTTTACGTGTTTACGCGAAAAAGGAAGAACTTCCTCGTGTACTTGGTGGTTTGGGTATCGCAGTTATTTCTACGTCCAAAGGCGTTATGAGCGACAAACAAGCTCGTAAAGAAGGTCTTGGTGGCGAAGTAATCGCATACGTTTGGTAATAGTAGCAATAGGAGGTAGAAATAATGTCACGTATCGGTAGAATGCCTATCGAGATCCCTGCAGGCGTTACTGTTACATATGATAACCATCATATGAACGTAAAAGGCCCTAAAGGTGAATTATCTCGCGATTTGCATCCAGATATGAATATCACTGTAGAAGGTAACACAATCACAGTAACTCGTCCTTCCGACGATAAAAATCATCGTTCCCTTCACGGTTTGACTCGCGCTCTTGTTGCTAATATGGTAACAGGCGTATCTGAAGGATTTACAAAAACTCTTGAAATCAACGGTGTTGGTTACAGAGCGGCTAAACAAGGCAATAAATTAGCTCTTACACTTGGCTTCTCTCATCCAGTAGAAATGGAAGCTCCAGCTGGTATTACAATCGACGTTCCAGCTCCTAACAAAATCGTTGTGTCTGGTGCAGACAAAGAAGTTGTAGGTGCAGTAGCAGCTGATATCCGTAAATGGAGAAAACCTGAACCTTACAAAGGTAAAGGTATCCGCTATGAAGGCGAAGTTGTTCGTCGCAAAGCTGGTAAAGCTGGTGCAAAAGGTAAATAGTAATATCATCTATATGAATGAAAGGAGTGAATATCTTGCCTCGTAAATCTAGTAGAAATATCGCTCGAGCAAAACGTCATCTTCGTATTCGCCGTCACATCTCTGGTACGGCAACTTGCCCACGTTTGAACGTTTACCGTTCTTTGAGCAACATTTACGCACAAGTAATCGATGACGTAGCAGGTACAACTTTGGTTGCTGCTAGCTCTTTAGATAAAGATTTGAACTTATCCTATGGTGGTAACGTAGCTGCTGCTAAAGCTGTTGGTGAAGCAGTTGCTAAAAAAGCTATCGCTAAAGGCATTGACACTGTAGTGTTTGACCGTGGTGGTTACATTTACCACGGCCGCGTAGCAGCCCTTGCAGAAGGTGCTCGTGAAGCAGGCTTAAAATTCTAAGAAGGAGGAACTATAGACATGGCGAGAATTGACTACACCAGTCTTGATCTTAAAGAAAGAGTAGTATTCATCAACCGCGTAGCCAAAGTAGTTAAAGGCGGTCGTCGTTTTTCCTTCAGCGCTCTTGTAGTTGTTGGTGATGGCAACGGTTATGTAGGCGTTGGCTTAGGTAAAGCAGCGGAAGTACCAGAAGCAATTCGCAAAGGTATCGATGATGCTAAGAAAAATATTGTAAACGTAGCTATTAAAAATGGTACAATCCCTCACAGCGTAACAGGCGTATTCGGTGCAGGCCGCGTATTCTTGAAACCAGCTGCTGAAGGTACTGGCGTTATCGCTGGTGGCCCTGTTCGTGCCGTATTGGAATTAGTAGGTGTTCGTAACATCTTGACTAAATCTTTGGGCTCTTCTAACCCTAACAATATGGTTCGCGCTACAATCGAAGGTTTGAAAGATTTGAAACGCGCTAGCGAAGTTGCTGAGCTTCGTGGTAAAACCGTTGAAGAAATCTATAACGCGTAATAAGGAGACAAGAAATGGCACAAGTTAAAGTAACATTAACAAGAAGCTTAATCGGTCGTCCTGAAGATCAACGCGCGACAGTTAAAGCTTTGGGCTTGAAAAAAACTAATTCTCAAGTCGTAAAAGAAGTAACACCTCAAATCGAAGGTATGCTTCATAAAGTTAGACATTTAGTAAAAGTTGAAGAAGTTTAATACTGATAAGGAGGTGCACTGAATGAAACTTCATGAATTACAACCAGCAGCTGGTTCTAAAAAAACTCGTACTCGTGTAGGCCGTGGTTTAGGTTCTGGCTTGGGTAAAACATCTGGTCGTGGTCAAAAAGGTCAAAACTCCCGTTCTGGCGGTGGCGTTCGCTCCGGTTTTGAAGGCGGCCAAATGCCTCTTTATCGTCGTTTACCAAAACGCGGTTTCAACAACAGCGTTTTTGCTAAACAATATGCTGAAGTTAACGTAGCACAATTAAATCGCTTTGAAGATGGTGCAACAGTTGATCCAGTAGCTCTTATTGAAGCTGGCATTTTGAAAAATGTACGCGATGGTATTCGTATTTTAGGTAACGGCACATTGGAAACTAAAAACTTGACTGTTATCGCTAATGGCTTCACTAAAGCTGCTGAAGAAAAAATCACAGCAGCAGGCGGAAAAGTTGAGGTGATCTAGGGTGCTAGATAGCCTCTCGAACATCTTTAAGATTACTGAGTTACGTAACAAGATTTTGTACACATTGATGATGTTTGCTGTGTTTAGAGCCGGCATTCACATCCCAGTACCAGGTGTAGATGCATCTGTTATCGAATCCTTGTTTACATCCGGTAACCTATTTGGTCTATTAGACTTGTTTGCTGGTGGTGCGCTAAGTAAGTTCTCTATCTTTGCGATGAGTATTACCCCTTACATTAATGCTTCCATCATCATGCAACTGCTTCAGTCTGTAGTTCCTCAGTTTGAAGCATGGAGTAAAGATGGTGAAGACGGGCGTAAGAAAATAGCGAAGGTAACTCGTTATGGCACCGTAGTCCTTGGCTTTGTACAAGCCGCTGGTATGGCATTTGCTCTTAGAGCAAACAACGCTTTGGTAAATAATGATTTCCTTAGCGTATTCGTTGTGGCCATCATCCTCACAGCAGGCACATGTTTGTTGATGTGGATTGGTGAGCAAATCACAGCATATGGTATAGGTAATGGTATTTCCTTGATCATCTTTGCTGGTATCGTAGCTCGATTGCCAGATGGTCTCGAAACTATTTATCAATATATCCAAAACGGAACCATTAACATGTTCCAAGCATTCTTATTTGCTGTAATTGCACTTGCGATGATCGCTGTCGTAGTGGCAGTTACACAAGGCCAACGTCGCATTCCTATCCAATACGCAAAACGCGTAGTAGGGCGTAAAATGTACGGTGGTCACTCTACATTCTTGCCGTTGAAAGTCAATCAGGCAGGTGTAATCCCAATTATCTTTGCGTCATCTGTGTTGATGTTCCCTGTAACAATTGCACAATTTATTGACAATGAATTTGTTCATAAAGCTGCTGATTTATTTACATGGGGGACGCCGTTACAAACGGCATTGTATGCGATATTGATCTTTATCTTTACGTATTTCTATACTGCAATCTCTATCAACATTACAGATATGGCAGATAATATGAAAAAATACGGTGGTTTTATCCCAGGTATTCGTGCGGGTAAACCAACTGCTGATTATGTGGATAACGTGATGACCAAGATCACTTTGGCTGGCGCTGTATTCTTAGCTGTCGTTGCTATTATACCGAATTTCCTCGGTAGTATAACCGGCGTCCAAGGCGTATACTTTGGTGGTACGGCTCTTCTCATCGTTGTAGGTGTAGCACTTGATACAATGCAACAAATTGAGTCGCTCATGGTAACACGCCACTATAAAGGCTTTGTGAAATAGGAGGGAAACAATATGTATATTCTATTAATGGGACCTCCTGGTGCTGGTAAAGGCACTCAGGCAGCTCGACTTATTGAAAAATACGGTATTCCCCAAATTTCAACAGGTGATATGTTCCGCGCTGCGATTAAGAACGAAACACCTCTTGGAGTTGAGGCTAAGAAATACATCGATGCCGGTCAATTGGTACCAGATAGTGTAACTGTTGGTATCGTACGTGATCGCTTGGTGAAAGATGACTGCAAATCTGGATTTATTCTTGATGGATTCCCAAGAACTACAGCGCAAGCTGTATCTTTGGATGCAATCCTTAAAGAATTAGGAATTTCTTTGGACGCTGTACTTAACTTAAACGTTCCTTCTGAGGAATTGGTTAAACGTATTAGCGAACGAGCTGTTCTAGAAAATCGTGCTGATGATAACCCTGAAACAGTACAGAAACGTCTAGCTGTGTACGAAGAATCTACTAAACCATTAATTGATTACTATCGCAATAGCGGATTGTATCAAGAAATCAATGGTTTACAAGATGTAGACGCAGTATTTGCTGACATCATTAAGGCGTTGGAGAAATAATCTATGATTATTTTAAAATCGCCCCATGAGATTGAATGTATCCGCAAGGCAAGTAAGCTTACAGCAGACACGTTGTCCTTGTTAGTAGAAAAGGCTAAACCTGGCATCACGACGCTTGAGTTAGATACAATTGCCGAAGAATATATTCGCAGCCACGGTGGTATACCAAGTTGTAAAGGGTACTATGGATTCCCCGCTACAATCTGTGCTTCTATTAACGAAGAAGTCGTTCATGGTATTCCGAGCGCTAAGCGTAAGCTTAAAAACGGCGATGTCCTCAGTATTGATCTCGTATCATCTATTGATGGATATCACGGCGATTCGGCTGTGACGATTCCTATTGGTCACGTCAAACCCGATGTGATGAAATTGTTAAAAGTTACAGAGGAAAGTCTGTTCAAGGGAATTGAACAAGTGAAAGTCGGTAACCGTATTGGTGCTATCGGTCACGCTGTTCAAACGTATTGTGAGAAACATGGTTACGGTGTCGTACGCGACTTCGTAGGTCATGGTTTAGGCCGCGAAATGCATGAAGATCCGCAAATACCAAACTATGGTAGTCCTGATCAAGGACCTCTTATGAAACCAGGTATGGTATTGTGTATTGAACCGATGATAACTCTAGGGACACATCGTGTTCGTGTATTAGGGGATGACTGGACAGCAGTTACAGTAGATGGTAAACCTGCTGCTCATTTCGAACATACAGTGGTTGTTACAGAAAACGGCCCTGAAATATTAACTATGCGGGAAGAACCGCGGTTAATTAAATAAACAGGTAACCGGAGGAAAAGATATGTCAAAAGAAGACGTTATTGAGGTGGAAGGTACGGTCGTTGAGGCATTACCGAATGCCATGTTCCAAGTTGAATTGGAAAATGGTCATATCGTATTGGCTCATGTGTCAGGTAAAATGCGTATGAATTTTATCCGTATTCTTCCTGGTGATAAAGTTACTATGGAACTGACACCGTATGACTTAAATCGTGGTCGCATCACCTATCGCTTTAAATAAGCATAGGGTCCACAAAGGAGGTACTAATGAAGGTTCAACCATCAGTTAAAAAGATATGCGAAAAATGTAAAATCATTAAACGCAAAGGCCGTGTAATGGTTATTTGCGAAAATCCAAAACATAAACAAAAACAAGGATAATCTGATAGGAGGTGGATGATTAGATGGCACGTATCGCCGGTGTAGATTTACCTCGTGATAAACGAGTGGAAATTGGTTTAACTTATATTTATGGTATTGGTCCAACTTTAGCATCTGAAATTATTGCTAAAACTGGCATCAATCCTGACACACGCGTTCGCGATCTTTCTGAAGATGAAGTAGCGAAAATCCGTGAATTGTTAGATGCTGATTACAAAGTAGAAGGTGACCTTCGTCGTGAAGAAGCTCTTAACATTAAACGCTTAATTGAAATCAACTCCTATCGAGGCAAACGTCATCGTATGGGTTTACCACTTCGTGGTCAACGTACTAAAACGAATGCACGTACTCGCAAAGGTCCTAGAAAAGCAATTGCTGGTAAAAAGAAATAAGATAAAGGAGGGATAAAGCGTGGCTAAAAAAGTTGTTAGAACTAAAAGAAAAGAAAAGAAACATATTGAATCCGGTGCGGCTCATATTCGTTCTACATTCAATAACACTATCGTAACTTTGACAGATACAAACGGTAATGCGTTGTCTTGGGCTTCCGCTGGTGGCTTGGGCTTCCGTGGTTCTCGTAAATCCACTCCATTTGCTGCTCAAATGGCTGCTGAACAAGCTGCTAAAGCTGCAATGGAACATGGTCTTCGCACTGTTGAAGTATTCGTAAAAGGTCCTGGATCCGGCCGTGAAGCTGCAATCCGTGCTTTACAAGCTGCAGGTCTTGAAGTTACTTCCATTAAAGACGTAACTCCAATTCCTCACAATGGTTGTCGCCCTCCAAAACGCCGTCGTGTATAATTTATAGTGACCGATATGATACGGTGCTATAATTAACTATGAACGTGTGTTATATAGGAGGATGTTCCTGATGAGCGAAGAAAAGAAACTTAAAATCGAGAAAGTGGACATCGCCGATGGCGGTCGTTATGGTAAGTTCGTATGTGAACCATTAGATCGTGGTTATGGGATCACTCTCGGTAATAGCTTACGCAGAATTTTGCTTTCATCCTTGGATGGGGCAGCTATCACCTCTATCAAAATTGATGGAGTTCTTCATGAATTCTCTACTATTCCTGGTATTCGCGAAGATGTTACGGATATCATCCTTAACTTAAAGCAATTGTGCATCAAAGTTGAAGAAGAAGCACAATTACCTTTGGAAGTTCATTTCGACTTCCAAAAGGATGGAATATTGACAGCTACTGATTTAGCTGAACAATTCCCGCCAGAGGTAGAAGTATTGAATCCTGAACTCGTGATTGCGACAATGGATGAGACAGCTCATCTCGTAATGGACGTAGTAATCGAACGAGGTAAAGGCTATGTTCCTTCAACGAAGAATAAAAAAGATACTGATGTTATTGGTTGTATTCCAATCGATTCCATCTTCTCTCCAATTCTTCGTGCTAAATACGAAGTGAGTGATGTTCGTGTAGGCAATGAAATGGACTTCGACAAGCTTACATTAGAAGTTTGGACTGATGGCTCCATTACTGCTGCTGATGCAGTGGCAAAATCTGCTGCCATTATGATTGGTTATTTAGGGAACTTCACTAAATTAGCGCATTCTGCAGATGTTGTAGATGTAAACACTGGTGAAGGCGGTATCGTTATAGATCCAGTAGGTTCCGATAATGAAGAACCAGCTGTAGATGACGGCCCAGCAAAGATTTCCATCGACGAGTTGGAACTCTCTGTTCGTGCGTATAACTGCTTGAAACGTGCTGGCATTAATACAATTGCAGACCTGCTAGACAAAACCATTGATGACTTAGGAAAAGTTCGCAACTTAGGTAAAAAATCTATCGATGAAATTGAGGAAAAACTCAATAATCACCCAGGTGGTTTTCAACTTAAACAAAAAGGCGAATAAGGAGGAAGACGAATGTACAGAAAATTAGGCCGCGACAGCTCCGCTCGTAAAGCGTTGTTCCGTAGCATGTTAACATCTTTCTTCCAATATGAGCGTATTGAAACGACTGAAGCTAAAGCGAAAGAACTTCGTTCTTTAGCTGATCAAATGGTAACTTTGGCTAAACGTGGTGATCTTCATGCACGTCGCCAAGTTCTTGCATACCTCATGGATGAAAGTGTAGTAAAAAAATTGTTTGATACAATTGCTCCAAAATATGCAGACCGCCAAGGTGGTTACACTCGTGTAATCAAAACTGGTCTCCGCAAAGGTGACGCTGCACCTTTGGCTATTATCGAGTTAGTTTAATCAAACTCATACGGTGTTGTAACTTACGTTGCAGCACCGTTTTTTTATTGTCAATTTTATGGTACAATCGACTAGTATAATATCGTAATATGTTAGCAGTTATCGTAAATAATGAATATGTATTGTCAACTTTTTGCATAATATCTAAGACATTATTAAATTCCAGTTCTATCAATAGGATAAATTGAAATAAGGGAATCATGCACAGTATGAGTATGATAGATGATGCAAATGGTTCTACTTTCATAGAAACGAAATTGACTAGAAAGATATGAGGTTATCCATGAATGAACAAGACATTATGATTGAGGTCAATCATATGAGTCATATTTATACTGATGAAAACGGCAATGATGTACGTGCCTTAGACGATGTGAGTCTAACCATTAAGCACGGCGAATTTGTTTGTATCATTGGTACTAATGGCAGTGGTAAAAGTACGCTTGCCAAGCATTTTAATGTGCTATTACAACCTAGCGAAGGATATATCAACGTGTGTGGTTTTGATACGCGAGATGAAGCGCATATTTGGGAGATTCGCCAACATGTGGGGATGGTATTTCAAAATCCTGATAACCAAATCGTAGCGGCCGTCGTAGAAGAGGACGTTGCCTTTGGTCCAGAAAACTTAGGTATTCCTAGTGCAGAAATTAGACAACGTGTCGATGCAGCGTTAGCCGCTGTTAATATGACTGAATATAGAGAACATGGGCCCCATTTATTATCGGGTGGACAAAAACAACGTATTGCTATCGCAGGTGTATTAGCGATGAAGCCTGATTGCATTGTTCTTGATGAACCAACAGCTATGCTCGACCCCAAAGGTCGTCGTGAGGTTCTTGAAACAGTTCATAAGCTCAATAAAGAAGAAGGTATTACCATTGTATATATTACACACTTCATGGAGGAAGCTGTTACGGCAGACCGCGTTGTGGTTATGAAAAATGGTGTGAAATTACATGATGGTACGCCTCGTGAAATCTTTAGCCATGTAGATACCTTAAAAGGTCTGGGCCTCGATGTACCGGTGGCATCAGAAATTGCTTTTAAACTGAATGCTAAAGGGTATGAAGTTGGTAAGAGCATCATTAATAATGAAGAGTTAGCAGAGGGCCTTAAAGGCTCAAAGTTAGGCAAGCAATTATCCGCTATACACTCAACAGATGCTTCAAGAGGGGAGGAAACCCACTAATGGCGATCGTATTAGATAATATTACATATACTTACGGCATGGGTACTCCTTTTGAAAAGACTGCACTTCGTGGCGTATCTCTTACCATTGAAAATGGGGAGTTTTTAGGTGTTATCGGTCATACTGGTTCCGGTAAATCTACCTTTGTACAGCATCTAAATGGTCTATTACATCCTACAACTGGTACCGTTACGGTCAATGGTGTAGATATTAGCGCTTCCACAGAGGAAGCTAAAAAAATGCGCCATAAGGTTGGTATGGTATTCCAATACCCAGAGCATCAATTGTTTGAAGAAACCATTGCTCAGGATATCGCCTTTGGTCCTAAAAATTTAGGGCTTAGTGCTGATGACGTAGACGAGCGTGTGCGAGATGCGATGAAGTTCGTAGGACTCGATTACGATACATATGCAGAACGTTCTCCATTTCATTTATCTGGTGGTCAAATGCGCCGCGTTGCTATTGCTGGTGTAGTGGCTATGAACCCAGATTTCCTTGTGCTTGATGAACCATCTGCTGGTCTTGATCCATTTGGACGGGAAGAAATTTTTGAAGAAATCATTCGACTTCATAAAGAAAAGGGAATAACTGTAATTCTTGTATCTCACAATATGGAAGATATTTCTCGCATGGCTTCCCGTCTCGTAGTACTCGATAAAGGGCGTGTCGTTCTCGATGGTGAGCCGATGGACATCTTTAATAATCATCGTGATGAGTTACAAGCTGTGGGTGTAGATGTTCCACCAGTATCTGTTACCATGGAATATTTGCGTGAACAAGGCTTTGATGTATCTAATCGCGTACTGTCTGTAGATGATGCGGTACAAGCAATTCTAGAGGGAGGTAGCCATGTTAAATAACATTACTATTGGTCAATACTTCCCAGGGAATTCCTTCTTGCATCGCATGGACCCGCGAGCAAAGATTATTGCTACTACCATCTTCGTAGTGGCTATCTTCTTGGCAAATTCTCCACTAGCCTATGGCATAGTAGGTGGTTTCACCATCTTTGCAATGCTATTATCGCGTTTGCCATTACGCCTGATGTGGTCTGCTATTAAACCGCTTTGGATTATCATCGTATTTACCATGGGTATTCATATTTTTACGACGCCTGGTAATCCAATTTTCCAATGGGGAATTATTAATATTACGGATCATGGGGTGGCAATGGGTCTTCAAATGGCGGCACGATTAATCTTCTTAATCTTGTTCTCTTCTTTGTTGACCTATACCACATCACCGATTCGCTTAACTGATGGCATCGAGCACTTGCTCAATCCATTCCGTCGCATTGGTGTTCCTGCTCATGAACTAGCCATGATGATGACTATTGCGTTGCGTTTCATCCCTACCTTATTGGATGAGACAGATCGTATTATGAAAGCACAATCTGCTCGTGGTGCAGACTTTGTGACAGGCTCTATTATTCAACGAGCGAAAAACATGGTGCCACTTTTAGTGCCATTATTTATCAGTGCGTTTCGACGGGCCGATGAATTAGCTATCGCTATGGAAGCGCGTTGCTATAGAGGTGGTGTCAACCGTACGCGTATGAAGGAATTACAAGTTACTTATGTCGATTATATTGGTGTTGGCGCTGTTGTTTTGGTAACTATTGTACTTGTCGCATTGTGGTGGTTAGATCTATGAGAAACATACAGATCATAGTGGCTTATGATGGTACAGATTTAGCAGGTTATCAAAAGCAACCTAATGATAAGGGGTTAACGGTACAAGGATGTTTGGAATATGGTTTATCACGTATTTGTAATGAACCGATCCAAATTTATGGTGCCTCTCGTACGGATGCGGGTGTGCATGCTAAATTTCAAGTTTGTACATTTCAAACGTCGGGGACTATACCAGTAGAAAATATTCCTCGCGCCATGATAGCTCATATTCCTAAGGATATAGTCGTTCTAGAAGCGGTAGAAATTCCGCTAGATTGGAAGCCACGGTGGAATATATACGGTAAAGAATATATATATACGATTCATAATCAGCTCATTGCAGATCCTTTGACGCAACGATATCATTGGCATGTGAAAAAGCCCTTAAATATTGCTCGTATGCAGGCTGCAGGTAATGAACTAGTAGGTACACATGACTTTACAACCCTAAAGGGAACCAACTCAACTTCGGCGGATCCTGTAAAGACAATTATGGGAATTCGTGTTGAGGCCCGAGGTTCACAGGTGACGATTTCTGTGATTGGTGATGGTTTTTTATATCATATGGTTCGCAATATTGCAGGCTTACTTGTAGATATAGGTCTCGGTCGTCGTAAGGTTGAGGATATTAAAGGATATTTAGCCGCTAAAGACCGGCGTGCTATAGGGAAAACTGCACCTGCTCAAGGCTTATGTTTAGAAGAAATATTCTTCACTGAAGAGCGACAACAAGAGGTATTACGGAATAAATATTTTAGATGATTCGAGAATAAATATTCTATATAATTTTATATAGACTCTTTTTTTGATGTGAAAGTATAAAACGTTGAGCATAAATACTAAAAGGATACTACTTCAAAAGTAGTATCCTTTTTTTCTTATAATTTTTAGTTATAATACCTTAATTTATACCTATTATTATGTGAAATGATACATTGTAAACCTAAAATATACATGATACAATGACGATATAAGACAGGTTCGTACTATAAAACATTAACATAGTAAGGTAGACTCTTGTCAGCAGTGTAATTTTTATCCTAAGGAGGGTGAATCTCTTGCAAAAACGTAAAGATTTTATCTGGAAAATGGGCGGCCAACAAGGTGAAGGTATCGAGAGTTGCGGCGAAATTATGGCCACAATCCTTGCTAAAGAAGGCTACTCTTTGTATAGCCAACGTTTATTTGCATCTCGCATCAAAGGTGGTCATACTACATTCGCATTGCGCGTAGCATTGGAACAAATTATGTCCATTGGTGAAGGGGTAGACTTCTTGCTTTCCCTTGATCAAGAAACCGTTGATATGCACGGTTCCGAAGTACGCGATGGTGGATATATCATCTGTGATAGCAAAGTTAATCCAGACTTTTCTAAATTTGAAGGTACAAAGATTAATTGCTTATCTTTGCCTATCTCTGAAACAGCAATGAAACAAGGCTCCTTGTTGATGCGTAATATCGTAGCCCTTGGAATGTCCGTAGCGCTTCTTGGCTTTGATACTAAGATGTTTAAAGATGCTATTACTGAGAAATTTGCAAAGAAATCCCAAGAGATTATTGATAAAAACTTGGCTGCTTTCGATGATGGTCATAGCCTTGTAATGGAAAAATTAGGCGATGTTGAAATCGATACATTGCCAGCGCCTGGTAAGAAAGATCAAATGTTCTTATTAGGTAACGAAGCATGTGCTCTTGGTGCTATTGCAGCAGGCTCCCGTTTTATGGCCTCTTATCCTATTACACCAGCATCCGAAGTTATGGAATACATGATTAAAACTATGGATAAGTTGGGCTCAACTGTTGTTCAAACAGAAGACGAAATCGCAGCATGTATGACAGCTATGGGTGGCGTATACGCAGGTGTTCGTGGTTTCACATGTACTTCTGGCCCAGGTCTTTCCTTGATGGCAGAATCCTTGTCTATGGCTTCTATGGCTGAATTGCCAATGGTTGTTATCGACGTTCAACGTTCTGGCCCATCCACTGGTATGGCTACAAAAGTTGAACAATCCGATATTGATGCGGCTTGCTACAATGCACATGGCGACTACTCTGGTATCGTAATTTCTCCAACATCTATCGAAGAATGCTTCTATGAAATTCAAAAAGCTTTCAACTTGGCAGAAATGTATCAATGTCCAGTTATTTTTATGCCTGACTTACAACAAGGTTTGAATAAACAATCCGTTCCTTCCTTCGATTTGAATCGTGTACCTATTAATCGCGGTAAAATGATGAAAGAAGCTGAACTTCCTGAATTGGTACAACCTAACTACTTCAAACGCTTTGAATTGACTGAAGATGGCATTTCTCCGCGTACAATTCCAGGCATGAAAAATGGTCTATTCCTTTCCACAGGTTTAGAGCATAATGAAGAAGGTAAACCAGCAGAAGCGCCTACAATGCACGTAGCGCAAACTGATAAACGTTTCCGCAAATTGGAAACTGTAGCTGATAACTATGAACCATTCTTGAATAATGCTAAATACGACGAAGCAGATGTACTCGTTGTAGGTATGGCTTCTAGCCGTGGTGCTATTGAAGAAGCCGTTGCTGAATTTGATCAAGAAGGCGTTAAAGTTAATCACTTACAATTGCGCTTAATTAAACCATTCCCAGCAAAGCAATTACAACCGTTCTTTGATGCTGCGAAAAAAGTAGTTATTGTAGAACACAATAAAACTGGTCAATTGGCTAACTTATTTAAAATCAACATGCATAAGAAACATAAGATTTCTAGCTGCTTGAAATACGATGGTAATCCATTCACAAAAAGTTATGTGAAAAATGCGATTAAGGAGGTCCTATAATATGACAACAGCTAAAGATTACAGAAATGATATTCGTCCTAACTGGTGTCCAGGCTGTGGCCATTATGGGGTTCAAGCGGCGATTACTGACGCTGTAGTAGCGAAAAATATTCCACCAGAAAAATTAGCCGTAATTTCCGGTATCGGTTGTTCTAGCCGTATCGGTGGCTATTTTTACGCTTATGGTGCGCATACAACTCATGGCCGTGCGCTTCCTTATGCGCAAGGCGTTAAGCTTGCTAACCAAGACCTAGAAGTTATTGCATTTTCTGGTGACGGTGATGCCTTTGCTATCGGTATGGGTCACACCATTCATGCTTTTAAACGTAATGTAAACATGACATACGTAGTAATGGATAACCATGTATATGGTTTGACTAAAGGTCAAGCATCCCCTCGTTCTGACATCGGTTTTGTTACAAAAACAACTCCTCATGGTGCGTTTGAGTCTCCATTGTCCGTTTGTGAAACTGCGATTGCAGCAGGTGCTACATTTGTAGCGCAAAGCTATATGGTGAATCGTAAAGAGCTCGTTGATTTGATTCAACAAGCTATGGATCATGAGGGCTTCTCCTTCATCAATGTATTTAGCCCATGTGTTACATACAACAAACGCAATAGCTATGATTGGTTCAAAGAACATTTAGTAGCATTGCCTGAAGGTTATGACCCAACAGATCGTGCAACAGCGCTTAAAACTTTGGGTGATACTGATGGTTTGGTTACAGGCCTTATCTATCAAAATACATCTAAACCTTCCTTTGAAAAAGCAATGGCTGCAGCAAATGGCGGACCACATCCTCGTCCATTGACTGAAGATGTTGTAAAACCTGACCAAGCATTATTTGATAGTCTTTGCAATCAATTTAAATAATATTAGTATCGTACCCATTAGGTAGGATGCTGATTAAAGAAACGTGTCACCTTTGGGTGGCACGTTTTTTGTATGTACTATTTTATGAAAAACTATTTAGTATATTGCTTTCTGCGATTTGTCCCATGTGGTTATATAACGTGATATAATAAGGACATTGTATGATATTCATTGCAATCGTATCGTATTCATTGCAGAGGTTTTTATGAAAGCATACGAAAAGGGGATTAGTCTATCTATCTGGACTTTGAGTTGGCCTATATTTATTGAAGTGTTCCTACAGATGCTAGTAGGTAATATAGACCAATTGATGATGAGTCACTACTCGCCTCAAGCGGTAGCAGCGGTAGCTAATGCCAATCAGATTTTAAATATCTTTATTATGCTCATCATCGTCATGAGTACAGCTACGACGATTTTGATTGCCCAATATTTAGGAGCGAGAAACCAGTCCAAGCTATCAGAGGTATGTACGGTCAGCTTAGTGATGAATTTTCTCTTTTCATCTATAGCGGCAGTATTCTTTATTACTTGCCATGAATGGATCTTTACATGGCTAGGTATACCACCAGAAACGATGAGTGATACGTCGATATATACTACTATCGTTGCTGCAGGGCTACCGATACAAGCGATGTATTATGCGTTAGTAGCCGTATTTAGAGGTCACTCATTAACACGCGTTACCATGTACATTGCTCTTGTGATGAATATCATTCATATTCTAACAAACTATGTATTAATCTTTGGACATGGTCCAATACCAAGTCTTGGGGTATTAGGCGTTTCTATTTCAACATGGCTATCTAAAGTGGTAGGGCTCGTGATTATTGGATATACTTTTAAGAAATTATTAACCTTAGAGGTGAGCTTTACATTCTTAAAACCATTTCCGTGGCATACGGTTAAATCTTTATTGCATATCAGTGTTCCTTCTGGTGGAGAAACATTGAGCTATCAATTATCTCAAACTACGATTATGAAAATGGTCAATATTTTAGGCTTAGCAGTTATTAATACTAAAGTTTATGTATCTGTTATCGCCATGCTTTGTTATGTATACACCATAGCACTATCCAATGCTTCACAAGTTATCGTAGGTTTCCTAATGGGCGCTAAACGCCAAGAGGAGGTTACTAGTCGTGTATGGAAGTCCATGTATTTAGCGATTGCTATTAACGTAGGTCTTGCTACATTCTTCTATGTGACTAGTGATTTTGTTGTCTCTGTGTTTACTTCGGATCCGGAAATCCTAGAGTTAGCACATAATGTATTACTGGTTGAGATCTTTCTTGAGTTAGGACGTGCAGTAAATATCGTTATGGTTGGTTGTTTGCAGGCTGCCGGTGATATTCGTACACCTATGCTAGTGGGAATCTTTGGCATGTGGTTATGCGCCGTGCCATTATCGTATCTATTTGGTATTTACTGGGGTTGGGGCCTTGTTGGTATATGGATTGCCATGGCCGCTGATGAAATCTTGCGAGGTTTATTGTTTATATATCGTTGGTATAGCGGTAAATGGAGAAACAAGCATCTTATCGAAGCTTAATTTCATTCTCCCTAATTTTGATTTACAATTAGCTAAATAATAATGTAATATAACTAGCATTATATTGGAGAATAGATATTGCTAGTTTTACTTGAAAGTAGGTTTATATGAGTAAGACAGTAGGCATTATTGGCTTAGGCCTATTAGGTGGATCCTTGGCAAAGGCCTTAAAGGAATATACAGATTATGAGGTAGTAGGCTATGCACGTCGTCAAGAGGTCTGTGATGCGGCCATTCAAGATGGTGTGGTAAAAGCTGCGTGGACTGAAGTTGAGCCATTGATTAAGAACTCAGATATCGTTGTGTTCTCCTTGCCACCTGATACAAACGCACGGCTTTTTACTGAAACGGCTCATCTATTTAGACCGGGGCAAGTCGTAACCGATGTATCTAGTGCGAAGGAAAACTTTGTACGAGCCGTTTATGAATCGATTCCTAAGGGGACCGTTTTCGTATCTGTCCATCCTATGGCAGGATCCGAAAAGGGTGGGTATGAAGTATCTCATAAAAACCTATTCAAAGGTATGGGCTGGATCGTGTTAGAAGATAAGGCATCTGATGTATATAGTGAAGAAGTAGCTCAAGAATTAGCTGACATGGGTCGTGCCTTAGGGTCTCGTATCGAGTTTGTCGATATTTATGCTCATGATGCATATCTGGCTATGGTTAGTCATATGCCTCACTTATTGGCCTCTATTTTAACACAAGTTTCGGGAGGCGATGAATTGGGCGAATTGCGTATGAAATTGTCCGCAGGGGGCTTTAGAGACTGTACACGTGTGGCTGGTGGATTACCATCGATGTGGCGCGAAATTATCTATGGCAATCGTCATAATGTTATTGAAGGCCTTACACAAATTGAATCAGAAATTGAACATGTTAAAGTGATACTTTCACAAGATGACGAAGGACAAGAATTAGAAAGCTATCTTGAACGAAGTCGCGAGATTCGAGGAAAGTTACCGTATTTAACTGGTCAAATCAAGGATAATTAAAATGGCGTAGTTTTGTATCCTATAAGAGAGTAAATGTAACTGAAAAAACATGACATATATCAAGAATCGTGTATACTATATATCGATATGAGTATGTAAATATATTATGTTAAGGGAGCTTTTATGAGTTTGTTACAAGAAACTTGTGGCGCTATTACAGGTCGCAGCCTAGAGATTGAACAATATATATTTAATAGTTGGAATGCAGAATCGCCGGTGGAACTATATGGTAGTCTTGTAGATGTTGTGGCTCAATATGGGGCGGCTACAAATCAAGAGCAGGTAACCGTGCCAAAACCATGTATGATTATTGCTTCTGCAGATCATGGCGTAGCTGATATGGGCGTCAGTGCGTATCCAAAAGAAACGACCGTTGGGATGACACAAAATTACCTGATTCCTAAGGGGGCTGGCGCTAATTCTCTAGCGAATTACTGTGGAGCTCAAATGGAAGTTATCGACATGGGCATTGATGCGGATATGAGTTGGGTTCCAGGCCTTCGTATTCATAAACTTGGGATGGGTACGAAAAACTTCGTAGAAGAGCCCGCCATGACGCGCGAACAAGCCGTGGAGGGCATCGAAACAGGGATTCGTCTAGTAAAAGAAAAAATTGATGAAGGCTTCAATGTATTTTTAGTAGGCGAAATGGGCATATCGAATACGACAGCTAGTGCCCTTATGACCGCTAAGTTTGCAGGACTTACAGCGGAAGAGGCGACGGGACGAGGAACGAATATTTCCGATGAACGACTCAAACTAAAACAGCGGATCGTTCATGATGTGCTAGAAAAATATAAGGATATTAGTAAGGATGATGCTCTTGGTATTTTATCTTCTGTAGGCGGTTTTGAATTTGCTTGTATTGTGGGTGTTATCTTAGGCGCTGCAGCAAATCATGGGTTAGTTATTATCGATGGATTTAATACATCGGCTTGTGCATTGGTGGCTAAAACATTGGCTCCAAAAGCGATGGATTATGTGATGGCTTCACATTTATCTGCTGAAAAAGCGGCCAAATCTTCCTTAGAAAATTTAGGCCTTGAAGCCTATGTAGATTTAGGCCTTTGTTTAGGTGAGGCTTCTGGTGGGTCCATACAAATGGGGATGCTAGATCTTGCGGTGCATATGTATATGGCCATTACAGGAGGTAATAAATGAGAACTTTCAAAGTTGAGCCGTTAGATACACAAGCAATGGAAATATGTCGATTCCGTATTGATAATTTGACAAAGCCTATCTATAGCCTGGCTACGTTAGAAACTATAGCGGAGCGTTTTGCAGGAATTTTAGGAGACCCTAAACCGAATCATTTGCGTCAAGGTGTGCTCGTTGTGGCAGCTGATCACTTGGTAGATGGACCGCAAAATAATCAACATGGTAGTGAAAGTTATGCTGCCATAAAACGCTTTAATGAGGGAAGAACAGCTACACAAGGGGCTGCAGCTAAATTAAATGCTGTTGTACACGTGGTGAATGTAGGTCTAGAACAAGACACTTCTGATTTAGCAAATATTGAGCAACAGGTGATTCGAAAAGGATCCCATTTCTTTGGCGTAGAACCTGCTATTTCTCGTGAGGAATTAGAGCGTGCTCTTGAGCTCGGCTTTACCTATGCAGATAGATTACATGCTGATGGATTACAAGTGGTGGCGATTGGTAACGTAGGGGAGAGGGCCTTTCTAGATTCTCTTGTCACGACGGCGACGATCACAGGTTGTGCGTATGAGGATATTCTCGTTCATAATGAATATGGACCTACAGTAGAGCAACGTGCTGCTCATATTCATTCTTTTGTAGATCGATTTAATATCGGTGTTGATGATTGGTCTGCTTTGAGTGAAAGCGAGCGCCGTGATGCGGTATTGAACTTGCTTCATGTAGCAGGTGGTTTAGATATTGCGTTTTTAACGGCCTTCATCTTGGGGGCTGCTAGCCATCGCATGGCTGTAGTCTTTGATAATGTAGTAACTGGTGCAGCTATTTTGGCGGCGGTTACCATTGATCCCCTAGTTAAGGACTATGTGTTCCCATCAGCTGTCTATGATGAGCCTATACATGATGAACCTATACATAAGGAACAATGTCGTTTCTTAGGGGTAAAGCCTTATTTGCACTATAATCTGCTAATCGATGAAGCCTTAGGTTCAACTATGGGACTATCTATAATCGATGCATCCATGCATATGCTAAATGACATGAAGACCTTCATCGAAGCGGAAGTTAGCGTGGCTGAAGATGGGGCTGGTAAAGGTAGACAAAAGGATAAAGAATAATCTATTTTAAAGGGGGATTGTATATCCCCCTTTCTCGGGTAAAAGATGTTCTTGTATGCTATATTTTCAAGGAACTTTACGGAAAAACCATTGACACTATATGTGTAAATTGATATTATTATATGGCAGTCAGGATGGACTTAATTCATCCTTGACGACAGATTGATAATTATGTTATAGTAATTATCGGTTCTGTATGCGGGAATAGCTCAGCGGTAGAGCACCGCCTTGCCAAGGCGGGGGTCGCGAGTTCGAATCTCGTTTCCCGCTCCATACATTCCTCGATAGCTCAGTCGGTAGAGCAATCGGCTGTTAACCGATCGGTCGTAGGTTCGAGTCCTACTCGAGGAGCCACTTGACTCACTAGCTCAGTTGGCAGAGCACCTGACTTTTAATCAGGGTGTCCCGCGTTCGAGTCGCGGGTGAGTCACCATTTCTGGCCCGTTGGTCAAGCGGTTAAGACACCGCCCTTTCACGGCGGTATCCCGGGTTCGATTCCCGGACGGGTCACCACATATGGACGATTAGCTCAGCTGGGAGAGCGCCTGCCTTACAAGCAGGATGTCGGCAGTTCGATCCTGTCATCGTCCACCATTTGCGGGAATAGCTCAGCGGTAGAGCACCGCCTTGCCAAGGCGGGGGTCGCGAGTTCGAATCTCGTTTCCCGCTCCATAAACATTCCTCGATAGCTCAGTCGGTAGAGCAATCGGCTGTTAACCGATCGGTCGTAGGTTCGAGTCCTACTCGAGGAGCCATTTTTATTGGCCCGTTGGTCAAGCGGTTAAGACACCGCCCTTTCACGGCGGTATCCCGGGTTCGATTCCCGGACGGGTCACCACATGGACGATTAGCTCAGCTGGGCCATCCCCAGAGAATAGAGAGGGCAATGAATACACCGCCATAGGCGGCGTAAACTTTACCAAAACTAGCTTCTGGTTGAAAGGTAGGGATAATACCGTATAAAAATAATATAAATGCACCTGCGATCAGGTAAATCGGTCCTTTGTCATCGCGCATATAAAGCCATACGAGATAGCCACCACCGATTTCCGCAAGTCCTGCCAATATAAAGAAGAGAATAGATAAGAGCATAGTAACCTCACTGTATTCTTGCAGTATTAATTGAAATCTATTCTCTATTTTACAACCTGAGTTAGAAGAGAGCAATTATTTTATACCCTTAGACTATTAACTGTTTAGAATGAAAGAGAAAATTTACTTAAATATAGATTTTAGCAGTGATGGAATTGAGTCGTGTTGTAAATATAACAAAACCCCGTACACCTAAAAAAGTATACGGGGTTTTGTTATTTTTTATAAACGTGGTGGTGATTCGCTTTGTACATAATCCATGAAGGTATGCATGGTTTCTGTTTTAGAATTGTTCTTCTTAAATGCGAAACACACTTGAAGTTTGAATGGTTTTTCTAAAGGTACAAAGCCATCATTGATATTTAAGGAACTTAAAATTTGACGTGCTACAATGCAGCCAGATTTATTCTTTTGACAATAGTCAATCATTGTATATGGATTGGACAGGCGACTACCGCGGATATGTAGGTTTTGCTGACCGTTTCCAACATAGTTTTTTAATGTGCGGTACATAAAGTATTTAGGAGGATACATGAGCAATGGTTGCTGCTGGATAGCTTTCAAACTAGCCGTTTCCATACCGTTCACTAAGTTTGGCGCATAGTATACAAACTCATCTTCTCTAAGTGCAGTGGATTCGTATGCAGACATATCCTTATTGTTTGGCAAATAGAGTAATGCAATGTCGATGCGATTTTCGCGCAAGTCGAGCATCAATTCTTCTTCCTCCATGTCGTAAATACTGACAGAGAATTCAGGATGGTTTTGGAAGAAGTGGGATACGTAACCATTTAGACGGATATCCCCGAGACTACGTAATACGCCAATGTTTAGAATTGGTCGTTCAACCTTGCTGGCCAAACGAATGGATTGGATCGCTCGTTCCAATGTGTCGAGAACTTGTTCTGCTTCTGGTAGAAATAACTCACCTTCTGGTGTTAAACGGCTACCTCTTGTAGAACGGGAGATTAATTTTACACCAACTAAACGCTCTAATTTTTTCATTTGAGCGCTGAAAGCTGATTGTGTAATATTCATAGATTGTGCTGCTAATGTAAAGCTTCCTGTTTTATTATAGGTAATAAAACTTTGTAGCTCTTGCATTGTAGGTAACTCTTTCATGCTATTCCCCCAATTTAGTTATAAGAATCCAATGATACCTATTACCTTACTTATTCATATTGTAGCATACTATAATTGATTTTTCATCTAAATCTATAAAATATGATGAAACATGCACAATCGATATAGAGAGTAGTATTATCGTAAAAAAGTGTAATCAAAAAATGTGATTATGCACTTATTTCAATAACTTTCACAAGTATCGATAATTGACATAAGTAGATGAAAATGATATTATACTTGGGTACCATTATGTGTAGGTACAAGTTTATTTTAATCTTATGAGGTGATAATCACATGGCAACGAGAAGAGAGGCTCGATTCAAACTTTGTCGTCGCTTTGGTGTGAACGTATTCGGTCACGCAAAAGCCTTGAATCGCGTCAAAAAAGACCAACGTCAGAAGAAAATGTCTGAGTATGGCACACAATTATTAGAAAAACAAAAAGTTAAAGCTTACTACAACTTGCTAGAACGCCAGTTCGTACGCTATTATGATAAAGCGAAAAAAATGCAAGGTGTTACAGGTCAAAACATGTTGATCCTTTTGGAACAACGCCTTGATAACCTTGTATATCGCATCGGCTTCGGTAACTCCATTCGTCAAGCTCGTCAAATGGTAAACCATGGCCACATCTTGGTAAACGGTCGTCGTGTAGACATTCCTTCCTTCTCCTGCAAACCAGGCGATGTAATCGAATTACGCGAAGCATCTCGTGACAACGAAATGTTCAAAACTAATTTCCAAGAACTTCGTTCTTTCGAACTTCCTTACATTGAAAAAGACTTGGACGGCTTCAAAGCTACTTTCACTCGTCTTCCTCAACGTGAAGAACTTCCTATCGAAGTTAACGAAACACTTATCGTCGAATTGTACTCCAAATAATTTGGCGCTTTTGGGAAAACCACTCAGAATTGGGTGGTTTTTTCTTTATGAATATTAGTGTCAAAGGGCTATGACAGTGCAAAAAACAATTGACATAGACAACCAAAATCTGTATACTATTTTGAGTAAGCTTTAGTCGTGTTTCCATTAGCCCCGGAAGCAAAGGACAAGCTGATTTTGGTAGAATTATGACGTTATTAGGAGGATATGCAGCATGAAAACTACATATATGGCCAATCCGAACACAATCGAACGGAAATGGTATGTTGTTGACGCTGAAGGTAAAACTTTAGGACGCCTTGCTGCCGAAGTTGCAAAAGTTCTTCGGGGCAAAAATAAACCAACTTTCACACCACACGTAGATACTGGTGACCATGTGATCGTTGTAAACGCAGAAAAAATTCGCGTAACTGGTAAAAAATTGGAACAAAAGGAATACTTCCGTCACTCTGGTTACCCAGGTGGTTCCCGTTTCACTAAATTG
The DNA here is from genome assembly GCF_018378075.1 of Veillonella parvula. GTDB lineage: Bacteria > Bacillota > Negativicutes > Veillonellales > Veillonellaceae > Veillonella > Veillonella parvula_K. The sequence continues at coordinate 29,692 of NZ_JAGZYE010000008.1, forward strand.
TCCATGATGCTTGAAAAACAACCTGAACGTGTTGTTGAAATGGCAGTTCGTGGCATGCTTCCAAAAAACAAATTGGGTGCACAACAATACCGTAAATTAAACGTATACGCTGGTCCTGAGCATCCACATACAGCTCAAAAACCAGAAGTGTTAGAAATTTCCGTACGATAATCTAGAGGGAGGAATATATAATGGCAGTAGCACAATATTACGGCACTGGTCGTAGAAAATCTTCCGTTGCTAGAGTTCGTCTGGTACCGGGAACAGGTAAAATCACTGTTAACAAACGTGAACTTAATGATTATTTCGGTCGCCAAACTTTGGAATTGATCGTAAAACAACCTTTGAACTTGACTAACACAGTTGAACAATACGATGTTATCGCAACTGTAGCTGGTGGTGGTCCTTCCGGTCAAGCTGGTGCAATTCGTCACGGTATCTCCCGTGCGTTATTGGACGTAGATGGCGAACTTCGTCAATCTTTGAAAAAAGCTGGCTTCTTGACTCGTGACCCACGTATGAAAGAACGTAAAAAATACGGTCTTAAAAAAGCCCGCAAAGCAAGCCAATTCTCCAAACGTTAATATTTGGAATACAGGGTATTACACCTGCAGACAATGTCTGCAGGTGTTTTTGCATTATTAGATAATTTTTAATACTCAAGTCAGTTTAATTTTCATTCTTTCATTTACATCTATATTTAATTCTCCTATAATAGATATATAATAATCGAATTTTTTCGAAAATAGATTTTTATATAGGAGAAATCATATGATTTATAATACAATTCAGTACGTAGTGGACAACGGTATTGGTACGTTGACCTTTAATCGGCCAACCGTAGCCAATGGTTTTAATATCGAGATGTGCAAGGAGATCCTTGAGGTCTTAGATAAAGCTCATAATGATGAAAGCGTGCGTGCATTGCTCATTAATGCAGAGGGTAAGGTATTCTCTGCGGGTGGCGATTTAACAGAGATGGAGCGCGCTGTAAACGAAGGGGATACTGAGTCTTTATTTGAAATTGTTGAGCTGGTAGCTGAGATTTCTATGGCTATGAAGAAATTACCAAAACCTGTTATCATGAGCCTTCAAGGTGCTGCAGCAGGAGCGGCATTTAATATGGCTTTGGCAGCGGACTTTGTTGTGGCTGCTAATAACGTACGCTTTATTCAAGCCTTCGTAAATGTAGGTCTTGCTCCTGATGCGGGCGGGTTATTCTTGTTAACTCGCTCTATTGGTATGAATCGTGCTATGCATATTGTCATGACCGGTGAAGCCGTATCTGCTGAAAAGGGTAAGGAACTTGGCTTTGTGTATAAGGTTTGTGAATTAGAAGATTTAGAGACTGCTACAAGACGCCTTGTTGAGAAATTGGCAAAAGGGCCTGCACAATCTTACCGCGTTATGAAGGAAATGATGTGGAATAGCTTCTTAGCGGGTTGGGAAGAGTACAAGAAGTTTGAAGTAGAAAACCAATGTGCATTAGGTCTTTCAGAGGACTTCAAAGAAGGAGTCCGTGCTTTCACAGAGCGTCGCCGTCCTAAATTTGGTCAACAATAATATTGATTTATGAATATACGGAATGGAATTTCCTGTAATTCATAGGTAAATACAAATATAATTAGAACCGATGTGGCTCCAACTATTGAGTTGCATCGGTTTTGCTTTCATTACACAGAAAAAGTGTATATAATAGAACTATTGAAATAGTTTTAGGAGGTCATTATTACATGGCTCAAGATACAATTAAATGTTATGACAGCCCTAGCGATGTAGTTCAAGCATTGGCAGAGGATTTTATTGCTTTCACCAACGAGGAAATCAATCGCACTGAAACGTGTGTTGTTGGTATTACGGGCGGGACTGTTATTAATGGTTTATTAGAATTGCTTAATTCCCCAGAATATATAGAGCGCCTCAATTGGGAACGCATATTCTTTGTGTGGACTGATGAGCGATTCTTACCGCAATCTCATGAGGATAATTACTTCAATCGCGTGAAACCTTATTTGTTGTGTAAGGCGAAAGGGGCGGCTCATTTCTTGCCAATCAATACAGATTCTAAAACTGTAATAGAAGCGGCAGCGGAATACGAGAAAGAGGTTAAGAATGTTCTCAAGGCTTGTAAAAAAAGTGGCCTAGATTTGGCATTGCTCGATCTTGGCGAAGATGGTCATACAGCCGGTCTATTTGCAGGTTCTCATGCATTGCGTGTCACAGATCAAGACGTGGTAGCTGTTGAGGATGGAAAGGTGTGGGAACGTATTTCTATGACCTTTTCGTTCTTAGCAAAATCTGATGCGGTTTGGTTTACCGTAACTGGTGAAAGTAAGCGAACTGCTTTGACAAAGGTATTGTATCAACGCGAAGATTACGAGGATTTACCTTGGGAAAAACGCATTGGTCGTGTATTGCCTGGAGCGGTGCTTTCACAAGAAGCTATGACCTGGTATGTGGACAAGGCAGCCTATGATGATGTACACTAAAGAGTATAAGTAGTAGTAAAAATAAAGGAGATACATATGGGGTCTATAGGAACACCTGAATTAATAGTTATATTAGTGATTGCTCTAGTTATCTTCGGACCTGGTAAATTGCCTGAAGTCGGTAAAGCTATTGGTAAAGGCATCAATGAGTTTAAAGATGCTATTTCGGGGCCTAAAAAGGCTGTTGATGAAACGAAAGAAGCCGTTAAGAAAGCGACTACTATCGACGTAACAGCAGGGGCTAAGAACGACGATAAACATAAAGAAGCTAAGGATTAATAGGAGGTAACACTATGTGCAAAGATTGTGGTTGTGGCGAAGATAATGGCGTTGTAACAAAGGTATTTACTGTACCGGGGATGATGTGCAACAACTGTAAAGAAACAGTTGAAGGTGCATCTCTAGGTTTGCCTGGCGTATTAAGTGCAGAAGTAGATTTGCCAGAAAAGACAGCTACCGTTTCTCTTGATCCAACAAAAGTATCTGTAGAAGTTATTACAAAAGCCATTGAACGAACTGGCTTTGAAGTGACAGGCGTTGCAGACGGTGTACAAAAACATAGTCATGGATTACTAGGCACTTTGAAACGTCTCTTCAAATAATCGAACCGATGGAGCTGTATTGAAACCTTGTTTCGATGCAGCCCTTTTTTGTTTAAAGAGGTAATACGATGATACGTAAGTTTGATGCTAAAAATTTTAAGTGGAATGGTATTGAAACCTTGGTATATAAACAAGATGGTAGTCCTTTTAAAGATGTAACACGTCAAGTATTATATGATGGTGCTTATGATATTCCGTGTCAATTCCGCTATTTTGAATGTTTGCCAGGGGGATATTCTACCTTGGAGTATCACGATCATACGCATATGGTTATGATATTTCGCGGCAAGGGGCAAGTCTTATTGGGCGATGAAATCCACGATGTAGAAACTGGTGATTTTATCGAAATTCCAGGCAAAACAATTCATCAGTTCCGTGCTAATAAGGGCGATTATATTGGTTTTCTTTGCTTGGTAAATCAAGATCGAGATAAGGTAAAATTATTATCCCCTGAAGAGATGGAAATGTTACGAGCAAATCCTAAAATCAAAGAATTCTTGGAAAGTTGTTAAGCCTGATGGAGGTTCTATGAATACTTTTACACGAGCGGCCCTTACCGTTTTAGTGGGCCTCGTTATTTGGTTTTTACCTCATACAGAGGCAATCAAGCCTGAAGGTTGGCATTTATTAGCTATCTTTACGGCTACTATTGTGGGCTTTATCTTACGTCCCTGGCCAACGGGTATTATGGCGCTTTTTGGTATTGTTGTAGCCGTAGCCACTAATTCCATCACTATGGTACAGGCTCTAGGTGGCTATGCAGAGGCGAATGTGTGGCTTATCGTAGCGGCCGTATTCTTTTCACGAGGTATTATTAATTCTGGCCTTGGTAAGCGTATTGCGTACACCTTGATTCGCTCTTTTGGCACAAGCTCATTAAAGCTTGCCTATGCGTTGGCTTGTACGGACTTGATTATTTCTCCAGCTACACCATCTAATACGGCGCGTGGAGGTGGTATTGTATTCCCCATTGTACAAAATATTTCCTTAGCTTTTGGTTCTGAACCTTATGGTAATACGGCCCGCCGCATTGGGGCGTACTTGATGACGACGGCACATACTATTAACACTATTACTGTGACGATCTTCTTGACCGCATGTAGCGGTAATTTGCTTATTACGTCTTTAGGTGCTAAACTGTTTGGCTATGATATATCTTGGTGGGAATGGTTCCAAGCAGGTGTCATTCCTGGTGTGATTTGTATGATTTTGATGCCTTGGTTTATCTATAAAATCTATCCACCAGAAATCAAGGAAACACCAGAGGCTGCTGTAATGGCTCAAAAAGAACTAGATGCTCTTGGACCTATTACGAAGGCTGAAATTTCTGTTGCTATTATCTTTGTACTTTGCATCTTGCTTTGGGCTACAGCAATTTGGACTAAGCTTCATCCTACAGTAGTAGCGATGATGGGGGTTCTGGCGTGTGTTGTGACTGGCTCTCTTACTTGGGAGGATATTTTGGGTGAACGTACCGGTTGGGATATCCTTATCTGGATGGGTACGCTTGTGGGCATGGCTGGGCTGCTTGGTAAACTCGGTGTAGTTGCTGTGTTTGCAGACTTTGTAAGTCAACATTTAGCTGGCTTTGACTGGTTCTGGGCATCCTTTATCATTTCCGCTACCTTTGTGTACTCTCAGTATTTCTTTGCCAGTGGTACGGCGCGTATTACAGCTTTATTCTCCGCCTTTGCAGCCATTTTAGTGGCGATGGGGGCTCCTATTCCGTTTACGATATTGCTCTTTGGTTTGATGAACAGTCCTGGCTGTACATTGACTCATTATAGTTCAGGTGTAACACCAATCTTCTTCGGTGCTGGCTATGTGCCACAAGGTACATGGTGGCGCGTAGGTCTTGCCATTTCCGTGGTGAGCTTCCTCATTCATTTCTGGGGCGGCACTTTTGGCATGTGGCTCTTTGGTATTTTATAATATATTCAATCCCTCACTACGGTGAGGGATTTTTCTTGTTATATCTATATTTTTTATACCTTACTAGGTTTGCTATAGTTTTTGGGTATGGTGAACTTCATAAAAAAACTATGATGAATCTATAGAATTTATTGTGAATTATCTTGCGCGGGATAATATAACGTGTTATTATTATTCCGTGATTATTATTACAGAATATTTTAGGAGGAAACATGTTAGGTTTAGTCATTAGCTTATTGATTATTGCGCTAGTCGTGATTATTAATGACATTCGAATTATGAACAACAACTTAACACGTTTTTGTCTTAGAAGTTCCGCGAATGGTTTAATATACAATCAATAAGATTTGACTATATGGTTTGTTTCTTATGTGTATATTTTCCAAGGGGTACATAGGATTATTTATGTATATAGGAATTCTGTAAACAAAAGGAATATCATTTGTAAACTTTTAAGACGATTCATTGGAATCGTCTTTTTTTATGCGTCGTGAAAGCTGTCCAAGTGGATGCTTTCAAAAGTGAGGAGATTAACATGAGTTGTAGAAGTGACAATTTGAAAACAGGCGTAGCACGTGCACCACACAGATCTTTACTAAAAGCTCTAGGTTTTGTTGATGAAGAAATGGGTAGACCAGTCATCGGTATTGCCAATTCTTTCAATGAAATTATCCCTGGTCACGTAGGCCTGAAAAATATTGTACAAGCCGTAAAAGACGGTATCCGCAACGCAGGTGGTGTGCCAATCGAGTTCAATACTATCGGTATTTGCGATGGTTTGGCAATGAACCATATCGGCATGAAATACTCCTTAGTTACACGTAATATCATTGCAGATTCCATCGAAGCTACTGCTATGGCTACACCATTCGATGCGATGGTATTCATTCCAAACTGTGATAAGGTAGTGCCAGGCATGTTGATTGCAGCTGCGCGCCTTAATATCCCATCTGTATTCGTATCTGGTGGGGCTATGCTTGCTGGTGTACATAAAGGTAAAAAAATTGGTTTGTCCGACGTATTCGAGGCCGTAGGCAAACATCAAACTGGTGAAATGGATGATGCTGAGTTAGCTGATATCGAAAATACGGCATGTCCTACATGTGGCTCTTGCTCTGGTATGTATACGGCAAATACAATGAACTGTTTAACAGAAGCTCTCGGTATGGGTCTTCCAGGAAATGGTACAATTCCAGCGGTATATTCTGAACGTTTGCGCTTAGCAAAATTAGCGGGTATGCAAGCGGTAGAGGTATTAAAAGCAAACCTTCGCCCTAAAGATATTATGACTCGTGAAGCCTTTGAAAATGCGGTAGCTCTTGATATGGCTTTGGGTGGCTCCTCTAATACAGCGCTTCATTTACCGGCTATTGCTCACGAAGCAGGTGTACCATTATCCTTAGACGATTTCGATCGCATCGCCCAAACTACACCTCAATTATCTAAATTATCTCCATCTGGCGTATACTTCATTGAAGACTTGTACGCTGCAGGTGGTGTATCTGCCGTGTTGAAACGTTTAGCAGAAAATGGTCGCCTTCATACAGATTGCAAAACTGTTGCTCTTAAAACACAAGGTGAAATTGCAGCGGCCGCTCATGTTGTGGATGAAGATGTTATCCATCCATGGGATAATCCAGTACATGAAACTGGTGGTATCGCGGTTCTCAAAGGTAACCTTGCTGTAGATGGTTCCGTTGTAAAAGCCGGTGCCGTAGATGCAGATATGCTTGTTCACTCTGGTCCAGCAAAGGTATTCAACAGCGAAGAAGAAGCGGTTGAAGCTATTACGGGCGGTAAAATCGTAAAAGGTGATGTTGTAGTTATCCGCTACGAAGGCCCTAAAGGTGGTCCTGGTATGCGTGAAATGTTGACCCCAACATCTATGATTGCTGGTATGGGTCTAGATAAAGATGTAGCTTTGTTGACAGATGGACGCTTCTCTGGTGCGACTCGTGGTGCATCCATAGGACATGTATCTCCAGAAGCAGCTGCAGGCGGTACCATTGCTATCGTTGAAGATGGTGATATTATCAACATCGATATTCCAAACGGTAAATTGGAACTAGCTGTATCTGATGATGAAATCGCTCGTCGTAAAGCTGCATTGAAACCATTCAAATCCAATGTAACTGGATATCTTAAAAAATACGCTCTTCACGTATCCTCTGCTGCACAAGGTGCTATCGAAGTATTTGAAGACTAATACTCGACTTTCATTTAATACTAACTAGAGGAGACCGTGTATATGTATAAGTTATATGATTTTATGGAGGCTCGTGAGCGCTTGAGCACAATCACTGTGAAAACGAAGTTACTTCATAGTGATGTGTTTTCTGACGAGTGTGGCAATGATGTATACATCAAGCCAGAAAACTTGCAAATAACAGGCTCATTTAAGGTTCGTGGAGCCTATAATAAAATTGCAAAACTAACAGAAGAAGAAAAGGCGCGCGGTGTTATCGCTGCGTCTGCCGGTAATCATGCACAAGGCGTGGCCCTTGCTGCGAAACGTCTTGGCATTAAAGCGACTATTGTCATGCCGAAACATACACCTCTTATCAAGGTGAATGCTACAAAACAATATGGTGCAGATGTTGTACTATTTGGCGAGATTTATGACGAAGCCTATCAAAAGGCGATGGAGTTGCAAAAAGAACACGGTTATGTGTTCGTTCATCCGTTTAATGATGAAGATGTAATAGAAGGGCAAGGTACGATTGCCCTTGAAGTTCTTGATGAATTGCCTGATGCGGATATTTTGCTCGTTCCTGTTGGGGGCGGTGGTATCGTATCTGGTATTGCGGCTGCTGCGAAATTAAAAAATCCCCGCGTTAAGATTATCGGTGTAGAACCAGAAGGTGCAGCGAGTGCCCTAGCTGCCTTAAAGGCTGATCATCCTGTACCTCTCGATGAAGTGGCGACGATTGCAGATGGTACGGCAGTACGTCAAATTGGAGAAACTACATTAGAATATATCAAGCAATATGTAGATGAAATTATTACCGTTTCTGATTATGAATTGATGGAAGCATTTTTATTGCTTGTTGAAAAACATAAGTTAGTAGCCGAAAATTCTGGTATTTTACCACTCGCTGGTCTTAAGAAATTAGAGTGCCGCGACAAAAAGGTGGTAGCTATCGTCAGCGGTGGTAATATCGACGTACTTACTATATCGTCCATGATTAATAAAGGTCTCGTATTGCGTGGTCGTATCTTTACCTTCTCCGTTAATCTTCCTGATAAACCAGGTCAATTGGTTGCGGTATCTCAAATGCTGGCGGATGCAGATGCAAATGTTATTAAACTCGACCATAATCAGTTCAAAAACCTTGACCGTTTCCATGAAGTGGAATTGCAAGTAACGGTAGAAACAAATGGTGAAGAGCATATCCAACACATTATTGATACTTTCAAACATAATGGTTACATTATTAAACGTTTAAATTCCAGCGAAATATTGTCTGAATAGCTGGTTGAAAGGGTTCCTATGAGCGCAGAAACAATCAATGGGGCACGCATTGTCCTTGAAACATTGCATCGCTTAGGCGTAACCGATATGTTCGGTTATCCAGGTGGCGCAGTAATCCCAATTTATGATGAAATTTATAGCTTCCCTGAAATTAAACATTACTTCGTCCGTCATGAACAAGGTGCAGCTCATGCGGCAGATGGCTATGCTCGCGTATCTGGTCGCGTAGGTGTATGTCTTGCTACGTCTGGTCCTGGCGCAACGAATCTTGTAACAGGTATTATGACTGCGTACATGGACTCCGTACCTATGGTGGCCATTACTGGTCAGGTTGGTCGCCCTTTTATCGGTAAGGACTCCTTTCAAGAGGCGGATATCCAAGGCATTACGATGCCTATAACCAAGCATAACTATCTTGTTCAAGATATTCATGATTTGCCTCGCATCATTAAAGAGGCGTACTTTATTGCTGGCACAGGTCGTCCAGGCCCTGTACTCATTGATATTCCGAAGGATATTCAAACCGAAAAAATATCCATGGCGGAATACAACAAATTGTACGAAGTACCTATTCATCTTGAAGGCTATGATCCAACCTATAAAGGTCATCAAGGTCAAATCAAAAAAGCAGCTACTCTCATCAAAAATGCAAAGCGTCCACTTATTATTGCTGGGGCAGGCGTATTGAAGTCTGGTGCTATGGATGAGCTTAAAGAATTAGCTGAAAAGGCTCAAATCCCAGTGACGAATACATTAGTTGGCCTTGGTGGCTTCCCGGGAGATCACGAATTGGCCCTTGGTATGGTTGGTATGCACGGTTCTGTTGCAGCTAATAATAGTACAGATGAGGCTGATCTCGTGATTGCTGCAGGGATTCGTTTCCATGACCGCATCACAGGCCATCCAGACTTCTTCTGTAAAAAAGCTAAAATCATCCATATCGATATTGACCCAGCTGAAATTGATAAGAATGTTACAATCAATGTGCCTATCGTAGGGGATTTAAAACAGGTATTAACGGAGCTTAATGCTCTTGTAGAACCTACAACGCATGAAGCGTGGCTTGAGCAAATCCGAGAATGGCAAGCGGAATACCCTATGGTGATACCTGAGTCTAAAAATGGTGTATTGCATGCACAATATGTGTTATCTGAGCTTAATAAAATTGCCAAGGATGATGCCATAATCGTAAGTGATGTAGGCCAACATCAAATGTGGGCGGCTCAATTCTTAACTCATAAAAAACCTCATACTATCGTTACCTCTGGCGGTGCGGGTACCATGGGGTATGGCTTGCCGGCGGCTATCGGTGCTCAAGTAGGGGCGCCTAAGAAACAAGTTATCCTCGTTGTCGGTGATGGTGGATTCCAGATGACTTGTGAAGAGCTCATGATGGTGCGCCAATATAATTTGCCAATTAAGATTGTTATTATTAATAATGGCTATCTTGGTATGGTTCGTCAATGGCAAGAAATATTCAATAATAGACGCTATTCCTATGTGGACTTAGAAGTGAGTCCGAACTTCTTGAAACTCGCAGATGCATTTGACTTGAAAGCAGCTCGTCTAGATAATGTTGAAACTTTCAATAAAGAATTTAAATCATACATTACATCGGATGAAAGCATTGTCTTGGATTGTCGCGTTGAACGAGAGGATAATGTATTACCAATGATTCCAGCAGGCGGCACGATAAGCGGTATGATGGGGAAGAAAGGGGTGCTATAATGGCGAAAGAACATCAAGTCTTAATCATTGCAAAAAATGCACAGGGTATTGGTACACGTATCTTGGCACTCTTTAACCGTCGTGGCTTTAACGTTACAAAAATGACATCTGGCATTACAAATCAGCCAGGTTATGCACGTATTACTATTACTGTAGAGGCCGATGACCGAATTCTCGATCAAGTGCAAAAGCAAATCTACAAGCTTATCGATGTTGTTAAGGTTAAAGTGTTTGAAGATCATGATGTGGTATGCCGTGAGTTAATGCTTATCAAGGTAAAAGCATCTGCTTCTACAAGATCACAAATTGTACAGATTGCCGATGTATATCGTGGTAATGTGTTAGATATTTCTCCTACATCTATGATCATTGAAGTCATTGGCAGTGTAGAAAAATTACGTGGCTTCATTCAAATTATGGAAACTTATGGTATTCTTGAAATTGCCAAAACAGGTATCACCGCTATGAGCCGCGGAGAAAAAATGTAGGAGTTGATAACGTGGGGCGTGAATTACTCCATTATGAAAATGTCTGCTTTCGCCGTGATGGTAGACCTATTTTAGATAATGTAAATTGGCATATAGAGGACGGTGAACATTGGGCTTTATTAGGGCTTAATGGGGCTGGTAAATCGACGCTGCTCAGCATGATACCTGCTTATCAAATTCCCACAACGGGTACTTTACGTGTGTTTGGCAAGGAATTTGGTAAATATGCGTGGCCCAAAATCAAGGCTAGATTAGGATTTGTTAGCTCTGCGCTTGGACAATTTCAGTCAACCTTGGATAAACAAGTCGTTGAAGATATCGTTATTTCTGGTGCATTTAGTAGTATTGGTATATACCAAGAGGTAGCACCTGAGGTGCGCCAACGAGGTATGCAATTATTATCTGAATTTGGACTAGACTATTTGGAAGGTCATCGTTTTCGCACCTTATCTGCTGGCGAACAGCGCCGGGTATTGTTAGCGAGGTCTATTATGGCAAATCCAGAATTATTGATTTTGGATGAGCCTTGCTCTGGTTTGGACTTACCAGCGAGGGAGCAGTTTTTACGCACCGTATCCACTTTGGTAGCTGAGCAGCAGACACCGATTATCTATGTGTCACATCAAATTGAAGAGATACTATCGTTTATTACTCATGTAGCTATCTTGCGAGAGGGTAAGATGATTCATGCAGGTCCTAAACACAAGGTACTAACTGATGATATTTTATCTGATGTCTTTGGACTTTCCGTACAAGTTGTATGGAAAGATGATCGTCCATGGGTGATGGTTCGCTAGTTATCAAATTTTTTTATCAGAGGCTTAAAACTCGGCTTACTGATACTAAATTAATGTACGCCACATCTTGCAAAAATTTGTTAGATTGTGTACAGTATATATAATCTATATTCTATTGAATATGTTTGGAGGTTGTCTAATATGGCAGGTAAAATTTTAGGTACTACAGTTTATTATGATGCAGATTGTAATTTAAGCAAATTGGAAGGCAAAAAAATTACAGTGTTAGGTTACGGTTCCCAAGGTCATGCTCATGCATTGAACTTGAAAGAAAATGGTATGGACGTAACAATTGGTCTTCGCGGTGGTTCTTCTAGCTGGAAAGCGGCTGAAGAAGCAGGTCTTACAGTAAAAGAAACTGCAGAAGCCGTTAAAGGCGCTGATATCGTTATGGTATTGATTCCAGACGAATTGCAAGCAGACGTATATGCACAAGATATTGCTCCAAACTTGAAACAAGGTGCGTACTTGGCATTTGCTCATGGCTTTAACATTCACTTTGGTAAAATCGTACCTCGTGAAGACATCAATGTATTCATGGTAGCTCCTAAAGGTCCTGGTCATTTAGTTCGTCGTACATACCAAGAAGGTTCTGGCGTTCCTTGTTTGTACGCTGTAGAAAAAGACCCATCTGGCGATACTGAAGAAGTGGCATTAGCATGGGCATCTGGTATCGGTGGTGGCCGTTCTGGTATTTTGGAAACTAACTTCAAATCCGAAACTGAAACTGACCTCTTTGGTGAACAAGCTGTATTGTGTGGTGGTGTTACTGAGTTGATCAAAACTGGCTTTGAAGTATTAACTGAAGCTGGTTATGAACCTGTTAACGCTTACTTCGAATGCTTGCATGAAATGAAATTAATCGTAGACCTTATCTACGAAGGTGGCTTCCAAAAAATGCGCCACTCCATCTCCAACACTGCTGAATACGGCGATTACCATGCAGGTCCTCGCGTAATCACTGCAGATACTAAAAAAGCTATGGAACAAATCTTGGCGGATATTCAATCTGGTAAATTTGCTGATGAATTCTTAGCAGATTCTAAAAATGGTCAAAAATTCCTTAAAGAACATCGTGAAGCAGCTGCTAATCATCCAATTGAACCAGTTGGCGCAGAACTTCGCAACTTGATGAGCTGGTTAAAATAAGAGTATTACTTAGGTAATCTTTTGTGAGATTATATGCTTATTAAAAGCGACCCCGTAAGGGGTCACTATTTTTTATCTTTTCTTACATTATTTTGGGCCATCTTGACGATTACATCGAAAATATTGGAATCAAATATGGTATAATAAAAAGTAATATTTGAAAGGAGTGTAGCATGGATTTTTACACATTAGCCTATGTTGAAAGTCAGGCTGTAATAGGTCAAACTTGGGGCTTTATTATAATTGTAGCTGTTCTGTTAGCATTACTCATTTTGGGAGTACAAGTATTGCGAAATGGTTTTACTAGTCGCTATCGTGACCTGATGATTATATTGTCTTTAATCGTAGTGTTCTTCTTAGGGCTTGAATACCAAGAGTATAATCGGATGAAAACCTATTCTGAGGACTCCTCTCGTATGGCTCAATTTTTACATTCTTTTAGTTCAGATCGTTCCGTACCGAGCGACCAATTGGCGGTTAACTCCTTAAAGATTCGTAATGGTATGATTTTAAAAGTAAGTGACGCTTACTATGAGGTTCAATTTAATCCAGAATTTTCAACCTATACTATTACACGTGTTTATAAGGTAAGCCCTATAGATCGAATTCACGATAAAGAGGATGCATTACAATAAGGAGGACCACATATGACAGAAGCTATGGCCGTCTATGGGATGGTCTTTGCAAAACTCGCCATCGGTCTCTTGGCGATTATTTTACAAATCAATTTAATGGGTAAGGGCAATTTAGCCCCAACCTCTGCCTTAGATCAACTGCAAAACTACGTACTTGGTGGTATTATCGGTGCCATTATTTACAATGATCAAATTGGTATTTTACAATTTATGTTAGTCCTTATTTTATGGACTATCCTCGTAATGACTCTTAAGTTTTTAAAAGGGAATCTTCGTATTTTTAAAGCAATTCTTGATGGTCATCCAGTTATAGTAATCGAAAAAGGTCATATTCTAACAGAAGAATGTATGCGTTATGGTATACAAGCGGCTGAACTTAAATTAAAACTTCGTGCTGCCGGTGTTCAATATGTTACGGATGTTAAGCGTGCCGTATTGGAGCAAAACGGTCAGCTCAACGTGGTTCAATTCGGTGAAGATAATATCCGATTTGATCTTATCGATGATGGTCAAATTAATCAGTTTACCCTCGATGTAATTGAAAAAGATAGAGAGTGGCTTGAACAAGAAATCCAAGCTCAAGGATACTCTGTTAAGGATATATATATTGCAGAATATAAAGATGGAAAAGTTGTTGTATATCCTTATGATAAAAGAGAGAGACCTAATTTAGTAAGCTCTATAAAAAATAAGACTAAGAGCAAATTAAAGCTTTAATATATAGCTTGGAATATGAAACGTATAAATCTATTAACATTTTAATAATAGATACATAGTATTTAGTTTTTATTAAGCCCACTATTCGTAGTGGGCTTATATAGAAAGGAAATTAGTGAATCGTAAAGATTTAATTGATCGATTACAAGAATTATATAAAGATGAAGATAGCCGCGTAACTGTAAATCCTCATGCGGAGCAAAAGGTAGCTATCGTCTATCCAAATACATATTTTGTAGGTATGAGTAATCTTGGGCTTCATATTATTTATGAGGAAATTAACTTACGAAATGATAGCGTATGTGAACGTATTTTCTTGCCTGAGAAAAAGGAATTGGAAGCTTACGATAAGACTAAGACTCCACTCATGAGTATTGAAACACAGCGGCCTATGCATCAATTTGATGTAGTGGCCTTTGATGTCACCTTTGAAATGGATTATTTCCATATTCCATTGATGTTGCGCCATGGTCGTGTACCTATTATGGGGAAAGACCGCACCGAGTTTGACCCTATTGTTATAGCTGGTGGCCCTTGTGCGACCTTTAATCCAGAGCCTTTTGCTGATTTTATTGATGCTTTCATTATCGGTGAAGGGGAAGGCATCGTTAGTCGCGTCCTAGATATCATTCGAGATGGGAAAATGGAGGGTCTAGATCGCCATGCTATTTTACGTCAGTTAGCGGATGTATCAGGTGTGTACGTACCGTCCTTATATGTACCCATCTATAGCGAGGACGGTAAATTCAAAGGCTATGATATTACAGAGGGCGTACCTAAGAGGATTAAACGTCACTTTGAAATGCTTACTAGCGGTGGTGAAACGGTAGTGGCTACGAATTATACTGAGTTTGGTGCTATGTATATCATCGAAGTAGCCCGTGGATGTGGTCGTCATTGCCGATTCTGTATGGCTGGGTATTGTTTCCGCGTACCTCGTGTACGTCCTTTAGACATTTTGAAAGAAGGCGTAGAGCGCGCAGAAAAGCTAGGTAAAAAGGTAGGCCTCATGGGCGCTGCTATTTCGGATTATCCTGAGGTAGATGAGCTAGTTAATTATATTCGCTCTAAAGATATGCGTTACTCTTGTGCATCCTTGCGTGCTGACTCGTTAACACAAGCCGTGGTGGATGGACTAGCAGATAGTGGACAAAAGACGATTACCATTGCACCAGAAACGGGTAGTGAACGGTTGCGTCGCGTCATTAACAAGGGTATCAGTGAAGAGCATTTACAAAATGCAGCCACTTTATCTGCAAAGTCAGGTATTCAGCATATGCGCTTGTATATAATGATTGGACTGCCAACGGAAACCGATGAAGATATTGAGGCTATTGTAGGTCTTGCGGAGAGAACACAGGCTCATATGGCTGAGGTAGGCTGTAAAGGTCGTTTGACGCTCAGTATTAATCCGTTTATTCCTAAGCCTTTTACACCATTTCAATGGATGGCCATGGATAATCAAAAAACGGTGGAGAAAAAATTACAATATATAAAGAAAGCATTGCAAAAGAATCGCCGCATCGAAGTTCTCGTAGAGTCTCCTAAAGAGGCGTACATTCAAGGAGTTCTCGCTCGTGGAGATCGTCGTTTAGGTGCTGTTATTGCAGCATGTGCAGCCGATCGGGGCAGTAAATCTTTTAAGTCCGAAATGAAGGCGGCTGGCCTGGATATGGACGATATGAATTATCGCGAACGCAGTTTTGATGAATTCTTGCCGTGGAGCCATTTAGACATGGGGATGCAGGAGGGCTATCTTGAAATGGAATGGCAAAGATCCCTTGATGAAGCATATACACCTCCATGTGCAGCAGGTTGTAAACGCTGTGGTGTATGTAAATAGGAGTAATAGATGAATCAATTTGTAAAACGTATAGATGTGAAAGGTCCTCATGGTATATGGTCTTATGAGACGCCAAGCTGGAGTGAGCGATTTCCTATTGTTATGGGCGATACCTATCGTCATGGTGGCGTATCTAAAGCCCCTTATGAATCATTAAATCTAGCTTTTCATGTAGGCGATGAAGCTCAGAGTGTACGAGAAAATCGAGCTATTGTTGCGAAATATTTAGGTGTTGAACCAAACCGTATTTCTTGTGGCAATCAAGTCCATGGTTTAAAGGCTGTAGAAATCACAGAAGACCTTATTGGGGCCGGTGCTTTTGGAGAAGATACGGCCATCAATGATTGTGATGCGGTATTTACAAATCTACCTCATGTGCCATTATTTCTGTTCACTGCAGATTGCGTTGGCGTAGGCATTTACGATGCCAAACATCATGTGATTGCAACGGCACATGCAGGTTGGCGTGGTGCCATTGGCCGCTTACCAGTACTTACTATTGAGGCCATGAAAGAGGCTTATGGGACCGAGTTCAAAGATTGCTATATATATCTTGGGCCTAGTATTGGACCAGAGTCCTTTGAAGTAGATGTAGAACTAGGTAAACGCTTTGAATTAGCCTGGAGAGATATGACAGACCGAGATGCATCTGATGTTGTCAATTATCCTGGCGATAAATTAGACAAGGCTTATATCAATTTATGGAACTTTATTGGTGAGGATCTCCTTGTAAATGGCGTTCCTCCAGAGAACATTACAATTGGTGGTACCGATAGTGTAAGTGAAATAGACTGTTATTCTTATCGTCGAGAGGCAGGCCTAACAGGTCGGATGGCCTTATTTGCGATGTTACAAGACCGATAAAATTCGACTTTCACAGGAATCATAATAAAGTATGATATTTTAAGTATATACATGCTTTGATTTGTGGAGGGAATAAGCCCTAAATCATGTACATTTGACCCTAAATACTATATAATAGAATAGTCTATACAAATATATTTGATGATTATGATATATAGATTGAAGGGGGCATTCACGTGATTGAAGAATCCCTACACGCTATACAGCAGCGCATGGCCAATGCTATGGCGCGTGTTGGTCGCGTAGATACAGCATTATTAGTGGCGGTTACAAAGAACCACCCTGTGTCGGCTGTGGAAGAGGTCGCACGGCTCGGTGTCACTCATGTAGGGGAAAATCGAGTACAAGAGGCCAAAGAAAAACAGCTAACCTATAAGGGGCCACAATTAACATGGCATTTGATTGGTCATTTACAGGTCAATAAGGTGCGCCAAGCGGTTCCTATGTTTGATTTAATTCATTCTGTGGATAGCCGTAAATTATTAGATGAAATCGAAAAGGTTGCTGCAAAGCACGACAAGATACAAGATGTATTGCTGCAAGTCAATGTGGCCCGCGAAGCTTCTAAAACGGGAATGACCGTTGAAGAGTTTCCAGAAATACGAGACTATGCAAAAACATTGCCTCATGTACGCGTAAGGGGCTTGATGTGTATGGCGCCATTTTTCGATGATCCACAGGAAGCTCGTCCAATCTTTCGCGTAGCGAATGCCTTGTTTGAGGATATGAAACGCTACTTTGAAGAAGGGCAGATTCAATATTTATCTATGGGGATGACTCACGACTTTGAGGTCGCTTTGGAAGAAGGGGCTAACATCGTTCGTGTAGGCACAGCAATTTTTGGGGAACGTGTATATTACTAAGGTTCGGGTTACCTGATAATCGGAAGCGTTAATTGTATTAGGAGGAAATCCAAATGGCATTGGGAGATTATTTAGACAAAGCAAAAAACTTATTCTTAGGCAGAACTGATGATGACTATGAATATGATGATTACGAATACGAAGATGAAGAGGAATACGAAGCTGAACCTACCCCAGTAGCAACAGCGGCTCCCGTGTCCGGTGCATCTGAATTTCATCCACGCAAGGTAGGAGGCCAATCTACGATGACACAACGTCCAACAGCTATGAAAGTAGTTGTAATTGAACCAAAAGTATTTGAAGATTCTGAAAATATTACACATCAATTGCGCGACATGCGTCCTGTATTGATTAATTTTGAAAATACAGACCCTCATGAAGCAGCTCGTATTGTAGATTTCGTATCTGGTGCGACCTATGCATTGGATGGCAAATTGGAAAAAGTAGGTAAAGACATTTTTATGTGTGTACCTGTAAATATTTCCATTGATTATAATGACAATGAAAGCAACACAACTGAGCAAAACGAATATTCTTGGGAAAACAAATAATCTCTCTATAAATGGTGGTGATAACTATGTTAGGTAAAACCCTATGTATAGGCGTTGGCTCAATGGGGGGCGCTCTATTGCGCGGTGCATTACAGCATGGTGTGTTGAAAGCCTGTGATACACACATTCTAGTGCGTCGCGAAGAACAATGTAAGGCTCTTGCAGAGGAGCTTGGTGTAGTAGGTTTTACTACATTGCCTAATGTAAACGAGTACAACACTATTTTATTGGCTGTAAAACCACAAGTGTTACCATCTGTGTTAGAGACTTTAAAAGAAGTACCTTATGGGACTGTTATGATTTCCGTTGCCGCTGGCGTCACATTAGATACTCTTGATGCGGCGATTCCACAAGCTAACTGGTTTAGAGCTATGCCAAATACACCGGCTTCTATCGGTGCGGGCATGACGGCACTTGCCGGGGATGATGTGAATACTGACTTAGGTCGTGCTGTACAAGCCTTATTTGAGGCTGTAGGCGAGGTAGCAGTGGTGAGCGAAGCCGATTTAGATCGCTTAGGCGCACTATCTGGTGCGGGCCCTGGCTATATGTTTGTCATCCTTGATGCATTGGCTGATGCGGGCGTTCGCATTGGTTTGCCACGTCAGTTGGCTATAAAGGCAGCGGCTCAAACGATGTACGGTGCAGGTAAGATGGCTCTTGAAAGTGGCAATCATCCAGCGGTACTACGAGATCAAGTGACAAGCCCTGGTGGCACCACCATTGCGGGTATTGGTGCCATGGAAAAAGGTGGACTTCGCAGTTCTCTCCAAGATGGCGTAGTAGCATGTCTTGCTCGGTCGAATGAGTTGGGGAAATAATTTTGGCAGATACTAGTAAATTAATACGATATTTCGAGGCCAGTGGCAGTGGCGAGGAAGCTCGTCGCATGCTAGATTTGGCTGAGCAGGTCGTAAAAGGTCGCCCATACCGTGTGGCGGATTTTACGAGTCCTGCAGGCCTTGTTATTGCAGATGCTATCAAGGCTAATTACCCACAGTTAACAGTTAAAACTGACGGTGGCTATGAAGGGGCGGAACGTATTCGTATCGCTTTTGTAGACAGCGATTTTAACGGTACTGTGGATATGGGTATTCGCGCTCTTAAGGTGAATTGGGACCCTCGGTTCCGATTGCTCACTCACCGCGATGTGCTAGGCTCCTTGATGGGCCTTGGCATTGATCGCTCCAAATTTGGGGACGTTATCGTCCAGCAAGGGGGCGCTCAGATTATGGTGGATGAAAGCGTGGCTGATTTCGTAATTCAAAACTTTACGAAAATTGCTATGGTTTCTGTATCTGTAGAGACTATTGAGTTATCAGATATTGCACCAAAAGAAGAAAAAATTAAAGAAGTCCGTACTACAGTCGCTTCCTTGCGCTTAGATGCGGTAGCAAGCTCTGGCTTTAGTGTATCTCGCACTAAATTGGTGAGTGCTATCAATGCGGGCTTATTACAAGTAAACTGGCAACCAGCTAAGGGGGCATCCCAAGAGGTTAAAGAAGGGGATGTCATTTCCATGCGTGGTCGTGGCCGAATGAAGGTAGAAGCTATTACAGGTACCTCTCGTAAAGGGCGTATCGGCGTATATCTGAAACGATTTATGTAGGCAGTTGAAAATCGGCTTGACCATCAAGCCGATTTTTTTGTATATAGTAGGACAGCCATGGTATCCATAACATTTCAACCTACAACTGAAGATATAATCCTATTCGTAGGCGGCGGAGAAGTAGCGGAACGACGGATGCAGCTTTTTATTGAGGAGCCTTGCCAAATTGTCGTTATTGCTCCAACTGTGACGGATACGATTAGCCAATGGGCAAAGGGAAATCGCATCACTTGGTGTGATCGGGCTTTCACAATGGACGACGAAGAGCATATTATTTCGAGTAGTTTGCTGTTTATCTGCACCGATAATCATGAACTAAACGATACCTTGTATGAGCTAGGAAAAAAACATCGCGTGTGGACCAACCGCAGTGATGATCCGAGCGCGTGTAGCTTTACTGTGCCGTCATCCCTTGAACTCGGCGATCTTCATATTGCTATTAGTGCCAATAATGTAGGACCTCGTATCAATCGTCTCGTACGACAAGATATGATGAATCGTTATGGTCAGTTGCAAAAGGCTATGCCTAGACTTAAAATATTTAGAGAAGAAGTAAAGTTACTACTTCCTACTCCAGAGGCTCGACAGAAATTTTGGCGAGACAATCTGACGGTAGAAACATTTGAAGCCATTCTCAAGGGAGAGTGGATGATTATAGAGGAGAAACTAAACTATGCAATTAGTGGTATTAGGTCTAAATCATAGAAGTGCCGCTGTAGAGGTGCGTGAACGTTTCTCGTTTGATAAAGACGAGGTAGTTGCCGCACTAAATCGCCTCTATGAATTTGACTGTATCTCAGAATGCGTTATATTATCCACCTGTAATAGAACGGAAATTTATGCTGCTTTAGAAGGTGTAGAATTCCCGAAGGATTACATGTTGGCAGTGTTAAAAGATTTAAAAGGAGCAGATCATATCGATGCAGATGCATTCTTCTTCTACGAAGAACGAGATTGTATTGAGCATCTATTCCGCGTTTCTGCTAGTCTTGATTCCCTTGTGTTAGGGGAAGGCCAAATCTTGAGCCAATTAAAAGGGGCTTATATTCAGGCTTATAGCGCAGGCTGTACGGGAACAATTTTTAATATTTTATTCCAACGGGCTATTAGCGTTGGTAAAAAGGTACGTACTAATACGGGCATTGCTAATACGCCTGTATCTGTTAGTTACACGGCGGTCAATCTTGCGGAGGACAGTTTAGATAAGCCATTATCCGAAGCTACAGTACTTATTTTGGGTGCTGGTACGATGAGTGAATTGACAGCTACTCATTTACAAGCGAAGGGTGTAAAAACGATTTTCGTATCTAATAGAACCTTTGCTAAGGCTGAAATGTTAGCGGAACGCTTTAATGGTAAAGCTGTTAAGCTCGATAACTTTGTAGAGTATGCTAAAGATGCGGATATTCTTATCACATCTACAGGGGCACCGCATTATATTATTACTGAAAAAGAAGCGAAGAAAATTACGACTCTTCGCAAGGGTGAACCAATCGTTATGATCGATATAGCGGTACCTCGTGATATCGATCCTGCGGTGGCAGACTTGGACGGTATTTATCTATTTAATATTGATTCTCTTGAAAGTGTAGTAGAAGAAAACAAGGCACAACGAGAAGAGGAAGCTCGTCGTGCAGAGCCTATTATTCATGATGCTATTGAAGAGTTGTTGGATAAATTGAGTTATTTAACAGTGCGTCCGATGATGGCATTGCTTACAGAAAAGGCAGAACGGATTCGCCGTCGTGAGTTACATCGCGCATTAGCTAAATTGCCAGATATTTCCGATAAGGAGCGCCGTGTTATGGACTCGATGAGTCGCATGATCATCCGTAAAATGTTGCGTGAACCGATGATTCACTTCAACGAAATTGCTGGTACAGAGGAAGAAGGCTTGTACTGGGACTTATTCAAAGATATGTTTAATCTTGAGAAAGAAGGCTAATGCCATGAGAAATCATATTCGAATCGGCACGCGAAAAAGTGCCCTTGCCCTATGGCAGGCTGAACATATTAGTACAGAATTACAACGTCTGTACCCAAATATTACGGTAGAGCTGGTTCACTTTAATACAAAGGGTGACCGTATCTTAGAGAAACCACTGGCTCAAGTTGGTGGTAAAGGTTTATTTACTGCTGAATTGGAAGCGGCTATGCATAAAGGCGATATCGACATCGCTGTACATAGCTTAAAGGACATGCCTACAGAGTTGCCTGAAGGCCTTACTCTTGGTGCCATCTCCGCTCGTGAAGTACCTTATGATGCACTAGTGAGTCCTGTGTATAAAACACTGGACAAATTGCCACAAGGCGCTCGTGTTGGTACCAGTAGTTTGCGCCGTCAAGCTCAATTGCTACATGTTCGCCCTGACCTAAAGGTAGAGGTGATTCGCGGTAATGTGCAGACTCGTTTGAGCAAAATTGAAACGGAAAAGCTAGACGGTGTTATCTTGGCTCAAGCAGGCCTTAAGCGATTGGGGTTAGAAGACCAAATTACACAAGTCTTCAAGGCCGACGAAATGATTCCTGCCGTTGGACAAGGGGCACTCGCTATTGAGTGTCGTGCCGACGATACGGAAATGCTTGACATGTTGGATCCTATCAACGATGAAGCAACGCGCTATGCCGTTGAAGGGGAGCGCAGTTTCTTGCGTCAATTAAATGGTGGTTGTCAAGTGCCAATGGGCGTACATGGCACCATCAATAAAGGTCAATTGACTTTAAAGGCTATGATTGCATCCCTCGATGGAAAAACTGTGTACGAAGGGGAAATCTCTGGTCCCGCTAAAAAGGGCGAGATCCTTGGTAAAAATCTTGCAAAAGCCTTATACGAAGAAGGGGGCAAACGTATTGTGGATGCTCTCATAGAGGAAGGAATCATAAAATGACAGGTATGGTATATCTAATTGGTGCGGGCCCTGGCGATGTTAAACTCATCACTGTAAAAGGCCGTGAATGCATCGAAAAAGCAGATGTAATTGTATATGACTATTTAGCGGATGCCCATCTGTTAGAATGGGCACGTCCAGATGCTGAACTGATTTACGCTGGTAAGCAATGTAAAGATCACACAATGCATCAATGGGAAATCAATGAGCTATTAGTCCAAAAAGGTAAAGAAGGCAAAATCGTAGCACGATTAAAAGGCGGTGATCCGCTCGTATTTGGTCGCGGCGGTGAAGAAGCGATGGCTCTTGGCGAAGCCGGTGTGCCATTTGAGTTCGTGCCAGGTGTAACATCTCCTATCGCAGCGCCTGCCTATGCAGGGATTCCTGTAACACAACGCGCTATGGCCACATCCTTTGCGGTGGTAACAGGTCATGAGGATCCTACAAAAGCAGTATCCGGTATCCATTGGGAAGGCCTTGCTACGGCGGTAGATACACTTTGCTTTGTAATGGGTGTCGGTAATTTGCCTGTCATTGCCGAAAAGTTGATGGCTCATGGCCGGGCAGCCTCTACACCAGTAGCACTTGTTCGGTGGGGAACAAAAACAGTACAAGAGGTATTAGTTTCTACCCTTGAACATGTCGTTGAAGATGTAGCAAAGGCTCAATTAAAAGCGCCAGCTATCATTGTAGTAGGTGATGTAGTAAACCTTCGTGAAAAATTACAATGGTTCGATAATAAACCTTTATTTGGGAAAACTGTTGTGGTCACACGCGCTCGCTCCCAAGCAAGTGCATTCCGCGAAAAATTAGCGGCTCAAGGCGCTAATGTAGTGGAAGCCGCGGCAATTAAAACATCTCCATTGGAATTGTTTGAGGAAGATAAACGCATTATTAATAATACAAAACAATACCAATGCATCGTATTCACATCTGGTGAAGGGGTTCGCTACTTCTTCGATGCTCTTTATAAAGAAGGCAAAGATACACGTGCTTTAGGCAACTCTAAAGTGGCGGCTATCGGCTGTGCTACGGCTCGTGAACTTCATAAATATGGCATCGTACCAGACATCATTCCTGTAGACTATAAGGCTGAATCTGCTGTGGAGGCTCTTGAAGAAGAACTTAATGCAGGGGATTCTGTATTGTTGATTCAACCAAAGGTAGCACGCGATGTAATTCCACGCTGCTTGCGTCATCGCGATATGGATGTAGATATTTTGCGTTTATACGAAACAACACAAGATACATCTCAACAAGAAGCATTAGTAACAGCGTTAACAGAAGGCACAGTAGATTATATTACCTTTACAAGTTCTTCTACTGTAACAAATACAATCCAATTATTGGGTGACGATGCTTTAGCATTGTTAGGTAAGACTAAAATAGCTTGTATTGGGCCAATTACGGCTGCTACCGCTATGAGTGCAGGTCTTAAACCGGCCATCATCAGTGATGTATATACAACTGATGGCCTAGTAAACGCTATTGTAAAAGACATTTAGGAGGATTACATGTACGATTTAACATACCGTCCTCGCCGCTTGCGTATCAATCCAGAAATGCGTGATTTGGTACGCGAAACGACACTCGACGTAACTGATTTGATTTATCCATTATTTATCGTGCCTGGTGAAGGTATCAAAAAAGAAATCGACACATTGCCAGGTCAATATCACTTGTCTGTTGATGAGGCTGTGAAAGTAGCTCAAGAGGCTTATGATCTTGGTGTGCGTGGTGTAGAAATCTTTGGTATTCCTACATATAAAGATGAGCAAGGTTCCTCTGCTTGGGATATGTCCCAACCAGTACAACAAGCCATCAAAGCCATCCGCGAAGCCGTGCCAAATCTTTTGGTTATTTCTGACGTATGCTTGTGCCAATATACCTCTACCGGTCACTGTGGCATGATTGATGACCATGAAATCTTGAACGACGAAACATTACCATTGCTTTGTAAAGTTGCGGTAAGCCAAGCAGAAGCTGGTGCACATATGGTGGCTCCATCCGATATGATGGACGGTCGCGTAGGTGCTATTCGTGAAGCCCTTGATGCGGCAGGTTATACCAATGTATCCATCATGAGTTATGCAGCAAAATATGCATCTGCTTACTATGGTCCGTTCCGCGGAGCTGTTAATTCTGCGCCAAAATTTGGTGACCGCAAATCTTATCAAATGGACCCGGCTAATCGTTTAGAAGCTTTTAGAGAAATCGAACTCGACATCGCTGAAGGTGCAGATATTATCATGATTAAACCGGCCTTGTCCTACTTGGACATCGTTCGTGAAACGCGTGACCGCTATGAATTGCCAGTTGCAGTATACAATGTATCCGGTGAATATGCGATGGTTAAATCTGCTGCTGCGGCTGGTCTCATCGATGAAGAACGCCTCGTTATGGAAACAATGCTTTCCATGAAGCGTGCTGGTGCTAAAATCATCATTACGTACCATGCCTTAGATATTGCTAAATGGTTACAACAATAAGGAGGAACTATGTTCCAACTCGGTAAATCTGAAAAGGCCTTTGAAGAGGCTAAACGTTATATGCCGGGCGGCGTAAACAGTCCGGTTCGCTCCTATCGCAGCGTAGGATCTAACCCTCCATTTATCAGCAGTGCCAGTGGCAGCCGCATTTATGATATCGATAACAACGAATACATCGACTATGTGTTGAGCTGGGGCCCTATGATTTTGGGCCATGCGAACCCTGAAGTCATCGCGAGCCTGCAAGAGGCTATTCCTCGCGGTACTAGTTACGGTGCGCCTACACTACTAGAAACAGAATTGGCTAAAAAGATACAAGCCTTCATGCCGTCTATGGAGGTAATCCGCCTCGTAAACTCTGGTACAGAGGCTACCATGAGTGCCTTGCGCGTTGCTCGTGGCTATACTGGTCGCGATCGTATCGTGAAATTTGTGGGCTGTTACCATGGTCATAGTGATGCGCTTTTGGTAAAAGCTGGCTCTGGCCTTGCTACCTTTGGCGTGCCGGATAGCCCTGGCGTTCCTCAAGGCGTAGCAGAGAATACCATAACATTGCCGTACAATGATTCTGAAGCGGTTCGTAAATTATTCGACGATATGGGCGATACTATTGCGGCCATCATCGTGGAACCTGTAGCAGGTAATATGGGCTGTGTGCCTCCAGTACCAGGTTTTCTCGAAACCTTGCGCGAAGTAACTAAGGCTCACGGTGCTGTGTTGATCTTTGACGAAGTTATGTGTGGCTTCCGCGCTAGTAGTGGCGGTGCTCAAAAACGTTACAATATCAAACCAGACCTTACATGCCTTGGTAAAATCGTTGGCGGTGGCATGCCACTTGCCGTGTTTGGTGGCTCTCGCGAGATTATGAACCAAATTGCACCAGCTGGTCCTATCTACCAAGCCGGTACATTGAGCGGTAACCCTATTGCCGTTACCTCTGGTCTTGCCACACTATCTATTTTGCAACGTGATCCAACGGTATTTAAACAAGTAGAAGATACGACGATTGCCCTTTGCGAAGGCTTTGAAAGATTGGCGGCACAATACAATGTGCCTGTTGTAGTACAGCGTGTAGGCTCTATGTTCACCATCTTCTTCACTGATAAACCAGTTAAGAACTTTGATGATGCAGCAGCTTGCAACGAAGAACAATTCAAAATGTTCTTCCACCATAACTTGAGCCATGGTATTTACTATGCGCCAAGTCCTTATGAAAGTAATTTCGTATCTATCTGCCATAAGAGCAGTGAAGTGGAACGCACATTAGCAGTAGCTGATGAAGCTTTCAAAAAAATCAGTGATACATTATTATAAGAAGTTATAGTTTGTAGTTGTTTATGTATCGATACAGGTGATGAACATGCAGTTTTACAAGAACTTAAAGCGTGCTCGCGTGCGCATGGGCAAAAGCCAAATCGAAGTAGCAAAGGCCGTAGGTATCAGTAATGCGGCGCTTTCAAATTACGAAACAGGGTATCGCGAACCAGATTTAGATACACTCTGTGCCCTGTCTCGCTATTATGGATTGACCTTGGATGAGCTGTTGGATGTAAATGGAGAAGAACACGAGCCCATCTATGATCTCAGTCCTGTACTAAAAAATAAATACATCGCCTATAAAGGTGATGTATTCGAGTTGAAAGACTCACAAAAACGTGCGCTCTTGCGTGAGCTAGACAATCTATTTGCTAAATTTGAGAAATCAAAAGTAGAAGATAAAGACAGCAAGCCAAAGACGTACAAACATGGGAACCCACATATCAATCGGGCTGGACTAGCTAGCAGTGCTGGTAGCTTAGTGGCAAGACGGAATATAAAGTAGTTTAATATACTACCTTGTAGATTGAGGGTATTCCTTAACTTGCACAATTTAAAACAAAAGCACCATCTATTTGGGGAGCTAATCGACACATAAGTCGTCCCCCGATAGATGGTGCTTTTTTTTTGCCGTATATAACAAAATATTCTTTGGTGGTATATGCTAGTTTAACATATAATTAAATATAGAAGTGAAATAAATATTTACTAGTCTTATAGGAGAAAGTTATGATAGTAGTATTTGCAGGATTTTTAGCATTTTTATTTTGTCTGTATTTCATTAAAAATCCATACTTCACATTACAGCATATTAAAATTAAACGCTCAAAATCTTTGTTAATTACAGAGCTTTCTATAGGTGTGATAATTTTCTTATATATTATTTTTGCAGGGTATTCTAGATTAGTGCGGTTTTTATTAGAATTGACATCTGTAATTCTGTTTTTATTAGAAATGTGGTTAAGAGTTCCTGCTATTGAATCGGATTTTAGTTTATCACCTGACGTGAAAGCAATGCTCAATAAAAAGCTAAAAAAGATTTTTATTCTACATTGCCAATGCTATTTTTATTAACATGTATGTTTGTATTTAATTTCATCAAGATTTAAATAGATTTAATTGGAAAAGTGAAGATTAATAGGAACTACTATGAATACATATATTAATAAAATAAGAGATTTACTTATTGATTGTATGCCAAGACATTGGTATAAGTGTTATTTGTTTTTTGAATGTACAGAATCAGGTATGAGTTCGGCTTGTTATTATGTAAAAACCCCGGCTGGTTCGATCATTAGTTATGGAGATTTGCTATATAATTGCAGTGATGAAAAAGTAAAATCTATAAAAGCTGGGACTAGTGAGATTTTAACGTATGTACGTTTACTTCATGAAGCCTCTACAGAACAATGGACGTGGGGAACAATGTATATTTTACGCGATGACTATGAGCCACATTGTGAATTTCATAATGACCCTGTAACTGACGATTACTGGCTCCAAAATAGATATAAGTGGGTATATAAAAATTTTGGTGTTTTGGAAAATGAAGATGAATTTGATCCGCATGTATATAAAGAAATGCTAAAAGGTCCACGAGGTATTTTATTATTGGAAGATATGGAATCTCGTGTATTAGCAAAAAATTATACTGCCATTGATAAGGTGTTTAAGTTAAAGTATAAAAGCTTGGAATCGGAACTTGAAAAACATCATAATAAAGTGGCCAAAAATATATATAAATTAACCCCTCTAAATTGGCATCGTGCTAAATTACACTTTGATATGAATGTTAATAATCCCTTTGTAGAGCTTTGGGTTTATAAAACTGAGGATGATTCATATATTACAAAGTATGTAGAAAATAATGATGAAGAGCCGGCTATTATTTCGGAAATTATGTATGATTTAAAGAATGAAGTTTTAGCGATGATTGAGACTTTTAAATTCTATAATCAAAACCCATTCTCTGGTTTAGTATATACATTAACATCTAATGGTGAGGTATCTTTAGAGCTAACTTATGGAGATAAATGATTTTAAGTTCGTTGATGAAATTGATTGGATGAGCTTTCATGCGGATAGGAAGAAACTCAAAAAAATGGCTTGAGAGAATAGGTCTTTCTTGTTTAATAGTAGTAGGTATTATTTTGGGTGTTTGGCTTTTCTTTACTACAAATTTTATACACCCATTTATCCACTATTTGGATCTGAGGGGAGGTATAATATATTACAAAGAGCCAACTAATATAATTGCTTCTAATGTTCTTGGTTTTGATGAAGTACGAGGGAAAATATATTATATAACTACAAATGGTATTGGTGTATATAATGAATTAAATAACGAACATGTATTTATATTACATAAAGAGCCATCTAATGAAATCAGAATAAATGACATTACTAATGTATATCCAGAATTTAGTCGTTTTTCTGATTCGGAACAGGAAGTTTGGAAAAGCAAATTTTATGCTGATTTTAGGCAAAGAATTCCTATAGAGGAGGGAAGTATCATTAGATTTCCATTCTTTTTTTCTTACGAAACCCGTGGAATTTATAATTTAGCTACAGGATCTAAATTATCGAAAATTGATACGTATAAAATTTCTAATAATATATTCTATAATGTTGATTTTGGAAGCATTACTAAGATAGATTTAGAAACTGGTATAGTATGGAAGTACTATTCTAATAACTTATTAAATTATAATTTTATTAATGAAATGGTTTCTAGTAAATCAAAAGAGTTTAGTATTAATGAATTAATCAAAGAACGAAATCATGATAAACAATTGAAAGATAAAATTATAGCTATAGATCATTATAGTCAATTTAGTAAAGAGGATAAGGAGGTTATAGAAGAATTATTTGTTAAGTTAGTCACTGCACGAGATAATATGAGCTTAAAACCAGAACATAAAATGAGGTTAGAAAACTATTTAGAGTGATTAACTTTTCAATGTATTCATACTTAGTTGGGGAGGCTGGCTAAAGAATATATATTATTTATTACTATAAATAAAAAGGGTTAATGATAAACCAGTAAATCAAAAGCTAAAATAATATAGTGGGTAGAGGTATAATTATGATTTATTTTAAAAATAAAAAAAGCTTAGATACATTTTTAATGGTCTTTATATTGGGCGCTGTTAAGGCATATAGACGAAATTATATTGATTTGACCATTCTAGAATATTACATATTTAGTATGTTAATTCGATTAATGTGTAGAAAAGCACATCTGTCCGATAAATTGTTAAATATTATTGGAGATGGGATGAGTTTAGAGGATGTTGATGAGTGGATGGCTCGTAGGATTCCTATACCACCATTAAATGATATGTTAGATGATATTGAATGCAGTAGTTGGATTGCTTTAATAGAACGGGAGTTAGAGGGTAATACTTTATCTGAAGCGTTAAAGATTTCTACACATGATGAAAAGAAGTTCGGTATCTATTTCTTTACCGATTATGTAGAGGAGATATTTTGGGCGTTGTTTTTGTTAGGATTGTATGAAGTCTTACAAAAACCTGAATTCATTTCTGAATCAATCTTAAGTTGTATTAAACAGACCTATTTGTCTGAAATATATACGTGTGAACGTATTCAGAATGAAGATTTTCAAGCATGTATTTCCAATTTACAGGAGATAGTTGATACTAATATATCCGGGCAATTAAGTAAAGAATTAATTACTATGAAAGCAAAATTAGCATCATTACAGGTATTATTACCATTTTATGATGTGAGTTTTGATAAGTTAAAAACAGACATTGATTTAAAAGCTACTAGAGGGATGTTCTGGCAAATTAAAGTTTTAGGGAAGTTTATAGACTTGGGATTATAGATTCTAAAAGATTATTAAGTTGGTTCTATACTTATGATTACTTTTAATTTTGGGATTAACCTTTATTAACTTCTATCCTTAAATAATATTTAGTGTTAAATGTTATAAGCTTATTTTAATGACATCTATACCTTTCATAAGGGACTGGTATAGGTGTCATTTTTATATTGAAAACTAATAAAAATCAGTATTGATTAAAATCTAAGTAGTTCTATTAAAATTACCAGAATTCTACGTTTTCATGAGTGTTTTATGATAAAATAAAAGGTATGAATACTTCAACAACTAGGTCTATTACCTATAATGGCGACAGAATTGAATATGAGTTAACCATCAAGCGTGTGAAGAACATGAACATGCGCATTACAAAGGATGGTGTGATCCATGTGTCGGCGAATGGGTATGTGCCGGATTATAGGGTGGACAAGTTTGTCATCGAGAATATGTCCTTCATTGAGCGGGCTCGTTACAAGATTGATGCATTGAATGCCAAGCGCGTCGATGCGTTGCAGTATGTGAATGGTGAAAGTTTATCCATCCTCGGCATTCCAGTTACGTTGCGCTTAGTTGAGCAGGATGGAAAGCCTCACATAGGCTTTGACGGGAAAGCCATTCTTACCATGGTTGTACCTCAGGGTACGACCTTTGAAGCAAAGCATAAATTAATGCAGAGTTACTGGCGTAATTTAGGGGAGAAGGTCTTTGTCCACTGGGCAAAGGTCGTGTATCAGCGCTTTCACAAGCAAGGTATTGATGTGCCTATGCCAATCATAAAACAGCAGCGAATGAAGAGTCGTTGGGGTTCTTGTACGCCTGCAAAGCAGCTCGTCAAGATGAACACCCGTTTGTTAGAGGGACCACAGGCGTATATTGAGTACGTTATGGTTCATGAGTTTGCTCATTTTAAATATTTAGACCATTCCAAGAACTTTCACAATCTCGTGGCACAGTTTTTGCCAGATTGGAAGGCTCGTAAGAAGTCATTGAACGTGTATTTTGCTCATCGCCCTTAAAGGAGGTGTACCATGCAGCCATTTGTACATTTACATAGTCATACAGAGTTTAGTTTGCTAGACGGCATAAGTCGTTTGCCTGACATGGTACGTCGTGCGAAGGAGTTAAATCAGCCCGCCCTTGCCATCACGGACCATGGCAATATGTACGCAGCCATTTATTTCTATAAAGAGTGTATAGCCCAAGGCGTTAAGCCTATCATCGGTTGTGAAGTATATGTAACGGAAAACAACCGATTTGATCGTCCCGAAGGTCGCAGCCGTGAAAGATTAAAACATCTCATCCTATTGGCGGAGACTATGGAAGGGTATCGTAATCTTGTTAAAATCGTGTCTAAAGCATCTACGGAAGGTATGTTATATCGTCCTCGTGCAGACCGAGATTTATTGCGCCAATACAGCAAAGGGATTATTGCCCTTAGTGCGTGTATTCAAGGAGAAATTCCTCAGTATATTTTGCAAGACAATATGGAAGGCGCCAAGCGTTCCATCGAATGGCATATCGAGACGTACGGCAAGGATAATTTTTTCTTAGAAATTCAAAATCATGGTTTGCCAGAGGAGGCAAAGGCTCAAGAGGAACTCATTAAGCTCAGCAAGGAATATGGTCTTGGCATTGTAGCGTCTAATGATTTCCACTATGTTTTAAAAGAGGATGCAGACGCGCAGGATATTAAGGTTTGTATATCTACAGGTCGTCGCCGTGCTGAGGTAGACCGCTTAAAATTCCCGAATGATGAGTTTTATCTCAAGTCTGGGGATGAGATGGCGGAGTTATTTGGACATATCCCAGGGGCTATCGAAAACACCTTAAAAATTGCAGACCGTTGCAATGTAGAGTTTAATTTCGACGAACATCATTTGCCACACTTTGATGTGCCAGAAGGGGAAACGTCTAAGACCTATTTACGTAAGGTTTGTGAACGAGAAATTCCTCGCCTATATGGAGAGACCTCTGAAGAGTTACAAAAACGTCTCGACTACGAGTTAGATGTTATTGGAACCATGGGCTTTGAGGACTACTTCCTCATCGTATGGGATTATGTGCGCTATGCTCGTGAGCACGATATCTTAGTAGGTCCTGGACGTGGTTCTGCGGCCGGTTCTGTAGTAGCCTATCTATTAGGTATTACAGGCCTTGATCCATTGAAATACGACTTGCTCTTTGAACGGTTCTTAAATCCAGAGCGGGTAAGCATGCCCGATATTGATATTGACTTTTGCTATGAAAAGCGTGGTCAAGCCATCGAATATGTGACAAGAAAATACGGTCAAGCTCGTGTGTCTCAGATTATTACCTTTGGTACTGAGGCGGCTCGTGCCGTTATCCGTGACGTAGGTCGTGTGCTCGACTTACCACTGGCTGAAGTGAACCGCATCGCTAAGATGATTCCCAACGAACTAGGGATTACCTTGGATAAGGCTTTACAAGGTAAAGAGTTAAAGGCTTTATACGAAGCTGATCCAAACGTTAAAGAATTATTTGATTTTGGTAAAAAGCTAGAAGGCATAGCGCGAAATTCGTCCACGCATGCGGCGGGCGTCGTAATTTCTGCGGACCCTCTAGATGACCACGTACCAGTACAAAATGCCAACGATGAAGGCTTTGTAACGCAGTACGATAAGGATAACATCGAGGAATTAGGGCTTTTAAAAATGGACTTCTTGGGCCTCCGTACCTTGACGGTTATGGGGGATGCCTTAAAGCTCATCAAGGCGAACCGTGGTATTGACCTAGACTTAGATGCCATTCCGCTTGATGATAAGGCGGCGTGTGACATTCTCACAAAAGGCGACACCTCTGGTGTATTCCAGCTTGAGTCGGAAGGTATTACAAAGCTTGTAATGGACCTTAAGCCTGAGCATTTTGAAGATTTAATTCCATTGGTAGCCTTGTATCGTCCAGGCCCACTAGGCTCTGGGATGGTGGCGGACTTTATCGACCGCCGTCACGGTAAAAAAGAGGTTACCTATTTACATCCAATTTTAGAACCGATTTTAAAAGATACCTTTGGTGTAATCTTATACCAAGAACAGGTTATGCAGATTGCGTCCGCCATGGGTGGTTTCTCCCTTGGTCAAGCGGACTTGATGCGCCGTGCTATGGGCAAGAAAAAGGAATCTGTTCTAAAGGCACAACGGGAGTCCTTTATTCAAGGCTCTGTAGCGAACGGTATTACCGAGTCCGTTGCGAATGAAGTATTCGATTTGCTCGTATACTTCGCTGGTTACGGCTTTAATAAATCACATAGTGCGGCTTATGCGTATATCGCGTACCAAACGGCGTACTTGAAAGCCCATTATTTCCCTGAATTCATGGCGGCTACCATGACGAGCTTCATGCAGAACATGCAAAAGTTGACGTATTACATCAACTCCTGCAAGAAGCACAATGTTAAGGTTTTAGGTCCAGATATTAACTATTCTGAGCGCAGCTTTGCCGTACAAGACGATGCTATTCGTTTCGGGCTTGGCGGTATCAAGAACGTAGGGGACAATGCCATCGATCGCTTGATTACTGAGCGCAATGAGCATGGTCTATATACGGATATCGTGGACTTCTGCAAACGGGTGGATAATAAGGTCGTTAATAAACGATTGCTTGAAAGTCTCATTCGTTGTGGTGCCATGGATGGTTTCAAGGAAAATCGTAACCAATTGTTGCACATGTATGAAAGCGCACAAGCCGTTGGTGCTAAAGAGCAAAAGGATGCCGCTATGGGCACTATGAACCTCTTTGGCGATATGGAAGAATCTGTCGATTTTATCCCTGTTCCCAATGTGGAGGATTTATCGGAAGACGATAAGTTAAAGGATGAAAAGGAATATACCGGCTTTTACATTACGGGGCATCCATTGCAAGGATATGCGAAGGAGTTGGAGGGCCTCTTTGAACTGGGCGCTCTCGTAGAAAATCCAGAGCAATACGATGGTCAAACCATTACCTTTGGCGGTCTCATCGAAAATAAATCAGACCGCATGACGAAGCGCAATGAGGTTATGTCCATTCTTCGCATTGAAGATTATTCTGGTGCGGCTAATGTAGTGGCATTCCCTAAGGTCTTTAGTCAAAGCCAGCAATTCATTGCAGTCGATATGATTGTTAAGGTAAAAGGCCGGGTTGATGCGGATGAAAAAGGTGTGCAAATCATTGCAGACCGTATTACGCCATTAAAGGTAAACTATGGGCAGGCAAAACAGGTGGCAATCCACATTTATAGCCAATATGATACACCAGAAAATAGCGAAGCCTTAAAACGCGTGTTGACTAGCACTGCTGGCTCTGTGCCAACGTCATTATATTTACACCGTCAACGAAAACGGATTAATCTGCCACCAAATATGTGCTTTGACCCTAGTGATGAATCCATCAGGGCTATTGAATCTATTTTAGGTGAAGGCTCCGTAGAGGTGCAATAACATATGTTGTGTGAGGCACAGATAGCTTTCACCAACATTGATATAATAAGAAATGAAAGATCCAATCTTGGATGTGCTTTCATAGGAGGAAAGATGAAACGTACAAAGATAGTATGTACTGTAGGTCCGGGAACGGATAAATTTGGTATCTTAGAAGATATGATGCGGGCGGGCATGAACGTAGCTCGTTTTAACTTCTCTCACGGATCCCATGAAGAGCAAGCAGAACGCATGCAAATGGTGCGCGATGCAGCGATGATTGTGAATAAACCGATCGCATTATTGCTCGACACAAAAGGCCCTGAGGTTCGTCTCGGTCTATTTAAAGAAGGCAAGGTATTCCTCGAAGCTGGTCAACCATTTACGTTGACTACAGATGATGTGGAAGGCACAAAAGAGCTTAGCTCCGTGAACCACAAAGGTCTTACAGGTGATGTGTCCGTAGGGGATAAAATTCTATTGGCTGATGGGCTTGTAACACTTACCATCGATGCTATCGAAGGCAATAATATCATTACAACTGTTCAAAATAGCGGGGAAATCGGCAACCGCAAGCGTGTAGCCGTACCAGGTGTAGCACTAAGCTTGCCACCTGTATCTGAACAGGATGAAGCGGACTTGCGCTTTGGCTGTCAACAAGGGGTAGACTTTGTGGCCGCATCCTTCATGCAACGCGGTAAAGACATTGTGGCTATTCGCCGCATTCTTGAGTCTGAGAAAAAAGATATCAAGATTATCGCGAAAATCGAAAATGCAGAAGGCGTTAAAAATATCGATGAAATCTTGGAAGTAGCTGATGGCCTCATGGTTGCGCGTGGCGATCTCGGTGTAGAAATCCCTGCAGAAGAAGTGCCAGTACTTCAAAAGATGATGATTGAAAAATGCAATAACTTGGGTAAACCCGTTATTACGGCGACACAAATGCTTGAGTCTATGATTCAAAATCCACGTCCAACACGTGCGGAAGCAAGTGACGTAGCTAACGCCATTTTGGATGGTACCGATGCGATTATGTTATCTGGTGAAACAGCCAATGGTTCCTATCCTATAGAAGCTGTTGCGACCATGACTCGCATTGCAGAGGTAACGGAAAAGGCTGCTATTTACGATAGCTATAGCCGCGCTCGTGAGGATGAAGAAATGACTACTACAAGCGCCGTATGCTTGGCTAGTGTGCGCGTAGCTCAAAATCTCGGGGCCGCTGCTATTTTGACATGTACTGAATCTGGCCACACCGCACTTAGCGTGGCGCGTCATCGTCCAGATTGTAAAATCATCGCTGTCACACCTCATGAGGAAACTATTCGTCGCATGCAATTATGCTGGGGCGTAGAGGCTATTAAGGGACATGAAATTATCAACTCCGATGAAATGGTAAAACAAGCCATTACTGGTGCGCTTGGTACTGGGGCTATCGAGTCTGGTGACCTTGTAGTTGTTACCGCTGGTGTGCCATCCGGTGCAACCGGTACTACAAACATGATTCGCGTTCACATTGCAGGTCGAGTACTCTTGTCTGGCAATGGTATTTTACGTAAATCCGTTACAGGTAATGTATACATTGCGGCTAATCATAAGGGTAATTATGAAAGTTTCAAAGATGGTGATATCCTTGTGGTAGGCACAATTGAGCCTGAATTGATGGCTATTGCAAAACGAGCAGGTGGCATTATTGCCGTAGAAGATGGTTATACATCGGACAGCGCTATTGCGGGCATTACCTATGGTATTCCTGTTATCTTAGGCGCTAAAAATGCTCATGAAGTGCTTCTTGAAGGTCAAGAAGTGACTATCGATGGCGAACGTGGTAAGGTGTTTGCGGGCATTGCCAATGCTCGATAATCTCTATAAGTGATAATTAAATAAGGAGGGATAGTATGAATCCATATAATGTAACAGGACCTACTGCAGCTGAGGTTGCACAGGTTGAAAGTATCGTATCCCAACGATTAAAAGGCTCTTTTTTATGGATGGTTGTAGGCTTACTTACAACTATTGGTGTTGGCTTTGCTGCATTAGTGAATCCAAATTGGTTACGCTTTGCGTACCAAAATTTTAATATTATCTTATTAGTAGAGCTAGGTGTGGTATTCCTTTTTAGTGCTCGTGCATATTCTGCTAATGTAATGACGTTACGAGGTATGTTCTTCCTCTATAGTGCTTTGAATGGTCTCACATTGACTTTGGTATCATTGCGATACAATGTGTTTGATGTTGTTATTCCGGCGTTAATAGGTACGCTTGCTTTCTTCATTGGCTTTGCAGTGGTAGGGGCTACAACTAAACGTAATTTATCATCCCTTACACCATATGTGATGGCGGCATTGTTCGGCATGATCATCGTATCCTTGGTGATGATGGGGGCCCGCTTCTTTAACTGGACTGTACTCAGTGGCTTTAGTGATACTGTTAGTTTAGTTCTAGGTTATGTAGGTGTTGTAGTATTCTCTATCTTTACAGCTATCGATGTGAACCGCATTAAGAATAATGTGACACAAGTGGCGCTCATGGAGGATGAAACAATTTTAGACCGCATTGAAATCACAGGCGCTTTGAGCCTATACCTAGATTTCATTAACTTATTCTTATCCTTATTACGCATCTTTGGTAATAAGCGATAATAAAGGAGTTTGTATGGACGATAGAGAATGGCAAACCTTTGTTACTGTTGTCGATGAAGGCAATATTACAAGGGCTGCAGAAAAATTATTTTTATCGCAACCAGCGTTGAGTTATCGGTTGCGCCATATGGAAAAAGCCTTGGGCCATTCTCTGTTGTTGCGGACTGCTGAGGGGATTGCCCTCACGGCACAAGGCGAAATTTTCTATGATTACTGTAAGCGAATGATGCAAGAAGAAGAGGCTTTGGAGCACGCTATGAACTCCGCTTCTGGCAAGATTCAAGGGACCTTGAAAATCGCATCATCTATCAACTTTGCAGATTATGAACTACCGGCTTTATTGAGAGCTTTCCGCGAACAATATCCTGATGTTCATATCCAAGTGAAGACTGCTTTCAGCCATCAAGTGGTAAAAATGTTTAATACTGGTGACTGTATGGTCGCCTTTGCTCGTGGTGGCTATGACGTGTCTGGTAAGTCTGAACTGTTACTAGCAGAGCCATATTGTCTTGTATATAAAGAATTAGTGCCGCCTGAATCCTTAGTAAAGGTACCGTTCATTAAATACCAAACAGATGCATCGGTGGCAAATATTATTGAAACTTGGTGTGCAGAACATTTTGACGAGCCTCCAAGTGTGGCGATGGACGTAAATTCTATGAGTACGTGTCGTCACTTTGTGCGCGCAGGTCTAGGATGGTCTATCTTGACGTATATGGGACTTGGATCCTGTAAGGACAAAGATATCTATGTGAGTCCATTACGCAGTAAAAATGGTGAATATATCACCCGTGATACCAATATGGTGTACACAAAAGATTCGGAAAATTTAATCGTTGTTAAAACCTTTATTGAATATGTCCGTAATTATTACAAGGAACACACCGTTGTAGATAATAGTATACTTAGAGAATATAAGTCCTAGGAATTATCAATAGAGCATATCTATGAGGTTTTCTAACTGTTTATCCATGCTATTTCAGTATTGGACTTTTTCGATATAATAACTCATAATATAGATTAAGATTAATATAGTACCATGTAAGTGCATGTATATCCTTTTGAGGAGGTATACATGCATTTTTTTCATTTGGGACTATAATTCTATGCTTAAAATGCATAAAAAGTATGATTAGTAGATATAAAAGTTTTTATAACCCCTATAAAGGTAATCTATTATTCATATTTCTTTTAAACATATATAATGAGTGTAGACTTAATCAATGTAATCGACGTCGCGAGCGATTATGTTGTTGAAGACTAGATGATTTTATGTATGCCTAAATTAATTCAGAAAGGGAAAGACACACATGAAAGACAAATTATGGCGCGTTGGCGTTATGGCTGCTATCGTCGCAATCACATGGTTTGGTGGCACACCAGATGGTCTCAAACCGCAAGTATGGCAATTATTTGGTATTTATTTAGCAACTATCGTGGGCTTGGTATTAAAACCATTCCCAGTTCCTATTACGGTATTATTAGGTGTTGCTACATCTTCTATCTTATTGAGCAACACTAAAGATGTATTAGCTGGTTACAGCAATACAGCATTATGGTTAATCTTTGCAGCTTTTGCATTATCTGTTGCATTTGGTAAAACTGGCCTTGGTCATCGTATCGCATACTACTTGGTTCGTGCTTTTGGTAGTACAACACTTCGTCTTGGTTATGTAACGGCATTCCTTGACTTGATCTTGTCTCCAGCAACTCCATCCAACACAGCTCGTGCAGCAGGTATCGTATATCCTATCAACTTGTCCATCGCTGAAGCTGTTGGTTCTTACCCTGGTGAGACTGCAAAAAAAGCAGGTGCGTACCTTTTACAGAATGGTTACTTTGCAACAAAGGTAACATCCTTCTTATTCGCTACAGCAATGGCGCCAAACTTATTGGCATTAGACTTCATTACTAAATTGACTGGTGTATCCTTGAACTGGGGACAATGGGCATTAGCTATGTTCGTACCTGGCTTCATTATGTTAATGTGTATTCCGTTCATCGGCTATATGTATGAACGTCCATCCGTCAAAGAAATTGATAACAAGAAAATTGCGGCTGATGGTTTAGCAGAATTAGGTCCTATGAAAGCGTCTGAAAAAGGCCTTATCGCCATCGCACTACTTGCAATCACAGGTTGGATCCTTCCAACATTTGGTATTAAAATTGATGCTACAGCAGTGGCTATCGTAGCGATGATTGCTACATTTGTATGTGGCATTATTACTTGGGATGATTTGCTCAAAACTAAAGCAGCTTGGAACACATTGATTTGGTTTGGTGGCATCTTGGGCTTATCTTCTGCATTGACCAAAGGAAAATTCTTCGAATGGTTGGCTAAGTTCTTAGAAACTCACATGAACTTTGGTTTAGATCCATTCATGATGCTTATCCTTATCTCTGTAATCTCCGTTGCGGTTCGTTACTTCTTCGCATCAGGTACAGCATACATTTCTGCAATGCTTCCAGTATTCTTGATCGTTGGTATTAACGCAGGAATCGATCCTACATTATTAGCGTTCATCTTAATTGGTACAAATTCCTATGGCGGTTCCGTAACTCACTACGGTGCGGCTCCTGGTCCAATCATCTTCTCCGCTGGTTACAACAATGTAAAAGACTGGTGGACAGTTGGTCTTATCTCCGCTGTTGTATGTTTAGTATTGAACTACGTAATCGGTATCCCTTGGTGGAAAATCGCTGGTTTCATGTAATTAGAAATCATTACTATGGAGTGTTAGAATTTAATTGTTAGTATTCAATGTCTGTATAGGCTCTCGCGACGAGCCTGTACAGACTTGAGTTTTATAAATGTTTCACAAGGAAAGGATGCAACATGGCACAATTAGTAAAAGCTGCACAAGCTGGCTTCGACGAAAAAAATGATGCATTAGTAACGGTTGAACCGATTGCTAGCGGTATCGAAATCGAATTAACATCCAAAGTTATGCGTCAATATGGCGACCAAATTAAATCTGTTATCTTGAACACAGTGAAAGAAGCCGGTTATGATGGCGTAAAAGTAACCGTACAAGATAAAAACGCTTGGGATTACACGATTAAAGCTCGCGTGTTGGGCGCATTGGAAAGGGGGAGCAAAGCATAATGGCTAACGATAAAACATTCCCAGAAGTTAAAACAAACCCATTAACAGAGGCTGCTAAAAAACGTTTGTCTCGTTCCATGATGTTCGTACCAGGTAATACACCTAAAATGATTAACAGTGCAGATATTCACGGTGCTGACTCCATCATGATCGATATCGAAGATTCCGTGCCAATTACAGAAAAAGACACAGCTCGTCTTTTAACTGCAGAAGCATTGAAATCCCGTAAATTCCGTGCAGAAACAGTTGTTCGTATCAACCATCCTACACAAACTCCTTATGGCTATGACGATCTTGATGTTATCGTTCCAGCTAAA
Source organism: Veillonella parvula (assembly GCF_018378075.1). GTDB lineage: Bacteria > Bacillota > Negativicutes > Veillonellales > Veillonellaceae > Veillonella > Veillonella parvula_K. The sequence continues at coordinate 70,452 of NZ_JAGZYE010000008.1, forward strand.
CCTGATATGATTCGTTTACCTAAAACTGAAGATGTTTCTGAAGTTGAAATCGTAGCGAAGAAAATTGAAGAAGTAGAAAAAGCTAACGGCTGGCCAGAAGGTACAATCAATATTATCGTAGCTATCGAATCCGTTCGTGGCTTATACAATGTTCGTGAAATCTGCCACGGCCCTCGCGTAGTTGCTATCGCTCTTGGCGCTGAAGACTATCGTGCAGACCTTCGCACAGGTAAACATAAACCAGCTGTTGAATTGTTGTTCGCTCGTCAAACAATCCTTCATGCAGCACGTGAAGCAGGTATCCGAGTAATCGATACTGTATTCTCCGATGTGAAAGACCCTCAAGGTTTCCGTGAAGAAGTTGAATTCATTAAAGCTTTGGGTTATGATGGCAAATCTTGTATCCACCCAAGCCAAATCAAAATTATCCACGAAGTATTCACTCCTGACGAAAAAGAAATCGCTCATTCCGTTAAGGTATTGAACAGCTATGCAGATGCATTGCGCAACAATAAAGGCGTAATCTCCGTAGATGGTAAAATGATCGATGGTCCTATCGTAGTTCGTGCACAACGCGTAGTTGATAAAGCACGTGCAGCAGGCATTAAAGTTGAATTAGAGGAAGGAGCAGAATACGATGTTAAATAAAGTAGGTCGCGATATCCCAACAAATATCCCAGCACTAGAAGGCCGCGAAGTATATCAAGGTGAATTCGCTATTGAACCTAAAGTTCATCGTGCAGGTAAACCTGTACACATGAGCCGTGTTGGTACAAATAAAGTTCTTGCTTCCATCGATGAAGCAATCGAAAAAGCTGGCGTAAAAGATGGTATGACATTGTCCTTCCATCATCACTTGCGCAATGGCGACTATGTAATGAAAATGGTTATGGAACGCGTACAAGCAAAAGGTATCAAAGATATTACTATCGCATCTTCTTCCTTGTCACCATGCCATGAGTTCTTGGTAGAAATGATTCAAGACGGCACTGTAACAGCTATTGAAACATCTGGCTTGCGCGATCGTCTTGGTAAATTCTTAACTCAAAACCCTGGCGTATTGAAACGCCCTGTAGTGATTCGTTCCCACGGTGGCCGTGCTCGTGCTATCGAATCTGGTGAAGTTCATATCGACGTAGCTTTCATGGGTGCTCCTACAGCTGATCCACGTGGTAATGCTACTGGTCGTATGGGTAAATCCGCATGTGGTGCACTTGGCTATGCTAAAGTTGACTCCCACTATGCAGACACAACTGTTATCATCACTGATAATTTGGTTGATTACGTACACAACTATGCAATCCCTCAAACTGACGTAGATTATGTTGTTGAGGTTGAAAGCATTGGTGATCCAGAAGGTATCGCTTCTGGTGCGGTAGGTTTCACTAAAAACCCTATCCAAATTAAAATTGCTGAACTAGCTGGTGAATTCCTTGATCAAGCTGGCATCATTAAAGATGGTTTCGTATTCCAATTGGGCGCTGGTGGTGCTCCATTGACAGTTGCAAAATTCATCGCTGAAAAACTTCGCAAACGCGGTGAAGTAGGTGGCTTCGCTATCGGTGGTGCTACTGGTATCTTAACTGGTATGCTTGAAGAAGGCTTGATTCGTGCAATTTACGATACTCAAACATTCGATACAACTGCAGCAGCTTCTTTAGATAAAAACCCTGCACACATCGAAATGTCCGCTTCCATGTATGCTAACCCATGGACTGACTGCACTACAAACTACCTAGACGTAGTATTCCTTGGTGCTACTGAAATCGACCTTGATTTCAACGTAAACGTAATGACTGACTCTAACGGTGTATTGATGGGCGCTTCTGGCGGTCACTCCGATACAGCAGCAGGTGCTAAATGTACAGTTATTACTTGTCCATTGATCCGTGGTCGTTTGCCAATGATCCGTGACAAAGTTGCAACTGTAATTACACCAGGCTCCTCCGTTGATGTACTTGTTACTGAATACGGTATTGCAATCAACCCAGCTCGTACTGATTTGATTGAACGCTTCAAAGATAGCAACTTGCCTATCTACACAATTGAAGAATTACAACAATTAGCATTCGACTTGGTAGGTAAACCACAAGATATCCCTGTATCCGACAAAGACGAAGACATCGTGGCAATCGTAGAATACCGCGATGGTTCTATCCTTGACGTGGTTCGTAAACCTCTATAATTAAAACAAAGACCCTCTCTATGGTCCTCGAACTCACACATGACTGAAGTTCGTCTACGGACCACGGAGAGGGCCTTTTTGTATTTTTATGAATTGTAGGGCCGTAGGGAGGGGATAATGTGAGATTTTTATATATTAAATATGATGCTATGGGTGAAAATTTGGGCATTCATAAAGTTATAATATCTATATAAAAGAATGTGATTATATATTAGGGGGATATCTATGTATCAATATAGAGCTAATGTAGAATTTGATATAGATGGATTAAAGGACTTTTATATAGATGACTTAATGGAGCAAGAATTAAATATTTACTTAATGGTTGAATGTTGGATTCGAGATTATATTGATATTAATGATATGTATATTAGAATGGTTGAAGATGGACATGAAATACTAGAATGGGAATCTTTTCTCCCGAGTGAATTATCATATCGTAGTTTATTTGTGGCTAGCAATTATAAACTTGGATATAAAAATCAGTGTATTGATTATTTATATGCAAGATTTAAACAAGTTGTTAAGGGTGAACTTATAAGAAATTCTTTAATAGATAGATTAGAAATTGAACGAGTATATCTATTGCAAAACTCTATGCAAATTCTATTAAATTGTAATTTTAACATTGATTTTGAGAAGTTTGTAGAACGATGGATGGCGATTTGTAGTACTGAATATCATCCTGTATACTATAAATTAAAAGGTAATGTATTTATTGTATGAAGTTTGTATTATTTAATTTGGAGGTTGACACAATGGGGTCTGTATGGAGATTACAAACAAGAACAGATAGTAGTAGTGGAGAAAAAATTTCAAAGTATTGTTTAGATAATGATGTTGCCGCTTTAGGATGGAGTATTAAGGATGACCATATAAAGCACTATAATCCTGAGGCTATAATTGAAATACAAGAAAAACGTAATCAAATAGAAAATATAGATCAGTATTATGATGTTATTAGAACGTATGGTTTATATGGGATGAATCAAAAAAAACGTTTAGTCGCTGTTGATATGTTGAGTGAAGTCGAAAAGGGTGACTATATTTGGATGCGCGATAATGGTATTTATTATCTAGGACGTGTGAACGAAGATTCTAATTTTACTTATAATTGTGACAAGGATGCATTAGATTTTGATGCAGCTAATCAAATTACAGGAATTAAGTGGGAACGGATTGGTGATGAAAGTCAGGTGCCAGGAGCAGTAGCAACAGCTTTTATTCGCGGTCGAACTATACAACGCATAAATAAAGACTATATGTTTGAATATGCTGAATATGCATTTTGGGGAAAACCTTTGGTATTAGAGAAGTCAAATGAAGAATTTTTACAACAATTGTTTTATGATTGTTTATCACCAAATGATTGTGAAGATTTAGTTTGTCTATATTTATATGATCGTAAAGGTTATGTGACAATCCCATCTACGAATAAAATTGCAACTGAGCTATATGAATGTGTATTAGTAAATCCAGAAAATGGGATGCTTGCATATCCTCAGGTAAAAAAAGGGAGTGTTCCCTTAGATTTTAATAATTATGTTGATTTGGTAGATGACCAAAAGCGAAAAAAAGAAGTATATCTATTTACATCAGAAGGTATAGTAAATAAATCAAACGTTCAAAGTGATTTGATTCATATTATTACTCCAAATGACTTATACCGATGGGTAAAGGCTAAGATGGAAAGTGAAAATTATTTAATTCCTGAAGGTATTGTAAAATGGTATAAATTAATACACTCATCAGAATAATAGTTAAAAATTAGGAGAGCGCATATGAGCCAAGTTTTTAAACAAGATTTAACAGATACTTCAGTCCGACCAGGTGGTATTTTTTTCGTTGAGTTATTAATGCCGAAGCAGTGTGATATGCCTGATCGGGATACAATGATAGAGATATTTACGAAGCATCTAGGACCTGTTGATTGTTTTGATCACCGTCGTGAGTCTGCTGGTTTTGCTCCTCAGAATTATAAGGTGCATTACGAGGATACTGATGCAGATATTTCACCGACGTTAATGGTGACGGATTGTGAGAAAATCGATAAGCCTGTATTAGATGATTTTGAACGTAGTCAGGTGTGGGATTGTCCCAATGTGGATGAGTTGTTGACAGAGTGTCAATACAGGGTGTTTGCTACGGATATGTTAGCCTCTGGTTTAGAGGCTAAAGAACGGGCCGATATGCTAGTGAAATATGTAGATGCACTGTTGGAGCTATATCCATCTTGTAAAGCTGTTGTATTTGGTCCATCTCGTAAGTTCTTAAGTCGTGAATCGATTGAAAATCATTCAGATAAAGCGGTAACTCGTTTTATTTATTATGCTGTAAATGTACGTTATTTTAGTATTCAAGGTACCAATGATATGATGGTAGATTCTGTGGGTATGAGTACATTATTTTTACCTGATTTACAGTATCACTTTCACGGTGTAGATCCTAATCATGTAGTATTTCATGCTTATAATGTGTTGAATTATATTTTCGAACATGATAATCTAATAGGTGATGGGGGAACCATTGCGGGGTTACAAAATGGCGAGATGAATCAGGATATTCAGTGGAAAGTACAATATGAGGATTCTCTAAGTCACCCGGTTCGAGAGGTTCTAGATATTAATATGCGAGAATATGCATCGGGCACTCGCTAGTTGTTAATCAATGAAAGGTGTGAGCATTATGAGTGATCAACGTGTTTTTGATATGGAACTCGTGAAAGTTGAAAGTTTGGAGAAAGCTGTTAAGACACCATTTTATCAAACTGATTCCACAGGTGGCTCAATATGGGTTATTAAAGCTGGTCAAACCTTACCAAAGCATTACCATCATAACTCTGATGATATATGGGTTATATTGCAAGGCAAGGGGGTATTTTATCCAACGCCGGATACGGAGGTGCCTTTTACAAAGGGGCAAGTTATAGTATCTAAAAAGGGTGAATGTCATGGTGCAAAAAATACTGGAACAGAAGATGTCATCTTTGTGAGTATCGTCGCTCCTGTGCCTGCTGATTATGATCCTGTTAGTACTAATTAATATGAAAGCACTTTATAGTATTTTGTTATCTTATAATAGAGACAGATTTATACTATAAAGTGCTTTTTTATTTTATATAGTCATTTCTAGCGAATATACCTTTTCTATTTTTATATGCTATTATTTTGATTTCACTATTCCTATTTGATATTTCTATATTTTATATAGTTCCATTGACAGAGGACGTTTGTTCTTTTAAGATGGTAAAGTATGTAATATTTTAATAAGCAGAAAGGAATTATATGAACTCATCTACACTAGAGCCTCAAAGTGGGGACATCAATTTCAAAGATTTTACGAAACGTCGTATGCTTCACGTAGTCTTACCATTGTTTATTGTTTCTATTATTGCCTTCTTAGATCGTGTTAATATTGCTTATGCAGGCTTGACTATGAAGGAGAATTTACCGTGGTTGACGCCAGAAGTATTTGGTATGGGGGCAGGCATTTTCTTTATTGGTTATGTTTTGTTTGAAGTGCCTGCATCTTTAATTGCAGCTCGTTGTAATGCTATGCATTGGGTGGCGCGTATCATGTTTAGTTGGGGTCTCGTATGTATTCTTATGACGACGATGACCACTGAGTTGGAATTTTATGTTTATCGATTTTTACTTGGTCTATGTGAGGCTTCTTTATATCCTGTAATTTATTCATTACTTATTCCAAATTGGTTCTTGCCAAAGGAGCGTGCGAAGGCGATCTCTTTGATGTTGACGTCTTTATTGTTCTCTAACATCATTGGTGGGCCATTGGCAGGTATTTTATTGGATACAACGTTCTTTGGTCTACATGGTTGGCGTACACTCTTTATCGTTGAAGCTATTCCTGCTGTGATCTTTGCGTTCATTTTCGCATTCTGGATGAAAGAGCGTCCTGAACATGCATCTTGGGTAACTGATGTAGAAAAGGTATATATTAAAGCCGAGCTTGAAAAAGAAGAGCAACAAAAGCAAGCGGTAAAGAAATATACTACTTGGCAAGCGTTGAAAGACCCAAAAGTATTGCGCCTAGCGTTAATCTATTTCTTGTGGGTTATTGGTTTCTGGGGCTTTAGTTTTTGGATGCCTCAAGTTCTTAAAAGCTTATCTGGATGGCCACCAAGTGTGGTAGCGTGGTCTATTGCTATTCCAATGACAGCAGCCTTACTTGTACAAATATACTGTGGTTACTCTTCTGAAAAGCGCAATGAAAAACGTTGGCACGTTGCTACTACATTGTTCATTGGTACTATTGGTTTCTTAGCAACACCACACAGTCTGTCTCCAGAAGTTAGCTTATTCTTTATATGCTTAACTGCAGTAGGTGTTTACGGTGGTATGGGTGTATGGTGGACCATGCCAACAACCTTCTTATCTGGCGCTGCTGCAGCGGGGGCGATGGGACTCATTAACTCTTCAGGTAACATGGGGGGCTGGGTAGGTCCTTATATGCTTGGATTCATCAATGGTCACACAGGTAGCTTTGCTTATGGCTACTATGTAATGGGGGCTTGTATGTTCCTTGCTGGTCTATTAATTTTGACACTTCCAAAATCTATGGAGCATAAAGAGGATTAAGTAGAGTTATATTATAGATAACTTCATAGGAAAATATTTAACGAATGCTTCAATGGTGTGATTTTGGGTACTATTCAATTTTATGTTACAATTTACAAAATAGTATTATTTAAACTTGAGGAGACAGAATATTGAAAGAGTGTAGACCTAAGTTTGATGAAATTACATCATTTGATGAATTTAAAAAATATTATTGGTATCGTGATGAACTTTCACAAATATGTAAATCATTAGGATTAGAATATAGGGGAATAAAACAAGAACTCAATCATATTATTGAGCAGTACTTTAAAGGCAATTTAATTAAAAAATCATCAATAAAAAATAGAAAAAAACAAGTGGAAAATATTACTTTAGATACACCATTACTTGAATGTAATTTTTCTTTTAATACGAAGTTTAGAGAATATTTTTCTGATTTAATAGGTGTTTCACGATTTAAATTTAATGCTGATATGGCTACTGCTTGGAGAAAAGTAAAAAGTGAAAAAAATATTAGCTTTACCATTGGAGATTTGCTGAAAGTATATTATGGTGAATCAGATTATGCAAAGTATGACAATTCGGCTTGTCAATGGAATCAATTTTTTAAGGATTTTTGTGCAGACGAATGTAGTGGCAATTATTCGAATAAATTAAAAGTAGCATCTATTATTTGGAAAGAAGTTAGAGATTCAAAAAATGAAAAAATCTATTCAAAGGATCTTTTAAGTGAATATGCATATAAATTAGAAGCGTATCGCAAGTAGAAGTAACTTGTCATTGCAGAGACGTATGGGAAAACTAGCAATTAAATTTATAATAGAATAATGATAAAAGCACCTTATATCCTATGAGAAGAGTCATTTGTGATGACTTTTGTAGGTATATAAGGTGCTTTTATTTATTCCTGATTTCTTTATTGATTTTATTTTGTTACATCAGGCACTTTCCCAGGATTCATATCGAGGTTTAGATCTGTGGATTTGAATGGGTGTGGGTTTGCCTCTGGTGGTTGTACTTTGAGTTCTGGATGCAACCATTGTAATTGTTTTAGTTCCCAGTCGTACTTGGCACCGTCATTTTGTAGCTGACGAATATCTTTTAGGATTTCGTCTAGTTGGTCGCTATGTTTATTAGCCATCCCTTCAAGAATGTAAAGACGACCTGCTACACTGTCGATGGTAGAGCCATCGTGGTCTTCATCGACACGCCATTGTAATTCAGAGATTTGTATTTGCTGGAATATGATAACGATAACCAGCACAATGATAACGCCCCACATGGGCGCTTCTTTAGCTTTCAAAAGGGCTCGCAATTTACATGCGAGCCCAGATGGTTTGTTCATTATTGACGATCCTCGAGTTGTAATCCAGGTAATGGTAATTTGGAGTTTACGAAGTCTAACCACAAGCGAGAAGCGTGGGAGAGGTAATGACCCTTTTTCCAAATTACATAAAGGGTATGAATAATTTCAGGTACGAGAGGTCTTACGACAACCTTAGAACCAACCTCCGTATTTTCACCTACCTCAGGGCAGAGGCGAGATGGTAATAATGCAATAGCAAGGTTTGCACTAACTGTTTGTAACATGAGATCACGTTGGCTCGTTTCAAACACGATATGCGGTTGGAAGCCGGTGTGTTTACAAGCTTTGATGATTTCATCATGTAAGTTGAAATCGTCTTTATGCAATACAAAGGATTCATCAGCTAGCATTTCTAAGCGAATTTCTTTTTCTTTTGCCAAAGGGCTAGATTTAGGAATGATAACGGATAGTGGGTCACTTGTAAGGTAGAAAGATTCAAATTCTTTAGGGTTTGGTTTAGTACAGATGATGCCAATATCGATTAAACCTTCCTGAACGCTGATCTCAACCTTTTTAGAACCTTGTTCGTAGAGTTCCAATTCGATTTGTGGATATACTTTTTTAAATTCACCTAATAACTGGGCAAAAATGGGAGCATCAGTAATTGGTGGAATACCAATTCTGATGGAACCTTGTTCCAAACGAAACTCGTTTTCAAAATCAGTTTTTAGATGTTCAAACATAAACACAACGCGTTTAGCGTGGGTTAAGAAGATGGTACCCCCATCAGTAAGTTCTACAGATTTAGCATTACGCATGAAGAGAACAACACCAAGTTCGTCTTCTAAAGCTTTAATTGTACGGCTGATTGCAGATTGGGAGATGTGTAAATTCCTTGCAGCCTTACTAAAGCTTTTTTGATCAGCTACTTCAACGAAGTATTTCAAATGATGAAAATCCATAATTAACCCCCTAAAAATAAAACTTGGTTATAGGACGTGACCTAACTAAATGAGAATAGTTATTACTGTAATGCAATTAGCTATTACTTTATGTAAAGCATGGATAGCAATATTGGCAAAGCGACAGTCACTGTATGTGTTGCGTTGATAGGGCCCAGCACGTTATAATTAGCATATAGGGCTATATCAAGTTATGATATTAGGAATTATGGTTGTGCCCATCACAAAAAAGTATGCTCACACATAATGCCATATTATATATAACATATATATTATTGCATTATTTTTTCATGTGCGCAAGTTTGTAATGGTTGTTATTCCTAAACATAATGATAGATTAAGCAAGTGTTCTATTTTTGCTAAATGCTTAAGGAGGCAATAATCACATGAGTCGTAAATTTAAAACTATGGACGGCAACCAAGCGGCTGCTCACGTTTCTTATGGTTTTACAGAAGTTGCTGCGATTTATCCAATCACTCCATCTTCTCCAATGCCAGAACACATTGATGAATGGGCTGCATCTGGTCGAAAAAACATCTTCGGCAACACTGTTCAAGTTGTAGAAATGCAATCTGAAGCAGGTGCTGCTGCTGCAACCCACGGTTCTTTACAAGCTGGTGCATTAACAACAACTTTCACATCTTCCCAAGGTTTGTTATTGATGCTTCCTAACTTATATAAAGTAGCAGGCGAATTACTTCCAGGTGTATTCCAAGTAGCTGCTCGTGCATTGGCTGCACATGCTTTGGCTATCTTTGGTGACCACCAAGACGTAATGGCTGCTCGTGCAGCTGGCTGTGCTATGTTAGCTGAATCCTCTGTACAAGAAGTAATGGACTTGTCCGCTGTAGCTCACTTGACAGCTATTAAAACTCGCGTACCTTTCATCAACTTCTTTGACGGTTTCCGTACATCCCACGAAATTCAAAAAATTCAAATCTGGGACTATGAAGATTTAAAACCATTGGTTGACATGGATGCTGTTAAAGCTTTCCGTAAAAATGCTTTGAATCCAGATGCTCCTGTAACTCGTGGTACTGCTGAAAACCCTGACGTTTACTTCCAACATCGTGAAGCATCCAACAAATTCTACTTGAACGTTCCTGACGTTGTAGAACACTACATGAACGAAGTTAACAAATTGGCAGGTACTAACTACCAATTGTTCAACTATCATGGTGCTCCTGATGCTACTGATGTTGTTGTAACTATGGGTTCTTCCGCTCAAGTTGTAGAATCCACTGTGGATTACCTCAACAAATTGGGTCGCAAAGTTGGTTTTATCAACGTTCATTTGTTCCGCCCATTCGCAACAGATCGTTTGTTGAAAGCTCTTCCTAAAACTGTAGAACGCATTGCAGTTCTTGACCGTACTAAAGAACCAGGTGCTTTGGCTGAACCATTGTTCTTAGACGTACAAGCAGCTGTAGTTGACGGTGGCCGTAATGTAAAAGTTATCGCTGGTCGTTATGGTTTGAGCTCCAAAGACGTTATCCCTGCAGACATCGTTGCTGTATTCGATAATTTAGCTGCTGAAAATGGTAAGAAATTCTTCACATTGGGTATCAATGATGATGTTACATTCTTGTCCTTAGATCGTGCTGAAGGCGTAGAAGTTGAAACTCCTGGTTTGACTGAATGTAAATTCTGGGGCTTCGGTTCTGACGGTACTGTAGGTGCGAATAAATCCGCTATCAAAATCATCGGTGACCACACTGATATGTATGCTCAAGCATACTTTGACTACGACTCCAAAAAATCTGGTGGCGTAACAATGTCTCACCTTCGTTTTGGTAAAAATCCAATCAACTTGCCTTACTTGATTACTGAACCTCAATTCGTAGCATGTCACCGTCAATCTTATGTACATGAATACGACTTGATTCGCGGCATCAAAAAAGGCGGTACATTCTTATTGAACTGTACTTGGTCTCCTGAAGAATTGGATGAACATTTACCTGCTAAATTACGTCGTCAAATCGCAGAAAAAGAATTGAACTTCTACATCATCAATGCTGCGAAAATCGCTTCCGAAATCGGTTTGGGCGGTCGTATCAACATGGTAACGCAAGCTGCATTCTTCAAATTGACTGAAATCATCCCTGTAGATGATGCTGTTAAATACCTTAAAGAATCCGTAGTAACTTCTTACGGTAAAAAAGGTCAAAATATCGTTGACATGAACAATGCTGCTATCGATCAAGGTGTTAACGCTTTGGTAAAAGTAGATGTTCCTGCTAGCTGGAAAGATGCAGTAGATGATGGCAATCATGCAGTTAAACCTGGTTGCGAATCTTGCCCATCCTTCGTTCAAAATATTGCACAACCAATCAATGCACAAGCTGGTTATGATCTTCCTGTATCCAAATTCTCTGGCTATGAAGATGGTACATTACCTGCTGGTACTGCTAAATTCGAAAAACGCGGTCCTGCATTGTTCGTTCCAAAATGGTTGCCTGAAAACTGTATTCAATGTAACCAATGTTCCTTCGTATGTCCACATGCTACAATTCGTCCAATTTTGGCAACTGAAGCAGAAGTGGCTGCAGCTCCAGAACATTTCGATACAATCCCTGCATTGGGTGCTAAAGATCTTCAATTCCGTATCGCTGTATCCCCATTAGATTGCTTGGGTTGCGGTAACTGTGTTGATATCTGTCCAGCTCCTAAAGGCAAAGCTATTGTAATGACATCCATCGATACTGAAATCGAACAAGCTGAAGCTTGGAACTATGGTGTTAACCTTCCTGTAAAAGAAAATCCTATGAAGAAGGAAACTGTTAAAGGTTCCCAATTTGAACAACCATTGTTCGAATTCTCCGGTGCTTGCGCAGGTTGTGGTGAAACTCCTTACGCTAAATTGTTAACTCAATTGTTCGGTGACCGTATGATGATTGCCAATGCAACTGGTTGTTCCTCTATCTGGGGTGCTTCCATGCCTGCATCTCCATACACAACTAACCAACAAGGTCATGGTCCTTCTTGGGCAAACTCCTTGTTCGAAGATAATGCTGAGTATGGTTATGGTATGTACATCGGCGTTAAGAAAATTCGTCAACAATTAGTAGAATTGGCTTCTAAAGCAGTTGAAACTACTACTGGCGAATTGAAAGAAGCTTTGGAACAATGGATTGAATTTGCTAACCTTGGTGCAGCTACTCGTCAACGTTCCGAACGTCTAGTAGCAGCTATCGAAGCTGAAGGCGCTACAACTCCTGAATTGAAAGAAATTCTTGAGAAAAAACAATTCTTAATCAAACGTTCCCACTGGATCTTCGGTGGTGACGGTTGGGCATATGATATCGGCTTCGGCGGTGTTGACCATGTATTAGCTTCTGGCGAAGACATCAACATCTTCGTATTCGATACAGAAGTATATTCCAACACTGGTGGTCAAGCTTCCAAATCCACTAATGTAGCAGCAGTTGCACAATTCGCAGCTTCTGGTAAACGTACTAAGAAGAAAGACCTTGGCATGATGGCTATGTCTTATGGTTATGTATACGTAGCACAAGTAGCTATGGGTGCAGATAAAAACCAATTGATGAAAGCTGTTGCAGAAGCTGAAGCATATCCAGGTCCATCCTTGATTATCGCTTACAGCCCATGTATCAACCATGGTATCAAAGCTGGTATGGGTAAAGCTCAAGAAGAACAACGTAAAGCAGTTGCAGCTGGTTACTGGGATCTTTACAGATACAACCCTCAACTTAAAGAAGAAGGTAAAAATCCATTCTCCTTGGATTCCAAAGAACCAACTGAAAGCTTCCAAGACTTCCTTAAAGGTGAAGTACGTTACGCTTCCTTGGCTAAAGCGGCTCCAGATGTGGCAGAAGAATTGTTCGCTAAAACTGAACAAGATGCTAAAGAACGTCGCTTAAGCTATGTTCGTTTACAAAAAGGTTTTGAAGACGTAAAATAATTCGTTATTTAACGACTGAAAACTATATGAGGCACCCTTTCGAGGGTGCCTCTTTTGTATGTAAATTTGGTTTTCTAAATATCATATTAAGTATCTTCCATAAATCAGTTATAGTGCTAGTTGCTATTGTATTACTTACGTATTAACTGCTTAAAACATAGGTAATATACTAGGAATTTGGTATAATGATAAGGAGTCATGCATAATTTTAGCAATACATATTTTGGATAATTCTAATATTAAATATAGAGGTACATATGGCTAAGGATAATACACAAATGACAACGGAAGACATGCAACAAACGATATATAAAGAGTTAGGCTATAAATCCTATCCATTTCCTTTTACGACGCCGGCCTATTTAGAAGCGTATGGTGCTCTTGTAGGGCTAAATACTCCACCTGCGAAGACAGCTCGCGTTCTTGAACTAGGTGCTACTTATGGCGGTAATATTATTTCTCAAGCCGTATTTAATTCAGAGGCGACCTTTGTAGGGATTGAGCTTTCACAAGACCAAGTAGAGAAGGGCAATCAAATCATCAGTGATGCCAAACTAGATAATGTATCCTTGATACAAGGAAACATCTTGAATTTTGAGGAATCGATGGGGACCTTCGATTACATTATTGCCCATGGATTCTACTCTTGGATTAGTGATGAAATGAAGGATAAATTGCTCAATATTATTTCTAGTCATTTGGCTGATAATGGCATTGCCTATGTGTCGTACAATACGTATCCAGGCTGGCATACTATGGAAGAGGTTCGTCAGCTTATGCTATTTGCTAATCGTGATCAAGATAATTTGACTCATAAGGAAAAGGTATTGCGCGGGAAGACCGTAGGCAGTCTTGTGGGTGCTCAGATTCTTAACTATGATAATCTTAAAGAACGAAATAGTAAATTTCTTGGTGCATTGCGCTCTGTCATGCAAAAGGATGACTATTATGTAGGTCATGATCATCTAGAGCCTCATAATGATCCATGCTATTTCTATCAATTCAATGATCATTTGAAAGCGCATGATCTTGCGTATGTATGCGATGCAGACCTTACACTATCTATGGTTCGTACCTACGATGAAAGTATAGCAGCTAAACTTGAACAACTGGCTCCTAATAGCCAAGCGGATCAAGAACAATATTTAGATTTTATACTAGATACAACATTCCGCAAGTCTATTATTTGTAAAGCTAGCGCTGCAAAAGATATCAACTATGCTATTGCGAATCCGGCTGAAGTGAATACAATTCCTGTACGTACAACTGTAAATAGCTTTGTTTTCCAAATTCTCTTTGATGAGGAAGCACTGGAAATGTTTGAAAATGAGCTCGTAAGAGATACGTTCCAAGCGCTTATCAAAGATGGTGGTACGTTCAATATGATCGAGGCCTTCGCTATTTTGAAAGCGGCTCATGAGGCGGCTCATGCATCTAATGATGAATTAGAACCTGCTGTATGTAGCTTGTATAAAGCTGTAGTAGAGCATATGGTACGTGGTGGTATTCGCTTCTATAAAACATTCCCTGTAAAAGAAGAGTATATGGAGGGCTTATCTTATATACCTGCCCGTTTTACAAACTTTGTAAAGGCTATTGTTCATGGTGGTAGTGAATATATGTATGGAGCAGATATGTTCAATGATGCTATTGGTGATATTTCTGAAGAGGATTTATTATTTATGGAGTTATTGAACAAACCAAAAGCGAAATCTACGGTAATTAAAAAGATTAAAGAGGCTCTCTTTAGTGCAGATCAGTCTCAAACTACAAAGCATCAAAATGCCATGGCTGAAGCTTTTTATAATGAATTAACAACGCGTATGGAACATTTGGGCTTTGTTAGAAGTAAGAAAACAGGTAGTATTTCCTAAGTGATAGCTCCCTTTATTTGATCCTGTTGCTATGAGTCTGTATTATATTCTGCTGATTTTATAGCTAAAATATAAACCCGTTACACTTATAACATATTTATGTACTAAGTGTTAACGGGTTTTGTTTTATATAATTAAATTTACTTTTATTTTATATTTATTACTTTTAGTTATTTTATATTGCTGAAAAAGTATAGTAAATCGATAATTTTAATGAGGAAAAAATGAGCCGTTCATGAAAATATGGTATAATGTGTATGGGTATTTTGTAAATATCATCCGATGTGTTGTGGATGATTCTATAAATTGTATTAGTTGATAAAGTTGTATTAATTGTATTATTTGTAAAAGGAGTCTTTTATGGCATCTAAGAAGGCAGTTCTAGTATATATACTAGAAATCCTGAAAGACGAAACAGATGCTAATCATACGTTATCTCAAGAGGAGATTCGCAGTATATTAGCCGAACGGTACGAGGTATCCGTCGATCGGAAAACCTTAGGCCGTCATTTAAATGATTTATATGAATCTGGAGATTTTAGTATTCAATGTGAAGAGTCTGCTGTGGGAGCAGATGGCACAATTCGACGTACTGATTTCTATATGATTCATACCTTTGAAGATTCTGAATTGCGATTATTGATTGATGGTATATTGGCATCTCGCCATATTACTGCATCTCAACGTAAAGATTTAATCGGGCGTGTTGCAAAATTGGGTAGCTCCTATTTTAAGCCTCATGGTATTGATATTGAAAGTAATACGGGGTACCTTCATAGAAGCCAAGATTTATTTCTTAATATTGATCTCATAGAAGAAGCAATACAAAAGGGTAGAAAAATTTCATTGGCCTATTGCCAACCAGATGTGGATAAGCGATTACATATTAATCTTGGCCCAGATCATAAGGAACGGAAGTATGTATTTAATCCATTCCAACTAGTAATGAATCGAGGACATTATTACATGGTAGGAAATCACGAAAATTATGATGACATGTCTACATTACGCGTTGATCGAATTGCACATATTACGGTGCTAAATGAACGTAGAAAACCTTTGCGGGAGATAAAGGGATATCAACAACAACGCACCTTTAATGTGTCACAATACGTAAAGGAACATATTTATATGTTCGGTGGTGAATCTATTACTGTTACGTTTAAAGCTAGACGTTCCATCGTAAATCAAATTTTAGATTGGTTCGATGGCAATGTAGAGTTTACAAATATAACAGCTGATAATGTTGTATGTCGTGTACGTGTTAATCATGACGCCTTTAAATATTGGGCGCTCCAATATATGCAAAGTGTAAAAGTGCTTACTCCAGCTTCTTTAGTGACAGAGGTAAAAGCCGCAATTGAGGAAGGTTTACACCAATACTCATAAATAAAAGCTAGTTGATCGGTGAATCAACTAGCTTTTTTATGTTTTCTTATAGAACGTGCATTTTTTCTGCTTCTCTATAGTCTTTTAGAACCGGACGTGGAGGCAATTTACCCATGAGGCTTACAATATAGATTGCGATAGAAGAGAAGATGAAGCCTGGCACAATTTCATATAGGCCAAAGAATCCAAATTGTTTCCAAATGAGTACTGTTAAACCACCTACAACAATACCAGCGATACAGCCGTGACGCGTCATGCGCTTCCAGAACAAGGAGAACAAGATTGCTGGACCGAAGGCTGCACCGAAGCCTGCCCATGCATAGGCTACCATCGTCAAGATATAGCTGTCTGGATCCATAGCCATATAGATGGCAATCAATGCCACTAGAAGTACTACGATACGGCTTACTAATACAAGCTCTTTATCGCTTGCTTTTGGATGGATGATATTAGCATAGAAGTCATTAGAAATAGCAGAGGCTGTTACTAATAATTGAGCAGATGCGGTACTCATAATAGCGGCCAATACAGCGGACCAGATAAGGCCTGCTACAAATGGAGTAAAGAGCCGTTCAGTCATGATGAGGAATATTGTTTCCGCATCAGTGCCTACTAATTTATCTGGCAGCATGTAAACATGACCGATGAGACCTACTGCAATAGCTGCCATAAGGGATAAGATAACCCATACCATGGCGATATTCGTAGATTTCTTAAGCTCTTTCGCATCAGAGATAGCCATAAAGCGCACTAGGATGTGAGGTTGACCGAAGTAGCCAAGACCCCAACCAAGAGAAGAAATTAGGCCGATAGCCCAAGTAAACCAATCAGATGGATTACCAAACAAGCTAAGTCCTTGTGGAAACTCATGTTGGATGAGTTGGAATGTTTCAATAGGGCCACCCATGTACATGGCTGCTGTAATTGGTACTGCCAAGATGGCAAAGAACATTAATGCGCCTTGAATACAGTCTGTCCAAGATACGGCAAGGAATCCGCCAAGGAAGGTATAAAATACGACGATGCCAGCGGTGATAAAGAGGGATACGGTGTAATCAAGACCAAAGATGGTATTGAACAATTTGCCCCCTGCCACGAATCCTGATGATGTATAAATCAAGAAGAAAATCAAGATAAATAAGGCGGAAATGACAGCTACCGAATGGGATTGATCATGAAAACGATTCTTCAAATAATCCGGTAATGTTAAGCTATCACTGGCTACCTCAGTATGGTTACGTAAGCGTCTAGAAACGAATTTCCAGTTCGCCCATGTACCTAATGTGAGGCCTACGGCAATCCATACACCAGAAATCCCCGTAGTATACGCTAGACCAGGCACACCCATGAGCATCCAACCACTCATATCTGATGCCTCTGCACTGAGTGCTGTGATCCATGGTCCTAGTTGTCGGCCACCGAGGATGTAATCACCAATGCTGTTTGATTTGCGATAGTAGTAGACCCCGATATACATCATGAGTCCTAGGTATAAGGCAAAGGCGATAATAATCATTAAGTTGTCTTGTGTCATGCCTATATAAGACCTCCTTAGGTTCTAGTTATATTCTATAGTATAGTAAATAATTTTTATTGTACCACATATTAGTACTTTAGAGGGTAAAAAAATTGGTGATATTAATAAGATTCCTATACCAATTTAGCCCATATACTTTAGAGATACGCATTAGATTGTTGCTTATGAAATCATATACTAATGAGTCCCATACCGAACGAAATATGATAAAATAAAAGAATGTAAAAACGATATTTCGTATTGGGTATACGAAATATTGGTCAGTAGTCATCGAGATTAATATTTACATTTCTGGAACGTGAAAGGAGGACCTTATGGAACAACAAGTAGGCACTAAGCATGAAGTACCTAAACCGTATCAAGTTGTGACGAAACAACAAGCGTTGCGTATGTTAGAGACCTACTTTGGGTATACCTCCTTTAGACCGGCTCAAGAGGCTCCTATTGCATCCTTGTTGCGGAATGAAGATGTAATTGGAATCATGCCGACAGGGGCAGGGAAGTCTATCTGTTTCCAGATTCCTGCGCTTTGTAAGCCGGGCTTGACTATTGTGTTTTCTCCGCTTATTTCTCTTATGAAAGACCAAGTGGATGGTCTTTTAGTACAGAATATACCAGCGTCACTTATCAATAGTACGCTTACCCAAGCAGAGTTTAATAAAACCATGTACGAAGTACGCAGTGGCAAAATTAAACTCTTATATATTGCGCCAGAGCGGTTGAGCTCTAATTTTTTCTGTAATGTACTGCGAGCGTTACCGATTGCTCAAGTTATCGTGGATGAGGCTCACTGTATCTCTGAGTGGGGCCATGATTTTAGACCGTCTTATCGACTTATCGGAGAGTGGCTCAATTCATTACCAAAGAGACCTATCGTGGGGGCTTTTACGGCGACGGCGACGAAATATGTAGAAAATGATATAAAAAAATTATTAGGTCTAGATACGGCTAATGTATACGTGACGGGTTTTGATCGGCCTAATTTATCGTTCTCTGTTATCCGCACACCGAAGCGGATGGATTACGTTGTCCATTATGTGCGAGAGCACGCCAATGAAAATGGTATTATCTATTGTGCAACGCGCAAGGATGTAGATCGGGTTTATGAAAATTTAACCCGTGCGGGCATCAAAGCTGGCCATTACCACGGAGGACTCAACGACGAGGTGCGCCATGAAATGCAGAATGCCTATGCAGACGATAAATTACAGGTTATGGTGGCGACGAATGCCTTTGGTATGGGCATTGATAAAAGCAATGTACGCTATGTGCTACATTATCAAATGCCGCGTAATATGGAGTCCTATTATCAGGAGGCAGGACGAGCTGGCCGTGATGGGGCACCTGCTGAATGTATCTTGCTTTATAGTGGGCAGGATGTACAGGTTCATAAGTATTTAATTGAACAATCTATCGAAACGCCGGAACGACAAGATGTGGAGTTACGCAAATTGCAGTCCATGATTGATTACTGTTTCTGTAGTAATTGCTTGCGTAAATATATGCTTAATTACTTTGGTGAAAGCACCGTTTGGACTACTTGTGATAATTGTAGCTCTTGTAAGGGTTCTGCTGATAAGGTCAATGTTACGAAGGAAGCAAAAGCTATTTTTCGTGCCATCATGGGCACCGATGAGCGATATGGGGCATCAATGATAACCTCTATCGTCCGCGGGGAGCGAACGGATCGTATTATGCGTGCTGGACATGATGCATTGCCTGTCTTTGGCTTACTGAGCAATGTAGATGAAAAATCTATTAAAGGACTTATCCAACAGTTTGTAGCATCTGGCTACTTGCGCAGTTCGACTGGAAAATACCCTATATTATCCTTAACGGCTGGTGCAGAGGAAGTATTAGCAGGTCGTAAAGAGGTAGAGGAAATTAGACAACATGTGTCTGTGCCTTCTCGCACTAGTAAGTCTGCTGCCTCAGTGGTGCGAGGAAAGTCCAGCTCTACATCGGGCGGCTTATTTGAACATTTACGTCAACATCGCAAATACTTGGCAGAAAAAGCGGGTCTTAGACCGTATCTTATCTTTCCTGACACAGTACTCATAGATTTGGCAAATTTACGACCTACAACATTAGGTGAGTTTGGCAATGTTAAAGGCGTAGGGGAAGCAAAATTAAAAAAATATGGACTTACCTTTTTACAGGCCATTGCAGAATATAAGGGATAATAAATTTTACTGTATATATGGTAGTACTGTATATTTTTTAGTATGATAGTACTATATATTTTAGTAAGACTAGCAAGATATACGTTAGTATTTTTTGCTTATTATATATAGATCTAGGGGGATAAATGAGCTTAGCAGATACACAATACCTCGGTATTATTGAAAATATTTTAGATCATGGCATTTATGGTCAAAATCGCACAGGCATTGCAACGTACAAATTGCCTCAACAAATCATGCAATTTGACTTGCAAGAGGAATTTCCAATTTTAACCACTAAATTTGTAGCTTTTAAAACAGCTGTGAAAGAATTATTGTGGATTTGGCAAATGCAGTCCAATGACGTGCGCAAATTGCAAGAAATGAATGTGCACGTATGGGATGAATGGATGCGTGAAGATGGTACTATTGGTAAAGCATACGGCTACCAAATTGCGAAGTACAAACAACTAGATAAGCTTATCAAAACGATTAAAGAAGATCCTGATAGCCGCCGAATGATTGTAACCCTTTGGAATATTGAAGATTTAGATGATATGGCGTTGCAACCATGTGCGTATGAAACCTTATGGGATGTAGGGGATGGTTACTTGAACTGCATGCTCATCCAACGCAGTGGCGACATGGGGCTTGGCGTTCCGTTTAACACGGCTCAATATGCGGCATTACAATGTATGATTGCTCAAGTAACAGGTTTAAAACCAGGTAAATTTACACATGTTATCAACAATGCCCATATCTATGAAAATCACGTAGATGCATTGCGTGAGCAATTAGCACGTCGCAATCAAGCGTTGCCTGCTCCAAAAATTATCGTGAATCCTGAGGTAAAAGACTTCTATGACTTCACACCAGAGGACATTACCTTAGATGGATATGAACATTTAGGTAAATTATCCATGACTGTTGCTGTATAGCATTGTATTCATGACAATTGTTAAATAGCATAATATGTATGGCTATTGCTATATAGTATTATGTTTATAGCCATTGCTAAATAGTATAATTTATGACTGTTGCCATATAGTATTAACTGAAAGAGGGCAGTATGTTAGCATTAATCGTAGCCGTAGCACATAATCGTGTAATCGGTAAAGATAATACTTTGATTTGGCATTTGCCAAATGATTTGAAATTCTTTAAGGAAAAAACAACAGGACATGTTATTATCATGGGCCGTAAGACCTTTGAAAGCTTACCGTTCTTGTTGCCAAATCGTGAGCATTGGGTAATTACTCGTGATAAAGGCTTTGATGCACCAGAAGGTGTTAAGATTTTCCATAACCCTGAGGCGGCTGCTGAAGCAGCACGTGCTCTTGATGCGGCCTACGTTATTGGTGGCGCTCAAGTATACGAAGCTTTTCTACCTTATGTAGATACTATGTATATCACTGAAGTGGACCACGAATTTGATGGGGATGCATTTTTCCCTGAATTCTCAGAGGATGCTTTCACTATCGAATCCGTTGTAGACGGCATTGTGGATGAAAAGAATCAATATCCTCATCGTTTTGTAACCTATCGCAGAAAGGCAGCTAAATGAGTGAAAGAATGTTTGCCCTTATCGGCAGTGAATTAAATGTTAAGCCAAAGCAGGTGCAAGCTGCAGTAGAATTGCTGGACGAAGGCAATACGGTGCCGTTTATTGCGCGGTATCGTAAAGAGGTAACGGGCGAATTGCAAGATGAGCAATTGCGCACCATTGAAGAACGCATTAAATACTTGCGCAATTTAGAAACACGTCGCCAAGAAATCATTGCTTCTATTACAGAGCAAGAAAAGATGACAGACGAGTTGATGAAATCCTTAGAGGCAGCAACAAAGCTTCAAGAGTTAGAGGATTTATATTTACCGTACCGTCCTAAGAAACGTACGCGCGCCATGATTGCCCGTGAACGTGGCTTGGAGCCGTTAGCGGAAATGATCCTTAACGATACAGTTATCTCTGGTGATCCGCTAGAGATCGCAAAAGAATACATAACAGAAGAGGTTCCTACACCAGAGGATGCCATACAAGGTGCTTCTGATATCGTAGCGGAAATCGTCAGCGATAGTGCAGACTTCCGGGCGTACTTGCGTAAGAAGATGTGGAATGAAGGCTTTATTCAAGCTGAATTGAGCGGTGAAGAGGAAGAACAACAACAATTCTTGCAATACGCTGAATATGCTGAGCCAGTTCGTCAAATGCCGTCGCACCGTATTTTGGCGGTAAATCGCGGTGAAAAATTAGGTGTTTTAAAACTAGCTCTAACTGTACCAGGTGACACCTATGTCGCTTATATGGTTCAAAAGTTAGAGAAAAATCCGAAGTCGATCTTTGCAGACTATAAAGCAGCCGCCGTAGCCGATGCGTACAAACGCCTTATTTTCCCAGCTTTAGAGCGTGAAATCCGCAATGAATTGACGGAAAATGCGGACGAGCAAGCTATCAAGGTATTCGGTGTGAATCTTAAAAATCTATTGTTACAACCGCCACTAGCAGGGCACGTCATCATGGGTCTCGACCCTGGTTACCGCACCGGCTGTAAGATGGCTATCATTGATCAACAAGGCAATGTGCTCGATTACGGTGCTTACTACTTAACAAATAGTGAAAAGCTTCGCAAGGAAGCTCAAAAGGTATTGGCTGATAAGATTCGTAGATTTAAGGTGACGCTCTTGTCCATTGGTAATGGTACTGCATCTTACGAAACAGAGCAATTTGCATCTACTATGATTGAAGAGGAAAAATTAGATTGCCACTATATCATTACTAATGAAGCGGGCGCATCTGTGTACTCAGCATCTAAATTGGCTATCGATGAGTTACCAGATTTAGACGTTACCATTCGCGGTGCTGTATCGATTGGACGCCGTGTACAAGATCCATTGGCTGAATCTGTTAAAATCGATCCTAAATCTATCGGCGTAGGTCAATATCAACATGATGTAAATCAAAAACAATTGACACATACCTTAGACCAAGTAGTTGAAACTGTAGTAAACCACGTTGGGGTAGAGCTAAATACTGCATCTCCAGCTATCTTGCAACATGTTGCAGGCATTTCTAGTGCGGTGGCTAAAAATATTGTTGCATACCGTCAAGAGAATGGTGTGTTTAAAAGCCGTAAGGAATTGCTAAAAGTACCTCGTTTAGGCCCTGCAGCCTTTACACAATGTGCTGGTTTCTTGCGCTTACAACACGGTAAAAATCCACTGGATAATACATCCGTTCATCCAGAGTCTTATGAATTGGCAGAGCGCATCATTGGTGAATTAGGCTTTACCTTAAAAGACTTACAAGATAAATCTCAATTAGAAGCATTGCAAGTAAAATTACCTCTTGTGGATGCCGATAAAATGGCTGCCAAGCTTGATGCGGGCGTGCCGACTGTTCGGGATATCTTGGCGGCTCTTGCTAAACCAGGTCGCGACCCTCGGGAAGATTTACCGGCTCCATTGACCAGAAAACACGTAGTGAGCCTTGAAGATATCAAGGTCGGTACCGTTGTAAAAGGTACTGTTCATAACGTAGTTGATTTCGGAGCTTTTGTAGACTTTGGGCTTAAAACGAATGGTCTATTACATCGCAGCGAGCTTTGCAATAGCCGTCAACATCCATCTGATGTGCTTGCTGTAGGTGATATTATCGAAGCTCAAATCATTTCTGTTGACGTAAAGCGCAATCGCATCGGTCTGTCTGTAAAAGCATTACAACCAGAAAAACCAAAGAATAACGATAATAACCATAATAGAAATAATAATGGCCAACGTAGAAATAATGATAACCGAAACAACAACCGTAATAATGGCGGACGTCAAAATGATAATCGCCATAATGGTTCTCTTAATAATGGGGATCGTCGAAACTGATAATTTCTTAGAAGACTAGTTAATCTACATTAATAGATTTTAAATGATAGGCATTCTTGACTAAAAGTCATTATACCAAAAACCGCACCCTCTATGGTTTTAGAGGGTGTGGTTTTTCTATATAGCTAAAAACTATGTATATTAATGCAGAACAGATATATCGAAAATGATATATCTAATTGAAAAAATTAGATATAGGGAGTATGATGAAACCATAGAGGGGAAATTCCTAAATCATATTCCTAAAGAGGAGGTAATGCAATGAGCTTGAACCTTAAAGAAAGATATGGACTTTTAATTAATAATGAATGGGTAAAGGCATCTGACGGTGCTGAATTTAAAGTATATAACCCTGCTAATGGCGAACAACTCGCTATCTGTGCAGAGGCTACATATGGCGATGTTGATAAAGCTGTAGAGGCTGCAACAGAAGCTTTCAAAACGTGGAAAAACGTTTCTCAAGTAGAACGTGCTGATTATTTATTGAAAATTGCGGATGCTATCGATACTCACAAAGAACATTTGGCACAAGTTGAAACATACGACAATGGTAAGCCAATCCGTGAAACATTGAACGTGGATATTCCACTTGGGGCGGACCATTTCCGTTACTTTGCAGGCGTGCTTCGTTCCGAAGAAGGCTCTGCACAAGTATTTGACGAAAATACATTGAGTCTCATCGTTCGTGAACCGATTGGCGTTGTAGGTCAAGTTGTGCCTTGGAACTTCCCATTCCTAATGGCCGCTTGGAAATTGGCTCCAGCTCTTGCAGCAGGCTGTACAGTTGTTATCAAACCTTCTAGCCACACATCTCTTAGCTTATTAGAACTTGGCGATATTTTGAAAGAAATCTTGCCACCAGGTGTTGTAAACATCGTAACTGGTAAAGGTTCTAAATCCGGTCAATATATCCTTGATCATCCTGGTTTTAGCAAACTTGCTTTCACAGGCTCTACAGAGGTAGGTCTAGATGTATATAAAGCAGCATCTGAACGCTTGATTCCTGCCACATTGGAATTAGGTGGTAAATCTGCGAATATCTTCTTTGAAGATGCGAACTGGAAACAAGCTCTTGACGGGGCAATGCTCGGTATTCTTTTTAACCAAGGTCAAGTATGCTGCGCTGGTTCCCGTATCTTCGTACAAGATACAATTTACGATAAATTCGTAGCTGAACTTGCTGCACTATTCGATAAGGTGAAAGTTGGTTTGCCTTGGGATTCATCTACTCAACTTGGCTCCTTGATTTACGAAGACCAAGTTAATAAAGTATTGAGTTATGTAGACCTTGCAAAAGAAGAAGGAGCTCGCATTGTAGCCGGTGGTGTACGTGTTACTGATGGCGAACTTGGTAAAGGTTGCTTTGTAAGACCTACACTTATTGTAGATGCTACAAATGATATGCGTGTAGCTCGCGAAGAAATCTTCGGCCCTGTAGCTGTTGTCATCAAATTCCACAGCGAAGAAGAAGTTATTGAACAAGCAAATGACAGCTTATACGGCCTTGGCGGTGGCGTATTTACTCAAAACATCAACCGTGCTATCCGCGTAGCTCGCGGTATCGAAACAGGGCGTATGTGGGTAAATACATACAACTCAATCCCTGCAGGCGCTCCATTTGGCGGCTATAAACAATCCGGTATCGGTCGTGAAACTCATAAAGTTATCCTTGAGCACTACACTCAAATGAAAAACATCATCGTAAACTTGAGTGATAAACCATCTGGGTTCTACGACTTAGATTAATAACATATAAACTTCTCCGATGAACTATAACAAAGAGGCACCTTGAAAGAGGTGCCTCTTTATTAATATTGAGATAAACGGAATATTTTTCTATACGCCTCTGGTGCATTAGAACCATCAGAAGGTTTTATAATAATTCTAATATATATATCTTCTTTGAAGTCTGGATATGTTGTTGCATATTCTTTGCAGAATTGATCCATTCGATTGTAAAAATTTGTTACATCTTGGTTTTGTATGGCCGAATAGGGAATAGGCATTTCAATATACAAAGAAGATGTATCGAATGTAGCATAGGATAACTCCTCTTCTGTTATATAGTTTTTCATTAATGGGAATGCAGTTATTAACGGGATGTTGGTTATCAGTATTCGCTCCACTTGTGGTACAACAGGTGCAGAGGTGTGCAAGACTTCAGATATTTCAACGGGCATTTGTGGATATTTGTCAAAGGTGACTTGCCATCTATTGTTTCTATGAGACTCCAAGTGATATGTTAGATTAGGATAATCCTCATTTATATATTGTTGTACCTCATCTTCACTATAATGTGAGAGAAGATGACAACCCGTTGTTAGTATGAGGGATAGTATAATCAGTGGCAATAATATAAATCGTTTTAGGGTAAAAGGTTTCATTGTATATTCCTTTTATACTACTTTAGGAAGTTTAGTAAATCGTAATTGCTTAACAGACATTGTTTAATTTATTGGCAGAATTTTGGAGTACATTTTGGAGTACACTATTTTGATTATATTATATCTAAATTAAATGTTTACTTATATAGCTGATTAATACCACACAACTCTCAATAAACCATAATAAAGAAGCAGCCCGAAAGAGGCGCCTTTTTTGTACTTAACAATAGTCTATTATATGTAAAAGTATAGGGTATGTTATAATTGTAGCCATATGAGAATGTGTTGCTTAGAGAGGGCTATTATGAATTTAAAGAGAGTAATTAAATGGCTTGGTTATATCATCGGCTTATTAATACTGATTTATATCCTCATATTGGGAGTATTGATATATCTCCTGGCAGGTGGTGACTTTAAAAATAGTTTGATTTATTTAAGTGAACTTCAAGAGAGTGGATTATATTATGGCAACGAAAATCGTAAGATTGCTGATAATGTAGTTGCTGTTCATGAGGTAGATAATAAACTCTATTATATAACTTTAGACGGTATTGGTATTTTTGATGAAAATATAAGTTTGTTAGATGCTTGGAATAAAGATCTTAATAAATATAATACTTTCATTCCTCGGAAAGATGTTAAAGAAACACAATTTAATGTGAGTCTTGATGAGTTATACCCTAATATTTCTAGTCTTGATGAAAGTGATAGAGATATATGGAATGAAATCTTTTTTGATAGCGAGAAACGATATACAGGTTCACATGCTGGACATCCTATAAAGTTACCTTTCTATGTATCGTACAGAAAGGAAGACTTGATTAAGCATAATGATATAGTAGATCTTTCTACAGGGCATATTATTGGTAAGTATGGTAGTGAGCATATTTTAAGAAATAATGCTTATTATAATTTTGAATTCGGAAAATTGACTAAAATTGATTTCTCTCAGAAAGCTATATATAGCTATTATTCTGATAATCTCGATATAGGTCGGTTTAGCAAGAATAATTCAGGAGATGAGAGATATGAATCTTATGCACGAAATGAGTTAAATAAAGTAAGGACGAAAGATTTAACGGTATTACCTAATTTAATAAATCAACGATTCATAGTGTTTAACTCCTTTAACGAGTTTTCTGATTTTGATAAAGTTACCTTTGAAGCATTAACCATTGATGCAATTAAAAATCGGAAGGCTTTACAATTAGGGCCGTTAGAAAATCAAACCCTACAGCAATACTTAAGTAAATAGAATACATACATAGTGAAGCGTATATGTACTGAATGAAAGTAAGACGTAATAAACTTATCCGTAAAGTATAGTTGAGGAGCATTTCATGGATCTGTTTCAAATAAGTAAAATGTTAAACATAAATGATTTACAAGAAATTCTATTTAGAAAATGGTCAAAGGACAGGATAAACTATGATTCATTTTGATTATCTATTAATTATAGGAATATTGCTTAGTGTTTTACTCTTTCTTTTTGTTGGAGTATTTTATTATAGTAAATCTAAACTTTTAAAGGGATTAAATATTTGGTTTTTAATAATACTTAGCGTTTTATTAAGTTATTTATTATATCCCTTATATGAACTGACGGATTATAGAGAAGAATTTACATCAATAGTTATCATCTCTGCGATAATTATTAAAATAATTATCAATTTATCTATATTTATGATCGTTGATAAAATAAGAACGAAATGGATTTCTAAATTACTATTAATTATATGGGTTGTTCTTGTTGAATGCTTGTATACTCCTATTAATTTATCCTATATTGTTTTGCTATGTGTATCAGGTGGAATCGTTTTAATGGAACGTTTTTGGACGAGAAGAAAACAGATTTAGTTTAGATTCAAAATAACTCTTATAGCGCTCACTTTCAAAATATGATATACTATTTAAATGCGCATAGTTCGTGCGCGATAGGAGGAAACACATTTAGATGTTAGAAAAATTTGAACAATTAATGATTAGCGAACCTGTTCTAAGAGCGTTAAACGATATGGGCTTTGAAGAGCCTACGCCAATTCAACAGGAAGCTATCCCAGTAGCCATGAGCGGTAAAGACATAATCGGCCAAGCTCAAACAGGTACTGGTAAGACAGCAGCATTTGGCTTGCCTGTATTGGAACGCGTAGACGGGAATGAGCGTCACGTTCAAGTAGTTATTTTATCCCCTACACGAGAATTAGCTATTCAAGTAGCTGAAGAGCTTAACAAAATGGCTCAGTACACGAATATCACAGCATTGCCAATCTACGGCGGTCAAGATATTAATCGTCAGTTCCGTGCCTTGAAAAAGAATCCTCAAATCATCGTTGCCACTCCTGGCCGATTGATGGATCATATGGATCGTGGTTCTATTAAATTTGACCATGTGAAAGTTGTGGTATTGGACGAAGCCGACGAAATGTTAAATATGGGCTTTGTTGATGATATCAATAAAATCTTGGGTGCTATCCCAGAAGACCATCAAACATTGTTGTTCTCTGCAACTATGCCTAAGGCTATCCAACAATTAGCTGAAACATATTTGACAGAGCCAACATTGATTCGCATGAAACCGACTCAAGTTACGATGGACTTGATCGAACAATACTATATCGAAGTGCAAGACCGTCAAAAATTCGATGTTCTTTGCCGTTTGTTTGATATCCAAACACCTGAACTGGCTATTATCTTTACACGTACAAAACGTCGTGTTGATGAAGTGACAGAAGGTCTTAAGAAACGTGGTTACATGGCGGAAGGCATCCATGGCGACTTGTCTCAACAAAAGCGAGACAGCGTAATTCGCCAATTCCGCGAAGGTACCATTGATATTCTCGTGGCTACAGATGTGGCAGCTCGTGGTCTTGATATTTCTGGCGTGTCTCATGTATATAATTATGATATGCCTCAAGATCCTGAAAGCTACACACACCGCGTAGGTCGTACAGGTCGTGCCGGTAAAGCAGGTCAAGCTTTCACGTTCGTTATCCCTCGTGAAATGGAGCATTTACATGCTATCGAGCGTTTAACAAAACGTAAAATTGCACGTCGTCGTGCACCTTCATTAGGTGAAGTTCTTGAAGGTCAACAACGTTTGGCAATTGAAAGCCTCGTTGAAATGACAGATAATCTAGAAGCATTGGCGCCTTTCAAATCTAGTGCTGAGGAATTGTTGAATGATACAGATTCCGTAACACTTTTGGCGGCAGCTCTTAAATTGTTAACAAAAGAACCAGATACTACTCCTGTAAATATTACAGAGGAAAAACCATTGCGCGTACGCCGTCGTCGTGAAAGTGGTCGTAGTGATCGTCGCCGTCGTGATGGTGATCGTCGTAGAGATGGTGACCGTCGTCGTGACGACCGTCCACGTCGCAGTCGCGATGATCGTAGAAGTGATCGTCGCAATGACCGTAAAGGTGACCGCCGCAGAGATGATCGCAAATCTGATCGTCCACGTGGAGATAAAAAAACTCGTCATCAAAGTGAAGGTTTTAAACCTTATTTTAAAGACTAATAGGATGTGGATTGCTTTTAGCAATCCACATTTTTTATTACTTAATAGTTAATACTATTTATCTTGATAAGTATTGAGAATTTTGGTATAATAAATAATAATTATTTCTTGTAAACGGTCGATAATGGCCTATGCCTAATAGATTTCCAAGTGGAGAAAGGTAGATTATTATGGATATCGCACAAATTTTGCGTAGCCAGGGGTTTAAAGTAACCCCACAGCGTATTGCGATTTATGATGCTTTGCGTGGTCATCATGATCATCCAACCGCTGAAATGTTGTATCATACGTTGCGCCCAGAACATCCAAGCATGAGCTTGGCTACAGTGTACAAGACGATGGAGATTTTTGAAAAAATCGGTCTTGTTAAAATTCTAGAAGTTGGTGATGAGCGCGCTCATTACGATTGGGATACACAAGCTCATTCCCATATCCGTTGCATCCGTTGTAATAAGGTAGAGGATATGATGGGCATTGATTTGAAAGCTATCAAAACGATTGCTGATCAAGGTAGCGAATATCAAATCACAGGTCAACATATTACCTTCGAAGGTGTTTGCCCTGAGTGCGCAAAAAAAGAAAGTCATTAATAGATAACCCCTGTTGTTGAAGGGCTCCTTCACGGCAGGGGTTATATTAGTTATTGTATATCTTGTATCTTATATCTATTAGTGTTATAGAATAGCTATAAATAGATATAAGCATAATACAATAGATATTAGAGTTAAGCATTTTCTAATTATAAAATTGTAGAAATCGTATAATCATATATAAAGGAGTATTATGTTTGTAATAGGCAGTCACTTATCAATTAGCAAAGGTTATTTACATATGGGCAAGGAAGCTACTAAAATTGGGGGCAATACCTTCCAATACTTTACGCGTAACCCTCGTGGAGGGGGCATGCGAGCACTCGATGTTGAGGATATGAATAACCTTAGCGCATATATGAAAGAACACAACTTTGGTACCTTGTTAGCACATGCACCGTATACCTATAACCCATGTGCCGCTAAAGAGGATTTACGCGCTTTTGCGAAGCAATCTATGATGGAAGATTTAGAGCGTATGGAATATTTGCCAGGTCAAATGTATAACTTTCACCCAGGTAGCCATGTGAAACAAGGCGTAGATCAAGGTATTGAATACATTGTAGAGTGCTTGAATGAAATCTTATTCCCAGGCATGAAGACAACAGTCCTTTTGGAAGTAATGGCTGGTAAAGGTACAGAAATTGGTTCCCGTTTTGAAGAAATTGCGCGCATTATCGATGGCGTAAAGCTAAAAGAGTACATGGGGGTGTGCGTTGATACTTGCCACATTCATGAAGGTGGTTATGACATCGTAAACAATCTTGATGGCGTTATTGACGAATTCAATCGAATTGTAGGTCTTGATCGTTTGAAAGCCATTCATTTAAATGACTCTAAAAACCCTATGGGTGCCCATAAAGATCGTCATGAAAAAATTGGGGAAGGACATATTGGTATCGATGCTATTGCTCGCGTTGTAACGCATCCTAAATTAACGAACCTGCCATTCTATTTGGAAACGCCAAATGAATTAGACGGATACGCAAAAGAAATTGCTATGTTGCGCTCTATCGTAGAGAATAAATAATTAAATTACAGATGTTAATTTAGTTATATAATAAATATGTAGAATACTTAATGCTATACTAGTTATTGCAAACACATAAAGTTATTAAAACTATTAAAACTATTAAAACTATTAATGCTATTAAAGCTATATAACGTTATTGAACTTCCATAAAGTTATGGGATTAAGCGTTTGTTTTTGCATTTGAATACATACATTGTGTAAGGTGTAGGAAGAACTGGAAAGGGGGGACGAAATGCGTTTTTTACATACTGCCGATTGGCATTTAGGGCGTATTTTTTATGGCCAGTACTTAACAGAAGACCAAGCTCATGTGTTGGAACATCAGTTTTTTACTATTTTGAAAGATGAAAATATCGATGGCATATTGCTCGCAGGGGATATTTTTGATAGAGCGGTGCCACCCATTGAAGCTATCGAACTGTGGGACTCCATAATTACTCGTCTCGCTATGGACTACAAGGTGCCTCTCTTTGTGGTGAGCGGTAATCATGATGGGGCGGAACGTCTTGAAGTGGGGCGCTCCATGTTGGGACAATCGGGTATTCATATTTGGGGTTCTCCTCATCACGCTTTAAAACCTTTTGAATTTGAAGGGACAGATGGCAAGGTGGCAATTTGTCCTATGCCTTTTAGTGAACCCCGGCGCATAGGAGAGGCTTTATTTGCTGATGTAGAGTCTACTAATACAGAAACTACCGATACTGAAATTGCTGACATAGTAACACCGTGTTATGAACAAAATTGTGAAAGCGCTTTGAACCTGCATAATTATGACCAAATGTATCAGGCTTGGAGTAATTACCTGTATAAACAAGTACCTAAGGGGATGTGCAGTATCGCCATTAGCCATGCCTTTGTTATGGGAGGTGAAGTAGGGGGCTCAGAGCGTACCTTGTCTGTAGGTGGTAGTGAACAGGTAAATCCTCAAGTCTTTAAAGATTTTCACTATACTGCTTTGGGACATTTGCATGGGCCTCAGCGAATGGGAGCTGATCATATTCGCTATAGTGGATCTCCATTAAAATATTCCTTTGATGAACATATGCAGAAGAAGTCTTTCACCATCATTGATATGGATACAAAGGGAAGCGTAGAAATTAACACGATTCCTGTAGAGGCGAAGCGAGACGTAGTCATTTTGGAAGGATATTTTGAAGACCTGTTAAATGATAAAGTATTACAGGCTAAACATAGGGATGATTATGTGCAAGCTCGTTTACTTGATACGATGCCGATTATGGATGGGATGGCTAAATTGCGACAGGTTTATCATCGTTGTATGACCATTGATTTAGTTGGTCGCGTGGCAGGACCAATAGCAGAGATGGGCGATGCGGTTTTTAAAGAATTAAATGAGCGTCAATTATTTAATCAATTTGCAGAAACTGTGTGGAAGGAACCTTTAACAGAGCAAGAACAGCAATATATCAACTCTGTATGGGACCGAATTCTTAAGGAGGACTAAATGAAGCCTATATTATTAACTATAGAAGCCTTTGGTCCGTATCGTGATTCGGTGACATTGGACTTTAACGAGCTCCAAGACCATTCCATGTTTCTTATTGCTGGCCCTACGGGGGCAGGGAAAACATCAATCTTAGATGCCATGGTGTATGCCTTGTATGGTGAGCCGAGTGGAGAAGTCCGTAAAACAGATGCTATTCGCAGTGACTTTGCAGAACCTCATCGTATGACTCGTGTCGATTTCTCCTTTGCTATTGGCGATGCACAATATCGTGTTGAACGGTTACCGAAACAGATGGTAGCAAAGAAACGTGGTACAGGGATGCGTGAGCAGAATGCTAGCGCTACTGTATATGAAAAGAAAGATGGTGAGTGGAAGGTTATTGCTACCTCGGCTGCCGCCATTCGCGATACCATTCAGCAAATTATAGGCTTTCGCAAGGATCAGTTCTTACAAGTTGTGCTATTACCTCAAGGGGAATTCCGAAAGTTGCTAGTTGCCTCTACGAGTGAACGTGAGGAATTACTACATACACTCTTTAAAACGGAGCTATATCGAAAATTACAAGAAACACTAAAGGCTGCCTATGATGAAGCAAAGGCAGGTATTGAAGAAAATCTAACTAAGCAAACTGTATTTATGCAGTCTATCCCTCATGATGGAGCGACTCCAATGGTAACCATTGAGCATGTGCGTGAGTTACTAGCGAATCGGGGCCCACATCGAGATGCTCTCGCTGTAGAACGAGATGAGGCAGTAACCGTGGTAGAACAGTTTAATGTGCTCCGAAATCAATGGTCTTTATATAATCAGGCTCAACAATCTTTTGCTGAGGCTACTTCGAAACTTGAACTCGTGAAAGCAAGGGAAACTGAGCGTGTAAATCTAAGCGAAAAGGTTCAGTTCCTTAACTCTTTGGCACCAACTCATGAATTATATAAACAATATATTGAGAAACAAGCTGTATTAAGAACTTTAGAACAGGCCCTTTCAGATGCGAAAGAACATGTAGAACTAGCAACTCAACATGAGGCTAAATGTTTAGACTTATACAGTGACTTAGAAGGTCGAGCTGAAAGTATACAAGATAAAAGAACTACTTTGGCTCAATTTCAACAACAAGCAGAGAAGTTTAATGAATTAGATGTATTGAAAAAGGAATTGTCCACATTACAGAGTAATTTAGAAGAATTAGATAGTAAAAAAAGCGAAGATGCCTTAGCTAAACAACGGAAGCTTGTAAAGACTTTAGAAAACGACTTAGAAGCTTTGCGTAAACAGTTACAAGATAATAATAAATTTTTAGAGAATACTACTGTTATTCAAGGGCAACTAAATGATTTATATAGATATTCTGAATTGCTAGAAGAAATTAATAAGGTACAAAAAGAAATCGACGATAAAGGTCAAACGTTAGCGTCTTTAGATGAAACCTTGCAGGTTGCAAAGGTACATCTTGAACGATTAGAGCATCTAATGCAAGAAGGACGTGCCTTTGAGCTAGTTCATTTAGTTGTAGATAATGAGCCTTGTCCGGTTTGTGGCTCTACAGATCATCCACGGTTAGCTGCTAAGCCGGAGATGTATCCGACTAAGGATGAAATTGAAGAGGCTCGCAAAACCCGTGACGTGGCACTGCAAAAGCAAGCTAGCGAAGTGGGACAACAGAAAACCTTAGTTACTCGTCTTGATGAGTTAACTAAGCAAGTAGCCGCGCAAGTTTCTACGCTAAAGTTATCTATGGACGCTTTTTCTGAGGAGAGCGCTATATCTGTTCAACAAGATTTATTAGCTAAAATGGATCAACTCATAGTTTTACGTGATAAGTCTGAATTGTTAAGTAACACTATAGCTGACAATGAGCACAAGTTAAAAGTAGCTAGAGATAAGTTGGCAACTTTAGAGCTTGCCCATAATGAATTACTTAAAAATCTACACGACTTGGAGATTCGCATTAGCTCAGTACAAGCTAATATTGATGCTCTATCTAAAACCTTACCAACCGCGGATATAGATGCATGGCAAAAACAGCTAGAGTCATTGGATAGTGATATTACACTCTACGATGAGCAGGTGAAAGTTAGCAAAACTAATTTAGATACTGCTCGAGAACAATTGAATGCCAAACGCGGACGCTTAGAAACTTTGTCCTCTCAAGTAAAAGAAGAAACAAAAAATCTTATTTTGATGTATAAGAATTATACAAAGTCATTACAATCCATTTCTTTAACAGAGAATGATTTTGTAGAGTCTTTACGTGAGATTAAAGAGATAGAGATCTATAGAACACAGCTGAACGTTTTGACTGAAGCCTTTAATAAAGCACAAGCTGTATATGATGCGGCATTAAAAGCCACAGAAACTGTGGTTAAGCCAAGTGATATTATTACTGATGAAATTTATTCTACAGCAGTAGAGCATCGGGATACACTAGTAGGTAATTTAGCGGCATGGGATAAAGAAACAAAGCATATTGAAACTACGCTCAACTCATTAGAAGAACTTGAAGCTGCTATGGGTGAGGCTCGTGAAAAGGTGAAGTTCTTAAGCCGATTAAATGATCTCGCTAATGGTGGGGAGCAAGGCTTTAAAAATGTTACCTTTGAACGCTATGTACTGGGGGCGATTTTAGATGAGGTTGTATATGCTGCTAATTTACGACTTCAAAAGAT
This sequence comes from Veillonella parvula, assembly GCF_018378075.1. Lineage (GTDB taxonomy): Bacteria > Bacillota > Negativicutes > Veillonellales > Veillonellaceae > Veillonella > Veillonella parvula_K. The sequence continues at coordinate 105,907 of NZ_JAGZYE010000008.1, forward strand.
GAGTCGCAACAGATATTCTTTGGAAAGATCCGACTATACAGGTGGTGGTCGTGGCAAGCAAGGCCTCGACTTGGCGGTTATGGATGCTTTTACAGGCCAATCTAGACCAGCAAATACCTTATCTGGTGGTGAAACATTCTTGGCCTCTATGGCGCTTGCCTTGGGATTAGCGGATGTTATCCAAAGCTATGCTGGTGGCATCCATATGGATACGATGTTTATTGATGAAGGTTTTGGTACACTCGATCCAGATACGTTGGAACTCGCCATGGAAACATTGTTACAGTTGCAATCGTCAGGACGTCTCATCAGCATCATTTCTCATGTACCTGAGTTAAAGTCTCGTATACCTGCTCATTTAGAAGTGACTCGAGGTGACGACGGTAGTACGGCAAAATTTGTTGTTAACTAGATATCATAAACTAGATATAGATTTGCCAAATGTGTTACTATAAAAAGAGGAGAATTCCTACAAAAACATCCTGTATTTACGAAGGGGGTTCTATGAAGTTTTCGTTTGCTCATAATAATATAAATGTTAAAGACCTTGATAAAAGTCTAGCATTCTATAAAGAGGCGTTATTGCTCGAGGAGTCTCGTCGTTTGGAAGACCCAAGCGGTGCTTTTACCCTCGTGTATTTAAAAAGTCCTTATACAGCACATGAATTAGAACTTACATGGTTGCGTGACTGGGATCGTCCTTATAATTTGGGGGATAATGAATTCCACTTGGCATTCTATGTAGATGACTATGAAGCGGCTCTTAAAAAGCATAAAGAAATGGGCGTTGTTGCTTATGAGAATGCTGATATGGGTATTTATTTCATAGCAGATCCAGATGGATATTGGACAGAAATCATTCCGGCGGGGAAATATTAATGGAATATATGTTAACCCGTTTAGAGTGGTTGGTTGGTCCTGATAAAATCCAAACATTAAGAGACACGTCTATCGCGCTCTTTGGTGTAGGTGGCGTAGGTGGTGGTGCCCTTGAGGCATTGGTGCGAGCTGGTGTAGGTCGCATCGTCATTATCGATGGAGATTCCATAGCGCCTAGCAATTTGAACCGTCAAATGATTACGACTCATAATACGATTGGGGAACGTAAGGTAGAGGTAGCAAAGGCGCGAGCTCTTTCTATCAATCCTGATGTGGTGATAGAAACTCATGATATTATGTATACTGAGGAAAACTATCCTGGATTTATTCAAAGCTTGAACGTTGATTATGTTATTGACGCCATCGATATGGTAACGGCGAAACTTAATATCATTGAGGTTTGTCAACGTGAAAGCATCCCTGTTATTTCTTGTATGGGCGGAGGTAATCGCTTTTACCCAGAAAAACTTATGATTGCAGATATCAATAAGTCTCATACATGTCCTTTGGCACGCGTTATGCGTCGGGAACTCAAAAAACGGGGTATAAAAAAACAATTAGTTTTATTTTCTACTGAAAAACCGAAAAAACCACAGTTCCGTGGTGATGCCACAAGTCCTGGGACATGTAGTTTTGTGCCACCCATGGCAGGTTTTATATTAGCAGCACATGTGTTGCGTACAATTTTGGAGGTACCTGAACAATGAAAAAAGCGAAAATCCATATGGCTGACGGCGGCGATATCGTAATTGAATTATTTGAAAAAGAAGCGCCTGGCACAGTACAAAACTTTATCGACTTGATTAACAAAGGCTTCTACAATGGTCTTCGTTTTCACCGTGTAATTCCTGGTTTCGTAGCACAAGGTGGTTGTCCTAATGGCAACGGTACAGGTGGTCCTGGTTATACAATTAAAGATGAATTAGTTGGCAATCCGCATAAACATGAGCGCGGTGCTTTATCTATGGCTCACCGTGGCCCTAATACTGGTGGTAGTCAGTTCTTTATTGTATATGAGCCACAACCTCATTTAGATGGTGTACATACCGTATTTGGTAAAGTCATTGAAGGTATGGATGTAGTTGATGGTATCCAACAAGGTGCTATCATGGAAACTGTAGAAGTAATCGAAGGTTAATCTCATGAATGAAGTATCTATTAAACATCCAGAATGGCTATATATCGATGTAAATGGTAAAACATCATATGGGTATGACCAAGAGTGGTTCACTGATGAGTGGCAACGCTTGTCTGGTTGTGGGCCTACATCGGCATCACAAGTATTGGGCTATTCGCTATTTAGGGATGGCTTATTAGATCTAGAAACCACATCCGACCAAACGCTTGCTTTAGAACGGATGAACTTAGTTTGGAAATATGTAAAACCACGCTTTGGTGGCGGTGTTTATAAAACTCAATGGATGGAACGAGGCCTTGTTCGTTTATTAGAGGACGAAGGTTTGTCTTATGATGTGCATATGCTAAATGTATCTCCTTTCTGTGCATCACGCGTAGAGGTGGAGGCTGCAGCTCAATTTATTCATGATGCCTTGGAACAAGATGTGCCTGTAGCATTTTTGAATCGTCATAAAGGAAAAGAAAAGGCTCTTTATACATGGCATTGGGTTCCGATTCACAAGATGTTTATGGACGGTGATGATATCCGCTGTGGCATCTTTGATGAAGGTGAAATTCGTGATTTTTCTTTGGCGAATTGGATGAAAGACACTATTTTAGGCGGTGGATTCTGTTACATTAGTCGCAAAGAGTAAGTAACAGGGTAATTAAAGTAATATATATACGCATCGCAGTGATTTGCGATGCGTATTGTAGTATAAATAGTAGGAGGTACTACATGAGTCAATGGATTACTGAGGAACAAACACCTCACTTACGTCTAAGCGCTGAAGCGGAAGAAGTGCTTTACTCTGGGGAATCTGAGTTTCAAAAAATTGAAGTTTTTAAATCAAAAGAGTATGGTATGATGCTCGCTTTAGATGGCGTTTTTCAAACATCTGAGCGTGAAGAGTTTATCTATCATGAAATGATGAGCCATATCCCTTTGTTCTTACATCCTAATCCTGAACGTGTCTTGATTATCGGTGGTGGTGATGGTGGCGTAGCTAGAGAATGTGTACGTCATGATTGTGTAAAAGAAGTAACAATGGTTGAAATCGATGGTAAGGTTGTAGAGTTGGCAAAACAATATCTACCAACTATTGCTAAAGCTATGATTGAAAACCACCCTAAATTGACTGTAAAAATTGGTGATGGTATTGGTTTCATGGCAGAAGCAGAAGATTACTATGATGTAATTATCGTGGATTGTTCCGATCCAATCGGTCCTGGTGAAGGCTTATTTACAGAAGAATTCTATAAGAATACATTAAAAGCTTTGAAAGCTGATGGCTTGTTTGTACAACAAACAGAATCTCCGATGTTACATAAACCATTAGTGGAAAAAGTTTTTGGTTACGTTAATAGCCATTTCCCAATTGCTCGCTTATATACAGCTTTTATTCCAATCTATCCTGCAGGAATGCATTGTTTTACATTGGGTTCCAAAACATTTGATCCTCTAACATGGACTCCAAACCGTGAACAAAACTTTGAAACTAAGTATTATAATGCGGATATTCAAAAAGCTGCATTTGCATTGCCAAATTTTGTAAAAAATTATTTGCCAACTAAGTAAATAATATGTATAATGGGGAAGCACCATTTGTGAAACGAAAGTTTCCGATAGTGCTTCCTTATTTATATGGGGATTAAAGGGCTTATATTAGAGATAACACAATTAAAAGTTTCGTTTGTAAAAATTAATGAAATTGAGAAAAAGGTGTTGACACAAATCTCTAGAAAAGATATAATTCTCTTTGTTACGAAGACAATGTCTTCGATACCTACAAGGTGGTGGGTATGGTGAAGCGGTTAACACGGCGGATTGTGGCTCCGTTACGCGTGGGTTCGATCCCCACTACTCACCCCATAACCTACACATCGTAATCACTGTAGGGGTGTCGCCAAGTGGTAAGGCAACGGACTTTGACTCCGTTATGCGCTGGTTCGATCCCAGCCACCCCTGCCAACATGACTCACTAGCTCAGTTGGCAGAGCACCTGACTTTTAATCAGGGTGTCCCGCGTTCGAGTCGCGGGTGAGTCACCAAATTAAAACTCACAAACTTCGGTTTGTGAGTTTTCTATCTCTATTTTTAGAGATTTTGGTTATGATTGTGAGTATAAATTTAATCAAAAATCGGTTGAAAAAATCTTTGGAAAAGAGGTTGACGATTTAAGGTTAGATTGATATACTATACAAGTCGTTAGGGCGCAGAACTAACGTAACAGATCTTTGAAAACTGAACAATGATAGGTAATCAATCATATGATTGAACATATGCCAGAGTGCGGGTTTTGACATAGTCAAAACCAACCATAATTCAAAGCTACTTCAATGTAGCGACAACAAAACGAATGAGCTATTCAAATAGCTTCAAGATATCTTGGAGAGTTTGATCCTGGCTCAGGACGAACGCTGGCGGCGTGCTTAACACATGCAAGTCGAACGAAGA
>NZ_JAGZYE010000017.1:0-5941 GCF_018378075.1 Veillonella parvula
GCAAGGTGATTTTTTGTATAACTTTCGTTGCCGCACCCGCATAGCGGGTGGTTTTATGATTCGCGACTATGTCGCGAACCAGTCTAAAGACAATAATAATAATGCACCCCTAACATATAATCTAATGTTAGGGGTGCATTTTAGTATACTGTAAGATTATGGCTTTTTTTGTACCATAAACTTACTGACTGCCTTATACACAATTAAAATCAATGCAATTTCTAAAGGGAAACAAATGATATTTTTAATAAGACGTCCAATAAATATAGCAGATACTGCTTTGTTATAAAATATTGTGAGCCATATTGTATTTAATATCAGATGTATACATACAGTAACAATCATCTCCGGTAAAAGCAATTGTTTAAATGTAACATTACGTCCGTGTAAAAAATACCCATACACATAGCCTACAAGAAATTCAGATATGATAAAGCCGGGAAAGAATACTCCTTGTCCAAATAAAGACATACCTATAAAACAGGCAATAGCAGCCATTATACCTGCTGCCATAGGCCCATAAAGAATACCAAATATAGCGGTTGATAAAAATCCAAAGGTAATATGTATAAATGTAGTATGAATAGCAAATATATAAGATAGTAAAACCGTCAATGCTACAAACATTCCTGTCTTTACAATCATATCAGTTTTCATAAGAAGTACGACTCCTTTTTCTATCCTTCCACTCTAAATACATATGGCGAATAACTTGAATTGGTGATATAAATAACATTCTAGGTCCACCATAGCGCATGATTTCACGTATTTTTTCACGATACGTAGGCGCATAGCAATGCGTTTTACATACGCTGCAGAAGGTCTTGCTTTCCATATGAGGACATACATCTATACGATGTTCAGCATATTGCCAAACTTTTTGACACTCCTCACAGAGTTGTCCTTTAGGAGTGTGGTGCTTATTATGACAATAGATGCCAATAATCTGGTACATAGTTTTTAGTTCTAACTTACGTTTCTCATCAACTGTCATGTTTCTCTCCTATTTCACAGACCATGAAACCCAAGCCACCTTATCAACAGTCTTATTATGGATTTCTCCATCAATAGCTAGTGGCTCAATGAGATTTCTAATCTCTTCTTTCATGTCTTCCATGTCTCCCCATCCATTATTATGAAGTCGCATGGTAAAATAATTAACTGCCTTTTCAAGAGACATAACCTCTGTTTCAGGAACCGTTTTATAAATTACTTTTACATTATGCCCCATCTCATGGATAGCATCTAAACACTCTTTCATCTTGCCATCCCATGGGAAAGAATCACGACCAAAGAAATGTTCAGATAGCATATCTACCATTTCGTCACTCCGTTCGCTAAATGCAATCCACAAACATTTATCATTACTTGCATCGTGCATGGCGCGAATATTTTCTACATCAAACATTATTGGGCAGAAGATACTGTATGCCAAGTCAAAGCTTTTATCCCAACCTAGTTCTCGACGAGTTTCATCAGACCAAGGTCCGATATATAAGCTAAGATCTAAACCTTCTGTCTCTGCCAATTGTTTAGCACCGCGAATCATACCATCAGATAAATCGATACCAGTCGCCTTATAGCCTTCCCGAGCTAACCCAAGTGCGTAGTCACAAACACCACAGCCTACATCAAGTGTACGACCATTCGATGAAGGTAATAAATTTTCATCCTTTAAGAAGGCTAAAAAATCAGTGACCTGTGCCTTACGATCCTCGCGATTGTGCATTTCTACAAAGTACTCGGAACGATGGTTCCATGCGTCTTGCTCATCGCGCCAAGTTTCGTTGACCGTGAGCTCCTGTATTTTATTTGTCATATTATCCCCTCTAAATAGCTACATCCTCAAACGGATGAGTTATAGATACATATATAAGTAATTTTCACTTAGTTAAATTCACTATGTAATTTAACGCTCCCCTATATGTCCTAGTGTTCCGGCTAGGATGTTCAGATTTTCATATAGCTATCCTTATTGTACATCATTCTCAAAACAAAATGTGTTACCCAAATCACATTTATTATATTATTTCGATATTATTAAATATAAAACTCTATATCGACAGATTATCAGCACCTCAGCTTATGTATTTATCTATCTCTAACTAGTTCATGCATATATCGCCATTTATATCTCTCCCCTTAATACAAACAAATAGCGCTTCAAAGTTGATTATACAAATTATTTCATCCGATACCTATTTTTATTATAATAGAAATAAGAAGGAGTTAAAAATATGGGAATCTATATAATAATCCTAATGTTTGTATTAGTCGGCATTGCTGTAGCTTTTGCTACTTATAACCTATCTATAATTAGGTCTATGCCTCCTGAAGAACGTTATAAACTTCTTTACTTTAAAGATGATCAAGTGTCTATAGGCATTGGATTAATGAAAAGAACCTATAAATTAAAAGATATTCGAGAAGTACGCTTCTCTAAGGGCAAAAAATTCCGCAGTATGGGAAGCTGGGCAGGCAGAATGAAGATTTGCAAACTAAATGGTAAGAAAAGTCGTTGGATAGAATTTGATGGTACGGTCTATTACAAAAAGATGGTATATATAACAAATGAAGAAATCATTGATAAATCAATAAATATACTCATGAATGAATTTAGATCTAGAGGAATTCAGTGTAATAAATATAGATAGTAAAGTTAGAACACTAAAGTACGCTAAATTATGATATACGAATATATAATTCTCTGTCCTAAAGACTATTTATAGACATACAAAAAGGCTCCTCGAAATCGAGAAGCCTTTTATTTGGTGCGCCTAGCAGGATTCGAACCTGCGCACCCGGTTCCGGAGACCGGCGCTCTATCCCCTGAGCTATAGGCGCATGAATACCTAAAAATTATACCATATTACGCTATGGTTCGATAGTATAAAGTATATAGAACAACTAGGATTATACAGAAAGACCCCTATAGTTAAGCATCTTGTTAGATAACTATAAGGGCTATCTCTATTATATTCTTGCCTTAATCAATTCTAGTAAAGCATCACAGCTCCGACTTATATCGTCATAGGTTTCGTCAAAGTTTCCCGTATACCAAGGATCCTTTACATCACGGCTTTCACCAACGAAAGACATTGCCTTGTAAACCTTAGCATCTACGTCATCCCCAATAATATGCTTTAAATTACGCGCATTATTTTCATCCATAATGATGAGATAATCAAAGTTATGATAATCCTCCATTGTCACTTGGCGTGCCTTGCGACGAGTATAGGGAATACCCATTTCATCTAATTTCTCTTTAGTCCCATAATGAGTATCGTTTCCTATTTCTTCACGAGATGTGGCAGAGGATTCGATATAAATAGAATCGCTTAAGCCTGCATTATTAACAATATGTTTCATATAAAACTCGGCCATTGTAGAACGACAAATATTACCATGACAGATGAATAAAATATTAACCATTATAACTCCTAATGAATAAAATCTTAATCATAAAAAACTCCTTATATACTAATGGTCCTTACAGCATACGCTATAAGGACCATTAATGCAATATTCAATTAAAAATTATGTCGTATCCCAGCATCAATGCGCCATGTATTTTCTACAGTAGCACCAAAGTTTTTAGTGAATGTACCATATAGATATGTACTAGGACGGACACTCCAAGACCCACCAATTTCAGCATCAAGCCATGTATCCTTCAAATCTACTGTTGTTTGTACTGTTGGATTACCCGGCGCGGAATATGTTGTATTTGCCTTACCAGAGAATTCATGCGCTAATGCTAATTTAGCGAAGATATTGGATTTTTCTGTTTCTTTCCCAATGCCAATACCAAGTCTGCCTACAGCAGAGTTCACAGCATCAGCTTTCACATGCATAGAACCACCACCGACAACAGAAGCATCATAGGATACACCATTCAAACGGCCTACAATAAATTCTACACTAGGATCGATGTAGAAGCCATTTTCCTTCTTAATACGTTTACCATATTCAGCGCTTAAGGATGTGCCATATGTATGGTAATCACCGTTTACACGTTGTCCACCTACGGAGTAGAGCTTATAATCATTGGATAATCTATTACCACGTGCAATAATATCTAAATAACGACCATCATCATGTTGTTTTGTGCCATATACGGCGATGCCGCCAAGTTTGCCATCACCACTACCGTTGGCATATGAATTACTAGATGTACTGTAATCAATAGCGCCACCGAAAATCCACCCATTAGAAGCCTTATGATCGTAGCCGACTTGTACACCATTATACGTCATATGTGCATCAGCACCATCTGTAATTTTAGATTTACCGCCTATATATTTCGCCCATACACCTTTGTTTGTATTAGCTAAACGAAGATCTCCTAAACGGCGTTGTAAATCATTGGTATTACTCTTCCATGCCATAGCGGTCGATGTAAGAGCAGATTTTGTGCCACTTACCAAGGATGATTCACTAGCACGATTAATCTTTGTCGTATCTCCCACAACAAGGCGCCCCTGTGAGTCAAAATGATTTGCACCAAGCTCTGCAACAGCACCTGGACTGGTAATACCTTCATTGATTTGAACAGTTGTACTCAGTTTCTTATCATTGCCAGTATATTGTAATTTATCAGCTAAGGCTTGTATTTCCTTACGGTAGCTATCATCATTAGTCAAATTAGCTCCATCGCCTTGCAACGTAATATGGCTATTATCTGCAGCATGTTCAACAACGATATTCCCCTTTCCATTTTCACTAGCTGGAACACCGGTCTTGTAAACAGCATTCACATAGCCACTATAATTTTGAATTGTAATAGGTCGTGCATCAATAGGATGAAGTATACCGGCTGCCGATGGACTTGATCCACCTACGAGATTGCGAACCTTACTGCCCTTATATAGATATGCTGCATTATCACCAGATGGACGTTCTCTTTTAGGGGTAGGACGCTCCATACCAATCCATTCATTATTCCAAGTTCCTCCATTTTGTAAGTAAATGTCAGCACCAGAATTATGCGGGTTCTTATTGCTTTCAGCATATTCATTTAGTACGGCACCCGTAAGTTTAGAATTAGATGTTGTAAAAGCTAATGCTATATTCGTTGGCGTTTCGTTATGATTTGGATCACGTCCATAATCCTTATTAATTAACCCTACATTCCCAACAGCGACCAATTCTTTAGAACCTGGATGTTTTCCGTCAGAGCCTGTATTAACGTATACATCACCCTCTTCTGCCACCACAGAGTAAGTATCAGAAGTTTCTAAAGGATGAGTGATGATACGTCCACCACCATCAACAATGATATGACCACGTTGATTAGCTTGTAAACCGACACCGATAGCATCGATATCTACATTGCCTTTGACGTGAATATTAGTATCTCCATAATCTCTATCAGGATTGTCCTTGCTGAGTCTTGGCACTTTACCGCCGTAACCAGCATACACAGCGCTCATATAGTAATGACCGAGTTCCCTTTTTGAGGCTGGTGCATCATTCTTAAGACGTACAATCAAATCTTTATCCACCGTCAATTGTGATCCAAATCCATTATAAATACCTGATACATTTTTAGTTTTACCTGTATCTGTTAAGCTTTTACCATGCACATTAACCGTCAAGGTATCCTCTATATGCTTGACTTCCGGTTGTGTTTGTACCGGTGACCCCATTGTTAAGCCAAGCAATTCCTCCGCTTTATCACTTGTGGCATTAATTTCTGTAGCAAATGCAGAGCAGGTCATTCCAGTTAATACCAACGCAGCCATCACAGCCGATACATTTCGTTGTAATTTCATAAAAATCTCTCTTTCTTACCTCGCTTAATACGAGGCTCTCACAGAACGCATTTATACGTACACCCTAAAAATCATAACCACCCGTAGAACGGGTGGTTTGCTCTGACCCTATAAGGGTCTTTATCTAGTGGTGGCCCTCTAAAGAGGGCATTGAATGATCTGACAAC
>NZ_JAGZYE010000009.1:0-61843 GCF_018378075.1 Veillonella parvula
CAATATGATATTTACATCTCCATTTACTATGTGATAAGCTTTTTACGTCATTCATTGACATTGAACCTCCTATGTTGAAATGTTGTGGTTGCCAGACCATCTCCATTTTAGCACTAGGAGGTTCTTTCCTTTTCTCTAAGAAATTTTACTGACCCCCAGTTTAACTGGGGGATTAGTCATACCTATTCGGCGTACAAATTAAAAGGAATGAGTCCGGTAGAATACCGAACTCATTCCCCAAGAGTAGCTTAATTATATCTATCCAAGAAAATGGGTGCAGATCAATATCTATTTCCACATTCTTATATTTTAAATTGGCATGTTTATGGAATATCTTGAGGCTATTCTTTAAACCTCCCATAAAACTCAATATACTTAAATTAAGTGGAATTTTTACTAGCTTGTGAATATGATCTGGACAACATTCTACCTCCTATGATGAAATATTGTGATTTCTAGTCCAGCTTCATTTTATCATTAGGCGGCTCTTTACCTTTCTTCGCGAATAATTACTATCTTCTATTTTAAACGAGAATAGTAATTCCTATTCGGCATCCAATAAAAGGGATGCTCCCCCTATAAAATACAAGGAAACATCCATGTATTTTGTCTAGTAAATAATATATCTAGAAAAATGAGTCCATATCAATATAATTTTGATATAATAAAAATATCTTTATAGAAAGGAGGAATATTATGGCTAAAAACTCTCAAAATCCTATCAACGAAGGATACGAACGCAGAGACGGAGCACAAAAAACTACTAGTGGCAAGCCTGTTCGTCCTGCTCCGCCACCCCCATCACCTACTCCGAAGAAGTAATTTTATCTGCTGAGAATCCCTCTTCAAAGAAACCATTTGGATAGTCATATTCTCTAACTTCGATATCATTTTTAATATCAAATATAGAATGTAGGTATCCAAAAGACTCACTATATCTTTCATCAGATAGCCAGCTAGCATACACTGGATGGCTATCTATTTTTATTTCAGTAGTATCTTCATTCGAAAATGTTGCTCCTAGAAATTTCCCTGTTGCTATCACATTCCCTGACTTAATTATTTGAATTAAATGATCTTTGCCATCTAACATACAATTATTGAGCATGCTATCTTCTTGAAAATACATATAACCATTATTCGCACTTGTATACTTATCGATTATACGCTTAACATTTTTTTTTACTATTGACTGCCAAGCATATCCGACACTAACCCCACTTAATATGGCCAAGAATACAAGTTGAAAATATTGCAGGCTATCAATACCAAGCAACTTATTGATAATTGTATATATAAGTAGCGTTGTAAAAAAACAAAAAATACTATATACAAAATAATTTAATATTTGGTCTATCGAACTACTTCTTGATTTCACATTTCCTAATGCTCTAGCAACTTCCTTAGCAATAAATCCAGGTGCTAGCATAACAATAATTTCAATGTAATGTTCCATTATTCTCACCTCTTTAAATTTACTATAACATGAATTCTCTCTTAATGCACTTAAGACTCTATACTATTAGATACTAGCACTGTAGCTGTAAATTTTTGTTTCATCAAATAACTCAATTTACTTATCGAAGAAAACTATATTCCAACATTCTCGGACAAATACGCTCCGATCGTAGAAAGGAGATTATATGTTTCCACTTCCTATAAGTAAAGGAAGTATTTCTAATATCCTACAAAAGAGTGGGATTCGCTATTACTGCCTCCGTAATCTACCTTTATATATAGATGAAAACGGAAAAATTATAATTCTAAAAGTTTTACCAGTAAAAAAGCTACGAAAACATCGACAAAAGATAATTATGAAGCGTGATGAAGTTGTTTATAAACTAAATTATATCAATGAATTAGCAGCAAGAAAGTTAAAACTAAAATCATCAAATACTGCAGCGGATAAAAACTATTACTCTTTTTGTCTCCATTGCTTTACAAAACGAGATAAAGCCACTGCTACAAAAAAGTTCTAACTTCATCTTATTGAATCACGATTTAAACCTTACTTTAGTAAAATTGCCATAAAAAAACTTAATAAAGGATTAATACAAAGGTTTATTGATCAGCATACAACGGCTATCAAAAAAACTTTGTTATATTACGGCAGACGTTGCGAAAACTATATAGTTTAGACTTAATCCCTCAGTACTTTTATGATGGGATAATCAAACCAAATACTACTGCCCCACTCCATCCTAAACAAGCGTTAACACATGAAGAGGTCAATTTATTCTTAGACTACTTTAAAGGGCACAATCTGGAATATACAATATTATTATTGTTTCAAACAGGTATTCGAATTGGAGGATTACAGGCGCTATACTGGAATAAAGTAGAGATATTAGACGATAAACATGGAGAACTTCATATCAACGCTTCATGGGGTAAAACAGAATTAGGACTAGCACGTAAAGCAACTAAGACAAAAAGCAGTAACCGAGTAGTTCCTTTCACTAGCTCTAAGTTAGTTAAATTACTACTAGAAGCAAAAGAGAACTCTAAGAGTAAATGGGTTTTAGCTAATCAAGTTGGAACAGGCCCTATTGAAAAAAAAGAACTTTACTAATCGCTATTTTAAAGCAGTTGGAACACAACTCAATATTAATAAACCTCTTATTTCTCATGCAGCCCGTCATACCTATATTAGTAATCTTATAAATGCAAACGCACCATATACCACTATTGCAAAATTAGTAGGCCATGATACAACAGAAATGATTATAAAGGTCTATGCTCATCCAATCAATGATAAAAAAGAAGAATTCCAATTAGTAGAAAATATCTATCTATAATTTGATTCTTAACTCAAAATCGATAGCATAGTTAATTGCGCAAACGATTGCGTAAATTTATATTATCGCACTGTTTCAGGATAATAAAAAAGTCACTGCAAAGGCTGTAAACCCTTGCAGTGACTGCATTCTTAGTGGTGATCCAGGAGGGATTCGAACCCCCGACCCACGGCTTAGAAGGCCGTTGCTCTATCCAACTGAGCTACTGAACCATGTGGATTCCCTATATAATTATCTATTATAGTATAAATTATGTACTATGTATCGTCAACTACACCCTATCTTAGTATACCCTAAAAAAGGCAAAAAAAAATGGAGCGGGTGAAGGGAATCGAACCCTCGCGACCAGCTTGGAAGGCTGGGGCTCTACCATTGAGCTACACCCGCAAATAAAAAATGGTCGGAGCAGCAGGATTCGAACCTGCGACCCCCTGGTCCCAAGCCAGGTGCGCTACCAAACTGCGCTATGCCCCGTCATTAATTACTTTGCTATTATAGCAAACCCGGTAGTTGATGTCAACCACTACTCTTGCTGAGTTCTTACTCTCTCGAGTATCGCTCTGCAACGAAAATTATTATATCATTGATAGAAACTAGTGACAAGTACTTTTTTACAACTTCATTAATTTTTTTACTTATACATTAATACATTCTTTAATATATATCTATCCTTACTTCTATTATCCTATACGCCTACGCCTCTATATCATTTTAATCTATAGATTATTCGCCCTAATAGTATAAAGCCAATCATATACTTAATCGAGCATATAAAAACATGCACCCCTTTCGAGGTGCATGTTGTATTGTTCTATAGTTATATAAGATTTTAAAATGCTAGTAAAGCAAATAAACTAACCTTCGTAGCTACCATCTTCTACTGCTTGAGGATTTTTTGCGATACCTTGTTTTACAGCAACTTCAGCAACTGCTTTAGCAACAGCTGGAGCAACACGAGGATCGAATACGGATGGCATTACGTTTTCTTCGTTCAATTCGCTATCAGGAATCAAATGAGCCAAAGCGTCAGCAGCAGCTAATTTCATTTCGTCAGTGATTTGAGCCGCACGAACATCGATAGCACCGCGGAATACGCCCGGGAATACTGCTACGTTGTTGATTTGGTTAGGAGCGTCGGAACGACCTGTACCAGCAACACGGATACCAGCAGCTTTCATATCAGCATATGTTGCTTCTGGGTTAGGGTTAGCCATTGCAAATACGATTGCATCGTCAGCCAAGTTTTCCAAAATTTCTTTTGTGAAAGCACCTGCTGCAGATACACCAAGAAGAATATCAGCACCTTTAGCATTTTCAGCCAAATCGCCATGTTTTTCTTCAAGTTTAAGTAAATCGATTAATTCAGCTTGTAAAGAGTCAAGACGTTTGTAGTCTTTATGCAATACGCCAGAGGATACCAACAATGTGATATCACGAGCACCTGCAAGGTACAATAAGCGAGCAATATTAGCACCCGCCGCACCAGCACCGTTTACAACAATTTTAGCAGTAGCTAAATCTTTTTTAACTAAACGAAGAGCGCCTTTTACACCAGCTAAACATGCAATTGCAGTACCGTGTTGGTCATCATGGAATACAGGAATTTCCAATTCTTCTTTCAAACGGTTTTCAACTTCATAGCATTTAGGAGAGGAAATATCTTCTAAATTAATACCAGCAAAGTTTTTTTGCAATAATTTTACTGTATTGATCAATGTATCAGCATCTTTTGTATCTACAACCAATGGAATGCAGTCTACATCACCGAATTTTTTGAACAATAAGGATTTACCTTCCATTACTGGCAATGCTGCTGCAGCGCCAATATCACCAAGACCAAGTACACGAGTACCGTCAGATACAACGGCAACCATGTTGGAACGGCAAGTTAATTCGAAGGATTCTGCTTCATTATCTTTAATACGCAAACATGGTTCTGCTACACCTGGTGTGTAAGCTACAGATAAATCATGAGCGTCTTTTAATTCATATTTTGTTCCTACAGTAAGGAAACCTTTTAATTCACGTTTTTTTTGTACAGCTAATTCACGTACGTCCATAACAATTCTCCTTTGTGGATACACTCGGACTCTTTAGAGTCGGTAATTTATACCTTTAACTAATTGTATTATACAAAATGCTAAATCATAATTCAAGTTTTTTCGATATAGTTTTTCGATTTTTTTAAAAACAACTATCATTAAGCTCCCGTAGTAATAAAGATTAAGCTCCAGTAGTAATAAAGTAAATTATAAAAAAGTAGATAAACCATATAAGGCTTATCTACTTCAAGTCTATATTTGTATTATACGATTAAAGCTATAACAACAATGTCATAAAAGCTGTCTTTAAGCTTTTACAGATGGCAAATTGCGTCCATAGAAGATTTCCATCATTTCTTGTTTTAATTGATGTTTAATTTGCTTGATTTCACGATCGCTCAACTCTGACTCAGTAATGCCAAAAAGATAATTATCTAAATCAAATTCTTTTAACATCATCTTAGTATGGAAAATATTTTCTTGATATACATTTACATCAATCATGTTGTACATATTGCGAGTTTTTGCACTGATGTAATTTTGAATAGAATTGATACGATGATCAATATAAATTTTCTTACCAGACACGTCCCGAGTAAAGCCACGTACATGATAATCCAAGGTAAGAATATCAGAGTCAAAACTTTGAATTAAGTAATTAAGTGCATTTAACGGAGAGATTTGTCCACATGTAGACACTTCAATGTCGGCACGGAATGTACTAATCCCTTTGTGCGGATGGCTTTCAGGATACGTATGTACAGTAAGATGCGATTTATCTAAATGCATAACTACATCTTCTTTTTCAATTTCCTCTTCAGAAATTAAAATTGTAACAGAAGCACCTTGTGGATCATAATCTTGTTTCGCTACATTAAGGATATTGGCGCCGATGATATGGCTAACTTCCGTCAAAATAGCCGTTAAACGATCCGCATTGTATACTTCATCAATGTACTGAATGTATTGTTTTTTCTCTTCTTCCGTACGAGTATAACAAATATCATAAATATTAAAACTCAATGTTTTCGTGAGATTGTTAAAACCATATAACTTCATTTTAGGCTTTGCTTTAACTGGTGTATCCATGATATGTCATAACCCTTTCCATGCATAGACTTACTATTCCTTTTGAAAGTTTCAAAACCGAAGCTTTCACCATATAACTAAACAATATCTTGTTTATACACAAACTCTACATCAAACTGTCCATTATCGTAGGTAACGATGGCAAAGGTACCACCGGAGCGATCACGAGCCAAAGAAATACTACCAGGATTTACAAATACCGCATCACGGGCACGAACCTCCCCATGATGATGGCTATGACCGGACACGATGAGTCGCGCACCCATGTCAGTTCCTAACTCAATCAGTTTTTGTATTCGATTATAATATGATACCTCATGACCATGTGTCATGTAAATATAGGTGTCTTCAAGAGGAATTAATTGCTCTCGTGGTTCAAGCGGTTGCACACGGTCGTTGTTCCCACGCACAGCATATACAGGAATATCCGTATGTTCCTGCATATAACGTGCGTCATCTCCAAAATCGCCAGCGTGAAGCCACATATCAATGTCTTGATCAGCGGTAGCAGCCAAGACGAGGTCGATATCCTCTAGATACCCATGAGTATCACTTAAAATGCCAATTCGTTTCATTGTATTTAATCTCTAATGCCACTATATTATATATTTATATGAACTATACCATATAGTTCAGAAATATCAAAGCTTACTAATTAATTCGCGTAATGCTCGACCACGATGGCTAATCGTTTCTTTTACGTCGATACTAAGCTCTGCCATCGTCTTTTCAAATTCAGGTACATAGAAGTATGGATCATATCCAAAACCATTCTCCCCTTTTGGCTCATCTTGAACGAGTCCATCACAATAGCCTTCCGCAGTAACTTCTCGACCATCAGGATATACAAGCGCTAAAGCGCATACATAATGGCCTGTACGGTCACGTTTACCCTGTAGTTCACGAATTAATTTCTCATTATTTGCATTATCATCACCATGATGACCTGCATAACGCGCAGAATATACACCTGGAGCCCCATCAAGAATATCTACAGTAAGACCAGAATCATCAGCTAAACAAGGTCGATTCGTAGCCTTAGCGTAGTATCGAGCTTTTAACAGAGCGTTTTCCATGAAAGTGGTGCCAGTTTCCTCTGGTTCCTCAACGGAAATCACATCTTTCACAGGTACGCAATCGATAGACAAATGAGAGAATGCCTCTGAAAACTCACGAATTTTTCCTTTATTGCCTGTAGCAAGCACAATTTGTTCCATTTTATACCTCCGGAGCTGTAGGATACTCTTTACCTACTTTATCTGCTGTCGCACCAAGTACTTCACGTTGTTTAGCCATGAGCTCATCTGTAGCAGCCTCTGCTAAATCAAGTAAAGCGTTGAGCTCATCACGATTAAATGTACCGTGTTCACCTGTACCTTGTACTTCAACCATATTACCAGAACCGGTACGGACTACATTCATATCTACAATGGCGGCACTATCCTCTTCGTAACAAAGGTCCGTAATAGGACCATCTGGACCAATACCTACGGAGATGGCTGCACAGAAGTTAGTAATTGGAAATTTTCCAGCTCCGCCAAAAGTGAAGTCCACCGCATCAACGAGAGCTACAAAGGCACCTGTAATCGAGGCTGTTCGTGTACCGCCATCCGCTTGAATCACATCGCAGTCGATAGTGATAGAACGCTCTCCTAATGCTTCAAGGTCCACAACAGCACGCAATGCACGACCGATAAGGCGTTGAATTTCTACAGTCCGTCCTGTTTGTTTTCCCTTTGCAGCCTCACGGCTCACGCGAGTTTGCGTAGAACGTGGCAATAATGAGTATTCCGCAGTTACCCATCCTTGCCCAGAACCTTTTAGCCAGCGTGGCACAGAATCTTCAACAGTAGCTGTACAGATAACCTTGGTCTTACCACACTCAATAAGTACAGAACCTTCTGCATACTCTGTAAAATTCCGTGTTATTTTAATAGGTCGCAATTGACCCGCTGTTCTATTATCACTGCGCATAGGAACCTCACCATTCTAAAACTAAATATTAGAACGCCCCTTACACAAAGGGGCGTTATTTCTTATATTATATCATAATTTTTCTATTTTTCAGCATTACGAATCATATTATAATTTACGATTCTAACATGATAACTGGCGTTATCATTTACGGAGATTAACATTATAGTTCATATTGGCCGTTGCCGAGTGGATCTACCACAACGTAACGGCTTGCTCCCCCTTCTGTTTTGGCTCGTTTTGCTTCTACAATAGCATCTTGACGCGTCCCTTCATCTGCTTGCCAAGGGATGAACATAGCATATACACTTTGCGACCCATACGGTCCGTATTGTCCTCGAGAGAGCACGCTATGCCAGCCTACCTTGTTTTTATACATGCGCACCTTTTCAAGGCGCTCCTCTTGTACGCCTGTTTCATCGTAGTACACGTTATAATGATTAGACCAAACATCCCCTGCACGTACGCGCTCGTCTTCGGCCATCTTATGACGGTTAGCCCATTGTATTTTCCACTTAACGATTAAATCATCTATGTAACTAGTTACATTTTGACTCTGTTTGTATTTAACAGGATCAAAGGCAGGTTCTACGACTTTGCTGTAATCAAGGCCTGCCATGGATAAAATGATACCCGTATTTACATATGGCAACGCTTCTTGTACGGAATAGCCTCCTTCAAGTACAGCTATATCTGCTTGTAGCAAATCGACTAATTCTGCATAACCCTTCGCAGTTACCTGCATATTAGCCAACGGATCACTAAAGTGATTATCTTGTCCTGCCGAGTTAATGACGATATCTGGATTAAACTCTTCAAGAATAGGCAATACAAGCTCACGCATGACCTTCATCAAACCTTCGTCACCGGTACCAGGAGGTAGTGGAATATCTATATTACTACCGATAGCCTGAGGTCCACCAAATTCATCCATAAAGCCTGTTCCTGGATAGAGGGTTCGTCCATCTTGGTGAAAGCTAATATACAATGTATCTGGATCGTGGTAAAACACATCTTGAGTGCCATCACCGTGATGTACATCAGTATCTACTACGGCAATGCGTTTGATTCCATAGGTTTGGCGCATGTGTTGAATCATAACGGCTTCAATATTAATCGTACAGAAGCCACGAATACCATGAACCATAGCCATTGCGTGGTGACCTGGTGGTCTTACTAACGCAAAAGCACGGTCTACTTCACCGCGCATGACTGCATCAGCTGCCGCAATAGCACCTCCAGCAGATACCCGATGAGCTTCAGTCACCCAAGACTCTAAATCTGGAGCACCAACGTGAACCCGCTCTATTGTATCCCAATCCGCTACTATTGGATTATATTCTCTAATATTCGGTATATCTAACAGACCTTCCTCTACGATTTGATCACGCGTATAAAGTAAACGCTCTTGTCGTTCAGGATGTGTTTCAGAAATTTTCCAGTCAAACGCAGGGAAGAATACTAGACCTAAACTGTTATTATATTCAGCTTTATCAATAGTAGAATTCACGTCGTCATTCAGTTTCGTATTCATATTCTTTTCTATAAGGCCATGACGCTCACGATAGGATAGTCCTTTATTCCACATAGTGTTTCACCCCCGCCGCCAGTTGTACTTTTACCGTAATTAAACGCTCCATAGATTGCCATCCCTCTACCACAGGGAAATCCTCAATGTTAATGACCTCGATTTCTTGCGCTGTATCTAAACCTAAACGTAAAGCCTCTTCACTAAGAACCTCTTTAGCTCGTTCTACAACTTGTTCCGCTCGTTTTAAAGTACAATTTTGCTGTTTAATCCCTAATTCAGGAATGACTAACAACCGACGTTTTGTATCTACATGAATAGTAAGTTCGATGGTAGATAAAGCTAGTGCAGCGCCTATAGCATTTGCTACGGCAGCATTCTCAGGAATCGTAACAGGTAACTCTAGATACTCACCGATACTTGGACCTAAATTTGGCGCTGTTCCCCCTACCACAACGATATGTTCTGGTACAAATACATCAGGATTTACAATATCTGCTACCACATAAATAGGTCGTTTATTTTCTACTTTTACGACCTCGTTAATACCATGTTGAATCGTTTGCAACGCTTTTTCTACGATTAGTCGTGCTACATCAGAGGCAGTCTTAATAAGAGTTAATTGATTATTTGAGGTATTTACATTTTTAGATTGTAATGTAGCCTGTATAGCATCCGCTAAATCTTGTAAAGCTCGTGATGCCAGATTAAAGTCACCATAGTTTGCGTGACCGAGCACGATAAGTGCATCCCCTAATGTAGGTTCTACACCACCAAGAGCCACCGATGGCCCCACTCGTTCAGGCCCTACGGTAAGATTACCATTTTTAAGGCGAATTACAGATTCCCCACCAATACCGACGGAAGTAACGGCAAAGGATCGCACTGCACTTGGATACTCACGGATAGATACACCATTTTTTGTCATCAATGGTTTACCATGCTTCCAAAGGGATATATCCGTTGTAGTACCCCCAATATCTAGAGCCACTGTATGCTTATTACCTATAACGCCGTGAGCCGATAGTCCAAGAACTGTTGCAGCAGGTCCCGTAAAGGCCGTTTCTACAGGTCGGCTCACCATATGCTCCATAGGTAGAGAACCACCATCGGCCTTTAAAATGTGAAGTGGAGCCAATATATTCCGTGCACTGAGAGCATCTTCAACATTTTTCTTAAACACCGTAAATACGGGTGTCACAGCGCTATTAAAATAAGCACTAATAGTACGACGAGGGAAATTTAAAGAACCACTTAATAAACTGCCATTAGAAATTGTATGATACGTATTTTTCAATTCCTCTGTAATAGATAGTTCTTCTTGAGGATTCCGCACCCCAAATTTAGCGGACACAGCAGCCAAATCGGTACCACTACGTGCTTGAACCATGTTGGCTATACCACGTACAGCATCAGCAGGGGTACACTCTACAACGATACCTCTATGATCTGTATAACCTTGAAGATATATAGGTTCCACGGGGAATATATCATCTACATTACGGCCTGGACCTGTAATCACATAGAGATCTACTACTTGCTCCTTCGCTTCTACGATGGTATTTGTCACCACGGTAGTAGATAAGGTTACTTGTTCAATATTTGATGTATCATAGCCCTCCAAAACCGCATCTAAGGCCTCACCTATACCATTCATTAGATTATCCTTTGTAGTCCGCCTCTTCGCAGTTGCCACTACACGATGGGCATCAATGATAACCGCATCGGTAAAAGTTCCACCTACGTCTAACCCTAGTAACATATAACCTCCTTTTAGTATTAATAAAGAATCCATACAAACTCAAAACGTAGTAAAGAAAACTCCATTTAAGCTACCATATACTCTCTATTTGATCTAATATGCAATCCCTATTCAAATCTGCGTATAGTCCATATTCAGGCTCATTATATAAAAAAGCTGTACCCATCTCTATGTGATGAGTACAGCCTTCTGTTATTTACCAGATACAGATGCGTAATTTTTGATGATAACAATCGGAGTCATTTGACTATCGTTACCAAATGGATTATCAATCAACAATTGTGCAATTTTTTTAGCATCAATGCCACGGCTTGTGCCTAAAATAGCGGACCGCTTCAAGTCATTAACGTCAGCTACAACGGCACCATAACAACCTGTGCGAGATACAATTTTCTCAGCCACTTTATCGGGATCCTTTGGACCAAATACAATGTGCTTATCAAATGGAGGCATAGTCCCCGTTACATCATCTGTTAAGGATGCAGCCCGAGCAATTGCATAGAATACCCCTGGTTTACGGAAAATTTTAGCAATAGCACCTAAAATAAAAGCACCTAATACCTTCCATTTACCATCCAAATTCATAGCCGATTGCATACCATAAATAGATGCCATGGAACCATCTGGATGGATAAAACGATTAATTAAACGAGCTTGCCAGCACACATTTAGTTCTTCAGGACGTGTAAAACGACCTTGCGTAATAGCTACTACAGATTCAGCAACGCATACGATATCTTCAGGTCCAATATTATGTCCCCCAAATTCAACGATAGCATCAACGATGTCATCATTATCTGTAAGGATACGTGTTGGCACACATACTAACTCTAATTCTGCCATTGTTATGCCTCCTTATTGAACCATTGCTGCTTGAACTTCTTCAGCAGTCAAACGAATACGCTGTTTATCGATATGATAGTCTGTCCGGCCTACGATTTGGTAGTAAATATCGATGTCCATATAAGGGAATCCCTTAATATCTTCTCGAATATTGCCAGTTTTACCTGTTAATGTAACATATACACGAATTGTGCCACCTTTGCGTGGTTTGATAATTATAGCTTCAAAGTATCCATCTTGACGCGGACGATTAATATCCATAGCCCAAGCATTTACTTTAACTGCATCAAAATGTTCTTCTGGTAATAATGGACGTGGAAATAAGTCCATTATTGTGCCCAATTGGCGCCCTTTATTTACAAATGGTATATCACAGAACAAAGTAATGGACTCAAAACTACGATCAGATACTTGGAAGTTCGTTGCCCGTTTCGCTAATAAGACAATATTTTCATTACCTTGTTTCAACACAAACAAACGGAATAATAAGTACAGAGCTGCAACAGCCACAATAATAGCTATTACTGCACTGAGGATGTTATAAAACCACATAGGGTATCTCCTTTATAATGTAATATGTTCAATGGTACGACGGCTTGTATCAAGGAAGGATGCACTCAACGTATCACCAAGTTCGACATCCTTTGTAAAATACAATGTCACGGTGCCTACAGTATCTTGATGATTGAAAAGATTTTTACTCTCTAGTCTGTGACGAACCAATTCACTTGTTTCAAAAGCAGGATCAATGAACTGAATGCGACACGATGTTAGTTCCTCTAGTAAAGGTTGTACAAATGGAAAATGAGTACACCCCAAAACAACAACCTCAATTTCTCGAGATAATAAAGGTTCTAAATAATCCTTGCATACTTCACGAACAAAGTAATCATCTAAATGACCTTGTTCAATAAGCCCCGCCAACTCTGGACAAGGTTGTTCCCAAACAAAAACCTCGTGATCAACTTCTAAAGCCACATGCTTATGAATATGACTATTTACAGTGGCCACGGTCGCCATAATACCGATAGTCTTGCTTTTACTTTTATTAATAGCTGTTTTTACACCTTGTGATACACCAATAACTGGCACAGATACAAGTTCACGTACCGCATCAAGAGCCACAACGGTGAAGGTGTTACAAGCAATCACCATCAACTTAACAGGCTGCTTTTCTAGCGTCTCCGCAATACGGCACGCTAAATAAGTGATTTCATCATCACTGCGATTACCTACAGGATTATTCGCATTATCACCGATATAGATAAAATCTTCGTTAGGAAATTGTTCTTGTAATACCTTTAACACAGATAGTCCGCCTACACCAGAGTCAAATACACCGATAGGCAATTGTTGTACATTACTCATGCGGCATCTCCTCAACAGCTGCTAACATAGGCAGATAGAAAGTATCGTCTAATCGCACAATTTTTCCTGTTAATTTTGACATAAAGGCGTTCTTAGTTTCCCCCGTAGCAAGTATTGCACCATCACTAGCACGGCGCATGCGATAGCGAAACACCATTTGAGCCCTCGTCATCTTAACCAAATACGTTTCGATGTGAAGTTCATCATCGAAATTCGCAGGTTCTTTATAATTGCAAGATACATTCATGATGGGAAATACAATATCCTCATTCATCATATCCCACAAAGTGACACCGATCTTACGAAGGAATTCAATGCGCGCCATTTCAAACCATCTAAAATGATTACTATGGTGAGCAATCCCCATCATATCAGTTTCATAAAATCGTACATTTACTGAAGCAATATGCATAAATTCTGTCCTTTTTAAATAGTATACAATTTTTATTCTATATCTATTACTTTAGGGTGTCAAATAAATAAAGGCAGTTCAATCACTGTGGATCAAACTGCCTAAAATGGTAAAAGTTAGCGACTGCTACCAAATGGAAAGAATTTTTTTGCCTCTTCTTGATGACTCGTTTTGATATAACGATTCGCAATCTTAAAGGCTAATCCGAGTACTGCCACATCATCTACCCAACCTAATACAGCAATCGTATCCGGTACAATATCAATAGGTAATACCAAATATCCTAAGGCACCTGCAATGACCGCTTTTACATATTTGGGAGTATCCTTGTCGCGAAAACAAAGGAACAAGGTTACTGCTTGTTGTACAAAGGCAAGTTTCTTACCATATCGACCAAGAAACCCTAAAAATCTTGATTCGCTAAAATACTTACCATATTTAATAATCTTAAATGGATTCATAGTAATAATAATCCTTCAGCGTTTATTTACGCAAACCGCCAATTTTATCTTTCGCTGTGTTAACAGTGTTTGTAGCAACATCTTTTGCTGTCTCTACAGCATCAGAAGCTTTAATTTTTGCAGTTTCTACTGCTACCTGTGCAGAAGCTTTTGCCACTTCTACACCACCTTTTGCGAATTCTTTAGCTACTTCAATACCTTCTTTAGCAGAATCAAGTTTTTCTTTCGCTGCATCAGAAACCTTTGCTACAACTTCTGCTGCGTTATCATGAATTTGGTATTTTGTTTCATTATTCCATTTATTGATGGCAGGTGTTACTTTTTCTTCGTAAACTTGCTTTAAAGATTCTTTAGCAAGACCTGTTTCATTAGCAATCCCAGCCCATACATCACGTTGACCTTGAGTGAAAGGAATACTAGCACTTGCATCACGAACGATTTCAGAAGCAATAGCTTTACCATTTTCAAGGAATTCAGCAACCATCGGTTTGTAACGTTCGATATCAGAAGGCATACCATCTTGAATCCAAATATTTGCAATTTTACCTATAGCATAAGTTAAACCGATAGCTACAGGAACGCGAACAGCTTTAATTGGAATTAGAAGGGATACTGCAGC
This sequence comes from Veillonella parvula, assembly GCF_018378075.1. Classification (GTDB taxonomy): domain Bacteria; phylum Bacillota; class Negativicutes; order Veillonellales; family Veillonellaceae; genus Veillonella; species Veillonella parvula_K. Next base: position 14,897 of record NZ_JAGZYE010000009.1, read on the forward strand.
TGTACCTACAGCTGTGCTAAGACCACCTACTAAACCAACTACAGCACCAGCTTGCAATTCTACGTCATAAAGATGAGCAATACGAGTTACCATGTACGTAGCATTGGCGCACAAAGCGACACTGCTGAATTTAGAGGATAATGCCAATGCTGCCGCACGACCTGCCCCCCAGAAAATAAATTGTTCAACTTGATAGTCACGATCTTGAGATCCATCCATAAGTGGCTCAAGTGTTACGCCATTATATTCTGCCATAAGTATTCTCCTTTGTTGTGAACCAACTATAGGTCTTATTATTAGTATTATTATACCATTCTATTGATAGAAGTGAAATGAATTTTTCTAATTATCCATATATAACAGCTTCTAATATTTTCTATATTACCAACTTGTGAGTCCACCATCGATTGTCCATGCTGCACCTGTCACAAAAGAAGCCTTATTACTCAACAAAAATACAATTACTTCGCCAATTTCATGGGGCTTAGCAATGCGACCTAATGGGTAATGTTGGCCCATTTCAGCCTTTGCAGCTGCCGCATCTTGATTGGCATTAGCAATCTGTTTGTCCACTAATGATGTATCTACATCACCAGGACACACACAGTTTACACGAACGCTGTGAGGTGCCATTTCAAGGGATAGAGATTTTGTAAAGCTCACTACAGCCCCCTTTGATGCACCATATACAGAACACGCTACATTACCTTGTAAACCTGCATCACTAGCGATTGTTACAATACTGCCCTTTGATGATCGTAAATAGGGAAGCGCCGCTTGACATAAGAATACAGTACCTTTTACATTAGTCCCAAACATTTCATCAAAAGCTGCCTCTGTAACATCAGCTAGCAACTCTTCTTCATAATAGCCTGCAGCTGTTACAAGAGCAGACACCCCACCAAATAAATCTACTGTTTCTTTTACAATTCGCTGACAGTCCTCAATTTTAGATACATCACCTTGAATATATTGTACCTTAGAGGAATAACGACGTAGCTTAGTTTTAGCCTTTTGACCAACTTTTTCATTTCGACCATTGATGACTACACACCAACCTTCTTTGAGTAAAAGCTTTGCCGTAGCAAATCCAATACCCGATGTACCACCACTAATCAAGGCCACTTGAACATCACTTTTATGAGGCATACCTTGCCCTCCTATAATGTTGAAATATAGTCATAGACTAATTTCAACAACATAACTGTCGTTACCGACAAGAATACAACTCGCACCAAAGATGAGCCCTTCGCAATTGCCAAATGCGAGCCTAAATAAGCACCTATAATTTGACCTGCCCCGGTGGCAAGACCATACTTAACATTGACGTGTCCTAAATATAAAAACACCAATAGAGACGCCAAATTACTAGTAAAATTCAATATCTTTGCGTTAGCAGACGCATGCAAGAAATCAAAACCTGTAAAGATAAAGCCCATAATCAAAAATGTACCTGTACCAGGGCCTATAAAGCCATCATATACACCGATGCCAAGAGCAAAAGTCATACAAATATATAGCGCTTTTCCTGCTACCTGAGATGTACGATTGATTTCACCCCAGTCTTTTTTGAACACCACAAAGAGTGTTACGCAAACAAGTAATATGATGATAATAGGCTTTACATATAGCGGTGGTAAAGAAACAACCGCCAATGTACCAAGCATAGAACCCACAAAGGTAAAAGGCAATAATTTGCGAACTAGGGAAAAATCAACCATGTGATTTCTCAAAAATGTAATCGATGCACTGCCAGCACCAAAAATACTGGATAATTTATTGCTGCCCAGAGCCATACTAGGTGGAAGATTTGTTAATAACATGGCAGGTACAGAAATGAGGCCTCCGCCGCCCACAATGGAGTCTACAAAGCCAGCAAACGCACCAGCTACGGCGAGTAAAACGAGTATAAGGATATCAAATGGTAAACCTGTTACCGCAATGAGCCACTCCATAATAAACCTCCTACAGATAGCACATCAACGGTCGCCAAAGGCCACCGTTGTCATGCTAATTTATTTTATTTTGCACCTAGACGATCGAGGGCCAATGTATAACCATCCGCACCATATACTAAACAGCGCTTTACACGACTAATCGTAGCAGTACTCGCACCCGTTTCTTCTACGATTTTCTCATAGCTATCCCCTGCGCGAAGCATTTTTGCTACTTGTAAGCGTTGAGATAATGCTTTTAATTCGTTAATCGTACAGATATCTTCAAAAAATGCATAGCATTCCTCTGTATTTTCAAGCGTTAAAATGGCGGTGAACAATTCGTCATTTTGTTGACTTCTCAATTTTTCATTGATACTCATAGGATCCTCCTACTTCTTATTCATCGCTTTAGACCAAGCATCACCAATCATTTGTACAACTTGTACCAATACAATCAAGATGATGATTGTAGCGATCATAATATCGGCTTGGAAACGTTGGTAACCATATCGGATAGCAATATCCCCAAGACCACCACCACCAATAGCACCAGCCATCGCAGAGTAACCGATGAGGTTAACGATAAGCACCGTTACATTGTCAATAATTGTTGGCAATGCTTCTGGTAATAATACTTTCCAAATGATTTGTAATGGGCTTGCCCCCATGGATTGAGCCGCCTCGATAACGCCAAAATTGATGTCCTTAATAGACGTTTCTACTAGGCGTGCCAAAAATGGAATGGCCGCAATGGTCAACGGCACACATGCTGCAGTTGTACCAATGGAGGTACCTACCACCATACGAGTAAACGGAATGATGGCAACCATCAAGATGATGAAAGGTACAGAACGCGTGGCATTGACAATGGCACCCAATACTTTATTGAGTGTTACATTCTCCAAGATATGACCTTTAGAAGTAACGACCAGAACAACACCAAGAGGAATACCTAATAACATTGCCATTACGGTAGAAATTATCGTCATTTGCAATGTATCAAGGGTACCAGTTATGAGTAGATTAATGATTTGCTCTGACATAACCGATCACCTCGCTTTCAATTGGTAACGTTTTGATGTAGTCCAAACCTTCTTGCGCATTTTCTGGGTCACCATTCAAAATAACGATGAGACGACCAACGCTCGTATTTTGGATGTAATCAATGCCCCCAAAAAGGATGCTTACATCTAAATTAAAGCGTCTTACAAGGCCTGCTACTACAGGCTCATCTGTTGCTTGTCCTGTAAATTTGAGGCGTACTAATGGTGCGGTCCCTGCAATCCATTGATCATGCAACTCTAGATGTTCCAATGCTTCTGGAGGTAAGTTATCACTCACTACAGAGCTAATAAACTCTTTTGTCGTATTTTCGCGAGGATGTGTGAATACTTCAATAGTACTACCTTCTTCGAGGATGACACCGCCTTCAATAACCGCCACGCGATCACAGATTTCACGGATAACGTGCATCTCATGTGTAATGAGTACAATAGTGAGCCCCATCTTCTCATTAATATTTTTCAACAATTTCAAAATAGAATCTGTTGTTTGAGGATCAAGGGCAGATGTAGCTTCGTCACAAAGGAGAACCTTTGGATTAGAGGCCAATGCACGAGCAATACCAACACGTTGTTTTTGACCACCAGACAATTGAGATGGATAGTTGTTCATCCGGTCTGTAAGGCCTACAATATCAAGAATTGGCGTAATGCGTTCCTTGATTTCAGATTTGCTCATTCCTTGTAATTCCAACGGAAATGCCACATTGTCATATACGGTACGAGAGGACAAGAGATTAAAATGTTGGAAAATCATGCCAATATCTTTGCGCGCTTTACGCAAATCAGATTTGCTAAGTGTTGTTAAATCTGTACCATTTACGATAACAGAGCCAGATGTAGGTGCTTCGAGCATATTGATGCAACGAATCAAGGTGGATTTACCGGCACCGGATTGGCCGATAATGCCAAAGATTTCGCCTTCTTTCACATTTAGGCTAATATCTTTCAACGCTTCCACACGAGTAGCACCTTCATAGACTTTACTAATGTGTTCTAATTGTATCAAAATAATTTCCTTTCTTAAGGTAAATGTGTATCATTTGATGAAAGCAACTTATCTATCAAGGTAGCCCTTCTTCCATCAATTTTTCTAGTGCTTCGCGTAGACGAAGTGTAATGGCACCTGGTTTACCACCAGATACTAAATTTCTGTCTAGCTTAGTAATTGGGATGACACCACCAATTGTATCGGTAAAGAATAATTCATCCGCATCATCTACAAAATTACGATTGAATTCTTTCTCAATAATGGTAATACCTAAAGATGGTGCTACACGCGTTAAGATCATTTGGCGCGTAATACCTTTTAAGATATGATTATCCGCTGGATGCGTGTACAAGATACCATCTTTAACAGCAAACACATTAGATGTTGCACCTTCTGTGCAAATACCATCGCGAAATAGCATTGCTGTATAGGCAAATTTCTTTTCTGCTTTTGTTTGTGCCAAGATATTCGGGATCAAGTTTGTAGTCTTAATATCTACATGCTCCCAACGTTCATCAGGTAAAGCTATCGCTTTTACACCTTCACCCAATTTATTAACTTCATCTAAATCCAAGGTACGGATAAACATAAGCATTTGTGGTTCTAATTTGGAGCGATCATAAGCATGGTGACGTGATGCTACACCACGAGAGATTTGTAAATAAATATAGCCCTCTTTGATTTCACTTTGCTCGATCAAAATTTCGTGCAATTCTGTCAAATCATCAGGGGTCATTTTTACAGGGATATCCATTTCACGCATAGAGCGATACAAACGATCTTGGTGGTAAGACAAAGCGAAGCAACGGCCTTTTACGACGCGAACAACTTCATATACAGAGTCACCAAACAAATAGCCACGGTCATCAATACTGATAACTTTGGCACCTGATTCGACGAATTCACCGTTAAAATATGTTAATTCTTGCATAGGAGCACCTCTTTTTCTATTTCGTTACTCTATCAAGTGGTAATCATCATGGACTTATTATAACACAATTACTTTTAAATTTTCACACTTTACTTTGTGAAAGATATTAATTCGATATACAAAAATCCGCTAGGATACCATAGTTAAAAACTATATCCTAGCGGATGTATAACAAATATTATTTTTATACTAAATCAGCACTACAAAACTAACTAAAACTACGTACACCATTAACGTACTAGCACCAATTAGGGCTCTCTATAAAATAGTTCTCATACTAAACTAATGCCCCAGTATAAATTTACGGATAGATTTAGGCACATAATTAAGAGCCACCGTAGACAAATAGGATAATCCCAACGCCATAACATACATAATTAGCACGTTGGTCACCGTATACAAGAGATTATATTTAGCCATCACACCAGAAATGATTAACAACCAAAATGGATGCGCTAAATAAATACCATACGATTTATCGCCTATCTCAGACCAAATGGACTCCATAGTCACATTCATAGGTAGCCTTTGGAATAGGAATAAACTAAACATCGTTCCCAATCCTGTATAAAGAACGCCCATAGGACTCATTTGATGTACCGTGTAAATTGCTTCTAACACAGTATAATGCCATACGTCCATGACATAGTAATAAGAGCCAAGCATCAATAATATAGAGCTTACCGCACTGACGCCTAAAAGGTAACGATAACGCCACATATATTCGCAGACGATTTCATATCGTTCAGCACATACGGCACCTAAAAGGAAAATCCACACATAATGAATAACCCAATAGTTGAGTCGCATATCAAAAAGATATTTAAGAACTGGCTGATTGCTTAGATTTTCTGTTACCCAACGGCCAAGCATGTAAGACGAAACATAATCGATACCAACTTGGATGACAAAAAGTAACACCAGCCAAAATACAGGCCGTTTTAAGATGACTTTCACCATGGCCCGCCATAATGGCATCATCACGTAGAACCATAGCAAAATAACCATAAAATATAGATGATACATAGAGGTACCAAAGAGTAGATTTATCGCCAACGGCCCTGGATGTAAATTGCCAAGGTTATGAGCTGTCATCCCTGTATATAGCAAGTAAAAGATGGACCACGTAATATATGGAAATAGCACCACCTGAATGCGGCGGTGCATAAATTCCTTATATGAGAATGGTCCCTCTACCGAGGTATGATAAAACAAGCCAAATGCAGAGAGGAAGAAAAACGCAGGCACTCCAAAGCGAGAGAGAATTTCTAACACGCTGATGAGTTCTAAATTTACAAAAGGATTTTGCAATGCGTAAGATCCTACATGAATGCCGATAACACCGAGCATACAGAGGCCTCGCATATAAGTAATTTCCGGTAAAAATGCTTTTTTCATAGCCATTGCCTATTCACTATTGACCAGGTGCCACTGCAGGTGTCGGTACCACACGTGGACCTTGAGACTCTGTAGCTGGTTGTTTAACTACAGGAGGGGTAGATGTAGGTGTTTGAGGCGTTGCAGCTTTTTCAGGTTGTGCGGCTTGTGCTGGTACAGCCTGACCATTTGCTTTAGCAGCCGCTTCTGCCTTAGCCTTAGCTTCTGCTTCAGCCTTAGCTTTTGCTTCAGCTTCTCGTTTCAAGCGTAATTCTTTTTCAAGTGGTACCACTGGTTTGTCATAAACAGTGATATCCGTTTCAAATAGACGTCCCCATGGGAATGTAGCTTTTACTGTACGAGGATTGATTTTAAGGTATTTTTCAGCGAAATCTTGAATGCGTTCACCTAAATAACTTTCAAGACGTTCATTTAATTCACCAGAGTAACGAACATTATCTGTTCTGATAGAATCTTGCATACGATAAATATCTTTACGAATATTTGCTTGATATGCCCAGTTATCCAAATATTGTTGCGTCAACATATCACGATGACCTTCTGGACTCATAGATTTAAGCAATAATCCTTGAGCAATAGCGTAACCTACTGTGTTACTTGCTGTATTCCAACCATTATACGCACCGATTTTGTACAACAAATCTCGTTTGTACATAGCGGATACCAATGTATTATCTGCACCATTATTGAAAGCAATATCTGCAACGCTTACGTTCACACCAGAGTCAACAGCTTGTTGAATGCGATCTACGAAAGCATTTGTAGAGTTGGAGATCATCGGGAAGTTTTCGAAGTTTTCAGACTCGCCTGTGCTCGTTGTAAGAGGTGTATTAACAGCCAATAATACAGTTGGTTTACCTTGTGTCACCATTGTGCCACCTACAGCCTCAACGTGTTGAGCAATTGTTTTATCAATCGTTTGATCTTCGTAACCTGGCAATGTTTTACCGCCACCACCGAGTGGATAAATTACGGAGAATGTAGGTTTTTCTGTGCTCACATCGGTACGGGAACGCGCCATCAACAAGAGACCAAGTTGGTCAGCACCAGGGAAGCTACCGTATTTTTCAACAGAAATATCCTTGGAATATTTGTTGAGGTAACGACCTTCTAGTGCGGATTGAGATAATTGAGATGTATCATCATGACCTAATGCAAAGTAGTCGAATACACCACTGCGAGTTTCATCAATCAACTCTTTGTTGATTTTCATATTTTTTTGACGGCGGTCAAACCAGTCTTGCAAGTATTCCACAGGAACAGAGGCTTGCAGACTCATCAATTTTTGAGTTTCTTCTTGCGTTAAGGAGCCAGAATCCAATTTATCTTGTAATGCAGCAATTTGGAAGATTGTTGGGCCATATTCCGCATAGTAGGCCGGTTCAGTACCACCACCGCTCGCACGTGGAGAACGCATTACGGTGCCAAAGCCATAGATGCGTACATTTTTATTACGCGCTTTTAAACCTTCAATACGTTTCAAGCGATTTTGCAACGTACTAAGCGGAATATTATGTTTACGAGAATCTACAAGACCTCCATAAATAAGAGTATCTGTACTTAATACCATAACATCAGCACGACCTGCATTTTGCTCTACCCAAGCCATAATTTGATCAGCTTGACCTTGGTACGTCTTACCAGAAATCAAGTGTTGAGGTGGTGTCAACACAGTCATACCCGCCTCACGAGCTGTATCGACTGTATATTGCAAACTTACAGGACGATCATCTTGAGGTACATATAATACGGTTTCTGCATCAATATTGATGGATGTACCTGTAGCAATGGCTGTAACCATTAATGCTACTTTCAACCATTTATTTGTCATAAAGCAAATCTCCTTCTGTGTACACGAGTACTCTCGACTCGAAAATTAACTCTTATATAATACTCTTTTTTTCTGACACTTTTATGAAATACTTAATAGTATAATTATATCATTTACCTGTTATTTCTCAAATGCAGTGCCTTTAGCTTTAGCGCACTTTGGGTAAGCTCCAATTATATTTAATAGCTAGTAAACGGATAACTAGTACAACGGTAAAAGCACCATATACAGCCTCTCCAACCCAGTTAGAAATAACCATTAAGTAATAAACGATGCCCCCAATAACACTAGGTAGAGCATACACATCTTCTTTTAAAACAGAGGGAATCCGTTGAGCCAGCATATCTCGGATAATACCACCTCCAACGGCAGTAATAGTTCCTAATAAAACAATGAAAATTGGCAGCTCAGGATATAGTTTAAACCCTGCAGATGCTCCAGTTACTGTAAACGATGCTAGCCCCACAGCGTCGGCTAATAAATAGCTTGCTCGGCTACGAGGGCCCATAGCATGCTTGCGATAACGGCTGTTATAGATAATAAATACGATAATTGTTACGGAAATAACCACAGTTACATATACAATATTGCGTAACGAATTCGGCGGAAAATACCCCAAGAGAACATCCCGTACAATTCCACCACCGATTGCCGTGGCCAGTGCCAATACAGCCATACCAAATATATCCATTCTCCGCGCCACCCCAACAAGTGCTCCAGAGATAGCAAAGGCAATAGTGCCAATCATATCAAATATATACCAAATAATATCCATAATACCCTCACACAATCTATTCGCATAACTGCGCACACTATGATAGACTTTATGTAAGATATTATACATTAAGAGGTATGAGAATGACAAAGAACATTACACCTATAGAGATTAAAAATATGGATGAGCGTAGCCGTGATGAATATTTTATGGGTTTTGCCCTAGAGGAGGCCCACAAAGCTTATGCTCTAGGAGAAATTCCTATCGGCGCCATTTTAGTTCAAAACAATACAATCATTTCACGCCACCATAATCGCCGCGAATTAGATAACGATGCAACGGCTCATGCAGAGGTGCTCGTCATCCGCGAAGCATGCGATGTACTCAAGCGTTGGCGGTTGACTGGTTGTACCCTGTATGTTACGATAGAGCCGTGTCCGATGTGCGCTGGAGCCATCATCAACAGTCGTATTGACCGTGTTGTATATGGTGCAAGTGATTACAAAGGAGGCGCTGTAGAGTCTCTTTTCAATGTACTCTCTCACCCTGGTTTAAATCATGAACCCGAATTAGCATCGGGGATCCTTGGTGATGAATGTAGTCAAATCATGAAAGACTTTTTTAAAGAGCGCCGTAAAACACGGAGGAGTACCCAAGAGGCTGAAGGGTCCGCACTCGAAATGCGGTAGGTCGGGCAACCGGCGCGGGGGTTCAAATCCCTCCTCCTCTGCCATATAAAATATATAAAGCGCTAACCATGGTTAGCGCTTTTTTGCGAAGGGACCACTACTATGAAAAAATATTACCCTTATCTCATTACGGTGAGTCATATGATTAACGACTCCTGTCAAAGTGTATTACCTGCCCTCTTGCCATTATTTATCTACACTTATGGACTTAGTTTAGAGCAAGCAGGCTTTCTCATATTAGCCAATACAGCATTATCTTCATTGTTACAGCCATTATTAGGTTATGTCTCTGACAAGATCAATCAGCCACGGCTCATCGCCTTAGGTGTTCTGCTCTCAGCTTGTAGCACAGGTGCCATGGGTTTTGTAACCTCTTATGAAAGCTTGCTTGTTTGTGCTACCTTAGCTGGTGTAGGCTCCTCTATCTTCCACCCTGAAGGAGCGAAAATCATGAATCGCCTCGGAGGTGGTAAAAAAGGTAAAGCCATGGGGACCTTTGCCATCGGTGGTAGCTCTGGTTTTGCCATCGGTCCACTCTTTGCGGGCTCTATTGCCTATACAGTAGGACCTCATGGACTGGCAGCTTTCACCATAGTGGGTCTTATTATCTCAACAGTTTTATTCGTCCTCATGCCGCGCATAGTAACTCAAGCACGCACTATCGACCAAGCGGTAGCTATGGAAAACCCTACACTAGTGGCTAAGCCGCTAAAGAATTACTGGAAATACTTTGGTATCTTGTTTATTATCATCCTAAGCCAATCAGTAAACTTCCGCGTTATCAATGCATTTATTCCTATCTTCTGGACTCGTGAACTCGGCACTAGCCCAGAGCAAGGGAGCTTTGCATTAACCATATTCTTTAGTATCGGTATCTTCATGACATATATTGGCGGTCTATTAGGCGACAAATATGGTCCCATCAAAATCATTAGACTATCCCTATTGATTTGGTTGCCAGCTATGTTCCTATTAACAGAAGTGCCAACCTTCTCCCCTGTTATCATGATGCCTGTAGCCTATATGTTACTACTCATGATTGGCGCTGCTAAAGCTCTTAGCTACAGCCCCGTTATTGTACTAGGCCAAACCTACCTTGCTAAAAGCATCGGCTTTGCGTCCGGTATTACCCTCGGGGTGAGCCAAACTATCGGCGGTATCATCGCACCTGTAGTAGGTAACCTTGCGGATACCTATTCTTTACCTGCCGCTATGATGACACTCGTACCATTCCTAGTAGTGGGTCTTGGGGCTTCATTGATACTTAAAGATCCTAAAAAATTACAATAAAAAAGGCCGTTGTTTCTAAATTGGAAACAACGGTTTTTTAGTATCAAAATATTTGAATTTTTGCCAAATTATATATTTATACCTTATCTAGTTCTTTCAGTCTATCTTCCATAATAGATATTTTAATCAATGCCCTTTGCTTCTTTAAATCTGCTACAATTCCCAGTAGTATAGCTATGCAAAATGTATTTAACAACAAAAAAACAAAATCAATAATTATTGTATGCTTTAAATATCCTATTACGACAAGGAGAACACTAATCACAAAGAAAATTCCGTAAAACCACCAAGCACGCCCTCCTGGAAGCTCCATAAATAAAGCTACTAACCATCCAGCAAAAGAGACAACAAGAGTAAATAAAGAAATCATAGATAAAAAATCAAAATAAACAGTAGTAATCATAAACTCTTTAGTGGCTGGTCCTAATACAATTACTTGAGTAGCTAAATCTAATCCATAAGTGAAAATTCCCGCACTTATCACACCAAATACAACGGAACTCCATATAAAAGTAAACTTACTGTCTAATTCTGCTCGTCCTTTAATTATTTCCCAGCTCAAATCACGCACTGAAAGATTTTTTATCTCATCGCAAATTTTCAATTTGTATGTACGCCAATATCTTTTATCTGCACTCGGAAATACTTTATGATAAAAATAAACAAACTTTTGGGGAAAGCTAGCTTTTTTAGGTAATAACACACTCATATAAACACACCTCAAACTATCTAGATTATAATTAGAATATCTTATTCTAATATACCTTTATATATCACCAACTATACATCATATTCTTAGTAAGGCTAAGAAAACGACCCCCTTTGCAAAAATTTTTCTGCATCGGGGGTTAATTTATTTTAAAACTTAGTGTTTTAGCATTTCATTCAATATAACTACGTCCGTTTCTTTCATGCCTTGTGCCACAGCACCAATACTGCGGATAGTTTCATCAACGGAGTATGCTACAAGTCCATCGCCTTTTTGGTAGTTTTTGTTAAGGCGAGCTTGTTTATATCCCATAAAGGCGCCATCAAGGGAAATTGCAATTTTACCTGCACAGGATGGTTTCGCACCATCACATACGATACCAGATAAACTTGCAAGACCATTTACAAGAGTGTTCTCGATTATATCTTTACTATCACCCTTCAAGAAGGCAATACCTGCTACACTTACCACACCGGCAGATACAACGCCACAGTATGCAGACAATTTACCAATACCAGATTTAACGTAAAGCGTTAGCAAGTTAGCAAAGACGAGAGCGCGATACAATTCATCTTCACTTTTACCAAGTTCATCGGAAGTCGTAATGATTGGTACAGACACGGTTAAACCTTGATTACCAGAGCCAGAGCAGATAACGACAGGCAATGGGCAACCACTCATACGCGCATCAGAGCCAGCTGCGGCACGAGCCTTACATTTCGTTTCGAGAGATGGATTTTCTTCATCTAACAATAACAATTGTCCAATATTAGATCCATAATCATTGGACAGACCTTCCTTAGAAATTGCAGTATTATACTCAACTTGCTGTTTAATTTGAGGTAGGATACCAGAAATATCACCTGTTAAAGCAAATTCGTAAATGCTATCGAAGGTCATGGCATATTCTGTTTTAGCCGCTTTCTTAATTTCATTGACTGTTTCAGAGACAATCTCACCATCTACTGATACATAGGTTACATTCGTATGGTCATTTTCAATGCGAACAACCGCTGTATGTTCATCTGTTTCTGCAGTGATTTCTATATATAGATTATCTACGCCTTCAGCAAGTGAAACGGTACAGAAGTTAGCATCAAGCAATGTACCAAGCCATTTGCGATCTTCGTCTGTAGCAGATTCCAACACCTCTAGTTCACGCTCTGGATGACCTACAATAGCACCCAGTGTAGTGGCCGCCGTTAGTCCTTTTCGCCCCCCAGAATTTGGAATGACTACAGATTTTACATTTTTGATAATATTCGCGCTGCATCTTGCGTGAATATGGTTAGGAAACTCATCTAAAACAGAGACTGCCTTCGCAGCCGCATAAGCCAATGCAATTGGCTCAGTACAACCGAAGGCAGGACGCATCTCTGACTGTAACAAAGAAATATAATCCATCTTATACTTCCGCAATAATTTCCACTTCTACAATAACGCCTAATGGAAGGTCTTTTACTGCTACACATGAACGAGCTGGTTTAGAAGTGAAATATTTAGCATACACTTCATTAAATGCTTTGAAATCACCAATATCAGCTAAGAAGCAAGTTGTTTTAACAACCTTGGAAAAGTCTGTACCAGCTTCAGTCAATACGGCTTCAATATTTTTGCATACTTGTTCAGTTTGCTCTACAATGCCCCCTTCAACAACTGTACCAGTTGCAGGATTGAGTGGAATTTGACCAGAAGCAAATAATAAACCGCCAATAACTTTAGCTTGAGAGTAAGGGCCTACTGCTGCTGGTGCTTTGTCTGTAGAAATTGTTTTCATGATAAATCTCCTTTTATAAATAAATATAAATTAATATGACTATATTTAAGGTGCGAAACTCATGTTGATGCCTCGATATATATGACTTACCTCAATATATCACATATTACACAAAAGTACGTATATAACCAATTATTTAATTGATTTAAATGCATTATCAAATATTGGTTTGAAATAATCACGTTGTACATCAGTTGTTATACCTACATACAACACTGGTTTTCCTGGCTTCAACACAAATGCAGCATTTGCATAGAGTGGAGTTTGTACATTTCCATCTGCATATAACAAGCGAGAGCTTGCTGCATATGTTTGATATTTTGTACCAGCCACCGGATGTACTTGTTCTGCATTTTCTACGGTTAGAGTTTTAAGTGTTTTAGGCATAATCGTTGCTTTTTGGGAATCACGACTAGACACATTAATAGGTCCATTCAAAGGAACTACTGTTGTGCTAGTGGGAATCTGTTTATTTATTGTTCCTAATAGAAGTTGCTCTGTTACAGGATCAATTTGACCTTTATCAAGAGCGGCCATTGCCGCTATAAACATAGGGTCATTAGCCTTTTCTTTAGCCACTTGTTGCGCTATTTGTTTAACATCTACAGCCACTACGAATGCATCTTTTTGACCAGTTTTATCTGCCCCTTGCAATTGGTATATATCAAAATTAGTACCAAAGTTTTGGAAAAATTCCTTTGCCATCATATTCGCCATCGTAGATTTTGAGGGATTCTGTTGCATTTGTTTCTCTACAAAATCACGTGTATTTGTTTTAGACGCAGAAACAATATTTACATTATTAGGCACTACCATGGATCCTGCAATTGTTTGTACATCCTTAGCAAAACCTACGCCAGATACAGTACCCATTAGGCAAGCTGCACAAGCCAATACTTTCAAAGATTTCATATTATTTACCTCCCTTGAGAGATTGTGTTTGATACATATGATTCAACTCATTAGCCCAATAATCATAGCTAGAGTCATCAGACATTAAAATCTGTAAAGATACACCTTTATCTGTAGGAACAGCATAACCAATTAAGGAATAAGTATTTCTAAAGCCATCATATTTTAGACTACCGCGTAAATCGCCTGTCACAGCTGTACCATAGCGTGTTTGAACAGGTTTATAGGCCACATGCGTTGCATCTAGGCTTACTTGTTTTGCCATAAAGTCTACATAAGAACGGATCTCTTCTATACTTTTAGGAGATGATTTCTTATCTGTGGCAAGCATTTTATCAAAGACACCTATAATTTGAGAAGGTAACTTATCATTTATCGTTTTTAGATCTTTAGCTAATTTAGCACCTTCAATAGTATTGCTCTTCAGGCCTTGTAATTGTTGTTGGGCCGTCTCTTTAGAGTAAGATTCTACATATTTAGAGATAGAATGCTTTAATGCGGCTTTTTCCGCATCTGCCCCCTTCTCTAAAATAGTCTTATTCATACCTATAACTTGATCAATTGCATTTTTAGAATAGTTAATAACAATTAAACCACCTATATGATGTCCTTGTTTATCAGTACCTTGCAATTGATAGAAGGAGTAACCATCAAGAAAGTCCCCCTTCACTGGTTCAACAGCTACACCAGTCTGTGCTTTCACAACATTATTAATAGTATCAACAGCAGATTTATTTGCTACTTTAAGAAATTTATCTTGTTCTTGATTACGCAATCTTGTATCAGTAGAAATATGCATAACTTCTACAGCTTTCACAGTTGGGGAAGTTGTGCCGTACATACCATAACCTAAATCTACCGTATCAGCACATGCCACTGCCCCCATACCCACAGTTAAACAGGTGGCACAAGCCAATGTCATCAACTTTTTATTGAGAGTTCTCATAAGACACCTCACCTTTTTAACAATACACTATGTATAGATTGTTAGATAATCTGTGCAGTATATATTAAGAGTTTAAAGGAGAATCTATACTGCATATATTAATTATTATACTATATCGACATATATAACTGTATAGTATAATTTACAAGCTTACCTTTCTGCTATACAATACATAAATAGACATGTAAAGATGATATATGTATGAGAAATGGAAAGGAGTGCACACTCGGTGTGCTTTTAACATGATACAAGAATTAATTCCCCTCACTAGGCCTCGCACATTAGCTGCTACATTGGGGCCTACCATTTTAGGTGCCGCCTTTAGTTATTATGCATTTGGTGCTGCTCAGGGTACAGGTCTTGCCATTTTCCATACAATGCTCATATTTTTAGCTGTTGTAACAGCCCAAATTGTAGCTAATTTATGGAATGAATATAAAGACTTTAAATCTGGACTCGATGCTGGTCAAAAGGTAGGTAATGCTGGTTCTATCACACGTGGCGTTATAACACCAGAGCTCATTATAACGATGATTAAAGTACTCATGTTTGTACCCATTATTATTGGTCTTTATTTATCTGCTACTATAACTTGGTACTACATCCCGGTAGGCTTCTTATGTATTCTAATTAGTTTCCTTTACTCTGGCGGTCCAAAACCAATTTCTCGAACACCATTTGGGGAAATTTCCTCTGGTATCGCCATGGGTTTTGCTATCGTACTCATTACAGGCTATGCCTGGATACGAGAATTATCCTTAGCCCTGTTAATTCCTGCAATTCCATCTACATTGCTAGTTGGTTCCATCATGTTGACGAATAATATCCGAGATATTCGTAATGATGAAAGCCATGGACGTCACACGTTGCCAATCGTGCTTGGTCGTGAAAGAGCACTCAGCTTAATGAGTATCTCATATATTTTCAATTTTATTTGGATCATTGCTTGGATTATAGTAGGCCATATGACATGGTTCGCCTTATTAGCGTTCCTTGCAGCACCACTAGCTTTCAAAACAATTCATACATTATCTACCAATACAGATGAGTTCCAATTAGATAAGGCTATGGGTACTACCGCTGGAGCCGCTATGATTTATCAACTAATGTGGGCGATTGGACTTATCATGGGCAAATTAATTTAAAAAATGAACATACTTATATTATAGGTTCTCCATAGTTTTTAGTTATGGAGAACCTATAATAATTCCTTCTTGATAGATAGGAAATTATTTAGTACTATAGATTTAATATTTTATATGTAATTATTGTATAAGGAGTGTGTCTAATGAGAAAATTTTTAGCATTAGCAGCTACTGTCATCCTTGGCGGCGCTTTATTAATCGCAGGCTGTGGTAACGACAACAAACAAGCTGCTAGCGATGGCAAACAAGTATTAAAAATTGGGGCAACAGCAGTACCTCACGCAGAAATTTTGGAACAAGTTAAACCAATCTTAGCAAAAGATGGTATCGAATTAAAAATCACAGAATTTACTGATTACAACACACCTAACTTGGCTTTAGGGGACAAAGAGATTGATGCCAACTTCTTCCAACACGTACCTTACATGGAGGAATTCGCAAAAGCTCACAAACTTGACTTAGTATCTGCCGGTGGTGTTCATCTTGAGCCAATGGGTTTATACTCCCGTAAAATCAAAGATTTGAAAGATCTTCCAAAAGGCGCTAAAATCGCTATTCCTAATGACCCTACAAACGGTGGCCGTGCATTATTGTTATTACAAAAACAAGGTCTAATTACATTAAAAGACTCTACAAACATCTTATCTACAGTGCAAGATATTACTGCGAACCCTAACGAATATCAATTCGTAGAATTAGAAGCAGCACAAGTACCTCGTTCCCTTGACGATGTAGCCTTAGCCGCTATCAACACTAACTTTGCATTAAACGCAGGTCTTAACCCTGGCAAAGATGCATTGGCAATTGAAAATAACGATTCCCCTTACGTAAATATCGTAACTGTACTTAAAGGCAATGAAAATGACCCTCGCATCAAAAAATTGATGGCTGCACTTCATAGTCCTGAAATTATCAAATTCATCCAAGAAAAATACCAAGGTGCTATTGTTCCTGCATTCTAAGCATCAAAAAGCTAGCCTCAGCGGCTAGCTTTCTTCATATACTAGTCAAAATTATGTTTAAAGGTGTCTCCATTGAGACGCCTTTTTTATTTAATATTTTATACTATTGTTTTATATAATTATCCCATTTATGGAAACGATACCCTACACCCCAAACAGTATCAATATACTCTTCATTTTGGAATTGTTTATCAATTTTAGCTCTTAATCTATTTATATGAACCATAATTGTTGAAGTTTCTCCTAAAGAGTCTATCCCCCAGATACTTTCAAATACTTCTTCTTTTGTAAATACACGATTAGGGCTAGATGCAAGAAGAACTAAAATGTCATATTCACGTGGAGTCAAATTCACCTCAGTACCACCTAAAAAAACTTGATGAGAATCAAGCAATATCTCTAAGCTACCTGCAGTAATTTTTGCGTCCAACACAACTGTAGGGCTTAGACTATTACGGATGCGATTATAACGCTGAATGTGTGATTTAACACGTGCTACAAGCTCTGCCGGACTAAAAGGTTTAATCATATAATCATCAGCACCAAGTCCTAGCCCCCGAATTTTATCAATATCTTCACGTTTAGCACTGACCATAATAATAGGTATTTCTTTTTCCTTACGAATATCTCGACACACAGAGAATCCATCCTTTTTAGGAATCATAATGTCAAGAATAATTAAGTCATATTCATAATCAAGGGCTGCCTTTAACCCATCAACGCCATTAGTTTGAATGTCTACTTCATAGCCTTCGATTTCTAAATAATCTCGCTCTAACTCATAGATACCCATATCATCTTCAATAATTAAAACTTTTCCCATACTTTTACTCCTTATCCAAAGGAAACTCCATCACAATGGATAGTCCAGGTCCACTATCATTATGTTCAGCATGAATAGAACCATTCATATCTTCAACGATTTGTTTTACAATAGCCAGCCCAATGCCATTACCATTAGCTACCTCTGTACGTGCTTCATCAGTACGGAAAAAAATATCAAACAAACGATTTAACATTTCTGTAGGAACACCTTTCCCATCATCTGAAAAAGTCAGTTTACAGCCATTATCTATCTTAGCTGTAGATATATCAATAGATACAGATTCGCCACGTCTATACTTTATACTATTGGATACAAGATTATCCAAAACACGATAAAACTGTATCCGATCAATTACTATTAAACTATCTTCGGCACTATACGATTCATGTAAAACGATAAGTTCATGATTATTTAAATGTCGCTCTCTAATATACTCTCGAATTAAATCATCTAATGCATATGTATCTCGATTGTAGTGAATTTGTTTTAACTCTAGTTGCGAAAAGTCCGATAGCATATTAACTAAATGTTCAATACGCCCCGCCATATCATAAATCCGCTGCACATAGCGTGCTTGCTTCTCTTCTGTATTTGCAATACCTTCAATAATACCACTAGCATACCCCTTTACCGATGTAAGTGGTGTTGAAATATCATGACAAACCCCTGCTATCATTTCGCGCCTACGCTCTTCATAAAGGTCTTGCTCTTGACGGGCTTTAAGCAATGATTCCTGCATATTATTAAATGCCTCACAAGTAACCCCTAATTCATCGTGATTTCTTACAGCAATTCTTTTTGGCACTATCCCATTTTTGAGATCATCAGCAGCTTGCTTCAAATCTATGACAGGTCTCAAAATATACTCACCTAATCGATTGGATATATATAGGCCTATACCAATGATAATAGCTATTATCATTAAAATACCTATACCAAAAGCGCCTTCCACCATTTTCTTATCCGTTGATTCTGGCCCCATACTTTTAGTCATAAATGGGATTCTACCAGCACCATACACTGTAAGTCCCATATCATAGGAATTCACATAGGTAAATTGGTTGCCTTCCCAGTTCAAATAATGATTAGACTCTAAGCCATTTATCATATTTTTAACGTTCGATAACATTATATTAGGCTCTATATCTGGCGTAGCATAAACTATTTTATTATCTTTGAGAATGACTATATCTAAGCCTTGTGCTTCTAAAACAGCACTACTATCCAAAATATCACTTATTGATGTAGACTCTTTTGAAAGTTTCTTATTTATTTGTTCTAACCCCAATTGAAATACTTGAGACTGAATTGTACTAGGCGCTAGCATCATCCACTGACGATGATTTACAGGATTAGTATAACGAATAACCCCCCATACTATAGATAAGGCGGTAAGTAAAACAATAAAAGGTATGATAATAATTAATAAATTACTAATTATCATCTTTCGCCGTACGCCTAAGCTATTAAACCAGTTAAAAAGCATAGATACCTCCTTTTTAACTATTATACAAACCTATATCTTATCTGTCATGATATAGAAATCAATCTTTTAGAAGATGTAATTTCATCGTTATATTTTCGTAATATTTCTCCTTTATGATGTATTCATACAAGAAAGTCATCAAATAAAAAGGAGATATATATGAATTACGAAATCTTTCAACTTATCAACAGCCTAGCAGGTACATATACGTGGCTAGATACAAGTATGATATACATTGTAAAATACCTTTCAATAGTCTTTGCTTTATTACTGATACTCTTATCTGGATTAGGCCTCTATTTTAAAGATAAAAGACTTATAAAAACCTGCATACATACTATCGCATTTCTTGGTATTACCATGATAGCTCATAGTATCATTGGTTTCATAGTGCAAGAACCAAGACCATTCGTCACACACACAGTAAATCTACTTATTCCTCATGTAGCTGATTCTAGTTTTCCTAGCACCCATGCTATGGCAATGACTGCTATTTCATTACCAATTTTAGCAGTTTATAAGAGACTAGGTTCTATTCTACTAAGTGGAACCATTTTAACAGGTTTTGCGAAAGTCTTTGTTGGTCATCATTATCCTCTAGACGTTATCATGGGTATCCTCATCACATATTTGTTATTTAAAGTCTATCAAAACTATTTATCTTCTAAGATTGATACGCTATTAAATCACCCTAAATATAATATTTTCCGATTACTCATAAATACAAAACTAAGCCTATATCTTATAAAAAAAGCAAACCAACCATTGAGTAAACAATTTAGCATGAAAGGTTAAGGCTATGAAGTATGTCTTAAAAAATAAGAACTATCATATTTTGATAGTCCTTATCTTCTCTGCCATCATTTATTTTATTGGAAATGCATATCTTAGTATTACGGATCCTGTAGAGTCTAATTATGCGCTAACCGCAAAAGAAATGCTTCTAACCAAAAACTATTTATCTCCACAAATTTTTGGTCATTATTGGTATGATAAGCCTATATTTTATTATTGGGAACTCATTGTTGGTTTCAAACTATTTGGCATTACAAACTTTGGCGCTAGATTCTTTTCTAGCCTTTTAGCTCTCTGCAATATTTTTCTAATCTATCGCTTTGTAAAAGCACAAACAAACCACGTTATTGCTCTTGTGAGCGCCATTATCGTATCCGTGTCAGCAGAATATTGGATTATCGCAAAATCTCTTATAACAGATATGACCCTAGGACTATACTTTAATGCTACCTTAATGAGCTTTTACATAGGATACATACATCATAAAACAGGTCAACGAGGTTATAAACGTTACTATCTATTAGCCTATATAGCATCTGCTTTTGCCGTATTGACTAAAGGTCCAATTGGATTCCTATTGCCAGGTCTCATCATATTAGTTTACCTTGCAATCAGACGAGATATTCGAGAATTATTTAGTCTACAGATTATACCTGGACTGTTACTATTTCTAAGCCTCGGTGGTAGTTGGTATTATTATATGTATATCACCCATGGAAATGACTTTATCAATGTCTTTCTAGGTGTCCATAATTGGCTTCGTGCTACAGTGTCTGAGCATCCAAGATTCAATGTTTGGTACTATTACATTCCTATAACAATCATAGCATTATTACCTTGGTCCATTATATTACCGAAGTCAATTTATAGTAATCGCAAGAATTGGTTTACCAATATTCCATTCCATAGCTTTTTAGCTGTCTGGGCTGGTATAGTTATCCTATTTTTCACTTGTATGGCAACTAAGTACTCCACCTATAGTTTTCCTGCTTTAACACCGTTAACTATATTAATAGCTGTTATGTGCTACAAACGTATCAACTTAATTTATAAAACGGCATTCGTTATGGGTATTGCTTATATAGTGCTTACATTTGCAGTAGCAGTACCACAAATGAAGAAAGCCTCAACACCTAGTATTAGCCAATTTATTAGCCAGTCTATTAGTGATGACTCCATTCTTGTACAAGGTAGTGGTAGATATCGCGTTTCACCTACTTACTATAGCGGTCATGAAGTATATCAATTACTCGGCCCCAATGAAGTAGCCCCTGATCCAACTACTATTTCTTGGAACGCTAAAGATGTCATGCCGTTTATATCTATAAATGACTTACCAACAAATAAAAAAATATATCTACTCGTTTATGGTGACGATTATCTTCCAGATACAATAAATTCAGATAATTTGTCTTTGGAATATTCCAATGCTGAAGGTACTATCTATCAATTACATCGTTAGATGAAAAACTAAATGGTAATAACGCTTCAATAGATACTACTTTTATATTGCCCTTCATGTTTCTCATAATGATAATAGGAATGTTAAACTCTCCCATTACCTGACGACAAGCACCACATGGTGCACAAGGCCCTTCCGTATCAGCAACTACGGCAAGAGCCTTAAAATTTGTATGCCCTTCTGATACAGCTTTAAATATAGCGGTTCGTTCTGCACAGTTCGTTAAGCCATAAGAAGCATTTTCTATGTTACACCCTTCATAAATAGTCCCATCCTCACAGAGAATAGCTGCACCTACGCCAAAATGGGAATACGGACTATAAGTTTTCTCACGAGCAACGATGGCGCGATCTATAAGGTTTTGAATTTCCTGTTCTGTCATATGAGTTTCCTTTTCTATCATATGGATCTCCTCATTCCACTATATCAAGAATCGTATCCGCCATGATTGGTGCAGTTTCGCCAAAGGTAATCGCCTCTAAATATGTCTTTGCAGCATTAGAAAGCAAGCTCTCATCAGAAGCATACAAGGTAGCTATACATTCACCTACTGTAACTGAGTCGCCTGTTTTCTTGTGCATCAAGATGCCCGCACTATAATCGATAGGACCATCCTTAACAGTGCGACCGGCTCCAAGCATAACGGATGCAATCCCGCATTGTTCTGTATTCATATGGGTAATATAACCGTCTTGAGGCGCTGTAACATCATAGGTGAATTTGCCAATGGCTAATAGGCTTTCATCATCAATAACTCGGCTGTCGCCATCTTGAGCATCAATCATCATACGCAATCGTTCTAATGCGGCACCAGAGTCGAGTGCCTCTTGCACACGACTGAGAGCCGTTTCATAGTCGCATATATGACTCAATACGAGCATGTGGGCAGCCATGATAATACATTCATGCGTTAAATCTTCTGGACCATGACCTTTCAACGTATCAATAACCTCGCGAATCTCCAACGCATTTCCAATAGCATGGCCTAGCGGTCGATCCATATCCGTCAAAATAGCCTTAACTGAACGGCCATTTTCCTTTCCAATATCTACCATTGCTTTAGCCAATTCACGAGCATCCTCTATGTTTTTCATAAAGGCACCACTGCCAACCTTTACATCTAACAAAATTGCTTGAGCACCAGAAGCCAATTTTTTGCTCATAACAGAGGATGCAATAAGAGGGATACTATCAACAGTTCCCGTCACATCGCGCAAAGCATATAGCTTTTTATCAGCAGGTGCAAGCCCTTCCGACTGACCAATAACAGCAAGACCAATTTTATTAACTTGATTGATAAAAGCATCTTGCTCTAAAGATACCTTTAAATTTGGAATAGATTCCATCTTATCAATAGTGCCACCTGTATGACCAAGTCCACGTCCAGACATCTTAGCCACCTTGCCGCCAGAAGCGGCTACGAGAGGTGCAATAATAAGTGTTGTCTTATCTCCCACGCCGCCTGTACTATGTTTATCTACGGTAATCCCATCAATATTTGACAAGTCTACCATATTACCTGATTGAGCCATAGCCAAGGTCAAAGTTCCTAGTTCGCGAGCATTCATACCATTAAAAACTATGGTCATCAAGAGCGCACTCACTTGGTAATCAGGGATTTCCCCCTTTACATAACCATCTATGACAAAGCGGATTTCCTCATCTGTTAACGGCAAGTTCGCCCTTTTCTTCAGAATAATATCATACATACGCATAGTTACACCGCCATTCTAAGAAACCACCTAAGCATAGCCTAGGTGGTTTTCTATTATACTTCTTCGTTCAAGTGATTCTTTAGTAACTCTACAGCTGCACTGGCTCCAATTCGGCTACAACCTTCTGCAATATAGGCTTTCATATCCGTAATAGAGCGAATACCACCTGCAGCCTTAATCTGTACATTAGGACCAATATGCTTTTTAAAGAGTCTAATATCTTCAAGGCTTGCACCGCCGCTACCAAATCCAGTAGATGTTTTAATATAGTCTGCGCCACCATTTGTAATACATTTACAAAGCGCCACCTTTTCAGAATCTGTAAGATAACAAGTTTCGATAATAACTTTTAAAATTTTATCACCACAAGCCTTCTTAAGCGCCTCAATTTCGCTAGTTACCGCTTCAAAATCACCTTGCTTTACATCTCCAAGATTAATAACCATATCAATTTCAGAAGCGCCCTCTTCAATAGCCTGTTTCGTTTCTGCCACCTTTACCTCTGTTGTTTCATATCCTAAAGGGAAGCCGATAACGGTACATATGTTAAGTTCTGGATATGCTTCATGGGCAGATGCTACAAAATCTGGAGGAATACAAACAGATGCGGTTTTATACCTTATACCATCCTCACAAACTTCTTTAATATCATCCCATGTAGCTGTAGGACGCAATAATGTATGATCTACATAAGCTAATAATTCTTTCCCCAACATAGTACCTCTCCTTACTAAAAGAACGACATTTGTTCTGGTTCTGGCTCTTTATGTAATGCATCTTGAGCAGAGCGATTTTTATCATCAATGAATGGTTCTAACGGTACGCCTGTAGTCTTTAATAAATCTGGTAAACTATTAACGCCTTTCAACTTAGCAGCTTCTAATACAACCTTTGCACAAGTCTCTGCATCATCCAGTGCATAGTGATGTTTAAACTCAACTCCAATATATGCGGCCATTGTATTCAACTTATGATTAACTAAATCAGGCCATACCGCACGTGAAAGTTTAACTGTACATGCATAATCTAGTTCTGGCCAAGGGATTTTATAATAATCTAAAGTAGCACGCAATACGTTCATATCGAATTTCGCATTGTGAGCCACCATAATATTCCCTTTTAAATGGTTTTCATAAATGGCATTCCACAACTCATCAAAGGTCTTTTCATGAAGAACATCCTTCGGTTGGATACCATGAATTTCAATACATTCATCATCAAAACTCATAAACGGAGGCTTGATGAGGCTATATGCCTTTTTGGTAATTTGTCCGTCCTTTACGGTAATAACCGCCAAGGAGCACGCGCTATTTTTAAATTTATTTGCTGTTTCAAAGTCTAATGCAACAAAATCTAACATAGGACTCCTTTCAAAATCTATATATAAGAATTATATTCATTTACTCTACTTATTATAGCATGAAATAGACTATAATCTACTGTTCAAAGGTGACCAATAATCACCTCATTCACACCAATTTTAATTGACAGATAGGCCCTCAGTATGTGAAAATTATTTAGATATGTATGTAGTATGGAGGTTGCAACATGGCAGATGACAGATTAATCGTTGCCCTTGACGTATCCACGATGGATGCAGTGAAAGAAATCGTATTATCCCTCGGTGATTCGGTTAGCTTTTACAAGGTCGGCATGGAGCTATTCTACGCCGAAGGAGCAAAAACAATTCGTTTTTTACAGGAGCAAAACAAACAAGTATTTCTTGATTTGAAATTGCACGACATTCCAAATACCGTAGCCCATGGCGTAGCTTCCTTAACACGTCTCGGTGCTAGTTTAATTACTTTACATGGTCAAGGTGGTCCTGTCATGATGAAAGCTGCTGTTGAGGCAGCTCATGAGAGTGGCAAAGAACTAGGCGTGGAACGCCCAAAATTATTAGCCATCACCGCATTAACTAGCTTTGACGATGAATCTTGGACTGCTATTGGTGGTCAGCTACCAATTTCCGACCAAGTCATTCGCCTTGCAAAACTCGCTAAAGACTGTGGTATGGATGGTGTTGTATGTTCCGCATTAGAAGCCAAAATGATTCGTGAAGCATGTGACGATGACTTCCTCATCGTTACCCCTGGTATTCGCCCTTCCTTTGCAACAACAGACGACCAAAAACGGGTTGCTACACCAGCTAGTGCACTACAAGATGGAGCATCTCGCCTTGTTATCGGTCGACCTATTACACAAGCCGAAAACCCTCGTGAAGCGGTTCGTTTAATTATTGAAGAAATGGAGAAAGTATCCAAATGATGACAGAACAAGAAGTAAAACAATTACTGATCGACACTCAAGCTATTTTAGAAGGTCACTTCCTTTTGACATCTGGTCTCCACAGTCCAATGTACGTTGAAAAATTTAATGTATTACAACATCCAAAATATACAGAAAAACTTTGTAAAGAATTAGCTGAACGCTTCCGCGATCAAAATGTGGAACTTGTTATTGGACCTATGACCGGTGGCATCTTACTTGCTCACGAAGTAGGTAAAGCGCTTGGCACCCGTGCTATCTTCACAGAACGCGAAAAAGGCATTATGACATTACGTCGTGGCTTTAAAATCGAGCCAGGCACAAGAGTACTTATCGTTGAAGATATCGTAACTACTGGTGGTTCTGTACAAGAAGTAGTAAATGTGGTAAACCAATCCGGTGGTGAAATCGTAGGTGTAGGCCTTCTTGTTAACCGTTCTGGGGGTAAAGCAGAATTCGGTGTACCTCACGAAAAGGTACAAGCATTACTTAATCTTGAAGTTCCAACTTATAAACCTGAAGAATGCCCTCTTTGCAAAGACGGCGTAGCTATGACAGAACGTGGCTCTAAACATATCAAATAATTTTTTAACGACCTATATACATGTATAGGTCGTTTTTCATTGAGAAGTTAATAATATATTCCCAAACCATCAAGTACTATCTAATATTTATAAATAGATACAAAAAGAGCTCCTTCGCTAAGGAGCTCTTTTTGTTTGTGTGTAGTTATTGTGTGTAAGAGAGAGATTCTGATACGAATGTATCACATAGAGTGTGTGACTCTATGGTGGCCATGAATGCACTTTCATGACCACGTTCTCTATATCTTATGAGAGAAATGAACTCATAAAGTATCATTAGTTTTGTGTAGTTTGCGGTGCACCTTGATCAGTTTGTTGTTGTGGTGCATTGCCATTAGGTTGTTGAGGTGGTTGGCCTTGCATAGGCATTTGACCTTGCGGAGGCATTTGACCATTTGAGTGCATATGCTGACCACTATTTGGTCCCATACCATCTTGAGGCATCATTTGATTTTGACCATTTTGGTGCATATGTTGGCCATTATTTGGCCCCATACTATCTTGAGGCATCATATGATTATTTCTATCCATCATATGTTTATCCATATACTGATTAGGACCATCATGTCTATGTGGTTTTCTAAACTGTTGTTCATTCGTTTTCATCCATTCACCAAAATTAGGTAAATCATTAACAGCAAAAGATGTACATGCTCCAACAGCACAGATTACTGTTAAAATTGCTGTAATTATAATACGTCTCATAGGTCCTCCTTAATTTAAATTGCGGAAATAACGTTCACGTACGCCACGAAGCTCTGTACCAACAAAGACGCATGTAAGTCCACCAAATAAACCTACACCCCCAAGTGCCACTAAAGTTACAATGGACAATACTGGAAATGCAGTAACATTCTCAAATGGTTGCCATGAGCTACCTAGTAAGAACAAGATAGCCGGTGTAATAATGAATATAAGAGCACCTACAATATAGGATAAGGCACTTCCAATAGAGAGCAAAGTCTTAGATGCTTTTTTAGCCATCCCCGGTAATTGAGGTAAAAGACGCTCTTTATAATCATCAAATCGTGCATAAATTTCCTGCATATTAACGGATTTACTTTCACTACCATCTTGATTCATTGTGTCAGTAATAATACCTGCATCTACGTAGGATGCATATATTTCCTCTGGAGACCCTAAGGATTTAATGATCTCACTATCGGTAAGCCCTTTTTCATAACCTACCGCAAAATGCTCTTCATAAACCTCTATAATACTCTCTACATCTGCAACACGCGCTTTTTTAAATATATTACGCAATGCATCCAAAAAGCTATTTTTGTTCATTATTATCGACTCCTTTCAACAGCATATTGATAACACCAGAAAAATCATCCCATTCTTGACGCATCTTGTTATATGCTGCACGGCCTTCGTTCGTGATATGATAGTATTTCCGTGATGGGCCTGTAGAAGACTCCTTTAAATACGTTTCAACATACTTTTCTTTTTTCAGTCTGTTAAACAATGGATATATCGTTCCTTCAGATATTTCAATATATTCCGAAATGGTGCTTACGATTTCGTATCCGTAACGATCATTTTGTGTTAATAATGCTAGCACCAGCATGTCCATAACACCTTTTTTTAATTGAACTTGCATAGTTCCTCCCTTTTAGGCTGTGCTTGCCTGCCAATGTGAAAGCTCTCTTACGGTCACTATCATGTACTGACAAATACATAATAACATAAGGTACCTCGGAACGCAAGGTACTTTGTAAAAAAATATTGAAATTTAATATATTTTTTCTTATTTCTAATCTATAAACACAGTTAATTTCTGCGTTTATAGGGAAAAATTTTTTCAAAAAAATTTTCTTATTTATGGTATTTTTTATACAAAATCTATTAAAGCACCCTATTATAACTAAAAATCCTCATCTAAAAGATGAGGATTTTCTAACACTACAAAAGAAATTAGTGCATTATTGGAATACTTAATTAAGTTTTATTTACTAGATTCTAATTTGAAGACGCTTCCCCTAATTTAAGCTGTGCACTCTTCATTTTGCCGTTATGAGTATAGGATACCAAAATTGTATCTCCAGGGCTCTTAGCATCAATTTGTTCTTTTAATTCAAGTAATGTAGTAATATCTTTACCATCAATTTGTGCAATCGTATCCCCTTCTACGAGACCAGCTTGTGCAGCAGGACCATTAGGATCAAGTTGAACAACAAGAAGTCCATCACCTTCATAGGTTACATTATTGCGCGCTGCAGTTTGACGGTCTACAGCCCACACCCCAATATAAGGGCGAATGACCTTACCATTTTTAATAATAGAATCAACAATTGTCATCGCAGAATTAATTGGAATAGCAAAGCCCATACCTTCAATTCCCTCTTTAGAGATTTTAGAGCTATTGATACCAATTAACTCACCATCTGCATTAATAAGCGCACCACCTGAGTTACCTGGATTAATGGCTGCATCAGTTTGAATCAATGGGAATCGTTGACCTTGATCATCAATTGTACGTGCTAAGGCACTAATAACACCAGAGGTAACTGAACCTTTAAACTCAAGACCTAAAGGATTGCCAATAGCAATAGCTGGCTCCCCCACTTGCAAGGAGTCAGAGTCACCAATTTTGATAGGTTTAATATCTTTTGGAGGTTTAATTTTTACAACTGCTAAGTCCGTCTGTGAATCTGAACCTATAACAGTCCCCGTCACCGTACTGCCATCAGACAATGATACTGTAACCTCCCCATTTCTAGCCCCTGCTACCACATGTTTATTGGTTACAATATGTCCATCATTATCGATAAGTACACCAGATCCGACACCTTCTCCAGCATAGATTGTACGGTTAAATATATCCTTTTGAAATACTTGTGTTGTAATCCCTACTACAGCTGGCCCAGATTCTTTAGCCGCTTGCACTACATAGGTATTACGCGCTTCAGTAATAGGCTTAGTCTGTTTAGTTTGTTCTCTCACGTTTGTTGGTTGCGTATTAACAGGGCTGCCAAAGAAATAGTATCCTCCGCCTACCCCAATACCCAAAGCAAGAATACACGCAATTACTGTTTTCTTATATTTTGAAAATGTCATGTAGATCTCCTTATATTCTTCTTAATATTCTTCTACATCACCCATAACATCTTAATGATGAT
Organism: Veillonella parvula; assembly: GCF_018378075.1. Classification (GTDB taxonomy): domain Bacteria; phylum Bacillota; class Negativicutes; order Veillonellales; family Veillonellaceae; genus Veillonella; species Veillonella parvula_K. Next base: position 44,452 of record NZ_JAGZYE010000009.1, read on the forward strand.
TATAAAAGTTAAAATAAGAATCAAATCATAAATCATATAATTATGATACTTTATAAATACGCCACGTCTCACACTAATTCAAATCATCTCAAAATTAATTTTATAAAATTGATTTTGATGAACCTATTATAGTACGCCTGCTTTTACAATGCAAGATATCAATTTATAACTTTTCTTATGAAAGTATAATTATTATAACCGTATATCCTCCACTAGATAAATACCTAGAATCCTGAAAGAAGCTGTATAGAATGTATTCAAATATCTAAAATCTAAAAAACATAAAGGGCATTTACTAGCCGTCGCTAGCAAATGCCCTTTATGCATATAGTTTGAGAGTGTAAGGACTGTTGAGAGAGAGAGTATATGTGATCTAGATAAGCTTTAGAGAGAACTTATTAAGAGAGAGAAGTTAAAATATTACTTATCTAGAGTCATAGTCAGCCTTACTTAAATAAGTATACATGGAATATCTAAACTATCAAAGTAACTATATAAACAATTCTTAAACCTTTGATTATATCTCTATAATAAAATCTCTATAAAGTCATATCTAATCAACAGCCACGAACAACGTGAGTATAATGTGAATGCATATTCTCGATACTAAACGAATTTATACCCTACACCCCACACTGTAATAATATGCTTACTATCGGATGGATTATCCTCAATTTCTTCACGTAAACGATTAATATGAACCGCTACAGTTGCATAATCACCATAGGAGTCAAGTCCCCATACACGAGAATACAATTCTTCTTTGCTAAATACAATATCACGGTTACGCATCAAGAACTCTAACAACTGGAATTCTTTCTTTTTAAGATGAACCTCTTTTTCATTCACCCATACTTTCATCATTTTAGGGTCGAGACGGATTTCACCGGATTGAATAGCGTTTGTTTCCATTGCATCGCGCTCTGTTAAACGTTTATATTGCGCCAACATAGCTTTAATCTTCGCAATCAATACAGATGGAGAGAATGGCTTTTCAATATAATCATCAGCGCCTACGCCTAAGCCACGGATTTTGTCGATATCATCAAGACGCGCAGTTACCATAACGATTGGTACACGAACTTTGTCACGAATTTGACGACAAACTTCAAAGCCATCCATTTCTGGCAACATAACATCAAGGATAATAAGGTCTACAGGAGTATTTAATGCTGCTTCAATGCCATCTGTACCATTAGTCATAATCGTTACATCATAGCCCGCCACCATTAAATAATCACGCTCAATATTGGCAATATCCAAATCGTCTTCAATAATTAAGATATGTTCACTCATGATTCTTCTCCTTGCTTAGGAAACTCTAATATAATACGTAGACCATGTGGCCTTACATTTTCAATCATAACTCGGCCTTCAAAGATTTCCATAATTCGACGGATAATCGACAATCCTAGGCCACTACCTTCTTGAGGATTCGTACGAGACGAATCTACACGATAGAATGGGCGCATCAGACGCTCTAGAGATTCTGGCGGCACACCTGGTCCATCATCACTGATGACACAGTATACAAAATCATCATCACTCGTTACATCTATGACGCAATGACCAATATCGGTCATTTTATACTTAGCACTATTGTTCAACACATTCTGCAAAACACGTTGTAACAATTGTGGGTTAGCATTGATAAAAGGTGTTTCCGTAGCTATACGGGCCTTAATCTCAAGTCCCTTCGATTGATACGGAGCTAAATGATCTTCTACAAAGTCACGTACAAACTGACCTAATTCAATTCGTTCAGATGGACGAGATTCTTTTTTATAGTTCAATGTTGTTATGAGGAATAGTTCCTCTAACATAGAATCTAAATCATTGGCCCGTTTCAAAATAATTCCCATGTATCTTTTTTGTTGCTCTTCCGTTGGTGCAATACCATCACGAACACCTTCAGCATACGCTTTAATAGCCGTCAATGGAGTTCGTATATCATGGGATATACCAGCGAGTAGCTCTTTTTGTTGCTCCTGTTCCATTTCAATTTGACGATTCGCCATTTCTAACGACTTTGTCATATTCTTAACGTGAATCATGATAAATCGTGTAACAAATCGGTTAATAGCAAAAAATGTAACAATAAAGAGCAATATGGAAACTACGATAATATAGAAAGATACGGATTCCATTAAGCTATCACTACCATGAGTAGCACGCCTAATCGCAATATGGTATACATAGGAATGACGTCCATCGTACTTTCTCATTTCATAAACGAAAGTATTATTGGATTGATATACGATGCCCTGTAATTCAGGGTTAACATCAATAAGACCAACAATGGCAGAAGCACTATAGATTTGTGGATTACCGTAGTTATACACCATACTTCCTTGATCAAGTACTTCAACATATACTTCCTTTGGATCAAGTAAGCTATAGCTAGGCTTAACCAAGCTATTAATTAGATCATTTTCTAACCCATAAAAGGTAATGGTTTCAGTTATTCGACTGACACTTTTAAACTGTTGTTCCTGCTCAATACGCAAATAGTAACCGGCATTGGCCAATATGCGCAAACCTGTAAAATATAGCAAAAATAAAATAATTGCTATTAAAATAGGTACAACAAACAGCACAACATTGGATATCCAAATTCGTATTTGTAAATTCACAGGATTACCTCAATATCATAAATAGTAGATACTCTCTATAGTTTACGCTATTTTTATAACTTAACGCAAGTAAAACACGCAAATATCCAACATATTTTTCACTATTCTTTCATACGTAGTTTATAATTGACCGATTATTCAAAGGTATCTCGACCCTTTTAATATCTAATACTTTTCGTAAAAATTATATTTTCACACGCACCCATGTATCTTATGGCGATATGAAAATTGGTAATATCTGATATTTCATAGTTCCTTAGTCTCCCCTTTTAATAGGAACTCGTCTATACTGTTTATAAAAAAGCTAAAATATAAAAAATGAAACAACTATTGAATCTCTTCATTTAATAAAACAAAATATATACTGAATTATACTATTTCTCTATGAGGATAGTTTAAATATGGTCAAAAAAAAGAGGATTCCTAAGAATCCTCTTTTAAAATTTGGATTAACGACGATTTGCATCGAAGAAGTTAATAGCAACTTCTGGGAACATAGCGTAAGTCAATACGTCTTCGTCAGTGATGCCATTGTAGCCTTTAGAAGCTAAATCTTGACGGTAACCTTCCAATTCAGGTTCGATAAGATCTGCTGGACGGCAAGTAATAGGTTGTTCATCACCAATGATAGTTTGACGAATTTCATCAGAAATTGTACCAGGTAATTGACCATATTTACCACGAACAAGATCTTTAACTTCGTTAGGAACCATTTTGTAACGGTCACCCATCATAACGTTCATCATAGCCATTGTACCAACGATTTGGGATGTTGGAGTTACCAATGGAGGGTAACCCAAGTCTTCACGAACGCGTGGCATTTCATCCATAACGTCAAAGAAGCGATCGCCCATACCCATTTCGTTCAATTGGTTTTGAGTATTGGACAACATACCGCCAGGAATTTGGTAACGACGAACAGCAGGGATTACATCACTAGCTGGTTTCAAGTTGAATTCTTCAGCGATTTGTTGTTTTACTTTACGGAAGTGGTCAACTAATGGAATGTATTTATCAAGGTCAAGACCAAGATCCCATTCAGTACCTTTGAACATTTCAATCATAGTTTCAGTAGCTGGTTGGCTAGTTGCATGAGCGAATGGAGAGATAGCAGTATCGATGATATCTACGCCAGCTTTAGCAGCTTCCCAGTATGTAGTACTAGCAAGACCGCAAGTGAAATGGCTATGCAAGTCGATTGGCAATTCGCCAAAACGTTTTTTGAAAGTAGAAACCAAATCATATGCATCAGCAGGTCCTAACAAACCGGACATATCTTTGATACAAAGGGAATCAGTACCCATTTCTACCAAAGTTTCAGCTACTTTCAAGAAGCTTTCAGTTGTGTGAACTGGAGAAATTGTGTATACCATAGCGGATTGAACGTGTGCACCAGCTTTTTTGGAGTACTTAATAGCAGCTTCCATATTGCGTGGGTCATTCAATGCGTCGAAAATACGGATACGGTCGATACCATTTTTTACAGCCGCATTACAGAATGCTTCTACTACGTCGTCGGAGTAGTGTTTATAGCCCAACAAATTTTGACCGCGAAGCAACATTTGCAATGGGGTATTTTTCAAATTAGCTTTCAATTTGCGAAGGCGTTCCCATGGATCTTCATTCAAGAAACGAAGACAGCTGTCATAAGTAGCGCCGCCCCAACATTCAAGAGCTTCATAACCAATATCATCTAAAAGGCCGAGCACTGGCTCCATTTGTTCGTAGCGCATACGTGTTGCCAAAATAGATTGATGACCGTCACGAAGAACGGTTTCGCAAATTCTTAATTTTTTAGCCATGTTAATCCTCCAAATCGAAATAGTCTGTGTATGTAACTTTATACACTCATCAAGCAACTATCTCATACCTATTTTTTTTACGATTTTTTCGATGTCTGCTCACACTAGCCAAACGCGCTAAAATCGTAATACATACTTATATTAGACTACTTATAAAATTCTTTGTCAACAACCACATTATGCTATTTACTCATAATTTCATGTATACAAAGATGATTTTTTCGTGATGAATATCACAAAAAACTGCAGAGGAACTAGAGTTTAGCATGTATGTTTAATCAAATTAATTTTTTTGTAATTGCTCATTTTAATGAGAAACTAAAAATTATATCGTAATAATTTTTAGTTATTATTAAATACTTTTCAAAATATATCGGTATTTATAAATGTAGTAATTCGATAAACATCTGTATGCTTATGAGTTCATCAATTTTATTAATAACTTAGTCGATATTTTTAAATGCATAAACATACAAAAGAACCTGTCCATTTACGGACAGGCTCTGACGTAATCTTTAAAATTTAAGAGTTCCCATTATACGCATTACTTCTCAGGCTTAACCTTTTTAGGCGCAGTTTCAAGGACAATATTTTTACCTTCCCGTTTTACTTGAATAGAAAAGGCCCCTTCTCCTTCTTTAAAATACTCCATCTTGATATCAAGGAGCATTTTACCAATTATAGTCTCTACTTTTTCAGTTAAGAACTCACGGTAAAATGCATCTTCTTTTTGCTTTGGACTTTGGTAAACTACTGGCTTCTTAGCATCTCGCTCCATATTGAGCATAGTATCTTCAAAATTTTCCGTATCCTTAAAATTTTTCATCATATCCGCATCGGATAAACCTTTTTGGATTTTAAACTTTGCCATGTGTATCTCCTATCAATTCAAAAATTGCTTTTTTTACGCGTACTGGTTCAATACCAGACATACAATATTGATCAGGCTTAGGACAACGTCGTTTTCGGCAGCCCAAGCAATCTAATTCATCATTTACGAGCACCTTAAAGGTTCCCGTCAGAGGTCCCCATAATTTAGGATCCGTAGGGCCAAAGAGTGCTACTACAGGCTTATTTAAAGCTAACGCAATATGCAGAGCTCCAGTATCAGCAGTAACTACTACATCACAACTTTCAATTAAAGCCCCTAATTCTTGAAGCGTCGTTTTCCCTAACATATTCAGTACAATTTTATCAATGCCCTCATCTGTTAGCGAGTCCATCAAGGGTTTGTATTGAGTAGCCTCTTTAGGGCCACCTAAACAAACAAAATTTGCTCTATATTGAAGGGATTTAATGAGGGAGTACCATTTTTCCTGAGGCCATTCTTTCGTTGCCCAAGAGGTGCCTAATACAAGCCCAACTCGTAGAGGTGTATCCACCTCCCCACGATTCAAAGAAATGTCGTTATCAATCGTTTTCCACTGTTCTTCTGCCCAACTATGTAAATTTGATGGCACCTGAAAATCCATGTGGTACAGCGTATTAGCACTAGATTCATTTAGTGGAGAACTGCTTTCAACACCGCATTTAGCTATGTTAAGCGATGTATCTAAATTTGCATGTTCAGTAACAGCCTTTGTTAACAACTGAGCTACCTCTACATAGCGCTTAATCATGTGTTCTGTACTAGGCTTCGTTTTATAGTTAGTAAACAACCAATTCAACTCTTTTGTGCCACCAAGGCCAAGTCTAATGGGGGCTCCTGAAGCTAATAGTACTAACCCTGTTATAAGACGTCCTTGTACATCAATGGCTACATCAAATTTATAAGGTTCTAATTTGGCCTTAAGATCCCACCACATGCGCCACATTGTAGGGATATGTAGTTTTTTAGAATGAGCCTCGTATTCATCCCGTTCCCAGGGAATTATCTCATCTACATAGGGATTGTCCTGTAAAAGCTCTACCATACTAGGCGTTACAATCCAATGCAACTTAGCATCAGGATACTGTTTCTTAATCCACCGCGCAGCAGGTGTAGCATGCAAAATATCACCTATGTAACTAAGGCGTACAAATAATATATTCATAGATATCCTTAGGGTACATACTATTATAGGAATAAAGCCTTTATAATGAAAGAACATTATAAAGGCTTTTTCTTAAGATTTCTTTTTACTACTACTATTGGATGATTTAGAAGATGTAGTATCTTCTGTTACCTTAGTAGTTTCTTCACTACCATTCTTAATGATGTTTTTTACATCTGATAATGTCAACTCATTAAATGTAGTAGGGTGGTTGTATTTGTAAACTGGATTGAAGCCTACACCTAGTTTACCAGTGTAAACAGTCAATGCATTATTATCCTCATCAACACGAGCGATATAGATAGTTTTGTCCATATCAACACCGATAAAGCGGAAGCGCCCTTCAGGGTTGATAACACGCCAACCACCTTCAATGCCATTAAACATGAAGACATCCCCAGTTCTCACATTATCGTAGAAGAAGTTATCCTCATCGTAGAATACGCCGATATGACCGATATCAGTAGCTTGCATGTAAACACGACGTGTATCGTAGTTAGCATCGGTACGATAAATACGATATGTATGTTCTTGAACTTTTACCTTCATATAAACCACATTCGTCGCTTCAGAGTACGCAGCATCTACGATTTTACTGCCCCGAGGCAAGTCTTCAAGTTTCGTATCAACCTCATGTTCTGGATCATCCGCATTAAGACGAGCCATGACAACATCTCTGGAGTCATATAAACCCATGATAGCATAGTTACGGTCTGGCATCCAGTTGAAGTAACTAATCGAACGCCCCTTCAAATCAATATTCGTAGGGGTACTTTCATTAGCCTTGTAAATTTTCAAAGAGTTTTCTGTAACAACGGCCATGAATTGACGGTCATAGGATACATATTTAGTGCCTTCCTTCACATCAGGGAAGTTTTTAGTATCATCTTTTGATGCGCCTGCTACGTTAAACTCTGTAGTCGGCGCAAACATATATTGATCAAGGTATAGGTATACCCCACCTTGCAGAAGAATACCTACCGCAAAGGCGCTCAGTACACGCGTAAAAGGTTTCATCTGTCCTCCTATTTCACGATAAACGCCGTTGGGATCATGCGTTCCCCTAACAAATCGGCAGGTTTATTTACGACTTTACCATTTAGGTACAAAGTTGAACTAGAACCGCCATCTAAATTTGCTGCAATGTAGCAACCTTTTTCAAATAGAATATCTTGTACGTCACGCAAGGTAGCCCCAATAGAATACCCTGGTTGGCGACCATCGATTACAAGGAATAGCACTGTGCCATCTTTCTTTTGACCGATAGCAGTACGAGGACCTACGCCCCAGCCACCATCACCTTCGGTAATCATCTTCTTACCATCAACGATAAGAGGCGGACCAAAGGTAATACCTTCCATGGCCTTCATATCACTAAGCTGAGTTTTATCATAGTTACCAGCGATAAGATTACCAGATTTAGAGAAACCTACAAAGTCTACGTCTTCATCAGGGCCTACATCCTTACCGATAACGTACTCACCGTCATGCAAGATGAAACCATATGGCAAACGGCCTGTACCAGTACCATTAGGGTCGTGGAAACCACCGCCATTAATCGCTGCTACAGCATTATTCATTTTTGCAATATTACTTGTAGTATCGCCTTTTTCTTGAATATTAGCCGCTGTACCTACTTGAATACGACGAGGATCAGGAATTTCTAAAATATAGCCTACATAACGAGCAGACTGGATTTTTTCAAGATTTAAAGTCTTATCTTCACGAGCATTAAACTTGAACAAATCTTGGCTTTTAACAACCCCTACAGTCCCCAAAATAGATTGTAACTCGTCTTCATTAAACAACCATGTAATGTAATGAGGATGGCGAGATTGTAAGATAGCACCAATTACAGCGCGCTTTACATTATTAAATGGTCCAAAGAGCACCACGAAGGGTGATGTGACAACGGTAAATAAGAACACCATAATGATGAACTTTACCCAATTCTTTTTGAACAATGTATTTCTCCTTATAAATCAGTGAAATGTTCAGTGCTAATGCGTTCTTCAAAATGCTTGATATCCACCGCATTACCTACCCAAACACGCAAAATATTATATGGATTATCACCAGTATGAGCCCAGCCAGATTTCATAGCCAGCCCCATTTTAATACCAGCTTTCTTAGATGCTGAGTCGGTGAATTCATTTTTATCTCCATATGGATAGCAGAACCAAGGATTATCCTTAATGCCTACTTCTTTAGCAAGTGCCTCTTGGGCCTTTGTAATATTTTCAATTTGTTTTGCTTCTGACAATTGGCCCATTTCTATATGTTGGAAACCATGGTTTGAAATAGTAATACCATTTTTGTGCATTTCACGCACCTGATCCCAAGTTAGACGCGTCCCAACATCGCCAGGATTGATAAATACAGTCGCCGGGAATCCATATTCTTTCATAATTGGATATACGATAGAATATGTATCTGCATAACCGTCATCAAAGGTTAAAACAACAGGTTTTTCAGGCACCGCAGCACCATTTACAACATAATCATACAATTGATCCATCGTCAATGGATTATAGCCATTATCCTTGAGGAACTTCATTTGTTCTCTAAACAAATCCTCCCGAATAACTGCATCATTATCTTTGTCGTCGCCGACTTTATGATACATAAGAACAGGAATACCCGTTGGATGTACCATCTTAACTTCTTTTGCAGGCGGTACTGAACTAGTAGGTTCTGTTTTTTGTGAAAGCAATCCACAACCTGCCACAACCATTGCCAATACCAAAACTAACAGTGTTACCAACGGAATCCGTTTCATAGGTCCTCCTCTATTAGAACACAATTATATACAGAATATTATAACATTTCCATGAAGAATAGTAAAAATTAACGCTTTATTAGTACTTCATCAATCGATTTTCGAGGTCTAGGATACATAGTTTCATCTGGAATACCTATAGCAATGATTGCCTGTACATCGTGAGGAATATTTAAAAAGGTTTTGCTTTCACACTGCATAAAATACACATCATTCATCCATAGTGTACCTAACCCAATTGCTTTTGCCCCCAATAAAATATGTTCTATAAAAGCGCCAATAGCTTGTAAGTCACTTTTCTCCCACACGCGAGTATAGTCAGGCAAGTGATCATAAGGATTAAACACAAATAGCAAGTCACTAGCAGTTTGCATAGCCTTAAGACTAATCTCTAAACTACCAAAATGTTCCTTATGTTCTTTATATTGCTCTAACACCTGAAAGCCTAAATTCACAAAATGTTCTTTCTCCACTGTCGTCACATGAATAACCTGCCAGGGCTGACGATTTTTAGGCGATGGAGCTCGCATACCAAGAGATACTAACTCCTGAATTATGTTGACCCCTACTGATTGAGTTTCTTTATATTTACGTACGCTAGTACGAGAGTTTATAACTTCTGTTAATTCCATAATATTTCACCAAAACATCTAAATTCATATAAATCTTCGGTATCTAAAATCATTCAAAACTTCTACGATTATTTAGAGCTATATTGTAATCCGTTCAATAATGCTTTAATATTCTAATTATAATACATATTTCTAAAATTATGCTTATCCAATAGACAAAGGATTTCTTATGAAAAAACGCTTAAGCCTTATACAAATGGACGTCTATGTAAACGAAGTGGAATACAATTATGCGCGCGTCCAAGAATTACTTTCACAAGCCCTATCAGAAAAGCCTGACATTATCGTCTTGCCCGAAACATGGAATACAGGATTTCATCCATCTAAGGATTTAATCAATATTTCTGACAGAAATGGAGAAAGAACAAAAGCTTTATTAAGTACATTCGCAAAAGAACACAATGTAAACATTGTGGGCGGTTCTGTAGCCGTAGCAAAAGAGGATTTAGTATTTAATACATCCTATGCTTACAACCGTGAAGGCAAGCTCGTAGGAGAGTATTCCAAAATGCACGGATTTAGTCCTGCTAAAGAGGACCAATACTTCGCTAGCGGTACGCATACCACTCATTTTGAATTGGATGGCATTCCTTGTAGTACGGTTATCTGTTACGACATTCGCTTCCCTGAGCTCGTAAGAATGGCTGCATTATCAAATACAGAGCTATTATTTGTACCTGCTCAATGGCCTACTATGCGTTTACGCCACTGGCAAGTATTAAACGAAGTGCGAGCTATTGAAAACCAACTCTTCTTATGTGCTGTCAACGGCTGTGGTACAGTAGGTCGAGTTCAAAGCACTGGTCACTCCGCTGTATACGATCCATGGGGTACAAACCTCCTCGAAATGGACACTAGGGAGGGCATCTCATCTGTAGATATCGACCTCACCGTAGTAGAGGATATTCGCAATAAAATTAACATTTTTAGAGATCGCAAACCTGAACTCTACAAACTATAAAACAAAGGCACATTGTATTGAACACCCATCTAAAATTATTTCATTGTTAGATAGCCTGTTCATATGACAATGTGCCTTTTTTATTTTATTGTACTGTAGTAAGGAAATAAATGACTCTAGTTTGCTCTGGATTAACGGCCATGCCTGCAACAGTAAACATATTATATGAATAATCAAATTTAAAGATGTAGAATGTGTACTCTGCGTTAAATGGTCGCTTTACTTCTTTATACGAATAGTAACCTAAATATTTTTTCTGTAAAGTCTTATTTTCATCATTAGGCAACACTTTATCAGAACTTAATTTACTAGTATCTTGCTCTAAGTCCAAAACCATTTGATTATTCATTTGGTTAGAGAGCTCACGATCAACCTTTCGCTTAATATTCTCATTGCTTAGCGCCATTTTATATTGATACATATTATTGAATATATTAGTTACTTCAATCCATTCTTTTGGCAATATAGTAGACAAGTATTTTCTATAATTCGTCTTAACATCTTCGTACGGTTTAATAGAAACACGTTCAGCCTCACCCTTAGTAATAATAACCTTAGCATGACTTTCTGCATCTTGAATATAAGGTTTTAGTTCTGATGGTTTGCCTGTAAAAGAAACTTGAATATACCGACCATCTTCAATCGCCTTAGGCGGCTTTAAATGAATATCAACCTGTTTAGCAAAAGAAGGTATTTTCTTTGGAAAACCAGATAAATCATTTACTTTATTTATATCTATATGATTGTAATATTCCTTGTCATTAACTGGATACTTACTGCTTTCTCTAAAATTAATGGCCTTTACAATTTGTTTTTCAATTTCTTCTCGTGTATAAGGATTTTTAATAAGGTCTCGTTGTGGCACACTTCTTATTGTTCTATTATGTTCCTCAATATGAGCGTGCATACGTGATTCTACCTCTCGATGTAGCAACATTTGTTCATTAAATGTTTTTTTAGCAACGGACATAACAGCATAAGATAATTCTGTTTCGCCCGTAACTTTACTTTCCAAATAAGGCATAACTTCTTGAGATTGTACTCTATCAAGTTGAGTAGTTTTTGCGCCTAATGGCGTTGATACAGATGGAATGGGTATCTGCTCAGCATTTATTATTCCTATATTAGAAACCAATGCTGTCGCAACTAGTACAATTCCTTTTAAATTCATTCAAGTCTCCATCAAATAATTATATTAAAAAACTGGCTATACATCTCATATAGTTAGTCATATACATTAAAACTCAATAAGCTTCCACATATCCTCTGGAACCTGTTCTAGAGGTTTATTTTTTGCAATTGCTTCTTTTAGAATATCAATAGTATCTTGCACCTCTTGTTTATCCTTTGTATCAAGATCATGAAGGATGACACGATTTAAAGAATCTTCACCAAATTGTTTTACATATTCTTTTTCCACTTGATTAAGTTCACGGCGTAAATATTTCATAGATAATAACCTCCCAATATATTTAATCTAATATATTAAGAAGTACTTGTCTATAATTCAAATATTTTCTATACACATTTTCAGCTAATAATAAGCAATTTAAAGTTACAAATTAATATTTTTATCTCATAAATCATTTACATGAATTCTATAGAAATGGTAGTATTAACAATGCAATAGGATTTAGTTATTAAGAAAGAAAGGTAATAACTATGTTTTCATTTCTACAACCTAAAGAGGCAAAATCATCAGTTCCACAAAGCATGATTATGAATCTATATTATAAATATAGGTTGCAATCATTAATTGGTATTTTTATAGGTTATGCTGCGTACTATATTGTTCGTAATAACTTTGCCTTATCAACACACTTTTTATCAGATATCCTCCATATGAGCAAAACAGAAATTGGTTTGCTATCTAGTGGTATGCTTATCGCTTATGGTTTAAGTAAAGGCTTTATGAGTAGTCTTGCGGACAAAGCAAGTCCTGCCAAGTTTATGGCTTTCGGTCTCATTTGCTGTGCAATTATCAATATCTTTATGAGCTTTGCCGATAGTCTCGCCTTCTTCTTAGTTTTAGTAGTACTAAATGGCTTTTTCCAAGGATTTGGTGTAGGACCATCCTTTATCACCTTAGCTAAATGGTACCCAAAACAGGAACGTGGCCGTTATGGAGCTATCTGGAATATTTCACACAATCTCGGTGGTGGTATCGTAGCACCAATCGTAGCCGCCGCATTATATTTCACTACTACAGATCACTGGCAATTAGGGAGTTATGGTGTACCAGCGCTTATTGCAGTTATCATAGCAATTGCCATTTCTTTCTTAATCAAAGAAAGCCCTGAACGTGAAGGCTTACCACCAACAAGTGAAATCATCGCCGACACAGCTCATAAGGCGCACAGAAGTTCTGAAGCACCGCATATGAGCACAAGAGAAATCTTTGTAAAATACGTATTAAAAAATAAAAACGCTTGGTATGTATCATTAGTTGACACCTTTGTTTACATGATTCGCTTTGGTATGCTTACTTGGCTTCCAATTTATTTATTACAAGTAAAGGGTTTCTCCAAAGCAGAAATGTCTGTTGCCTTTTTATTCTTTGAATGGGCGGCTATCCCTTCAACTATTTTTGCAGGTTACATTTCCGATAAATTCTTTAAAGGTTATCGCATGCCACCTGCAATCATTGCTATAAGTATTATCTTCTTCTGTATATTTGGTTATTGGCAAAGCGAGTCTCTCTTATGGGTTACTTTCTTCGCTGCTATTGTAGGTTGTTTAATCTACATTCCTCAATTCTTAGCTTCAGTACAAACTATGGATATTGTACCACCATTTGCAGTAGGTTCTGCTGTTGGTCTTCGTGGATTCATGAGTTACATTGTTGGTGCAAACTTAGGTACAACACTATTTGGTGTTTTAGCAGATAAATTTGGTTGGAATGCAGGTTTCTATCTTTTATTAGTAGCATGTGTTCTTTGTATTACATTCTGTGTATTGGCTCATTTTGGCGCCAAAGAATTAGATGCTAAAGAAGCTGAACTTGAACAACTTCAACCAGCTGAAGCTAATAGCTAACCCCTAACAAATAAATCCTATAGTAAAAAGGTCGTAATATGTATTAAATACATGTTACGACCTTTTATTTACCCCACGAAAGGGACTCCTATATAACCGATGTGTTTTCATCAACGCATAGTTCTGGAAATAATGAAAGCACAAACCACAATGATACCAAGGACTATACTCCCAGCTACTATATAAGGCCAGGTAAGTACATCCCGTACATCATTCAATATTTTTATATCAAAGATTGGCATATAAAGTAGTAAGTTCCCCAAAATCCAACCGATTGGTCCTATGAACTTTAGCTTCTTAATCGTATCCATTTTATCTAGAATAGACTCGGTTACCTCTGAATCCTTTTCGACAGATACGTATTCTTTATTAATGTAAAAGCCTTTTGAATATTCCATTTCAAAAGCCCACTCTTGAACAGAAAACGTAGCAGTACCATCAGCATTTTCATACTCTTTATATTTAGCAGTATCAGTAGTACCTACGTCTACCTCACCCCAAGTGCCCGTTACCATCTCATAACCACTATCTATGAGTTTCATATCGGCTGGTAGTGCTTTTCCACACAACTTGGAAAACTGGTACGCATCTCGCTTCTTATCCCAACTGAGCCAAAACTCTGCATTATTCTTATGTCTAACTAACTTATACTCATACCCAATTTTTCCATGAGTATCAATATAGCGTATCTTGCCTAAAATCGTATATAGATCCCTTCGAATACGCAACGTCTCACCATAATTAAAAACCATAATCTTCTCTCATATTGAAAACTACATGTATAAATGTATATTACTAATTACTATGATTGTACACATAATATGAAAGTATGCCAATACGGATATAAATCAGAACCACCCGTAAAACTAATAGTTTTCTCACGTACTCTAAGCCCGTAGTACTAGAACAGCATCTAAAGGCGCTGGCTTTCACTACGTTCGAGCCGCATAGCAATTGACTCATAAGCTTCTACTCAATAATTATATATTTTTAGTTTCATAAATTAATTTATAATTTTTTATCTATATTCATGAATAATTCATGAGTATTTTGTATGTTTTTAAAATTATATTTGTATAATCACCTTAGAAGGGAGGTGATTATATGGGCAAAAATCAACATGTCGTACCATCTAAAAACGGTGGTTGGGATGTTAAAGGCGAAGGAAATTCAAGAGCATCTAAACACTTCGACCAAAAGAAACCGGCGATTGATTACGGAAGACAAGCTAGTCTCAATCAAAAAAGTGAATTAGTAATCCACAATAAAGATGGCCGGATAGCTCAAAAGGACAGTCACGGACATGATCCTCATCCACCAAAAGGTTAATTGTAATTAGGAGTGCAGACGGCGACATACTCTGGTACAGGTTCTTTATCATCAGTTATAACGGCAACAAGGGTATCGTCGTCTTCTCTCTTTATAACCACCTTTGTATATTGGTTTGTGTTCAAAATACTATTTGGCTTCATTTTTTCTCTCCTTTCCTTCAACTCGTTTGTTCCTTTAATTCGTAACTTATTAGATTGCTTTTTTCGCAAAAAAAATAAATAGATGGGCTTCAGTTGAAAGATAATCAATCATAACCTCAATTTCATCAGATCTAAATACGCCTTTCTTTAATTTAATAGAAAACGTTTTAGGAGTAATCCCTAATCTTTTAACAACATTTATTTGAGTTTTTTCAGCACTAACAATTGAACATTTTATCTTATTTACATCAATCAATACATCACCTCCTTTGCAAAAGTAACTTATTAAGTTATTTATGTTAAAATCATTTGTAAAATGTTGCGTATTAAGTTAAAACGGTGTAATATTGACTCATGGAGAAGATTATATTTAGAGCGAGGTAAATTTAATGACTCCCAACAAAGGAGATAAAATCAAAAATCTCAGGATTCAAAATAAAATGACTCTAGAAGAAGTCGGCAATAGGATTGGAGTCTCAAAACAAACGTTATATAAATATGAAAACAATATAATTACAAATATACCTTCAGATAAAATAGAAGGATTAGCCAAAATATTTAATGTATCTCCTGCTCTAATAATGGGCTGGGATGACACGCCTAAAGAGTACTATAAAGACGCTGAAGTAGCTGAATTCACTGAGTACTTGCGCACACGTCCTGGTGCTCGTATGCTATTCTCTGCAGCAAAAGATATTAGTAAGGAGGATATGGAGAAAGCAGTTGAGTATATAGAACTCCTGAAATTAAAACATAAATAATAAATGATTCGTTATATATAAATAATAGGAGGTGAAGCTTATATGTTTTTCTTTTTCCCTGATGGCATTGCACCACAAGGCGATATCATCATATATCAATCCGACAATGACAATATGACAACAAATGTTTTATTTAAGGATGAAACATTCTGGATGTCACAAAAAGAAATTGCATTGCTATTCGGCGTAGATAGAACAGTAATAAGCAAACATTTAAAAAATGTTTTTGCTAATCAAGAATTAGATGAAAATTCAGTATGTGCAAAAATTGCACATACTGCAGAAGATGGAAAAACCTACCAGGTAATATTCTATAATTTAGATGCCATTATTGCTGTCGGATATAGAGTAAACAGCAAAGAGGCTACTAGATTTAGAATGTGGGCTACAGACACATTAAAAGAATATATTGTCAAAGGGTTTGTGCTTAATGATGACATGCTGAAAAACGGACGCCAATTTGGAAAAGATTATTTTGATGAATTATTAGCCCGTATAAAAGAAATACGTGCATCTGAACGTCGATTTTATCAGAAGATTACAGATATTTTTGCACAATGTAGTTATGACTACGACAAAGATAGTATTGAAGCAAAGCAATTTTATGCTACTGTTCAAAATAAATTGCATTGGGCTATTACCAATAAAACTGCAGCTGAAATTATTGCTGATCGTGCAGACCATAACAAGCCCCATATGGGATTAACTACATGGAAAACCGCGCCTGATGGCAAAATCATAAGTACAGATGTAGTTATAGCTAAAAATTATCTTTTACAAGAAGAAATATCCGAGCTCAATAATATCGTCAGCATGTTTCTAGACTATGCGGAAAATCAAGCAAGACGTAAAAATCTTATGATGATGGACGATTGGTCTTACAGGCTAGACAGTTTTTTGCAGTTTAATGAATATGATATCCTATCTAACGCAGGGAAAATATCGAAGAAAGTGGCGGATAACTTAGCTAAAGAAGAATTTAAAAAATATCGAATTATTCAGGATCGAGAGTTTAAATCTGATTTTGACAAACTTACTGCTTCTACAATGAAAAAGAAATAAAATTAAATATACACAATGGAAAGTGTTATATTGGTTGTAAATTTGATTTACTGCGACTTGCTACATGCCTCAATGCCGTGTCAGAAGAATGTGAAGATGTAAATACTCATAATATCTACATAAATCAGAACCACCCGTAAAACGGGTGGTTTGCTCACGGGCTATAAGCCCGTAGTACTAGACCAGCGTCTAAAGGCGCTGGCTTTCACTACGTTCAAGCC
>NZ_JAGZYE010000002.1:0-255085 GCF_018378075.1 Veillonella parvula
TGCTACATCTTGCGTAGTAGCTACACCATTTTTACCAGCTGTTGTACCTTGTGTAGAACCAGCAGCGCCCACTTTACCAGTAGTGTCATCGATAACAAGCTTACCTTCGTCTACATTAACTGTGTATGTTTTAACACCAGCAGCTGTAGCATCACTAACAGTAGCAAGGCCTGTACCAGCCACTTTTACAGCATCTTGAGCAAGTGTTTTAACTTTATCAGAACCCGTTGTAGACAAATTAGACAAGTCTTTGTCGGCAGATTTTTCTGCAGCAGTTACAGCGTTTTGTAATTTTGTGCTTGTACCAACGGAAATAGTATCACCAGATACAGTAGTCGTAACAAGTGCATTTGTACCGCTTTCACCAACAACCTTGAGTTTACCAGTTTTAAGGTTTACAGAACCATCAGTTGTGCCATCATTGATCGTCAATGTGGAGGAAATACCAGCCAACGCATCGTCCATTTGTTTCTTGTTAACAGCAGCATCGTCGGTTGTGCCCTTCTTAACGCCTTTGATTTCTTGATTGCCCGCGTTAATGCCGCTAGTAGTAATAGAAATTGGTGTGGCACCTGCACCAGTAGGTGTGACTGTCACGCCAGCACCATTGATAACGGTTTGGTTACCAGTAGCATCTGTGAAAGTACCACTTGTTAGGCCTGTAAGGTTTTTAGCCATTTTGAGGCTCAATGTACTAGTTGCCTTATCTCCTACAACAGCGATGTTACCATCGGTTACATCGGCACCAGAGGCAACAGAACCTTTAATATTTACCGTTTTACCAAGTTTTAGACCAACGGTATCTCCTGAGTCACCAGCCATGTTAATTGGCATTTTTAAAATGGTTTCAGCTGTTTTATACAATTGAGAACCATTAACTGCATCTGTAGAGGTGGCTGTGACCGCACCAGCTGCAACGTTCTTAATTTGACGTTCTGCACCATTGGCACCAACAGATACAATAGAACCATTGTTAAGACCTGTATTACCAGCATAGCCAGCAGCTGCGAAAGTAACGCCATTAATGGTGGAATCGGTAGCTGCTGCATATTGATCAGCAGAGCTTGCATTACCAAGAACTACGGCACCATCGAGGCCTGTACCTACGGTTACGCCATTGCCCATAACCATAACATTCGAGGAATCTACGGAATTACTATTACCTACTACATGAATGCCTGTTGTACCAGCTGTGCCGGCAAGGTTTGTATTACCCATGAACGTAGATTCAGAGGCCTTAATAGGATTTGTAGCCGTACCATTATCGTTACCTTGTACATGCGTACCTGTTGCTGTGGTATCGATGTATGATGGATCACCGATGGCACTGGATTTATTACCTTTTACTTCATTGCCTATACCAATTGAAATCGATGAGTAACCAAAAGCCTTTGATTGAGCCCCAATCGCAATACCACCGTTACCAGTAACCTCACTGCCACCACCAATAGCAATCCCAACAGTAGCATTTGTGACTTTAGCACTTGCACCCAATGCCAGAGCATTATCACTATTAGTAATATTAGCTAAACTACCAATTGCTACCCCATATTGAGTTTGTGAAATATTTGCGCTAGATCCAATAGCTACTGACAACATACTATCAGTAATATGACTATCACGTCCTATAACCAGACTAGATGTACTCGTTTTATTAGCCGGGCCTCCAGGTACAGATGATGTTATCGAGCTATTTTGTCCTAATACAACTGCACCAACTGTACCAGTTATATTACTAGTTTCCCCCATAGCAATTGAATGTTTACTATCAGAATCAGTTGTTACAGATTTACCTATAGCAATTGCTGCTTCGCCTGAAGCCGTTGCATCAGCACCAATAGCTATTGCCTTTTCACCAGCAGCCTGTGCATTAACACCACCTGCAATGGATTTTGTTCCTGTTGCACCCGCCTTAGAGCCAGAGTACCCATAGTTTGTAGTCGCATTACCTACCGTTTGTGTGCCTGTACCATCATTTATATGCATATAGCTAGACATATTCTTGGATAATGTATTAGCAACGGCATACAATTGAGAACCATTGATACCGTCAGTAGATGTAGCAGATACTTCACCAGCAGCAACGTTTTGGATACGACGTTCGTAATCGCCAGCACCAATTGTTACGGCACCAACAGATTGAGTTCCCGCAAAGCCAGTAATTTCATCACCATTGATAGTAGCTTTGCTTACCTTACCGAATGCACCGCCTGTTGTGTTGTTGCTTACAACGATGTTGCCAGTTGCATCGTATTTTTTAGTATGGATACTATTCTCACCACTTGTATTCGTTTCACTATCAGTCAAAGCATCAGGAGTAAAGGCATAAGAATCATGTCCAAGATATACTGAATTTCCTAATGTTCCTTCATGATATAAGTTTATACTACCACTAAAAATACTAGAAAATTTACTTTTAGTCGGTGCTATAAAATCAGTTGCAGTTTTACTAGACTTAATATTATCAAAAGTTTTATCACCCATAACAATCGTATTACTACGAGTTACGTATGCATTGTTACCAATAGCAATACTGTTTTTTACAGGTTCTAGATACTGCTCACCTTGCATACTAGATATCCCTAAGGATGGTGCTGCGGTTTGCATATACATAATATTTGATGTTGGATTGCCAGAAGCATCGCGAGTGTATGTTCGTCCTGCACCTATATAGGCACCGCCAATAGCAATATTATTATTACCCGCAACTAAACTTCCATTTATAGCGACTGAATCGTTTCCACTATAAACATATGAATTGTTTAACGCTAAGTTTTTATCACCATTTACAGAGCTTGCCCCCATAGCAATACTATAAGTACCACTAGTATTAGCATCACTACCAATAGCAATTGAATGACTACTATTGACATGAGCATTTCCACCTATAGCAATAGACTCATCATTAGTGGTACCACTTTGGTAACCAATGGAAATAGAGTTTATTCCTTGAGATTGTGCATTTTTACCCACAGCGATAGAATAATTTCCTAAAGCACCACTTTTTTCGTTGGCTTTACCTAAATTATTACCTCCACCAGTACCTTGTGTAGCAGTCCCATCATTAACGTGCATATACACATCAGGGCTAGCACCGGCAGTTACAGCTCTAACAGCTTCGTATAATTGGCTACCGTTAACCGCGTCTGTGGAAGTTGCGGAAATCTCACCGGCGGCAACATTTTTAAGTTGGCGTTCATTATTAAGTTTGCCAATAGAAAAAGTATTCCCATAGGTTAGTGATGAAGAGTTGCCAGCATAGTTGGAAGCATCTAAGTTTACCCCATTAATATTTAAGGTACCACTTGGTTTATTAAGTATTGCAAATTCTGAATCATTACCAATAGCTACTGCCCCTTTTACGCCCCATAAATGAGTATTTGACTGAATATTAGTACCAATCGCTATTTGTGATTCACCATTAGTATTATTTCCACTACCAATAATTACCTCATTTTTAGCACCTGAGATATTATTATCATGACCAATAACTACACCACCATCAGTACTTACAGGTACGCCTCCACCAAAACCATAATTATTATTAGCCCCTAAAACAACAGATTTATTAGATGCTATAGCATTACCAAAACCTATATTTACAGAACTCCCTTGAGCAGATAAATAAGAACGATTACCAGTTACAGTAGATGCATTCGAACCAATAGCAATAGAGTCGGTGGCTTGAGATAATGTGCCAATAGCGATAGATGTATTACTATTATGTACATTTTCAGCAAGTGCAGAATGACCAATTGCAACGGTATTATTACCTTGAGCACTAGCCGCCCCAATCGCTAAAGAAAATTCAGCATTTCTGCTATCACCGACCTTACTACCATATCCAATTGAAATATTTTGCTTTCCTCTTAGTCTATAGCCATCAGAAAGTATAGATATATTTTTATCCCCACCAATATTTTGATTATTACCTACTGCAACATTATAATTCCCCATCGAATCACTACTAATTGATGATGCATTACCTTCCGAAGAAATGGTAGTTGCATTACCAATAATAATATTATTCTGACCTTTTACTTTATTTGTTGAGCCAAGAATTTGATTACCAGCAGGTGACGTACCATAAACACCATAATCCTCATTATTAATACCTACAACAGATGAATTTTGACCTTTTATTTTTGAGTTAGCACCGACTAGGGTAACTTCAGAATTTATTGCTTGCGCATTTTCACCTACTGCAACTGAGTTATTATAAGTGGCCGTAGCTCCAGTACCATATTGAGTACCAGTGGCGGCCGATGCCACTCCCCCGCACATAACCATAGCCACCATCACAGCTGCCACACTTTTACCAGCCAGTGATGTAACTACAGATTTAACGGTAGATTTGCCGTCTCGCTTTGCAATTTCCGACACTACAACCCAGGCGTTTTTGGTTTTTGACCATATAACTTTGTATATATGATTCAGACCCATATCTATACACTCCTTTTGTCTCTATATTTGATGTACACACTATATATATATATGCTACCAAATGTTTTCCCCTCCCGTCAACATTTTATTCATCTTTATTTCATTATTTACATAAGTCTATACATTAATTTAATATTTAGATAATAAAAGATGTGTTTTTCTTATATTTTAATATTTCATTAATTTCTATATTCTACAAAGATTTATTGATTGCTCATATATAGTCTCAATCTACAATTTATACTTTCACAATCAGAACCCCCCCTGTAAAACGGTTGGTTTTCTCAACGGCTATAAGCCCGTAGCCATTGACTCGTAACATTCCCCTTAAAGGGGATATGTATTACTTGCTACCCTTAAAAGTGTCCTCATATTCTTTTACACTAAGTTTATCTTTCATTTGATCATCTAACTCTTGCTCATGTATATACTTTTTTACAATAACCTCATTTAAACCTACTAAACAAACATAATAACCCTCGGACCAAAAGTGTCTATTTTCAAATTTAGGGTTATAGGACAAAATGTGTTGGTAGAAAGTCCCATATTCCTTGATTTCACTGGCTTAAATAGGGTTATATCTTCTTAGAAAAACTGTGTTCTAAGTGGAGAGAATAATCATGCTAATAAGATGTATAAATTGTGAATTTTCTTGTCAAAAATATGAGAAAACTAAAGCTGGATCACAACGCTGGCATTGCAAGCACTGTAACATCACTTTCACACAAACTATTGATAATACGACTAAATGTTTTCATCGATTTTTAAAGTGGTTATTTAGTAAAGAAACGCAGCGTGACATGCCTGGGCAAGGCCGTACATTTCGTAGACAAATAGCTGATTTTTGGCAAATATGGCCTATGTCTCCCAAGATTGAAACTCCGAGAGACGTGGTATTCGTTGATGGAATTTATTTAGCTAAAAAAGCTTGTATTTTAATCTGCTTTGATGGTGAGCATGTATTAGGATGGTATTTATGTAGGTCAGAACAATCCCGTTCATGGCAAGCTCTTATGCAACGAATAGCGACACCCGTTGTAGTAGTTTCTGCTGGTGGGCCAGGTCTTAGAAAAGCATTAAAAAAAGTTTGGCGTACTGCCAAACTTCAACGATGTTTTGTCCATGCCGTATGGCAAGTGCATCGCTATACTACTAGACGTCCTAAGACGTTAGCAGGCATTATGTTAAGAGATTTAGCAAACGATCTATATACTGTAAAAACTCAGGAAGAAGCACAAATATGGATTCAACGATTATTTAATTGGAGAGTGACTTTTAAAGAGTTTCTAAGTGAAATGACACGTGATAGTAGTGATAATTTAAGAGCTACGCATGAACGATTATTAAAAGCCTATAACTCTCTGGTGGTATTAATTAATACAGAGACAATATTTCGATATTTAGATGAAACATTGGTGTTGGATAAAGAATGTCCGAGGACTAATAACCCTATTGAAGGCGGAGTAAACGCACAACTCAGACGTTTATTGCGTTACCATCGAGGGATGTCTGTAGAAAAACGTATAAAAGCGGTCTTCTGGTGGTGTTATTTACACTCACCAAGACCGCTTTCTGCAAAAGAAATATTTAAGGTAATGCCAACTGATGCAAGTATTTTTAAAATATATAGTTCTATGAATGAAAGAGCCCAACTTCAAGGCATAATTCCAACTTGGGGTGATTTGCATAACTATGACAAATTATCTTTCAATGATTGGGATTAAAGTACCAACACGTTTTGTCCTATAACCCCCTGTCGTACTAGGATAATCAGAACCACCCGTAAAACGGGTGGTTTGCTCACGGGCTATAAGCCCGTATTACTAGGCCAGCGTCTAAAGGCGCTGGCTTTCACTACGTTCAAGCCGCATAGCCATTGACTCGTAACGGTCCCCTTAAAGGGGATATGTATTACTTGCTACCCTTAAAAGGGTCCTCATATTCTTTTACATTAAGTTTATCTTTCATTTGATTATGTAACTCTTGCTCACGTATATACTTCTTTACGGTAGCCTCATTTAAACCTACTGTACTAACATAACCCTCGGACCAAAAGTGCCTATTTCCAAATTTATACTTTAAGTTTGCGTGTTTATCGAACATCATAAGTGCACTTTTACCTTTTAAATACCCCATAAAAGATGAAACTAATATTTTAGATGGGATTAATACTAGCATATGCACATGATCTGCCATAAGCTCCCCTCTATAATCTTGACGCCCTTATATTCGCATAAACGTCTCAGTATTTCACGTAAACTATTTCTGTATTGATTATATATAATTTTACGTCTATACTTAGGTGTAAATACTATGTGGTATTTGCATAACCATTTTGTGTGCGCAAGGCTCTGTGTCTTTGTTGCCATATAAAATCACCTTTCTTTTGCATATAATGTGGCTTGAACACCTACATTATACTTAAGCAAGGTGATTTTTTTGTATAACTTTCGTTGCCGCACCCGCATAGCGGGTGGTTTTATGATTCGCGACTACGTCGCGAACCAGTCTAAAGACAATAATAAAATGGGGTAGCAACTTCGGCAGTTACTACCCTATTTATTGTCTATTTTAATCAGATAGTATGGTAATATATAAGTCTTTAATTATATTATTCCTAATATAATTTATACCTATTAATCAATATGCGATACATCAATCAATATAAACAAAACTCAATGCGGTATCTGATTAATTATTTTTTGTTAACTCTGACACGTTCGATAGTTGGTTGACCGTTAGCGTCTTTTGCAACTGTGTCCACGCGGAACAACGCCATTTCAGGACCAAATTCCGTTACGAGAAGTTCATCTACCCTTACACCGTTCTGAATAGCACGGTATACGATTTGAGCGAATTCATAACGAGTCATCATGCGGTCTCCGCCGAATGTACCGTCAGGATACCCTTCTACCAATCCACGTTCAGAAAGTGCATATACTGCATCATAAGCCCAGTGATTGCTAGGTACATCCGGGAACAATGTTGTGCGATCCACCTTCATATTCATGCCTGCCAAGCTATTGATGATGGCAGTCAATTTTTGAATTTGTGCATTTTGTACGGCTACGGTTTTCTTAAGTTCCAACACTTCCTTGCCAACAGCTACGCGGGAACGGGATACATTGCTATGAGCGCCGACTTTCACGGAAAGACCGGCATTAACAACGGTTTCACCATTACCCAATGTGGAGCCGATGCTGAGTTGTACATCCTCATTAGGGCGATAGAAAGCACCCAATGCAGCGGCATTACCATCGTGGAAATGACCATAACCGGCTGCGAAATCCCATTTTGCATCAGGATCGAAATCCAATGGATGTAAAGCGGCAAGAGCGGCAGCACCTGCTACACCTCGATTGATTTTTCTATCGAAACGAGAAATATTTTGACCGATATTTGTAATATTATTTTGAATGTTAGTTACATCTTGTTTAATGTTATTAACATCACCTTGGATGTTCGTGATATTCGTTGTGTTATTGTTGATTTGATTAGTAATATCATCAGCCAAGCTAACCTTGTAGTCCTTAACATTGCCGTTTGTCATAGCATCTACTTTGATGTGATTACCTGCGCTAACAGTTGTTGAACCAACAGAATTTACTTGGTTTTGTAATTGTTTAAGTTGTGCCACGTTAACAGCATCTGTATCTTTTGAACCGGCTGCTACAGACGTAATTTGTCTAGTCACACCATTGTCCACATCGCCGACAGATACTGCAGCACGCGTCGATTTCCATGTAGCGTTCGTTTTAGTGGATGCAGCCTTTGTACTTGGATCATATCCAACTTCACCTTTATCAACGCCGGCCTTTGCTTCACTAGCGATAGCGGCACCACCTGCTACGGAAACATCTGTATTGTGGCCTACAGCTACCGCATCATCGACATTCATCGTTGTGCCGTTATCGCTGGAGCCCATAACAACCGCATGGCTAGCGTTCGTTACTGTACGTTTATCGCCAAGAACTAGCGTCCCTGTAGAGTTAGTTATATTATTTTCCGTACCGATTACGGTTGTATTTTTAACCTTATCCCCTGTATTACCAACACCGATAGAAAGGTTATTAGTGCTTTCATCACCACTAGTACCCGTGATCGTGTTGTTGACACCGATTATGGATGTGCGCAATGTATAGTCGGCCTTATTACCACCACCGAGAGCCATAGTAGCACCGCCACTCTTAGAGTTTTTAATAGCGCCACGCAAACTATCAGCTAATGCCTTAGCAGAATTACCACCGTCACTTGGAGCCGAAATGGTAGTAATGGAATTTGTAATCTCATTGCCGACACCCATTACGATAGAACCATTGGAATTAAATGTTCTATTCGCTGTACCTACGATACTGTTCGCAATACCTGCATACCGGTTATTAGCGGTTTGCGATTCAATGCTGTTTAATGAACCGGTAATCGTAGCACCAAAATTCTTTAGTGGATTAGCCATACGGCCACCATTATACTCACTAGAGATGATATGATGATATTATATGTACCTGTATTCGTAGTGAAAGCGCCATTACTAAAGCTGTTAGCACCGATGGTTGTAGCATATGCATTAAGAGCATAGGTTCTAGTCGTAGCACTATCTACATCGATATCACCCAACTTACCTTTATAATTATGAGAACCGATCATGGTGCTGCCGGTACGTGCAAATGTATTATCACCAATTGCAACACTACCCACAACCTTCGTAGGATCTGCAGGGATTCTAGCAGATGAGAGCCAGCTTCCGCTGAAAGTCGTTTGGCCTAGGGCAAAGCTTGCCTCTACACTACCTGCCATGTTTTCGATTTTTGCATTTTTACCGATGGCAACACTACCGCCTTGGCTCGCATAGTTATTAATATTAGCGCCATTACCTACAACAATATCGCCTGTAGCATTACTTGCTCCATTAGAATAACTGATACTGGCACCCTTACCAACAGCCACATTTTCTGCTTTTGGTGCATTACTACCTGTACCAATAGCCACACCGTTACCGGAACCCGGATTATTGTCAGGTGCCGCATAGGCAATGCAAAGACTCGACATTAATACACCATTGATTAACAGTGTTAATAAACATTTCCGTTTGTTCATTTCGTTCAATCTCCAATTCATGATCATTAATTTCGTCTCTATTTGGCGAAACATTTATCACAAAATCATGATAATTACATGAATATTATAGCATATTGAAAAAATTTGTAAACGTTTTACATAACTCGTTGCAAAACCTCATAAATATAGGCTAAACCGTTTTAACAAAGAGGACAAAACGTCTAATATAACATATATCATTTATTAATTTTACTTCATAAACTTTCCATATGAATACAAAAAGAGATGGCCAATCTCTTTTGATCAGCCATCTCTTTTTAGTGAGAAATGCTATGTCATTTCCTTTTTCTTAGTGAGAAATAGTATTTCATTTCCCTAATAATATGCTATGATACATCGATTATTTTGTTTTTTCAATGCGAGATCCATAGTTATCTCTGTAGTCGTTTTGGTCAACATCGTCTTTATCGTTGATGCGAACACGTTCTACCTTATTGCGATCATTATCTCCGCCGGACACACGATCCACACGGAATCTATCGATATTTCTAATAAATTCGAGTTCGGAGCCGAATTCATCAACAGAACGAGCCATATTTCCATCTGCAGGTGCACCATTTTGTAAGGCTCTATAGATGATAGCCGCATATTCATAACGTGTTAACGCACGATTGCCTTTGAATTCTCCATCAGAATAACCTTGTAAGTATCCACGTTCTCCCAATGTCTTAACATATTGATATGCCCAGTAATTTTCAGGAACATCAGGGAATACCATGGAATGACGAGAGCCGTTTCCAGGAACCGGAGCTTGACCGGATTCATAAGCTTCTAATTTCTTAGTCAACATTTCTACTTGTTGTTTCAAGCCCAACACGTCTTTTGTTACGGAAACGCGTGAACGAGATACCGTATTATTTTGACTAAATTT
Organism: Veillonella parvula; assembly: GCF_018378075.1. Lineage (GTDB taxonomy): Bacteria > Bacillota > Negativicutes > Veillonellales > Veillonellaceae > Veillonella > Veillonella parvula_K. The sequence goes on from NZ_JAGZYE010000002.1 coordinate 10,430, forward strand.
CCAGCTTACCCCTACGTTAAGCATGTTTTCGCCGCCACTGAAAGAACCGCCTACGCTGACCATAGTGTCTTCATTAAGACGATAGTATGCATCAATAGCAACGGCATTTGTGCCTTTGTAATTACCATAGGAAGCCGCGAAATCCCATTTATCATCAGGATCGAAGTCTAGCGGATGTAAACCGGCTAACGCAGCGGCATTAGCGCCTACACGGTTAATTTGTGTACCTAATTTAGAAACGCGACCACTTAAACCATATAATTGGCTGCCGCTTACAGCATCTGTGCTGTTTGCGGAAACTTCGCCAGGTGCTACGTTTACAATCTTATTCCCACCGTCGCCTAAACCGTCTTTAGTAACAGAAACAGGCTTGCCGGCTGTACCGTTTTCGATAGTCAAACCGTTGTTAGTTAAGCTGCTGTCACCTGTTTTTACTGTTGTCGCATTAACGTTTGTAGCATTGACTGTATTAGCATTTACAGTGTTAAGACCTTGCAAGTCTTTTGCCAAGCACAATTTCAAGGTATCTGTGCCATCGGAAACAACACCGATATTAGCCTCATCCACTAATTCACTTTCATCGGAAATGCCACCCTTAACATTGACTTGAGTGTTAAGTTTCTTCTTGATAACGTTACCGCTGTCACCACCGTATTTCATGCCGTCGTCTTTGGTTGCCACTTGATGAGTCGTACCATCTTCATCTTTATACTTGATGCGAGTGATTTCTTTATCATCAAGGATAGACATAGCTTGATTGGAACCACGGTGTATCACATTATTGTCAGCCGCTGCGGTAGCACCGATTGTAGAATTGTCGGAGCCAAAGCACAATGGTAATGTATGGTTATACAATTGGCTACCATTGATAGCATCTGTACTGGTGGTACTTACCAAACCAGCTGCTACATTTTGAATCCGTCTTTCCTTGCCTACGGAGTCGACAGTGACTACGCCTGCAGGTGTACCACCTGCATAGTTATAGGTACCGTTACCTGTGTATGCATCCATGCCTTTTGTACTGGCACCGGCTACTACATAAGCGGATTTACTACCTAAGTATACGGAATTACCCAATGTTGCCGTCACATTGCTACCCAATATTTGAGTATCGGAGAGATCACGTGCTGTATTGGATGTGTCGATGGTATTGTTATCACCTTCTAAACGGTTTTGATTACCGAATACACCGGAATTAGTAGCTGTAATAGTAGCTCCAGTCCCTGCCGGATTGTTGCTGTTATCGCTACCGATAGCAATCGCCTTGCTGTCGGATACGCCTGCGGAATAACCGATGGCAATCGCTTTATCTACCGCATCGTCTTTGTTTTTAATGGATGATGTAGCCAGTGTACCCATAGCAATAGAACTATTACCTGCGGATTGAGCACCGGCACCGATAGCCATGTTGTATTCATAACCGGTAATGGCAAGTGTTTGTTTTAGACCATTTGCAGCATTGCCGTCAGAATATCCTACACCAAGAGTGATACTGCCCGTACTTTGGGCCTCATTGTTATTACCAATAGCAACGCTTCGTTCGCCTAATGCCTTAATACTCACACCGGCAGCCATAGAATCTACACCAAAAGCCAAATCATTGTTAAAGTTATTATTATTCGATGATTTTACAGAGTAATAATGCGTTTTCGAAGTATCTACCAATTCTTTAATTTGTTTTACGTTAGTAGCATCGGTATCTAATACACCTGGTGCCACATTGCGGACAATAGTACCTTTACCGCTCGTGTTGCGAAGAGTAATGCTATTATCGGCAGGGCCTGTGGTTACGGTATCGCAGAATATCCCGGTATTGCCGGCACCACCAGCTCCGGCATTCGTTACACGAGCCACTGTATCATCAATGGATCTTTTCAATTGTGCTACTGTAACTGCATCTTGATCCGCAGAACCATCGGCTACATTTACGATACGACGCAATGCACCGGTGTCACCTACGGAAACCACGTTTCTTGGTTTTGCTTGACCGGTTAAATATCCGGTACCCGTATTCATAGCAGCGGTCGCTACTGAATTATTCCCAATAGCGAAATTACCATCTTCAGCGCGAGCACCTTGACCGATGGCAACGCTGGCTGCATTTGTTGCCCTTGCATTAAAACCGATTGCGGTAGAACCGTTATCGTTAGCACGAACTTGACAACCGATAGCTACTGCATCATCAGCTGCAATTGTTTCACTACCGATAGCAGTGGATTGAATTCTAGCAATAATAGCATCATTTTTATTGGCATGATAACCGATGGATACGTTTTTACCTTCTAATGTGTTACCGTTAGACCCTATATTTGTACCTGCTTCAGAACCGATAGCCACATTATGATCACTTTTAACGGATTTACCAGTTTTATAACCGATAGCGATATTTTGTTGACCATCTATATCATGACCGGCATTGTCACCGATGACAATATGAGAACCTTTAGCCCCCAACAAGTCACCAACCATACCTTTACCGGCATTATTACCGACAACAACAGAGCCTGTAGCGGTAGATTCAGCCTTATTACCAATAGCGATACCTGCATCTGCATTAGCTAGTGCTTCAGTACCAATGGCAACGGAATCTGCTTGACCTGCCGAAGCTTTTTTACCTATCGCAACTGCGCCTACATCACCAGCTTTCGCTTCCGTACCGAAAGATAAGCTATCTTTTCCGGACGTAACTGTCTCCTTACCGATAGCAACACCGGCTTCACTTCTAACAATTGTTCCATCACCAATAGCAATAGCGCTATTGCTGCTCTTTTCAACAGTAGTAGTATTCCCGATAGCTATCGCATTATTTGATGCATAGGTTTTAGCATCGGTACCGATGGCCATGCTATTGCTCACAAGTTGAGTATTAGCACCATCATTATATACTGTGGCCCTTTTACCCATAGCGATAGAAGTATTGCCACGCACATTAGCTTTATCACCAATGGATACGCTGGATTGACCGCCACCGATAACAACGCTACTGTTACCATCAGCAGTCATACCAGAAAATGACCCGCTGGTTGCATCCTTACCGATAGCAACACTATTACTAGCTTGACCGGCGGCTCTGGCATTATTGCCCACGGCTACGGTGTCATGTGCTCCGGCATAAGATTTAACGCCTATGAAAACAGCATCTTCGCCTATTGCTTTTGCATCTTCACCTGTGGAGTTAGCTCTGAAATACTTCATGCCCGGTTTAGTTGGATCTAAACCCAATCCAGTGTTGAGTTCTTTCAATTTATCAATGGCTTGTGTATTAGTATTGATAGCCGCTTTATTTTTACCAATATCTGTCTTATTGGTTCCAATTGCAGTCTCATTTGCATTGATAGCATTAGTATTTGCTTGAATGTTAGTCTTATTAGTATTAATAGAACCTGTATTAGTTGCAATGGCATTCTTATTAGTATCTATAGCCGCCTTATTTTTAGCGATATCTGTCTTATTGGTTTCAGTCGCAGTTTTATTTGCAGCAATAGCTGTCTTATTCGTTTCGATTGCTGCTTTATTAGTACCAATATCTGTCTTATTTTGGGTAATATTTGTTGTAGCTGTTGCCATTTCAGCGGTAGTAGCAACACCTGTCGCAGCAACGGTAATCGTATTAGTTGCAGCATCCTTAGTTACAGAAATGTTAGGACCAGCAACAATTTTATCACCGTCATTAATCGTTTCCGCCTGAACACCGCAGATTCCTCCCATGAGGAACATACCTACCAACAACGCTCTGCTTAAGCCTTTAGCTGAAGTCGAAATAGACTTTAATAGAGGGTTGCCATTCGCCTTACCCCCATTTTTGCTAATTCTGACACTACTTCATATTGACCTTTTGTGCGATTATACACGACCTTATAGACTCAATTCATTACATCACTCCTATTTTAACAACATAATAATTTTAAACACACTAAAAACTTTTAATTATACATTTATAACATACACTGATGATAATCAGGTTCATACTACCGTTATTTTTTATCGAAATCAATACTTTTTTCATCTTGTTTTCACAATTAATTTAGAGTAATCAAACATTTGTGACAAATACCTATGCCTTTTGATTCATAAAGTACTCTGTTACAACTTGGTTCCGTGATTTAAAGTTTAAGACTTTCTGTGCAATGTTGTTATATCTATTAGCATATCGACTATGTACTTTTAGAAAACTCTCCATACTATTAAACTTACGAGAATAGAATCTTTCACCATCAATTCGATGACTGCGCTCTACTTTTCCATTCTGCCACGGAGAAAATGGCCTTGTCGTCTTATGCTCTATTCCTAATCTTTTTAATACAATATCAAATAAACACTCTCGATCTTTTACTCCATAGTTTGTAAATTCACGACCATTATCTGTTTGTATTGTATGAATAGGAAATCCCATTTTGCCTTCTAAATTTAATAAGAATTGACTTGTATTAGTAACACTTTTTTCATCTATAATTTTTAGAATTCTCTTTCTAGAAAACTTATCAATAGCTGTAAGTTGATAGTAAGATTTTCCTTGTGTTGAAAAATCTAAACTCTCACGAGGTACGTATTTTATATCAATCTGAACCTTTTCTCCTGGATATGTTACTAGATCTGGTTTCCACTTGCTTTTTGGAACAGCTTTAACAACCTTTTTCTCTCTTAAATTGCAATATGAAATTGAACAGTACTTAAATCCACTATTTTATTAACTTCTTCTAAAAAGGCCTCTTGTGGTGTTTTGTAATGTAATATTTTTCGTGACAAATTATTACACCAGTGAAGGGCCCGTTGAAGTGTATCGGCTGAGACATTTTCTATTCGCTGCCCTTTTGGAATAAAGCGGCGAAATAGAACCATTATGCCGTTCATTAGAACCTCGTTCCCAAGCCGAATAGGGATGCGTAAAATAGATAGATAGTATTTCATCTTCAAGTTCAGATATGTCCGCAAATTCTAATCCATTATCAGCGGTTATTGTCTTACATATTGTGCCTAATTTAGCATTCTTCCTAAAGGTAGTTAACCACGCTTCTAATGTCTCTTTTACATCTCAGGCACATACTGACGGACAACGTAACGCTACATATAGTCTGCTTTTATGCTCTAATAACGTCACTAATACGTTATCTGTTTTATCCTTTGTTCCACGAACAGTATCTAATTCCCAATGACCAAATTCTTTACGAGTTTCAATTGTAGCATCACGAAGTTCTATGAATTGCCCCCGTTCGCGCTTATGTTTTCTGACAATAGATTTTCTCATAGAACGACGTACTACCAAAGGCAGATCAATGGCTTTTACCCCAAGTAAACCTTGATGAAGATAGTTATATAAAGTTTTTGTACAAACCATTTCATTACGTGCAAATATGCACTGACGATTAGCATATCCGACAACAGCATCAAAAGACCAATGTTCTTTAAATACTTTTTCTTCAACCCAAAGTATAAAGGACTCTATGGAACCTAACTTCATTGTATTAAATGAGCCAAGACGTTGTTGTTCATATGTTAATTGCCCTGAATCTGCTACATATATAATACAGGCTTTACCTTGTCGAATTTGGACAACTGAACCACGTTTTAGTTCTGTATAAATAGTGGTTCTAGAGCGTCCTAATACGGTTGCAATAGTGGTAACAGAATCACCTGCGGCGATTCTCTTTTCTACATAAAAGCGTTCTTCAAGGTTTAAGTGTTTATTTGTACGTAATATCGTGTTATGATTAATATAGTCCATAGTGATTACCTCGGTTAGATTATGTTTGGTCACTTAAATCATAACACAAGGTTCATTATGGACTTTTTATATGTTCAATTTCATTCTACAATTAAGCTATTGCTTTTATCTAAAAATAAATATAGATTCTTATGCGGCTTTTATCAAAATAATCAATATATATACTAATCTATCAATCAACGTGCACCGTATGGTGACGGCGCACATTTTCCAACATATTCGCACGAACCGATGCTTTTGCATCCAACCGATGGTTACCACCGAACCACGCTGTATCGACGCCTGCTAGACGGAACATAACCTTACCGTAAGGGCTACCGTGCTTATGCTCCAGTTTATTATAGCCCATATCAACGGAAATCCTCGGTGTGAGCTGCAACTTCGTACCAATCCGCAAACCGTGCTTATCCACACCGCGTCGCAACTGCCAATGATAAGCCTCCATGTACACGCGAGCCCAACGAGCATTCTTGAAGCTAGTACCATATTCCGCAGTATACCCATTAGACACATTTTCCAGATGCGTCGCACCATCAAGGGAACGCTCGCCAGATACACCGCGATACCAGTTCACACGGAATGCACCGATGCCCGATACATACTCCAACCCGACGCTCATACGACCGTGATTACCTCTAAACCGATGGTCATAAAACAGATTGCCGCCGTAATAGTGGTCATCGTTCGCCGCAATTCGACGATAGCCAACGCCTACATTCGCCGTCGTCCCCGTATCCGCCACATTCGCTAAACGCTCCTGCGTAAACCATACATGGCGAGACTTCTCATCATAATGACCTAGTGGCTGCAAGGTTTCTACACCGTACAAGGGCTTCCAATTTTTCTGAAAGCGCAATGACAAAACGGTTCGCTGCATCCACGGCTTCGCCTTCGACCCATGCATCGCAGAATGAACACCAGTCATAACCACCGCCTGTAACGCAGAGTTAACCGCATCCGTGTCGGAATAACGGGTCGTCTTTTTGTCCGTGGATTCCGGCATTTCTAATCCGCCCTGCCCGATGACATGATTCGGTGTATGAGACGAATTAACGCGGAATATATTGTCTAATTTTATAGAACTATGAACTTGTTTTACAGTGGTCGTCTGCATAGACTGCGCCGTCTTATGTACCTGCTCACCCTCCACAGGCATGACAGATATGCCAAAAGCAACCGCCAACAACACTATTGTATATTTCATTACACACTCTTACTTACAATCACATCTGATTACGTACATAATAATATACGTTAATTGTTCATTCTCACATCATGAACAAAACATGAAATCATTTCTATTCTATATAAATATATAGATAATTGTCAATGCAAATAAGATACAATATTATCCATATATAACTATTCAAACTTTAAAATTATGTCTCGATTATGTCACATAGATTTCTTACCAATTATAAACCCCTATAGAATATATTGTATATTTATCGGTAATATGTGAATATTCTATCTGCAACACACTCACTTGGTATTATAGTAGCCATGTAAGTCTTTTATGAAAGTTTTGTGAAAGTTTGTTTTTACACAAAGGAGTGTATACGATGAGTAAAAACGTTTTGTATTAGCAAGTGTTGTAATGGTAGCTTTATCCGCTTCGGTTTATGCGGCCCCGATCAATATCGTTGATGACAACGGTAACATCGGTAAGGAAGGTCAAGCTTTCACCGCCGGAACAGGAGGCAACATTACCCTCGGCAACGGTGCCGGCGCGACGAACGGCAAGGGCAAGGGTATCAATGCCCAAGGCAACAATATAGCCTTGACTTCATCGTCATGGGGACGCAATCGGGCGAAAAATCCGCAGGTGATAAAAACGTGTGGATTGAGAACTTTCAGGGTGCCAACAGTAAAGCCAGCAATTCCGTAGCCATCGGCTCGAATTCGACGGTAAACAGTCAGTTTGACCTTGCCGTAGGGCATTATGTGAACGTAAAAGCCGCTAAAGGTTTGGCCGTAGGCTCTTATAATACACTATCTGAAAAAGCGACCGCATCCGGTGTATTCGGCCAGGGCGAATACGGCAAAACGGCTATTGATGCGGTCAATTCATACAGTGTAGGTAATTATAACCACATTTCGGGAGAAAATACCTTTGTCCTCGGTAACAACGTAACCACCTCTCTAAAAAACGGTGCTATCCTCGGCAATGATTCCACAGACGGCGATGTAGTCGGCACAGCAAGCCATACCTTTGAAAATGGTACTACTGTCAACTATGCCGGCACCGCCCCTGTATCAACAGTATCCGTAGGGGCTAAGGGCAAGGAACGGACAATCACCAATCTTGCAGCAGGTCGCGTGAGTGCTACCTCTACTGATGCAATCAACGGATCCCAACTCTACGGCGTTCATCAAATGATTGATACCCTTGGTAAAAGTACAAGTCAACAGCTTAATAATTCTATCAGTACCATTGAAAAATCTGTACAACATGTATCTCAAGAGGTACAGCGTGTCGAATCGAAATCCAATAAACGCGATGCTAGCGCCGCTGCGTTAGCTGCATTGCATCCGTTACCATATGATCCAGATAATCGCGTTCAATACATGGCAGGCTACGGTCATTATAAAAATGCTAATGCAGTAGCCTTAGGTATAGGCTATTATCACAAAGATAATCTTCTACTCACCACAGGATTTACCATGAACAATCATGTCATGGCCAATGTAGGCATCACCTACAAACCTGAAAAATCTTTGCCTACTACCATGTCTCCTGCCTCTTATAATGCATTGGAACAACGAGTACAAACATTAGAAACACAAAATAAAGATTTCCAAGAAACGGTAAAGCGCTTAGTAGATAAACTAGAAAAATAGTAAAACAAGATTTAATGATAGTCTAATGACTGCTTTCACACAAAAACACAGACATAAAAAAGCTGTACACACATAGTCGATTTGAACCACCTTTGATGTAAAACTGTTTTGACATCAAAGCCGTTCAATCTAATCTATGTATGTACAGCTTTTATGATTATTAATATGCAGTTTTAGTCATATGCAATTTTATAACTATCTAATTAGCATTCATTCATTATCAAATATGAGTACATTGTTATAAAGTATTTCATCTCAATTTGACAATATATATCTTTATCCCTATAATATAGGTAGATAGCCAAACGAGTAGTTGCGTCGGGCTCATCTCGAAACTTAATAGAAATTAGGAAATGGTCTTTTCGTTTTATCTAGCTACCAAGCGGTAACGAAGGGCTATTTGCTTTTTCCAAAGCAAATAAGTGCTACTAGTGCTCCGAAAGCGATGACAACAGCCATTACTTGAAGTAGGAGCATGATTAGTTCATAATCACTCATAGACACCCCTCGTTTCATTTACGAAGAGAGGCCCAACCTCGCCGGCTATCCTAAGATAATTATATGGCGAACATATAAGCGAATCAATAAGAATTTATATATAGAAATATACGAAAGTATGTTAACAAAAAAGGCAGCGATTTAATCGCTGCCTTTTATTTTATTTACGCGCCACGCGCATAGCTGCCATCATGCCTGGAGATTTCCAGAGGGATTGGCCATTATCCGATACGAGTTTATTATTATCGTAAAACACGTCTGCATTGTAATAGTTATCATCGCTAGATGTCACTTTATAGCTAAGACCTGCTGTTGTGTACACCGTAAAGTTGAGTATATCCCCAACTCGCTTTACAGAGTCTTGATCTACATACCAGTTATTACCGAGATATGTCGTAGCATACACATCTTGACGAGCTTTTACATCGTTTGTGCTAATGCCAATTAATACAAGCAATACCGCTAACATATACAAGAATTTACGCATTATAATTACCTCCCGTTTTATGGTAAGAATACTTATATATTATACCAAAAAACACCGATAATCGCATTATAATGGCAGTACTTTCTCAACCCTTGACTGAATCCGGTCGAGGCTTGGCGTAATTGCTTTCATCACAGGTTTTTCTATGAAAGCTAACCGCACATAGTCTACGGTCATACCGACGACAAAAATGAGCGCCACTACAAAGATTGCATACAGAGGTAATACTAATGAATCATAGTACTGATACGTTGCCAATACATTGTCCCACATATGATGAAGGAATAACCGATTATCATGCAATAGGTAAATGCCAAAGGTAGTAGATGCTACCACATTAATCCAAGGACGATAAGTGATCTTTGCTTTCAAAAAAATAATAAATAAGCCAATACCTAATAGCAATTGAAAGAATCCATAATCATTTTGCGTAAAGTAGAAAATCTGTTTCATATACACTGGATTCGTCATGGCTAGTACATCGACGAGAATATCGCCTAGAAAGGCCCCTACAAGGCCAATGGTGCTAAATATAATACCTATTTTCTTTGTTATATGTGAGCCGTACAGCTTGATGTACGCCCCCATCGAATAGAACACGATAAAGGAAAAGATATGTTTAAAGCCAAAGGTAGTATGCGGTAAATTAGGCCACAAATTCAGTGCCGTTGGTATTAAGAACCAAATTACCGTGGACCCCACTAAGAGCATAACGTAATATTTATGCTGCAGCCAATGAAGTACTCGATTGATAATAGGCGTTAGTAAATAGAGGACTAAAAAGTTCTGACCAAACCAACTCATGGCACCAATGGGCAATAAGGCGAGCATCATGTTTCTTGACGTCACCGTATCAAGTCCTAAACCCATAGCCACGCCCAGCGTGGCAATGCTGTAAAACCATATTTGCCCTACTAACTTGGCAAACTTGTGCAGCTTGAAACTACTAGAAATCATGAAATAGCCTGTTATCATAACAAAGGCGACTACACCAGCCTTGCCTCCAAGTGCAAATACTTGGAGAAACACCTTATTAAACGTTAAATCTGGCGTAAAGGGGAAACAACCGTGCACGCTAAAATGGTGCATAATAATCAGTATCATCGAAATGATACGCAATAATTCAATATTGCTCTTTCTCATTCTCTATACCTCATATTCTTCCGCTCAAACTATATGAATACTACACCAACTGGTACCTACCAGGATGACTTGTATACATCATAAAATACATGAAATATATGAGAATGCTGTGACAAATTTTACACATAAAAAGACAGCTGATATAATCAACTGCCCTTACAAATTATATATTATCAAGTTACTCTAATATACTTGTTTTTAACATATACGATTCGATACGACTATTTTTTACCCTTATGAGATGTTCTTCTGGAATTTGTTTAAATCTAGTGAAAATAGTTCCTCTACTTTTACCACAAGCATTCATAATTTCAGCTTTACTAATACCAGCACCCAAGGAAAATAATCGAGCTTGTAATAATAAGAAATATATCTCTTGAAGCAGTGAATCTTTGATATGTTGAACTTCAAAAAATGCTTTTAATTTAAATTTCTCTTCAACTAACCGATTTATGCGCTTATCTAATAGCTCAATCGCACTATCTATCGTTTTTTCAATAAGTGAAATAAAGGCAATTACAAATGTTGTTAAATCTCCCCCATTAATCTCGGCTGTAGTCATTTTAAAAGCATCATAGTATTGTTTTTTATTATTATTAATTACAGCCGATAAACGTAATGCAATAAGAGGATGATAATATTTTGCCAAATAGGCTGTTGAAATAAAACGATTAGTACGCCCATTTCCATCGTAAAAAGGGTGAATGTATCCAAAATAGTAATGAAATATAGCTACTCTAATCGGTAACACTAAATCCTCATTATTAAGAATTCCCAGTGCTTGATCCAACTCTATAATAATATCTGACTCTGGCCATGTCCCTCTATGAATTATTTTATCTTGATGATTCACTATATCTACAGAATCACGTCTAAACAACTCGCCGTCTGGCTGATTTTTCTTTTCTATTTCATTGCTGATAATATCATCAAATAAATCTCTAATATCTTTACTACTTTCAAATTTAAATCGATGAGGATTATCTAAAATAGACTGATACTTAGCAATAATACTTGAAAATCTTAATTTATCATTCTGACTATTCTGTATAGCCGCCCTAATCTCTTTACGACTACTATAAACACCTTCAATATCATTACTTGCTTTGATTTCAGTAGATAAAAATGTATTCATTACATGCAAAATCATAACTGTAGGAACCTTGGAAACTAAATTGATAAAGGCACTTTTTTTAGATTCTAATGATAATAAAAGCTGAACTAATACAGGATGATATATAAAAAAAGCATCATATGTATTACGTCTATTATATTCATGAATGGGAATAGGCAAGGAGATAGAGCTTTCAGAATTACGTCGATTATCTAATATTCGCTGCCAATCAGAAGGTTGTTTATAGTATATTTTATACATAGGTTCAAACTTCATCATACTATCTCTCCAATCTTTCCTGCAGGATTATAAAATATGATGTACAAAATGATAATATTTTATACTCTAATCTAATTCCATCAAAATTAATGTTCAAAAACTCCATTTTTTAGACATTAATTTATTAAATTATAGTATTTACGTATAAAAAAATCAAATTTTAAACATAAAGTACTCAATACTTTAAGGCAAATACATTACTAATTCCATTGACACCTATATAAAATGGGGCTGTAACAAAACAGCCCCCAAATACTAAAAAAGCTGTTAGAAAAAATCTAAAGCTCCTCCGTATATTTTATTTAAGATTTTATCTATACTATCTCAAATGTCTTATATTCTATACATATGAGATAACAACAATACTTATCTTATTATTATCATCATAACTTATTGGCTCTTACTAAATTAGCAATTTTATTTACCACATTAGTGGTTGAGTATCCGTCTTTAAAAGAAAGAATTTGTACTGAGTCTACAAACTCACGGCCGATTACTTCCTCTACTTTATAGTCACCACCCTTAACAAGTATGTTAGGTCGAATGGTTTCTAATAATTGGGATGGAGTATCTTCATCAAAAAGTACAACACCATCTACACAACTCAAAGCACTCAGTAAATAAGCCCTATCTTCTTCCCCTACTAAAGGATGAGTTTCCCCTTTAAGACGCCTTACTGAAGCATCAGAGTTCAGACCTATAATAAGTCGATCACCTAGTTGGACCGCTTCTTGCAAGTACGTAATATGCCCTCTATGAAGGATATCAAAGCAACCATTAGTAAAAATAACCGTATCTCCTTGATCTTGCCATTGTCGAACTAAAGTCTTCATTTCTTCCCAAGAATAAAGTGACTTTTCTATAGATTTTCCTTCTTGAAGAGACAGCCACAAATCAATTAATTCTTGTCGATGGATAGGATAAGTACCCACTTTAGATACTACGATACCAACTGCTCCATTAGCTACATGAAGAGCGGTCCGCATAGAAAGATTAGCTGCGATAGAGCAAATCATCGTAGCCACAACTGTATCACCAGCACCAGATACATCAAAAACATCTTGTTGAGTAGCCGGATTATGCCAAATTCGGCCATCTCTAGCAATAACAGAGATACCCTTTTCAGATCTAGTAGCAATAATATATTGAATATTATTAGCATCTAAAGCCTCTTTAGCTGCAGTCACTATATTATCATTATCATTTCTAATGAAGTAACCAAGACGTTCAGATAATTCCTTCACATTAGGAGTAATTAAGGTAGCCCCATCATACTTATTCCACTGGGCTCCCTTAGGATCGACGATAGTCGGTATCATATGTTCATTAGCTAAGTCAAAAATTTGTCTTAAAAGAGTGTCTGTACAAACCCCTTTTCCATAATCAGAGATAACAATTCCATCTAATCCTTTTTGGCAGAGAATAGTCAGCCAACGAATGAGTTCCTCCTCTTCTTGCCTATCAACATCTCGAACTGTCTCAAAGTCTAGCCGCATCATTTGTTGACGAGCACCTAAAATTCGCATCTTAGTTATGGTAGATCGTTCGCTAGAGATCACTACACCACTTTTATCAATACCATTAGAATCTAATAAGTCTTGTAAAAGGTTTCCATGGGTATCTTGCCCAGCTACTCCACCAACATATACATGAACATCCAAATTGGCAAGATTCGCAGCAACATTTGCCGCCCCACCAAGGACTTCTTTCATCTGTTTTACTCGATTCACAGGGACTGGAGCTTCTGGAGATATACGACTTACATCACCAAAGATATAACGATCTACCATAAGATCACCAATGACAGCTATATGAAGATTAGGCAGACTATCATGTAAGAACTTATTAATAGTTTTCTTAATCATAATCTTCCTCAACAATCTCACAGATAATATGTCCTACCATTATATGCATCTCTTGAATCCGAGCCGTGGTCTTAGACGGAACGGCTATCACGGCATCACAAAGAGTTCCAAGTTTACCGCCACCTTCACCAGTAAATGCAACTGTTTTTAGACCTTTCTGTTTTGCTAGTTCTGCGGCCTTAACCACGTTCTTAGAATTTCCTGATGTAGAAATGCCTATTAATACATCTCCAGCCTGTCCTAAACCAGCTACTTGACGAGAAAAGACGTCATCATAAGAATAGTCATTAGCTACGGCTGTCAAAATAGAAGTATCTGTTGTAAGCGCAATAGCAGGTAAAGACTCCCGTTCTTTTACAAAACGTCCTACCAATTCAGCTGCCAAATGTTGAGCATCAGCAGCTGATCCCCCATTACCACAGAAAAGAATCTTATGTCCTTTATCAAGAGCATTCTTACATATATCCGCGACTACTCGAATCTCTTCAATATAATTACGCATCTTCGTATAAGTATCTAAATGATCATCAAATCTTTGTGTAATAATATCCATAAGTAATGTCTCCTATTTATAAAATGAACTAATATTAATACTAAAAAGTATATTAATTCCCTAAACACTAAATTCTAAATAATCTCTTTACTTTTAAGCCATGTGTTTAACCGTCCCGCCAGCGATTTTACTAATGGATCCATTGGCCGTTCTACAAAGTAGATACGTATCTTATCAATAAGCACACAGGTTATAAAAACAAGTAATACTATCGCTATTAACCATAAAGGGAAATACCATTGAGTATAAACATAAGAGTCGTCTAATAAGCTAAGGAATATCCATTTTTGCAACCGCCCTATATGGAGAAGATATACACTAAATACAGATGTAGAGAAAAAGGTAATTATCTTACCATAAGGTAATTGTAAATCCTTAAAACCTAGAAATAGGCATAATGCTGTTAATAATCCAGGAAACCTATATGTTGGCCATACTAAAGTAAAAATATCTATATTTTTATTAAAAGTCTGATTTATATATGCTGAAGACCACATAGAAGTACCTACAAGACTCATTAATAATACAGCATATAAAAGATACTTTGTATTACCTGGAATAGAATAGATTCTAATATAAGCCCCAACTGCATATAGTACTATAAAAAATAGTATCAAATTATTTGAATCCATCCAAAAATAACGAGTTATTGTTGGAATAAGACTAAATATAAGTATACCAATACCTATAAATCCTCTATACTTATTTCTTGATATATTCTGTAATAACGGATTTAAGAAAGGTACTAATAGCATTAAAATCAGATAGGATGATATAAACCAATATTCATTATAGGTAATTGGCAATAGCATCATTATAACCCTTTTTATACTTATATCAATAATTCCTATTTTAAAGGCTATAAGACCACATATAATAGAGTAAAAAAGTGTTTGTAACCATAATTTAATAACACGACGACTATCAAATTCTTTTGTACATAATAGATAACCACCAATTATAACAAAGGCACAATTCCCTATAGCTCCACCGAGCCTCGCAAATGCAAGTGTTAACCAATTCCCTGTAATAGGCATAGAACTATTAATAGATATAACACCATGATCTGACATATGAAATGCTATTATGAACAGCATACAAACTATACGAAAGAGTTCAATCCCCAAATTCTTATTCATATGCTTCCCTTTCAATTAATACGTTTATAATAAAAAATATATATTTACACAATATAGTTTATCTATAGCTGAAATTTTCTGAGTTAAATAATTTAGTTAATATTAGAGAGTCTAGATACAATTTAATTATCTGTCTTAAATACAGCAATTCCAGCAAAAGACAATAGAATCCAATACATATAAGTTAAATAAAATGATGTTGTAAATCCAATTAAGGTAAAACCTAATAAACTTATTAATATAGCTACAGAGAACATATCTAAATTGCTAGCAACATAAATTTTCCTAACTAATATAAACAAACAAACTAGCTCTGGCACCATAAACCATAGTAATCCTAATATACCTTGCTCGGCTAATAATGTTGTATATTGACTCGCTACAGGGAATACAGCTTTAATAATTCCTACTTTTTTTTGCATATAAGTCCAACGTTCTAACTCATTATTCATTGATTCAGGATTAACTAAATCTGTCTTATACATCCCACTTAATCCAGTTCCAACACCTAATATAGGATGAGTTTTAAAGATTTCAAACTCCATTCTAATATTTTCTTTTCTTGAAATATTACTAGAACGAGTCTCTTTAGAATTATTACTATCTAATTCTAAGTCTTTAATAAAATCACTAGAATTTTCTAAGTTTTTTTGAGATTTATCTGAATTTTTTTTATTGTGATATATATTATTAGTTAAATTGATATTATCAAATAACTTATTAATTGTACTACCTGATATAAAATTATTATTCATATAAGTACTAAAATTTACAACTTTACTAAAATTCTCTACCGGTGGCGTCATAAAGTTAGAAATAAATTGAATCGAACAGAACAATGCTACTATTGTAACACTTATTATATGTACAATATATTGACCATTAACTCTCCAAGTTTGGGATTTAATACTATTAATAAATAAAATAATAATTAAAATAAATAATTCTAAAGCAAAAGCTGTTGTAGCTGTTCTAGATTGTGTCAAAAACAATAATATAGTAGATATAAACAAAATAAATATCCATAATCCCCTATTAATACTGTCTCTTGTTTGATATATTTTATACCAAATAAAAGGTAATAAAAATCCCAAAATCATTGCAAGAAATGATGGCTCAGGTGTAACAGATCTAAATTGATATTCCCAAATTAAAGGAGGCCACTGTCCATTCTGATCTTCGCCGATTAAATAAAAATGTGGATTTATAGATTTAACTATATCAGTTCCCCATGCAATCCCGGATAAATGAACGGCTTCAATACAACTGAACGATATTAAAATACCTAATAAAATACTAATCCCCTTTAGCAAATCTTGTTTTAATTCTCCTAATCGATTCCAATAACAATTAAAAATCATGTAGGATATACCAAAGGTCCAAATATAACGAATAATTGCTGCATATATTAATTTACTTACTATAAGTATAATACTAAATTGATATATTAAATCAGTTGGAATTTTTAGACGTTGAACTATATTCAATATAGAAGTTACTTCTGGCAATTGTTGATTCGCCAAAATTGGAATCTGATCATAATAAGGATATATCAATAATCCTACAATTGAAGAGAATAATAAAAATATAATATAAATAAGACTATAAAATATAAATACTTTTTCCTTGTAAAAAGGTACTTTATATTTCCATCTATTATATAAGACAATACTTACTATAATAATTAAAGGAAATATGGCTAATTCACTACTCATTATACCTGCTAAAAACCTTGGTCTAAACTCAGGATAAATACGATTGAAAGGCAAACATATTAATAAAATTACAAATAAGTATCGAATATATTTAAATAAGCTCTCATGTATCATTTATTATCCTCTCAATCTATCTAGATATTCATCTATGAAACTATATAAAATACTATAGCTCTATATCTATATAAAAATTTTTTCTAATACCCTCTCTACTATATCCATTACTTGCTGAGGTGAAATTTCCGTCAAACAACGACGATGTTTACAATGAATATACCTATCTGTTCCATAACAATACTTGCAACTCACCTCATGTTCTACAAAGTAACTACATCTTGAAAACGGCCCTATATATTTAGGATTTGTAGGTCCAAATATAGATACAGTTGGTACAGATAAAGCTCCTGCAATATGTTGCATCCCCGTATCAATACCTATAGAACAGGTACAACGCTTAATAGCTGCCATACTCTGCTTAATACTACATTTACCTACTAAATTTACAACTTTTGATAATCCTAAAAACTCGTGTAGTTCCTCTAATAGAGGCTCCTCTTGATTTCCACCAATTAAAACAACTTGATAGTCTTTATTTACTAATAGCTTTATAAGCTCACGCATTCGAGTAATTCCCCAAGCTTTAGGAAAGACTCGTCCCGTCCGTAACCAACGATTAGTAAGAGATGGATCTGCATTACCAATACATATACCAATAATAGGTCTTGATTTGTCTAGACCATAAAAGTAATGATCTATAATTTTATCACTATTAATATCTATATATAATTGTGGTCTAAATTCATCATTAAAATCTAATCCTATAGTCTTTACATTTGCTTCTACAAAATGTATATCATAATCATATTTATTAGTACCTGAAGCTTGAAAACCTAGATGTTGTTTTACCCCACATAATTTCATAAAAAGTTGTGATTTTTTTACTGGTGTAATCCCAGCACTAATCCCTATATCAAAATTTTGTTTTCTTAAATTTATTATTGTTTTAAATGATGTATATATATTCTTATATACATCAAGAACAATAATCTTATCTATAGGAATATATGAAGATTCAACAATATCACGGCCTGCGTTCATCTTACAAAGTACGGTTAGCTTTGCATCAGGATATAAATACCGCACTCCTTTTAATAATGCTAAAGCACATACTGTATCACCTAAACCATGCATGATCTCAACTAAAATATTTAATTGTTTAGTACTAGCCTTTACTGTATTCACAATAGAGCTCCTCTAAACGTTTAGCTTCTAATTGAATATTATAGCCCTCAGTATTTATACAATTATTTATACCAATACGAGGATTTGCACCATCATGAAGCTGATTTATATCATTATAAATACGCTTAGTTTCATTAATCCAAATATCTATATCTTCATTAGTAATGCCTATATGTTTTACTAATGAAGAATCAATAATAGCTTCATCTGGTACAAAATTACTCATCAATATTGGTAGTTTTGCTGCTTGAGATTCAATAGCTACTACCCCTAGACCTTCATACCAAGATGGAAAATAAAATACATCAAATAGACTATACAATCTATATATATCATTACGTAAGCCTAAATAAGTCACTCTCTCAAATAGGTCTAATGATTTCAATTGATCTAATACACTTTCTCGCAATGGACCATCTCCAACAAGCACAAGATGTGCAGATGGCAGTTGTTTAGCCACTTGATAAAAAAGTCGTATTAGATATGCGTGATTTTTCTGATATACAAATCGCCCTATATGGCCAATAACAAACTTATCCTCTAATCCTAATTCCCTTCGCAATGCTTGACTTGTCTCTTCTTTATATTGAAAACATTCTACATCAATTGCATTATTAATGATTTGTGAATCTTTATCAGAACCATATAGCCAACATGCTGCCGTCTTACTACATGCAAAGTGTCTATTAGCCACAAATACAGATAGAGGTCGTAAAGCCATTTTCATAATATTACGCTTAGTTTCACTTTTAACAGTTGTATTATGACCATGTAAAATGCGAACCTTAGCACCTGCTAGCCATGCAGGACCTAGTGAAAACACCCCCAATGTCGTCATATGGCAATGAACAACGTTATACTTATGTTTTTTTACTATATTATAAACACCTTGCATAAAACCAAATATATTTTTAGAATACGATGGTACTTTATAAACTTTACCACCCATAGACTCAACTGTATCTGTAATATCTACGATATTGTCATCATGTACAACAAAGTCAAATTGTACCTTTGAACGATCTATATGTTTATAATAATTCATCACAACGGATTCTACTCCGCCACCAGCTACGATACCAATGACTTGCAAAACCCGTATTGGTTCTGTGTTCATAATTTACCTCTTAACTTTACTAAGAGCACTTTCAATACCTTTCACAATAGATTCTATCCAACTCATATCCATTTCCTTATGCGTCTTGTAGAGCCAGTACCAACTGTTATACATCAATTGAGATAAAATTATCCCACCAAGTAACCCCAAAATACCAAGATCGAAAAATTCCATAAATACAAGAGATAGCACAAGACCTATTGCAGAAGATAAAATGAAGCTTTTTACATAGATAATACGATTAGTACAAGAGAAATAAGATGTATAACAATTCCGATAGTAAATAACAAATTGCATAATACTTGCGCCCCAAAGAACTGTATCAGAAATAACAAAATTGGACTTAATCATATTTAATAGTGGCAGTCCAACAAGCCATAAAATAAATATACCAATCCAATAGATCACAATAAATAACGTCACCGAAAAAGAAAATAATTCTCTTAAACGAGGCTGATCCTTAGTGATATATGCATTTTGAAAGGCCGGTTGGTATGTATTATATAGTGTACTAGCAACAACAGCTACTGCAGTAGTCAGTTGAATAGCAATGGAATACATACCAGTTTGTGCCAAACTTAAATAGAATGATGAAATAATAATAGTTGCTTGAGTTGATATATAATTAGATATAGATACAATCCCATCTCGCCAGGCATTATACCAAATAGTTCGGAATATATCTGCTGTAGATGTAGCAACAAGATTTGTAGCAGATCTCAATTTCTCACCAATATGCTCATATTTATAAAAATATCTATGCCCAAAGAGCTTAAATCCAAGACCATATATAAGGTAGCCTATACTCGCCCCAATAATACCAAAGCCCAATAAAAGTAAAATAATCGTAAATACCATTTGCAATAAACGAGCATAAACAATACTTTTATTAGCCAATGTAATAGCACCTACACCTCGAAGAAATGAGATATAGTAGCTGTAATAAAGATTTAAAAAAATTCCAAACCCATACGCTGCCCATGCGATATAGGCTTCCCAGCGAGAACTCGGACTAACTAAGCTACCTATATAATACATTCCTAAAGTGTACATTAACACTAAAGCACTACCACCTAAGATAGCATAAATCGATTGACAAGCTTTAAGGACAGCTTTTAATAAGGAAAAGTTAACTTCTTTTGATTCAGAAAAAGCAACATGCTTTGCTTTAAGTTCTTGAGCACCACTCCAACAATACGTGATATTACGAGCAAAGGTAATGGAAAAACCAAAATCAAATAGTAATGCAATGGATCCTATACTAATAAATACATACCATAGTCCCACCATATCAGGTGTAAAGAAATAGATATAAAGTGGCAATAATAAGAGATTTACTGCCATCGTGAGAGCCATACTTCCATAAGACCATAGAACATCTCTTTTTTTGATGGAAATATTCATAATCTACCTCTATCTCTCAAAAATATGTAATATAGAATCTAATACAGCCGCTACTGAGATTCCTTGCATACATTTATTATTAGTACATGTATAGGATTGATCATAGCCTAAACACGGTGAACATTCTATGGCATGATGAATAATCTCACTATATGGACCGAATGGCTTTACAATAATTGGATCTGTACACCCAAATAGTGTTAACGTAGCAGTTCCTTGTATAGCGGCTGCATGAATAAGCCCTGTATCTACACCAACAACAAGATCTGCTTCTCGTACCACTTGAAAACTCTCTTTAATAGAATGTTTTCCTATAAAACTAACAATACGTGAATCTAATTCATCATGATAAGGTTCAATCATACCTTGTTCCATTGAACCACCAATAAGGACAACCTCATAACCTCGTTGAACAAGTTTATTGCCGAGTTCAACCCAATTCTTAGTCGGCCATGACTTAAGACTTAATGCATAAGTATTATGTAATTTTTCATTCGCTACATGACCTGAGCCTATACAAAATACGATAGATGGATGGTTAATTACGATTGGTTTTAATGCAGGATTCTTATCAAGAGAATAAGATTCACGGTGCATAACTATTCGTTCAAAGCCTAATTGTTCAAGAATATCATTTTCCAAATTATATATATAGTAACTCTCAGGACGAATAATCTCTTTATCATAAGTAGCCCCATTATAGGGATTATGAGCACCTATCGTAGTTTTACAACAAAATTTAATAATTTTGCTTGGCCATGACGACATGTATTTAGAGTTCAAATGCTCGAGCACAATACCATAATCATAACTATGATAACCTGCTTTCAACAAAAACATTAAAGAATGAAATGGTTCATTCTTGGTATAGTAGTAACAATGACGAATATCCCCTTGTAATTCCACCATCGTTTTATTCAAATTAATGCGTCTCTTTTCGCTGCATGTGAATATATCAATAACAGCTGTTGGATCTTGCGATTTAATACTCTGAATGAGTGGCATGGCAATAACAAAATCACCGATGCCATGCGCAATATAAATAAGATATGTATTCATATGACTTCCTATGAGGTACATGGTTATGGTAAAAGCTTAATTAATAAGCACCTTTAGACTTCACCACAGCCAATACTGTTTTTAATAAGTACACTATATCAATCCATACAGACCAATTATGCACATACCAAGAATCCATGAAAACTCGTTCTTCATAGGTGGTATCACTGCGACCACTTACCTGCCAAACACCAGTAATTCCTGGTGGTACAAGGTAAAAGTCATTTATATAATCGCCATATTTTACAATTTCATCTCGAACAATAGGTCTTGGCCCTACAAGGCTCATGTCTCCAATGAGAACATTCCACAACTGTGGCAATTCATCAAGGCTTGTTTTTCGAAGGAATTTACCGATTCTTGTAACCCGAGGATCATCTTTCAATTTAAAATCTCGCTCCCATTCTTCACGAGCTGCTGGATTTTCTTTTAGATATTGCTCCAAAGCCTCTTGTGCATTGAGCACCATGGATCGGAATTTATAACAAGAAAATGATTTCCCTCCTTGACCAACACGTTTATGTCCAAATACGATAGGCCCTGGAGAATCCAAGTAAATCAATATAGCAATGATAGCGAAAATCGGTAAAATCAAAATACCACCACATACGGTAGCTACAATATCAAAAATACGTTTGAAAATACGGTTAGACTTGCGCGCTAGGTTATTTTGTACACGCAATATGACGGCTTGTTCTTCCATCATACCACGTGCTGTAATATTACTGGCTGGTAAACCAAACAATTCAGGAACAAAGGCCACACGTTTTACTAATACTTGCAATCGATTAATCAAGGATACTAATTTTTTAGACTCAAGTCCGGGAGCACAAATCAGTACATTTTGAACGCCTGTATCTTTAATAACGCTTTCTACATCTTTAAAGGCTCCAAGGCATGGATATTCTTTAGCGATGGATGATGATTTAGGATTATCATCTACATAACCAATAATCTTATAGGTAGTAATCGGCATACGCTCTAATGATCTTTGTACAAGTTCCGCTGTCTTTCCCGCCCCAACGAGAAGAATCGGAATTGTTAAATATCCTGTTTTTGAAAGTATTTTTCCTACAATAAAACGCTCGCTAAAGATAAATACGAGCATACATATATAAGCAAAGGCAACAAATAAACGAGACACATCATTAATGACATGTCCTGTGTACATGAGAACAATAGATACAACAACACCGATCGTAATGCTACGGAATAAATTTTTCATCGTATCCCAATAAGGTGTTACCACAGAATAGGCATTATTAAGCAACAATATAGTTAAAAATACGATAGGTACAACACCATATACGTAAATTTCTTCTACCTTAAAATTTGAACTTACCGGTAAAATTGATAAGTTTAAACGCAAATAATAGGCTGCTAATGTTCCCAAAACAATAGCTATATAATCTGCTATAAGCACTATGAGCTTACTAATAAATAACTTTTTATTATTGTTATTACAGATAGAACTATTCATACTAATACCCCAAATTATAAGAAAAGGTTGTTTTCTCAATCTCAAAATATTAAGAAAACAACCTCTCTATCATACGAATACAATGTACCAATATTTACATATATTGTATCATATTTAAATATGTAAAACTATAAAAAAACATAGATTTCACCTATCTTTTATGTAGTTATTTATTCTTTAAGTCTATTTGAATCCTACTTAATTGTCTATTAAATGATAGTTAAATGCTTTCCAATACAGCTATACGATTCTCAATTATCCCGCAATTGAAGCATCGTAGCTAACATAAAATACATAATACGTATTCCAGACGAATTATCTAAAGTATACTCCACTTGACCAAATACAAATACATAACAAATAACAGCAATCATAGCACAGAGGCTATAAGGATCTCGATTCTTAAACCAAACCACAAAATTATCAATAATAATAGATCCATAAAAGATGAGAACCCCTAATAAACCTAAAAGGCCTACCTCACCAAGAAGTTGAATAAAATTATTGTGTGCATGATATAAATGTTGATTTTCCGTTGGTAATCGATAGGATGCTTCATATATAGTACGCCATTGACCTATACCTACACCTGTCACAGGATGGTCTTTAAACATATTAATAGACGATGTCCACACATCAAAGCGGCCTAGGTTGGAACCATCTGTAGTCGTATTCGTAATGGACTCAAACCTAGCTACATATTGTGGTTGTGTACTAAATCCCCATACAACTCCACCTAATGCAGCGAGAACAGCGACTACATAAATGAATCGTTTTAGTATATATGGCAAGGATACGATAGGCACCATAATCATATTAAAGAGCCAGGAGCCCCTACTTTGATTGCCATACATACCAAAGCCAACACAACCTAATGCCCATAAAGCGGATGCTTTCACATAGTTAGGAAAGGCCGAATCTAATAAAATAACGCAAAAAATAGGCCCTAGCATAACCATGAGGCCCGATATGGTCAACACGCTACTACCAAATCCCCATCCTCTATCGGTCATTCCTGAAACATGTTGATAAAAGGCTACTAAATTATCGATACCAAAATCCACAAAAAATACGGCAAGCATCGTAAATAATGTTTTCTTATCACGAATACACAGGGCGATAACGAAAAATACAGGAATCCTCCACAGCCAAACATTGATAAATTCAGGTAATCCTACAGCTATATTGTTTGTTAATACTGCGGAAGGCAATAACGATAACAACATTAGAGCAAATGTTTTACTATATTTTTTGACATAGGACGGAACATATAGATCATGCCTATGTTTCCAAATATAGAAAATACTTAACAAAATAGCAATAACATAAAATACTTGACCAGCTGCCATGGATAGCCTTGTAAAGCATGCCATCAACGTAATCATAATGGCAATCCATGATTCTAATCTTACACTTGATAATACCCCCATATTAATTCTCCCTTACAACATATAAACTACAAACCTTACATAATACCCCTTATACATGTATGATGGATTTAATTAATGCACGGTGACTGTAGTCCTCATTTGCATCTATTAACCCCTGATTATATTGCTCTTTATGATGCTGTAAATTCTCTACAAACTCTTGAATCCCCTGTCTGATGGAATGTGCATCATCTAAATTTAAAAATTCCCCAATAGAATACTGTTCTAATACCTCTGGATTGATCTCTGGAGATATAAGAACAGGCTTGTGAAAGCCAATAGCAGTGAACAACATAGCCGCCCAGTGATAGCGATATCGCTCTGCTCCATACGGCAATAATAAAGCATCTACACTCAATAAGGCTGTATCCCAGTCTTTTCCAATCAGACTGGCATGGATGAACTTAATATTATTATACTGGCTATATTTCTTGATGATAGACTCAAATAAAGCCCCATCTTCAGGCTTTACCGTTGCCCCTTGAACGACGAGTTGTACCGAATCATCATAATTCAGTGATATAAAGGCATCTATAAAGCGCTCAATATTTTTCTCTTTTCTAAACTGACCAAAGAAACCCAATTTTATCGGTTTATTTGCTGATTTAGAGGTTTCCAAATTAGTATCTATACAAGTTGTAGAATTCGGGACTTTTTGGTCTTCTATATTAACCTTACCTTGCGTATCACTATTCTTTTGTTCTCCACTCAATTCACTAGATGGCAAGAACACAGGAGGCAAGATTTTACGAACTCTCGGTAAATCAGGGCGCAACATATCATCGCGCAAAGAGATAACATCGAGGTACACGTTTCTATACGCATTAGCACGATGAGCTTGCTTAATAAAGCGATCCATCTCTCCCTTGCCAATGCCATGGAAGATAACATGTACTGCTGCCTTACTGTCCTTTAACGGCGTGTCTAACAAAGCTTTAATATAGCGATATGTCCCCGTCGGAATGATTAAAGCATCTATATTATGTTCTTTAATTTTTTCTGCTGCTGATGTGAACCAACTACGGCGACGGCGTTCTCGTAAAATGGATAAAAACGGCTTCTTCCACTTAGACGCTCCCGCATAGGTCACTACCTCTCCACCTTCCAAGTACACTATATCTACTCCATAATCTACTTTAAAAGGAAAGTTTTCCGGCACGAATAGTACTGGTTCATGACCTTGACGCTTTAATTCGTTGATGAGGATGCGATCAAATTCCACCTCATGACCAGCAGGCATGACAATACTTTCTAAAATTGCTATGCGCATAGCACACCTCTAGGCCTTTACGTACGGTTTTATATTTTCTTGAATCATAGCCTCATACTCATCTAAAAGAGCATAGCGATTGCGATATTGGCTACGTTTTTGTGATTTAATCTCTTCCATAGGTTTGCGTTCTTCTTCAAGTGGAATAGTGAAATAATTTGGATCAGATTCCAATACGGTACCGCCGATATCCTCCCACAAGGTATCTAATACGGCTACCTTTGATTTATTGCCGCGCACCATATGTGAATTTGCATAGAAGCCTTCATCAGATACGGCAAGTATGGATTCTACTTGCGCAGCACGACCGATTTCACGAATCAAGAAGGTAATGAAGTTCTTAGGACGGTAACCATACATCTTTTTCGTAATCTTCTTAGCTCGCTCAAGTCCATCTTTATAACCTTGAATAGTACCGATAACAAGAGTTCTCTCTCCATTAGGGCCCTTAGCAAAGCGAATATTTGCATGATATACACCCTTATCTTCGAGCAAGAGCATAACCGTCAAGAAGCCTTCCTTACGTTGTCCCGGCTCGTAATATAGATGAGCAGACATATCGAGCTCATCGGAACTCCAAAGGGTAATACCCCGTTTTTTATCGAAATAATCAAACTCCGCTTCGTCTACATACATGAGCTGAATCGCTTCATCCGTAAACACCTCTTGTAATATGGTGAAATTCTGGCGAAGTGCTTCCAAGCGCCACTGTGGTGTAGAGTTTTTTATTAAAAACATACGGCTCATCAATTCATAGAGACTTGGATGTTTTTCCAACAGCTTTGGATCTGCCGTATAGGACTTAAAGAAGTTTTCAAATTCCGTAACCGTTGAGTCATGACGACAAGAGCGCATTGTATGTAAGAAGGTGCGTCTCGTTTCACGCCATGTGCGTTTGCCATATATAGTACGGCCTATGTGCCAATGTTTTCCAAAATTGCCTAACATAATGCTCCCTCTATTACAATTTACCCTTGGATTTTAGTAAATAGTAAAACTTTACATATTTAGTCATCGTATAAAAGTAGTGATTGACGGATAAAATAAAGCCCATCTTCCCATCGAGAATACCGCCTTGTAAGAAGTACACCTTGATGAAAGCCCAGGTAGGACGCAGAATTATATCCTTGATAAAAGAACAGCTTTTACCATTATCACGATATTTTTCAGCAGATAATGTGGTATAATTGTTGAATTTATTGAAATATTGATGCCAATTATCGTAGGTATAATGGTACATCGGATGTTGTAATTTTTCTGTTGGATATGGCGTAATAATCGCAGGATGCACGTAGCCTTCTACATAGCTACCCTCTTTAGGCATGAGGCGAAGCACATAGTCTGGACGCAATACACCATGTGTAGCGTGGTTATGATGGAATTTATTGCGCCGTTGAATCCAATACGCTTTATTAGGTTCGTTTACAACGATAGCTTGAATTTCTTTCGCTAGAGGCTCAGAAATGCGCTCATCCGCATCAAGGAATAAGATCCAGTCGGATTTCGCTTGTTCAATACCAAAGGTCTGCTGCGTACCCCAATCGCCATTCATGGCGTGTTGTACAACACGAGCACCCATTTCTTCGGCGATTTTTACGGTGTCATCGGTGCTGAAATCATCGATAACTAAAACTTCATCGGCAAACTGCACAGACTCAATGCAGTCATGAATATTATGTTCTTCATTTCTCGCTAAGATTATTACAGATACAGTTGCCATAGTTTTACCTTTCACTTACGAACGTACTTGTTTTGCTAAATACGATAAACGAGCCCCTATTTTATGAATCCAATCGGCACGACCAAAGGACCATAAAAAAAGCTTATATTTAGAATTTAATAGTTTGTAGGATGCATCATTACGATAAGTTTCAATCATTCTTTTACATTTATCATAATACACTTGATTACCCGTTGGCTTTGCATAGTAAGCTGTTAAACAGGATAATACGGCTTTCATCAATAAACTATTGCAATCATCAACATATGGTAATTGATGATCTATAGCATATTGCAAGCGTTCCTCGTAACCGAGCACAAAATCCCATCGAGATTTCGGATCAAAAGAAGTTTGAGTAGTTGAATTAGGATTAAGTCGATAATAATACAAACAGCGATTAATATGACCCACCCGTTTTGTATTAGCGATAAATAAATAAGATACAGCAGAATCTTCAAATTTTCGGCCTACAGGGAAACGCACATCGCTGATAACTCTTCGCTTATACAATTGACTCCATACAGCAACAAAACAATCGTACATAGCCATTTTTAGCGCTTCATCTCGATTAAAAATTTCTAATGACCCGTCATTGCACCCTTCGATATTGGTGTCACCATTATTTCTGAAAGCAGTGCATTCTATGATATCTAAATCATGTTCTGCCATGAGCTTTAACATATCTTCATACATAGTAGGTGCAATGTAATCATCTGAGTCCACAAAGCCAATATAGTCACCATTAGCCGCTTCTATCCCCGTATTACGAGCAGCACTAACTCCAGCATTCTCTTTGTGAATGACCTGTATTCGCTCATCATAGGCTGCATACTTATCGCAAATATCACCACTAGCATCTGTAGAACCATCATTTACTAAAATGATTTCCAAATTCATATACGTTTGGTTTTGAATGGACTCAATACATTCTGCAACATAAGATTCCACATTATAGACGGGTACAATGACCGAAATTAACTCCATTCCATGCTCCTCTTAAACATGCACTAGCCAAATTAGTTTCTACAAATTCTTAAACTCATATAGCTTGTTCTAACTATATCATTAGATAAATGTCCCTTATTTAATGTTATTTCCATGTTTAATACGCCATGCCGCAAGTTCGCGCATGTTTTTAATCATATCCCCATAGGATTGAGGCATGCTCGCACTTTGTTCTAACACTTTGCCACTTTTATCGAGATATAGTCTATGATTAAATACAAATTCCTCTTGTGTAAACAAGCTTGGTACCATTGCTTCATAGGTTTGACCAGGTCGGCCTACCAATTCCGCTAAGGTTGGAATGATTTGAATGCTCATGCCGAACGCATTAGGCGTAAGCCAATCTTTATGAATGCCGCGACCATAAAAAATAATAGGAATAGTAGATGCCACATTAGGACCTACTTCACGAGCAAAGTTAAAGCGTTCGCTATGGTCACCGGTAATGACGAAAAGTGCAGACGGATCTGCTGTTTCTTCGCGAGCGATAAAATCACCCATTACATGGTCTGCGTACCAAATATGGCCCATTTCGTTCAATTGCTTATCGTTTTCTTCGATAGAATCTGGCAAATGACCTTTTACCTTATTCACATCGTAGCCTTCCTTAGCCACATTGATGCTATACGGTGGATGATTAGAGGTAGTCATAATCACATTGAGGATTTTTTCCCCTCTATGCTGATTCATATAGGCAGAAATAGCTTTAAACAAGTCTTTATCGCCTACGCCCCAAGCGTTGCCGTCTTCGCTTGGCATTTCAGAGGCATCGTGGAATTCATCAAAACCTTGAGATAAAACAAAGTTTTTAACATTTTGCCATGTGCTAAAGCCACCATACCAAAATACAGTCTTGTAGCCTAGCTTTTTCATAACAGGACCAATGCCTAAACCGTAAGGTTCTTTGAAACTTTCACCTTCATAGTTAGGATATAGCCCTGTATCAGGCATCCCTGTCAACAAACCATTGATGGCTGGCATCGTGCCTGTGCCTTGGGCAAGAGCTAGTTGCGTGCTCATCGCTTGAGGGCTGGCAGCGTATTTACGACCTTGCTCAACGAGGTACGCACCAGGCTCGTTATATTCAGCAAGGAACGGCCACAAGCCATAGGATTCTCCAAGAACGAGGTTTATAGACTGCGGTTGATCCGCTAATCGTTGTGTCGTAATGGTTCTCGTGAAAGAACCGTCAAAATTTGTACCGTTAAACTTACCACCAACGGAAGTGATTTTTTCGTTTAACTCTTGAGGTGTTAAGTTGATAACCTCCAGCTCAGCCGTCCGTTTCGCAATGCTTTTAACACGATAGAGCGCTTGTACATCATCGAGGATATTTTCGTTTAACAGATTTGAACTAAGACGGGCTGCACTTTCCCAGTTGATAGAATTTGTATAGCTGAAAGCACCGCCAAATCTAAAGAATAGACCTAATACGCCAATAGCGACAGTCAATCCAATGCCCGTCATCCATTGCGTTTTCTTCGTCTTAGGATACCAAGTAGTACAAAGTCGTTGATGATCTGCAGAATCACTATTTCTTACATTATCCGCATCATCACCATTCCTTAGGTCAACAGCGTAATCACTATATTTCTTGGCTCCCCACTCTAGGAAACGAACTAAAAAATAGCAAAGCGCTGCGCTCAATACAACGGCTCCAACGATGTACATTAAAGCGTTATATTCGTTGATAGCTGTATTTACAATGGCGCCGATATCATCGTTTTTACCGTTGATGAGCATCGCATTGTAGGAAGAGTTAAATATCTTGTAGAACGGAATGCGTCCCAAAAACAGGAAGGTCAACAATATAGTCGCAATGGAGTAGAGGACCTGTTTAATGCGCAAGGACGGCCATTTTGGCACAAAGGTATGTACCAACGTCCCCCCTAAAAAGCCTAGTAAACACAAAGAACCGACGGTCTTGAGACTCAATCTAAATCCTAGCCATAAGGATGTGAGGATATTCTCCATCGTCACGGAAGCTAGTTGTGATTGAAATACTGCAAGAAACACGATTCTAAATGCAGTCAACAAAACAGAGAAAAAGATAAATGCCTTAATCTCTGTTCGTATGCCTTCAAATAATCGCTGCCATCGGTTCATCATTAACCCCTAACTGTTGAATCGTATAACCAAATTGTTAAATCACTAATCCAACTATATTGTTACAAACGTAACAAAACTACATAACTATACTGCCTAAATGAGTAATAAAATTTATAAACTACATATATATGCTATATATATATCCTACGTAATATATTACGTAATATTCTACTAATTACATAACTATCAATTATTTCGGATATTTCTTACATTTAGGACCTTTACATCGTTTGCATTTACCGCATCCACGGTCGATAGTCTCAGCACCTGCTGATTTCTTCGCACTAGCACTCTCCTTGGCCATCTTTTCAGAGGCCTTACTATTCCATACGGAAACTATCGATTTTGCTTTTTTGCGGATTCATCCTTTTTGGATTTTTTATCTTTTTTCTTGTCTTTCTTCTTATCTTTTTTCTTGAAAGTATCAGCCAAGAAGACTGTTTTTAACTTATCATTTAAGACTTTAAGCTTCTTTTCAGCTTTGTCTTTCTTTTTCTTTAACTTTTCTTCGTCTTTAGAGCGTTTTTCTTCCTTAGACTTCTTGTGTTTTTTCTCTTTTTTATCTTCTTTAGACGTTTTATCTTTCTTAGATTTTTTCTCGCCTTTGGACTTTTTGTCTTCTTTGGATTTCTTATCCTCTTTAGATGTTTTATCTTCCTTGGATTTTTTATCTTCCTTAGATTTCTTATCTTCAGAACCGTTGATACGCGCCCATTCATCATCAACGCGTTTCAATTTCTTTTTAAGAAGCTTCTCCATCTTCTTATTTGTTTTATCGGACTCTAAACCGGCTTTACCAAATAATAAAGCATTCACCGCCGTGTATGGATCGATAGACGACATATCCTCATCATCCACGTTAGCTGCCTCTGATTTCTTATCTTTTGAAAGTTCATCAAGACCATCTACATCTAACGCTTCATCCTCATCTAAATGATGAATTGCTAAGCTTTCAACGCCTTCTAATGGTTTTACATCAAGGTGCTCAATCGCAGTATCTTCAAAATCCGCCATTTCCTTACCAGAGCTTTCACCAAAACCAGTAAAGAGACCGCCTATAGATTTTAATTCATTCAATTTAATATGATTCATGCCCACCGTAGAATCATGATGCACAGGAACATCAGATAATTGTACCTGTTCCATAGCATATGCATCATCATTATAACTAGCGCCCTTGCCAAGTTCAGATGTATTAGAAATGACGATATCTTCCTTATCGTCGCCTAACACATCACCAAATAGATCTTCTTCTAAAGATTCGTAAGAATGCAATAAGGCCATACGTTTTTGAACATCTTCAATTTGATTCCACAAATCAACGAGAGAAGATGTATAGTACACCCGTTCTTTTACCTCTAAATACGCTTGGTAAACGATAGATAATTCGGTCTCATTAAGGCCTTCCTCTGCACCAATTTCTTCAATCATTTGTTGAATCTGTTGATCTCGGTCATATCGTTTAATTAACGCTTTACGAATGCGTTCAATCAACATTGTATCGATGAGTTCCATATGCACCTCCTATATTCAATACACTCAGTCCTACCCGCTACATTAGCGTATACGAATCAATGTATAGAATCATAAAAATAAATTGATTTTATAATCTCTAATATATTATTATAGCAGAATTTATCTGCTTTTTCCTTAATAATATGTGTAAAAGTTCCTTAAAAATAGAATAAAACCTCAATTTAAATACGTCCCTAATAGTATGCATTTCATACTACTAAAACACTATTCAAACCGAGGTTATTTAATCAAATTTATATACATCATATTCATATATAAACTTACTATATTAAAATCTTATATTTATTTGTTACATCAATCTAATATGTATTGCATCCATCGGATTTTTAACTATTACATCAAAATATATCTAATTGTTACATAAATGTCTTTAAAGGTCTTAAATTATTTTATTATAAAAGTCTTAAATTACTGCACTAAAACAAGTTAACTGAATAGACGAGAATTCGTTCCTTTGTATCGCTTCCTTCAAAGAGGTCACTACAATCAATAGGTTCCTCTTGTTCCAAGCGCACATGGTTATTTAAAAAGTTCTCCACCTCTTCATTAACATAGTAGAAAAATAACTTAATCTCCCGAGGATTATGATATAGCGAATCAAAAATATTTCCTAATACCCGCTTAATCGTATGGAGTGCAAAGGGATTAAAGAAAAAGCATCGATCAGCCTGATCTGGCAATTCATACAGCGCTGCATCACCTAGTACAAAGCTTACACGATTACGAGTTGCCGGGCTTTCACCATTAATTAAAGCCTTTTCATAGAGCCGTTCATCGTATTCGATGCCTATAGAATGGCAGCCCGTTTGGTAAGCCATGAAAATACTCACTCGGCCCTTGCCACTACCATAATCGATGAGCGTATTTTTCTTGCGAATATGACCACTATTTGCTAAACGCTCCAACACGCAATAATCCGTCGGCTCGTACGGATGATGCTCCGTATCGGAACGACTATCATCGCGACCAGAGGTTTTAATTTGTAATACACTTTCCCACTCTTGCTCTGTTGCCATCTATATAATCCTATTATGAAGCCTAAATTATATGACCTAATACTGATATTAATCTTAATTTCTATACATACTATACCCTTATTAGGGTACTATTTACTAGTCCAGTAACACCTATAGTATATAACAAAAGCATCCACATCGGGTGCTTTTGTTATATGAAACACTTATTAATGTCGATATGGTATACTAGGAGTAATATTTCTATTATTCTCATGTGCAGAATTATATGTCATTAAAAAGGAGTATCTACTTACATGGACAGTGATCTGACCTTAGATTTTATCATTATCATCGTATTAATCATTGCAAATGGTTTATTCTCCATGACGGAGTTAGCCATTGTAAATGCGAAAAAACGTAAACTTGAAGAGTTAGCAGAATCAGGCAATGAACGCGCGAAAACAGCCTTTGAATTATCAGAGAACCCAAATGAAATGTTCTCTACCATTCAAATCGGCATCACCCTCGTAGGTATTTTAACTGGTTTATATTCTGGTGCTACCTTCTCTGGACCTTTAGAAGATATATTAGTAGCAAATATTCCAAGCATCGAACCATACGCAGCCTCTGTGAGCTCCTTCATTATCGTTGCTATCATTACCTATTTATCCCTCGTTATCGGCGAACTTGTGCCTAAACGCTTGGCCTTAAATAGCCCTGAGGGCATCGCTGTGGTAGTAGCAAAACCAATTTATTGGCTCTCTGTAGCCCTAAAACCAATCGTTAGCTTCCTCGGCATTTCCACAGAATTCCTCTTAAAAATATTAGGCGTTACTGTAAAAGAAGAAGCCCCTGTTACAGAATCTGAAATTAATAAAATGCTTACCGAAGGCGTTGCCATGGGTGCTTATGAAG
This sequence comes from Veillonella parvula, assembly GCF_018378075.1. Classification (GTDB taxonomy): domain Bacteria; phylum Bacillota; class Negativicutes; order Veillonellales; family Veillonellaceae; genus Veillonella; species Veillonella parvula_K. The sequence continues at coordinate 45,029 of NZ_JAGZYE010000002.1, forward strand.
AGGAAGAACCTATCCTCGTAGAAAATATCTTCCATCTCGCAGATATGAACGCAGGTGATATAATGACGCCTCGTACACAGCTCAAATGGATTGATCTTAACGGTATGGAAGACGAAATCATGGAGGTTCTCAAGAATGCCAACCATTACCGCATTCCTGTAGGTACCGATTCCTTAGATGAATTAAAGGGTCTCGTTACCGTATCCGACGTATTAGTTCAAATTATGCAACGTCCTAGTGAAAGTTCTATTCACGATATCATCAAAGCTTGTTTGAAAGAACCTGTTCTCGTTCCTGAATCCATTTCACTCATGAAATTATTGAACGTCCTACGTACAGAAGGCGTTCATGAAGCAATTATCCTCGACGAATATGGTGGTTTTACAGGCCTTGTCACCTTGCATGATATCATGGAGGAAATCGTAGGCCTTATGCCTTCCGGTGAAGAAGAAATCAAGGAAGAAGAAAACAAAATCATCGAACGTGATGGTGCATGGCTCGTAGATGGCCTTCTCAACGTAGATGAATTTAAAGAATTCTTTCACATCGATCAAGAATTACCAGGTGAAGAAGACGATTTGTACAAAACTATGGGTGGTCTCTTAAACGTCCTCTTTGGTCGCATTCCAAAAGAATTAGACAAGGCAAAATGGGATGGCTATACCTTTGAAGTCATCGATATGGATCATACTCGTATTGATAAAATTCTTGTAACCTATGAAGAACCTATTGTAGAACAAGAAGAAGAAAAATAAAGTTCAAACTATACATAAACAAAAGCTGACAAAAGCTAAAGAAGTGAGTTCTCTTCCTATGAACTGTACCCCAAAAATTGGACATATTTTTGGATACAGCTCAATCAATAGAGGACTCACTTTTTTGATACATTTTTGTATCCATAAAATAAGTAATACATATACTATCAAAATATATAGATTACTTTAAAAAATTATCACCAATTATATACATTAAGTATATAATTCTTTTATTTTCTGCATAAAGGCTAGAACTTTCAACATAAATATAGTATTATTAAATTGTATAAAATATATAATTAAATCTAATATAGAAATAATAGCTAATTTAGAAATAATTGCTATCCTAAAATAAGTTCAATAAAATATAAAGTCCTATGATCATTTTGTATAGTGTATTTCATAGGACTTATATATGGTAGTAAAAGGAGAGATTCTATGAATCAACGAATCATAGCAACCATAGGCGCCCTATTAATAGGGACCGCCATCATAAGTGGTTGTGGATCAGAAAAGCCCCCTGAAGATACAAGTCTCAAGGTGCGTACCATCACTATAGGTGAAGAGTCTGGAACTACTGATGCTGGCTATGCAGGCACCATTCATAATAAAACAGAAACAAATTTAGCCTTTCAAATTGGAGGGCGTATCATCAATAAATTTGTAAATGTTGGTGATGTAGTGCAAGCAGGCCAAGTCATTGCTCAAATCAATGGTTCAGATACATCAGCTCAGTTGCAAAATGCTGAAGGTGCTGTAAAAGCTGCTCAATCAGCCTACGAATTGGCAGAAACCAATGCTAAACGATACCGCGAACTCTATGCACAACAAGCGATTAGTAAATTGCAATTAGATCAGGCTGAAAACCAATTGAATGCCACATCTGCTCAATTACAACAAGCACAGGCAAGCCTTAATTTGAGCAGCAATCAAAATAGCTATACTAATTTAACGGCCCCTGATACAGGTATTATTACAGCTTTCAATATTGAAGCAGGACAAGTCGTAGCAGCCGGTCAAAGCGTTGGTACCTTAGCGGCCGGTCACGACCCAGAAGCAGTCATTGCCCTTCCTGAACAAGAATTGAGTAAAATTCATGTAGGAAGCCCTGCTACTATTACCTTCTGGGCTCTACCTAATGTAACCGTGCAAGGTGTAGTACGTGAAATTTCACCAGTTCCTGACCCTGTAGCCAGAACGTATACCGTAAAAATTACCTTACAAAATGCGCCTAAAGAGGTACAACTAGGCATGACGGTCAATGCTAATCTATCTACCACAGATAGTACCAATATTTCTATCCCATTGACAGCTCTTGTGAAAGACTCTAACGGTAATAATGCGGTCTATATCATCCGCGATAAGAAGGCTCATCTCGTGCCTATCAAGACTGGTGAGTTCGGTAAGAACTCCGTCATCGTCACATCTGGTTTAGCTAAGGGTGACATTGTCATCACCGCAGGCACCCAACAATTACAAGAAGGGACGGCGGTTAGTCAATGAAACAATTTAACTTAGCCGAATGGGCTCTTAAACACAAGTCCATTATCTACTACTTCATGGCTGTGCTCCTCACCTTCGGTATTTTCTCATTTACCCATATGGGACGCATGGAAGATCCTGATTTTACGATGCGCACCATGGTGGTCGGTGTTGCTTGGCCGGGGGCTTCTCCACAAGAAATGTCGAATCAGGTAACGGATAAACTCGAAGAAAAACTACGCGACCTTCCTGGTGTAGATTATACAAAATCTTTCACAGATGGCAGCAAATCCGTTATTTATATCAATCTAAGAGAGGATTTGCCATCCGATAAGATTCGTCCCGCTTGGGAAGAAGCGCGGAATATGATCAACGACGAATGGAAATCATTGCCTGCAGGCGTTCAAGGACCGACCATCAACGACAGGTTCGACGATGTATATGGCATTATCTATGCCATTAGTGGTGATGAATTTTCTTATGAAGAAAAGCGTCAACAAGCAGAAGACTTAAAGCGTCAGCTTTTATCTGTTCCTAATGTTAAAAAAATCAGCCTCATTGGGGTTCAACAGCAAACCCTCAATGTAACCATAAACAAGGATAAACTCGCATCCTATAAAGTCAGTACACAACAGCTGTTAACAGCGCTTAAACAGCAAAGTATGATGGTTCCAGCTGGTGTGATTACAACGGATACAAACAATGTATATCTTCGCGTCAACGGTCTATTCGATAGCCCTCAAGCGGTGAGAGATATGCCAATCCGCATCAATAACCAAACGTTGCGCCTCGGTGACATAGCCGATGTAACCATGACCTACCAAGACCCTAGTAGTCCTCAGTTCTACTACGAAGGCAAGCCGGCTATAGGTATTGCTATCTCCATGGATGCAGGTGGAAATAATATAGAATTTGGTGAAGCCATCGATAAAAAGCTAGCAGAATTGAATAAAACGATTCCTGCCGGCCTCGAACTCAAGCAAGTATCGAATCAGCCCCATATCGTTAAGGAATCTATTGGCGATTTCTCTCAATCCTTATTTGAAGCCATCGCCATCGTATTGCTCGTAAGCTTTGCATCCCTTGGTTTACGAACAGGTGTTGTGGTAGCCCTTACCATTCCAGTCGTTGTGTCTACGACGTTCATCTTGATGTATGAAAGTGGCATTTATCTACATAAGGTTAGCTTAGGTGCCTTAATTCTAGCTTTAGGCCTCCTCGTAGACGATGCCATCATCGTTGTAGAAATGATGAGTGTTAAACTCGAAGAAGGGTGGGGCCACTTTAAATCGGCTACCTTTGCTTATCAATCTACAGCATTTCCTATGCTATCTGGTACGCTCATTACCTGTGCAGGCTTCTTGCCATTAGCATTGGCACAAGGTATGGTAGCAGAGTTTACAAAATCTTTATCCATTGTTGTCTTTATGGCACTCATCCTATCTTGGTTCGCCTCTGTTCTCGTCAGCCCTGTATTGGGTTATAAAATCATTGAAAACAAGGCTCCAAAGCCGGAATCGGAATGGACTAAACGAGACCGTATCATGCACAAGCTCAATGTGACCTTCTATGATAAGTTTGAAAAACTATTACATTGGGCACTAGGACATCACAAGGTAGTCTTATTGGCTACTCTAGGTGCCTTCGCTTTATCCTTGCTTTCACTACCGTTAATTAAACAAGAATTTTTCCCATCATCAACGCGTAATGAAATTATTGTATCCATGCAATTCCCTCAAAGTTCGTCCATCGAGTATACTACTAACCAAGCAAAAATCATTGATGAACATTTGCAAGGTGACGAACGTATTTCAACCTTTACCTCGTACATTGGACAAGGTTCTCCGCGTTTCGTTCTCACCTTAGAGCCAGAATTGCAACGAGATAATTTCTTACAATATGTGATCGTCACAAAATCCTTAGAGGATCGGGATAAACTATATGGTGAATTAACTTCTTATTTAAATAAAGAATTTCCTTCAGCTCTCGTAAATGCTCAATTTGTACAAATTGGCCCACCATCTAAATATCCAGTTATGCTTCGCATTGCTGGCCCTGATCAAAAAGTGGTAAAAGAAATTGCCAACCAAGTAAAAGCAAAAATGCAAGACGATAAAGACTTACAAAATATCGCCTTTGACTGGCCAGATACAGAACCTGTAGCCAATATTCACATCGATCCAAACAAGGCCCGTTTACTCGGTATCGACAGCTACGCTGTATCCTTGCACTTACAAAGTCTATTGTCTGGTACTAAGTCTGGTGAATACTACGAAGGGAACCAAACCATTCCTGTTACCTTCCGTTTAGGTGACAACGAGCAACATAACTTAAGTGCTCTTTCATCCTTGCCAATTCAAACAGGCAATGGTTCCTACGTACCTCTTAGCCAAATTGCAACTATTACCATGGCTCAAGAGGATGGTATTATCTGGCATCGCAACATGATGCCAACTATTAGTGTTCATGCGAATGTAAAAGCCGGTGTCTTAGGCAATGCGAAAACAAAAGAGGTCTATAAATCATTACAAGACATTCGAGATTCCTTGCCTACAGGCTATTCTATTGACCTAGACGGCGCCGCTGAAAAAAGCGAAACAGCCGTTCAAAAGCTATTAACACCAATCCCAATTATGCTCTTTGTAATCATGACAATCCTCATGTTCCAATTAAAGCGTATCGCCCTCATGTTAATGGCTCTATTCACTGCTCCATTGGGGCTAATCGGTGTTGTATTAGCACTTAATATTACGAGAACACCGTTAGGCTTTATGGCTATTCTAGGAATCATCGCCCTCTCGGGTATGATCATCCGTAACTCCATTATCTTGTTAGACCAAATCGAAATCCACAAGGCAGAAGGCCAAGAACCTCGTGAAGCGATTATCAACTCCGCTACACTTCGTTTCCGCCCTATCATGCTCACCGCTATCGCAGCGATTTTAGGCATGATTCCTCTCATGGGATCTGTATTCTGGAGCCCATTGGCCATCGCCTTCAGCGGCGGCTTACTAGTGGCAACGGTTCTAACACTCATCGTATTACCAGTCATGTATGCAAGCTGGTATAAGGTAAAATAAAAAAGCAGTAATTATTTCTGCTTTTTTATTATCTATAAGATATATAGATAAACCACAATACAAAAAACCCCCTATAAAAGTTTCTAATACTTTTTATAGGGGGTTTTTTAATAAATATCATATAAAAAAACAGCAGGGCTTTCCCCTGCTGTTTTTTTAGTCACAATAATACATTACGACTTACTTATTTCCCTTAGGATTATATTAATAATTATATCTGACTTAGTCTATTATTTATTAAACTACAACGGCTGTACCATTGCATGTAATCATAAGCATGCCATTTTGTGCACCTACTGTGCTGTATTGGAAGGATACACCAATAATAGCATTAGCACCCAATTTAGAAGCTCGTTGAGACATTTCGTCGAGAGCTGCTTTGCGCGCATTCATCAAAGAATCTTCATAGCTGCCACTACGACCACCAACGATATCGCGAATGCCAGACATGAAATCTTTCACAAAGTTACGGCCTTCTACGACTTCACCAAATACAATACCTTTGTACTCTTGTACAGGTTTGTTTTCAATATGCATAGTTGTAGTAATAATCATAATTGTATCCTTTCTAATTGATTACAATATATTTTAATTTATTATAACAAGACTTTTAGATAAAAACAAATATAGCTTTCACATAAAACAATTACATATTGTATCTCCAAAAATTACATACTATATATCAAAAATTTACATATTATACATCAAAAAAAGACCTGTTCACTACTTTCATAATGAACAGGTCTAATTTTATATTTTTATCTATCAAAATCGCGGTCTAAGTTAACTTCTTTCAACGGCACAACTTTAGTTTTGTTGATGTATTTGTAACCAAGGTAAACTGCGAAGAAGATTGGTAAGCCAATGTAGGCAACGGATACGCCGTACCAGTCGATGGTATCACCTGTGAAAGCGGAGTAGTTTTGACCACAGATGATAATGACGCAAAGAATGAACGCCAAAATTGGGCCAACTGGGAATAACCACGCTTTGTATGGCAATTCACTAAGATCTCTGCCTTGTGCGATGAAAGCACGGCGGAAACGATAGTGAGACACGGCGATACCAACCCATGCGATGAAACCACATAAACCAGAGATATTAACAATCCATGTATAGGCTGTACCTTCGCCGATAAAGCTTGTTAGGAACGCAAATAAACCGATTGCTGTCGTTAAGATTAACGCAGGCACTGGAACGCCACGTTTATTTAACTTAGCAAAAATTTGAGGTGCTTGACCTTCTTTAGCCAGTGCGTACAACATGCGCGTAGAAGAGTATAGACCAGAGTTACCAGCACTCAATACAGCCGTTAAGATGATAGCATTGATAAAGCTAGCAGCAAAGGCAAAACCAAAGCGATCAAATACGAGTGTAAATGGAGAAATAGATACGTTCTCTACACTAGAGTTCAACAGATTTGGATCTGTATACGGAATCAAGAAACCAATAACCGTGAAAGCACCGATATAGAATAATAGAATACGCCAGAAAATTGTATTAATCGCTTTTGGCACGTTCTTTTCAGGGTCTTCCGCTTCACCAGCGGCTACACCGATTAGCTCAGTACCTTGGAAGGAGAATCCTGCTACCATAAAGATAGCGAGAATAGATTCCCAGCCACCTACAAATGGAGCCTCTCCTACAGTCCAGTTTGCAAATCCTGGAGATGTACCACCGATACCAAAGATAAGCATGAAGCCACAGAATAGAAATACGAATACTGTAATAACTTTGATGCTAGAGAACACATATTCGCTTTCACCAAAGGAACGAGTAGATAAATAGTTCAAGCCGAATAAAATGAACAAGAACAGAGCAGACCATACGATGGCAGGTACATCAGGGAACCAATATTTCATGATAAGCGCCCCTGCTAATACTTCAGCAGCCAAGGTAATAGCCCAGTTAAACCAGTAATTCCAACCTAAGGCAAAACCAAAGGCAGGATCTACATAGCGTTTTGCATAAGTCCCGAAGGAACCAGGAATTGGCAAGTATGTAGCCATTTCCCCAAGAGATGTCATGAGGAAATAAACCATGATACCAATGAGGCCGTAAGCTACAAGAGCACCACCAGGGCCAGCTGTACTTACCACTTCACCACCAGCAACGAATAAACCTGTACCGATAGCACCACCTAAAGCAATCATATTCATATGACGAGCTTTTAGGGACCGTTTTAGGTGTTGATCTTTGTTAGACGTAAACTCTACGTTACTATTATGATTTTCAGACATGGGTCACCTCTTACAAATCTAGATTACGCACGTATTTCGCGTTATCTTCAATAAATTTACGACGAGGCTCTACCTTATCACCCATGAGAACCGTAAAGATTTTGTCAGCTTCGATAGAATCTTCTAAGCTAACTTGTAAAATCGTACGATTATCAGGGTTCATTGTAGTTTCCCATAATTGTTCAGGGTTCATTTCACCTAAACCTTTGTAACGTTGGATTGTAGTACCATCACGGCCTACTTCATCAAGTTTAGCAGTCAACTCTGCATCAGAGTATACATACCAGTGAGATTTACCTTTCTTGATTTGATACAAAGGTGGTTGAGCAATATAGATATGGCCTTCCTCTACCAATGGTTTCATATAGCGGTAGAAGAATGTTAATAACAATGTACGGATATGAGCGCCGTCAACGTCCGCATCTGTCATGATGATAATCTTATTGTAACGGGATTTTGTAATATCGAATTCATCGCCAATACCTGTACCAAAAGCGGTAATCATGGAGCGAATTTCGTTATTAGCCAAAATCTTATCGAGGCGTGCTTTTTCTACGTTAAGGATTTTACCACGCAATGGCAAAATTGCTTGGTAACGACGATCGCGACCTTGTTTTGCAGAACCACCCGCAGAATCACCTTCCACAAGATAAATTTCAGTCATAGATGTATCTTTTTCGGAGCAGTCCGCCAATTTACCAGGAAGACTAGATACTTCCAACGCATTTTTACGGCGTGTTAAGTCGCGGGCTTTACGAGCAGCCTCACGAGCACGGCTTGCCATCGTTGCTTTTTCGATGATCTTCTTCGCATCTTGAGGATGTTCTTCGAAGAATGTTTTAAGACCTTCTGTAACGATAACGTCTGTAATACCTTTTACTTCACTATTGCCAAGTTTAGTTTTTGTTTGGCCTTCAAATTGAGGTTCCAACACTTTTACAGATACGACAGCTGTCAAACCTTCACGTACGTCTTCACCGGAAAGATTAGACTCACTTTCCTTGATCAAACCAGATTTACGGCCATAATCATTGAGGGTACGAGTCAAGGCAGCACGGAAACCAGATAGATGTGTACCACCGTCAATCGTATTGATGTTATTTACGAAGGACAACAAGTTTTCACTATAGCTATCGTTATATTGCAATGCTACATCTACCACAACATCGTCTTTTGTATTTTCAATATTGATAACAGTTGGATTAATTGCTTCTTTATTTTCGTTCAAGAAGGTAATGAAAGAAACCAAACCACCTTCATAGTGGAAACTTTCAACACGAGGTTCCTCTAAGCGCAAATCGCTCAATGTAATGCGAAGGCCTTTGTTAAGGAATGCCAATTCTTGTAAACGCATTTTCAATGTATCAAAGCTAAATACGGTAGTTTCAAAGATTTCTGCATCTGGCTTGAAAATAACTGTAGTACCAGTGCCTTCGGCCTTGCCAATTTCGTGCAACTCGGAAGTTTTATGACCACGAGCAAAGGAAATCTCTTGGACAATACCATTTTGAGATACTTGAACCTTAGTCCATTCACTCAATGCATTAACTACGGAAATACCTACACCGTGAAGACCACCAGATACCTTGTAGCCACCACCACCGAATTTACCACCGGCATGCAATTTCGTTAATACTAGCTCTACCGCAGACATACCAGATTCATGCATCCCTGTTGGAATACCACGACCATCATCGACAACAGTAACACTATTATCTGGATTGATGGATACTTCGATATGTGTAGCATAACCAGCAAGCGCTTCATCCACAGAGTTATCTACAACTTCGTATACGAGGTGATGCAAACCACGAGCAGACGTACTACCAATATACATCCCTGGGCGTTTACGCACCGCGTCTAGACCCTCAAGAACCTGAATATTCTGAGCGCCATAATTTTGTTCAGGCATGAAACAAACTCCTCCTAACAATCTATCATACTGCACTTGATTGAAATAAAGTAACAAAACATGTACAGGATTAAACTTTATCTCTTTATTATACTATAAAACTCGTCAATCCGTCTCATTAAAGTCTTAATACTGATACCAGATCCATACACACAAGCATCAGTGACCACATATGTCTTGATTTGCTCCTCTGGCACCATGGCGATATATTCTAGCATTTCATAGTGATGAATAGGACTTTTATGGGACTTTCCGCCCTTGGCATGTACCATCGTAATAATGGATTCTATGGGCACGGAAATGGTATCTCCAATATGAACGTACATAAGAATGCCCCCTCTACTTTTCTAATGTCCCATTAAGGGCATCGATTTTGCGTTGCTCCTCTTCAGCAAGGAACTTTGATCGATATTTATTACACAAATTGATAACATGCTGATCCGTTAGCTCATCAGGTTTCTTATGAGTGATGAGCATGGCCACCATAAACATATGACGGCGATTGATAGATCCTTTATAAATCTTATCCAGGTAAAAGTATATGGATTCCCGCATCGCTTCTGCAAAGTCTGGGAAGGTACACTGTATAAATTGCTGACAGTCGCTGTATTTAAAGTATGGATACTTTCTAATAACAGACTTAATGTCCTTAATATGTTTTCGATGCAATTCATATTCACAAGTCGGACAGATTTCTTTTTTAGATTCCATGTGCATGCCACATCGCTTACAACGATGATACCCATGCTGCTCTAAATATATTTCACGCTTTCGAGCCGTAATTTGTACTTTTCTGAAAGCAGCTCGTAATTCTTCGTTATCCGTTTGTTCTAAGGATTTATCGATGGCATCTACATCTTCTTTTGAAAGCACGATATTAGCAAAATTAATATGTTTTGTAATAATCTGTTCATCAGGAATCGTGAGAGACGTATTAATTTCTACTTTCACATAGCTCTGACGTTTCATGATGAATCGAATATCGGTGATTACCTCTTGGCGGTAATACTTGTTGATAGCCTCGATGATACGTCGTTTTTGCATCTGTAATTCCTGCATCCACATGGAATTATCTGCACTGATAACCATGTCTGGAGGCTTGATAGACACAATTTTCGTATGATCAGCAATAACATCGCCTACTACATCACGCCACTTATGAACGAGGGTATTCAATTTATATTGTTCCAGTAAATTCAGTTCTGCTAAGGCCTTTGGTAAACAAAGATCAAGGCTGTCCATACTGAATATTTCCCCCTTCACAAGAAATAAATTGAACGGATTTCAGATTTTTAAAATCGTGAATATCTGTAGTGGTAATAAATGTTTGAATCCGTTTATGAATAAACTGCAATAAATTCGCTCGTCTCGACTCATCAAGTTCGCTCAATACATCATCCAAAAGAAGAACTGGATATTCTCCTACCTCTGACTTAATAAATTCAAGCTCACTCAACTTTAAAGACAATACAGCCGTTCGTTGCTGCCCTTGAGATCCAAATTTCTTTAAATCCATAGCATCGGAAAAGAATCTTAAATCATCGCGATGAGGACCTACACTAGTGCTCAAACGATGACGATCTTGCGGCAACGCTGCTTTGATGCGTTCGTAAAAGCCTTCCTTTGTATATTCTAATGAACCAGTGTCCATATACGGCTGTTCATAACCGATGGTTAAATTCTCGAGTCCACCCGTCAATTTACGATTCATCAAATCGATGAGCAGATTGATTTTTTTCAAGCTTTCTAATCGTTTCTTTACGATAAAGCTCGCCATATCTGCTAGCTGCAAATCCCATTCTTCAAGAGGAATATTATTCTTTCCTCTATATTCTTTTAGAACTGCATTTCGTTGCTGTAACAACCGATTATACTGCATCAATTGATGATAGTAAATAGCGCTGGTCTGAGATATTTCCATATCGAGAAAACGCCTACGTCCAGACGGAGTTCCCTTGATGAGCTGTAAGTCTTCAGGACAGAAGATAACTGTATTTAATGTACCAATCAGTTCTTTTTGAGATATTTTTGTGTCGTTTAATCGAATATCCTTAGGACCTTGACGGAATAATTTAATATTTACCTTTTGAGGCGTATCCTTTTTCTCGAACTTTACCACAATGCCAGCTTCTTCAGCATTGAACATGAGCATATCTGACGTATCATTCGTACGATGGCTTTTACCAATCGTACCAACATAAATCGATTCGAGGATATTCGTCTTACCAGCCCCATTAGTGCCATATAGAACAATAATCTCAGGATTAAACTGTATCTGTACATCCTTATAATTACGAAACTGAAATAACTGCAGTGAGTCAATTCTCACCGATTATGCCTCCTCTTGTGTAATCACGAGGTCTACATCGAGACCTTCACAAGAAATCACATCACCAACACGGCATTTCTTGCGTTTTTCCGTTACGACCTGACCATTCAAGGTAAGGATGCCTTCATCGATGAAAGATTTAATTTGACCACCTGTTTCAATAATGCCTTCTAACTTCAACAACTGATCAATTTGAATGTACTCCGTATGAATGGGTACCTGCTGTTGCTCTTTCATAAAATTCTCCTACAGTAGACAATTAACATAAGCATATATATCATACTGAGTCCAGGTCGCTCGCTGAGCATTTTTCTTAGAAAAATTGCACGCTCCGACCAAAGTTATATTTGGTTGGAGCCCAAAGCACAGTTCTTCACTGTGGATTTTCTTAGATAACTTTGTTATCTAGAAAATCTTACGTTCAGAACAAAGCGATGCAGTGTCTCTGTCGTCGCAAGCTCCTCCATTGACTACTGCCCTGCTTTTACTTTTATGCATTTGTGCGAACTGGTGTTACTACGTATGTATAGTTCGGATTATTGTCTTGGCGAATGACAACAGGACCATTTTGTTTTAAGAACAAGTGGATATTGTCGCCTGTGCTGTGACGCAAGATATCAGAGATGTAACGACCATTGAAGGAGATTGTAAAAGGTGTACCTTTAAATTCAACAGCTACGTCTTCTTTAGCCATACCGATTTCAGTATTTTGAGTAGATAATGTGACATTGCTTTCAGACCAATCATAACGAATTACGTTATAGCTGATGTCTTTAGCCAATAAGGATACGCGATCAACAGCACCAGCGAATTCACGGCGGTCGATTACAGCGCTAGAATCGAATTGGGAAGGAATTACCTTTTCATATTCAGGATACGTGCCTTCGATTAAGCGAGAAATAATATAAATAGATTCAAAATTAAATACGATTTGTGTGCGATTCCAAATGATATTAATCATTGCTGGATTATCTGTTGGTAATAAACGAGATACTTCAGCTAACGTTTTTGTAGGAATAATAGCGCGCATTGGAGTAGTTGCTGGCTCATCGATAGTGATTTTTTTAACAGCCATACGGTGTGTATCGGTAGCAACCATAGTGACTTCGTTTTCATTGATTTCAAGAAGAGCACCGGTAAAAACAGGACGATCTTCATCAGTAGCTGCTGCGTAGTTTGTTAAATCGATAAGTTCTTTCATAGCAAAGCTATCGATGTTTACATGATCTTGGTCGTGAATTTGTTCCACCAAGGAGAAATCATCTGGGTGTAATGTAACAAGATTAAATTCGGAAGATCCAGATGTGATTGTCAAAGAATTTCCGTCTTCTGGTTTGTAAAGTTCGATAGTATCGCCAGGTAATTTACGAATTAATTCTTGGAAATAACGGGAACCTACCACTAAAGTACCATGTTCTTTGATGTCGCCGTCAATTGTTAAACGGATACCAAGTTCAAAGTCATTACCTTGCAATTCTACTTGACCATTTTTTGTAGTTATGTAAATAGCACCTGGTAAGTTGGAACTTGTTTTATTTTGAGATACCTTTTGCAATACGTTGATTGCTTTTTGGAGATTTGCTTTTGGGAATGTAATATGCATATGTTACTCCTTTTTGAAAGTTTTATATTAATTTGTATAATTGGATTTTATTATTAACTACTATATTATTTCTAATATATATGTTGTTTGTGATTACGATTTATATATATTGTAGAAGCACTAATAATTACTTATTTTATTTGTAATATTCTATGTTTGCTATTGTAGATGCTCTATATATATTCTACGATAGATCTGTTTCTACTGTTTTTCTGATTGTTTCTTAGTTTTAGTAGTAGTAATAGTAGGGGTCTGTTTATATGTGTAAAAGTGAATCGGCGCCAATAATTGTGTGAATTATGAGCTGTGCATAACTATGTTAATAGTTTGTACCTACTTATCCACATATTCACACCAAAGTGCAAGTTTTGTGATATCCACAAAGTTATTCACTATATATCCACAGAGTTATCCACAGGTTGTTAATTTCTGTTTAATTTCTGCAACCATTCGTTTAGTTTCTTCGTTTTTTTCAATTTCCTTCGTTATTTTATCGTACGCATGGAGAATTGTCGTATGATCACGAGAGAAAGCTGCTGCGATTTGTGGATAGCTTTCATTGATCATATCGCGGCATAGATACATGGCGATTTGTCGTGGGAATGCGAATTGGGCTTTCCTTTTTTTGCCGAGTAGGTCTTGTTTTTTAATATTGAAATAAGAACTTACAAAATTCTGGATGCTTTCAATATTAACCATATTTACCTCTTCTGTGTGAACAAGGCCTGCCAAGGCGTGTTTTGTGTATTCAAGGTCAATAGATTCTAGACGTTGATCGATGGACGCTGTACCGATGAGTTTGGTGAAAGCACCTTGCAATACGCGGACATTTTCGCTAAATTGCAGAGCTACATAGTTAATTGAATCATTATCGATGCGAATAATGCGGTTCTTTTTATATTCACGTTCGAGCAGTGATCTGAAGATGGCGATGCGCGTTTCTAAATCTGGATTTTCCATTGTGGCAATGTAGCCAGCTTGGAAACGAGAGCGAAGACGATCTTCGAACTGCTCCATATCGTTTGGCATCGTATCAGAGGTAAGTACGATTTGCTTATTGTTATTTAATAGTTCATTAAATGTATTAAATAGCTCAGTTTTCGTACTTTCACGGCTTTCAAGGAACTGAATATCGTCAATCATGAGAACATCGATATTGCGGAATGTATTGCGGAATAATTTACCTTGGTTGCGCTGCAATGTTTCGACGAAAATATTCATAAAGTTTTCGCTCGTAATGGACATGACCTTCATATGTGGATGATTTTCCTTGATAGCATTGCCAATGGCATGCATCAAGTGTGTTTTTCCGAGGCCAGATGGACCGTAGATAAAGAGAGGATTGTAGTCGCCGCCTGGAAATTCAGCTACATTTTGAGCAGCTCCAAAAGGAATGCGGTTGGCGTTGCCCGTTACGTAGTTATCAAAACGGTACGCCGGATTGAGATTAGATAATGACAAGTCTACAGGAACATTATCAGACTGTAATGTTGACATTGTTTCTGTCGGTTTCTTTGGTGTCGCTATCATTGGTTCGTCTGGAATATCCACAGGTGCTGGCGCGCGGTCGATATAGACAGGATCTTGATAGACTGGTGTGTAAAATTCCTCTTGATGAGCCTTTTCCTCTACTATAGGTGGTAAAGGCATTGGCGGTGCTACAACTGGCGTATCGATGAGACTTTCATCAACAAAATTAGTATCTATACTCTCTTGATTAAAATCGAATAATACCATATCTCGATGGGAACCGATGACCGTGGTAATCGCATCTTGTAAAGCCTTGCTAATTTGCGGCTGCTGGTCGATTAAGTTTTTTACAAATGTTTGCATGACCCCAATATGGATCGAATGACTTTCGAGAGACATGGGAATCAACGATGACGTGACGCGCAAATACAATGCATCAGGTAAATGTTGCATATTCTTTTTCGCCTCAAGCAATATATGTTCCCATATATTATTTAAATCAAATGACTGCATGACGTGCCTCTTGTGAATAACTATTGCGATAAATGTGTATAACTTTAAGAATAATGTGCATAACCATTGTAAAAGCTGTGGAAAAACATATTATTCCTGTGAATAACTTGTGTATAACCTGTGAATAAGTAAAAATATAAGTCTATTTTATCTAGATAAATACTGATTTTTTAGTTTTTATAGGATAAAAGAGAAAAAATGTGGATAACCTCGAAAGTTATCCATCAAAAACATGTAAAAATATATTATTTTTGCTAATTTCAAGTATGATTGTACCAAAAAATAAGTAATTTGTCATTCAATCTGTGGATAACTTTTATAAACTGTTTATAATGTATATTTTAATTTTCTCTTGGTATATCTATTACTTTTGGGATAGGAAGTGAAACTACTTTTATCGCTCCATCCTGACGCAAGTCGCTCAAAAAGTAGTTTCACTTCCCCTCCTCCAACCATATAATTTTATGATTTTTATACATATAACCAAAAAAGTAATAGATATACCTTCTATCAATCTACATTAGATCTGTTTATAAAACGTTATCAACACAACTTAAATGAAAATCGGGGAGAGAAGTCAGAGGAAATTAATAGTATCAATTGTCCCCCTTTCCTATCAAGAGGTTAAAAGGTAATATTTGTTAAATCTTAGATCCGTATTCTGAAAGACTTTTAGATTTCCTATAAAAACTGATACTACTTTTTATACTGGTGGTAGGTGTATGAGTAGTCATTAGAGTGTGTTAGGAGTAGGAATAGATGTGGATTTTTGACCGACTTACGATGAGTATGGAGGGAAAAAACTACATCTATTCCTCCCCTCTCTTCAACTGGAGATCAAAACATAAATTTGCCAAAGTATAAAAAGATTTGAATTGTGAGTTCTTGTATGTTGATAAATTGATGTTACGTTTACATCGTGTAGTGGTGTTGAAGGTGACATTAGGGTTGCCTTAGGGAGGGAATATAGGGTCCTTTTGAGCGACTTTACGATGAGTATGGAGCGATGAAGGAGCCCTATATTCCTCCCCCTGGAAACGTAACATCAATTACAGGATAAAATGTGTAGTAGAATTATTTTCAGAAATACAAGAACTCACAGCAGAACCCCTTTATTATATTGACAAATTTACGTTTTACCTCTATAATTACCCTGTTATGGTATAAGTAAAACAATACAGAATGACGAGGAGGTGTTTTACTAATGAAACGTACTTACCAACCAAATACTCTTTGGAGAAAACGTACCCATGGTTTCCGTGAACGCATGAAAACTATTGGTGGCCGTCTCGTTTTGAAAAGAAGACGTGCAAAAGGCAGAAAACGCTTATCTGCATAATATAATAGCTGTTAGGCAGGAGAAAAAACTTGGCGCTGCTGCCAAGTTTTTCTATTCTTAGGACTTAAGGACAATGCATATGGATTATTGCCTTGATAAAGCAAGACGACTGACGCACAATAATGAATATCGCCTTGTGTATAAGCACGGAAAATACGAAGTAGGCCGTATGTGTGTACTGTATCGTATGCCCGTGGCAAAGCAACCTACGCGCATTGGTTTTGTAACCGGCAAAAAGGTTGGTTGTGCAGTGGAGCGCAACCGAGCTAGACGCCTGATGAAAGAGGTATATCGCCTCAATCAGCACGCCATTCGCGAAGGGTATCATATCGTAATTGTTGGACGTGGCCCTCTGAAAAACGCTACCTACGAAAAAGCGGAAAAGGAGATTTTGTATCTCTTGCGAAAAAGCAAATTATTGATACAAAATGATAAATAGGACCACAAGTTAGAGGCTTTGGTCCTTTTTGTGTATATGGAGGTTTCCATGAAACGCTGTATAACCATGCTTTTACGACTTTTAATTAGGTTTTATCAGCTCGCCATATCTCCCTTAAAACCTGGATGTTGCCGTTATTATCCGACATGTTCCACATATACTCTGCAGGCTATCGAAAAATATGGTCCTTTGAAAGGTAGCTGGATGGGTTTAAAACGCATTCTTCGCTGTCATCCTTTCCATAAGGGTGGCTACGATCCAGTTCCCTAACCCACGTGGGATTAGGCTGGATGTGTTCTGTGAAAGTAACTTTCACCATCACCATCAAGCACAGTTTTGGAAATACCTGAGCATCTGTATGGATGAAATTTAGACCATACCATAACGATATATAGATGCGCAAAGGACGATTTCGGACTGTATGAAAAAGGAGAAACAATGGACTTTTTAAGTGGTATTTTCCAACCTATCGTTGATTTAATGAGCACATTGGTAACTTATGCGTTCCAATTGACTCAAATGATAGGTTATCCAAGCTACGGTGTGGCTATTATCCTTTTAACAATCGTTATCAAAGCGATTTTGGCACCACTTACTGTTAAGCAAATCAAATCCATGAAGGCTATGCAAGAATTGCAGCCTCGTATGAAACAATTGCAAGATAAATACAAAAATGATCCTGCAAAACTGCAAGCGGAAATGGGTGCATTGTACAAAGAAATGGGCGTTAACCCATTGGCTGGTTGCTTGCCATTGTTGGTACAAATGCCATTCTTGATCGCTATCTTCTATGCTTTACAAAGCTATCCATACGATCAAAATTATGTACAGTTCTTATGGCTTCCTAGCCTTGGCGAACCAGATCCAATGTACATCTTGCCAGTTTTGAGTGCATTATCCACATGGGTTATGTCTCGTCAAACTAGTAGCGGTGCAACTGGTGCTGCTGCACAACAACAAAAGATTATGACAATCTTTATGCCTCTATTCATTGGTTACATTTCCCTTAACTTCCCTTCTGGCTTAGTTATTTACTGGATCGTATCCAATGTGTTCCAATTTGTACAACAACATTTTATTTACAAAGGCTTAGAAGCTAAATAATAGGAGGCACTATGGAATTTATCGATGTATCTGCTAAAACCATTGAAGATGCCATTGCTAAAGGTGTAGCTCAATTAGCTGCTGAAGGCCAAGAATTGGTAGAAACTAAAGTCTTAGAACAACCTTCTAGTGGATTTTTAGGCATTGGTCGTAAACCAGCAGTTGTTCGCTTATTCTTCACCGCTTTAGCTAAATCTGCTACTGCAGAAGAGGCAACTAATGCGGAAGAACAATCTGTGGCTGTTGCTTCCGAGCCGGTGGCAACAAGCGAAACAGAAGTACAAGATACAGCAGTTGAAACTTCTGAAGGTACTGTAGAAGAAAAACCTTCTAAAAAAGAACTTTCAAAAGAAGATCAACAAGAAATTGCTGAAAAGGGTAAACAATTCCTTGATGATATGTTTACACAAATGGGTCTTACTGTCGTTATCGAGAAGATGATGACGAAAGATAAGATTACATTCCAAGTACACGGCGAAGAGCTAGGTATTTTGATTGGTAAACATGGTCAAACATTAGATGCTATTCAATACTTAACAAATCTCGTGGCTCATAAGGATGTATCTGGCCATTGCCATATCGTGGTAGATGTGGAAAATTATCGTTCTCGCCGAGAAGAAACATTGGTGAATCTCGCGAAACGCTTGGCTTCTAAGGTGAAACGCAATCGTCAAAAGGTTTCCTTAGAACCGATGAATGCTTTTGAACGTAAAATCATTCACACTGCCCTTCAAGGCGATAAAAATGTTATTACTAACAGTGAAGGGGACGAACCGTTCCGTCACGTTGTGATTTCGTACAAAAAATAAAATATAGTGGTGCAGCTTTCAAGTAACTAGGATTTTCCGTTACTTGAGGGCTGTTCCCTTTATTCTTTAGGTTATGGTGAAAGCTAACCTAAGTTAATCTTCGCGCGGGTAAGATTGGTTTAGTTTAACTTTCACAGGCGAAGAACATATACAAAAGCAAATACTAGATAATCGAAATATGGAGATATGTATGTATATAGATGATACAATAGCGGCCATTGCGACGCCGCCCGGCATCGGCGGGGTTGGTATTATTCGGGTCAGCGGCAAGGATAGTTTTCCTATTGTAAATAGCCTGTTCAAGAGCATTGGCACCGTTCCTTTGATGGACCGCCAAAATAGAACGATTCAATACGGGACCATTGTGGATCCAGCGACGAACAAGACCATCGACGAGGTTCTTGTGTTATTAATGAAAGGCCCTCATTCTTACACGGCGGAAGATGTGGTAGAAATTCAGTGTCACGGCGGTATTGTGCCGGTTCGACAAATTCTAAAATTGCTTGTAAATCACGATGTGCGCATGGCTGATGCCGGTGAATTTACGAAGCGTGCCTTTATGAACGGACGTATCGACCTCACGCAAGCGGAGGCGATTATTGATATTATTGAAGCAAAAACGGAGGACTCTCTCTCCCTCGCTGTGGCACAGCTAGATGGGACTGTTTCATCCTTTGTGAAAGATGTGCGAGAACAGCTCATCGCCATGATTGCTCATTTAGAGGTAACCATCGACTATCCTGAGGAGGATATCGAGGACGTAACGAGCCAAGAGGTTCGTGATCAATTACAGCCTATTTTGAAAGCCATGGATGATCTCTTGTCCACAGCGAATACAGGTCGCCTCATTCGAGATGGTATTACGACGGTTATTGTGGGTCGTCCAAATGCAGGTAAATCGAGCCTCATGAACGCTCTTTTGCGCGAAAACCGCGCTATCGTAACGGATATTCCGGGGACGACGCGGGACAGCATTGAAGAATATATGACCGTAGAAGGCATTTCTCTACGCCTCATCGATACGGCAGGTATTCGGGATACACAAGATACGGTAGAAGCCCTTGGTGTGGAGCGTGCTCGTGATTATATCAACAAAGCAGACATCGTGCTCTGCGTTATTGACGGATCTACTCCGTTAAACCCTGAAGAAATCGAAATTTTGACCTCTGTGAGCGGTTTAAACACCATCGTACTCCTCAATAAGTCCGACGTGGCACAAGTCGTTACAGATGAAAATATTAAAGAACACGGCACCTTTACAGCCATAGAACGCATCAGTGCTAAAGAAGGCGAAGGCTCTGCAGTTCTTTCCAAATGGGTACAAGAACTCGTCTATGGCGGTCGCGTAAAACAAGACAACAGCGCCATGATTAGTAACGTGCGCCACATTAGCCTTATGGAACAAGCAAAGGCACAAGTCGAACAAGCCCTCTCCTCCATCGACATGGGCATGCCTATAGATTTTGTAGCTACCGACCTGCGCAGTGCCTGGGAACTACTAGGCGACATCACAGGCGATACCATCCGAGAATCCATGATCGACGAACTATTCAGTCGTTTTTGTTTAGGTAAGTAAAAGCAGGGCGGTAGTCAATGGAGGAGCTTGCGACGACAGGGACACTGCATCGCTTTGGTCGGAGCGTGCAATTTTTCGAAGAAAAATGCTCAGCGAGCGACCTGTACTCTGAGCTAAACCCAAGCTTCACTTTGTTCCGAACGTAAAATTTTCTAGGCTACAACGTAGCCTAAAGAAAATTCACAGTGAGGAACTGTGCTCTGGGATATTCGGCTTCGTAGTTTTGAGTAAAATAAACTTTCACAATAAGATAAGTAACAAATATAAGGAATTTAATTGATATGTACACAGTAGATAATTATGATGTCATTGTCATCGGCGGCGGTCATGCTGGTTGTGAGGCGGCTCTCGCTACTGCCCGCATGGGTCATCGCACGTTGCTGGCGACCATCAGTTTAGATAATATTGCGCTTATGCCGTGCAACCCTGCCGTGGGTGGTCCTGGTAAAAGCCATCTTGTTTACGAAGTTGACGCATTAGGCGGTCAAATGGGTATCAATGCGGATGCTACAGCTATCCAAATGCGTATGCTCAATATGGGCAAAGGACCTGCCGTTCATTCTTTGCGCTGCCAATCCGACAAGATTAAATACCAACATTTGATGAAACAAACATTGGAGAATACAGATAATCTCAATGTTAAGCAAATCATGGTGACAGAACTTAAGGTTGAGGATGATAAGGTAATAGGTATCGTTACAGAGCTTGGTGAATTTTATGGTGCTAAGGCTATTATTCTTTGTACAGGTACCTATTTGAAAGGTAAAATCCTCATCGGTGATATCGATTATGTGGGCGGTCCAAATGGTCAACGCGTAGCGGAACATTTCTCTCAATCCTTACTCGATAATGGTATTGAATTGATGCGCTTTAAGACGGGTACACCAGCACGTGTAGATAAACGTACTTTAAACCTTGAAAATATGGTAGTTCAAGAAGGCGATGCACATCATCACGCATTTTCCTTCATGGATGAATGGATTAATCGTAATGAAGATGTATGTTGGTTGACCTATACTAATAAAGAAACGCACGAAATCATTCATAGCAATATTCACCGGGCTCCTATGTATAGTGGCAAAATCGAAGGCGTAGGCCCTCGTTACTGTCCTTCCATCGAAGATAAAGTAGTGCGCTTTGCCGATAAAGAACGCCATCAATTATTCGTAGAACCAGAAGGCACGGGTACAAATGAAATGTATGTACAAGGTATGAGTACGTCTCTTCCAATGGATGTACAATATGCTTTCTTGCGTACCATCCCAGGTCTTGAGAATGTTGAAATTATGCGTCCTGCCTATGCTATCGAATACGATTGCTTGAATCCAACGCAATTGACACCAGCACTTCAAGTGAAACATATTGAAGGTCTCTACTCTGCAGGTCAAGCCAACGGTACATCTGGCTATGAAGAAGCGGCTGCTCAAGGCCTCATGGCTGGTATCAACGCAGCATTGTGGATTCAAGGGAAGGAACCGTTCATCCTTGCTCGCTCCGAAGCGTACATCGGTGTTCTTATCGATGATCTTGTAACAAAAGGTACAAATGAACCGTACCGCATGATGACAAGCCGCAGTGAATACCGTCTATTGCTTCGTCAAGATAATGCAGACCTGCGTCTTACAGAAAAAGGCCGTGAAATCGGTCTTGTAAAAGACGATCGTTGGGCCAAATTTACAGCAAAGAAAGCTGCTATCGAAGAAGCAATGGATATGTTACGAAATACACCTGTCAATCCGTCTAAAGAAACACAAGTTTTGCTTGAAGGTTTAGGTACAGCACCTATTAGAACAGGTATTCATGCTTATGATTTAGTAAAACGTAATGAACTCTCTTACGCCATTGTAGCTGATGCATTTGGTTTGAAACGCTATACACCTGATGTAGAAGAGGCTGTCGATATTTCCATTACCTACGAAGGGTACATTAAAAAGCAAATGGACCAAGTCGATAAAGTTCGCAAACTAGAAGAAAAAATTCTTCCAAAAGAATGGGACTACACAGAAATTAAGGGCATTTCTCTTGAGGCTCAACAAAAGCTCAACAAGATTCGTCCTCACTCCATCGGCCAAGCAAGCCGTATCTCTGGCGTCTCCCCTGCAGACGTATCTGTTCTATTGATCCAATTAGAGCAATACAACAGAAGTAAATAAAAATAGCATGTAATAATATGAATTCATGTAATAACATGCATTTCATATGAACTTTTTAAAAGATATTTCCTACAAATCTTATTGTCGTATACATATTAGACAATTCATTAGGAGTACTTATGAAAGAAAAATATGATGTGCCTATAGCACCTCTGTCTGAATTTGTTTCATATATGATGGAGCAAATGAGTCATTTTGGTTTGCCCTGTACGGAAGAGCAAGCAAAAGACTTTTACTTGTATTATGTGCATATGATTGAAACAAATAAATATCTCAATCTAACGGGTATCACAGACATGAAAGAGGTCGTGATTAAGCATATGATTGACTCCCTCTCATGTTATGATCCTGAAATCATCAAATCTGGTATGTCTATCATCGATGTCGGTACGGGTGCAGGTTTTCCTGGTATCCCGTTGGCTATCTATAATCGTAACCTCAAGGTTACCCTATTTGACTCTTTGAAAAAACGGCTCACCTTCCTTGAATCGGTTATAGATGAACTGAAACTGACGAACTGTACTACCTTACACGGACGTGCGGAGGATTTGAGTCATCAAGATTACCGTGAAAGCTTTGATATTGCTACGAGCCGTGCGGTGGCACGCTTGCCGATTCTTTTAGAATGGACTGTGCCATACGTAAAAGAAGGTGGATACATAGTTGCTTTAAAAGGAGCTATCTACGAAGAAGAAGTGAAAGAATCTAATAAAGCCCTTAGCACACTAAAAGCTACTATCGAAGAAGTAAGGACCGTTACTTTGCCAACCTTAGAGGATAAACGAGCAATCGTGTATATAAAGAAAATTGGAAAAACACCAAAACAATATCCACGAAAACCAAAAGAAATCAAAGACAAACCGTTAGTATAGCAGTTAATGATTTAGGCGTAGAAACTAATATAAATTAATATAACTAAACCCCATGCTATATTGCTACATAAAGAAAAAGAGGATGCAAATCATAGATTTGCATCCTCTTTTCCTTTTCTTAGTAACGAATTAGTTCGTATGCCCTCCCCCACTCTATATCTATTAAATGATATCGTTTACGACAAAATTATATATTTTGTTCACTATATGAGGCGGAGATAAAGATACATATAACACCTTTCCCTAAGAACGACTTAGTTCACTATGGAGGTCGTGGGAAAGGTGTTATATGTTAATCTCAGAATGACTTTATACGTGGTCAATAATATGTAACGTTGTATCGATATCATTTAAAGGCATAATATGTACGCCTGCTGCAATTTTCTTGATTTGTTCAAGTGTTTCAATCGCAATTTCTGTACCCGCTTCTTTACCACCTTTTTCCATGCGGTCCAAGATTTCTTGAGTAAGGTTAATTCCAGGCACTTTTTCATGGAGGTATGTAGCCATTTTAAAGCTTTTAAGTGGAATCAAGCCTAGCATGATAGGTACATCGAATTCAGACATCTTGTCAATGTAGCGTTTTGCCTGTTCTAAATCGTAAATTGGTTGTGTTTGTACAAAGTGAGCGCCATTTTGAATTTTAGCAGCTAATTTTTGGCGTTCAATCTCTAAATCTGGAGCACCAGGATTACCAGTGGCACCGATGTAGAAGTTTGTAGGTGCGTCTAGGTCATTACCTGCAAGGTCTTTGCCTGCATTTAATGTCTTAGCGATGTTGAGTAGTCCCATACAGTCGACTTCAAATACGGATTGTGCAAATGGATGGTCCCCATTATCTGGTTTATCACCAGTGAGTGTTAAAATATTATGCACGCCCAAAGCTGCTGCACCGAGTAATTCAGATTGCAATCCGATAATATTACGGTCGCGGCATGTAAGGTGGAAAATAGTTTCAATTTCTTTGTTATGTTGTAATAAATAAGAAAGAGAAATTGGGCTCATGCGCATTTTGGACATAGGGCTATCAGCGATGTTGATAGCATCCACCTTCCCTTTCAAACGGGCTGCTTGTTCGAAGGTCTTTTCTGCAGAACTGCTTTTAGGAGGATCCAATTCAACAGTAATGGTGAACTGCCCTTGTTGATGTTTTTCTCTTAATGTCATCATGTACCTCGTTACTATACATTATTTTTCTAGTGTTTCAAAGAAATCGTTAGCATGGTTAACAGCAGCGATGCCGTCCTTAGCGTAGATATCCGCGCCTGCTTGGTCTGCGTAGTCTTGAGATACTACGGCGCCACCAACCATGACCTTAGTTTTAAGGCCTGCTGCATGGATAGCAGCGATAGTATTGTCGATTTGTGGCATGGTTGTCGTCATCAAGGAACAGATGCCAACGAGGGCAGCTTTGTTATCTTTAATAGCTTGTACGATAACTTCTGGGTCAACGTCCTTACCAAGGTCGACGATTTTGTAACCATTGTTTTCGAGCAATGCTGCTACGATATTTTTACCTAAATCATGAATGTCGCCTTTAACTGTAGCTACGACAACGGTGCCTTTATCTAAGCTTTCACTAGCAGGAATAATTTCTTTAATGGTGTTGAAAGCAGCCTGCATTGTTTCAGCAGCAAGCATTACTTGTGGTAAGAATAACTTACCAGAACCAAACTTATCCCCCACTACGTTCATCGCTTCAGATAAGCCTTTTTTCGTAAGATCTAATGGATCGATACCATCTGCTAAGGCTTTTTTTACAAGATCAATGATAGCTTCTTTTTCGCCTTGTTCTACACATGCGCGAATATTGGCTAAAGGATCATTACTATCGAAGGATTTTTTATCTGGCCCTTTAGGAGCAGTGTTACCAGGAGCGGTAGTTTCGTCTTCATAGCCGTATTCTTTAATAAATTCAGCAGAACCTGGGTCCCAGCCTAGTAAGGTAGTACTAGATACAAATGCTTTTTTTGCTGGATAATTGAGTGGATTCATAATCGGTGTTGTTAAGCCACATGCGAGAGCCATTGTTAAAAATTGGCCGTTCAAATATGGACGCTGAGGCATACCGAAGGAGATATTGGACAAGCCCATTACTGTTGGGAAGCCAAATTTTTCTTTATATAATTGTAGTGTACGCAATGTTTGGCGTGCACTATCTTCACCGCTGGCAAGTGTTAATACCAATGGATCGAGTAATAAGTCATGTGGTTGAAGACCATAACCATACGCGCGATTTACGATACTTTCAGCTAAAGCAACGCGGTCCTCTGCTTTTTCAGGAAGGTCACCACTGGATAATGGCAAGCAAAGCAATGCTGCACCGTATCGTTTAGCTAAAGGCATAACTTGAGTGATGGACTCCTCCTCCCCATTTACGGAGTTAATAAGAGCGCGGCCTGGGTAGTTTTTAAGAGCTACTTCCATAGCTGCTGGGTCCAATGTATCGATAGACAATGGAGTTTCAACGAGCATGGATAATTCAAAGATTGCTCGTTCCATCAATGGAGTTTGATCCATGCCAGCTACGCCCATGTTTACATCGAGGATATCTGCGCCTGCCTCTACTTGATCTAAGGCATCGCGCTTTACACGAATGAAAGAGCCATCGCGCAATTCTTGAGCGAGTACTTTACGACCTGTTGGGTTAATACGTTCACCAATGATAAGCGGTTTTGTATGATGGCCCAACTCTAAAAGTTTAGTACGACTTGTAATAATTGTTTTAGGTGTAATGTGGGTACGTTCTTTTGGCGTATGAGCTTTCACCGCATCGGAAATAGATTGAATATGAGCTGGTGTTGTACCACAGCAACCACCAACATAACTAGCGCCTGCATCAACGATATCGAGCATCAATGGTCCCATCTCTTCAGCTGAAAGTGGGAATATAGTTTGTTTATTTATTAATTGAGGCATACCGGCATTTGGCTGACAGCTTATTGGTAAATTTGTAACGCTTGCAATCTCTTCGATAAGTGGTGTAATTTGTTCAGGTCCAAGGGAACAGTTGATACCAATGATATCAGCCCCTATAGCTTCTACGATAGTAGTTGCTACTGCTGGTGGTGTACCTGTAATAGTACGACCGTCTTCACTAAAAGAAAATTGACAGATGATTTGTACATCATCTTTTGTCTTCCCTGCTGCTTCACGAGCATCTAAAGAGGCTAATAAAGCGGCACGCATTTCCTGTACGTCGATGATAGTTTCAATGATAATAAAATCAACGCCACCTTCGATTAATGCTTCGGCTTGTTCACGATATGTATCATAAATGGAGTCAAAGCTCATATTGCCTAATGGTTGTAAAAAACGACCTGTAGGTCCCATAGAACCTGCTACACGAGCAGTTGGTTTAGTCTCTGCAATGGCTTCTTTTGCTACCTTCACAGCTGCAATATTGATTTCTCTTACGCGATCCTGTAAATCATAATCTTCTAATTTAAGACCACAAGCACCGAATGTATTGGTAGTGATTACATCACTGCCATGTTGTAAGTATTGAGCATGAATATCCTTTACTACTTCTGGTCTTTCAATATTAAATAGCTCTGGACAATAGCCTTCTTCTAAGCCTGCCGCTTGAAGCATTGTGCCCATAGCACCGTCAAATATATACATAAACATCTTCCTTTAACATCCTAAATTACAATGTTTCACGTGAAACACTATTGTATTGGTTGCCCCTTCATGGCAATACCAGAAATGTCGGCAGTAGTTTTACTACCTTCCTCTTCTCCCCCATCTTGGGTGTTGACTGTTGCTTTCTCTGGTAATTTTCGAGATGCACAGTTTTGTTGTGAACAAGATGTACAGCCTCGTTTAGTTTTAATATCTTCGTTTGCTGGCATTAAACCGATGATAGCCGTTACAGACTTACGTGGGAATAATAAATAGTTCTCTGTTACTTGTAAGCCAATCATCTCTGTTTTGATGATTTTAGCTAATTGTGGTTGGATTTCTAGTGGCCAGTTGCCATAACCAGGGCTAAAACGCCAAGTTGGCTTATAGCCTTGTTTTTTAGCAATTGTATTGATTACTTCGTTTACCTGATCAGCTACCTGTTCTACAGCAGTTGTGGCTGCTGCATCAAGTAATAAGCCTACCGTATAGTTACCTTGTTTAAATAACTGTTCACTACGAATTTCTACATCTTCTCCAACTGTTACGCCTAATACGTATACTTTAGTAGATTTTTCTAGATGCTTTTCGATGATAGACCCTTCAATTTTAAGTGGTGGATTGCTTAAAATTGTTTTTGTTTCTGCATCGTAATCATATTCTTGATATACACCCCTAGGTGTAGCCAATAATTGGATTTCCTTACATGCTTCGTCAATATAGTTTTGTGGGAAATCCTCAGCGTGACGAAGTCCTGCGTATCGTTTTACTTCTGCTTTGTCGATGGCAGGAAGCATTCCGTTATAGATGGGCATAGAAACGCCTCCTCTTCAAAATAAAAAGCTCTGCGTATCCGTAGAGCGTGTGCTTACTGTTATCAATTGTATATATAGATCTTATAAAGTGATTTTTCTAGACTCTTAAGATTATCAATCTAATTACTATCTAACTAATAGTATATAGATATGAATAATACCTGTCAAAGTATATGGGGCCTGTATTCTCATATAATTTAGTAGTATATAGGTATAGTTTAAAGTTATATCAAAATGATTTTTGTTCATAAAAGTTATTGATGATGAAGGTTTTATATGTTTAATGTTAACCATAATGTTTCACGTGAAACAATTTATTAAATATAATCTAATAATTTGTTATGAGTATATAAGTATATTAATATTAGTTCATTACATTTCGTATATTATTGTTATATATAATGTTACCGATCAAAAGTTGATTACTTTATACCTTTCGCTAATGGTGTTGTTCTATAAATAAAAAAATGATATAAAATAATTTTGTGTATATTTGTCTATTGGTATAGATTTATATTAATATGATAATTTTTTACTGTAAAATTTTTTATTAATTTTATAACTTAATTTTTGCGTTAGATTTTAATCCTTAGATGTTTCACGTGAAACATTTAATCGTAAAACTTATAAAACATTTGATGTAATTTTTCTTATTTTGTGTTGTACTATATAGTAAAGGAATAAATTGCTATGTTTCACGTGAAACAATAAAAAATAAGTGTTGTAATTATATTAATGAAGTTATTTACCTATAAGTTTATGTGCGTAATATAAATGTAAGTGGGAAAAATGTAGTAGATAAATAAAATAATATAGTAGATAAAAAATTAATGAGAATTTGATTTATAAATACCGTAATTAGCATTGTTTTATGTTATAATGGAAAAGAAATATTTTGAACGAAGATGTGAGGTGAATTAAGTGGGCAAAGTTATAGCTATTACTAATCAAAAAGGCGGTGTTGGTAAAACTACAACATCAGTAAATTTGAGTGCTTGTTTAGCTGATGCAGGTAAAAAAGTATTACTGGTTGATTTGGATCCACAAGGTAATGCTAGTTCTGGGTTAGGTATTGAAAAGGATGATTTAGAGCTCTGTGTGCATGATGTTCTAATTGATGGAGAACCAATTGCTGATATTGTACAACCTACAATGCTTGAAAACCTATTTGTGGCGCCTGCAACAATTCAACTAGCTGGTGCTGAAGTAGAACTAGTTTCCGTTGTTTCACGTGAAACAATGTTGAAAAAAGCATTAGCGTCAGTAAGAGATACATATGATTTTATCGTTATTGACTGTCCACCATCTCTCGGGTTATTAACATTAAATGCCTTCACTGCTGCTGATAGTGTATTGATTCCGATTCAAAGTGAATTTTACGCATTGGAAGGGGTTAGTCAATTAGTTAAAACGATAACAATTGTACAACAAACATCAAATAAGGATCTTGAAATTGAAGGCGTGCTATTGACTATGTTTGATGGCCGCACAAATTTATCGATTCAAGTAGCCGATGAAGTAAAAAAATTCTTTGGCAATAAAGTATATAAAACAATTATTCCTCGTAATGTACGTTTAAGTGAGGCACCTAGTTATGGGGAGCCAATCATTGTATATGATCCAAAATCCAAAGGTGCTGATGTATATACGAAATTAGCTAAAGAGGTAATTAAAGCATCTAAAACTAAATAAGCACTAGGGATAAATAAGTATTAAAGCTCAATAAACACAAAAGCGAAGTAAGTACCTAAAGGTAATAAGTATCTGTTATATGTATGTATCTAATGCTAAGAATATTAGTTTTTGGTGGTTTGCGTGATTTACATATTTTAAATTTGTAAATATTTGTAAGGCCGAGAGAGGTTAGTTGTATGCCAAGAGAAATTAAAAGCAAAAAAAGCAAAGCGTCTGGATTGGGGAAGGGCCTTGAGAATTTAATGAAGGTTGACTCTGTAGAGTCTGTATTGCCTGAAAAGGAGATACATGAACTGCCAATTTCTGAGTTAGTTCCAAATGTAGATCAACCGCGTAAAAGTTTTGATGAAGATAGTCTAGCTACATTGGCTGAATCAATCAAGAATCTTGGTATTTTCCAACCGATTGTAGTTCGTAAACAAAAGAATAAATATCAAATTGTAGCTGGTGAGCGCCGTTATCGTGCTGCTATGATTGCTGGATTGAAAACAGTACCAGTTATTGTTAAAAAATATAATACCGAAGAAATGACAGAGGTTGCTCTTGTAGAGAACCTACAACGTGAAGGATTAGATCCCATTGAAGAAGCATTGGCTTATCAAGGATTGATGGATACTTATAAGCAAACGCAAGAAATGATTTCTGCTCGTCTTGGCCGTAGCCGTTCATATATTGCTAATATGGTTCGTCTTTTAAAATTATGTGATTCTGTACAAAAGGATCTTATCGAAGGTGATTTAACGGTTGGTCAAGCTCGTCCATTATTAGCGTTAAGAAGTGCAGCTCAACAAATAGAAGCAGCTGAACGTATTAAAGAGGGTGAGCTAAGTGCTAGACAAGCAGAGGCCCTTGTTAAGTCTATGCAAAATAAATCGTCTAAAGCAAAGACTGGTAAACCTCAAAATACGGCAGAGGTTCGTGCCCTAATGGACCGTTTAAAACTAAGCTTAGGGTCCCCTGTGAATATTAAATTCCGTGCAGGCAAAAAAGTACAAGGAAAAATTGAAATTGCTTTCTCCTCTGAAGCTGAATTAGAAAGACTTATTGCATATATGGATGGGCAAGATCAAACAGAAGATGCGGAAACAATAGAGTTTAGAGTATAATTGGCTAGCAAAAGCAAAAGCAAAAGCAAAAGCAAAAGCAAAAGCAAAAGCAAAAGCAAAAGCAAAAGCAAAAGCAAAAGCAAAAGCAATAGCAATAGCCGTAACACCAACAATAATAGTAACGATAATAGTAACAACAATAACAATAATAACAGCTATAGCAATTGCAATAGTCGTAATAGTAATAATAACAATCTGCAGTAAAAGTGTAGTCTACGGGCTGCGCTTTTACTGTATTCTAAAGAGATTATAATAAATAATAGGATAAGTTATTAGATAATTTATCAGAAGCTTTATAATATATTTTGTAATATATGTGAAGGTTAAGTAACAAGGATAGGTTATGGAACAAACACCTAAGGCAAACCGCATACATATTGCCTTTTTTGGCCGTTGTAATGCTGGTAAGTCTACATTGATCAATATGTTAACTGATCAGCCTGTATCGTTAGTATCCGATGTGGCAGGGACTACAACAGATCCTGTAAGCAAAGCTATGGAAATCTTACCACTTGGCCCTGTGGTGATTACTGATACTGCTGGTATAGATGATACAACTGAATTAGGTGCATTGCGCATGGAGAAAACCGAAGAGGTCGTGAAAAAGATTAACTTGGCTGTTTATGTGCTTCGCACCGATGAAGAGCCAACCTCCGACGATATGCACTGGTTAGGTCTTTTGAAACAAAATAATGTACCTGTTGCACTTTTCATTAATGAGATTAATGCGGTGCCAAACAATTTAACGGAGTCTAAAGCTAGTATAGGCAGAGATATACTGGGAGAGCGTTATATAGCAGATCATACGGGTTTATCTGAATTGGTTACTGTCATTGGCTCTGCTGACTTCACATCTGATGCGAAACGATTAGAGTTGCTTGATCTACTCGGTGGGCTAACACCACTTGATGTAGAAGGGGAGCAAACTCTTTTACAAGGTTTAGTTGAAGAGGGGGATACAATCATTCTTGTATGTCCTATCGACAGTGCCGCACCAAAGGGGCGACTCATCTTGCCACAGGTACAGACTATCCGAGAAATTCTCGATCATAAAGGCTTAGCTTTAGTCTGCCAAACAGAAGAATTACCGGCTATGATTCACTCGCTTAAGAATCCCCCTAAAATGGTAATCTGTGATTCCCAAGCATTTGATCGGGTTGATGAGTTGACACCCGATTCGATTCCATTGACATCCTTTTCTATTTTGATGGCGCGGTTCAAGGGAAAATTACAGGATTTAGTAACTGGTGTTAAGGCTATTAAGAATTTGAAAGCTGGTTCCAAGGTACTTATCAGTGAAGGTTGTACACATCGTCGTCAATGCGATGATATTGGGACTGTAAAAATACCTAATCTTTTAAAAAAGCAAGGCTATACAGATTTACAGTTAGAATTCACTAGTGGGGGAGCATTCCCTAAGGATGTATCACAGTATGATTTGATCATCCACTGTGGTGCTTGTATGTTAACACGCCGTGAGGTGTTACGTCGTATAGAATGCGCTGTTGTACAAGGTACACCCATTGTAAATTACGGTGTACTCATAGCAGCTCTACATGGTATACTAGAACGAGCAATAAGCCCATTTGTTGACGAACTAGAGGGCTGATAAATAGCCTAATAAATAGCATTGTAATATGTATGTAACACATACATTTAGATATACATTACATACTTGCTATATAAATTGTTATATAGATATCGTTTATCTATATTAGATATATTAAATTAAATTGCATGCAGTCATTTAACTTTCACAATTGGAATGGTATAATTAACTGTTGGAGTTTTGATGATTGTATAGGAAGGAAAATACATGTTCGAATCGATTCAACCGTGGATAGGCATGGTTACCATCGTTCTTGTTATAGTGTTATTCGTATATTGTGTAATCTTACACATCCGCTTAGGTAGCTTGAAAAAGAAATACGATTTCTTTATGCAAGGGGAGCATGGTGCGAGCCTAGAGCGTAAATTATCTGTAGAGGTCAGTGAAATTCGCGATGCTGCGAAGGGCCTTGAGTCCTTGTTATCCGAGCAAGTGGCAATCCGCAATATTCAGAGTAATACGATACAAAAAATTGGCTTTATTAAGTATAATGCCTTTGAAAATATCGGAAATGATTTGTCCTTTGCGCTTACCTTGCTAGATGGCAACAATAATGGTATCTGTATCTCTAGTATTTACGGTCGTAGCGAATCTCGTATTTTTAGTAAACCTATTGTGAAAGGTAAAAGTTTAGTAAGTCTTTCACAAGAAGAATTAGAAAGTTTGAACGAAGCGTTGGGTGAGCGTACTAATGAGGAAGCGTTGACGAGCGCTATCGTTTCGAAATAAGGAAGTTTTATGTTGAAAATACCGGCATTCATTTCAAACAAAGTTGAAAGAAATGGTGACAACTGCATATTGACATTAACTACCAAGCAAGCGAAACTCGTTGCCATTATTGGTTCTGTAGTATTGGTCTTGGCATTGGTACTCGGTATTTGGGGCATCGTGCGCCAGGCTGAGGTTGTGCAATTACGTCAACAAACGCAATTGCAATCGGAACAGTTAAAATTGTTACAACAAAAAACAGAGGTTCTGGATAAGAAAATCCAAAACTTAAATCAAATTAGTGAAGAGAATAAGCAAATGCTGAAGGGCGCTGAATCTGGCACACCAGCTCAAGGTGGCGGGGATGGTAGCGACCCAAAGCAGGAAGCCGCTGATAATAGTGAAGCACAGACGTTAACAGCGGCACAATTATCGGCTCGACTATCCAAAATGGATAAGGAAGCACAAAAATTGCTTGTTAGTTTCTATACGATGCGCAATATCCTTCGCGATGGTGGCGCACAAGATTTGATGGCATTACAATCCATCAACTTCTCCGCTGGTTCTGGTGGTGCTGTGAATAGTACGACACCTAGTATTTGGCCAAGTAAGGGCGTTATTACATCTCCATTTGGTAGCCGTGTTGACCCTGTTACGGGTGCTATTGGTGCATTCCATGAAGGTATCGATATTGCCGATGACTATGGTTCCCAAATCGTGGCTACTGCGGCAGGGGTGGTAACCTTTGCAGGGTATACAAGCGGCGGTTATGGTAACCTCGTTGAAATCGATCATGGCAATGGCTTTGTTACCCGTTATGGCCATAATAGTGCCGTATTGGTAACGGTAGGGATGAGCGTGAAACAAGGTCAAACCATAGCCTTGATGGGTAGTACTGGTAAAAGTACGGGTGCCCACGTTCATTACGAGGTACGCCTTAATAATACGCCTGTAGATCCTATGATTTTCTTACCAATTAGCAATTAGAAATATAAAAGCTTATATAAGACCTAAAAAGAACTTGTTATGCGTGCATATGCGCTCATAGCAAGTTCTTTTTCTTTCCTTTTGTATATATATATTGTAAAATAAAAGTATATGAATGGAGGTATATCTATGAAGGCCTATGTACAAGTTTATACCGGCGAAGGCAAGGGCAAAACAACTGCCGCAATCGGCCTAGCCATTCGTGCCATCGGCGCTGGCAAGAAAGTCCTCTTCTTACAATTTATGAAATCTAAAGTATATAGTGAGCATACTATTTTACCTACCTTAACAAATTTAACATTAGAAACTGTGGGCAAGCCATTCTTTATCATCAAAGAAGGCATGAAGAGTAAGGATGAACTTGCTAAATGGGGCGATGAAGTCGTTGTCTTTGAGTCTGGTAATCCTCCGAAGGATTATGTAGCTCTCATTGAAAAAGGCTATGAACGTGCACTCGCTGCTATCAGCAGTGGTGAGTACGATCTCGTTGTACTTGATGAGTACAATATGGCTCTTTTCTTTGAACTCATTACATGGGATAAAACTAAAGCTTTACTCGATGCTCGTCATCCAGAAACAGAACTCGTATTTACGGGCCGTGGGGCGCCTCAAGAATTAATTGATGAGGCCGATCTCGTAACGGAGATGAAAGAGATTAAACATTACTACTTACAAGGCGTAATGGCTCGAAAGGGCATTGAAAACTAATCATAGGAACACCTAAGGAGGTGATGTGGTTGAGTACAGTGGCTATTGTGGCCCTCGTTATTGTGGCCATCATTGTAGCACTCATCTTGACTATCCTACTGGCACCAATCACATATAGCATCGAAATTGATGGGCGGACGCCATATCGTGGCGAGCTGCGTATCAAATGGCTGTGGCGCGTATTTTCACTCCACTTAGCGTACATTCAAAATAAACCATTTTTTAAGGAATTATACGTTTTAGGTGTACTTAAGATCGGTCCTGTGAAAGACTATGAACAATGGCTTGAAAATCGTGTAGATGAAGAATATCAAAAGGTAATGGATGATGACGGCGACATATCACAAGCAGAAGCTTTTGCAAAGGCTATGCAAGGAGGCGGACAAGGTCCAACTGCAAGCTCCAGCGGCACAAGCTTTGATGACTTGAAGAGCGCCCAAGGCTCCAATACAATCTTTGATGACGATGAATCACCAGGGGCGGGTAGCTCACCTAGTCCAAAGGAACGTATTGAACGACCTGATGCGGTTTCTAAGGATATGGATGCACAAGCTCGTGCTGAGCGGTATGATTCGATACAACAAGATCCAACGGCTCATATTCAAGATGATGATGAAGTAATAAGTCATGTTACTTTCAATAGTGACGGATCTATCAAGGAAAAGGTATTTACAAAGGTAAATGATATTAAAACGACTGTGAAACAACGTTTTGGAAAGCCTGATCCCAATGATCCGGTAGCATCATTCAAGTCTGAAATTCCTACATTCTGGTTCATGAAACACTTGAGAAATACGGAGTTGTGGCGTCAGATATTCCTTGTGTCGAAACGATGCTATAACCACTCTAAACCACGTGATATGGCTATAGAGGGCCGATTTGGCATTGGCGATCCGTATCGGATGGGGCTTATTGCATCTATGTTGTATAGCATTTGGCCTGAGCAAGCAGAGTCTATTGAGATAGATTATGTGAACCGGGTAGCTGAAGGTAGCGGTCATATCAAAGGTCGTATGATTCTTGCCGTATTGGCGTGGTATGGTACTAGATTTTTGGTATCTAAACCTATGCGTTCCCTATTGGGTGAAAGTGCTCGTGTCTTCTGGGTTAAACGGAAGGAAGCAAAGCAACTAGAAAAGCTAAAAGCCGCACAAGGCCAAACAGCGTAAGGATATATAAAGTCAATTGAGTATATGAGCTGTATTATTATAGCTATAATAATAATACTTTCACAAAAAGCGGAGGTACTGTGATGGAGAACAGTAATGTAAAAGAGAATTTGGAAGTCCTATTCGAGAAGTTTAAAAATATGATTAAAGTGGAAACTGTAGTTGGTGAAGCTGTGCAAATCGGCGATACTACACTCGTTCCATTTGTTGATGTAACCTTTGGCTTCGGTACTGGTACAAACCACTGCACAGCCAATAAAAGCCAAGAATCTGGCGGCGGTGGCGGTGGTGCCAAAATGGAACCAAGTGCAATCCTTGTTATTAAAGGTGACCGCATCGAATTGTTCAATATTAAGGGCAACCCTTACAGCAGCAGCTTTGATCGCCTTATCGGGTTGGTGCCTGATCTTGTATCTAAATTGAAATCCGATAAATACATCTATTTAAATGATGAACAATAATTCGGTGAATAATAAACCATTATTTGATGACAAATTATAAATAATTGGTGAAAGCCGAAATGCCCACATGTGTATTCTGAATATGTCTGTATCGACTGCTTTAAGGGTCTCAGAGTATGCTTGTGGGTATTATTTTAAGTTCTAATAACTTTCATAAGTAGTTCATAGGGTTTTATTATGCTATTTATCATAGTCTTGTGAAATTTAGCAAGATTTGCTATAGTAAAAATAGTACACTATTGGATTGTATAGTGACACTTTTAATCGAGGAGGATTTCAGATGAAATTATCTAAAAAATTGACTACCTTAGCTATCGTTGGTGCTATGTCTGCTACTGCTGCAGTAGCAAGTGCTGCTAACATTGGCTTAGTAAATATGAGCCAAGTAGTAAATAGCTACCCTGGCTATGGTGCATTAGATATGAAAATGCAACAAGTAGACGCTCAATACCGTCCACAAATTGAAAAAAAAGTACAAGAAATTGAAAAGATTAAAGACTCTGCACAAGCAGAAGCAGAATTCAACAAAACTGTAGCTCCATTGCTTCAAAAAGAAAACGAAGAAATCAATAAAATTGCTCAACCTATGATGCAAGCAATTCATAACACTGTTGAAGCTATCCGTGTTGAAAAACAAATGGACGTAGTATTGGATGATCCATACACAATTCGTGCTGCTGACGCAAACAGCAAAATCGAAAACATTACTAACGAAGTAATTAGCCGTCTTAAAAAATAATAAGCACAAAACCCCCTAACTGAGTAATCAGATAGGGGGTTATTTATTATATAAGATACTTACTGTTTAAAATATATTTTGATAAATCCGATAAAGGAGTGAGATCTAATGAAAGAATTTAAAGCATTAGCCACAGAGCGGTATTCGGTTCGAAAATTCGATACTCGACCAGTGGAGCAAGAGAAGGTTGATATTTTGTTAGAAGTAGCTAGATTAGCACCTACGGCTCATAACTACCAGCCGCAAAGACTGCTTGTATTAAATACTGAAGAGAGCTTAAACAAATTAAAAGGCTGCACAAATGGTCACTTTAATGCACCGTTGGCAATCATTGTTTGTTACGATAATACGGTGAGCTGGAAGCGGGAATACGACGATGAAGACTTAGGCGTTGTAGATGCCAGCATTGTAGGCTCTCACATTATATTTACCGTAGCCGATATCGGTTTAGGCACAACGTGGATTGCTCACTTTGATCCTGCTAAAGTGCGGGAAGCTTATGCTTTGCCTGATAATATCATTCCTGTAGCCATCTTCCCAATTGGTTACCCTCATTCAGACTGTGTTCCTGCACCAGGTCATACGAAACGCTTTGATGTGGGGGAATTTACAACTTATAACTCCTTCACCATATAAAAAGGACAGTTGCTTGTATCAACTGTCCTTTGGTATTTTATTCAGGTTTGTGAATGAGGTTTACAACGAATTCGCTGTCTTCTACAAGTGTTGCTTGGATGTAGTTATCGCCGTTGAATTCCAATACTTGACCTGGTACGAGTACATGTTCTTCAGTTTCGTTAAGAAGTACTTGTACTTTACCTTTTACTACTGTAAAAATGACATTAGCTTCTGGGTGGTTGTGTTTTTCCACCTTTTCACCAGCTTTGCCGCCTTTTTTTACGATTACATAGTTAGGACCTTGGAATAATAAACCTAATTCTTGATTAACTGTGCCTGCCATAATAGACCTCCTAATTCTAGCTTTTTATGTTCTGAAAGCTTACGCTAACACTTAATTTTACATTGTGTAATTACCTTATGATTATATTATAAATGATATTGCTTATCAATGCTGTGCCTATAGCTACAGTTTTGAAAAAATATGTTACATTCAACATTGTATGCTTTTTTTACCTATATTGAGTAAAATAGGGTGGAGTAAATGTTGGTAGATTGGATATATAAAGATTAATTAAATATACAACGATATATTTACTATATAAAAAACGAACGTAACATGTTACGTTCGTTTTTTCGTCCATTTTCATCCGTTTATATTTTCTTAATCAAACGAACTGTTATGGATTTATTTTTTCTTAATTGTATATAAACGTATGCCGTTTTCTTCAGTCGTTACAAGTTCAAAGGCTGGATCGATAGCTTTTACAAAAGCTTCGAACCATGTTTGGTAGGCTAATGCCATGAATTTAGGGTCAACGCCCGCTGTACGCCAGTAGCCTGCTTGTAATCTGTGGTCGCCAACCCAGGTAAATTCATCTGGGCTTTCAGAAACCACTTGGTCACCACCATCGCAAGGCATGCCATTTACGTAGAAGTTTTGTAACGCATTGTAAATCGCTGGTGCAGTGTGTTCTTCAAGGTTATCTTGAGCCACAACGCCACATGCTTGGCCTTGTACTGCAAAGGCATCTAGAATAGCGGTTACTACGTGTACTGCTTCATCGCCGGAATTTGTGTCGAGCATATCTTTGATGAAAGCTGCTTCACGAACGGAAGCAATGTTGATTTGGTTAGCTAACCAGCCGTGAATATTGCCATGGTCGATGATATTTTCCAAGGGAATGCTTGGATTAATTGGCTCGCCGTATGTATCTACGGAGATGGAGTGTAGTTCCTCCGTCAAATCATCAACAACTTTAGAAGTTTTTTCTAAAATCAAATTTTCACGCTCAACGAGCAATTGAATTTTGCGATATAACCAGTAATGGATGTGACCTAAGAATGCGGACATATTAAGCTCCTTTTCGTGCTGTTTCTAATTTCTCTACTAAATCGTATACATTAAAACCGTGGATTTCTGCGGCTTGCCATAATGGCTCAGCTGTTGCAGATGGGCAACCTAAGCAGCCCATACCAATACCTTGTAATACAGGTACAACATGTGGGTAGGTTTCAACGATGTCGCGAATAATTGTGTCTGGAGTGATAGGGGAACCTGCTTCGAGACGTGGTGCTTCTACTTCAGGATCGTTACCTTGACCAGGCAAGAACACAGCTGGTTCTTCGGATTTGCTTTCAGCTGGAGCCCCTTCAAGGTCGCCCAATACAGCTACTTTGAAAGCCTCTAAACCAATGCGGTCGATGAATTCGCCCATGCGTTCGATTTGTGCGTTTTCTTTATAGTATGCGATGATTCGATCAACTAATGCAAGAGCTTCTTTTTCTGTTTTAACTTCTGCGATGAGGTCGCCGATGCGAGGATGCGCGCCGCCGCTACCGCCAGCGTATACATTCCAACCATCTACAGTACCGATAACGCCTACATCTTTCATGCGGCTTTCAGTACAAGAGTTTGGACAACCGGACACGCCGATCTTCATTTTACTTGGCATTTCAAGAGATAAATATTTGCGTTCAATTTGCATGCCAAGGTGTACGCTGTCTTGTTTAGCGCGTTTACAGAAGGTAGTACCTGGGCAGATTTTTACGCTGCGCACGCGGTTGGACACAGTGTACGCTGGCTCCATGCCAAGCATTTCCCATACTTTATCTACGTCTTCTGCTTTCAAATTCGTAATCATAATGCGTTGGCTGCCAGTTAATTTAAGAACAGCGCCGAACTCATTCGCTACGTCGATATATTTTTGTAATTGATCTGGTTGAATGAAACCTGCAGGAACGCGAGGTGTAATTGCATAACGGCGTTGACCGTTTTTTATGCGTTGTAAATTTGCTGCAATTTGTGCCATATTAAATCCTTTCTCGAGCCCTCTCTGCGGAGAATAGTGGCTAAAACTACTTAGTTAATCTATAAAATTCTTTATATATTAATTATTTACGCCCTAGGGTTTTGTGAAAGCTTCGCACATATATACGGACAAGTGGGATGAGATCAACTAGGCGATGCCTCATCAAAACCCGGCGTAATGATCAGTATGGGTATTTAGAATACTGACCCGACGCTCTTAGTATAAACCATTTTAACAAACAATAATGTAACTCAAGCTACAAAAATAGAACTTTTTTAATATTAATTATTGATTGTTTATTAACTATCATTATATACGATACTGTTTACAGATGAAACCCAAGGTTACATATCGTATAATAGACATATAGAATGTTCTTGATGTAGGAGAAACGATGAAAGTCCTTTACGATACTATTTTAAAAGCAACATATATAGGTCGCCCGAACCGTTTTGTGGTGACTTTAGATTTGAATGGTGAAAGTGTATTCGCTCATTTGCCAAATCCGGGCCGCATGTGGGAGCTCTTGTTTACGGGGGTAACGATGTACATCGTGCCTCACGACAAGCCGGATGCAAAGACGAAATATCGCGTGGTAGGCATCGAGCGCGATGGCGTTGTTATCATGCTCGATACAAACTACAGCAACGATGTGGCGCAACATTTGATTGAAAATAAACGTATCCCTGGTTGGGAGGAGTGGTGCGTAGTGAGACGGGAGTATAC
This sequence comes from Veillonella parvula, assembly GCF_018378075.1. Taxonomy (GTDB): domain Bacteria; phylum Bacillota; class Negativicutes; order Veillonellales; family Veillonellaceae; genus Veillonella; species Veillonella parvula_K. Next base: position 85,982 of record NZ_JAGZYE010000002.1, read on the forward strand.
GGTTAAACTACACGGCACATCATCTCGCTTTGATTTGCTCCTCACCAATGATAAGGGGGATGAGTTTTTATTGGAGGTTAAGTCTTGTACCTTGTTCTCCAAGACGGGAGCCATGTTCCCTGATGCTATTACAGAGCGAGGCTGCAAGCACTTATTGCATCTGAAAGAATTACAAAATGAAGGCTACCACACGGGTGTTCTATTCCTCGTACAATGGGACCAAGCGCAGTGGTTCTTGCCAGATTATCATACGGATTTGGAATTTGCCAAAACCTTTAAAGAGGTGGCACCCTCATTAGATTGGAAAGCCGTTGCTGTGGCGTGGGATGAGACTTTCACCATGCCTACGGTGACACATGAATGTTCCTATCCTAGTTATATCCTCGACACAGAGGCTCATGATAGTGGCGTGTATGTGATGGTCATGCACCTTGATCACGATTTAGATCTCGAAATCGGTTCTAAAGGGATGATGCATTTCAAACCTGGTTACTATATGTACGTAGGCTCTGCGAAGGCAAATTTAACAAAACGCATTGAACGTCATAAAAGAAAACGTAAGAAAATGCATTGGCATCTAGATTACTTCCGCGGTCACTGTGCAATGATAGCGGGCTTGCCGATTCGTACTAGTGGGAGGCCGCAGGCTATGACAATTTCTGCTCAGGAATGGGGTAAAGGTAAACTCTCTGACGATGCTCCGGCTGCTCGTGAAAGCACAGATGTAGATTTAACCAAAATTGACGTAGAATGTGCTCTTGCTGATGCGGTGCGAGCTATTGCGGAATGGAATGTACCGAACTTTGGGTGTAGCGACTGTGAATGCAATAGCCATCTATTCGGAATGAGTGAAAATCCGATACACAATAAAAAATTTATGAACGTAATAGAAAATTACAGGATGAATATGCTAGATGAACTAGTTAATAGGTAATTATTATTGATGGGGCCCGAGAACTATATACGTAATTAATTAAAAAGTGCTATTACCTATCTCTTCGCTCCATAGTGACCTAAGTCGCTCATCAATAGGTAATAGCACTTTTTAAAACACTAGCTATAGAGGTGTCCCATCAATAATAATATAGTCCTATCCATAGTTATCCTAGCATATTCATTCTATAGTTTCTACATAGAGAGAGGGGAGGTTTTGTGTATGAGGTTGTTTGTTAAGTTTGTGTTGTTAGGTATCGTTGGTGTTTGTAGTGTTGTGTTGAGTGGTTGTTCTTTCATTTGGACGACGGAGAATGGTGATCCTGCTACACCAGAGGATATCAAGTCTAGCGTGGAGAAAGAGTTCTCAGTTGTGCATCCGAATCTTGTTCTTCAGTCATCTGTGGTGGAGAAGGAGAAGCCATTCCAGCGAAATGTGTATGTGTTTTATGATGAAAGTAATGGTATTTCTTTTACTACAAATTCTGTAGTCAAGCGGCCAACATTGCCGGCCCCTGGTGGCGAGCGAAAAAATGATGCGGATTTTGCGTATTCACAAGCGTATTTAGTTCATTTGAATGGTTCGTTAGTGGAACGTGCTAAGCAGTATGGCATGCGGATGGCGACGCACGAGGAAGCCTTGGAGCTAGCTAAGTCTAAAGCGACACGTGTAGCAGGTACTAATAAGATATCTCTATTCACATATGATGAGATTATCTTTGTAGACGAATCTGTAAAGGGTGGAGATATTCTAACCTTTATGAAATCTATATATAGCCTGTATAAACCGCAAGACAACCCAGCGTTATTGCACCCTCGTTCTGATAGAAGCGTAGGCTTTTATTATCTACCAAAAGGAGAAGCGGACAAAACAAAAGCTAAGTATTTAATCGCCTTTCGATTTATGGCAAAAAATGATTGGAAAGAAACCATGCTAACAGGTATTGGTAGTACTGGTAACGACACTTCGGCTGTAGAACGAGATTTTGTTAGCATTTTAGATCATATGATACAACATGCGGCTCATTAATTGTATAATTATGATGACTATATTATTGAATAAATATTATCTAGGATGTAGATAGATATAAATTATAAAGTAAGAGATTGTAAGTATTTTTTAGGTTGGCTAAAGATAATTGGGAAGTTAGTGTTAAGTTTTATATTTGGTTGAGGTAATTTATGAATGACTTATATCCTATATATAAGATAGAAAAACTAAAGGCTGATTTTGATAGTTATATTGAAAGTCAAAATTCTTATATTAGTGAAGAAAAAATTAGAAGTGGGTATATAAATAAATTACTTGAGATTTTAGGTTGGAATATTTCTAACCCTAATGAAGTTGTAGAAGAATTAATATTACAGGGATTGGCAGAAGATAAATTAAATTTTATAAATAGTAAACATCGTAGACCTGACTATTTACTTTGTAAAGATGGTATAGGGCGTCTTTTTATTGAAGCTAAGAGTAGTGATGTTAATTTCAAAGATAGCTATGAAATAGCTTTTCAAATCAGGTCATACTCTTGGTCTAAAGGATTACCGATAGGGATCGTAACAAATTTCCGCGAGTTTTGTGTTTATGATACAAGTTTTGAACCTCATATTAATCAGGATCCACAATATAGGACAATATTATTTACTATTGATGATTTAATTAATGAGTATGATAGGTATTCAAGATACCTTTCCAAGAACTTTATTTATAATTCTTTTTCTGATCTAGAATATTTATTTAGTGATAAAAAAGTAGGTAATTTATATCGTACTTTAGATGAAAGTTTTTTTATATTATTAGATCGATTTCGTGTCAAACTTGGAGAAGGTATATATAAAAATACTCCAGATATAAGTAATACGAAGCTTAATTATTATGTACAGATAATAATTAATAGAATTTTATTTATTAGAATACTAGAGGATTTAAATATTGAGGTTAGGGGCACTCTTTACTCTTTTTTATCATGTAAAAATTTCTGGGTTGAATTTGTAGATAAAGCAAATACTGATTATTATGAAAAGTATGATGGGGCAATTTTTTCAGAAGTCTTGCCAGCATTTAAGTTAGATAATGCTTTATTTGAGGATTTTATACAGGCTATTACTATTGATAGCCCATATAGATTTGATGTTATAAAATCAGAATTCTTAGCTGAAATATATGATGTTTTTCTTGGCAAACAACTTTGTATAAATGATGGAGTTGTGACTAGTCTGTTTTCGGCCTTAAGTCCTGAGGGCACTGTACCAACTCCTTCGGTTTTGTCTAAATATATATGTGATAAGACAATTCTTTTAGATAATGTAACTAAATTAAAAGAATTATTTGATATAAAGATATTGGATCCTTGTGTGGGAAGTGGAACATTTATATTATCTTCTATGGATAAATTAGTAGAAAAATATAAGGCGATTACAAACTATAAAACGGTCACTGTTGAGGATGTTAAACTTATAATACAAAATTGTCTTTATGGTATTGATATTAATTTAACTGCATTAGAAGTCTTAAAGATGACAATTGCGTTAAAATTAGTCACTAGCGGATATGTAATTACTGAACCATTTAAGCAGATTCTTAGCAATATATCTCAAAATTTTTGTCTTGGAAATACGATAGTTGATGAATTGGCGCAGTTACCTACTGAAGAATTGATAGATCAAATTCCTACAAATATTGAAGCGTTATTTCCTGATGTTATGAAAAGCGGTGGTTTTAGCTATCTTGTTACAAACCCACCTTATGTTGAGCCAAAGCATTTTAAAAAGCTTTGGCCCGAGACTTGGAAATATCTTAAAGAGAATTATAACCTGTCAGATAAACTCGATTTATCTATGTTTTTTGTAAAGAGATTTTATTGCTTATTAGCCCAAAATGGGAGGGCTGGATTTATTATCCAAAAAAGATTCTTCAAAACAAAGTATGGCGCTGCAATTAGAGAGTTTTTAAAAGAAAATGGATGTTTAACCGAAATTCATGAATTTCAAGCTAATAAATTATTTAAAAGCCGACTAACGTATATAGCTTGCTTAATTTCTGATATGGATAGGGTAAAAGAGTCAGTAGAATACTATTATCACTCAGGAGAAGTGAATAAAGAGAGAAATAATATTGAAGATATTTTACTTGATGAATCAAAGATGGTTATTGTCGATAATGATAATTTAGATAAGTCTAATTGGTCTTATAAGGAATTCTTTTTTTTCGATAAATGGTGTAAAGGTGAACATCTAATAGAGCTTAAAGATATAGGCAATATAAATATTGGTGTAGGCCCACAGGTTTTGGATTCTAAATTTTATTTCCTCTCTAAAATTGATCAGATTTCAGATAATCTTATAAGATGTAAAAATCGAAGAGATGAAGAAGTGATTATAGAAACCGGTCTCTTAAAGCCATTATATAGAAATGAGCATCCCCAGCCATTTCTGATTGATGAACAATTTAGTGTTTTTATATTATTTCCTTATGATAAGTTTGGTAAATTGATACCTTTAGAGTCAATAAAAGTTAATTATCCATATGGATATAAGTATCTTAACCATATAGATCTTTATAGTAAGACCGCTCGTGTAGATAATAAAAATGAATTTTATCGATATACAAGAGAAACTAAACTAAATTCTTTTGCTCGGCCAAAAGTTTTTGTACCTATGACCGGTCGTAATGTTATTGCATCATTTACTTCTGGGTGCGTTTTTGGAGATAATTCAAATATAAGTACTATAATGGATCAGAATGATGATGAACAATATTTAAAAGCATTATGTGTTATATTAAATTCAGAGATATTTAACTCTTTTGCATATATTTATGCTGCAGAAGCTTCTGATGGATATCTAAAAATGAATAAACAATTTTTAGAGAAGGTTCCAATCCCTAAATTGAAGTATGAGGATATCAATTTATTGGCAAGTAATTTTGATGAAATCATTAAATCAATTGAGTTGTTAAAAGGCTCTGTAGGAGATAAGTTCATTTATCATAGAAATCGATTAGATAAAATATTGGAGAGCATTAATAGGAAAATTAATTATCTTTATAAGATATCAGAAGAAGATATTCGTTTCATAAGATTATTAATAGAGGAAGGACTCTAATTTGTTAAGACAGATTTTATTAAAATATTTGGAGCGAAAAAATATAACGCCAAATGATAAGTTCTTAAAAAAAATGAATCAAATTATAGATTCATTGATAGATTGTGATATTAATATCAACGGAATGATTGGCAAGGAATATGATACCGTAGAAGAAATGGCGTATTCTTTGAATAATTTATTCTCATCTGACTGTAAGAAAAGAAATGGAGTCTATTTTACACCTTTAACCACTACAAAGCTTATGGCTGAGCAAGTTTTATTAGAAAATAATATAAGAAGGCCATTTATTTTAGATCCTGCGGTTGGTAGTGGAATACTATTGATTCGGTTAGCACGAGAGCTTATCAAAAAAAAAGATTTAAATATTAAGATAATTATTGAGAAATATCTTTATGGCATTGATAAGTTAAAAGAGAATGTTGAAGTTTGTAAATTAATGTTACTATTATTAGCATTTGAGATTAATCAATCTGTACCAGATAGAATTAATATTCTCTGCATGAATTCATTAAGTATTGATTTTGATAACTTAAAGGATACGATAGGGGTTGATAAGTTTGATATTATAATTTCTAATCCTCCTTATATCGGATCAAAATTAATTGACCAGGAATCCAAAGCTTTATTAAAAAGATTCTCTGATACTGTTTATGGGAATCCTGATATTTATATAGTGTTTTTTGAGATAGCTATACGGATGATAAAGCCTGGAGGAGTGTGCTGCTTTATAACTCCAAACTCATTCTTTAGAAGTTTAAATGGTAAAAAATTGAGAAAATATTTGATTAATCAGACGAGTGAAATCAAATTAATAGACTTTGAGGGGAGTCTTGTATTTGATAAGGTTTTACATTACTCAGCTATTACAATTTTCAGAAAAAAAATAAAATCTGGAGAAATTAATAGAATTCAATTTCTTACAAATTATTCAGAGGATTCGATAAAAGACGATTTTAATTGGGAATATATTGATCCTACAGATTCTTGGCAGTTATTGTCGGGACAAGATGAAATCATTGTAAATAAGCTAGAGAATAAATTCAGTTTTAAGTTAAATGACTTTAGTTTTAAAAATGGTGTAGCCACTCAAAGAAATAATATTTATATGTTTTCATATACGTATCAAGATAACAAATATTATTATTTTATGAAAGATGATTATGAGTATAAAGTTGAGAAATTAATAACTAGACCTTGTGTCTTGCCTAATATAAAGAAACAGGACCCAAACTTAAGAATTATATTTCCATATAAGTACAATAGTGTTACACAAACAGTATGTTCAATAACACCAGATCAAATGCGCGAGCAATTTCCTTATGCATTAGAGTATCTTGAAGTATTTAAAGATGAATTATCTTTAAGAAAAGTAGATAGTAAAATGGAGTATTGGTATTTATATGGACGCTCTCAAGGTTTAAACCAATATGGACCAAGATTATATTTACCATATATTTCAGGGCAGTTATCAACTCATTTATCTAATAGTGATGATGAAGTGTTTGCAGCAGGATATGCTATTTTCCATGAAAATTATAAAGTTTTATTAGCAATAGGTAGACTATTGGAATCTAAATTATTTCATTTTTATATAAGTAGAGTTTCAAAACCATATAGTAGTGGATATTACTCTACTGCAAAGAATATGATAAAAAACTTTTCGGTTCCTGATATTGAAATTTTAAAAACAATAGATAACACATCTATTACTGATGAAGTAATTTATAACTTATATGGACTCACCCAATCTGAAACTATTTTTTTAGAAGCTGAGCTTTTGAAATTAGATAATTAAACTTAATTGTTATGTATAAGTTTGTATTAAGGAGTATGTGCTATTATGAGCCTTCAAGATGAAATTATTGAAAAATCAAGTAAAATATATAGAGATTCATATCAGATGTCAATAGGAGAGCTTATAAATCTATATAGAGATGGTGAGATGGATATACATCCAGAATTTCAAAGAGTTTTTCGGTGGAGTGATGCTCAGAAAACGAGACTGATAGAATCCATAATGTTGAATATACCGATACCATCAATCTTTGTAAGTCAAAATGAGCAAGGAGTTTGGGATGTTATTGATGGTGTTCAACGACTATCTACTATTTTTCAATTTGTTGGTTTTTTTAAAGATGATGCTGGAGTGAAACTTGCTCCTTTAAAACTACTTAAAACTGATTACTTGCCATCTTTTGAAGATATGTTATGGGATAATAAGGAGAACCCTGAAAAATCATTTAATAAGGAACAACAATTAGCATTTAAACGATCAAGAATAGATGTTATTATTGTGAAAAAAGAGAGTGACCCTAATACTAAATATGAGCTATTTCAACGCTTAAATACAGGTGGCACAAGTCTATCTGATCAAGAGGTTAGAAACTGCTTGATAATAATGACGAATCGCGATTTTTATTCATTTTTAATTGGATTATCTAAGAATAATGATTTTAATACTTGTGTAAACATAAGTAATCGTAAGGAAGATGAACAGTTTAAGCTTGAATTGATTTTACGATTATTGATTGCACAATATATTGATTTCAATACATTAGATAGATATTTAGATCTAAAAGAGCTACTTGATAAGGAAACAATTAATTTGGTAAATCAGATAGCTAGTGAAACATATGAAGATATTAAAATAAGATTTGATAAAACGTTCAAAATTTTAAATGAAATACTAGAAGATGATTCGTTTAGAAAGTATAGTGAGGATAGACATAGAGGAGCTTTTTTAGTATCTGCATTTCAGTGTATTGCAACTGGGATTTTTTATAACTTAGACATGGTAGAAGACATGCCACAAGATCATATTAGAGATATAATTAGATCTATATATACTAATGATGAATATATTGCAAATACTCAAAGTGGTTCACGAGCTATACCGAGATTTAAGGCATTAACTTTATTGGGGAGAGGAATCTTTAGAAATGAAGATTGTTGATTTAGATGCCTTAATAGATAAAATTGACTCGGAGCTATCTTGGCGGAAAAAGGAGTTAAGTGCTCTAAAGTTTAATGTTGAGGAATCTAGAAATTTTATTGAAGCTGAGCAGAGTCGTTTTATTAGAATGGGCCTTGCTATGTTATATGCACATTGGGAAGGTGCAATTAAGTCTTTAGCTGAATATTATTTAAATTATGTTGCTAATCAACATCTTTATTATAAAGAATTAAAAGATAGTTTTTTAGCAATAACAATGAAGCACGAATTTGTACAATTTGATGCAAGTCAAAAAGCATCATTACATAACCAATTTGTAAGGAGTATATTTTTAAAGCAAGAAGAGCAATCTAAGATACCTTACAAAAACGTTATTAAAACTAATAGTAACTTAAAAATAGAAATTTTTAAGGAAATTGCTGCTTGTTTATCACTGGACTCTACAGAATATGAGTTAAAAGGAAATATTATAAATGAGCGACTATTAGAAAATAGAAATAAAGTTGCTCATGGAGAGCGTATAGAGCGTTTGTCAGGTGTTTCTAGCATCTCAGAATACGTAGAATTACATAATCTAGTTTCTGATTTAATTTTTAAGTTTTCTGAGGATATTAAAACTGCAGCTAAGTTAGAGCAATATAAAAAATAATGAACGTATAGATGCTTTCATAAAATATAGCTTTAAACCCTTAAAAATGCTATAATTATATGATGAATTAGTATCAGTGTTAGTAAAATGAGGTGAGATTGTGGCAGACCAACAATGGTCCCACGGGAATATTCATCCCGTTCAGATTGATAAAGAAATGAAGAATGCGTACATCGATTATGCAATGTCCGTAATCGTTATGCGTGCGCTTCCAGATGTGCGCGATGGCTTGAAACCAGTACATCGTCGTATTTTGTACGCGATGCACGAAACAGGCATGACGCCAAATAAACCGTACAAGAAATCCGCTCGTATCGTCGGTGACGTACTCGGTAAGTATCATCCACATGGGGATAGCTCCGTTTACGACGCGACGGTTCGTTTGGCGCAGGATTTCAATACCCGTTACCTGTTGGTGGACGGCCACGGTAACTTTGGCTCTATCGACGGCGATAGTGCCGCTGCGATGCGTTATACCGAAGTACGTATGGCGAAGATTACAACGGAAATGCTTGCCGATATCGACAAGGAAACTGTTGATTTCATGCCGAACTATGATGAAAGCTTGCAAGAACCAACTGTATTGCCAGCGAAGATTCCTAATCTTCTCATCAATGGTTCCAGCGGTATCGCCGTAGGGATGGCGACAAATATTCCACCACATAACCTCAACGAGGTATGTAATGGCCTAGCGATGCTCATCGACAATCCGGATGTGACTGTAGATGAATTGATGACCGCTATTAAAGGTCCAGACTTCCCGACTGGAGCGCTCATTTTGGGCCGAGAAGGCATCAAAAAAGCGTATTCTACAGGTCGTGGTAGCGTTAAAATGCGTGCTCGTGCGACCATCGAAGAGATGTCTAAGGGCAAGCATAAAATCGTAGTGACTGAGATTCCGTACCAAGTGAATAAGGCTCGTGTTATCGAAACCATTGCGAACTTGAGCCGTGACAAGGTCATCGATGGCATCACAGCACTTCGCGATGAATCTGACCGTCAAGGTATGCGCATCGTTATCGAATTGCGCGCTGATGTTCAACCAGATATCGTACTCAACAAATTATATAAACACACTCAACTTCAAGAAACATTCGGCGTGATTATGCTAGCTCTCGTAGATGGACATCCTCGTGTATTGAATTTGAAAGAAGTATTGGGTTACTACCTAGATCATCGTCTAGATGTTATCGTACGCCGTACTCAATTCGAGCTTAACAAAGCCGAAGCACGTGCTCATATCTTGGAAGGCTTGTTGATTGCCCTCGACCACATCGATGAAGTAATTGCTACAATCCGCAGTTCTCAAACTGACGAAATTGCACGCAATGCATTAATGCAAAAATTCGGGCTTTCAGAGAAACAAGCGGTAGCCATCCTCGATATGCGTTTACGCCGTTTAACAGGCTTGGAACGCGAGAAAATCGAAGAGGAATACAAGGAATTATTGGCATTGATCGAAGATTTGAAAGCTATCTTGGCTAGCGAAGCGCGTCAACGTCAAATCATCAAAGACGAACTCGATGATATGAAGAAGAAATACGGCGACCCTCGTCGTTCTGAAATCACCATCGACACATCCGACCTTGATGTAGAAGACCTCATCGCTGACGAAGAGATGGTGATTACCTTGACTAAGCAAGGTTATATCAAACGGATGAACGCGAACGTATATCGCAACCAACATAAAGGCGGCGCTGGCGTTATCGGCATGAAGACGAAGGAAGATGATTATGTAACGCAAATTATGCATGTGCGGACCCATAATACATTGTTATTCTTCACATCTACAGGCCGTGCATATCGCCTCAAGGCATACGAAGTGCCGGAAGCAGGCTCTCGTAACTCTCGCGGTACCGCTATGGTTAACGTATTGCCACTCGCGGTAGGCGAATCCGTTACGACTATGATCGATCTTGAACGGGTTCATGAAGATGTAAATTTATTCATGGTCACTGAGTTCGGCGTTGTAAAACGTACGGCTATTGAAGAATACCGTAATATCCGTCGTTCTGGCCTCAATGCAATTAATCTCGACGAAGGCGATCGTTTGATTTCCGTTAACGTAACGACTGGCAACCAAGATATCTTGATTGGCACTAAGTTGGGTATCGCTATTCGCTTCAGCGAACATGATGTGCGCCTCATGAAACGGGCAGCTCACGGCGTGCGCGGCATTAAACTCAATGCAGGCGACGTGGTTGTAGGTGCTGGTGTTCTTAATACTGATGAAAGTGAAGCACAAGTGTTTACTATCTCTGAAGAAGGTTTTGGTAAACGTAATGATGCGGAAGCTTACACATTACAAAAACGCGGTGGTAAAGGCTCTAAGAACTTCAAGATTACGAACAAAACCGGCGATGTAGTAGCCGTAGAGGTTGTTCATAATGATGATGAAGTTATGCTTATTTCTGAGCAAGGCAAAATCATCCGCTTCAATATGAATGACATCGCTGTGAAGAAGGGCAAAGCTATCTCTGGTGTGAAAACACAAAATCTCGACGAAGGTGATAAGGTAGCTAGTATTGCTGTTATTCCAGGCGCTGAAATCGAAGAAGAAGTAGAATAATATAAAACACTATATAACTATTAAGTAACCATGGGCGACCATCTTAGATGGTCGCCTCTAGTGTTGAGGAGTTTAAAAATGAAAAAATGGTTAGCTGCTATGTTTGCAGCAGGGGTTTTCTTTGTAGGTGGCTTTGGTCAAGCTAGTGCTGCTGACTGGTACTATATCGATGCTGATGCTGACGATGCGGCATGGTTTATTGACAACTCTTCTGTATATAAAACAGATGATGCGGCTACAGTACTTGTTAAAATTAACAATGTTGAAGGCTTTACATATATCTACACAGTTCGAATCGATCGTAAAGAAAAAACATGGACAGAACTTGATACAACAGTATATAGCAATGCTGGTATAGCATTGCTATCCAGTAAAGAAGCACAAAAACCTACGAAAATTGAACCAGATACCATGGGGGCGGAAGTTATGCAGGCCCTATGGGGGAAATAATCCAACAATTTAATAGAAGCTGATATTCGCTCTGTCTATTTAGATACTCAGAACGTATAAGTAGCCCCGAACTATCCTGAAAGCCTCCATAGTGACCTAAGTCGGTTCCAGAATAGTTCGGGGCTTTTTATATCATTAGTACTCTTACAGGGCGAATATCAGCTTTCAAATCCGTTGGATTATTTAATTCCATTAGGGGCCTTGCTAGACTTCCTAGGGAGAAAAAGTGAGCTAAGTCGTTTTCAGAGTAGTTCGAGGTTTTCTATATCATTAGTACTCTTACAGGGCGAATATCCATATTCAATCGTGTTAGATTCATTTTTTCCATACAGAGGGAATATTCCAAGGTGAGTGTGCTTTTGTTTTAGGTAGGTGTGTTATTGAATAGATATGACAAAGAGGCTGTAATTAAAACTAAGTTTTAATTACAGCCTCTGGATTAGATTGTATTAACTATTATGATGGGAAAATTTAATTACTTCTTTTAAGCTTATAATAACCAGAATTAGTGTAATTCCCCAACCAATTCGAGTTGCTAATAATAAATCATTTGACCAAAGATTTAAGCAAGTTGCACCAACAGCTGAACCGATTGAAATCGCAACATTTTGCAGCATTCGCTGCAAAGCTCCTGTACTTCCTTGGATTTCCATAGGACTGGCTTGCATAATACTGGCAATATTAGCAGGTTGAAAGTATCCTCCACCAATACCGTAGATGAATAATCCTAATGTTAAGAGTTGATAAGGCCAGTTAGGATTGATTAGTAAGAGAAAAATCAAGGATATGAGAATAATACTTAGACCAATATGGCTGAATAGCTTATTTTTATTGCCGTTATTGATTTTACTGGATATTCTTGAAAAAAGTACCAGCCCTGTAGGAGCTCCTAGAACAAGAAATCCAGTTTGCCCAATTTCTAGATGATATGATTGTTCAAAAATGAAGGGGGGAAGTAAAAAGATCATTGCGGAGGTAAAACCGAAAGTAACTGTTTGAAAGAGGTAAGAGATTACTTGAGGATTATTTTTTAATCCTTTGATATCGATAAGCGCGTGTTTGTTATTAAGTTCCACATAGTAAAATATAATTCCGAGCAACAAGCTGGATAGTATCAGGATTATACCAATTACAAATAGATGTGATTTGTTTAATAAAGATAATCCTAATAAGAGAGAAACTAACATGAGAGTGTTTATAGTAATTCCAAGCATATCTAATTGTCGTTTGTTGTTTTTTTCGGAGAGTTTATTGAGAAGGAAATTATTACATGCAATTCCGAGAATTACAAAAGGAATATTTATTAAAAAAATAAGTTGCCAGAAACTTAAAGAAAGTATAATCCCGCCTAAAGAAGGCCCTAGGATGGGGCCTAGACCAATCATAATTCCTAGGATACCAATAGAGCTATTTTTACGTTTTTCAGACACTAAAGTTGTAATTAGTGCGGCAGAAGTAGCTTGTAAAGCAGCGGCTCCTATGCCTTGAAAAATTCGTCCAATAATCAATAAACTGATATTGTTAATTAAGCCACAAAATAAAGAACTTAGACCAAAAAGCACGAATCCTAAATACGAAATTTTTAATTTTCCAAATTTATCGCTTAATACGCCTAAAGGTAGGATAGAGATAGCTAAAGCTAAAGTATAACCAGTTATTGTGAAGGCTGCAATATCAGTTGAAGTTTGAAACTGTTCTTTTAAAAAGGGTAATGCTATATTGATAATTCCTGTATCAAGAGTGGATAATAACATTCCCATACCTGCAACAATTGTTATGAGTAAATCTTGCAATTGTTTATTCATAAAAATTTCTCCTTTTTTTTAAAACTATTAAGTATAATATAATAAGTCTAAAGTCTATAATCAAACGATTCAAAAAATATCGAATCGTTCAGGAGGATGTTTATGGCTATTAGAATTCGGTTTAGCGATTATGCTTTGAAAACAAATGAAACGTTGATACAAAGAATACAATTTGTGTATTCCCCTCTAAACGAACTTTTTAGAAGTTTACATGTTCTTCTAAATCCTCGCCATCATGGAACTAATATTGACTGGGTGATTGAGATACAAGATAAACTTACTGAAGAATTTTATGAGAATCTTCATTATTTCCAACTTTTTTATGAACTTGGGGTCTCTCCTATTTTGCTTTGTAATTTTCGCTCTCATATGACAACGATTGAAGAGGAAATACAAAATTTAAAGGAATTTCTTGCTAATTATTCGACTATTCGATTAATTGAGTATTTGGAGAGAATAGTAGATGATAGAGAAAATGCCTTTATTCCAACATTAGCTAAAGGACTAGAGTGGAAAGATTTTTCTTTAAATGAAAATGATCAATTGCTTAAAGATTTGAGACGAAATGCTACAAGTGTTTACAGGAGACTTTTTTCTTTTATTGATTGGTATAGAAAATCAATTTTTGATGATACTTGGAAAGAAAAATCAATTGAGCAAAAGCTTTTAATTGAAATACAAAAGCAATCTTCATTTTTGAGGGAAAAAGGTTTTATAGAGATGTTTAATCATTTACAAATTGATCGAATCCATTGGGAAAAAGATGTCTTATCCATTATTAAACCTTTTGACCAAGAGATTCATTTAAAGGATAGCGATTCTATTATGTTGTTACCAAGCTATTTTATTTGGCCACATCTGTTTGTTGAACCTTTTAATCAAGGAATTGCTGTTACTTATGATATTATGGAGCAACCAAGTTACTATAACTCCACGCCGGAGGAATTAGTTACTATTTTTAAAGCGTTGAGTGATTCAGTGCGGCTACAAATTATGAACTATGTTTTGGAGAAACCATGTACGACGCAGTCTTTAGCACAAATTTTATTAATGACTGATTCAAGTGTATCGAGACACTTACAAATTTTAAAAGATGCAAAGTTATTGAAAGCAAGAAAAGTGAAGAAGTTTGTTTTATATGAACCGACAGAGTTAGTTACTCAACTTATGCCGAATTTCTATCGCTTCTTTCGAAATTAAGAGAAGATGAATTACCATGTTGTGGGTTGATAGAGATAGTTTTCATATAACATTTAGTTTTCCCTTATATACTAGTTTGTATATTTTTATATTTTCTTTGAGAGGTATTAATATGAAAAAAACATTGGCAGCTGTTTTGGCAGCAGGCGCATTATTAATCGGCGGTATTGGTAGTGTTGATGCGGCTAATTGGTATACAGTAGGCACTGATAGTAATGGTGTTACTTGGTCTATCGACAATGATTCCGTTAAAAAAGATGATAAAAAAGCGGTAATGGACATTAAAGCTATGGACTATGAAGGTTACCACTACATCGTGACTGAAGAGTTCAATCATAAAAAACGGGAAGTTAAGGATCTTAAGGTGACTCTTTATAACCCACAAGGTTATGTTGTGAAAGAGGAACAAGTTAATAAAAATAGCCGTAAAGTTGAGCCAGGTACGCCTGCGTACGCTGTATTCCAACTTATTTGGGGCGGTAAATAATTGAATCCTACAGACGAGTACACTGTTGATTAGTTTAGGATTGTCTAGATTGAATGATTTTGTGAAAGCTTCACACACGCACGTTCTCCTATGGAGGGCGTGCGTTTTTTATGTACAATACAATTTTGTTTTAGCTCTTATAGTATTAACAATTAAGCCATTAGTTTTTATAGCGCTATAAGTAAGTCACTTATTAAGGTACGTTAGTTAATGCCCTTAAGAAAGATGAATTATTCATCTTTCTATGTTAAAATGTGATTTATAGTACACTTTTTCGGAGGTTTTGTGCAAAAGTGTAACAATTCTACATAGTATAAACTTTCACCATATCGTATACTATAGGTAAGATGCAGAAGTATGGCTTGGGCGCAGTGCTCCGTAGTTTAGCATATTTCGCCCCAATAGGTTTGGTAGTTATAGTTTGTTAGAGGAGGTCCTCATGTCTCAATACGAATTTATCGATAAACGCGTGCCGATTGCACTCGACAATCCATCCATTTATCACGACATTTCCAAGTGTAAAAACTGTACGTTATGCCGTCGCGCTTGTGCGGATGTAATGAGCGTACTTGATTACTACGACCTTGATGCAAACGGCGATGTGCCTGTATGTATCCATTGCGGTCAATGTGCGGCAGCATGCCCATTCGACTCCATGCATGCTAAATCCGAGCTTGAAAAGGTAAAAGCAGCCCTTGCTGATCCTGAAAAAATCGTCGTAATCCAAACAGCGCCAGCAGTTCGTGTATCCATCGGTGAAGGCTTTGGTTATGAACCAGGTACATTCTTGGAAGGCAAAATGGTTGGTGCCTTGCGTAAACTTGGTGCAGACTATGTAGTAGATACTAACTTTGGTGCAGACTTAACCATCATGGAGGAAGCATCCGAGCTTGTGGAACGCCTTAAAAATGGTGGTCAAATTCCTCAGTTTACAAGCTGTTGCCCAGCGTGGGTACGCTTTGCGGAAATCTATTTCCCTGAATTGATTCCTAACTTGTCTTCCACACGTTCTTGTATCGCTATGGAAGCGGCTATGATTAAAACGTACTTTGCAGAGAAAAAAGGTATCGATCCTCGTAAGATCGTATCCGTATCTGTAAACCCTTGTACGGCTAAAAAAGCAGAAACGAAACGGGAAGAAGAAAATGCAGCGGCTCGTTACCACAATGACGAATCCCTTGGCATGGATACAGATATTTCCATCACAACTCGTGAGTTTATTCGTTGGATTCAAGAGGAACATATCGACTTCAACACAGTGGAAGAATCTCAATTCGACGACTTAATCGGCATGGAAACTGGCGCATCCATCATCTTCGGTAACACAGGTGGTGTTATGGAAGCGGCGATGCGTACGGCTTACAAGCTCATCACTGATAAAGAGCCACCTCCATACGCGTTGACTCACCTTGAAGACGTTCGCGGTATGGAAGGCGTAAAAGAGGCAACTGTTCAATTGGGTGATGACGTAACATTGTCCGTTGCTGTTGTTCACGGTGGTAAAAATACACGTGACTTCTTGAATGCATTGAAAGATAGCGGTAAACACTACGACTTCATCGAAGTTATGGCGTGCCCAGGTGGCTGTATTGGTGGCGGTGGCCAACCGCGCACTAAATTGCCGCAAGCCGTGAAAACTAAAGAAGCTCGTATCGGCGGTCTTTACGAAGCTGACGAAAACTACAAATGGGTTGCGTCCTATGAAAATGAAGAAATCCAAACCTTGTACAAAGATTTCTTAGGCGAACCATTGGGCCATAAGGCACACGAACTTTTACACACACACTACACAGACCGCAGCGCGGTTCTTGGTACTCGTAAAGACGTAACACCTGAAACATGCCCAACATCCCCTAAATTTAAAGGCTAATGATAGCCGATTGCTTAAATATGGTGCAAGTAAACATATAGTAGAGTTAGCTATTTAAGGTATAACAACATAAAATAGAAAATCCTACGGGTCATGAGTGACTTGATACTCACGTAGCCTTTTGTTACAGTGCGGTCACTTTTTAAACGATTCGTAGGATTTTTTTATATAATTATTCAAAATTCACATATTTTTACTGTATAACTTTATTATAATAATTCAGTATAAAAAAATTATTTTATTATGAGGAAAAGATGAATCATTTAGTGTATAATATAAAAATATACTGTACGGATCAAGAGGGGACTTATGGGTGTTGCATTGGGAGAGCAACATAGAAAGCCCATAATATTCATAATATTGCGTAAGCATTAAGGAGCTTTTAGGAGAGATGAACCAGTTTTTTCGGCGGGTCCTGAGTGGCCTTGCCTTACTAGTTGCTGTCGTTGGTACAACTGGATGCCAACATGAGAGTCAGGCAGAACAAGAAACGGTACGAACTGTATCGTACCGTGCCGTCCTGGAGTCCGACAAACCCGTGTCTGAAAAGGTGGACACTTGGATTGCAGCCATGTCTCAAGAGGATAAGGTGGGGCAGCTGATGATGATCAGCCTTCATGGTAGTACGATAGGACAATCCCAAAAGGATGTGATCCGAAAATACCGTGTCAGTGGCGTTATGTTAACAAATGAAAATCTTATTAATAAGAGCCAAGTGAAAACTTTCACCAGCGATATTATGCAAACGGCGATAACCTCTAGCATGGTGACACCCTATATTGCGGTGCATCGTGATCGCATATTGCATGGGAATGAAAGTTTCTTGCGGTTGCCAAAGCCTAATCGGTGGGGGCAATTGCCTATGGATCGTATCATTAACTTGGCCACGCGATCTGCTATTGAAATGCGGGATATGGGCTTTAACTTGGTTATTGGGCCTAATGCTAACCTTGGTGTACCGAATATGTCCTATACATCTGACCCCACGTGGGCAGGTCACATAAACCTTGCCATGGTGGAGCGTTACCAAATTAATCATATGTGGTCCGCTTATAACTACTTTCCGGCGGTGACCTTAGGGGATGCGTCTTTTGGATCAGCTAATGAGGCGAAAGCGTATCTCAGCAATAATGATGTAGCCGTCTTTAAACGTCTCATTGCGCAGACGACGGCGAATAGCTATATGCTTGTGATGAGTCACATCCAGATTCCTGCTATCGATAACGAACACTTGGCGAGTTCCTCTAAGCCGATTATAGACGGTTGGCTTCGCAAGGAGCTCGGTTATAAGGGTATCGTTATGACGGACCGTATCGATGTGGGTGCGTTGCAATCCAACCAAAAGATAGGCGATTATGCTGTGGCTTCCATTTTGGCGGGCAGTGACCTCATTCTTGTTGATGCGGATACGATTCATATCGATGAAGTCCATCGTGCGCTAGCGCAAGCGGTGGCGGATGGAACGATTACGACCGAGCGCCTTAACGAATCGGTTAAGCGCATCTTATTGATGAAAATGCAAACGCAAATGGATCCATAAGATATTTAGGAATATTAGATTTTGTAATTAGGAATTTACGAATTAGATATTTACAAGTTAGATATTTACTATTAAGAAACTTAGTATAAGAAAATTCGGTAACAATTTAATATACTTTATATGCAAATGACGTGCTATACCTCTCAGGTAGCACGTCATTTTTAAAATATATAGATTAAATTATACATATTAAACTATATAGATTAAAATCTATAGTTTAATATGTATAGCTTATAATGTATAACTTATATAACCACGCCTTATAGGATATGTTGATATCAAATGTATATGAAAATAAAGTAATCATAAGGCCTTTTATGATGATAAGGCAACATGTATCGCATAAAAGCTCTGATTTGATGCGTAAAAAAATTAACATAATAAAAAGCTATGTTAACTATATGAAAAAAAGTTTAATAATGATTTAAAATTATGATATAATAATTTCCGTAAATAGTTGGAGGTGAGTATATGAATTTTGTGGGACGTGCTGAAATTATAGAGCGTATCCAGTCCCGAATTGCAATGGGCCAAATGAGTTTATGTGTTGTATATGGTCCTCATCGCAGTGGTAAATCCTATGTGGCTTCGCAACTTGTACGCCGTCATAAGGCGATATATTTGGCGGGGCGCATGGCCAATGAATCAGTCCATGTGGCTGATATAAATAGAGCTCTTGAGGCACGTTTTGTTCCTGCTAATGCTCAAGATACATTCGAGCCTGTAGAGAGTTTGCAGCAGGCTTTTGTGAGACTTTTTGAAAGCAGTGTGAAAACACCTCAGACTGTGGTGATTGACGATTATCCATCCTTGGTGGAAGCAGTTCCTCAGTTTCCCATTCACTTGCGCGATTTATTAGATACCTATAAAGATACGAGTCGTTTGAACATCATATTGATGGCTAATGGTCTGGAACAGCTCGATGGCCGCATCATTGGCGATCGCAGCCTTATCGGTCCTTTCGTGTCCGAATATCTTGAGGTGAAACCATTTTCCTTAGTTGATATGAAATCCTTGGGACTTCACTATGCAAAGGATGATTTGCGCACCGTCTTTGCCGTAACCGGTGGGTTACCTGCCTATGTGCAATACTTTGATAATGGTGAAAGCATCGATACGAATATTATTAACTTGTTCTTCTCAGTAACAGGAGCTCTCTTTGAAGAAACACAATATATCTTGCATCGAGATATGAAGAATATAACCGGTGCCAATGCTATTCTAACGGGCCTTGCTAGCTTGGAAAGACCGTACTACGTGGAGCTTTTACAAGAAAGCCAAATTAAAAGCGGCACCTTTACATCCCGTTTGAACGATCTCATGTCGATGGGACTCGTAGGCCGCATTCAAGCAAGTAGCCGTGGAACAGCAAAGTACGCGGATTACCATTTCACGAACAGTATGTTCCATTTCTGGTACCGCTATGTGTATAAATACTGGGGAGACATTGTGCGCGGCTATGGCGCTGATGTATATTATAATCATGTAAAACCGCAGCTAAAGGACTTTGTCCAAGCCGCGTGTATTGCGATTTAATCAGACAATTTCAGATTGAATACTACTATCTAAAGATTGAATACTATTACCCAATGATAGTATATTTCCTCTTATAATGACACCACATTACATATGTGGTGTCATTTTTAGTAATTATATATTTTCAGTAATTATCCTTTGGATTACATACTTATGTTGTACTTTGGATAGAAATTAAGGTTCAAATATAACAGAATATAGGGAAATTCTTAGGAATTGCTGATTTGTCAAAAAACTCTTTCCGCAGTATTGTGTACATAAGCGCTATGCCATGGCAGGAAAGGGGATTTATGTTATACACAAACGAAGAACCTTTAGTACAAAAATCATGTATTAAAACTGCAAACTTACAACATGACAACTATCAGTCAGAAACGTTAGAAACACAGGCATTACCATCTCATTCTTTACTATCGAAAGCTAATGAGTCTAGGGAAAGTATTCCAGAGGAATTGAAATTACAGACCCTCGTCTGTGGTCATCAAGTTTTATCGTCCTTGTCGGACAAGAGCCTCGTGTCCATCTGTCAAAAGCCGAATATGCGGATTCAGACGGTAGGGTATCAGCCGTGGTCCGTTGATGAACTTCGTCATGATGCGGCACAAATCGAGCTTTGTCGCAGGTATCGACCGCTCATCTTGCACTATACGAATCGCATGGGAAACCGCGAGTTCCGCGAGGACGTAGAGAGCTATCTCTGGGCCATCCTCATAGAATCGATTTATAGCTTTGATTTGAACGGGGCCGTACCGTTCCCAGGCTTTGTGAAAGCTGGCGTCATGTACGGTTACATGCGGTACTGGAAGCGTGAACGATTGCGTTATCGCCGTGAAATACACATCCCAGATCGCACCACTGATGATGGAGAAGTCGCCTTTGGCATGGATATCTTCGCATCTGGCGAGAATGTAGCGGATATGGTGATGAGTGCCGATGAAGAGCATAGGCTTCGTGCGCGTCTCGTGTGGGCCTTAGGTAGATTGTCTCCTGATCAACGAGACCTACTGCGCCGTGTCTACGGTGAGTGCCAAAGCTTGGTATCGGTTAGTGAAGAATTGAACTGTAGCCGCCAAGCCATCCAACGGCGCCACGAACGAGCCATTCGGAAGCTGCGCAGGTATTTGAGTACGGACTTTGAACACTTGTGTGTGCATTAGTTATTATAATTTAATTTCTTATTTATATCCTATATATTGCATATTTCTTTTAATCTCGATTAACAAATATACATAGAATATGCAATTCTCAATTTAAATGAGAAAATAATGACACATCAAGGTATATATAACTTTTACAAGATCATAAAGTCTTTAAATATACGTAAATTTCTATAGTTTTGTATATATATTTACAAATTATACAGGCTGATATACAATTAAGTCAGCAGCAGATTAAAGCATGCTAATCTGCTTTCACAGAACACGTGTTCATTGTATTGTTGAAAGGAATGTTCCTGATTAGATTGGAGAGGATTCCATGGCAATAGATGATAAACTAACAGATTTGATGGCCGCTCGGCTATCTAAGGGAGAAGATTTGGATTTGATCTATACGAATCCAAAGAATCACATTGTTTGTTTTATTCCTACCTATCAACCTAGTGGTGGGGACAGTACGAAGTGTTATTTTGTGGATGGTCGCGAAGAAATGGTCCATCTGCCGATGCGCACAATCACGCGAGAGCTGGCGATGCAGGAAGGGCTGAGACCCAATTACATCATGACCAGCGACGGTCGACGCAGCAGCTATACCGCGCCTAAGACCTATGGTCCGCATCTAACCTTTGCTCATATTAAATGTCGCCGCCCTATCGGCAAGGACGTGGTGTATGGCCTTTTTAACGTGGCTATACCCTATGAATATATCGTTACAGAAGGTCCGGAACCCGATACGAGCTATATTCATGTGGCGGACTTTGCACCCATCTTGGTGTACCAATCCCCGCGTCATGTCAAACACAAACTGAATGAAGCGATGCTAGAACACTGCAACTACGTGCGAAAAATGCTAGCCCGCATCAAACTCAGCCAAAACCCTCAAGTCGTGGCCGAACTATTTATCGCCTGGAGAGACCTAACGAGATAACTCGTTGGACGGTGAAAGTAGAAATAGGAGGGTGGAGAGAAATCTGGAAAAGGAGGATAGGCGTATAAGAAAATAAATAGAACTGCGGGAGCAGATGAATTATTGAAAATAAGTTACATATGGCACCTCAATAGAGCTACCTTATATAAGGTGGCTCTATTTTCATATGTTTTTCATTATTTGCATAATTTGTGATATAATATACATAAAATTATATTGATGCAGGGATTACTTCTTATCTACAATTTTGTATTATTTATTGGTATTTTGGGGGAAATATTATGGATAATAATGGAGAAAAAAGATTTATTGTAGGAGATATTGCTGTTTTCTTAATGGCTGCCATTAGTGTAGTTTGGCCGATTATGCTTATTGGGGTTGCAATATTGTTACTTGCTAGATATCATCGATGGGCGATGGTTGAAAATGAAATTTACAAAGAGCATATTTTGAATCAAACTCTTATTCAGAATATAGAAGCCAATCAATCAAAATTGGCTACATTGGAAGAGACTATTGAAAGAGAAAAGGCCAAAATAGAGCATGATATTGAAGCACGTATTAGTGAAAAGAGTACTGAGCTTAATCAGTTGTCCTCTGAAATATCAAAAGTTAAAAAGGAACTAAAAAATAAAAAGCTAGAGGTTGAAAATCTAGAGCCTTTAGTAACAGTAGTTAATATAGATACGGAAGGACTTGAACTTGCTACATCTCAGGAACTAAAAAATATATTATCTAAATATAAGTTAGAAGAAGCTGAATTAGTAAAAAATAATACAGCTGTAGATGCGCTTATTAACGATGATAAAAAGTTTGTAAATAATCAAATACGTCAGATTTTACGTTCATTTAATGCTGAATGTGATTTAGCTATATCGAATGTTACACTTAAAAATATTGATACTATGAGGAGTAAAATCCTAAGATCCTATGAAACTCTAAATAAAATTTATAAATCTGATGGAGTACAAATTACAAAAGATTTTCTTGAAAATAAGTTACAACAATTAATTACAGCTCACGCATATCAAGAAAAGTTAGAGGATGAGCGAGAACAAAAGAGAATTATACAAGAACAATTAAAAGAAGAAGAAAAAGTCCGTCGTGAAATTGAACGTGAAAAAGCAAAAATTGAGAAAGATGAAACTCAATTTAAAAATGAAATTTCTAAGCTAATGAAATATTTACAAAAGACTGATAATGAAGTAGAAAAGACCTTATACATTGATAAGATTAAAGAATGTGAAGAAAAACTTTCTGAGCTTGAAACTGTTAAATCTGATGTATTAAATCGAGAAAAGAATACACGTGCTGGTTTTGTTTATATTATCTCTAATATTGGCTCATTTGGGGAAAATATTTTTAAAATTGGTATGACTAGACGTCTTGAACCTATGGATAGAATTAAGGAATTAAGTAGTGCATCTGTCCCATTTGAATTTGATGTTCATGCATTAATCTTTTCAGATGATGCACCTACCTTAGAATCAATTTTACATAACACCTTTAGAGAATATGAGGTAAATAAAGTAAATCATAGAAAAGAATTTTTCTCTATTCCACTTGATAAAATTGAAAAAGTTGTGACAGAACATCATAATGCAACTGTACAATGGACTTATGATGCGGCTGCAGAAGAATATAGAGAATCTCTAGCTCAATAAGATATTTTGGAAAAATTAATTATTATAAAAAGCTCTACAATAAAAGTTTATACTTATGTAGAGCTTTTATTTATAGCATTATGATTTTTGGAGAGACCTATGAATGATCAACAAATATTATCAGTAATTAAGGATTATATTCAGAATCGTAGCATTAACCAAGCCTTGATGATTACTGGCGAATGGGGATGTGGCAAAAGTTATTTTGTAAAAAATAGTGTAAAAGAATATTTACGTAAAAATGGAATTTTAGATAATAAAAACTATATAGTATTTTCCTTATATGGGATTAATAATTTAGTTGACTTTAAAACTTCATTCTACGACGAAATTTTTATTAATCAATATTTAGGAGAGTCTAATAAGGCACGAAAAACAAAAAATATTTGTGAACGACTATTTAATTCTGTTTCTAGTACAATTGATACGAGTGCTATTGGAATACCAGTAAAGATAAATTTAGCCGAATTAATACATAAGAGTGATCTTGTACAATTAGAGAATTGTATTTTTGTATTTGATGATATTGAACGTTGTGAATTATCTGCTACTGAGTTATGGGGCTTTATAAATAAGTTGACAGAGAATAGGGGGATTCCTGTAATTACTGTTGCAAATGAGAGTAAAATTTTGGAGAAAGATTTAGAAAATGACAATTATAAAATAGAGAAAGAGAAGGCTGTTTATTGTACCCTTGCATTTTCTTATGAAATAGCTAATATTTTTGATGAGTTAGTAAATGAATATGAAGAAAAAGATATCAGGGAATATATATCAAGTAATAAAAAAATTATATTAGAGGAAATTTTTAGACGACAGCCTAATAATATTAGGACTCTACAATTTGTGTTAGTAGTTTTAGTTAATTTATTGAGAGAAATTTATAACTTGGAAGCTAAGTCTTTTCTAGAATATAGTGAACTGTATAATAAATTCTTAAAATACATTGTCTTAAGAGCTATACAATATAAAATTAATCCTAAAGTAGAGATTGATTGGAGAAACGATGATTTTGGATTTATTTCTAGATTAGATGATCAGGATACACCTGAGAATATAATATGGGGGTTTAAATTTATAGATATTTATATTAATAGTTCATATTTAGATAATCAGTTGTTAAGAAATGCTTATGAAAATGAATTGAAGCTATATGAAGATGCTTTTTTGGCATTTAATCATTTAGCAGACTGGACTCAATATTGTGATGAGCAAGTTTGCGAATGGTTAAATCAATTAAAGGATGAAGTAAAAAATTATAAATATAAAACCTCAATGCTTAGACAAATTTTATGGCGTGTTGCATCGATAAAGCACTATACAACGTTACAATATGATTTTGAAAGCTTTGTTGAGGACATTAAAATAGCATTTTATAGTGACAATGAAATAACCAGAGATATATTGTTACAACAAAATAAAGATGATAGTGTTTATAAAACATATGAAGAGCTTATTAGTCCTTTAGTTAAAATTGCTGATGAGAATTATAGACAACGGTTGGAAAAATTAAATTTATTTAAGTATTTATCTAGCAATCATATGTCAAATATGGAGCTATTAAAATATATACATTCTAATATAAATGAGTATTATAATGCCAAAGAATTCGCCAAATATCTAGGCACAATAGATGAGTTAAAAGGATATTTTATGAGTGCAAGTGAATATGACATACATTCTTTTCGAGGTATAATTCGAACAGTGTATTTGCAGATACTTAATATCGGCCAATTTTTAGGGGCTGATAAACCCTATTTAGAAGAAATACTGGTAATAGTTAAAAGTAAGATAGAAAAAGAAAAATATGGAGCGATTATGAAATTCAATTTAGACTGTTTAGTTCATGATTTAAAAAGTGCAATACAGGTTTTAAGTTCTAGTTCTAATAATGTTATATAGATTAAGAAAATGTATCCAATACTTTATAATATGCGGCCAATGAAGGAGGATAACTTATATTAGATGAAGATATGTGGTATGGGGAAGAAGATAAATTGAGTGATAATAAAGCCGAGAAAATAATTGATTTAACTCTTTGTGTTCTGGATTTGACTGCTACTGGTGGGATTCCAATCTTAAGCTCTATTAAAGAAACAGCTAAATGCATAAAAGATATACCTAATGAGATTTTTTTAATAAAATTAGATCGATTTATTAAGGCTGTTACTTCAAATGATGAGAAGGCTGTTTTATCTTTCAGAAAATTGTATAAGAAAAAATATCTTAACAATGATGAGGTACGATTAGAACATATAAAATGGCTTATGATTAAAATTGACTCATTCAATGAAGATAAAAAGGCTGAATGGATGGGGATACTATTTAAATGGTATATCGAAGAAAAATTAGAGTGGAAACGATTTTGTATTTTTGTTAATGCACTCGAATTTTTACTAGTTCAAGATGTAGAAACCTTATTAGCCTCTAATTTTGAAGTGTCGGAATATAATACAGATCTAGATTTGACTCAAGACTATAAACAAGCCCAAAATGGGAAAATCAAAAAAGAGGATAACGCTACACCTTTAAACTCGATAGAGATTGATAGAGGAATTTATTTGCGATTGCTATCAGTTGGGTTAGCTAGTATTAGTGGAGCGACATTAAGTTTAGTGCAAATGCCTGATATTATAAAGGTACCATTAGATAAAGATTTAGAGTTAATGATAAGGATTTTATCTAATTTCTAGGTTTACATTCAAATACTGATAACAATAGTAACTTATTATTTCTATTAATTATAAAATCAATACGAAAGGTTATATCATCGCATACCTTTGTATTAAGTATTTTATTATTTTTAGTCAGAATTATAGTTTAGCCAGCATCCTTCGTCATCAGCATTAAAGAAGTGTATATCAGTATTATTATTTATATTAGTAATTCTCTCAATTATCTTGGTACATTCAGCATTTATTATATAATCTTCTTTGTGTCCTTTGTGAATAGAAATAAATATCTTAAAGGGCTCACTACTATCTTTTAGTATTTGTTTTAAAATGTGTTCATCATTTTCACTTAGTGACCAGCCATAACACACAATATTTTTGGGGAGATTTGGTAGGATTTTTTTATATACATATGTTAAATAGTAATTTTTATATATACCCTTTACTTTTTCATTAGACGAACCTTCACAAATGAATAGTGGATAAAGTTGCGCTGTACTTTCCCAAATATTTAAAATTTCTTGTAAAAGTGTATTGCCTTCAGAGCAACGAATTTTTTGCTCCTCTCCATTGGAATCTACACAAAGTACAATATTACCATGGGGATAATATAACTTGGTTTTATAGCTATATCTTGTATTTATAACATCTTCATTAAAAGCTAAATTATGTCTACTTGTACTAGCATTTCGGAAAGAGTCTATGAAATCTGTCTTATTTGAAAGAATAATATAATATACTAACAAATCATAATTAAGGTTAATGATGTAGTCGAATTGATTTAAAAACTTATTGAGCTTTAATATACCATTAGATTCGTCCTGTGTTATTGATAGTTCGGTATAATTAGGATGTACACTTCTAATAGTTTCTATTAAGGCAGTTTTTATCTGCTTACTAGATGTAGAAATAGCATTATTAATTATGGGCAGTTGCGATATTAAAATATCAGGTAGAGAAAGTGCATTATTTATTTTTTGTGTTATATCCAGTTGATTTAAAATAGCCTCAAAATTTGAGGTACCAATTTGGGAGAATATTCTTGCAATTTCAGGTGATAGGTATCCTAGTTCCTCAGCTTTTAAAAATAGGTTATTATAATTAAAACTATTTGATAGTGATATACTAGCACCATTCCCTACTATTAGTGCTGTCTCGTTGAAGTCCATACCGGCTGTAAGTTCAGAATATTTTTCTAACATTTTACAAGTCCTTTTATATTAATAATTAGATTTATGACTACTTTTTAGTTGCTAAGAGTTTACTTTAAAAAGAGCCTTTCTTTATTAACTTTACTGTTATAAAAGGAAGGTTCTTTTTATAATATGAGGATGAGGAACTTTTATATTAGTTAATTACGGCTGCCATTTCGAATATCCAAATCCCATCATAATAATGCTTACCACGAGCATGCCGTTACCAAGGGTAATGGTGCTTTCACTTGTGGCTAGACAGGTAATAAAGGATCCGATGCCCATAATGACTGTGCCTAGTATAGCAGATAGTTTATGAATTGCCATGATAATCACCCTTTGCTTTCACTAACAACATTAGGTTTAACAATATACGTAATGAGTGCGTACAGTAGGGCACCGATTACAATCCCGTTCAGCGAAGCCAGTCCGAATGGTATGAATTTAACACAGACCAATGCGATGGCCCATGTGATCCATGGAACTAGATTCCATTTTTTGAAAGTCGCTTTGTTGTAATCGATATATTTTCCACGATGAACTAGGTAAAAGTCCGCTAAGATAATACCGCATAGTGGTGGAACGATGATGCCTAGTGTACTTAAGAATACAAAGAGAGAGTCGATTTTATACGGCTGCGTCATTGTTGCTAATGCAGAGATAGCAATGAGCACGGCTAGCATAATATTTCGGTTCAGTTTGAAAGAGTTTGCTAGGTTCAATGATGTGGAATAGAGGTTCGCACCATTTGTGGTAAAAATATTTGTAGTCAACAATAGTAAGCTTGGGAATACGAGGCCAAAGCTTAATAGTACGTTGATTAAGTCACCATCATTCATAGCAACGCCTGCGATAGCACCGCAGCTGATCATCAAGGTATTGCCACCCAATAGACCAATTGTGCTCGCTGTAATAACGTCTTTCTTGCTTTTACCATAGCGCATAATATCAGCGATACATGTGGCAGTAGATAAAATCCATGTGCCGATAACGATGGTAATGCCTGAAAGTAAATCGATAGGTTGTAATGGCACATAGTTAAATAATTCTTGCCAACCACCGATTGTTTGAACCGAGCGAGCCGCCGTTCCTAGGGAAAGGAATACGATGGACGGAATCGCAATATAGCCGAATACGGCGAGAGATTTAATGCCGAGAACTGCAAAGATACCCATGATAACGGCGCTGAGCATCATAGCAATGACTTCGCCCGTATAGGAAAGATTGAATACTTGAGCAATAAAATGTCCATATAAAGCCGCTTGAATCGTGTACCACCCTAGATTGACGATAGGTACGAAGAGAGAGGCAATTCTAGATCCTTCCTGACCGAAGCTGTATCGCGTCAAAAGGGCAAAGGTAAGGCCTGTTTTATAGGCGATTACACTCACTAGACCTGCGATGATACATAAGAAAATATTCCCTAGAATCATGGCTAATAGTAATTCGTTGAAAGTCAGCCCCGCAGCTAATCCGCCACCAGCCATCATACTAGTAACAAGAAAAACGAACCCAGTCCAAACGATGGTGAGAGAAAAGCAGGACTTTCTTGCCTCTAATGGGACAGGCTCTCTAGAGTACTCATTATCTGTGTTTGTATCAACTGGTTCTACAAACTCTAATTTCTCCTTACTCATACATCTATACTCCTTTACGTAATAAAAAATCTACCATGATGTGTTTAAGATTTATATAAGCATGGGTAGTAAAGACCTATTATGTAGCGTAAATATAGTGAATTTCTCTAATAAAGGATAGATATTTAATTTGTCATAAACGAATCGTATTTATCTTCATTAAAACATACGTAGAATGAATATTCAATATGCATATTATACATACTAGGTAATGTTGAGAATGATAGCTCTTATATTATAGTTCCTATATTACTAGTAAGTTTTAATGTTACAATAGGTATAGATTACGCATCGTTCTTAGTGTGTATATAGTTTTATAATAAAAGGGTGTTGTATGTATAATGTAACAATTACAACGACAGGCATTTTTAATGAGATTCGTCCTTCTTTGTTTCCTCTTGTAGAGGGCAAGGAAGGGATTACGTTTATGAATGCTTTGGAGTATAGTACAGATGATATTTTGCCTTTTGAAGAGGGCGATGATATTACGGATAATGGACCTGAGATTGAGCTAGAGCATGAACGGATTCGAGCCTTTATAATCGCTCTTTGCGCAGAACATGGTAAACCGTATAACGAATTACGAGATGAGTTCGTAAAGGCTTTGCCTGAGTTTATGCTAGATGGTACCTATAAAGGTGAGGAGCTACTTTCAGCAAAGAGAAGAGGGCGTTACAATGTCCATGCCTTGTATAAGAGCGCGCGTGGACGAGATTTACTATTCCAACGCAATTATGGAAATACGAATGGGATGCTTTACTTATCTGACCATATGGTGGGATATTTAATAGAGTCTTTATATGGTAGGAGTGGAATTTTTGGAATGGCAGCAGGAGCACAGCGTATTACCACTCCTTTGCGGTGTTATACCATTCATCAAGCAATAAATCGCATTGATAGATATTATTTACCTGAGTTGATTGCAGTTCAAGCACTAGATAATACCTATTCTATGGATAAATCAAACCGGTCTGAGTTTCTGCTGATTGCTGATGCCTTGGGGGCTTATATGGTGCAGACCATGCATGGTCAGACAGAATCTGAACAGCTGGATACACTGTCCAAAGATCCATTTTTCCGCAAAATTTGTGAGCCTGTTCATCGGTTTTATAGGAATTTGACCAATGATGCCATCATTTCTGTATATGATGAAAGTAACGACTGGGCTGATAGTTTGTTACATGATTATATATATAATCTATATGACAGATTCAGTGAGGGGCTAGATTATTGGGAGGAAAAAAATGAAGGTGTACTTGGTTATGTGAGATATCGTATACTAAGTCCTTTGGCGGATGATCTTGTTAGAGAACTATCTCAGGAAAAGCTACGCGTTGATTTGTATCCTAGTTTTGATAAAGCTAGAGCGTATTTTGATTTCTTGGTGCCTTATACTAGCCATGCGAAGAACATGCTTATTAAGATAGGCGTTAAAGAAGATGATGACTGCCAGAACGATATGACTGATGATGGGAATACCTGTGGAGGTCTATTGTCTCGAGTAGAATCACTGCCTCATGAAGGAGTTCAATTGACGGTATTGGAACGTATATATTGCCTTCTAGATGCTTGTTATGAGGCTATTCGACGATATCAGAACTATGAAGCGCTTGTGCCTATCGTTGATACTTTGGATGCAACTATAGGTGAGGTAGATATCGAATCTCCTAACTCTTGGCAGGCTGAGTATGTGCAGCGAGTATCTCGATTATCTAAATGGTACCGCATGTTAGGGAATGCTTTCACAGGAAATAATATCTATTGGAATTTATTGCAAGACCTCATTACAGCACAAGAGCAAGCACCGTTGGTTCATGAGCCTTATTTTAATAACTATGTTTGTGATGTAAGCTGTCAGGACAATGTCTTTAATTTGGAATGTTTGCGGTATTTATTGTTGCATCATGATATTGAAACAGATAATCGTGAAAGCTACGAGCACCGTGTTCAGGCTATCGATCATCCATATTTCAAGATGCCTTTCAAGGCATATGGACAAATACACGATTTGCTAGACTTAGATACTGAACTCAATAGTAATGATATTGTATATTTTTTAGTTCTCTTGAAAGCCATCCATCGTTTCTACCTAGATCAATTAGACCAAAATTTATGGAAAGAGTTGATCCAATTATGGTCTATGTATGGTAAACGAAATTTCCAAGACTATTATGCAGAATGCTTATGTGCTAAGTATATGGTTGTGCTCGCTGTACATATGGGGGATAGAGAAGCGGCAGCACACATCAAGCAGAATTTACACACAAGCTTTGAGAGGGCAAGACATTGGCATGAGCCCGCACCAAGTGATTATGGATGGTCTACCTTTGCATTCTATACGATGGCTCAAATCGACGAAGCCCTTGGTAATTTAGATTCAGCGCAAGATAACTATGATAAAGCCTATGTTACAAAAGCCTATACACAAGCTAGCTGGGCTTATTATGAAAGTAAATATAGTAGCCTTTGGAAGGAAACTCAACTGTCCGTAGTTGAAAGAAAAACAGCAATAGCTGAAACAAAATCTGCAGTAACTGAAATAAAGCCAGATTTTGAGGCTGTTATACAGGAGAATAAAGGGAAATTCTCCACTATTGATGAATATAAAGAGTACTTCAATACACATATGATGTATCTATATAGATAAATCGTTGTATAGGATAACTAAAAAAGCCTTACAAAAAGCAAATAGCCCTCCGTTGCCTAGTGTAACTAGATAACTGAAAGGCCATTTCCTAATCTTTTTTCAATTTCGAGATGCGCCTGACGTTACGACTCGTCTGACTATCTTCTTATATTATAGTAAGGTTATTATATATCGTCAAATTATGATGAACACGTGTATGGCATACAGTTTGATGAGGGTATTGTAAAATAAGAAAAACTCCTATTGGCTTTCACCGATAGGAGTTTTTGGTTTTATAATTGTAATTGTATAGCACTTTTAAGTCTATTATTAAGTTACAGATTATAATAAATTGATTATATTTCTTTTACATCATCAGGTATAGCCGGAGGAGCCGGTGGTTTACCCATGGCTCTTTCAATGCATACGACAGCTACAAAGGCGATGAGGCTGACGATGGAACCGAAGATGATGGACATAATGCCATATGGGTTGCCAACAAATTCCCAGTACACGCCTGCGATGGAGCCGAGCACGATGGACCAAATGCCAGCGCCAGCTGTTGCATTTTTCCAAGTAAGGCCAAGTAGGAATGCGGCGAATGGGCCAGCGGATCTCATTGTGAAAGCAAATACGAGCATCGGAATGATGGCTTTGCTTACGAGGGAGATGATAATGGCGATGATACCGAGGAATAGCACGCATAGACGGCTATATCTAGTGAGCTGTGCATCGGTGAGGCTTTTACCAAAATGATGTTCCACAATATCCTTGGTAAATACAGTTGCGGCGCCTAATAGGTCGCCTGCGCCTGATGAAAGTGTGGCCGATACGACAGCGGCCATAACGAAGCCCGCCATTACTGGAGACATGAGGTTAAGTGCTACCGTTGCCACTGCATTGTTGGCTTCAATTCTGGGGAATTCAGCCAATGCTACGAGGCCTAAAATCGCAGGAACAAAGGCGAATAGAGCCATGATAATCCCGCAAATGATAGAACCGAGAACGGCCGTTCTTTCATTTTTCGCTGCAAAGTACCGCTGAACTGACTCTTGGCCAGTGGAGAAGGTCATGAAATACATGATGACAAGGCCGATGATGGTTTTCCAACCCACCTTTGTGAAGCCAAGCTGTTCAGGTGGCAATTTTGCCACTACTGATTCCCAGCCGCCTACATTGTGCAACACAAACGGCACCGCGAGGGAGAAGCCCCCAACGAGAACGAAGAAGTGGATAACGTCCGTCATCGTTACGCTCCACATGCCGCCGGACATGGTGTAAATTACGAGTACCGCACCGCAGATGAGGATGGCGAGCTCTGTTGAAAGTCCGGTGAGAACGCTAATAATGGTTGCAGTTGCTGTAATCTGTACGCCTGCCAGTGTAATCGTTGCCAGCATGGACAGAATGGAAGTAATGAGATGGCTAGACGCGCCGAAACGACGGCCGATGATCTCCGGTACAGTTGTTGCCATGGCACGCCGCAAGAGCGGTGCGATGAAAGCAACGAGAATAACACCAATCCCTGCAGATACGACGTACCAACCTGCAGATAAACCCCAAGAACCATACGCTTTCGCTGCTACACCTACGGTGCTCCCACCACCGATTTCTGTAGCTGCTAATGTGCCTGCCGTCATAAGAACCCCAATACGACGACCTGCGAGTAGATAGTCAGTACTATCTTTTACACGAATATGACAATACACGCCGACTAATAAATTCAGTAATAAATAGGCGCAAACAATAACCCAAATAATAGTCAGAGAATCCATATGACACCTCCAAAAATTTACACTATCTAGAGATTCATACTAAATCACCCTTACTACTTGCGGTGCATATATCAAGTATAGTTTAATTATCCATAAAAACTGGGGAAAATACAAAGAGGAGTTTCTTGGAACGTTGGAGAATGTATATATATTAGGAACTAAAATATAAAATTATTAATCATAGGCACAGCCTTATTTACATAGTATACTTATGCTAATAAGACTGTGCTTATTTTATTGAGAGACAAGATTCATTTTTTGAGAGAGGTTTTTATGATTCAACGTATTTTGATGCTAGCTCTTGTGTTGCTGGCTTTCACCATGCCTACAGAGGCAATTACATTTCAGGAGCTGAAGACGTCACCACAGTTTAAGCTAGTTCATCAGCATGAGTATGAGAAACCGAGTGCAATTGTTAATGATGGTGGTATGTATGTGTATTTAAATACCTATTCTGTGGAGGTCCAAAAGTATGCGCCGCCACAGTATACATTGAGTGCTATTTATTATGTGGTACATACGTCGCACTATCAGGCTGAGATTATTGAAAAAAGGCTCACTGTAAATTATGATGCAAACTATTCATTGGCCACATTGATTAAATCATCTCATACGATGAATCCGAGTCCATCTATGTTGGCTTTGATTGAGGCTAGTGAAAGTAAGTCGGGCTTATTTATGTCTGATTCAGACCGTGCAATTTATACACTGGATGGTGCGCTTAAGAAGAACCCATCTTCGGAAGGTACTAGGAATCTTCCGCTTAATCGCAAGAATATTATTATGTATGATTTAGCAGATGCTATGTTTATGTCTGCCTATCAGCAGCATTTTGATGATATTGTGGCCCAATGAGGTGGATGATGAAACGCATATATTTACTTTCACTATGGTTACTAAGCTGCCTCGTGTTGCCAATGCAAATCCAAGCCGTATCACAAGCTGACTTATTAAACGCAGAACGATTTGAACACATCGATTCGAGTGCTGACTCTGGAAGAGGAGATGGAAAATATTTGGATCTTTCATCTGTTAAGTCTGTAACGGCGCCGAATGGCCATCGTCGTATTGAAGCCGTCATTTATGTTTCCATGCCTGCTGCGAATATGATTCAAGGACTTTCAGTACAATACGATTACCAAATGGATCGTTCTTTGCGCCATTTGATTAATGATCATGATAGAAGTTTAAAACAAGGTGATAAGACCCCATATATCTCTATTTGGCGTGCAAAGCAAGGAAGTTCAGGAATTACAGGGACCGTTAATGATGGCGGTACCTATTACAATAATGGACAAATTCGCCAACAACGTATATATGCAGAAAATCTAAAAGCTATGATTCTACCTGCTGAATTTGGTGATGAAAAATATAAATTGCCTAATTTGATCTATAAAAAGATCTTTGGACTATCTTATGATGATGAGTTGTAATATTTATGTATGGCACTAGAGTGGTTAAAACAGTGAATAAACATAGATTAAAGATAAAACTTGTTTTTGGACTCCTAATAAAGCTTGTACTTTTACTTATTTGGGGAATCTCTATTTGGGCTTTCTATACATTGCTCTATGATCGATATGTATTAGAAGCATATCCATTAAGGGATTATTTGCCAGTATTGATATTTACCTTTGGGAATATTTGGGTTTTACCGTGGCTTATTTTGTGGCATGAGAAACTATATCCAGCGTTTGATAAACCAAAAATTTATTATAGAGTGAAAGCTTGGTACTTTTCTTTGAAAGACCAATCTTTAGTGGGGACATTTATCTTTTATAGTATAGATTTTGTTATAAAGCTAGGGCTATTAATGTATGGCACTCTTATTGTTTTAGCTATTGTTATTTTTGTATCTCTTACTTGGCTCCGGTTCTGATCATTACTGGACTGATTCTTCATTAGCTCTTAAAAGCTCCTAAACACTCATATTGGATTTCTGATATATTCTTAACTTATTTACATAATGCAAAAGCCAAGCTATTCATATTTAAAAATAGCTTGGTTTTTATTAGTGGAGCACTTGTGGCGCTTATTTGTCTAGAAATAGCAAAATAGCCCTTCGTTTCTTCGGAAATTGGATAAAACGAAAAGGCCATTTCTACATGTTATTTGTTTGTGAGATGAGCCTGACGTCACTACTCGTCTGACTATCTACTTATATTATAGGGATAAAGGGATATATCGTCAAATGGAGATAAACCTTATATATACCAATTATAGATATATCATACATATACTAAATTATAAAATTATTAATAATAGGCACAGCCTTGTTTACATAGTATACTTATGCTAATAAGGTTGTGCTTATTTATGTTGTAATGTGAGAGAAAAAAGAGAGGGTTTTATGTTACGTAAAAGTTTGATTATCATGGCTGTACTAGCTGCTTTCACCATGAATGTAAGCGCTGTACAGATAGAAGTGCCAGCAGGACAGCCACCTATACCAGGGGCAGATGCGAATATCCCTGCCAATGCCTATGAAAACTATCGGGCCGGTAGCTTGAGCAATGTAGGAGCTAGTGATGTTATAAAATTACATTCTGAATCTAAAAAACGCATGGACATGTATGTAACTGACTGGGGACTAACACGAGATGAAGTCAATCAGATAGCAAGCGATTCGGAGAAGTTGATGGACTTACTTGTTAATGAGTCTGCAGTTGTGTTGTTGCATGATGAGCGTAATAACATTCGGGCATCTGTTCCTGGACTACTATTAGCAAGTAAG
Organism: Veillonella parvula; assembly: GCF_018378075.1. Taxonomy (GTDB): domain Bacteria; phylum Bacillota; class Negativicutes; order Veillonellales; family Veillonellaceae; genus Veillonella; species Veillonella parvula_K. Next base: position 122,467 of record NZ_JAGZYE010000002.1, read on the forward strand.
TATTACCCAAAACGCAGTGATGGTGAACGTTTATCTATTGTAAGAGAGAATTCCATATTTTTTGCGATTGGTACAAAACAGAATTATGATGATGCATTAGGCAAATTAAAATCAGAGCGAAAAGGGGAGTTTACATATCCGGGTATCACACATGGTAAATGGGCTATTGAAACTGAGTCTTTCGGTGAGAATACGCCTGCTATGGTTGCTGTAGTTGGTTTATTTAATCAACCGAATCAAGAATATATGGTAGGTCTTAGCTACAAAAATCAGCCTGTTACCGGCAAGCTCGAGCACGTTATGAGTAATTATGTAATTCCGTCGATTCGATCGTTAGATGACATGGATCATTATAGTGAAAGTATTCAATGGGATAATTTCACATATCGTATTCCTAAAGGGCTCAAACTAATAGCACAGAAATCGTTAAAGGACTCTGCCGAAATGAGAGACTATCGTGGATCAGGTATCCGACTTATTGTAGCTAAGAAACCTGTAAAAGTAGATGATAAATATATCTATTCATTTATTGACGAGATTTCGGAAATAAAGCCAGAAAGTCAAATCATAGGTGATGCACCTATTCAATCAGCATCTGTTTGGAATAATGGCGTTCCTAGTCTTTTAGTAGATAACTATCAACCAGGAAAAACGTCTTTAATGCATCGATTCTTACGTGATGACAAGAATGTATATATAATGAGCTTAGTTTATATTGATGGGGCTACGCCATATTCTCATATTCAGCTGCGTAATACGGTAGAATATTCTGATTTTGCAAATGTTGAGACACTGCGGAATAAAGTAATCCGTATGCAAAGTAAAGATAAAATGTAATTCAGTTGTTTATAAGATCGTTCAGGAGAGAGAACATGAAAAGAAAATGCATGATTACGGGGCTTGTTATCGGCCTGCAATTGGTAAGTGGTTATAGTTATGTGACAGATGCAAGTTGGTTGAGCAAAACGTGGGATCGCCTTGAAACAAATGCAGCGAAACAGTCTTACGATTGGCCGAAAGCTGAGCAGTATACTCATTATGCGGGAGGACAACTTGTAGGTGCTAACTTACCAGACGAGGATATGATGGTTCTTGGTGTTTCATTAGGTAATACCTTTGATAGTGTGAAAGCAAGTTTGGGGCAGCCTACTAAAGAAACTAGTAGAGGACTCACCTATGGTGGTGTTACCTTTGGGAGTTTTAAAATGGATGGTGTAGAGTCAGTTGTTACCTATATGATGATCGAGAATCGTGATGCCACAACACATAGAGGCATTGCCGTAGGCGACTCCATGCGAAAAGTCCTTAATGTATACGGTAGACCTGATTTAGTAGACTCTAATAATCGATGGTTTTATGGGAAATATCGCTATCGTACGGATATGATGCATGGCATACAATTTGAACAAAAAGGCGATAAAGTAAGTAAAATTATGATTTATAAATGATTATATTTTTACCATATCTATGAAAAAAGCCGAGCTTTTAATTCATAGAATTAGCTCGGCTTTTATTACTGTATTCATATATTTGTATAATATAATGCTTATTGTATCGCATATTAGTTCGCTATATAATAAGCATAGGATAGTTAGACGAGGTTGGGCCTCTCTTCGTCATCGAAGGGAGGGATAAGCCTATGAGTGATTATGAAATAATCATGCTCTTATTACAGGTGATAACTGTGGTTATTGCTTTTGGAGCTTTAATAGCGCTTATTTGTCTCACAAAAGACAAATAGCCCTTCGTTATCTTAGATGATTCGATAACTGAAAGGCCATTTCTCAAGCTTTTTTGTTTTCAGAGATGAGCCTGACGGTATGACTCGTCTGACTATCTACCTATATTATAGGGGTAAAGATTTATATCGTCAAATTGAGATAAACTGGAGGTTCTTATGAAAGCATTTGAAACAAAGGATTATAAAGCTTTTACCATGTTTGAGAATCGTTGGGCTCTTGTTACGGCTGGAATGCTTGATGATTTTAATACATGTACGGTTAGTTGGGGCAGTATGGGCAACATATGGGGCCCTAATGGTGGCGATATATCCACGGTGACAGTGTACATTCATCCAGCGCGTTATACTCAAGAGTTTATGGCGAAATATGATACCTTTACAGTTAGCTTTTTCTCTGAAAGTTATCGCAAGGCTCTTGGTTATTTAGGTTCTCATTCTGGCCGCGACGAAAATAAGGTGGCAAATTCTGGCCTAACACCAGTTGTGGCAGGCGATGGGGTGACCTTCAAAGAAGCAGATCTAACATTTGTATGTAAAAAACTGTATGAGCATCAATTTGATGAAGCCCACTTAGCAGATAATGTAAAGGAATATTATGCAGCGAATCCATCTATGTATACTCAAGTTGGTAAAGATTGCTGGGAACCACATTATATGTACATCGGAGAAGTAGTTGAGGCTATAGGAGTCTAGTTTTATATAAGATTTATTCATGTTGAGAGAATGATATGATTAAGAGCGTGTTTTTAATAGGTTTTTGTTCACTTGGCTTTATGGTAACGGCACATGCTGCCAATATAGATCTTCCTGGTGGAGATGCCATGGTGTCTGATACTGCTTATGAAAGCTATTCTTATAATAGTGTTGATATGGATCTGGTAGAGGCTCAGTTTAGACGTCACTCAGGCCCTGTGGTAGCACAGACTGTGAAAAATGGGCGTAGGACGGTAGAGCAAGCTAAGGCATATATGGATGGCAATGCCAAGTTTTTAAAGCGCCAAGCTAATCAAAGTACGGTGTTCATCTTTGACGATGGTACACGGCATATTCGCTTTTCTATGCCTTATCCAAGTCTTGAAAGTAAGGCGATTAATGATAACACTAATTCCGTTGTTAATGTCGTAAATGGTATCCCTCAATATTATATTAAAAGTATGAATGCAGATATCGTAGTCGATGTGGATGATAAGACTACCTATACGGATCGTGCCTTCACATATAAAACGGTAAAAAATGGTCAATGGCAGCAGAAGTATGGGATTATGACACGTATCTCTGGAAAAGAAGAGAAAGCTGAGCCGCGTACGAGTACGGGTGTTGAGTTTTCCCTGCCTAGTGATACGAACCATGTGTATCGTGTTAACATCATAAATCGAGGTAATGGCAATCCAGATCATATTAGGTATGCAGAAGGGGCTTTAGCGAATTATGTGATTCCATCGGTAGAGGATACAAAAGTGATAGATCGCTATTCTAATGTTGAGAAATGGGGAAACTTTGAATATCGTGTGCTCAAGAATAGTACGAGAAAAGCCGATTATGAGCCTACCTCCTATGGTGAGGAAACGCGCGTTTATAAGGGGGGCGATATAGTGCAGCTGATTAAGCGCCGTCCGATTTTTTCAAATGATGAAAAACATTTTTATTCAGGTGCTTTTTCTACGATGGATACGATGAGCCGAAAATACCCGTATTCAGTTAATGATAATGCGACCATTTGGCGTAATGGTATGCCTGCATTTAGTGGCAGTGTAAAATTTGATAATGGTATTAATTATACATATTTTACAATCCGTGATGATAAATATGTGTACAGCATTGAAGTTGCTTATAAAGCCAATATGGTGAAGACGTCTTATCATGATATTCGTAATATGGTAGAAATGGCAAAATTGATCAATCATCCGCATAAGCAAGCGTTTCCTGCGTTGGAGTACCTTTGGGAAGCTGATGTTTTTAAACTGCCTTAAAGCTAAACTAATATTTTGTCTATATGTAGATACACTTAGGTATAAAAAGAAATAGAGAGAAATAAAACAGTCAGTATTGTGATTCAGTACTGGCTGTTTATTTACATATCTGATAGTATTAGGTTATTTTTGAACAGTGTTTTAATATGTATCGATTTCCTATGCTTCTGGAAATAGGACATGTTCTTGCATTTTAAAACTAGGATTATTGGTAGAGTCAAAAAACTCAATCATATTTCGTAATTTTTGAACTTCTTCAGCATGTAAAAAACTTGGATAAAAGATGGTATAGGTAAAGCTATAGATCCCATCATAGGAGCTAAAGGTTAGGATATAATCATCTTTATGGGGTTTATAGATATGTGTGGATAGTCCAGGAATATTATTATTCCATATAACGGCATAATTAATATAATCTGATGTTGGGTGGTAATAGTAAATATCCCAGAACGTATTTAAATCAGCTTTAAAGTTGTAATGACCGTTTATAACAAGTTCATGCGCATATGGGTTTTTAGGAATATTGTCAGTAGAAACAAAGAATGTTATATCTCCTTTTTTGTAGTATCTAACATCTTGGTGTTCAGAGGCCTTACTTTCACCTTCGTATATGGCGTCTTTTGGTACGCGGTATTGTACACCGTTTAAGCTTTCTATGCGTGAATATTGATTTAATTCATTTAGGTTTTGTACAGAGGGAAGCACATAATTAGCCAATAATTTATCTGTAGGAACCTTGTTCAGAACGGGGTTGTTATCATAATAGACAAACCCTGCGTGATATAAGGGATGACGCATGTTATAGCCCTTAAATTTAAAATTGATCGTGTCGATGGTGAGCGTTGTTTTTTTACCGTTTTTAAAGTGTGGCATCTTCATGCTATCCCAAGTGCTGTAGGTAACAGTAGGATATGAAAATACAGTGCCCTTTATATCAGAAATCTGTTTGGAGGACTTTCGTTTCGCATTGTCTTGCAAGAAATTACGGACGTCTTTGTCTGTTAGCTTTTCATAAGCTATTTTGGTGTTGCGCCAGTCGTAATCTTTAAAATCTGCGTAGTCAATTTCTAAATTGAGACTTCCATTATTGGTTAAAACTCGATAGTCCTCAATGGTTCGACTTGGATTTTGGTAACGTCCTATATGATAATCACTTTTTATGCCCGCTACTGGGAATGAAAGGCGAATTTGGTTGTATTGATCATGAACGGAAATGACCGTATTATGGTAATTTTGACCGCGATATATAGAGGCTGCTTTAGTATACTCAATTTCGTTTTTATTAATACCGTTAGCCTTGTCCGTTAACTTTAATGTTTTCACATAGTTTGCTACATCCTTTTCAATATCAGGGTTCGTGGTTTGGTAATTTATGTAGGCATCCTTGGAAAACTTAGAATCTGCACCAGGAATATTAACATCGATGGCTCCTATTGGTGATAATATAGTGCTCATGATGAAAGCACACGCTAATAGTGGTAGTTTAGTCATGGTGGTATCTCCCGTTTACATTTCTATATTTATTAGTATTGTAGTAATCTGTAGGTTATGTTATTAAGTATAATTATATAACTAAATGACTATATTTTTAAGTGACATGGAAACGTGTTTTGTTTACATGCTACTACTCCCTATGGGGCATGAGTGTTTTTTTTATAGGTATTGTAGCGTTAGGTTCTGATTTCAGTGTGATTATGTTAATATTAGGTCTATAGGTTATTTGTAGTTTGAGAGGTTAGGAGAGAAACATGAAAACAAAATTTATTGCAATTAGTTTAGGTGTGGCTTTATTATTAGCTAGCAATGTGAGTTCAGTTGCCGATGCTAGTTGGTTAAGTAAAGCCATGGATCGGTTGGAAGCGAGTAATGCTAAGCTTTCACCAACTTGGCCCAAAGCGGAGCAATATCGTCATTATCGGCCAGGGCAAGCTATTGGAGCCCCTTTGCCTGATGAAGATATGAGAATTGCCGGCGTTTCACTAGGTACGTCCTTTGATGCGGTAAAAGCTAGTCTAGGTCAGCCGACGAGTGAGAAACGTGATGAGCTCACTTATGGGGGCATCAAATTTGGACATTCTTTGATGCAAGATAGTCGTCCTATCGTATGGTATATGATTGTCAGCAATCGTGATGCCGTGACTGCCCGTGGCATTGCTGTTGGCGATTCCTTGAAAAAAGTGATGGATATCTATGGGCGTCCTGATTTTATAGACTTTAATAATCGATGGTTCTATGGATATCTACGCTATAACAGTGACAATATTGTAGGTATATTTTTCGAGCACAATGGCAGCAAGGTGACGAAAATTATTATTAGTGACAACTAAACTGCTTTTATTAGTGAAAGTCTTAATACATATATGCAGCCCTTTATCTATTAAAATGGATAAAGGGCTTTTTAGAGTGATAAAATAGAGCGGATGGCTTATATAGTGACTTCTTTTGTTAATCAGTACTATAAATAGTGTAAATTGATAAAATTTTTATAAAATATAATCCCACAAGAACTGCAAAATCTGATATAATATTAATATGAAAATCGATGTATGTAAGGACTAAAAAATGGTGTATATAAAGTGATTTTCTAGCCTAGAAAATCGCTATGTTCTTGGTATTCAGTCGATATAATCGGAATGTTGTATATATGAAATGACTACGCAAATGCGTAGTTTTTATTATTTTTTGTTTGGTGTAGGTAGTCCCATGAGTGTAGTGAAGCCCTTATTATGGCTATTAGAACCGTATATCGTATACAAAGCCTATTTGTGGGGTGCCCGTTTCATGGCACAACCCTTCACGTGGGAAGGCGAATTAGATTGGTTTGCTTTTATGTTAACCCTATTGCTCGTCATTGATGTGGTGGCGTTGCCCTTGGTGATCTTCTATTGCCCTGGTTTGAATCCTGAGGTACGTGTTCCAGACTGGATTCGCCGTTTAGGAACGCCTATTTACACCGTCCATAATTGGCTTGATAGTAAAGTAGGTGGCGACACATCTACGCCGATTATATGGCTTCGTAAAGCCTTGCATTCCTTGCTGTTATTCATTTATTATCTAGTGCCATTTTATGTGGGTGGTCATCTCGTAATGGGCCTCGTAGTAGCGCTCATGTATGACGTCCTCGTATGGGCGCATGGAGGTGTGTGATGACGACTTGTGAATGGCCGACGACGCCTTTATATCAGGATTACCACGATTACGAGTGGGGCCGACCAATTCATGATGACCAACATCAATTTGAACATCTTTGTCTCGAAAGCTTTCAATGTGGCCTCAGCTGGCTTACGGTTTTAATTAAACGAGACATCATTCGAGAATGTTTTGATCATTTTGATATTGATACGGTGGCTGCTTATGGTGAAAGCGATGTCGAACGTATCATGAATACAGAGGGCATGATTAAGTCTCGCTCTAAAATTGAAGCTATGATAAGTAATGCTACTGCTTTTAAACGTATTCAATCTGAATTTGGTTCGTTTTGCAACTATATTTGGGGTTTCACAAATCATAAAACGATTATTTATGAAAACCATCCCGAAGGTCATTTTCCTACAAAGAATGGTCTATCTACGCGGATAAGCAAAGATCTAAAGAAGAGGGGCTTTAAGTTTGTAGGTCCTGTTACAATTTATTCGCATCTACAAGCTAGTGGCCTCATCAATGATCACGGTAAAGACTGCCCTTGCTTTGAAGAGATTAATAAAACAGCAGATATCGTATGGTTACCTGTAGACGATGAAGCGTAAGGGCGATAAGTATAAATTAGTTAACAATAGTTTTTATGCATACTTGTGTTTACATAATTGAATTTGTTGTTATGTGGAATTGGGTGTACACTAAAGTCGATGAGGCGATAGCGACTCATCTCATGTCGGCCCGCTTTATATATAAACACATATACTCTCTCTCTCCTAAGCGGGTCTATCATTAGTTCTCTCTCAACGCTATAAACTATACAGAGCCTCTATCTTTATTGGATAGAGGCTTTTTGCTGTATATAATGCTATAAGAGGAGCAATGCTGTATTAGGGAGACCTATAGCAGTATGAATCAGGCTCTATGTATGGTCCTAAAAAACTTTAATTAATCCAATTTCAACTATATATTTTATACCATATAAATTGATTTATTTCGATATGATTGATATACTGAAGTAAATTGATAGTGTTACTTTCACAATTAAAGAAGGGAAATATATGATTGGTTTGGGAACGGCCATTAACATTGGCCTTATCATAGCTGGCAGCCTATGTGGCCTCGCGTTTGGTCGCTTTATGAAAGAAAATTTAAAGCAGATGCTCATGATTGTGAGCGGTATTATCGTGCTCCTCCTCGGTATGAGCGGGGCCATGCAGTATATGCTCGTCATTGTCAATGGATCTCTACAGACAACGGACCCGCTGTTGATGATTATTAGCATGGTCGTAGGCGCTGTTATTGGCGAAATTATCGACCTTAATCATTGGATTACTGTGTTTGGTGACTGGGTGAAAGCTCGCACTGGCAACGCTGGGGATCCAAAGTTTACGCACGCCTTTATCACGGCATCTTTGACGTTTACCGTAGGTGCTATGGGGGTATTGGGGTCCATTCAAGACGGTCTTACTGGAAATTATCAGACATTACTTTTAAAAGGCATCCTCGACGGCATCATCGTTATGGTTATGGTATCCTCTATGGGGAAAGGGGCGCTGTTCTCCTTTATTCCAGTAGGTATTACGCAATGGCTCATTACGGCTATGGCACATATTGCGGCGCCGTTGATGACATCTAATGCCATCGATAATTTATCCTATGTCGGATCTATTCTAATTTTCTGCGTTGGTATCGACCTCATCTGGCCTGGCAAAGTACGTATTGCAAACCTTTTGCCAACCATCTTTGTGGCAATGGGACTTACATTTTTGCTATAACTAGTATTATAAATAATACATAGATTTTCATAAGAGACCTATATTCTCTCAACCTTTAATATGTATTTTATACATGATACGGTCGAGGATGTAGGTCTTTTTACTTTTTAAAATTAATTTAGTTGAAGTGGGAATTAATGATAGTTTTAATTCAATTATGACGATAGGGTAAATTGATTACATTCCGAAATAGGTGGACAATAGAGTCATCTCAAGTGTAGGAATTAGATGATGTTTTATAGAATCTCTTTATTAAAATTATTTGTAGAATAATTTTAATTCTATGTATAGTTTTTCATCAAGTATATATTATTGAATTATACCTGTTTAACAGGTATAATTGAAAGAGAGATTCTATGATTATCGGATTTGTAGATTATCATTAATAGAGAGGAAATTAATATGGAAAAGTTTATTCCTACACCTACCATTAGTGAAATATTAAAAGAAGAGTTTATGGATCCATTAGGACTATCTGCATATCGATTGGCTAAGGATATACATGTGCCTGTTTCACGGATTCAAGAAATATTGAATGGTACACGATCTATTTCAGCAGATACATCGTTGCGTTTAGCGAAATACTTTGATGTTTCGGAAGGGTATTTCTTGCGTTTACAGATGGATGTTGATTTGCGTACAGCAAAACTTAGTGAGGGGATGGATGAAGTATTATCCTCTATTGCACATTGTGCTTCATTAGAACCCGTAGACTGTCAATAAGAGATTGATAATTTTCGATGTATTTGGTACAATTATCTTAAATTAGTAAGTTGTTATAACATTGAATATTGATATAAGGAGAACCTATGTTATTCGTTGAATATCCTAAATGCACAACATGCAAAAAAGCAAAGAAATTCTTAGATGATCATAACATTAAGTACACAGATCGTGACATCAAGTCCGAAAATCCTACAGCAGAGGAAATTGCTGCTTGGTATCCACAATCTGGCAAGGATTTGAAAGCATTCTTTAATACTTCTGGTATGATTTACCGTGAACAACAATTAAAGGATAAATTGCCGAACCTTAGTGAAGAAGAAAAACTAGCTTTATTAGCATCTAATGGCATGCTTGTAAAACGTCCTATCTTGGTTCTTGAAGACAAAGTACTCGTTGGATTTAAAGAAGCAGAATGGATTGAGGCGTTGAAGCTCTAATTTCATAACCTTGTGTCAAAGCCCCTATCTCTAAAAGCCTCCATAGCGAGCTAAGTCATTTTTAGAGATAGGGGCTTTTCCTTTTATATGAAATTAGGATCTTCAACTAGTGCCTATTAAAATGAGCTCCATAGCGAGCTAAGTCGTTTTTAGGGACTTGTTCTTTCTACGTTTTTAATAAAGAAATTAGAGCTCACAACTAGGACCTTTTACCGGCTAAGCCATTTTTAAAGATAGGGGTTTTCATTTATTAAAAAATTTGATTTGTATATTTCTTTTATGTTTTGTATAATAATTACACCATAGCAATACCCCTATGGGTATTTTAGGCGTTAGCAATATAAGTGTTAATAGTATTATTTATAGAAGTAAAAGGTATTTCCGGATTAAGTAAGGCCGGTATCTCATTTATAGAGAGGTCTATATGAAGTTTTTACAGTCTTTATCAGCGCAGGTGTCTCTGCGCACGCAGGGGGCTATTTTGGCACTCGGCTTATTATTTATCATATTAGATGCGCTTACGGAGCCTATGAACCCAGCTATTGATTTGGCGTGGGTAACGGTCATCATTTGTGGCTTGCCATTGCTCATCAACAGCGTGCAAAGTATTTTGGATCATTTAGAGATTCACGCTAATTTTCTTATCGTGATAGCCATGGTCGCGCTTATTGCGATTGGAGATTATCATACGGCGGCTTATGTAGGTCTCATCGTACATGGTGGCTTTTTCTTAGAGCAGCTTATTACGGGCAATGTGCATTATACATTGGATGATGACATGTTGCCGACCATGCCTACACAGCTTGTAGCCTTGCGTCAGGGCATCAACAATTATTCATCCGTCATCGTTGTGGCCGTTATGTTACTTTCCATGGGTTCCTATGCATTGACACAGAACTTTATGCATACCATTACATTGCTAGTTATTCTTTGTCCATGCTCTTTGGAACTCGTTCTTGTGGCACTCATGATGGGGTCTCTTGTAGATGAAAACTCTCCGACGGCGGGGCTTTCAAAAGAGGCGAAACAATGCCATTTGGGCCTACTCATCGTGTCCATTTTATTCCACGTTGCGATCATCGCTGCTGGCGTGTTAGGATCTATCAATCCTGTAACCGCTGCTGCATTGCACGGCTTGGCGCGACTCGGTCTCGTGTATAATCTGAAAGTATTAAACGGCTCCTTGTGCGTCGCATAAATAATTAAACTCCCCTAGTAATCCTTAGATTACTAGGGGAGTTTTGTATATACAACAGTGAGTTGTACAGTATGTATTTTACATTACGTATTATATAGTACGTATTATACAGTACATATTCTATTGTTGTCCTTTGTCTCCAAGGGTGAGGAGTAGGAAGACGATGGATAGGATACATGCACCAATGAGGGCAATGAAACCACCATCCCAACCGTAGAGGTCAACCATGAGCCCCATGAAAGCACCAGCACCAGCGGAACCAATGAGGTAACCAAGAAGGCCTGTAAGGCCAGTAGCACCACCTGTTGCTACGCGTGGTACCATGTCCGCCGCTTGAAGGCCAATCATCATAACAGGACCGTAGATGAGGAAGCCGATAGCAATGAGTGCTAAGTTATCGATGAGGATATTGCCTGCAGGATTAAACCAGTATACAAGGATCGCTAAGATAACGAATAACATAAAACAAATCGTAGCTGGAGCACGACGGCCGCGGAATACGCGGTCACTTAAGTAACCACTTACAAGCATGCCTGGAATACCAGCCCATTCGTATAAGAAGTAAGCCCAACGGGAACCTTCTTTTGTGAAGCCTTTCACAGCGGTTAAATAGGTCGGTGCCCAGCTAACTACGCCGTAACGGATGAAGTATACAAAGATATTTGCAATCGCAAGATACCATAAGTATTTATTATGCAAAATATATTTGTAGAAGATTTCTTTGAAAGTACTTTTTTCTTCATTTTCTGTATGTGTATGAACTACTTCGTGTTTGTATTCTTCGATAGGAGGTAAGCCACAGGATTGAGGCGTATCTTTCAACAATACAAAGGTAATAATCGCTAACACGATAGAGATAAGAGCAGGGAAGAAGAAGATACTATGCCATGTACCGAATAGGTAGATGCCAAGTGTAGCAAGAGGAGCGATAATACCGCCACCTAGGTTGTGGGAAACGTTCCACCAAGACCACCAAGCACCGCGTTCGGAACGGGAGAACCAAGTTACCATGTTTTTTGCATATGGAGGGTAGCCCATACCTTGGAACCAACCGTTTAATAAGGCAAGAACGCACATTATAGGAATACTGCTCATAACACCTGGTAAGGTGCCGAATAATAACATAACTAAAGCACTAAGCAATAGACCTACTGTGGAGAAGTATTTTGGGTTAGAGCGGTCAGACGCATTACCCATAACAAATTTACTTACACCGTAAGCTACGGATAAGATGGTCATAACTATACCGAGATCCGCTTTAGTGTAGCCGTACTCAGCAATCATGTACGGAACAGCCAAACTAAAGTTTTGGCGGATCAAATAGAATGTAGCATAACCAATAAATGTACCTGCAAAGACTTCGCGACGAAGACGTTTGTAGGTGGAATCGATTTGCGCCTCTGGTAAACGTTCAATATGAGGAGCAGGAGAGAAAATCGACATTGTTACACATCCTTTCTACAACATGTCATTTGTAATAATACCATGTTGGGTATGTAGTCGACTATACTTAATTTTCTATTATAATAAATAGTTATTAGGAAACTGCATTATGGATAGTATTGATTAGGGTGAAATAGTATTGAATAGATTGAGAATCATCAGAATATCTTTTATGTAAAAATCATTAAATTTGCGAATATATATATGAGCAACTGTTCATACATTTGTGTAATGAGGCTATGCATGAATAATATAGCCTCAATAGATCCAGTATCTATCTGTGTTTTTTAATATATATGAATGATTGTACATATTTTGTTATTGACACAAATATACCCATATGGGTATAACATAATCATAAGACATACCCCTATGGGTATGAAAACAATAAAAATGGTAAACAGAACGATACATAACATGTTTGCCCTTAAGGTGTTATATACATGGACGCATGTATATAGACCACAATCAATGTGTACATATCATTATATATAAGCTTTCACAGGAGGTAATTATGGAACGGTGGAGCAAAATAGCAGAATGGTTCGATTTGAATCGTGAAAAGATTACATTAGTAGCCGGCGGTATCGGCGTAGTATTTAGTTTATTAGGTGTTCGTTTAGGCTTGCCCTTCGACTGGGCTTGGTTCACAATAGTATTGTGTGGCCTTCCTATCGTGTGGGGCGCCCTTGTTCACAACGGCGGTAGCCTCCTTGTAGTGGCAAACTCTGCACTATTGTTGCGTTGGGCTTACAAATCTAACCACGTAGTAGATGATGACCATTCCGTTCTTGTGAAAGCAGCTCGTAAACGCGTGTTTGAGGCTTAATGATAGTTCATTATACATATAAGTATGGAGTGTGCATCGATTTGATTACTAAATCGGTAAGCGTTAAAAAATAATATAGTCAATAAAAAGTGCTATCTATTCCTAACGAAACTCAAATAGAGTTGTAGGATAGATAGCGCTTTTGTTTTATATATTCTTAGCCTTGATTAATCAATGTATGTTACAGGATAGCCTTTTGCTTCGATTTCACGGCGGTTAAGGCCATTTGGTAGATCTGGGTAGCCGATAGCGAGGCTAGCGTAGACTTTTTCGTCTTCGCTAAGACCTAGTTCACGCATTTTGGCTTGGATGCGTTCATTATCTTGAAGATGACGGATTTGGTTAACCCAGCAACTGCCAAGGTCGAGTTCATTGCAAGCAAGCATCATGTTTTGCATAGCACAAGATACATCAGCAAAGTTGTTGGCATAGCTTGGTTTACTAGCCAATACGATGAGTACAGGCGCATTATAGTGGAATACAAATTTGCCTTCGGCGGACATCTTAATGATATTCACCATGTAAGGTAAAGTATTTTCTGTAATCGGCATTTTGCCGTATTCTTCTTGAATGAGTGTTACTAGTTCTTGAAGCACATCTTGGTTTGTAATGACCATGAAATGTGTTAATTGTGTATTACCGCCAGATGGAGCGCGGCGCCCAGAATCGAGGACTTGATTGATAAGTTCTCGAGATACTTGATCTGCTTTAAATTTACGTGTACTATGACGAGTTTTGATGCACTCTAAGGTGTTCATATAGGCCTCCTATTATAAGTTAGCTTTGATATAGAATTTCTTTTATTATACTACAAGGAAGGACCTAGTAGGGGGCGTATTTTTACTAAGTCATTTATTAGGAGACGGGCCTGCAACGAAAGAAGATTTCATTGAAAACAGAAGTTATAACTTTCTAATTTAATATCAAATTAATTTATAAATAAAGTAACAACTTTATGGTATGATTTTTACCCATAAATTCTATAGAAGCGCCTAATTCTTAACGAATAAGAAAATAAATATTAATTAATTGACAAATTTAAAAATATCTGTTCAAAGTGGGCTTTTTGCGTTGACTGTTTACCGTAAAATTGTGTACAATTAATTAGTAGATAATTGTGTGCATATGGAGGTAGAATATGGCAGAAATTGGTGTACTTGAAGGGTACAAACATAAAGAAGATGTTCCTGATTCAGAATATTTAAGATTGGAAAATCAATTGAGCTTTCCACTCTATGTAGTGGCAAAGGAAATTGTTAATGCATATCGTAGTCACTTAGATCCTTTAAATTTGACATATACTCAATACATCGTAATGATGGCATTGTGGCAATATGGTGATTTATCCGTTAAGGAATTGGGACAAGTATTGCGCCTTGATTCCGGTACATTAACACCGCTTTTAAAGAAATTAGAAGCCAAAGCATTCTTGAAACGCAAACGCAGTCGTCAAGATGAACGCGTAGTTATGGTAACCCTTACTGATACGGGCAAAGCATTACGTGATGTAGCGGTTCATATACCACGCCGCTTGGCTGAATCGTCAGGTCCTATATTTGACGTAGAAGAGACACGTCAATTGCGTATGTTGCTTAATAAATTGCTAGAAGCAATCGATAACGCAAATGCAAAAACAGCAGAGAACATGAAGGGCTAATTTGATACAACCTCATATGCATATATTCTGTAACTTTGGAAATCTAAAAATTTTATTAAAAATGTGATATACTATACATATAGCGTATTGTATTCAAGTCATGTGAGAGTATGACTGATTCGTGATTTGCCCTCGTGGCACAAAGGAGATCATTATGAATAAAAATTTATTAGGTGCATTTGTATTAGCCGGTACATTATTAGTAGGTGGTGTTGCAAACGCAGAAAACTGGAATGGGTTAGCTAACTACCCAGAGGTTCCAAATAGTGCAAATGGTACAGAAACGTATTTCTTTGATAAAGCATCTGAGTTTAAAGGTATCGATAGCAGCCGTAACAACGTATTTGGTGTTAATGTGATTAACATGCATAATAACCAATACGGGGAAGCTACATTGTTCAAATATCTTGTTAATCCAAGCTTACATACTGTATATCGTTACGCTCCAGATGGTCAAGTTTACCAAATTCAACATGGAACAAATGAGTTCAATATGTTCATGGCTGCTTGGAAAGAAGTATACGGCACAACTTTCGAATTCCCAGCGTTATAATCTGATGGCCCGTGCCGTAATAATTACATAACTATTGCTGGTGAAAGCTCCTTTAGGGCTTTCACCAGTGTTGTTTATGGAGGTTTTTTATGTCTAAATCTGAATTTGCTCAAGCCTATACGGAGCGTATGTTCCCTGATATTGCAGCCCCAGCAGGTTATATTGATCCAGAGTTTGAAGTATTGTTTGATAATTTTGCCTTTGATGAAGTCATCACCGAAGAAGGCCGTAATGTACCGGCAAAGGATCGCTTCTTAGCCATTCTCGCTACATTAGTAGGCGCCTCAGCTGTTGATGAATATGCATTAATGCTACCGGCAGCATTAAACTTTGGCCTTATTCCTGATGAAGTGGTAGAGCTCATTTATCAAGCGGTGCCCTATCTTGGCATCGGACGTGTGCGCCCATTCTTTAAGGTGACCAATAAGATTTTTGACTATCGAGGAGAGGCTATTGTTGATCCCTCTCGCAGCACTATTACTAGTGAGTCTCGTCTAGAAAAGGGCGTAGAAAAACAAGTGGAAATCTTTGGGGAGTCTATGCGCAATTCTTACCAAGAAGGGCCAGAAGATATTCGTCATATCAACAAATGGCTTGCCAATATGTTCGGCGATTACTATACGCGTAAAGGCCTTAGCGTGGCTCATCGTGAAATGATTACCTTCTGCTTCCTTGCGGCTCAAGGTGGCTGTGAATCTCAACTCAAGGCTCATGTACAAGGCAATTTGAACGTAGGAAACAGCAAACAATATTTGATTAATATCGCATCCCAATGCGTGCCGTATATCGGCTATCCTCGTACCTTAAATGCCCTTCGTTGTATTCAAGAAGGCTACACCGCATGGGAAGCTAAACAATAAAGGAGTTCTATGTTTGATTTAAATCCGGTTCAGATATTAGCAAGTATTCCTGCTATTATGATCGTTTTTTCTATCTTTGGATATGCAGAGGCAAAGGTAGCAACTTGGTTTGGTGATCCAACGCCACGTCTGGCGGGACGCCTCACATTGTCACCAATGGCACACCTTGATCTAATTGGTACCATCTGTATTATTCTTGTTGGCTTTGGTTGGGCAAAACCTATGTCAATTAATCCATCTTACTTTAAAGATCCACGACGTGATATAAGCTTGCTTGCCTTTGCAGGTCCTGTGGCAGGTCTTATAGCAGGCTTTATATTCACCTTTATATATATGCTCCTTGGAAAATTAGGCCTCATGGAGTCCCAAGGTCTTGCCATGGTTATGCAATATATTATTTTATATAGTATTGGCTTATCAATCTTCTGTTTGATTCCGTTCCCACCATTGCCTGGTTTTAATATTATCTTGCCGTGGTTGCCTACAGAGTGGCAGATGAGATATTACCAATTAGGGATGCTTAATTTATTATTCTTTATCATCCTTATTAACACACCCATTATTTCTATGGTTATTCGTCCATTACAACAAACGATATTTAAAATCTACTTTGCCATTATTGGGCTCATACTATAATTATATTTTGTGAAAGTTTCTACCATAAAGATAATATCTTTATGGTAGTTTTTTATAGTTTATAGATAGATTTAGCTTATCTTTACATATAATGTATTTGTAAATTTTTTTCGTTTTTTATAGTAACAATTTTACTTTTGACTGTTCTTTGGATTTTATATTAAAAACTATCGATATAGTTCCTCAATTGTGTTATAATAAATACAAAGATCGTAAATTTTCGATATATTAATATTACAGTGTATTATTAGATACTATCGATAGAGTAAATTGATCTGCTACATCGATATGTAAATCAATACACTAAATTGACACGTAAATCGATATATTAAATCGATACACTAAATTGATACTGTATATAGATATTCAAGTGAATAAATGAGGAATTACATATGAATTTTGAAGAAAATCAAGTGCCAGAGGCGATTCTGGACAAGCTTACAAAGGTGTGTACTTGCCGTAGCATTACGCGCAAAACGATTAAGGAAGCCATTTTAGATGGTGCTCACACGTTTCCACAAGTAAAAGAAGCAACTCGTGCTGGCACGGGCGCTTGCGGTGGCAAAGGCTGTGGACCTCGTATCGTAAAGCTCTTAGCGGAAATGAAAGAGCAAGGCAAAATTTAATTTGCAAAATGTAACATACACATTTTACACATCCAAAATGTAAGATACATAGTTTATACTCTAAAATGTAAACTATAATGTTTACACAACAAAAATGAAACATATAAAGATTGTTATTTGATTCTCTCAATGGATATACCCGTTGGGTTTTCGAGTAACAATCTTTTTGTTTTGTAAGATGCATGTACTATACTGCTGCTTGTCGTGTATTGATTATGTTGGGCTCGTTTATATTTTTTGATATACTATACATATTACTTTTTAGAGATTTAAGGGAGGTATGCATGTTTCGACGTTTCGTAGCAGCCATTATGATTGGTGCATTAGCAGTCACAACGGGTTGCGGTTTACATAATCCATTTACTTCAAAGGCAGAGCCTGTGACCTATGAGTCCGTGGCACAAAGCGAGCTTTCACCAGAGCAAAAGGTGGACAAGTTAGTGGCTAATATGTCCGATGCAGACAAGGTGGGCCAATTGTTGATGATTGGCATTCACGGCAAGACGTTGAATGATGATGCTAAATTCATGCTCAACGAGTACCGCGTGGGGGGCATCATTTTGTTTGATCGAAATATGGAGTCCAAGGATCAAGTTAAAACGCTCATTGCAGATATTAATAAGGCTGGTAAAAGCGCCGGTTTAACGCCATTGTTCCTCGGCATCGACCAAGAGGGCGGTGCAGTAGCGCGCATGGATGATAAGCTCATCAAGGTTCCTCCCGCTGAGGAGGTAGGCAAAATGCCCGTTGAGCAAGCTGTATCCTTGGCAAAACAGTCTGGTGCAGAACTAAAAGACTTGGGCTTTAACATTAACTTTGCTCCTGTGGCGGACTTAGGATTAACCTATGGTCGCTCTTATAGTACGAGCCCTGATGAGGTCGTTCGCTATGCAGGCGCCGTTGGCAAGGCTTACGATGAAGCGGGCTTGTGGTATTCCTATAAGCACTTTCCGGGCATTGGTAAGATCGATGTAGACTTGCACGCGGATACAAGCATCGTTCCTGTATCTAAAGAAACATTGCTTTCAGAGGACACAAAGGTATTTATAGACCTCATCAAACAGTCTAAACCAAATACCTATACAATCATGGTGTCTCATGCGATGTACCCACAAATCGATCCAGACCATCCTGCTAGTTTATCGAAAGCAATCATTACCGATTGGTTGCGCAAGGACATAGGCTATAATGGCGTTGTGGTAACGGACGATATGGACATGGGGGCCCTTGCAAATCACTATACTTTTGGCGATATGGCGGTGCAATCCATCCTCGCCGGCAGTGATATCTTGCTCGTATGTCACGAATACGAACACATGCAAGAGGCTTACAATGGCCTTATGAAAGCCGTGAAAGACGGTCGAATCTCAAAAGAACGACTCGACGAATCGGTGAAACGGATTTTGCTTATGAAAATGAGCAAAATTTAGAATCATTACAATAGAAAAATATATAGTGTATACATAGCAAGCTATCAAGGATTTTATTAAACCGATAGAGAATTAATTAGTAAAGTAATTCTCTGTCGGTTTATTTTTTATTGTATAGTTTGTTTTGTTAGGAGTGAGGTATATGGCTCGGAGAATAATGTTGAACGGCACGTCCTATTTTGGACAAGGGGCGATTCAGGAGATTGTGAACGAAATTAAGAATCGCCATTTCAAAAAGGCCCTCGTAACATCTACGCCAGATTTATTTGAATTTAAAGTGGCTACTAAAGTAACGGATTTACTTGATGCGGCAGGTATTGCTTACGAAATTTACGACGGTATCAAACCAAATCCTACCATCGAAAATGTAACGGCTGGTGTTGAGGCTTGTAAGGCGGCTGGTGCTGATGTTATCGTTGCCGTAGGTGGCGGTAGTCCAATCGATACAAGTAAGGCGATTGCTACTATTATTACGAACCCCGAATTCGCCGATGTACGCAGCCTGGAAGGTTTAGCGCCTACCAAGAACCCTTGTTTGCCAATCATCGCTGTTACTACTACCTCTGGTACGGCTGCAGAGGTTACTATTAACTACGTTATTACAGACGTTGAAAAGAACCGCAAATTCGTTTGTGTTGATCCTCATGACATTCCAATCGTTGCCATCGTGGATCCTGATATGTCCGCGTCTATGCCAACAGGTCTTTGCGCTGCCACAGGTATGGATGCCCTCGTACACGCCGTAGAAGGTTATATCACAAAAGGTGCGTGGGAGCTAACTGATATGCTCCATTTGAAAGCTATCGAAATTATTGGTCGTTCCTTGCGCAGCGCTGTGGCTGGCGATTATGCAGGCCGTGAAGCCATGTCTTTAGGTCAATATATCGCGGGCATGGGCTTCTCCAACGTAGGTCTTGGCATTGTTCACTCCATGGCGCATCCATTGAGTGCTGTGTACGATATTCCTCATGGCAAGGCTTGTGCGATGCTGTTAACAGCAGTATTGAAATTCAATGCTCCTGCTACCGGTGAAAAATATCGTGAAATCGCGCGCGTTATGGGTGTTCCGAATGTAGATACTATGGATGAAAGCACCTATCGTCAGGCTGCAATCGATGTAATCCAAAAATTAGCTGATGACGTAGGCATTCCTAAATCCCTTAGCGAAGCAGGTGTAAAACGGGAAGATATTCCATTCCTCGCCGAATCTGCTTTCAATGATGCATGTACACCTGGCAACCCACGAGATGCATCTAAGGAAGAAATCATCGCTATCTATGAATCCATATTCTAATTAGCGTCTTTACATATTTCAAATGCCTCCGAATGTGTAAAGAAAATACATTTACACACTTGTTTAACAAAACTAGCCATCTCTTTTTAGAGGTGGCTAGCTTTGTGTTTAAAGCGCTATCTATTGTTTTGTGACTCGGACCTTTGACCTCGTGTTTAGTGAGAAAGCTATTTTTATACATAATCCTTTCTTGAAAATGGTGGTTTACATAAGTATACTAAGGATATGAATAGATAGTTTGACTGAGCGCTGAGCGATTTTGGTAGATGGCACTCAATGACTAGGTGCTTAGTTTAACCTGTTAAATCGCTGAGATGGTTAAATGTGATGTTTGGATAGGTGTTAGATAGTAATGCTAAGGAGAATCTTATGAAATTATGGAAATTTAATAAGCGTAGTTCTACCTTGGCAGATATGTCCATGAATCGAGTGCTCTTAACGGAGCTCATTGCAAAGGGTGCTCTTGTTGGGGTGATTGCCGGCTTTTTTGGGGCATCATACCGTTATTTGATACTTGAATCAGAGCATATTAGGTGGCATCTGATGGAAGGCATTACCATGGAATGGGCCATAGGTTGGCTTGTGGTAATGGTCATTTTTGCGTTTGTTGTAGATCGATTGCTAGCATGGGCCCCATTGTCCGGTGGTTCAGGGATTCCTCAAATCGAAGGGGAAATGCTTGGACTCTTTGATATGAAGCCCTATCGGACACTAGTATCTAAAATGATTGGTGGCGTACTGACCGGCTTTGCAGGATTTTCCGTAGGTCGTGAAGGGCCAGCCGTACAGATTGGCGGCTCTGCCGGTAAAATCGTGTCCTACTGGATGAATTCGGGGCTACGAGAACAGCGTATTTTGACATCCGCAGGTGCTGGGGCAGGCTTAACAGCTGCCTTTAGTGCGCCCGTATCGGGGGCGATGTTCGTCTTTGAAGAGGTACATAAAAGCTTTTATCCATATCTCGTTGTACCAACCTTCGTGGCAACTTTGATTTCTAACTATATTACAGTTAGTATCTTTGGACTTACACCAGCGCTGGGCTTTACGGTGACCTCAGGCGTTCCTCTTGAATATTTCCCGATACTGCTCATGGTTGGTGTTATCATGGGGCTATGTGGCGTGTTATTCTGCCGTATGATTTTTGCTTTCAAGAGGTTCTTTGATTGGCTCAAATGTTCTCGATTCTTGAAATTAGCCCTTACCTTTGTGGCAGTGGCGGCCATTGGCTTTGATTCGCAGCTCCTCTTGGGCGGAGGCAATGACCTCGTGGGTCAGCTTGCCTTTCAATCTCACGGTGTATTGCTCTTGGCGGGCATTGTATTAGGCAAGATTTTGCTTACCACCTTCTGCTATGGCAGTGGTGCTCAAGGGGGCATATTTTTGCCCATGCTCGTAATTGGTGCTGCAACAGGTGCTTTTTGTGAAAGCTTGCTTTCAACCTTAGGACTTATTTCTCCTGATTTTGTACCGCAATTTGTTATCTGTGCTATGGGTGGCATGTTAGCGGCCGCTATGCGGACCCCAATTTTAGCGATTTTGCTCGTTCTTGAAATGACGGATAGTTTCTCTAATATTTATGCTATCGGTATCGTTACGCTCGTGGCCTATCTTGTGGCGGAGCTTTTAAAAGAACCGCCGATTTACGATTCCTTGTTGCAAGCCATGAGTGGTCAAAGCAATCTAGAATCGGTGCAAACCTTCTTTCAAACGAAGGTGCCTGTGGTGGCAAATTATACGGATGTACAGCTACAAGACTTGGCATTACCAGATGGTACATTGATCGTAAGTATTCGCCGTAATGGTACCTACATTGTGCCATTAGGCGATGTAAAACTCGAGCCAGGCGATGAATTACAAGTCTCCTGTGAACGTGGCCGATTGAAGGCGGCTAAGGAATTTTTCCAATCAAATTAGTCATTATATCTAAAGCTAATCGTTGATTCGTGGTATATATTAGGAGTAGTTTATGAAAATTGTGAAAGCTACTGAGTCAGATGTATTGGATCTGTACCGTTTGCAATTGCTTACATTTGAAAGCGAAGCGGAGATGATTGGAAGTCGAATGGTTCCTGCATTGATGGAGTCGGAAGAGGAGTTTAAAGCTACTTTCACCCAATGGCATACCTATAAACTAGTAGATGATGGGGGAAGAATCATCGGAGGTATTCGCTATCAATATGACGATGGCGTGGTAGAGGTCGGTCGCTTGATGGTGCATCCAAACTATCGGCAACAAGGGTTGGCTCGTAAGTTATTAGTTTTCGTAGATGAACAATGCAGTCAAGACCGGCGTGTATTATATACATGTACGAAAAGCTGGATCAATATAAAGTTATATACAAAAATGGGGTATAAAGCCGTTAGAGAAATACAGGATGAAACGGGATTATCTTTTGTATATATGGAGAAACAATAATTCAAATGGCATGGGAGGTCTTAATGTGATTGATAATATAGTGGTATTCTATATATTCTTTACCATAGTTGGCTTTTTAGCAGCTATGATTGGTACCATCATCGGTGCCGGTGGGGGACTTGTGTTCGTGCCTCTCTTTATGTACTGGTTCCCAGAGTGGTCTCCATCTATGGTCGTAGGAACATCGCTTTTTTCTGTTATGTGTAACGCCATTTCTGGATCTATAGCGTATCTTAAGCAAAAAAAGGTATACATTAACGCTGCTATCATCTTTAGTCTTGCTACCTTCCCGGGGGCTATTTTAGGTGCCCAAATGTCTGGATGGTTCTCTGGTAAAGGCTTTATGTTTGCCTTTGGATGCTTTATGCTGTGTGCATCCGTATTGATTGGTTTTAAAAATTTTAGAAAAGGGGAAAGAAAGGAAGAAAGCCTTACTCTTGAGCAGTTGAGCTATAGTAAACCTATCGGTATTAGTATTAGCTTTTTTGTTGGCTTTATTTCGAGTATCTTTGGTATCGGTGGTGGCCTCATCCATGTGCCGGCTTTGATTTATCTCATGGGCTTTCCTACCCATATGGCAACGGCTACAAGTCAATCTATTCTCGCCGTATCAACAACGGTGGGGGTTATTACACATTTAATTGAAAGCCACATCATATTTAGTATTGCTATTCCTACTAGTATTGGCGCTATCTTTGGTGCTCAAGTAGGTGCTCGTATTGCAAAACGTCTCAAAGCAAAAGCTATCCTCGCCCTCATGAGCATAGCTGTCTTTGCATTGGCGGTACGCCTCATTCTTAAATCTGGTATTTTGGGATAATATGGTTTTATAATTAATCTATCTTTAATAAGCATAATTTAGTAAAGCTCTCTAATGGTGATTCGTAAGCGTTTATCATTAGAGAGCTTTCTGTATTTTCAGCATTTTATAAAAGGTTATAACTAAAAGTCATAGAGAACTATAAATGAGAATGAAAAATTTAAAATATATAAATCATACTATTTTTATGCATAATGTTAGTAATGTATTTACTATAGAATTATAGGTGGTACGAATCGTTATTTAGAGAGGTTTTAGCATATAATTACTGACTATATCTATACATGCTTAATAAATAAGGATTCTTGATTGTATATGAGGAAAAATAGGTACATGATAATGCTAATGAGATGTACTTTCAACTGAGGGAATAAAAGGGGAATGCATATCGATTTTTATTAGAAGAGATATAAATTATGCATAATTATAGTGAGGAGAATGAGAACGGCGTATACTAAAAGTAATAGATTCCTTAAGAAAGGATAGGAGGAAATAGAAGTGAGTACACTTATTAGAGATTATGAACGTTTTGCCAAGGAGGCAAATGAGATTTGTAAAGGTCGCGTATACACCGATCATTTACGTCGTTATGCATATGGCGTTGATGCGTCTTGCTATAGCTATTTACCAAAGGTAGTTGTTAAAGCTGAAGATGAACGAGAAGTAAGACGACTTATTCGTTTGTGTCAACAATGTGGGACACCATTTACATTCCGTGCGGCCGGCTCCTCCTTGTCTGGTCAATGCTCCAGTGAAGATGTGCTTATCGTATGTAATGATGGCTTCAAGAAAATGGAAGTTATTGATGATGGGAAAGCCTTGAAATGTGAATGCGGTGTTATCGGTTCCGATGCGAATGATTTATTGAAACCGTACAATCGTAAAATTGGTCCAGATCCTGCAACGCTTGCCACAGCATTAGTAGGTGGTATTTTGAATAATAACTCCTCTGGTATGTGCTGTGGTACGGCGCAAAACTCTTATAAAACAATTCGGTCCATTCGCGTTGTATTATTAGATGGCTCCATCCTTGATACGTCTGACCAAAAGAGTATTAATCAATTCCTTAAAGAAAAACCTCAAATGGTAGAGGATATCTTACAATTGCGTAAGGATATTTTGGCCGATGAAGAATTGACACACTTGATTCACCATAAGTACAAAATCAAAAATACCACAGGTTACGGCTTGAACTCCCTTATTGATTTTGAAGATATTATCGATATCATCAACCACTTGTTCATTGGTTCTGAAGGTACATTAGGTTTCGTGTCTGAAATCGTATATAACACTGTTGAGGACGTACCGTATAAAGGCTGCGGTCTCATGTTCTTTAAAACATTGAACGATGCATCTCTTGCTGTTGTAGCCTTGGCTAATATGGGTCGTGACAAGGTTGTTGCTGCGGAAATGATGGACTATCAATCCCTTAAGGCCGTTCAAGCGCTAGACAATGTGCCTGACTTCGTTCGCGAAGTTCCTGAAGGTACAAGTGCTATTTTGTTCCAAACTGAAAGCTACTCCAAAGAAACTGTCGATGAAAACTTAGCTTTTATTAAAGATAAATTGAAAGATATTCCAACAGCTATTCCAAGTCTTTACTCCCAAGATCCTAAAGAATACGATTCTTGGTGGGCTATCCGTAAAGGCATTTTGCCAATCGTTGGTGGTCAACGTAGAAAAGGCACCACTGTTATTACAGAAGACGTATGTTTCCAAATCGAAGACTTCACTAAGGGCATCGAAATGCTTACCGAATTATTCCATAAATACGATTTCGTAGACGGTGGCGTGATCTTTGGTCATGCGTTATCTGGTAATGTTCACTTTAACATTACACCTGACTTCAGCGATCCTAAAGATACTAAGAACTTCGGTGACTTGGTAAAAGAAATGTCTGAACGCGTCTCTGGCTTCGGTGGTTCTTTAAAAGCTGAACATGGTACAGGCCGTATGGTGGCACCGTTTATTGAAATGGAATGGGGGCGTAAAGCGTACGAGATCAACCGTCGTATTAAAGCTATCTTTGATCCTGAACGTATCTTGAATCCTGATGTTATCATTACTGATGACCCAGATGTGTATAAGAAAAATCTTAAAGCTCAATGCGTTATCGATGATGCTTTTACAATCTGTATGGAATGTGGTTTCTGTGAAAAACATTGTCCAAGCCGCAATTTAACATTGACTCCTCGTCAACGTATTGCATTGTTGCGTGAAACAAAACGCCTTGAAAACGAAGGCAATTTCACATTGGCTGCGGAACTTAAAAAAGGCTATGAATATTTTGGTGTAGATACCTGTGCTGCGTGCTCCATGTGTAAAGGTCTTTGCCCGCTCAGCATTGATACTGCTCAAATTGCATTATCCATGCGCCGCATCGATCCTCCAGCACCGGAATTAGCTAAGAAGATTTACGATAATTTCCCTACTACACTTCAAATGGCTCGTGCCGGCGTAAGTCTCGAAGGTATTGCAGGTTCTATCGTTACACAAAAAGCGATTTCCAAGATTACAGAAGGCTTACATGGTGTAACAGGTATTACTCCGTACATTCCTAAGACTACACCTAAGGCCAATCGTTACAGATTGAGAAGCCGTATTAAACCGACTAATTTTGAAAAGGTTGTATACTTTAGTACTTGTGCGAACCGCGCCTTCAAACCTAATCAAGGTTACGATGATGAACGCAGCTTGCAACAAGTAGTGGAAAGCCTTTGCAACAAGGCCCATATCGATATTATCTACCCTCAACATATCGAAAACCTCTGCTGTGGCTTGAGTTTTGAAAACTATGATGACGTTCATGAGCGTGCTGTTAAGGACTTACACGATGCATTGATGCAAGCATCTCAAAACGGTAAATATCCAATCGTGATCGATCATAGTGCATGTTTCAACCATGCTTTCAAACACATGCCAGACTTAGAAATCAACGATATTTCTGAATTCTTGTGTAAATACGTTGTGCCTCATCTCGATATTGAAAAATGTGATGAACGGGTCATCGTACACAAACAATGTAAGATTAAATCCTTGAATAAATCTCAATATATTGAAGATTTGGCTCGTCTATGCACAGATCATGTATTTAACATTAAATCTTTTGCATGCGATGGCTTTGCTGGTCAAAAAGGCTTCTTCACACCAGAACTCAATAAATCTGCTACCAAAGACCTCGCTAGTGAAATCGCTGAATACGGCGCAACATTAGGCGTAAGCTCTAGCTCTACCTGTGAAATCGGTCTTGGCGAAAGCAGTGGCATCCCATTCGTTGGTGTTGCATTCCTACTAGACCGTTGCTCTAAGGCTAAGAAATAAGTCTTGTATATCTATTGCTATTTACTTAACGTTGCTAGTAGTTTATGTTAAAGTAACTGGTAGTTTATATTAATGTTGCTTTAATATTGCTCGCAAATTATGTTAAAACTAGTAATAGTTTTTTAGGGGTTTTATGAGATTTATTGCTAATTCTTTATTTTTCTAAGAAATGTGGTATACTAAACGTAGGTAGTAGAGTGTATGAAATTACCTGCAATATAACCAAAAAAAGGACGAGTGGCAGCTCGTCCTTTTTCTTGCTTATTTTTTGTTTTTATTGTTAAGCCAGTAGCTGTAGGTAGTTACAACTAAGGCAACAATAATAGGGGCAAGCAAGGTACCCCAGAGTGCATAAAACAGCTCCTGCAATATACCACCTCCTTTCGGGAGGTATTTTATATTATATCATCATGCTAAGGAGTCTTGTATATAATTAATGATCGGAGAATTCTTAATGAAGAAATTTGTGCTTTTCTTTCTTTTAATAATAGCCCTTACGGGATGTGGGTTGAATCAAAATACGAATAGTAATAAAACAGAATCAAATGCAACTAGTTCTGCTACTGGTTCCTCTACATCTGCTGCGGGAAACAGCCAAGCGACTACTAAGCAAGATGGACATCTAATTACAGCAAAGCAAGCCTTATCCGCTGGTGAGTATGCGAAAGCCATAGAGGAAGCTACAGCGTCCATTAAGAATAATGCTAATAATGCAGAAGCCTATTCTGTACGTGGCTTTGCAACAGCATTAAACGGTGATGCGGCTAAAGGTTTGATAGATACTAAAAAGGCTTATGATTTAGACCCTAACAATGTGGCTAATTACTATAACATGGCCATGGTCTATAAGTTGCAAGGGCAGTTAAACGATTCTAAACAATGGTTTGAAAAGGTATTGGAAAAGGACCCTAGTAACACCTGGTCTGTGTATGGTATTGCTACCATTTATGCAGACCAAGGGGAAGATACTAAGGCCCTTGATTGGTTAGAAAAGGCTATAAAAATTGATCCCTCTGTAAAATCCGTTGCAGCCGAACAAGACCATTTTGAACGCTTTCACAATAACGGACGATTTAAAACGTTGGTAGAATTATAGACATGGATGTGAAACAGATGATTCGCCTTATTATAAAGGTGATAGGATTTATATATTGGCTTATTTTTCTATACCTTGGCGGTCTAATGGTCGTAGACTGGTCAGGGTTTATGTCCCAACATAATATAGAAACACCCCTATTCCTTACATATTTGGTGTTTATAGGTTGTTTTGTAACGCCGTATATTATGCTGTACTGGAAGAAGCTAAATCCTAATGTGAAAGCTCCATTTTTTGTGAGGCATCTCTCCGTATATATGGCAAAATTAGAGGATTGTCATAGTATATGATTTGATGTGCTATATGTACTAAAATTATTACTCTATTTCGTAACGATTCTGTGGATGCTCTGCATCATGTACCTTACTTTACCAGTTATTTTATGGACAGTAGCTCTTTTTTGCTGAGCAATTGATGATGTAAATTACATTGTTTTCTCTACTAATGCTTCTTGTAAAAGTTGAGAAAAGTTAATTCCTTTAGCTAATGCTCTATCGTTTAACCAGGCAGGAATCGTTAGGGTTTTCTTTACGGACTTACTATTTTTAGCTAAATCAATATCTGTTTGAACTAATGTAGGATATGTTGTATCGGTACATGGTAAGCTGCGAATAGATGTGGGGGTAGGTAGAGTTTGTCCATCTTCTAAAGCGCCTAATATATAGAGTTCCATAGCCTCTTGTGCATTGGTTATTAATTCTGTTAGTGTTGAGCCGGTGCTACTAGTGTATTCTAGGTCTGGAAATTCAGCCCAGAAACCATCGGCATCATCATGGATTATAGCAGGGTATATAAATTTCATAGGTCCTCCTTATTTTAGTCCCGTACGTTTTAAGATGGCATTTAATAAACCGATAGGTACATCTTTCCCATGTACGGCAATAACTTCAACTTGATTATCCTTTTTTAAACGATGATGACTACCTCGTTGCCGTACATCCTTCCAGCCATTTTGCAGTAATAATTTAAGTAAATCCTTATCCTTCATATTCTCTCCTTTTATAATAACACGTGTATACGTACAAAACAATTATTAGGAGTTATACATTCTTATTTATAGTCTAACAGTATATAAAGGAAAATAGGGGTGACCATTGGTCACCCCTGATTCTATTAGTCACTTGACAAAATTGATACATGACCTTTATATATTAATCCTATTCATAAAAATCATATTAGTATATAATTAATATATATAAATTAGGTTGTGTATTGATGAAAGGAGAGGATTCATCATGAAACCATTTGGTAAAAGGGGCGCAATGGCTGTGTTGTGTGCGGCTATATTGACATCCCCATTATTGTTGAGTGGTTGTAGTATGTCAGAGCTATGGCAGGGTACTGAACAGAGCCGCAAGGAAATTGCGCAGCGGTCTGAGCAGGATCAGGTGCAGTTATTTAATCAATATGTGAAAGCTGTAAGTCGATACAATCGCATGGCTGTCATGTTTGATTATGCGAATACGCCAACTCTTAATGAGTTGAAAGCTGGGCAGCATTTAACTGTATTTAATGCACCGAACTTTAAGCAGTTACAAAAAGAATTAGAAGAGGCTAAGCAAGCCGGGATTCCGTATGATGAAATGAAGGAGCCTTTAGATAAGCTACTTTCAAAATTGAACGAAATTACACCGGTAGCGGAAGAGCTCGATGCATATTATAAATCTAAAGGATATACCACAGATAACTATGCTAAGGAGCAACAATTAGGTCCTAAATATGTTCAATTGTATGAACAATTTGTTCCTATTTATGCTGACTTTGATAATGTTATGCATAAAATCAATACAGACCGCTTGCAACAACGGTTACAACAATTGCGTGATGCAGGCAAGAAAAATGCCGCTGCAGCACAAGAGGTTCATTTGCGACTTACTGCGGTCCTAGAAAAGATCGATAGTGAAAAACAACTAGATGTAAATGCTATCAATCAAGAATTACAATCTATTGGTGATGTATCAAATGGTATTACTAGTCCTAAGTATGATTCTGTTAAGACCTCTGTAAACTCTACGATTGGTGCAATCCGTACCTATATGGGTTCAAAACAAGATAACGATTATAATCGTATGATTGAGGCCTATAACCATTACATTTCTAATCTGAATACGACCAATATGAATGAGCTAGATTAAAATAAATTAGATTAAAATAAGTTAGATTAATACGTTTATAAAAAAGAAAGCTGTATCAAATGAGGATATCATTTGATACAGCTTTTTAGTTGATATATAGGATATACCTTACTTTTTTAGGCTAATGCGCGTTGTAATTTGGCTTGATAAGGAGAATAATACTAAGGCTATCCAGATACAACCGAAGGCAATCATCTGCGGTGTGCCAAAGCTTTCACCAAAGTAGAAGATGGCTAGCAACAAGGCAATGGTAGGGGATACATATTGCAAGAAGCCTAGTAGGTTGAGCGGCAATAGCTGCGCCCCATAGGAGAATAGCACCAATGGGACAGATGTAGTTAGGCCGCAGGCTATGAGCAACATGGTCGTATACCAGTCTGTGCTGAAATAGGACCACACGGTATTATCGATCATGGTCGTATATAGTAAAGCTAGCGGTGTTAATAGCCAAGCCTCAAAGGCGATGCTCGTAAAGGGCGAGATGAGCAGTTTCTTTTTTACGGCTCCATAGAGACCGAAGGAAACGGCGAGGATCATCGATACTAATGGTAAGGATCCCACTTGATAGGTGAGCAAGGCAATACCGATGGTAGCGATGAGGACACTTAGCTTTTTCGGTATAGATAGAACCTCTTTAAATAGGATGACACCTAATACTACATTGAAGAGTGGATTGATGTAATAGCCAAGGCTCGTGTTCATAACTTGATTATTGGCGATGGCCCAAATGTAGGTGAACCAGTTTACACTGATGATGACTGCCGCCACTAAAAGTAGAAATAGTTGTGAACGTTGTTCTTTTAGTAATTGAAAGTCCTTTTTGAATTGTTTAAAGTGTAGGCCAAATACAACGATAGCCATGCAAACACCTGACCAGATAATGCGCTGTGCCAGTATATTATACGGTGAAACATGGTTTAATAATGCCCAATATAGAGGGAGTAAGCCCCAAATTATATAACAACTAAGGGCTGTGATTAACCCTTTTCTACTTGTATGTTCCATAATGCCTCCTCGTGATAGTACTTATTATATCACTAATACTCAAGTCATGCGTTTTAGTTATTGTATATGATTTTCAATTATAACTTTGATTTTGGCACTTATGATTAAATGTTATGTTCATTGACTTTGTGCATATTGTTACACTATATTGGACTTAGAACAACGAATATAGAGAATAGGTGTCGCAAGACTTAATAGAGAAATCGGTATAAGCCGATGCGGTCCCGCCACTGTAAGGATGAGCCTGCTTTCATACATGTCACTGGAGTAATCTGGGAAGGCGAAAGCGAGGTGATGATCCCGAGCCAGGAGAACTGCCTATTTGATAATCACCGTTATGTACCTACGAGCGATAGGAAGGGGATTGGGGTATGCTGGCTACAGTATTTTTTAGTGTACCTTTCAATAAGAAACCTTACGTGTCACTTTAGGTGGCACGTTTTTTATTGCCCTTAGAGTGGATGTTGAGTATAGGAATCAGGTTTTATAGATATTAAACAGATGGACACATTTTGAGGTTGATGTGGTCCAATAAGATAAAGCTCGAGTGATTCATATATCTAACAATTCGCAGGTACGGTGCGCTGTTTCTCGGTATGGTTTCGAGTTGAAAAGGAGGCACATATATGTCTGACAAAAAGACTTCAAAGGATGCTGAACGCGATTTATTAGCACCTGTATCCTTTGATGAGTTTAAGAAACCTACGTATGAACAATGGCAGGCCGAGGTTGAAAAAGCGTTAAAAGGTGGCGACTTCCATAAGAAGATGTTCACTAAAACCTATGAGGGAATTACGTTACAACCAATTTACACACCTGCATTGCATGGAGAAAAAATTCCAAAGGGTGTATATCCTGGAGCAGGTGAGTTCCTACGTGGCACAAAGGCAAGTGGTTATATTAAAGACTCTTGGGGCGTATCCCAATATGTAGACGAATCCTTTCCTAAGGATGCTAATCATGCAAGTTTATACGAAATTGTAAAAGGTGGCACCATTCACAATATTCGCCTTGATGAAGCAACACGCCATGATCAAGATGTGCAAGTAGGCGCAGCTGTTGGTATCGGCGGTACATCTCTGTCTACTATGGATGATTGTAGCCAATTGATTGAGCGTTTTAATTTGAAGGAAAACCCTTTATACATTGAAACAGGTGCTTCTGCAGCTATCTTGCTCGGTATGTTAGCCGCTACGGTGAAAGGCTCTAAAAAACAAACCTCTGACTTGAAAGGTCTCGTTGGTGCAGATCCTATTGGTGTTTGGGCTAAAGATGGTACATTGCATATGTCTTTAGATACAGCCTTTGATGAAATGGCACATACTGTTGTATGGGCTAAAGAACAAGCTCCAGAACTTAAAACTGTACTCGTATCTGGCGATGTATACGCTAATGGTGGCGCTAATGATGTGCAAGAGGTTGCGTATGCATTGGCAACAGCAGTTTGTTATGTTCGTCAATTAGCACAACGTAACATCGATATTCACACTATTGCTAACAGCATGATGTTTACATTCTCCTTAGGTGCAAACTTCTTCATGGAAATTGCTAAATTACGTGCATTACGTGTGCTTTGGGCGCGCATTATGGAGGCCTTCGGTGCAGAAGAAGCTGACCGTGCCGTTCATGTACACGGCAGAACATCGGCTTTCACAAAAACTGTATACGACCCATATGTAAACTTGTTGCGCAATACAACACAAGCATTCTCTGGCGTTGTAGGCGGTTTGAATAGCCTTGAAGTGTCCCCATTCGACCAACCAATTCGCAAGGCTGACGATTTCTCTCGTCGTATTGCCCGTAACATCCAAGTTATGTTGCAAACTGAGTTCGAGTTGCGTCAACCGGTGGACCCTGTAGGCGGTTCTTGGTATGTGGAAACATTGGCAGCTGAATTATGCGAAAAAATCTGGGCTGAGTTCCAAACTATTGAGTCTAAAGGTGGCATCATAGCAGCTTTGAAAGAAGGCTATCCACAAGCTCAAGTTAAAGCAGTTCTTGATGAACGCTTCAAAAACCTTGCATTCCGCAAAGATGTGGCTGTAGGTAACAACATGTATGCGAACATGACTGAGGAATTGCTTGATTCAAAACCAGAAAATCAAGAAACATTGCGTCAAAAACGGGTTGCTCAGATCGAAGAGTACTTGGCGAGTGCGGAGCCAGATGCGGTTGTGAAAGCACAGGCTACCCTAGAAGCAGGTACGACAGAGCCAGGCGCTTTGATTGGCCTTATTGAACTCGGTGCATTACAAAAATTAACAATACGTCAAATCCGCAAGGCTTTAGATGCTGGCGATATTGCTTCCGAAACGATTGAATCCATTGCAGCTCATCGCTGGACTGAACAGTTTGAAGCACTTCGCATGCGCACTGAGAATTATAAACAACGTACGAAAGATAATGTGAAGGTATTCTTGGCTAACATGGGGCCAATCCCTCAACATAAACCTCGTGCGGACTTCTCCACAGGCTTCTTCGAAGTAGGGGCTTTTGAAGTTATCAAAAATGATGGACATGAAACAACGGCTGATGCGGCGAAAGCTGCTCGTGAAAGTGGTGCTGATGTAGTTGTTATCTGTTCTACAGATGATACCTATCCAGAATTGGTACCACCACTCGCTAAAGAATTGAAAGAAACTATGCCGCATGTAACGGTTATTTTAGCAGGGGCACCTCCTAAGGACTTAGAACCTGTATACCGTGAAGCTGGCGTGGACGACTTCATTTCTGTTCGTGCAAATTGTTACGAAATCTTGAATACGTTACAAGATAAGAAAGGGATGTGAGCTCATGTTTAAAAATCCAGACTTCTCCTCTCTTGGCTTGGAATCTCAGAAAGCAACATCTCGCGATGCATGGCTTGCTGAACTTCAAAAAGAAACAGGAAAAAGCTTTGAAGATTTATATAATACAACAATGGAGCAAATCCAACTAAAGCCTCTCTATACAGAGATGGATTATGAAGGGATGACACACCTTGACTATATGGCTGGTGTACCTCCATTCTTGCGTGGACCTTATTCCACAATGTATGTTACTCGTCCTTGGACAGTACGTCAGTACGCGGGTTTCTCCACAGCGGAAGAATCCAATGCGTTCTATCGTCGTAACTTGGCAGCGGGCCAAAAAGGTTTGTCTATCGCCTTTGACCTTGCTACTCACCGTGGTTATGACTCCGATCATCCTCGTGTAGTAGGTGACGTTGGTAAAGCGGGCGTTGCGGTAGACTCCATTCTCGACATGGAAATTCTATTCTCCGGTATCCCTCTTGATCAAATGTCCGTATCCATGACAATGAACGGCGCCGTATTGCCAGTAATGGCGTTCTACATCTTGGCTGGTGAAGAACAAGGCGTAGATAAAAAGGTTATGGCTGGTACAATCCAAAATGATATTTTGAAAGAGTTCATGGTACGTAATACCTATATTTACCCTCCAGCTACGTCCATGCGTATTATCGGCGATATCTTCGCGTACACATCCCAGTACATGCCTAAGTTCAACAGTATCTCCATTTCTGGCTACCATATGCAAGAAGCGGGCGCTACTGCGGACATCGAACTAGGGTATACATTGGCCGATGGTCTTGAATATATCCGTACCGGTGTTAATGCAGGCCTTCACGTTGACCAGTTCGCACCACGGTTGTCCTTCTTCTGGGCAATCGGTAAAAACTACTTCATGGAAGTGGCAAAAATGCGTGCGGCTCGTATGTTATGGGCTAAGATTATCAATAGCTTCGGCTCTGAAAATCCTAAATCCATGGCACTTCGTACTCACAGCCAAACATCTGGTTGGTCTCTTACAGAACAAGATCCGTTCAACAACGTGGCTCGTACATGTATGGAAGCGATGGGTGCCGCGTTAGGTCATACGCAATCTCTACATACGAATGCGCTTGACGAAGCCATTGCGTTGCCTACGGACTTCTCTGCACGTATTGCGCGTAATACTCAGCTTTACATCCAAGATGAAACTAAGGTATGTAAAGTTATCGACCCATGGGGCGGTTCCTACTATGTAGAAGCGTTGACAGATGAATTGATTCGTCGCGCTTGGGGTCATATTCAAGAAATCGAGTCCCTTGGCGGTATGGCGAAAGCTATCGATACAGGGCTTCCTAAGATGCGTATCGAAGAAGCTGCCGCACGTCGCCAAGCTCGTATCGACTCTGGTCGTGAAGCGATCATCGGTATCAATAAATATCGTCTAGATAAAGAAGATCCATTGGATATCCTCGACGTAGATAACACGGCTGTACGGGAAGCCCAAATTCGTCGTCTCGAACAATTGCGTGCTAACCGGGATGAAGAAAAGGTTCAATCCTGTCTTGAAGCGATCACAAAGGCTACAGAATCGGGCGAAGGTAACTTGCTTGCCCTTGCACTTGAAGCGGCTCGTGCTCGTGCATCCTTGGGGGAAATTTCCTTTGCTGTTGAAAAGGTATGCGGTCGTCATAAAGCGGTTATTCGCTCTATTTCCGGTGTATACTCCAGCGAATTTGAAGATGACGATGTAATCAAAGAAGTACGCCAAATGGCAGATAACTTTGAAGAACTCGAAGGTCGTCGCCCTCGTATCATGATTGCGAAGATGGGCCAAGACGGTCATGACCGTGGTGCCAAAGTTATCGCTACATCCTTCGCGGATATGGGCTTTGACGTGGATATCGGACCTTTGTTCCAAACTCCAGAAGAAACAGCACAAGATGCGGTGGATAATGACGTTCATATTGTCGGATTTAGTTCTCTTGCGGCGGGGCATAAGACATTATTGCCTCAACTTGTAGAGGAACTCAACAAGCGGGGCCGTGGAGATATTTTAGTTGCCATCGGCGGCGTAATCCCTGCTCAGGACTATGAATTCCTACGCGAACATGGCGCAGTGGCTATCTTTGGCCCTGGTACAGTTTTGCCAGTAGCGGCGAAAAAATTACTAGAAACATTGACTAGTCACGTTCAAGACGAGTCTCATGACTGATAACAAACGGCCTACTCCGGATGAATTGCGCAATACACAGGACGCAACTTTCACCACTGGTGAAGGCAAAGCCCCTGAATTAGGTGTAAAAAACGCAAGCACCGAGGGTAGTACCTATCGTCCCGACTGGGTGCCAGAAGAAGCGAAGAAAGATGATACTTACGCGTGTCACGTAATGAAAGGCGTCAAGGAAATGCATGACGGCCTCTTATCTAGTTCAGCTCATCTGGCTCCAGCGGTACGTCCCGTACAGCGGCGAAAGAAATTGACTGTCGCTGATTATGTACGCGGTATCGAGCAGGGGGACCGCGTTATACTTTCACGGGCTATCACATTAGTAGAAAGTAATAATAAGGACCATTTCAAACTAGCTCAACAGGTGTTGCAAGCCGTATTGCCTCGCACGGGCAAGGCATTGCGCATCGGTATTACTGGTGTGCCTGGGGCTGGTAAAAGTACGTTTATTGAAGCCTTCGGTAACATGCTCATTGAAGCGGGTTACAAGGTTGCCGTACTGGCTGTAGACCCTACGAGCCAAGTCACAAAAGGCAGTATCTTGGGTGATAAAACGCGGATGGAAACGTTGACGAAACACCCAGAGGCTTATATTCGTCCATCGCCAGCTGGTGGTACACTAGGCGGTGTGGCTCGTAAAAGTAGAGAAACTATGCTACTTTGTGAGGCTGCTGGGTACGATATTATTCTCGTTGAAACCGTTGGGGTTGGGCAAAGCGAAGTTACCGTGCGTTCCATGGTAGACTTCTTTATGCTCATCGTTTTAACGGGGGCAGGCGATGAATTGCAAGGCATCAAAAAAGGCGTTATGGAACTTGCTGATGCTATTGTGGTCAACAAGGCTGATGGAGATAATCTCAAACGAGCACTCATTGCTCGTAGTGATTACGATCGGATGTTACATTATATCCGTCCAGCTACGGAAAAATGGAAGACTCAAGCCTATACATGTTCAGCTGTTACAAAGGATGGCCTCGATGAATTGTGGGATGTTATCCAAGAGTTTACTGAACAAGGCAAAGAAAATGGGGTCTTCTTAAAACGTCGTCAAGAACAATCCCTCCGTTGGGTACGCGATATGATTGACGAACACTTGCACAACCTATTCTTTAACAATGTAGTCATTCAAGGTCGCATGGGCGAAGTCGAAGCCGCTGTCTTAGACGGTGAAATGAGCGAATCTCAAGCCGTTGAAGAACTTATTGGCGTTTTCGATAAGTCTTTACAATAAGTAGATCGGTAAATACATATTGTATTATTAAATATAATCGTATTGCTAAATATATATTAGATAAGCCGGCATAACTTATCTTAATACGCACTCCACTAGCAATCGTATGCATTTCGATATAACTACAGATGTATTTGTAAAAGGCATAGTATCAATGTTCACTGTTGGATTTGGACCAATAGTAGTTGCATACTATGCCTTTTTCTATGTCATAATAACTAATTGCGACTAATTATTTGCTATTAATTGTCTAATAAAAGATGATTAATATATAAGTTCATCTTTTTAAAATGCAAAAATCAGTGTATAATTAAGTTATATTATTTATTAATCGTTTAATGTTACGAGAGGGGCATTCAAATGAACAAAAAATTATTATTACCTGTAGGTGTAGTCGTTCTAATTATTGGTATTGCGATTCTATTATTAAATCCAGATCCAGGGGCGGCTAATTTGGAAATTGCGAGAAATGCTACAAATGCTCAAGCGGCAGCAAAGGCGATTTCTGAGAATAACCAATCTTACACATTGTGGTATTCTATTGGTATGTTCTGTAGCGGTTTAGGCATTGCACTGTCAGTAGGTGGCTTCATTGTAGGCTTTATTAAAAAAGACTAATCTATTTAGGAACGTATCAAAGGCTGTACTAGAATGTATATCATTTCTAGTGCAGCCTTTTTGTATTTTAATTTTAGGGTTATAGGACAAAACGTGTTGGTTTTGCCCTATAACCCTAATTTTATCCTGTGGACTTTAGCTAGCTTATGTCTATCTAGCGAATTAGTCTATATTTATCTTGCAAGTCATCCTATATCTATTTATGTTGTGGTTTTACGCTCTATATCTGTTTTCGGTGGGATAAAACGTGGTATAATTAACCCGGATAGAGCCTAAAAGTATGTGGCTTTTGGAGGTTAGTATGAGTAGTATAGCGCATTTATTTGTAGCTGGTGGATTTGTTATGTATCCGCTGGTGATTTTTTTACTGTTTACCTTGATGATTGGCATTGAACGTATCTTTCTATATCGCAAGTTTACAAAGGATTTGCGCCGTTTTAATAAGGTCTTAGAGAAGAATCAATCTTGGATTATGTTACCAAGTGTTTTGGAACGGGATACAGAGGAACTTGGTTCTTTATTTGCCCGTGCTATCCGCAATGCAAAGAATTATAATGGCTTGGAAAACCGCCTTCAAGATGTAGTGTCGTACGCTGATGAACGTTTAAAACGCGGCCTTAGTTGGCTCAGCATGATTGTAACAATGGCTCCGTTATTGGGGTTGCTAGGGACGGTCCTCGGTATGATTCGTGCGTTTGCTGTGGTAGGTGGCGACATTGGGGCTCCGACCATTATTACAGGTGGTGTTTCTGAAGCCTTAGTGGCAACGGCTACAGGTTTGACCGTGGCCATTATTGCCCTTGGCTTTCACAGTTACTGTGCGGCAAAGGTCAATGATTCTGTGGCGACATTAGAACATGAGTGCGGCAACATTCTTGATGCGTACAACGAGGAACATGATATATGAGACGACGCACGTTAGGGGTTAAAAAAGAGCCTACCATCATGATTATTCCCATGATTGATATCGTATTCTTTTTATTAGTATTTTTCATGGTAGGCACGCTGTACATGAATACAGAGCAACAAATTCCGCTTAATTTACCATCTGCATCGACGTCTACAGCGAAATCTATCGAACCTATCACCATTACCTTGACCACAACGCACACGCTGTATATCGATAATCAGGAAATCTCTTCGGATCGCTTGGCGCAAGAGGTCAAATCTATCGTTACACAAGCACCTCAACAAGCCTTTGTGATTCGTGCTTCAAAAGATGTATATTATAACGATGTTATCGAGCTTTTGGACATGCTCAAGGTGAACGGTGCTAAATATATTAGCGTCGCTACGGAACGGAAGTGATTCCATGTTTGAATCACATTATCTGAAACCTTTTATTATATCTTTAGGCATTACCATCATGCTTATCTCTGGCATGGGGCTTTCCTTGCGTGGTATCGTTGGAACCGGTGTGGCTTATGATGCCGCAGAGGTTAGCTTTCATCTGCCTGAGGATAGTGAAAGTGATGCGAAAACTACCGCTATTGAGCCTATACCTAAGGATAAGCCACCGGTTGAACCTCCGACTCCAGAAGGGCCTGCGCCTAAGGCAGATCCTCTTGTAACGGAAAATACAGGTGATGAAAGTGCTCACAATTTAAATGCCAATAAGACTACATCTAATGCTCGTCGTGAATGGGCCGTTCCCAAGGCCATAGAATCGGAAACGACTAATAATGAACAAGCTGTAGTTACGGGTGGAAATGATTCCAAAGACGGGAAATCCTCTAAGCCTGACAATGCTCCTATAGGTAAGGATATAACATCTGATCCGAATGCGAATGGAAACGGCTTTGCCGAAGCTAGTGATTTATCCTTCCTATCTGATCTTGCGTGGGGGCTCCTAACACCAGGGCAACAAGCGCTTTTACAAAAGTCGGATATCAACCCCCAAGAATATTTACGAACTGTACAAGAACAGGGGAAGGGGTCAATTGTAACAGGTAAGGTTGTAGTGCGCGTTAACTTTGACGTTAATGGACATGTCATCGTAGGAGAACATACACCGCTCATCGCAGAGGATGTACCGCAACCAGTCAAAGAGGAAGCAATGCGCATCGTTAAAAGCAGTGGTTCTATTATCAATCGAAGAGGGGAACCTGTATATCTAGCAGT
This sequence comes from Veillonella parvula, assembly GCF_018378075.1. Classification (GTDB taxonomy): domain Bacteria; phylum Bacillota; class Negativicutes; order Veillonellales; family Veillonellaceae; genus Veillonella; species Veillonella parvula_K. Next base: position 162,541 of record NZ_JAGZYE010000002.1, read on the forward strand.
TCCTGTTGTATTAGGACAATAAAGAGGCATATCTTACATACATTAGTATGGGATATGCCTCTTTGTTATGGTTGTAAAAAATGATTGTATTGATTGATACTATGTATTACTATGAAATACTTGTTCTATCTGAGTCATGTTGAGTTATATTTCAAGGATTAATTATATGTATTGTATTAATTTTGATTGGTAAGTATTGTTTTCGTGGAGTTGAAGACGGCTAGATATACGATGGCGCCGCCGATGAATAATGTGACTTGCATAGGAGTGCTGAATTGATCAGCTCGCCACAATGCAAAAGCATAGAAGAACATGGTAATCAACATGATGAGAAATGCGATGATAACGCGTACATTTGTGTTTACTGCTAAGGATGTAGTAATACGCGATTTATTCGTCATTACGTAAATTAAAGATACTACGATGTCTGCCGTAAAGATGGAGAAGATAAAGTTATAATCAAACTCGCCAAAAAGGACTACCGCCAAGCCGATAAAGCTGAGCCCAAAGAATAGACGTAATAGAATACCTATAGTATTAGATTCGTTGCGCTGTGCGCGGCGTTCCTTACGATTTAAAGTTGCCATGAAAGCCTCCCCCATAGTAGAAATGTTTGTTACTATTAGTATAAAGCTCGTGTATAGATTGAGCAATTATTCGCAGTACATTTAGTCTGTATGTTTATTATATATCACAATGTATAGCTATGATATATTATAAATTAATTTATTACTATATAACTATATGAGAAATCAAAGTGAGAGATTATGATTCAAGTTATTCTTACCTATATTGTTAATGTTATTATTGTATTTGTATTTTTTCCTATTTTAGAATCTGTAGTTCAATATGTGTATCCGTTTTCATGGGACTGGCTTATAAAACCGCTACATTTAGTGGATAAGCTCGATGTATATATTATTATATCCTTTGCGTTGCCTATTATTGTGGCCATCGGATTATTTTTGCCACCTTTTAGTTGGATTGTCCATGTATTGCAAGGTGAAAGAAAACCAAATGCAGAAGAATCTGAATATATTGAACCGCTGTTTGAGGAATTATGTGCATTTAGCGGTGTAGCACGTAACTCACTGATATTGCGCATGCGTACAGATGAGGAAATTAATGCCTTTGCATCTGGATTAAATCACATTACGATTTATACAGGAGCCTTGTATTCGTTAGATAAACGGCATTTATTAGGTGTTCTTGCCCATGAATTAGGCCATTTACGGCATCGTGATACTATCTATTTAACCATTACCTATGCTATGGATCGACTAGGGCAATTAATTTTAAATCTTGTAATATATCTAAATTTTGCTTTAAATATACTGGCTATTATACCAATTGTTAATATCGTAGTACGTATTATTCAATTAATTCTTATCGTTATGATTGCAATCGTGAAATATGTACTTCTATTACCGAAGTGGATTACCTATTATTTTGATAGCCGTCGTCGAGAGTATGCTGCTGATGCCTATGCCGTTTCGATTGGTTTGGGGCGGGAGCTGCGTGATGGTCTAGTTTCATTAGGACTTGCTACTGAACAAATTGGTATTCTAGAGAATGGTGAATTATATGATTGTGAAAGTACAGGATTTTTCAGTCGCTTGTTTATTACTCATCCAAAAATGATTAAGCGAATACAACGTATCAATGAAGGGATAGAGGTATATAATCTCAAGCAAAGTCTTAAAGAAAATCGTTAAAGTGATAATTAATTTAATAAATACGAACAATAAGTAAAATTAATATAATTATCATTCGGAAAATTTAGTTCCGTTCGTTGAATGGAGCTTTCACATATGGTACAATAATCCTATAAATCTAGCTTTTATCATGCAAAGGAGACATCATGATACCACGTTATACACGAGAAGAAATGGGCCATATTTGGAGCGAACGCAACGAATTCGACACAATGTTATTGGTGGAGACCCTCGCATCCGAGGCACAAGCTGAGTTGGGCGTTATTCCTAAAGAAGCGGCAAAAACAATTCGTGAAAAGGGCAATTTCGACGTTGAGCGCATTCATGAAATCGAAAAGGAAACGAACCACGATATTATTTCCTTCGTAACAGCAGTGGGCGAATACGTAGGTCCTGAAGCGGCAAAATATATCCATCTGGGCCTTACCTCTACAGATGTGAAAGATACGGCGCTTGGGTACATGATGAAACAAGCCTGCGATATCTTAATTGATGACTTAAAGCGTTTGCACGAAGTATTGCGTCGTCGTGCAGCTGAGTTCAAATATACTCCTATGATTGGACGTACCCACGGCATCCACGGCGAACCAACTACATTCGGTTTGAAATTGGCGTTGTGGATGGCAGAGGTAGAACGTGATATTGAACGCATGGAGCATGCGCGTAAAAGCGTTGCCGTTGGTAAATTGTCCGGCGCTGTTGGTACATACTCCAATATCGATCCATTCGTAGAACAATATGTGTGTGAAAAATTAGGCCTTGAACCTGTTAAAATTGCTACGCAAGTGGTGCAACGTGACCGCCATGCTGAGTTGTTGTCTACCATCGCTGTTGTAGGCGGTACATTAGACAAAATCGCATTGGAAATCCGTCACTTACAACGTACAGAGGTACGCGAAGCAGAAGAATATTTCAGCCCTAAACAAAAGGGTTCCTCTGCGATGCCTCATAAACGGAATCCTATTACTTGTGAAAGAATCTGCGGTATGGCGCGCTTACTTCGCGGCTATGCACAATCTGCTTACGAAGATCAAGCATTGTGGCATGAACGCGATATTTCTCATAGCTCTGTAGAACGCGTGATCTTGCCGGATGCGACAATCGCATTAAATTATATGTTGCACCTAACAATTCGCACCATTGATAAATTGTTGGTATACCCTGAAACCATGCTTAAAAATCTTAACCTCACAGGGGGACTCGTATTTAGCCAAACAATTTTGACAAACCTTGTAGATAAAGGTGCGGTACGTGACGAAGCATACCGTTGGGTTCAAAAACATGCTATGGAACGCTGGCTTGAAGGCAAAGACTTTGCAACAGGTTTAAAAGCTGATGAAAATATTAAGAAATACATGACTGATGAGGAAATCGATGCATGCTTCGACCCATATAAATTGCTAAGACATGTAGATACAATCATGGCTCGCTTTGGCCTATAATTGTAGGGACTTCCCACATAACATATGAAAGACTAGGGTAGGTATAGACCGACAAGACTATGGCACATGCATTAGGTGTTGGCTATATCTACCCTTTTTGTTTAAAAGCAATATACCATTTTAGATAGAAGTATATAATTTTAACAGGTAATTATAAATTAGTTTCCTAGCAGGCTTTTATATACTCGTCTTACATTAGAAATTATCTATTTGTTTTAGGAGGTTATATGAAACGTATGATACGAAAGTACGGACCGCCTATTTTTCATTGCATCAATGATTTTGGTCAAGGTTCCTTAGCGGCGCTCATTCCGTTTTTTATCGCTAACTTTGACCTTAATTACTATCAATCGGCGACCATTATCTTCTGTAACACCGTGGTGGCCTCCATCGCACAGCCCGTATTGGGCTATGTGGCAGATCGGTGGCGCGTACCCTGGTTTATTCCCGTTGGGTTTACGGTGACTCTTGTGTCGATTAGCGCTATGGCATTGGCTACGAGTTACGAAATGATTCTTGCTTTGTCGCTCTTGGCCGGGGTAGGTGCTGCGTTATTCCATCCCGAGGCGGCTCTTCTTGTAAATCGTACGCAATCTCATGAAATCGGTAACGCCATGGGCCGCTTTGCAGTCGGCGGCAGTGCGGGCTTTGCGTTGGGACCCTTTATTGCTGGTGGTGTTTACGTCTTTGGGGGACAATTCCTTTGGGTATTTACGCTTATCGCTCTACTTGGTGTATTGTTATATCTTTATGCCTTTATGGGTGAGGGTGAAGCTGATACCGATGATACTGATATTGCTGATGCTGCTGATACTGGTAACCGTGAAAGCCGTGCTAAGGTTCTTAGTACCGGTACAAATGATTGGGTGAGCTTCGGTAAGTTATTTTTTGTGATTGCTTCTCGATCTATACTCTTCTCTGTATTGGCTATCTTTATTCCTATTTTGTATATTACTGTTATTAATGGTGAAGCTAGTGCATCTAGTTTGGCCCTTACTGCGTACTTTGCGATGGGTGCAGTCCTTACCTATATGGGAGGGGCCTTATCTGACCGTCTGGGATTTCTTAAAACTGTGCGCTTAGGTAATCTGATTTTCTTGCCTTCTGTTTTAGTATTTATCTTTGTGCCTAACATCTGTGGCTTTTTCGGTGCCATGATTCCAATGGCCTTTGGTGTATTCTCACAATACGGACCGATTACGGTACTAGGTCAAAAATATCTTGCTAAAAATGCAGGCTTTGCGTCCGGTATTACCCTAGGTCTTGGCATTACCTTAGGTGGCCTTGTAGCACCATATGTAGGCCATCTAGCAGACATCTATGACGTACAAACGGCATTGATGACCTTGATACCGGTAGGTGTTATAGGCCTATTGATGAGTTTTTGGTTAAAAGAACCAAAATAGCCCATGCGTTTGGAAGAAACTAAAGATTGAATTTGTATAAATACTTTCACAGAATCCGAACATTGTTGTATAATGATATTGAATTATTTAGACTTTCATATGGAGGATATAGATATGGCAACTAGTATGGTTATCGGCACTCAATGGGGTGACGAGGGGAAAGGTAAAATTGTTGACTGGATCGCAGAACGTGCGGATGTTGTGGTGCGCAGTCAAGGTGGTAATAACGCGGGTCATACTGTTGTAGTTGATGATAAAGCGTTTGCACTTCGCCTTTTACCAAGTGGTATCTTATACGATAACAAACAAAATATCGTGGGTACTGGTGTTGTTATCGACCCTAAAGTTCTGCTACAAGAAATTGAAGGCCTTGAAAAGCAAGGCAGATCTGCTAAATCCCTTCAAGTTTCCAATCGTGCACATGTAATCATGCCATACCATATCGCTCTAGATACTGCAGAAGAAGCATCTAAAGGGGATGCTAAAATCGGTACTACTAAAAATGGTATTGGTCCTTGCTACGCTGATAAAATTAATCGTATCGGCATCCGTATCTGCGATTTGTATGATATGGAAACATTTAAACAAAAATTAGCGTACAATGTAGAGTTCAAAAATAAAATGCTTACTAAGGTATACGATGCTGAACCTGTTAGCTACGATGAAATCTTAGCGGATTACATCAAATACGCTGAAGCCTTGAAACCTTATGTAACAGATACTAATGCGGCTGTTCTTAAAGCTGTAAAAGAGGATAAAAAGGTATTGTTCGAAGGTGCTCAAGCTACTATGCTCGACCTTGATCATGGTACTTATCCATTTGTAACATCCTCTCATCCAATCGCAGGTGGCGCTTCCACCGGAGCTGGTGTGGGTCCTAACTACTTGAAAAACATCTTTGGTGTTGTAAAAGCGTATGCTACACGTGTTGGTGCAGGTCCATTCCCTACAGAGCTTCTTAATGAAACTGGCGATAACCTTCGTGAACTTGGTCATGAGTTCGGCACTGTAACGGGTCGTCCTCGTCGTTGTGGTTGGTTAGACCTCATGGTTGTAAAATACGCAGCAGGTCTTAATAGCCTTGATTACTTAGCTATTACACGCTTGGATATTCTTGATACTTTTAAAGAATTGAAGATCTGCGTAGGTTATAAATTGAATGGTAAAGACGTAGAAGGGTTCCCAGCTAATTTAAAAGATCTTGAAGCTTGTGAAGCAGTTTACGAAACATTGCCAGGTTGGGAAACTGATATCTCCGGTATTCGCGAATATGATAAATTGCCTGAAAATGCTCGTAGATATGTAGAACGTATTGCAGAAGTAACAGGTGTGCCTTTAGGCATTGTATCTGTTGGTCCTAACCGTAGCCAAACTATCGATTTAGTAAATGTATTCTAAGCTATACTAATTTGATATAATAGAAAATTTGCATTTGGTAGCATTGATAGAGTGTTATATATTTTAACATTTCTCGCTATGCAATCGATTTATAGAATTATACAGATTAGACCCCTCACAGAGGGGTCTTTTGTATTGAATGGATGCAGAATACAAACGTGGATCCTCTATATCTAATCCTTTAGGTTGCTACAGTAGTGCGGTATATCGAAGTATGCTTTATAGTTATTAGAGTGTGAGTATATCGAGAAATATATAACAAATAATAGAGTGTAATTGTTATATATACAGAAAAATGTATATTCAAATAAACCTATCAAATAAAAAATTGTTTAAAATATTCATTTTATACAAATAGCTACGTGCTTAAATTAGTTTATAATTAGGCGAAATTTACTTATCTATAATTTTTTTGTATTCATAATAAATTATTAAGATACAAATATAAAGAAAAAAATAGATTTACATTAAGAAATAGTATATAATAGTACCAAGAAGTAGATTGATATTTTTTGATAAGGATCTGAGGAGTTAAAGATATGGTTGAAGTTTCTTACGAACGTTTAGCGACGATTTTTAAGGCATTAAGCGATGAAACAAGATTACACATCATCGATATGTTGTCTTGCAATGAATTATGTGCAGCCGATATTTTAGCGAGCTTCAATTTGTCTCAATCTACGTTGAGTTACCACATGAAAATCTTAATTGATGCAGGTGTAGTTAACTCTCAACGTAATGGTTTATGGACGCGTTACTCCATTAATGAAGCTACATTTGCGGATATTTTAGATATTCTCCCTCAATTATACAAAACTAAAGATGAGTGCATTTGCGCGCAAATTAAATACTGCCGCATTTCTGAGCACGAAAAAGAAGCGTAACAATGAGACGTTGGATTATGCATGTTGATATGGATGCATTCTTCGCGTCCATAGAACAACTGGATCATCCAGAGTATAAAGGCCACCCCGTAATCGTGGGTGGTCTTTCTTCACGTGGTGTGGTAGCTACCTGTTCCTATGAGGCCCGAAAATTTGGTGTTCATTCTGCGATGCCAATCTCGAGGGCTAAGAAACTCTGTCCTGATGGGATCTATGTATATCCTCGAATGGATCGCTATAAAGAGGTGTCGAACCAAATTTTTTCCGTTATGAAAGAATTCACCCCTTACATTGAGCCTCTATCTATTGATGAAGCTTTTCTTGAAGTGAGCGGCATGTCCACCATGTATAGCGGCCCTAAAGCGCTAGGGCGAGCCATTAAAGATCGTGTATTCGAGAAAACAGGACTTATTATCTCTGCAGGCTTAGCACCCAATAAATTTCTTGCTAAATTGGCTTCTGATTTAGATAAACCCGATGGTCTTGTGGTCATCCCATACGGTCGTGAAAAAGAGGTGTTGGCTCCTTTGCCTATTAAACGTATTTGGGGTGTTGGTCCTCGGACAGAGAAAATTTTGAAAGCCGGTGGCTTTCACCTGATGCGTCATATTCAGTCTTTGCCTGATGAAAGCAGTTTAATTCCTCTCGTGGGGAATCAGGCAAAACGCATATGGGAACTGGCGAATGGTATCGATGATAGACCTGTTGAAACAGATCGCAAGATACAATCAATTGGAGCGGAGGAAACCTATGAAGAAGACCTCACAGAGGGCCGTGCTATTGAATTAGAGTTTAGGTACTTTGCGAACCGTCTATCGAAACGGCTTTGGAGGCGTAACCTTCATGGACATACTGTATCTATCAAGGTTCGGTATGATGATTTTACTACTGTATCACGGCAGAAGCGGCTAGATACACCATCAGACCAGGAGCATGTATTTTTCGAAACAGCATTGATCCTGTGGAATAAATTGATGCAGGATAAGACGAGTAAGCGGCCTAAAGAGGCTAAGAAAGATACGGAACCCTTAGGGGCCACTACAAAGGTAAAGTTTACGAATTTTAAATGTAGTAGTTCTAAAGGGCTTACCTGTATGGATCCGCCTGGCCCTATACGACTATTAGGTCTTACTGTGAGTGGTCTCGATGAGGAGGTTCCTATGCAGGATAGTCTCTTTGAATCCTCACAGGATGAAACAGAGGATAAGCTTGCTAGCGTGTTAGATTCGTTAGAGTCTAAATTTGGTGAGACTGCTGTTATGAGTGGTGCATTATGGCAGCGCTTTCACGGAGACAATGGAATACGTAGGAAACGGTCAGAGTTGAAAGCGGCCGTGGATGCACAGCTTGGTCAAGAGGATGGGGCATCTACTAAAGTTAATGTAGGCTCGACTAAAGAGGCTAATCGGTCTACAGTTGCAGATACACACGCATCTATTGAAGAACCTAAAAAGACCGTCAAAAAGGACTTATAAAGTTTATATTGAATACTTTCGCTAATATAATTGTTCATGTTACAATATGGGTGTAGTGTTAATAAATTACCGCAAGAGAGGTATAGATATGAGTTTATTTCGTGTGGCCATCCATTATGGCGTAAACAGCAATGGTTTCTTGTCCTATGATACAGAAACAAAAACAGTGTCCGTAGATTTACCTGAACAAGAGTGGGTTGATAAGGTAATCGCTTACTTGAATAATGAACATGCTATTGAGCATGCTACAGGTCTTGATACGTATGAACGATTGACCGTAAAACCATTAGAATCTTTGGATAATCTTAAGTTAGCTTTAACACGTATGTGGGAAGCGATCGACGTACAAGTTGATTGGAGTCGTCCGGCATAAATTGAATGAAAACACCTTGTGATCTACAAGTTAGTAGAAACAAGGTGTTTTTTTGTTTTGCGTATTTTTATAGGTACATCTTAACAGCATTTAAATATATAACATTGAAATTCTCATTTTAAAATTATAAATGATATCGTGTATACAAAATTTATAAAGGTTTAGGGTTGTTTTGTTAAAAAATTTGTGCTATTCTAATTACATATTAATGGATAATAATTATCCATTAATAACTTTTATCGTAATTGAGATATATGATTTAAAAATTATGTAAAGTAAATTACTTTCATTTTGATCTCTAAGTAGGAGTTTGTAACATGAATAATGAAAAGAAACTAACAACCGCCTTTGGCGCTCCCGTACCAGATAATCGCAACTCTGCTACAGCAGGTAAACGTGGTCCTGTATTGATGCAAGATGTTTGGCTCATGGAGAAATTAGCTCATTTTGAGCGTGAAGTGATTCCTGAACGCCGCATGCATGCTAAAGGATCCGGTGCATTTGGTACTTTCACAGTAACTAACGATATTACAAAATATACGAAAGCAAAAATTTTCTCTGAAGTAGGCAAGCAAACGCCGTTATTCGTGCGGTTCTCTACGGTTGCAGGCGAACGCGGTGCGGCCGATGCAGAACGCGACATTCGTGGCTTTGCCGTAAAATTTTATACGGAAGAAGGAAACTGGGACCTTGTAGGTAACAATACACCGGTATTCTTTATCCGCGATCCATTGCAATTCCCTGATTTGAACCGCGCTGTAAAACGGAATCCGAAAACAAATCTTCGCGATGCGACAGCAAATTGGGATTTCTGGACTAGCTTGCCAGAGGCGATCCACCAAGTAACAATCGTCATGAGTGACCGTGGTATTCCTAAATCCTACCGCACAATGCATGGTTTCGGCAGTCATACATACAGTCTTATCAACGAAAACGATGAGCGCGTATGGGTTAAATTCCATTGGGTTTGCCAACAGCCGATTGAAAATCTTTCCGATGCTGAGGCGGCTAATGTGGTAGCTAGTGACCGTGAAAGTCACCAACGTGACCTCTTTGAAGCTATTGAAAAAGGCGATTTCCCGAAATGGAAATTATGCATCCAAGTGATGACGGAAGAACAAGCTAACAATATGCCATACAATCCATTCGATTTAACAAAAGTATGGTATCATGACGAATTCCCATTGATTGAAGTTGGTGTGATGGAACTTAATCGCAACCCAGAAAATTATTTCCAAGATGTAGAACAAGCTGCATTTGCACCAACAACTATCGTTCCTGGTATCTCTTTCTCTCCTGACAGAATGCTACAAGGTCGTTTGTTCTCCTATGCGGATGCGCAACGCTATCGTTTAGGGGCAAATTATTATCAAATCCCTGTTAATGCCGCTAAATGTCCTGTAAATATCTATCATCGTGATGGTCAAGGACGTATAGATGGAAACCATGGGTCTACAATTGGCTACGCACCAAATAGCTTTGGTGAATGGGCTGAACAACCAGAATTTAAAAATCCTCCTCTCGACGTATCTGGCCCAGCCTACCAATATGACTTCTATGAAGACGACTCTGACTTCTTTACACAACCAGGTAAACTGTTCCGCCTCATGAGCCCTGAACAACAACAAGTCTTATTTGATAACACCGCAGCAGCTATGAATGGCGTACCTGATTTTATCAAAGAACGTCATGCAAAACATTGCTACCAATGCGATCCAGCTTATGGTGAAGGCGTTGCTAAAGCATTAGGTATGGACATTGACTTTAGTGATGTAAAATAAGGGAATACATCCTATTTAAACAACACAAAAGACAGTTAATCTAAACAATACTAACGATTGAAAAGAACTTTCTTAACTAATAACTCTCTTACACTTATATAAAAAACAAATCTATAAAAAATCTAAATTCACACAAAAGTTTTATACACTGATACCAATTATCTTATAAACAAATAAAAACCTTTAAAGGGCCTTTGCTAATCACATCTAAGTTAAGAATCATCAAAGATGTGTAGTAAGGGCCCTTTTGCTGTGTTGAAAATATACAAATTTCAAAAGAATTTTAGTATAATTATGTAGAGTTATATGATGTATTAAAGTTGCACGTAATGTTATATGTGAATAGGAGGCAATTATGAAATCTAGTAGTTTGGCATGGTATGTGGCGGTGGCTTGCATTGGAGGAAGCCTTTGTGTGGGTTCTGTAGTACAGGCGAATTCTCCAGAGACGGTGAAAGTAAATAGCCCTGTTTCTGCTGCTGTTGTAACGCAGGCTCAACCAGCTCAACCTGTTACTGTTACAGCAGCTAAGAATGATGTAGCTAGTGCTACAGCAAATCATACAGTAACTAATAATGCAGTAGCTAATAATGTAGTAGCTAATGATGTAGCGGCACAGGAAGCCCTCAAGCAAAAACAACAGTACCAAGCCGAAACTGAAACGATGGGTTTGCTATGGATGCGCACCTCTGCAGAGTACAGAGCGTTGGCGTATCAAGGGTACAATGTGGCAATGAATGCCGTTAAGATGGCCGTTACTGATCCATCTCATCAAAGAAAACCTTTAGCTATCGTTCTTGATGCGGATGAAACAGTAGTGGACAATACCAAGTTGATGGGTGAAAGTATAGCAAACGGCAATGGTCGTTTTGATGCACCTTGGTGGCGCCAAGCCGTACATCAAGGAAAATCGCAAGCCATGCATGGAGCCGTTGAATTTTTAAATGAAGTTCATAAACAAGGGGTAGAAATCTTCTATGTTTCAAACCGCTACGCACCTGTAAACCTTGACGTAACGATACAGAACTTTAAAGAACTAGGATTCCCATCTGTCGATAAAGACCATGTACTACTATTCGAAAAAGACTCTGATAAACAACCTCGCTTTGATATGATTGCTAAAAAATATTATGTCGTTGTATACATGGGCGATAATGCAGGAGACTTCCCTATTGGTACAAAAGGCAAGACTTTAGTTGAAAGAAATGCCATCATCGATGCCCACCAAAAAGACTTTGGCACTACCTTTGTAGTATTCCCAAACCCTGCCTATGGATCCTGGGTTAGTGCATTGGCAAAAGGCTACCAAAACCTTAGCCCAGAAGAACAAAAACAAGTAAATAACCAATACCTACAACAATAAGGACGCCTTGCGTATACTTTATTAAAAACGATATAATAAAGTATACATGCGTCTATAGCTCAGTTGGATAGAGCGGCAGTTTCCTAAACTGCGTGTCACTGGTTCGATTCCGGTTAGGCGCACCATAGATAAATACTGTGTTTAATAACTATTTGGATTTTAAAATTAGGGGAAAATAAGCCAAATGATAAGCCAGTTTACAATAAAGTGTTAGTATTATTAGGAGATTGAAATATGACAAAAAAAATAATTTCAGGGATTTTAATATTAATATCAATTATTTTTATTGCTTTAGCAGTAGGCTGTGGGAATGATAATGATGGAATGGGTGCTTCTGAGAAGAAATATTATGATAAAGTAGTACAAGATTTACATTCAGAAGATTATAAAGCTGCTAAATACGATGTTATATCTTTAGTTGATGCGAAATCTCAAAAAGGAAAGGATATGTATTATATAGCAACAGCTATTATTGATTATAATGAAAAACATTATGTTAGTGCAAAAAACAGTGTAAATCGTTTATCTGAAGATGCTCTTAATGGGGAATTCGCAGATAAAATTAGAGAAATAAATAATGTTGATCCAGTATTAGTTCAGCAAGATCAAGAACGTATAGATAAACTCAAAGCAGCAAAAGAGGCTAAAGATGCTGAAGTAAATCGTAAATTAAAAGCATTGGCTGATGAGGTAGAGGCTGAAAATAAAGAAAAGGAAGCTCATAGCATACATATTGGTGACAGTAAAAATACAGTTATACAAAAATGGGGTAACCCTATGAGAGTGAATCGTACACAAACAGCTAATGGAGTAAGTGAACAGTTGGTTTATGGTAACCAATATGTTTATATAGATGATGGTATTGTAACAGCAATACAGAATTAAAAGCGCATATATTATAAATTTAATTTATCTAATGCAGTGATTGCGACATCCTGATCGGCTAAGGCTACATGAGAGTAAATGTCTAAAGTAACATTAATACTAGAATGACCTAGTCGTTCTTGTACGATTTTAGGATTTACACCTGATAGAAGTAAAAGTGTGGCATGGGTATGTCTTAAATCATGAAATCTTATGCGTCTATCTATTCCTGCTCGTTGTAGTAGCTGCTTAAATAACCTAGAGCTATAATGACGAGCATGAAAGCCTTTACCAAGTAACCCACCTATAATTCTATAATCATTTTCATAGAGATCTTCTAGTTCTTTCTTATAAGTGTTTTGAATCCTTTTGTGTTTTTTTAAAGCTGATATAAGGCGTTGGCTTATCTGTATTTTCCTTCCAATTCCAGCTTTAGGTGAGGTTATATTTTGCTCTTTAACTTCTGATTTTGACCTCTGAACAGTGATATAAGAATCAATTACTATATTGCTCCATCGAAGGACCATAATTTCTCCTAAACGCATTCCTGTTTCAAGGGCAATATAGATACCTATATATAGATTTGCGGAGACTATTATCTTATGTGGGTTTTTAATTATTTTGGCTCCCGCTAGCCATTGTTGTGCTTGATTGATTAATATTTGTGCTTCGTATTGAGAGAGTGGTTGTATCTCTGCTTTGGTTTATTTTGGAGATTTAGTTAATCCTAGTTTTAAGGCAGTATCAATACAGTTAGCGAAATATCTGCGTTGATTTCGAACGGTAAAAGGAGGTAATCCAGTATGATTTCGTCCGCCATGCGTTAACTGTTTATTGAGATAGTTTTGAAGTTGTGTCGGTTCTAATTGATCTAGTCGGTGCTTAGTAAAGGCTTGTCTGATAGGAGCTAGGCATACTCTATAGATTTTATATGTAGCAGGTCTAACAGCATTTTTTACATAAGTTTCTAACTATTCATCAATCCATTTACTAATCAGTGGATTTTTAGTCAGTTTATTATCTTTAGATAGGCTAGCTTTCTTCCATTCTTTTGCTTTATATTTTGCTTCTGCAGCAGTAGTTCCATAAATATGTTTCCGTTTTTATACCTAGAGAATCCTCGTAGGTTAGTCTGATAACATAGTGATTACGCTTTTTATCGTGAAAGATACTACTTTCACCATTACTACGACATTTCATAGATCGTTTTTACCTTTGATTTCTATATTATGTAGATATCGTTGAAAACCATTCTGTTTTATTAAAATACGACGACCTATTCGAGTTGTTGGAATCTCTTTACGATTAATTGCATTTACAATCGCTGTACGAGATACATTTAGATAACTTGCTATTTCATTTATGGTGAGTCAGTTTTTATTCATCTTAATTCTCCTTTTAAAGCTCTTAAAGGAATGCATCCATTTATTATTAAAATTTGCGGAGGGCTATTTTCGCTGATTGTGTGCCTTTTGGATTTCAACATATGTAGTTTGATTATTAGCATCAAACCAGTACTTCGTTTCTCCTTTATAAAGGGTGTGTATCATATTTATTTGTGTATATAACTCCTCTAAATGATTATTTAGTTTGTAATTATAATAGAATTGGAAGATGAGCATAGCGCTAAGAATAACTACTAATAACTTTTTTCCAAAACTTCAAAATTCAAGTGCTTCACGACCTTTATTTAGCATTTTTTCATAGTTTTCGATTGTTTTATTTAATCGATCACATTGTCCTTTACTATAAGCTATACCTGCCTCTTCAATATTTTGGAAAATCCGTTTTAAGTCAGCTGTGGTGCGTTCATGTGCTGAATTAGCTGCATTATCTTTACGTTTATCTAAGTCTTTTATAGATCCGATAACATTACTGGTGATAGATTCAAATTTATTTATTGTGCTTTGAAAGAATTAACGGATATCCCAATTCGGCACGATTTTTACTTTAATTGGATGTTAGATCAAAGTACATATAAACTTAGTTTTCAATATGATTATTCTAATAAAGTAGAATTTGATGCTAGAGAGGGATTGATTGGGATTACACAAAATGAATATTTAACATACGGTATTCAATCTGGTATTGGACCTGATGATTTAGCAATAGTTGGAGCTAATTTTCTTTTATTAGAATCACATAATAATAATGTTATACAGAAACATTTTGAAAGAATAGCTGATACTTTGGAGTCAATTTCTAGTGAAGATATTCTGTTAGGTTATTTAACTAAAGAATCTTTTTCACATAAAGCTGCATCTAGTGATGAAAATTTACGTATAAATGGATATCCATTATTAATCAGCTTGTATATGGCATTAGAAAAAATCATGGCTAGGTAATTCTATCTTTTGACCGACGAAAGAACCTAATATATTAGCTTTAAAATTATACGATTACATATTTCTAGTTTAGCTACAGGATGCCAATTATATGCGACCTATTCAATTGATTTGGTAAAACGTATTAGTAGTTGGCTTGAATTAGATCGAAAGGAAGCGCAAGCTCTAGCTATTGAATATGCGCTTGAGTGGAATGATGCAAAAACCAAAAAAGAAATTGAATTTGAAGAAAAAACAAGTAAAGGCAGAAAATCTAGGAAGGGTTGATAGTATTATAGATGGGGAATTATATGAAAAGATTGCCGGAAATCATATAAATTTTTTGATTGGTTCTGGGATGAGTACTCCATTATATAAGACGCTTGCTTTACCAACAAATGTAGAATTTTCTTTTGAGGATGTCTTAACACATAAAAGTTTAAGTGATAACTCTAAGGTTATTTTGTATATTTACTATTATTCATCTATTATTAATAAAACAACAAAACTAATAGAAATAAAAAATATTATTGATAAAGATAAAGATGAACTAGATGATGAAGAGCTAGTTGTGTACAACTATTTTCTGTTTGTTAAATGGATGGCTGAATATTTAGCTAATACGGGAGTTGATCAGCCTAAAAGAATTAATCTTTTTACCACAAATTATGATTTGTTGTTCGAACAGACATTTGACTATTCTTTGCAAAATATGCCTCTATTGTGGTTTAATGATGGTTCGAGAGGATTTTTTCAAAAAGTCATAAATTCAGAAAACTATAATATAAATATTTTGCATAGTGGTTTTAACGATAATTATCATAGAGAATTATCTATGATAAATTTATACAAATTACATGGCTCTGTTTTGTGGAAATATTCTGAGGATAAAGAATATATTTTAGTAGATGAGAATTTTTCTTTATTTAATAATTTAAATCAAATAATAAATGATAATATTCAAAAGATTGTATTGAATCGTCTTGAAACATTACAGGCCACTAGTTTGGATGAATATGTAGAAGAACTAAATGAAAAAAATATAGCTAATGATGGTGGTGAGCTTAGTAATGATTTATTACAGAATTTTTATGAACGATATAGGCAGATACCTATAGTTAGTCCTAATAAAGGAAAGTTTGAAGAAACTGTATTTAATCAATACTACTATCAGTTTTTGAGAGCTTTTAGTTATGAACTTGAGAAGAAGCAAACAACATTGATAGTTTTTGGTTTTTCTTTTGCAGATGAACATATTCGATCTATAGTAAAAAGATCTTTACTGAATCCCGAGTTGCAAGTGATTATAATTTCATTTTCCCAAAAAAGTTATAAGACGATGAAAAGTTATTTTGAAGGCTATAATAATGTTCAGTTTTTCCCAGATTTTGATGTTGCTATGAAAAGTATTAGAGGGGATTTTGATTATTTGTTAAAATTATTGGGAGCTGAGTGATGAAAATATCCTATGTTATTGGGAATGTAATTGAGGTTAATGGCACTAAAGTTAGAATTCTAATGAATGATAGAACTAATTTAGAACAAGTACATTATAATGGAATATATTATGCTGGTATTTCCAATGGGTCATATGTTGGTATTATAAGGGGTGCTAATAGGATAATTGGTCGTGTTGAACGTGAATATTTAGAAGACCTATTTAAGGATCCTACAAATCATGCATTTACTAAAGGTCGATATCAAAGAATTATTGAGGTATCGATTATAGGGAGCTTAATAAAGGGGAAGGTTGAATATGGTTTGAAATTATTTCCACTGATTTATTCGGAAGTTACGTTGCTTACTTTTGAAGAGATTAGTACAATTTTAACGGCTAATAAAGTGGTTGATGATAATCTGATTCCACTTGGAAGTACATTATCTAGTTCTGTTCCGATAGGACTCCCTTGGCAAAGGCTATTTAATACTCATGTAGGTGTTTTTGGTAATACTGGTAGTGGGAAATCTAATACATTAGCAAAAATTTATACAGAGCTTTTTAACTTAGATAAACAAAGCAAAATTCAATTGAGGGGTAAGTCATTATTTCTTTTGATTGATTTTAATGGGGAATATGTCGGGGAGTCAATATTAACTAATCAAAAAAAAGTGATTAGATTATCAACTAATAGGGAAACTGGAGAGAAATTAAAGTTACCTTCAAAATACTTTTGGAACATAGAAACACTTGCAATTCTTTTTTCTGCTACAGAAAAAGTTCAAAAACCTTTTTTACATAATGCAATTAAATATTTTATTGATTTGGAAACTAATGATATTTCTATCGATACCTTAATAGATGGAATTGGAAGTGCATTTTACAATGTTTTTAAATGTAATAATAATTCTCAGTCTTTGCTACTTCTAAATAAAGTTATTGAGAGTATTGAAGAGATAACTGATAAGCAGAAAAAGGATATTTGGTCTTCTAAGATAATAAATCTTCTTTCATTTAAATGGCATTCAAAAAATGAAACATATTATGATGGGAGCACTACTGCTAGCTATATAAGTAGTAAAACCGATGAGGCGATAATTACAGATAGAAATGAATTTCAGGAGTGCTTAAAATCTGCATTAGAAGGTCATGAAATAAGGGACAATGTTAAGATTACTCATAAAATTACTATAAGTATAATTTGTCATCTTATTTACTGTATATGTTATAATAAAATACAATATGATTTTGTCGCTCCTTTGCTTAGTCGAATTGAAAGTCAGTCAGCTGTTATTAATAAAATATTTGATATAAGTAATAATGTTAGTTTAGATGAGGGGCTAACTATTATTTCATTAAAAGAGTGCAATACAGTTGCTAAAAAACTTATCCCATTACTTTTGGTTAATTATTTGTATGATTTACAGAAAAAAATTATTGAGCAAGAAACTGGAGTTACACATACAACACATTTAATTATAGATGAAGCTCATAATATATTGTCTGAACAATCTAAAAGAGAGGATCAGGCTTGGAAAGATTATCGGTTAGAAGTTTTTGAGGAAATAATAAAAGAAGGCCGAAAGTTTGGGTTTTATGTAACCATAGCAAGCCAAAGACCTGCAGATATTTCCCAAACTATAATGTCACAAATTCATAATTATTTTATTCATAGGTTAGTTAATGATAATGATTTATTTATGATTTCTAATACGATAAGTACTTTGGATTCTGTTTCTAAAAAGCAGATTCCAATATTAGCCCCAGGACAATGTGTTATAACGGGGACTAGTTATGAGTTACCAATTTTAGTACAAGTAGATAAACTATTATCAGAAAAATCTCCTAATAGTGAAAATGCAGATTTATTGACTTTGTGGAAACAATAGTATTTATAAGCCAATTTATAAGCCTTTTTTCTAGATTGTATAAGTTTTTTTAAGAAAATAGATTGTATTAAATCATAGAATTACAATGATAAGTGCATTAATTTTTTTATAAAAGCTAGATTATTGGATTATTATAAAAAAATAATTTATGTAAAGTTTTATAGGGATAAAATTCCTAAACTGCGTGTCACTGGTTCGATTCCGGTTAGGCGCACCAAAAAAATAATTAATGAGCATATGTTTTTTAGTATTATGCCTTTTTAGGAGCCAAGATTTAATTCTTGGCTCTTTTTAAGTTTTGAAATTTAAAACACCGTTTCTATAGAGCAGAATAGGTTTGAAAACCTGCTTTTATCAAAAATTATTCATATGCTAATTAAACATAAGTTTTATGATAAGTAGTCCTTAATAATGATATAATTAAGATATATATTCAGTTACATATTTAGTTACATATTCAGTTAGACATTATATGTAAGCAACAGTGTATAGGGGAGAGTGTATATGAGCTTTTACAATTGGATTCAAGAAAAACTGTTTGATGATTACGAAGAATGGCGTTTGAAGTGCCCTGATTATAATCGAAATGGTTTTAATATAGTAGGAATAGATAATACTCTAAAGGCTATGCATGATGGATTTTTCATGTATATAGAATTGTATCCACCTCATGCCATCGATGGTTGCACTGCGATGAAAGCGCGTGTAGGAAAAACACCAGATGCAGTCGATATATTCTTAGACATAGATGGTAAGACGTATCGTATGGCTGATGTAAGTTATCCTGATGCAGTGAAGATGATGCGGGCCTTTGTGAAAAAACGCAGAGTACCTGATTGTAGTTTGGGTGTAGAAGCAGCGTATCTAGATATCAATCAGATGCGACCTATATTTACAGAGTTAGCAACGTTGTTGCTAGGCGATGCTAAACAAGCTAAATCGTTTATGACCAAGGCTAAGTTGCGCTCCATGGAAGAATTAGAAGATAGTTGGTGGAATTTCTATGAGAAACTAGTAGCTAAAGGATATGCTGTAGAGCTAAGCTGTAAATGTGAATTAGAGGATTTTATTTATTATGTACAGAAATTAATACGTAACAAGTCTTTAGATACCGGCGAAGATCTAATTATTGACCTATCAGCATTAGATGAAGATCAAGTTATTATGGACTGGCGTGCTGATCTTAATTCTAAATGGGAAAACTATACGTTAGCAGGCATGGACATCGGAACCGATAGCTTTGTACTTATGGTGCTTTCAAATGAGGAATTCAAAACAGCCAAAGAACTAGGAAAAGAACTATTACATAGAATCGATGTAGCTGAACGCTTGTGATGAATAGGAGAGAGTCATATGAGTATTGTACGTTTACCAGAATATGAAGCAGAGTTTGAATCGGAAGAGTTTGAAATCTATGCATTGCCGCGCAGTGATGTAAATGGGGCTAGTCCTTATTTAGAGAAGTACCATAGACCACTAGTGTCTACCGATGCTATCTTAGATACTCGAACTGGCGTGCTTGACCGTAGCGAAGGCATTTTGACGTGGATTATTGAAGGTTTTGATAATGGTTGGGGGTATAGTTTTGAGCCCCATGGCGTTTACAAATTATTGGTTAAGAAAGCAAAACCTATAGAGGACTTGGGTTATATGCGTCCTTCTTGGAATAATCGCTATTATGTGCTTGAGGTGTTAGAGGAACATGCTAAACATAGCGAGTTGGAGGCGTTGTCGGCTTATTTGAAAAGCCCTAAATACCTTCATACCGACAAGGGCGATTTCCTGTTAAATCGAGAGTATCAATATTACACAGCGAGAATTGATGATTATGCATTCACCCTTGATGTGGATGAGGGCTCTAATGAAAGCTGTACCGTAGCATTGGCTGCTTTCAATAAAATCAATAACTTCAAAGCATTTGAACAACGAATTAGTACATATATTAGTGAAAAATTGCTAGACCTTGCTAATGATTGGCTCGACAATGACGATCAAGATCCGATTACGTCAGACGTATTTGCTAAGCGTATTACGATGGGTGAATTGGCGTTTCGTAACGATGGCTCCATAGAGGTCTATTATGACGATGATGATATTTTCTGGGGGCACTGTATCATGGCTCATATTGATGCGGATGGGAACCCTGTTGATGCAGATATTGCAGGATAATCAATTAATGGAGAGTCCTAATGAGAAAATCGGAATTAATGACATTATGGAATGTTGAAAGCTGGTTTGAAGAACCTTATGGTGTTTACTTTGTATCTTGCCGATTGGGCACTAATCGTTTAGAGACTGTAGGACAAGCCTTTAAAAAACTTAATATTAGTTGTACCGGTTATACTGAGGATGATGTACTTTCACTATCAATATGGGAGCAATTATATGTCCAATTAGATGAATTAGACCAACTGGCGAAGGGGCTCATACAAAAGGGAATACCGCAAGAAGAGTCTGTTGTACTAACGCTAACGGATATAATGCTGGATAAATCAGGTTGTTACGATGCATTTGCACTAGGCTATGATGTGGGAGAATCCCCAGCAGGACATCTATATGTTTTGGTTCCTTTTGATGAAAACTTTACGGCTCAACAAGATGTGATATACGAAACCTTATAGAGTTGTTTTAAAGTGGTGATACTGGTGTTGTATTCTACCTAAAAATATAAGTGATATGCAGGAGAGAGCCTATGGAAGATATGTATAAATTAGTCAAAGATTTCTTTAGTCATGATATGGATTTAGATGATTTATTTGATTCCGAAGCTATCATCTGGATTGACTGGCGCGAGGATGACGAAGATGTGGTGAACTATTTTAATGACATGATGGATGAGCCTATCGACATTCAAACCGTTAGCAATGGAAAGCAGTATGGTGACGATATTGTACTACAAAAGGGCAATAAAAAATTGCTAATTCCCTACGGTGATGAGAAAGACAGGGATGTGACTATCAAATATTTCAACGACTTCGTTAAACCTGATTATGAGGTGCGCTGGCTTGCTGAAAGCCTTGGCGATGATACGCTCGGATTTACCGTGCTTTCAGGGGCAGAATGGCTAAAGCTAGAAGATGAGTTTGGTGCAGATATAGTTTGTTATTATTTTGTACCTATTGATTTAGAAAGCAACATGTTTAATCTCAGTATGAGCGAGGTTTCTGCGTTGTTAGAATTACGAGAAAATAAGAGATGAAATAGAGAGAATAGACGAATCTATAAGAGGTAACAATATGGATTATTTAAAAATATTACATGAAGATTCTAACTTGGCAGCAGATTTTGATGCACTATTTGATTTCTTTCTGCTTGATGAACCTACAAAACGTGATGAGGTAGAGGGGCGATGTACCTTTTCCGTGGATGGAGTAGCCTTTGCTCGTGATGGTGCAGGCGGTGAATATCATCAACTAGAGGATGGATCAATTGGATATATGAGTAGCGAAGGTGAATGCGGTCGCATAGCTGAAAGTATAGACGATTTAATTTGTTTATTGGTGTATAGCATTTGCTGGCATGACTATTGTGACTCTAGCCAATATACGGATGTAGGAATTCTTGAATCGTATGCTAAGGAGCGATATGCTCAAATTACATCTTATACAGAAATGGACGAATGGGAAACAGTTGTTAAGGCGCTAGGCATGCCTTCTGAAGCAAACTTGGCTGCTGTACTGCAAAAGTTTTACGATGCGGCACATCGAGAACCTGTATACCAAGGCTTTTACCATGAAGAAGATGGTAGTATTACGGCTTATGAAGGTCTATTCTTTTAATATGTAAAATGGGAAAATAATCAGCAATAAAAGAGTGTTTCAAGAGGTTTTGTGTTGTAATAGGAGAATCGTATGGCAATTGATGGAGTAAAGATCATAGACAGCGATGACGGTCATGATATTTATAATGCTATTGTTGAGCGGTACAAGGATGGTATCAGTGTCGATACTATAATTTCTGAAATCTTAGGTGAGGAACAAAATTTTTGTACTGATGAGTTTTACACAGAAATTTATTGGACTGCGGTGGCCTATTCTTTATGGAAGATAGGGCATCTGTCTGAGGATATCAAAGAGAAAACCTTAGACATAATCGCTCAGGGCCCTCATGAGTTTTGGCTAGACATTGATAGTAAGGCACTTAAACAGCGCCAAAAGGTATTAGATAAGTTAGCAGTACAGCTACAAAGTGAAAATCCAAAGCCTATTAAGGTTCGTAAATCTAAAACGAGGAGAGAAACTCATTTTAAGGTGGGCGACGTATTAGCTGTTAAGTTTGAAAACGACTATGGTGCCGTCTTTGTATCTGACGTGGATCAATCACCGCGGAAAATCGAATATCATTTAGCCTGTACGCGACTTTTACAAGAAGAAAAACCTACAATGGAGCAGTTTTTAAATAGTAAAATCGCCTGCCGGAAAGATAATACAAATTTCGGTATCGATACAGATTGTTGGTTTAATCATAAAGACCTAGGCCTATTGCTAGACGATTTAGAAATCATAGGGAACGTCGAACTATATCCGTGTAAATTGTGGAAACTAGCACCAGCAGGCACGTTGGAAGATATTTATGAGGAGATTACAGATAATCCTAGGATAGGAAAACTGCGTCTCATAGACACCTATGAACTGGTGAAAAAGGTTATTCAGAAATAATTATGGGGTAAACGCATTAATAGGTGGGCGTATATATAATGCTAAAGGTATAACTATAATGGATACTGTGACGAAACAATATATAGAAACTGTGAAAGTCAGTGATATACCGTGGCATCGGTTAACCACAACTTACGGTCGTGCCACAGATTTTCCTACAGAGCTTGATGTGTTGTGGAGCATGAAAAGTATTGATGCTGTTGATGCGGCTGGTGAGGCGTTAGCAATGAATATTGAGCACCAATCGACATTGTGGCATGCTACACCATTTGCTATGATTTTCTTGCTTCGTATTTTTAAGAAAGCCCTAGAAGAGAGAACTCAGAATGAAGTAGCTCATTATTTAGCAGAACAATTGGTAGACCTATTTACTGTGATTGCTGAGTGCATCCGAGATGGTCTCGTGCTAGAGCATGCAGATCCATTACCTCATTTTGTGGATATGCTTAACGAAGAATACCTTTGGTCTGAAGAATACGATGAAGACGAAGATGTTCTTAGATATGAGGAAGAAGACGTATTTCCTGATGATTTATTCTTTAGCTTTTATTACTACTCACTGCAAGTGCTTTTACTAGCTATTCCGTTATTAGATAAATCTCATGAAGGAGAAGCTAATTTACTAGACTTACTGACAGAGATAGAGTACTAAATGAGAGATAGAGTACTAAATATCTAAGGGGATAGCAGATTATTACATATCTACTGAGATTACAGGATTAGGAGGTTATGGGCTATGGGACTAATTGCAAATTATAGCTGTTTAAGCGATGCGAATTTAAAAGAAATTAAAGCCATGGGCTCAGAAGAAGAGGAAATTCTTGAAAGCGTTGAAGAGTGGAATGACGATGATGAATTATTGCTTGATATCGATAAAATGTGGGATGTACTTCACTTTGTGCTAACTGGCGTAGGCACTGACCATAAGGACGATAAGAATCCTCTTAGCCAAGCTGTGCTTGGCATAACAGCTGTTGAAGAACTATCGGATTACTTAGCGTATACGGAACACGATAAGTTAGCAGATATCGTGGCGGCTCTAGAGCAGTTTGATATGGAAGAGGCTCTTGAATCTTTTGATATGGCAGCTTGCAAAGAGGCTGAGCTATATCCAGATATTTGGGATTACGATGAGGAAGAGGAGGAAATCAAAGACGAACTTCTTCATGATTTCGAGCAAATGAAACGTTTCTACAAACAAGTACTAGACGCTAATGGGAACGTGCTTGTATCGATTTGCTAAGTTCATAAAAGGAAATTATTATCATGGATAAAGCACGTAAAAAGGAATTGTTAAAAGCATATGCAGATAAGCAGAGACAATCGTTTAAAGATAGTTTACCTATGGATGAAGAGTTGTTTTGGAATCTCTTTGATTATGTAGACGAGAAATTAGAGGAAAATGACGGTTGCGATCATAGTTTGACTTTCACTAGAGAATTCTTGGAAAAACAAAAGGTAGATGTAGAAATCGTATTAGACTGGATCGTCAACGAAGGTGGCGGTTGTGACTGCGAGGTTCTCTACAATGTAGAAGAGAGATTTGAAGAGTAATATCTATGTAATTGGGAAGGTTTTCGTATACAGCTTGTTTTTGACTTAGAGCAAACTGTAAGCAGTCTAATGAAAATTTATTTGTGATTTTGGTAACCAAGTAATCTTTGGTAAAAAATCATAGTATACTAGAAATGTTAAATACTGCCGGCGATATTAGCGATTTTGTCTAAGAAGCGCCGGCGTTTTTCGTCTGAGCTGTTTTCTGTGCCAGCCAACTGGGTATGTGTAACCGGTTTAATGCCACAGGATTTCAGAACTTGATTTTTCAATACCTTGCCATAGTCCTGAATAAACGGCGTCAAAAAGGCGGGAGTATTGTGGGTGGTGATGATCCAGGCGGATTTTCCCTGTAAATGACCTATAAGTCCTCGTTTTCCGTATGAATAGGCAAAGCCCGCTGTAAACACGCGATCGATAAAGCCTTTGAGCATTGCCGGCATACCGCTCCACCAAATTGGGTAGATAAAGACGATATGGTCTGCCCAAGTAATTAAGTTACGATACTTTTCCATGTCCGGTACAGTGCTTAAATCTCGACGTTTGTGCGTGTCATCAAATCGTAATATAGGATCGAACTGCTCCTCATATAAATCCAAGGTGTTCACATTGTGGTCTTTTGAAAGATTCTGTTGCACTACTTTCAGAATAGCGTCATTAAAACTTTGATGATTAGGATAGGTGTAAATGATTAAAATATTCATGGCTAGTTCCTTTCTTGTTAATCATCGTCAGGTTGAGAGAATCTGTATAGTAAAATGGTAGCTATATTAAGTTAAAGTCTAGTGAAGAGCACCTATTCTAAACGTAAATAACGATAAATGTTGGGAAGAGTGTATTATTAATTCCTTCTGTTTGCGGGTGTTGTTATAAAGGTATATAGTATAGATATGCGGTGTATTTTATCGCATATCTATTTTTCTTTATAAGGAGGACGCTATGCAACACGTTCAAACCCGCAGTACTACGTCTGCGTTAGTACTCACAGCCGTATTGATTGCCCTCGCAACATTGTTTACCATGTACACGAAAATTCCAGTACCTGGCATTCGCGGCTATTTCAATGTAGGAGATGTCGTTATTATGACGTCAGCTCTATTATTAGGTCGAAAATATGGCGCCTATATTGGTGCTATCGGCCCGGCGCTAGCCGATTTATTTCTCGGCTATGTAGTCTTTGTACCCATCACCTTCGTGGTGAAAGGACTTGAAGGCTATCTTGTCGGTACTGTCTATAAAAATAAGACAACTACCTCTGCCTTAGCGGCAACTATCCTAGGTGGTATTATCATCGTAGCAGGCTACTTTATCGCTGAATACTTTGTATTCGACCTAGGCGTAGCCATTGCTAGTATATTGACGAACGCCATTCAAGCCGTTATGAGTGTCATTATTAGCATGATTTTATATGCTATATTACGGAGACGACTTGCGTAATAGTATACTTATTGGTATACGATGTAGAAAAAGATGTTAGTATAGTTAATGATGACACTCAAGAAAGTACAGCGCTAGTAGCGCTGTGCTTTCTTTGTTTTTATTATAATTATCCATGAACTTTTAATTGTCATTATTTTCCTTAAAGTATTGATGCTTAGATAAATGGACATATTTTATTTGTTTTGTTAATATAAAACTCAATAATAATTTTATGTTGTGTGTTATGATTGGTGAAATTTTATGGTTAGAGTTTTATATTTATTTTTATTGCTAGTTGTTTTGAGTCCTATTAATGCTTTTGCTGATTATCAGAGGGACACGCTTGATATACAACGCTCTCTTAATGAGCAGATACAGTCTCAGTTAAAGATTCCGGCAAAAGTCCTTAAAACGAAGCTTAATAGAGATTATAGTTTTGCCTTACAGATAAAAACGGATACTCAAGGTCGTATTACTTCTGTTGAGTTAGATCCAAATGAGAGTACCTCTAATGATGAGATATATTTAGAGTTAGTACAGTCCGCAAAGGATACCGTTTGGAATATAGGGTATATTGATGTTAAAGAAGAACTTGTTTTTCATGTTCCCATTAATTTTATAATATCCTCTAATGACGATGTAAATTGACAGTCTTTAGAATTCAGACTATACTATAAGTACAAAAGAGCCAATTAACGTGTTCTAGGCGTTAGGCTCATCAAAGAATTGTGAATTTGATAAACCTAACGTGTCTAAGTATTGCCGTACTTAGTCTTAAACGTTAGGTTTATCTTATTTTATAATCAATATATTGATTATTTCTTAAGAATTAACACTACGAGGGTAGCGAATAAAAGGGAGACTCTATCAAGAGTCTCCCTTTGTTAGTTATAAATAGACTAATATTTATTAATAGATTTTTTATTGCATAGAACATAAGTTCGGTTTATAATGAACGTAAGATAGTCGAACGAGGTTGGGCCACCCTTTTTCTTTGAAGGGGGTGAAAGCCTATGAATGCTTATGAAGTCATCATGATTGTCCTCGGGATCTTAACTGTCGTTATTTCCTTTGGAGCATTGATAGTGCTGATTTGTCGTAATAACGACAAATAGCCCTTCGTTACCAACTGGTAGCTGAAAACGAAAGGCCATTTTTTCGTGCTTTATAATGTTTTGGGATGAGCCTGACGGAACCACTCGTCGACTATCTCTTTATTACATTATAATGAGATTGGCGTATATCGTCAATCTAGAGTCAATGGTCATCATATTAATATAGAGCCCGGTTTCCAAGGTATGGTATAATACTTTCATTATGTAATAAACAAAGGAGATCTAAATGGTAAATTTACCTAACTGCCCTAAGTGTGGCGACGAGTACACATACGAAGACGGTCATATGTTTATCTGCCCTATGTGTGGCAACGAATGGACAGTGGCCGATGTGCAAGCTGCAGCTGAAGCGGGTATTATTCGCGATGCTAACGGCAATGAGCTCGCTGATGGCGATACAGTGGTTGTTGTAAAAGACCTCAAAGTAAAAGGCGCGGGGGTATTGAAACAAGGTACGCGCGTAAAAAATATTCGCCTCATCACCGATGCAAGCGATGGTCACGATATCGATTGTAAAATTGATGGCTTCGGTGCGATGGCATTGAAATCCGAAATGGTTAAGAAAATCTAATCTAAGAAATCCCTACCGATAAAAATTCGGTAGGGATTTTTTCGTGGTATAATCAACTTATAATGCATATAGTATGAGAGTATTTAGATGAGAGGAAACTATGTTTAACCGTGTTATATTATTGGCTTTATTAGTGTCTGCAATGAGTCCTATTAGTTCTATAGCTGCAGAGGTAAAGCCTGCGGACAAGCGTAATTATGAATTGCAACAACAGATTTCTTATAATGTGATCATTCCGCCAGAGGCTTTTGAAACGAGTGCAGATGGAACATTAATCGTTCCTATAGAGGT
The DNA here is from genome assembly GCF_018378075.1 of Veillonella parvula. Classification (GTDB taxonomy): domain Bacteria; phylum Bacillota; class Negativicutes; order Veillonellales; family Veillonellaceae; genus Veillonella; species Veillonella parvula_K. The sequence goes on from NZ_JAGZYE010000002.1 coordinate 190,501, forward strand.
TAAGACGGATGATAAGGGTAATATTGTAGCTGTTGAAGCAGGTCCTAATAATTGGAAACTAGATCGTGAAGCGTACCCTATCTTTGAGGAGGCTGCTAAAGAAGCGGCTTGGAATACTAAACATGTTGATACTGATGAAGCGCTTGTTGTAACGATTCCCGTTAGTATTGTCATGCTACCTGATACTAATTCTAAGAAACGATAAAGGAGGGCTTATGGAAACTACGAAAGATTTAGAGAAATATACTTATGATCTTCTCGCTGAGCGTGGTGTCACATTAGATGACATTGCAGAGCTTGTTTTTTACGTACAAAAACCGTATATGCCGAATTTAAAACTAGAAGAGTGTCGTACAAGTGTGGCTTCTGTACTATCTAAACGGGAGGTGCATAATGCGATTATTACGGGCATAGAGCTTGATAAGTTAACGGAGCAAAATAAACTATCTCAGCCATTGCAACGCATTGTTGCTAATGATGAAAGCCTATATGGGATTGATGAAATTTTAGCCTTTTCCATCGTTAATTTATATGGGTCCATTGGCTTTACAAACTATGGCTATTTAGACAAGGTGAAGCCAGGTATCATCAAGAAACTAGATAGTGAAGAGGGTGGGCATTGTAATACATTCCTCGATGATTTGGTAGGTGCTGTAGCGGCAGCAGCGGCAGGAAAACTGGCACATAATGAACCAAATCGCGTGCAACATGCTATAGCAGAAGAATAGAAGTCCGTCATATATCTACTTGTCGATAGAGTATGAGGTGGGCTTTGATGACTCATTGATAACACTTTCACAACAACATGATGACACTTTCACAACAACTTGATAACAATGTATAGAGTTGCTAGATATTATTGATGTTATAAAGAATAAAGAGTATAAATAATATTGATTGGAAATAAGTACTTTGTTTTGTAGCTATATACAGGAGGAGCTATGCAAAAGGTTCTAGTAGTAATCGATATGCAAAATGATTTTGTAGATGGTGCCCTTGGTTCATCGCAAGCACAGTTAATCGTAGATAATGTGCGTAAGAAAATTGAAAGCTTTGATGGCCCTATTATCTTTACGCGTGACACGCATGATAGAGATTACTTGGAACACCAAGAAGGAAAGCTTTTACCAGTGCCACATTGCGTTAAAAATACCGAGGGCTGGCATATTGTGGACGGCTTGATTGAGGCTGCAGAAGGTCGATCAATTATGAGCCCTGTATCATTTGTAGATAAACCAAACTTTGCTTCTTTTGAGCTGCTCACTCGGTTAGAGGGCATGGATAGGGTAAATCCTATTGAGTCTATTACGCTCATCGGATTATGCACAGATATTTGCGTTGTTTCCAATGCGATTATGTTGAAAGCAGGCTTGCCAGAGATTCCTATTCACATTGATTCGAGCTGTTGTGCTGGCGTAACAGAGGAGTCCCATCAAGCGGCATTAACAACGATGAAAATGTGTCAGTGCATTGTTGAATAATTTGTATATATCTGTATATGTTTTTATGTAGAACTATGTGTTATTGCTGAGTAAAAGTCACATAACAATCAACTAATGAAAGGCTGTGGGAGTTCCCATGGCCTTTTTATGTTAGCCTTTTATATTGACGTTTTTCTATATAATGTGTACAATTAGATAAAGAATGATAATTCATATCAATTTATTGGTTGAAAAGTATATCTTAACTTCTGGTTGAAGTTAGGATAATACGTCTCTTCTTGAAGTATATATGCTATGCTAGTAGATTGATTCTATACTACCGATGCAGGTGCATCGAATCGCTTTCACAAGAACGATGATACGAAATAATTAGCATTGTTCTATGCCCTAATTATAAGGAGGACTATTATGAAACCTTTCGAACTCGCACCCTTACCGTATGCTTATGATTACCTTGAGCCTGTTATCGACGCTGAAACAATGAAATTGCATCATGACAAGCATCACCAAGCTTATGTTAATAATTTGAACGCGGCCATCGCGAAATATCCGGATCTTGCGTATGGTTGTGTAGACTGCATTCTCGGCGATATTGCTAATGTGCCAGAAGATATCCGTCAAGCAGTTATCAATAATGGTGGTGGTCACAAGAACCACACTATGTTCTGGGAAATTATGACAAAACCAGATACTTCTAAATTGCAAGGCCCTTTGAAAGAGGCTATTGACGCTGAACTTGGTGGCTACGATGCGTTTGTTGAAAGCTTCTCTACTGCAGCAGCTACACGCTTTGGCTCTGGTTGGGCTTGGCTTGTAGTTAATAAAGATGGCAAGTTAGAAGTGACATCCTCTGCAAACCAAGATAATCCTTTATTGGAAGGTAAAAAAGCAATTTTATGTTTAGACGTTTGGGAACATGCATACTACTTGCACTACCAAAACCGTCGTCCAGACTATATCAAGGAATTCTTCCGCGTTATTAACTGGGACAAAGTTTCTGAAAACTACGAAAAAGCATTGAAACCACACCATGATTAAGGGGTACACTTGTTAGAAACAGAAACAGAAACAGAAACAGAAACAGAAACAGAAACAGAAACAGAAATGAGAATAATAATATAATGTAACGTAAATACCGGATAGTTGGTCTACATGATCGATTATCCGGTGTTTTATTACTGTTATCTCATCTTATAAATAACTTTCAAAAGTATAGCCACGGATACAGATTTTCTAATCGATATCGTTTATCATAGAACCATAGGTCATTACATATAGACCTTTTACCGTAAATAAATAGCTTCATATGTGTAATATACGCATATAGAGGAATGATACTATTTTATAAGTATAGTATAGAAATTTTTGACACGAGGGGAACAAAATGGAAAAGAAATTAGATTTATCCAAATCGGTATATGATTTGGTGAAAGAATATCCTGAAGTAACAGATATTATGAAGGAATTAGGATTCAGCGAAATCACAAATAAGGTGATGTTGAATTCTGTTGGCAAAATCATGACCATCCCAAAAGGGGCTAAGATGAAAGGTGTATCCATGATTGATATCGTGGGTGCTTTTATGAAAGCCGGTTTTACCTTAGAAGGTGACATGCCAAATCTATCTGGTAATGATGCAGAAACTACGGGTCATCCTGGCGTGGCACCTACTGAAGTGGCTAGAAAGTCTAATGTTACGGATGCATCTGCTAAGGTAGCTTCTAGTACAATTGCAGCAAATGCAGTGGAAATCAGTGCACCAGTATCTAATACAGCGAAAGCTAATACGGAAGAGAATTCCGAAGCTAAGGCTGAAGATGCTGTTCAAGATAGCGAACGTGTAGAGCAACTTAAAGGTTTCTTGAAACGGTTAGGTACGGGCGAAGACCTGGGTGCCGTTCGTGAAGATTTTGCTAGTCAATTCGCCCATGTTGAGGCTAGTGAAATTATGAAAGCTGAACAAGGTCTTATGCGTGAAGGTACACCGTTAGCTGAGGTTCAACAATTATGTGACCTTCACTCCGCCTTGTTCCACGGTTCTACCATTCATGAACAAATGGAGTCAGAACATGCTAAGGTTGAGGCTGTGCTAGAGGCTCAAGAAAAGAGCAAAAGTGTGGTGTCCTTGATTGAAACTGTAGGACATCCACTCCATCAATTAACAGAAGAAAACAAGGCTCTTGATGCGTTAATTGAATCCATTCGACCTAAAGTGGCAGATAAAACGGCAACCGTTGATGATGTAAATGCAGTGCGTCAAGTATCTGTTCACTATGCTAAGAAGGGTGACCTTTTGTATCCGCATTTGAAAGTAGCCTATGATATTTCTGGTCCATCTATGGTTATGTGGACTGTTGATGGTGATATTCGGGACCAACTAGGTGATTTAGCTAAGTCTAGCCAAAGCGTAGATGATTGGTATAGACGTTTTGATGAGCTTCTTACACGTGCACAAGAAATGATCTATAAAGAACAAAATATTTTGTTCCCAATCTGTGCAGAAAACTTCAGCACTGAAGAGTGGTACCAAATCTACAAAGATACAGCACAGTATGAAGAAATCTTTGGGGTAAAACGCACTGCTTGGACAGAGGCTGAAACCGCATTAGCAACACAAACAACAAAAGCAAGTGGCGATGATAATACCATTGCTCTAATCGGTGGCAGCTTGACTGTGGATCAATTAAATGCCATGCTTAATACAATGCCAATGGAAGTAACCTTTGTTGATCACGAAGACATTAACCGTTACTTCAACGATGGTGAAAAGGTCTTTAAACGCCCTACGACAGCTATCGGTCGTGATGTGTATTCCTGCCATCCGCCAAAGGTAGAACCAATCGTACGTGGTATCATTGATTCCTTCCGTAAAGGTGATCGCGATAATGTAGCTGTATGGCTTGAAAAACAAGGTCGTCCGTTCTATGTTAATTACATGGCTGTTCGTGACCAAAACAATAATTATATTGGTACATTGGAACTCGTACAAGACATGCAATTTGCAAAAGATCATTTTGCTAGAACTAAATAAGACCCTATATATGTGGTAACCTGAATAGGTAACATATATAAGACATATATGAAAAAGAGGCTGCTCTAACACCGTTTGATGGTAGAGCAGCCTTTTTGTATGCCTCATAATTTACCGTACATACATCCTTGTATGTACTAAGGTTGTGTAGGGAAATAGTATGATTAGATAGGATTATTATGCTTAATATGACTGATATGTTAAATATTTCTAATAATGCTGTGAGTAGCGGCTTTTATATTTTCTAGGCTTGTAGCTAAGTTCAGACGTACAAAGGTTGCGTAGCTTTCACCTCCGAACCATTCGCCAAAGCTTGATGCGAGGCGGCATTTGTTTTCAAATAGGTCGTGCATATCTTCGGGCTTTACATAGGCACCAAAATCAATCCATGCTAAATAGGTGCCATCCATAGGGCTGATGCGGATTTTTGGTAATGCCGTACAAAGCTCTCGGCACAGATATTCATAGTTTTCACGAACGACGGCTAGTATATCTGTCAACCATGCTTCGGCCTCTGGGTGAGTGTAGGCTGCTGTGATGGCAGTTTCGGCAATAACGTCTGAGTCCGTATGGTATACATGAGCTTTATAGGCGTTGAATTGGCTTCGTAGCTTTTCATTAGGAATGATAACCTCTGCGTGGTGCAAGCTAGCCATATTGAACGATTTGGACAAGGAGGACATGGCAATCATGTTATCTGCATAGGCTCCGTTCTTTACGGTCAAGGCTGATGTAAAGGCTGTTGGGCCTGTAATAAGGTCTTGATGGATTTCGTCGCTTATGATGAACACATTGTGCTGTCGGCAGATGCTAAATAATCGGCCCATTTCCGCTTCAGTCCACACATGGCCGATAGGATTATGCGGATTGCAGTGAATGAACAGCTTCACATCGTGCTCGATAATTGCTATTTCAAAGGTCTCATAATCGACAGTATAGCGATTATCTTCGTTCCGTTTCATCGGAACTGCGATGATGTGACGTTGTGCATCGCTAGCGCTCGTATCAAAGGCGCCGTATACAGGACTTAGAACGGCGATGGAATCGTTTGGTTTTGTGAAAGCCCCAATACACCACATAATACCGGTAATGACATTGGGGGCGCTTGTAAGCCAATCTTCTTGAAGATTACAATGGTGACGGCGTTTATACCAGCTTATAACAGCATCTATATAATTTGGATTTATCATAGTATAACCTAACGGATTGGCTTTCACATAGTTACAGATGGCCTCTTGAATACACTGCGGTGGCATAAAGTCCATATCTGCAACCCATAATGGTAATAGGTCGGTGCGACTGAATTTTAAGTGCTGACCATCCCATTTTCGGGAATGAGAACCGCGGCGGTCTATATAGTATTTGCTAGTGAATTCTGCTGTGTTCATAAGAAACCTCATATAAGGATATACCTTGGCTTTTATATCTTTAATTCTTATATGTATGTATATATTCAATTACGAAATTGATATTTCTATTCCGTAAGGTGTATCTCTAATTCTTATTACTGTATATATTATCAGTATACATGCATCCTATTATATGTAAATGGACTTGTATAAAATCTATGCAATCCTTGCATGAATAGGGGCTATATTCGTATACAAAAGGTGCTATATTTGCTTGACTGTTGGGACTTTCACAATTTAGAATATACTATAGAATAGTGTGAGTCTGACCAGTGACCACACGTCTATCGAATGGTTACAAAAGATAAATGTTAGCAGCATGTGGCGGCGTCCCTATGTGAGAGGGCTCATCGGAATGCTTAGGTGCATGCAACGCTGTAAGTATAGTATACTGGATCCTTGTTAGGAGGCATGTGCCATGAGTAACGAATTAAAACCACTACATTTTGATGCGGATTATACGATGGAGGAAGCGCTCGCGGAGGCGAAACGTTGTCTAAATTGTCCAAAACCTTTATGCCGAATGGGCTGTCCTATTGAAAACGAAATACCTCGTTTCATCCAAGCTATCGCACGTGGTAATTTTGGTGAAGCTAATGATATCTTAGCGGAACGAACAAATTTACCGTCTATCTGCGGTCGCGTATGCCCACGAGAAAATCAATGCGAAGGCAACTGTATCATGAATAAGGCGAAAAAACCGCCTATTAACATCGGTAAATTGGAACGCTTCGCTGCTGACTTTGAAAGCATCAATGAACTTCGCAAACCTAAGAAGATTAAACAAGATCTTGGTAAGGTAGCGGTAGTAGGGTCTGGTCCTGCAGGTTTGTCCGTAGCAGGTGATGTGGCTAAACTCGGTTATGAAGTAACCGTATTTGAAGGTCAATCTGAACCAGGGGGCGTACTCTTATTTGGTATTCCGGAATTCCGCTTGTCTAAAGCCGTTGTACGTCGTGAGATCGCTCGTCTTGAAGGGTTAGGCGTTAAGTTCGTATGCAATACATTTATCGGCCAAGATAAAACTTTGGACGATCTCTTTGCTGAAGGATATGATTCTATCTTCATCGGTACTGGTACGCATATTCCTCAAGACGTGCGCATGGAAAACGATGAAGTACCTGGTGTATTCCAAGCAATGTACTTGTTGACGAATGTACAATTGGTAGAAAATGGGGAACTTGATGAAAATCAAATTCCTGTTAAAAAAGGTGACCGTGTTATCATCATCGGTGGTGGTAACGTAGCGATGGATGCGGCTCGTACATGCGTACGTTTAGGCTGCGAAGCGGTAACAGTAGCATATCGTCGTAGCCAAGAACAAATGCCAGCCTTGTTGTCTGAATACGAAGAAGCGCGCGCTGAAGGCGTTCAATTCCAATGGTTCGCTTCTCCAGTAGGCGTAGAAGGTACAGATAAGGTTGAAGGCTTCAAATATGAAGTGATGGCGCTTAACGAAGATGGTGCAGGTATCCACGGCACTGGTAATTTCCAAGTAATGCCTGTTGATAAAATCATTATCGCCGCAGGTCATAAACCAAATGCTCGTCTTGTAGGTGAAGGTAATAACTTAAAGGTAGATGAAAAAGGTTATATTATTACATCTGAAGATCCATATGGTATGACTAGTCGTGAAGGCGTGTTTGCAGGTGGTGACGTTGTTCATAAACCTGCTACCGTAGTATTGGCTATGCGTGAAGCTAAAAAAGCTGTTGATGGTATGGTTAAATACATGGAAATCAAAAAAGCACAAGAAAGCGCAAATCAATAATTTTATATAAATACATAGAAAGGACTATACAGTTCAGCTGTATAGTCCTTTTGTATTGTTAATAAACTTATTATTCCTAAATGTATTTTAACAATATTGCGTATTTACTATATATCGTATAGTCTTCTTGTAGTATTAATAGTGCTAAATAGCGCCAGGTAATTTTATAAATCAAGTGTATGCATAATGTATGAATACTGTATAAGAATTGCAATATATAGATAATACCTGTATTTTTGATTTACTATCTGTATTTTTAATGATAATAACTTTTATATATACTAAAATTCCACGAAATGATGAAATCCTACGCAATGAAATCTGCATAGCACAAAAGCCTTAACTAAAATGATTTACACATTAGTTTTTGTTAAGGCTTTTGTGTTATCGCTTTTCAACCACTACTAGGAAATGATTGAGTTCAGATTTATAGTAAAGGTATAAATATGTGTTGAGGGAGAAAGTAGATAGAGGTTGGTATGAATCCTATCGTATGTTGTCAAGATCTACAAGTTCGACAAGAAGTTCACAAGCTTGGTGTATTGATTTTACTTTGGCGCAGACAATTGGGAATGACTCAATATCAATTGGCAGATAAATCTGGTTTAGCCCAATCTTATATTAGTGACCTTGAAAGTGGTGCCGTAGATCCTCGGTGGTCCACAATTTACAGAGTCGTGTATGGACTAGGAGAGATGAATATACAAGATTTTTTGAATGGGCCGCAAAACATTAGAAGCCTAAAGATTCATTAATGATGATGACTTCCATGGATTGCATATTGCGCATCTTTTTATAGTAAATCGTTAATGCATTACATATGCGGTCGGGAGAACCACAGTCATAGCATTTTTCTTCTAATCTAGCACATGGATTGAGAGAGCTCTTTTTATTCTTTTTACTGTTGAGCGGAGCGGCTACATTGCGTGCACGATAGATGGCGGAAGCTAAATCCGGCGTAATTTTGTTGATGCCTAGCACAAAAAATACCTCTTGAGAGCCAAAGAGTGAGGCGGCAACACGATTACCCGTACCATCAATATTGACCATTTCCCCCGTTTGAGCAAGAGCATTTACAGAGGTGAGAAATACATCACGCCCCATGGTGCGCAATGCGGTGTCGCGGAAGCTTTCACCAGGAAGGGGACGTTGAATATCCGTTACATCTTCGTTGACTTCGGATAGGGCTTCATAAGCATTGAGTTTTAGTAACGTGCGAGAGTCCCCGATGGCTACATGTTTGTTTTGAATACGATCTTTTAAATAGGAAATAGCTTCAGTACCAGTTTCGAAATAATGGACTACAAAATTATTGCGTTCCAAGGCTTTAATTGTTTTCTCTATGTCTATAGGTGTGTCATTGTATTTTGGATGTATAACAGCGTTGATTGTTGTCTCTGTATTCGCCATAAGACCTCCTAAATGGGTGTATAAGGAATATAAATTGGCATTTGGCTATCCGTATTTTGTTTTTATTATTGTAGCGTATTATGTGTAAAGAGTTCAATTATTGGTATGTAGTTCATAGATAAACATTAATTGAAGTGCTGTATGTTTAAATTTAAAGTAAAACTTTAGGAATCTAATCCAATTTTATGCTTAAAATAATAAAAATTTGGAGTGAAATCCAACTTTATGATAAAATTAATATGAAGTTGGAATGGAATCCAAATTTATTAGGTAAGTGATATGATATCTGATATTACTAATACATGGGTTCCATCTATGAGAAGGTACATAGATGAGGAGGCCCTTATGAAGTTAATTCAGCGCCAAGGATATCTAGATTTTTTACGGCGTAATCGAGAGCGGCCTATTATTAAGGTCGTTTCAGGCATACGCCGTTGTGGTAAATCTACATTGTTTAGGCTGTTTAAAGATAAGTTATTGGCAGATAATGTGAAGCCTGAACAGATTATTTCCATTAATTTTGAAGAATTGGAATACGAGCATTTGCGAGATTACCATGCGTTGTATCAATATATTTTAGAACGTATGCAGCCTAATGAAACGAATTACATTTTTCTTGATGAAATTCAGCATGTAGATCAATTTCATCGTGTCGTAGATAGCTTGTTTGTAAAAGAGAACACAGATTTATATATTACGGGCTCCAATGCATACTTTATGTCTTCTGATATCGCCACATTATTGACTGGACGATATGTGGAAATTCAGATGTTGCCATTGTCCTTCAGTGAGTTTTACCATAGCAAGTATGAGGGTAATCAGTATTCTTTGATTCCTGCCTATGAGGCCTATCTTCGTGAAAGTTCCTTCCCTTATACTCAGCAATTAGGGGGCGAAGACTTTGATATTCAAGAATATTTACGTGGATTATATAATACTTTGTTATTGCATGATGTTGTGGCTCGATTGAAAATTAATGATGTCACAATTTTACAAGATATAGTGCGGTATATTATGGCGAATGTTGGTAGTTTACTTTCACCAAATAAAATAGCCAACTCTCTCGTTAGTGCAGGTCGAAAAATCGATAATAAAACTGTAGAACGGTATTTACAAGGATTACAGGATAGCTTGTTGTTATATAAGGTAAATCGCTATGACGTACGAGGTAAAGAATTACTACGTATCAATGCAAAGTATTATAGTGTTGATGTAACATTACGAAATTTGCTAGTGGGGAATGCGAGTCGTGATACAGGTCATATTCTAGAAAATATCGTTTTTCTAGAGCTCATTAGACGAGGATACACTGTATATGTAGGGCAACTTGCTAAGGGTGAAATAGATTTTGTAGCACAAAAAGGGGGGATTACCGAATATTATCAAGTTAGTGAGACCGTACTTGACTCTAATACTTTGAGCCAAGAACTAGCACCGCTTGAGGCGGTACAAGACCAATACTCTAAGTTTTTGCTCACCTTAGATGAACTAAATAAAAATGCCAACTACGACGGAATTCAACAACGAAATGTTTTAGAATGGTTGTTAGAGAGTCGTTAACTTGCTATAATAATAGTATTGATATGGCGTAAAGCCAATGTTAAGGAGGCAAAAATCGTGGATTTAATTCAAAAATTAAAAGACCAAGTAAAACCATTAGGTAAAAAAATCGTGTTGCCAGAATACAAAGATGAACGCGTATTGAAAGCAACTGAAATTATTTTGAAAGAAGGTTTTGTAACACCTGTACTCGTTGGTAATCCTGCTGAAATCGCTGAGGCTGTTAAAGCTGTTGGTGTATCCATCGAAGGTGCTGAAATCATCGATCCTGCTAACTACGATCGTTACCAAGAAATGGTTGATACATTCGTAGAATTGCGCGCTAAAAAAGGTATGACTCCTGAAAAAGCTGACGCAACTATGAAAGGCGATTGCTTGTTCTTCGGCGCTATGCTTGTTCGCCTTGGCGCAGTAGATGGCATGGTTGCTGGTTCCGCTTGCCCAACAGCAAACGTATTGCGCGCTGCATTGCAAGTTGTAGGTACTAAACCAGGTCTTAAAACTGTATCTTCTTCCATGTTCATGTTCACAAGCAAAAAAGAATATGGCGACGACGGTATGCTAGTATTCTCTGACTGCGGCGTATTGCCTAATCCAACTAGCGACCAATTGGCTGATATTGCAGAATCCACTGTAGAAAAAGCTCGCAAAGTTGTTGGTATGGCTGACCCTCGCGTATCCATGTTGTCCTTCTCCACAAAAGGTTCTGCTTCCACTCCAGAAGTAGATAAAGTGGTTGAAGCTGTTAACATTTTGAAAGAACGCAACGTTGATTTCAAATTTGACGGCGAATTACAATTGGACGCTTCCATCGTTCCTTCCGTAGCAGAAAAGAAAGCTCCTGGCTCCAACGTAGCTGGTAAAGCTAACATCTTGATCTTCCCTGATCTTCAAGCTGCTAACATTGGTTACAAATTGGTACAACGCTTCTCCGGCGCTGATGCTCTTGGCCCATTGATTCAAGGCTTGGCTAAACCAGTTCATGACCTTTCCCGTGGCTGCTCTGCTCAAGACGTTGTAGACGTTGCTGCTATCGCTGCTGTTGAAAGTATCTAATAGCTGCCTACACAATTATATATACACATATGTTATATATGTTTTGATATGCTGAAAGCTGGCTCTATAGGGTCAGCTTTTTGTATGTTCAATATATATCCATATATTTTTATATTCATTACTCTATATTATTTTCTACAGTATTATCATTATTGTCATGTTACTTTCAAATTCGTAGCCACTGCGACAGACAGAATCCATGGTTGGTCGTATAGTATAACTATAAGAAAATAGATCGGCGTAAACCATTGGAGGTGTATCTTATGAGTTTTGGAACTATTAATAAATCCATGACCGTAGCTGATGCGGTTAAAGTAAATCCAGAGTTAATGGATGTATTAGCAAAAGATGGAATTGATTTTTGTTGTGGTGGCGGACATCCTTTAGCGGAGGCTATTGCAGAAAAAGGTAAAGATGTGGATGCATACATTGCTATGCTAAATGATGTACAAGTTGCTCAGAAATCTTCTCGTGCAGAGGTGCTTAGCTATTCTAAAGACCAATTGATTGATTACATTGTTCATACCTATCATAGAGAACAATTAAATATGATTGATGAAATTGACCAAGGGTTGGCAAAACTGCTAAATGTACATTATGACCATCATGGTGAGGAATTGACAAAGATTTATCAAACCTTTTTGCAACTTAAATCTGCTCTTGTACCTCATTTCCGGCATGAAGAACATGTAGACTTCCCTGAGTTTAAAGCGGGTAAACCCGTAGACTTTGAAGAACTTCGTGCTGAACACGAAGCTGCAGGTGTACTTTTGGAATCCTTAAGTGCATTGACCAATCAGTACACGGCACCAGCAGATGGCTGTGCTACTTATGTGTATGTATTTAAGACCATGAAAGCCTTAGAAGAAGGCCTTCATGAACATATTTTCTTAGAAAATTCTGTTTTGTTTGACATGAAATAGATTATAATATCATCTGTATAACGACAAGGAGCTATTACAAAAGGGCTACTTGTATGTAGTAAAGACACCAATCGAATGGTTGGTGTCTTTTGTTATCTTGAGAATCATGAGTTTGTAGCTATAGTATGGCGGAAATACATCATTTGCATAAATTCATATAGAAGGTGTATGATTAAATTAGTTATATTTGATTAATATATTTAATCAATATATTGAGTAAATGCACTTGATATATACAGGTGTAGTTATGTTTGAAGTCGTGAAAAGGAGAGGGCTATGATTTCTGTATTCGACACAAATCCTGTTGTTTTTGAAAGTACGGATCGTACATTGACGGTTAGTTATAATGGTGTACTCTGCAAAGATGCAAATGGACAAGTTATAACTGACATTGATTTTGATGATGTAAATGAGCTTCATCTTACAAGATATTTAAATTCAAATAGTAACTATTCGATTATATTTAGAGACCACAATTGGAAAAATATAGAAGGCCAAGATTTAGATACAGACCGTAAGGAATCTAATGCTGGTCACAATATTCGTGAAACAAAAGCAATCATTGCTGCTTTTGCCCGAAATAAATTGACTGCGGACTTCCCTGCAAATTTAGACACTCTTCAATTGCCACTAGATTACTCCTATATGGGTAAACGAGAAATTACCATTAAAAATGGTGTTATCTCAAATGGTAAGGTAGATATTCCTATTAATGAAATTCGTCGCGTAGTATGTGCATCTAATGGTACAATTAGTAAATTGTTAATATATAAAGAAGAAAAACCTAGTTCCTTCTTTAAAAAGATTTTCGACAAATGTGATATGAAAATTACGTTGAATGCCATTACGTTGCCTTTGTTGGAAGCTATCGTAACACGTAATACCGGACATGGTATCGACTTCTCCCGCGGTAACGGTTTTGATCAAAAGGATTCCAATTATATTATCATTCGCTATCTTGATTCTGGATTCTTCCTTGAAAAAGATGGTACAGCAACAACAGAATGGCAAAAAACTGCGGCGGAAACAACGGCAAAATTTAATTATGATGTGAAAACATTATTAGTGTAATAAAGATTTTTAATTTAAATTAGGAGATTCCATGTCTGTATATCAATTTTCCCTGCCTACTAAGTCTGGTGAATTACAATCCTTACAAACTTATGAAGGTAAGGTTCTTATCATTGTTAACACGGCAAGCAAATGTGGATTTACTCACCAATATGAGGGTCTAGAGGCTCTTTATAAGCAATATAAAGAGCAAGGATTAGAAATTATTGCTGTTCCTTCCAATCAATTTGGAGAGGAAGAACCTGGTTCTAATAACGAAATCCAATCTTTCTGCAAATTGAATTACGGTGTTACTTTTACCGTTATGGGGAAAGCAGATGTACGCGATGAAAGTGCATTAGACCTTTTCAAATACATGATACGAGAACAACCATTCCAAGGCTTCCCACCTAGTGATAAAACTGAAATGCTTACAGATTATCTCAATGGTATCGATCCTAATTATTTAAAGGACGATGAGGTAAAGTGGAACTTCACTAAGTTTGTTATAGATCGTAAAGGTAATGTGGTAGGGCGCTTCGAGCCTGTTGTAAAACCGATGGAAATGGAAGCTTTCATTAAAAAACTCATTTAGTAGAGTCATTAGTATGGTAAAGAAAAGAACCGCTAGTTTTTGTAACTAGCGGTTCTTTTGTGTAAATAAATAAATACATATATATTTATTTATTTTTGTTTATACATAGTAATGTAAGGTTTTATGTGAATAGGAAATAAAATTTCCTAGGAGATTTTTGTATCTTTATGGGCTTAAAGTATGTTTTGAGGCTCATCCTCAAAGATAAATCCTGTCATCGATAGGGAACCCAAACTATAGGTTTGATTAAATACAGTCGGTTTTGTACTTTCACTAGCACCCATAATATAGATTAATGGCAGATAGTGATCTGGTGTAGGTGCAGCATAGCTAGCCTGAGGATGTCGAGTGTAATTAACAATAGCATCTATATCGTTTTTTAAGACGGCCTTAGAAATATATTGGTCAAACTCAATTGTGGCAGAGGTGCCGGATGGATTATCCCATTCTATGCGTCTTAGATTATGAACGATATTACCACTGCCCATGATAAGATAGCCTTCATCGCGTAATGACTGAAGCTTTGTTCCTAGTTGATAGGCTTCTTTTGGGCTTAGGTATTTATTGATAGATAGTTGGACAACGGGAATCGATGCATCAGGAAACATGTGAACTAATACGGTCCACATGCCGTGATCGATGCCCCAAGTGTCATTTATAGAAACGGAGTTACCCAGTAATTTTTGTACTTCTTTCGTTAAATTGCTGTCACCTTTTGCAGGATATACAACTTCGTAGAGTTCTTGCGGAAATCCATACATATCGTAAATTTGTTTTGGATTCTCTGTGCTTTGAACATAGGTGCCATCTGCATACCAATGAGCAGAGATGGCGAGTATGGCTTTTGGTTTGCCATAGTTGTTGATTATATTTTGTCCTATACGGTTGAAAGTATTTGTTGTTTCTGTATGTTCTAAAGCCATCATAGGGCTGCCGTGACCGACGAATAGTGTAGGCATGCGTTTCATAATATCACCTAATCCTTCAATTGATAATGTGTAATCTGTTTAATGCTGTAAAATTGATACAATTGTTTAGCTATAAATGTTGATGATTAAATCTAATAGTTATTGATTCACCAACCGATAATTGTATTTAGTTAGTGAGTTTATTATATATTGGTGCAAATATTTTGAATAGTAGAATTATTTGAGATAGGTACTATCAAATATGATAGAATTGTGATATTTACTGATTAAAAATTTTTCAAAAATTTTTGTACCCTAAAAAATGATACTATAAAATACTTGCAATTCTAAAAAATTGTGATATGATTTGAACTACATTAAGTGGAAATATTTCTAATACCGAAATAGAAATTGTAGTGTAGCTATAAAGAGTAGCTTAGTTATAGATGTTAATTTTGTTATAACAAGCTACTTAAGCTAGATATATAAGGAGAATGACAATGGCAGAGCAACTTGTAAATGTTCATGATTTAGTGGGGCGGTGTCCTTTTGCAACGAGCCAAAAGTTATTGGCTGGTAAATGGTCTTTGTTGATTATGCATGAATTATCTGAAGGTCCTGTGCGCTTCCGTGAACTAGAGCGGAGATTACATCCAATTACACAAGCTACACTTACAAGAGCGTTGCGCCAAATGGAAGATGACGGCCTTGTACATCGTGAAGTATATGGAACCATTCCACCAAAGGTTGAATATAGCCTTACCGAAGTGGGAGCTGGTTTTAAAACTGTATTAGCTTCCCTTGAAAACTGGGGTAACCAATATATCGACTATATGAAAGCCGCTGGCCGCATCTAAGAAATGCCAGCGGCATTTCTGCCCTTATTATGATACATATGGGGCACTATATATTTGATAAGACTTTAAAAAAGTCCTTTATATGTGTCATGAATAGCCATTTGTTTATGCCATGTATTTAGAAAAATATGGTATAATAAAAAATACGAATGATATAAATTCTCAATAAATTAGAGGTATTGATAATAATGTTACATGTTACTTTTTTAGCGCATAGCGGATTTCTCGTAGAGGATGGTAAGCGTTGCTATGTGTTTGATTATTATAAGGATCCTAATAATATTGTTTGGCAGTTGGCTAAACGAGGTCGTGAACTTTGGTTCTTCGTAAGTCACACTCATGGAGATCACTTTAACCCATCCATTACGGAGTTTGATGGTCCTCAAACGCGCTATATTTGTCATCAAGATGTGCCGTTAGAGGGCAAGGTAAAAAAATGTATTACCATGCGCCCTGGCCAAGATGCACTATTAGATGATGTAGGCATCCATATGTATGGCAGCACCGATGAAGGTGGCTCTTTTTACATAAAGACAAATACGGCGAATATCGACTCTGACTCTATCTTCCATGCAGGAGACCTTAACTGGTGGCATTGGCTTGGTGATACGCCAGAAAACAATGCGGATGCAAAGCGTATGGCTTGGCGTGAGTTCAAGGAATTAGAGGGCTTGTCCGTAGATGTAGCGATGTTCCCTGTAGACAATCGTTTGGAAGACGCTATGGAATGGGGCAGTATTGAATTTTTGCGCCGTGTACAGGTGAATAAAGCCTTTATTCCAATGCATTTGAATGGTCCATTATGGACACCGTCTGTGTACTTTAAAGCTCTCTTTGGGGAGGTGTCGATTTGGGAACCTCAAAAAGATGGCGATGAGGCTACATTTTAGATTGTAGATATAAGTGTGAAAGTCCGTAGACCTCGAGGTCACTACGTTATATAGGAACAGTCTATATGCGTAATTGAGTAAGTTAGGATCAAGTGATGATGAAAACTAAACCAGTGGCAACCACCCTGTTGGTTGTCATGGCTATTATATTTTTAATTTCATATCCGCAGCGACATGATACATTTTGGGCCTTTATCATGCATATCTCTGGGGCAGCTATGATAGGCGGCCTCGCGGACTGGTATGCAGTAACGGCTCTCTTTACGAAGCCTTTAGGCATTCCTTTCAAAACGGCAATCTTGCCGCGCAGTAAGGAACGATTAATTCAGATAGGCCGCACTATGCTCAGCGAAGAGCTATTGCGCGTGCCACAGATGTATTATGCTATCAAAAAAGAACGTGTTATGGTCCGTATCGTTGAATACGGCATGAGCGATGTGGGACAAGTTCAAATTCGAAATCTCTTGTACGGTGTGGGCAATCAAGTTTTATCTCATATGGATATTGAACCGATGCGCCAAGAGATTAATAAGGCCATTTATAAGGGGGTTACAAACTGGAAAGCAACACCCCTTGTTATTCTCTTTGGTCGTTGTATGCTAGAACGTCACACAGCAAGCGTGTTTTGGCTTTATTTTAACCGCACATGTCAGCGTGTTATCGCATCAAATCAGGTATATCCCTATTTGTATCGCGTCATGCTAGACATTATGAAAACTTATACAAAGGATTCTTTCTTTCGCGAATTGGCCATCGCCTTTGGTGGAGATGGACTTTCACCAGAACGATTGGTAGAAACGGTACAGAAAAAAGCCGTTCAATTCTTGAAGGAAAATGAATCTATTGACTCTGCATTGGGGCGCTATGTATGGGGCCAAGCCATTCGCTTTTTTAATAATTTGGAAACTAATACAGAGTGGCAAGCTTTCATCGAAGAACATAAAAATCAGTGGATTAGAATGGTTCTTGAAGAATGGGAAGGCAAACTTATCGATGGGGATACATTGGACTGGAAACGCCTCATGGACATCGTTATGGAGCGCTTTAATGTTCTCGGCACCGAAATTTTGTTGAATCCAGACAAGCAGGCGCCGTTTGAGCGGTTCTTCTTGTTGCGTAGTATTCCGTGGTTGCAGAAATTGAACCCCCTCATCGACAGTGTGGTAGGTCAGGAATTATCTCGTTACTCGCCTGATGAAATCACTCAAATTGTGCGCGGCAAAATGTACTATGACCTTCAAATGGTGCGTATTAATGGTTCCCTTATAGGGGCTGTCCTTGGGGGCACCTTATACGGTTTGACCCTCATTGTAGAGGGGGTGCTCAAATGATTAGTTATTTGAAATCCCTTACCTTGAAACAGCGTGCTAATGGCATTTTAGGCTTGACTGCCGTATTGTATTGTTTTGCTTTTGTAGGACAATTTTTCTTTGGCTATGAAAGTTGGTATCAACCGTTGTACTGGGCTGTTCAATCTGCCCTCATCGGCAGTGTGGCCGACTGGTTTGCTGTAACAGCATTATTCCGTAAGCCACTAGGTTTCCCATATCATACAGCGCTAATTCCTCGAAATAAAGATCGCCTCATTAATGGCGTTATTAAACTTGTAGAGACGAAGATGCTTACCAAGGAGCGTTGTAAAGTATTATTAAAAAATGTGCAATTTGTGCCATTGTTTGAGAAGTTCTTGTTGTCTCCTGAGGGGCAACGAGCAGCACGCCTTGTGATTCATCAAGGACTACACCTTTTATGGAAATCTCAAACTAATGAAGAATGGGCACAATGGGGGGCAAAACGCATTCGTGGATTGCTTCAACAACATTCTCTCGTGCCCGTTTTGAAACACGTATTACTCGATTTATGTGAGCATAATCGCTATGAAAGTATGGTTGTGCAAGTTCTAAACGTGATTCAAGAACGGATTAATCATCCGGCTATGGTTACCTGGCTTACCGCTGTCGTAGCAGAAGAGGCACATAAGAAAAAGCGAAAAGGCTTCTGGTCTGATTTCCTTATTTCTATGTCCGAAGCTACCGATGTAGTAAACTATCAAGAAATGGCAGAGGCTATTGTACAAGAGGCCTATGCGATGCTGGAAAGCTGGAAGCGGCCCAATAGCCCCGAACGAACTGCTTGGTTGCGACAATGGGTAGAACCAATTCGTAATATTGAAGAGAATCATGAAGTCTGCGATGCTCTTAATGAAGCGTGGGAACGTTGGATTCGCGAACAAGACTGGGAATCTGTTATCGAAAATCATTTATGCCCTTATATAGAAGAACTATTGCTCGTAGGGGATGAAAACGGAGAAACTCCGGCTCAGGTTTTAGTTAATATTGCTCTTGAATTATGGAATGTATACGGCCAATCAGAAGATCTTAGAAATCGTATTGAAAAAACCTTACACGATATTGGCGACTATGTACTTGAACAAGGGTATGACCTCATTGAAACTATCATACGTCAAGTATTAGGTGGCCTCAGTACAGATAAATTTATTTACTTTATTGAATCTAAGGTGGAGGACGATCTCAGCTGGATCCGCATTAATGGTGCTATCGTTGGTGCTGTAGCGGGTCTGCTTGTATGGACCTTCTTAGAATATGTATATATGCCGTTTTGGCAACAATTTGTAGGCTAAAGTTAATTATCTATAATAAGTTGCTTTAAAATTAAATACACAAAAACTAGCATATAGAAGGAGCTTCTATATGCTAGTTTTTTATGGTTTAATTAATTCTACATTATGGGCTTTTGGATTAAAATTGATATAGAAAAGGGACTGACCATTGGTCAGTCCCTTTTATGTTATTCTTCCCTTGTATTGTACGGCAATCGCACGGTAAATGTAGTTTTTACTTGGGGTTCACTCGTGGCCGTTACTGTACCATGGTGTAAGTTAATAACTTTATTTACAAAGTAGAGGCCTAAACCTATACCGTGATTAGATTTTTTATTTCGCGATTGTTCCGTTTGATACATACGATCCCAAATATGATCTAGAGCTTCAGGTTCGATGCCAATACCATTATCTGTTACGGTAATGACTAAGTCTCTGCCTACGAGTTTAGCCGAAATATCAATAGTAGAGTTTGTAAACTTAATGGCATTGTCCACTAGGTTTGTGATAGCTCGACGTAATGATACTTCGTGAGCATTCATATGTAAATTAGGCTCAATATGAGATGTAATCGTAATCTGTTTATCTGTATTTTCTGTACAGAGTCTTGTATAGTCGTGGACCATATTGGAGAGCAAATTCACTTTCTGCTTTAATAACGGCAATTGGTGTACGTAGCTCGTGAGATACGTCAGAACTAAACTGTCTTTCACGATTGGAAGAATCCTCAAGACCTGAAATCATACGGTTAAATGTTGTAGTTAGTTCGTAGATTTCATCTCTCGCTGTGCGAGCCGGAATGTCGATACGACGGCTCAAGTCGTTGTTCTTACCGATGACTTTAGCTGTTTTCGTCAAGGTTCGGACCGGTTTAAGTCCTTTTTTGATGAAAAGATAACCGCCTAGGGAGGAAATTAGTAAGAAAATGATATTCCCTAACAGTAAGCTGTATAAAAGGTTTTCCGTCTTTTTAGAGGCTGTTTTTACTTTTGTAACAGCACGCAAAATACCACGATAGTTCGGTTCGTTGACCGGAGTATCGTAGTAGTAGAAGGTATCATCACCAGCAGCAATTTCACCAACTTGGCCTAAGGAAAGGATTGTTTGGTTTGGAAACCCATCTGGCAAGGCGCCTTTAATAATATAGCCGTCTTGAGTTGATACAAAGAAGAATGTATTATCTTGGTACGGTTTAAACTTGCGGATATCCGTAGCCATAATCATCGCTTGTTGTTGTAAGCGTTCGCGCACTTCTTTGTTATCGGATTCATGTGTATATGCGTAAATCCATGCGGATGCAACCATCAAAATGATAAGCAAAAAGATGGTATACCAAGACATAATTTTAAAGGTTAGGGGCAGCCGATTAAATAAATCGGTGGCTGCCCCAGACATGGTATCTAGATCTCGGTGAGGATCATTAGTTTTCTGTTTTGAGGACATACCCTACTCCACGAACCGTTTGAATGAGTTTTACATTCTCATCAGTATCAATTTTCTTGCGCAAATCTTTAATGTATACGTCGATAAGGTTAGAGTAGCTTTCATAATCGTATTCCCAAACATGGTCAAGGATTTGTTGACGAGATAATACGATATTTTCGTTACTTGCTAAATAGAATAATAGGTCGAATTCTTTTGCAGTCAATGTAATTGTTTCGCCGTCGCGTTTAACAGTACGTTGAGGAACATTGATGGTAAGTGGACCTACATGGATATCGTTTTGTGCATGACGCGCATTACGACGAGCCAATGCATAAATACGAGCGGTTAACTCTTCAAGATCGAAAGGCTTTACAAGATAATCATCTGCACCAGTGTTAAGGCCTGTAACTTTATCTTGTAAGGAATCCTTTGCTGTTAAAAGCAATACAGGTGTTGTATTACCGTCGTTACGCATTTGTGCAAGAGCACTGATACCATCGAGGATTGGCATCATAATATCCATTACGATAACGTCATAGCTAGATGTGTTAACGTAATCGATCGCTTGTTGCCCATTGAAGCATGTATCAACTGTCATATTTTCTGCACGTAAATATTTAGCCGTGATACCATTCAGCATTTCTTCGTCTTCTACAAGTAAAATTTTCATTCTCTGTTCTCCTTATGTATGATTTAAAAATATAGCTCTCCAACTACATTAATTATAGTCATTATATATATATAAACTTTCTTTTTTTGAAAGCCACAACACCATATAAGGTGACTATATATATAATATTATATAACTTATTTATCTATTATCATACCTTATACAATGGTAATGAGCAAAAGATGAATGTACATGCGAGTTTACAAGACGTTTCTTCATCTTTGAAAGCCTTAAAAATGGTGAAAGACTGAAACTTAATGAATTCTGCTAATGAATAAAATCTAACTATATCGAAGATTGCCGTATGCGCATAGATGAGGGTGATTTTATCGATTTTAGATGATGTGCGATAAATCACTAAAAAAACTTATGATAATTATTATCACAGAAATAAATGCTTGTTATGAAGGGAGAAATACGATAATTTTCGATGATTAAATTCGAGGTAAATTTAGTAGGAATTTAATGGATATTAATTATTAGGAATGGTTAGCAATAATTAAAAAGCTAGTGTTTATGCGAATTCTATAGATACCAAAGGAAATAAAAACATAGAAAAATTTCGGAACCGAACTACTTTCGTAAAATCCTTAACTTCTTGTAAAAATTATTCATATAGGTAATTTTTTGACTCCTTTTTTTACCTTAAAAATGCTAAGTGAAATAAATTATCAATTAGATTAATCAAAATTAATTATGCATAATAGGGTTTAGACATGACCTGAAATGCTCTCTATAATTATAGGTAAAGAAATAAGAAAAATCGCATAAGTATGGGGTTTTTCTTGAAAGAAAAATGATTAGGTTATCAAAAATTTTTATAAGTTTTTGAAATGAGATAGTCTAACAGGTTTCTTATTAATAGGTAGTTATGAGGAGGTCATTATGGAACAGTTTGATGTTCTAGTAGTAGGTAGCGGTGGCGCCGGCATGCGTGCGGCTCTTGAAGTAGGTCGTCGCAAAGGCTTAAAAGTAGCTCTTATTACTAAAATTTTCCCAACTCGCTCTGCAACAGCAATGGCGCAAGGCGGTGTAAATGCATGTTTGAACAACGTTGCAGCTGAAGATACAGTTGAAACTCATACTTTCGATACTGTAAAAGGTTCTGACTATCTTGGCGACCAAGATGCAATCGAATTCTTCTGCTCTCGTTGTCCAGAAGGCGTACTTGAAATGGACCACATGGGTGCTCCATTCTCCCGTACTGAAGAGAATAAAATTGCGCAACGTAACTTCGGTGGTCAATCCTATCCACGTACTTGCTACTCTGCGGATAAAACTGGTCACGTTATTTTGCACACAACTTACGAACAATGCTTGAAAGAAGGCGTACACTTCTTACAAGAATGGTATCTTTTAGATCTTGTTAAATCTGCAGAAGGTCACGTTGGTGGCGCTGTTGTGTGGAACATGAAAGAAGGTCGCGTAGAACAAATTAAAGCGAAAGCTATTATCTTGTCTACTGGTGGTGCAGGCCGTATCTTCTGGACTCGTACTACAAACCCATTCCTTTCCACAGGCGATGGTATGGCAGCAGCATTCCGCGCTGGTAACGGCTTGAAAGATATGGAAATGATCCAATTCCATCCAACTGGTCTTGGTCGTACTGGTATCTTGATGTCCGAAGCGGTTCGTGGTGAAGGTGGTTACCTTCTTAACGCTGAAGGCGAACGTTTCATGAAAAAATATGCGCCTAACAAAATGGAATTGGCATCTCGTGACGTTGTAGCGAAAGCGATCGAAGATGAAATCGCTGCAGGTCGTGGTTTCGGTTCTGGCCTTAACGCATATGTAGTAGCTGACCTTCGTCACTTGGGCCCTGAAGTTATTATCGAAAAACTTCATGGTATCCGCGACTTAGCTATGTGCTTCGAACATTGCGATCCATTGACTCAACCGGTACCTATTCGTCCTACATGTCACTATACAATGGGTGGTATCGACGTAGTGGATTACAAAACTTGTGCATGTGAATTGCCTGGTTTGTTCGCTTCTGGCGAAGCATCTTGTATCTCCATCCACGGTGCGAACCGCTTGGGTGGTAACTCCTTGGCAGACGGTGTAGTATTCGGTAAGGTATCCGGTGCTGGCGCAGCTGATTATGCTGAAACACATGAACAACCTAACGTAGATGCGGAACTTGCTGCAGCTGCAAAAGCTTGGGAAGCTCGTTTCACAGAAGTAACATCCCGTGAAGGCGGTCGTCCGGTTGTAGAAATCCGCGATGCATTGGCTGATGCAATGTGGAATAAAGTAGGTATCTTCCGTAATGAAGAAGGTATTACTGAAGCCTTAAAAGAAATCGAACAATTGATTGAAGATTATAAAACTTGCTATGTAGGTGACCCTGAACGTACTTACAATATGGCATTCGTAAACTATTGTGAAATCGGCTCCATGTTAACAGTAGCAAAAGCTATTGCTATGGGCGCTTTACACCGCCGTGAATCTCGTGGTGCTCATATTCGTGAAGACCATCCTAAACGTAATGATGAAAAATACTTAAAACATTCTTTGATCAAATTAGGTGCTGACGGTCAATACGAATTAACAGAACGCGACGTAGTGTTCACTAAATACGAACCACAAGAAAGGAAGTACTAAGATGAGACAAATCACCTACCATATTCACCGTTACCAACAAGGTCGCGCGTTTGTACAGACTTTCAAATTTGATTACGAACCTGACCGTACAATCCTCTGGGGCCTTCAAAAAATTAAAGATACACAGGATCCAACATTGACATTCTTGGCAGCTTGCCGTTCCGCAGTTTGCGGCGCTTGCTCCATTCGTGTAAACGGCGAAGCGATGCTCGGCTGTGAATCTAAAATCGATGAATTAACAGAACGTTATGGCACAGACGAATTGACAATCGCTCCAATCGGCAACTTCCGTGTTATCCGTGACTTGGTTGTTGACTGGGAATCCAAAGTTGATCGCTTGAAAACAGTTGCTCCTTGGATTTTCCTTAAAGCTGAATTCAACGAAGGGGACAAAATCGTTCGCCAAACTCCAGCTGACTTCAAAAAATTCGTTGCTGGTACAGAATGTATTCTTTGCGGTTGCTGCGCATCTGAATGTAACAAATTGACTGCACGTCAAGATGACTTCTTAGAACCATATGTATTCACAAAAGCTAACCGTTTCGTATTGGATAGCCGTGATGATGCACCTATGGCTCACATTCAACCTGCATTCGACAATGGCCTTTGGAAATGTGTTCATTGCATGAACTGTATCTCCCGTTGCCCTAAACACTTAAAACCTGCTCAAGATATTTCCAACTTGCGTAAAGAAGCTACAAAAGCTGGTCTTACTAACAGCAAAGGCGTTCGCCATGCAGTTGCTTTCAAAGAGGACCTTTACAAAACTGGTCGCTTGAAAGAAGTTTCTATGAGCTTGAAATCTGATGGTGTTGTTGATTCCGCTAAACAAGCATTCTATGCTTTACGTTTGTGGAAACACAGCAAAATCAATCCATTCGAACTTGTAGTACCTCAAAAACCTGTAAACGGTATTGATGGTGTTCGCAGACTTATGAAAGCAGCTGAGGAGGTAAGCAAATAATGAAATACGCATTTTTCCCAGGTTGCGTTCTTGAAAGCGCTGCCAAAGAAGACTACTTAGCAACAGTTGCTGTAGCTAAAAAATTAGGCATCGAGTTGGAAGAACTTGACGGCTGGACTTGCTGTGGTGCGTCCCACGTTCAAGATATCGCTCCAGAAGTTACACTTGCTACAAATGCACGTAATATTGCATTAGCAGAAGAAAAAGGTTTGAACCTTTTAACTGTATGTAATACTTGTACTTTGATGCTTCGTGAAGCTAAAAATGAACTTGATGCAAACGAAAAAGAAAAGAACGAAGTTAATAAAAAATTAGCTCAAATCGGTAAACAATACCGCGGTACAACTGATATTACTCATTTCTTATGGGTATTGATCCGCGATTACGGTTTGGATAAATTGAAAGCTAAAGTTGTTAAACCTTTAACTGGTTTACGTGTAGCTGAATACTATGGCTGCCATATTCTTCGCCCTCAAACTGAATTGGGCTTCGAAGATTATCAAATGCCTACATCCTTAGCAGATTTAATCTCCGCTATCGGTGCTACACCAATCGACTTCTCTCGTAAACTTGATTGCTGCGGTTTCCATGCTGTATACCCTGCACATGATTCCGTAATGCAAATGACTGGCTCCATCAATAAAGATGCAGCTACAGAAGGCGCAGATTGCGTAGTTACTCCTTGCCCACTTTGCCAAATGCAACTTGATATGTTCCAAAAAGAAGCAAAAGAAGTTGTTGGCGGTGGCAAAGATATGCCAATCTTGCATATGTCCCAATTAGTGGGTCTTGCTCTTGGCATTTCCCCTGCTGAAATGGGCATGCCTAAACGTCACTTAACTGACACTGCAGCAGTGACAAAATTCGTAGGTTAATTCGTTTGATTTAGACATGATCAGAGTTGGTCTATATAGTAGTCTAAATCTAAACCTATTATCATAATTACCAGAAGAACCCCCTAGCATAGGCTAGGGGGTTTTTCTTTTCTATAAATGGAATTTCAGTAATGTTAATAGTAATAGGTTTGGATTTAATTGTACTGAATTATAAATCGTGAAATATATATAAATCGATAAATGTAAAATAAATACAGTAAAATACTAACTTTATAAATAAATTTGATTTTGATATCGATTGATAATTGTAGTATAATAAGTACACAAATTGTATACACTTATATGAGTAATAGCTAATATGTTGTAATTCATAAATTATTATAATGCTATATATACTAGATTATACAATATAAATTTGGGAGATATTATATT
The DNA here is from genome assembly GCF_018378075.1 of Veillonella parvula. Lineage (GTDB taxonomy): Bacteria > Bacillota > Negativicutes > Veillonellales > Veillonellaceae > Veillonella > Veillonella parvula_K. The sequence goes on from NZ_JAGZYE010000002.1 coordinate 216,954, forward strand.
GGACATGCTAGTCATTATGCTTTGAGAGGGCGTTTAGCATTATAGAGTGTATATACGGGGGGAAATAATGAATGATATGCTATTAGAATATATCGATCGAATGATTGATCAAGAGACAGAACATCGTGTTTTTTCTGTGGATTTTAACAACAAACAGTACTTTGTAAAACAGGATATAAGTAACCATCGCTCTAGTTGGATTAAGCCCGCACCTAGAGCTTCTTTTGATTATGAGTTTTACAAGATTTCTTTTGTGAATACGCAATTGCCAGTAGCTCCTGTTATTGCTGGTTTTAGAGAACATTATGTTGTTACAGAAGCTTGTGGTAAAACGTTAACATATTATAGCCAATTGCCTGCTCAACATCCAGAGGATGATAGTTTGCAGGATATGTTAAGTCATATTTTTTATATGTTTGGCAAGACATTAGGTCAGTTGCATGATTATGGCTTGAGTCATGGCCGTCCTGCTATGCGCGACATTACCTATGAGCCTGAACTAGATAAGATCACATTGCTCGATTGGGAGAATAGCCGTCGTTGGCCTGAGTTAACACCGCAAGGCTGGGATTTACTCGTCTTCGTTCACAGCTTCCTTCGGGAGGATAATTTATCCATTTCGTATCTATATGCTATGATGAATGGCTATAGTTCAGCTTGTACAGCCCGTGAGACAGTGCTACATATAAAAGAAATTTTACGTAAACATGAGTATCTTTTTAAATTCTGTCGTATGTTAAATCCTCTACATTTTGTGGACACAGAAGCTGCTGTTAAAGCATATGACTTTATATTGGCGTTGAAAACCGAATAATATGTATTTGAATAGTACTCGTAATAAGAGCACTTTATAGACCTTTACTGGTGGTATCTAGAATATTAATCTTCTAGATATCATTAGGTAGAGGTCTTTTTCTATTTCAATTTATAGTATTACAGTCAGAGTTCAGCTACTTTCACCATAAGTACCTTAAATAACGGCAAGGGGGTTGTCGAACAAGGCCCTCAGGAATATAAGAGGGTGAAAGGAGGTGATACGATGGCTAACATTAAACGCACTAAATTGGTGTTGCGTTTTAACATCGGTACCGAAGATGCGCCGAAGTACAAAGACGTAACTTATACTCGTGTTGCAGAAGAAGCGTCTGACGATAATGTGAAAACCGTTGGTAATGCGCTGGCAGCCTTGTATGACCACAGCTTGTCCGACGTGGTCCGCGTCAATGAAGTATCCTTAGGGCATTAAGGGTAGAGTTTCTACTCATTCTTGTTTTAGGTGCTCCAAACACATTTTATTGCTAGATTCGTACATTCTCAGATAGTCGTAAAGAGGTGTAGAAATAGCAAGTCCACACATTCCCATCCTTATTGATATGAATCGAAGATACGTATACTTGTAATCTAACATGTTTACAGCCTATCTAGATTCGATGAACTTGTTTATGAAACGTGAAAGGAGGCGCCCACATGGCGGAAAAACGCGTTGTATATCTTACATTTTCTACGGTCGGTGGTAAAAGCACATCAGTCACAATTAGTGCTCCTCGTGCTGGAATTACTTTACAAGATGCTAAAACAGCGGCTAATGCGTTAGTGGCTAATAAAGTAATTCTTGGTTCTGGTGATGCAGAATTAGCAGCATTTACTACAGCTCGTGAAGTAAAGACACAAACTACTGAATTGCAATAGTACTGCTTCTATGCTGTAGTCTAGAAAGGTACAAATATAATCTAAAGGTAGTATAAAAGCGATCATGGAGAAATCCTGGTCGCTTTTTTTGCGCATTAATTGAGATATAAATTCAAAATTATTTCAGATTCATAGATTATAATATTCTCTAAAGTGCTTGTTATACATATAAGATTGGAAAATGTAGTATGATGTGATAGACTTATTAAGTGATTTTATTTATCAATTTATAATAGGATAGTCTATTTATAATCAGTTTGTTAGTGTAGGAAATTAGTATATAGAATTAAGCTACTTATAAAGGAGGTTTACGATGAAAGAGGCGTGGGAATTATTCTTACATGGTGGATTTGTTATGTGGCCGCTACTAGTGGCACTTATCATAACCGTAGCTATAGCGATAGAACGTATAGCTTATTATCGACAATTGAAGCGGGAAATGTTTGCTTTGAATGATGCATTAGAAGAGAGCGAAATAAATTGGCAATCCTTATTAACTAGCTTAGAATCTAAATATACAGCTAATATTTCGTATAATCTGACTCGCGTGCTTGGACAGTGTCATGATCGCAATGTATTGCAATCCAAAATGGAGGATATGGTGGCCCATGTTTATACGCACGCTTCCCGTGGTCTTGATTGGCTCTCTACCATTGTTACGATAGCACCATTATTAGGATTGCTTGGTACTGTAACGGGGATGATCGGTGCCTTTCAGGTGTTCGGTGCTGACGGTGCGGTACCTACTGCTATTACCGGTGGTGTGGGGGAAGCCCTTGTCGCAACTGCTTCTGGTCTTTGCGTGGCTATTGTGGCATTGTGTTTTCATGCCGGATTTACTCATCATGTACGTATGACAATATCTCGTTTAGAAGATTCATTTTCTCGTGTCTTAGATTCTTATGATCGGGGGCATGCTGCATGAAACGAATGAGCCGTATGGAGGGAGAAAAGCCTACTTTGATGGTTATCCCTATGATTGATATCATCTTTTTCTTGCTCGTATTTTTTATGATTAGCACCATATATACGATTCCGCAACAATCCTTGTCTATTATGCTACCAAAAACAAAAACACAACAGTCCGCAGAGTTGCGCCCGGTTTTAATTGATTTTGAAAAATCTGGGCAGCTGATGATTGATGATGGATATGTGACGAAAGAACAGCTTATTAGCTCTGTGAAAGCCAAAATTGGAGAGAATAAAAATCAAAACTTCCTTATTCGTGCTGACAAGGATTTGAGTTATGGCAAGGTTGTGGAATTAATGGATGAGATGAAATTAGCCGGCGCTGCAAGTATTAGTATTGCCACTGTTAATAAATAGGTGATGCTATGGCGAAAAAATATGTAGATGTGTGGAAATATCCACATATGACCTATAAAAAAGCCTTTGTTATTGCTACAGTTATAAGTATTATTACGGTTGGTGTTGCCTTTGTTTCTTTTTCTGATTATATCGAATCTCAAATGACTGGATCGTTACAAATTAATTTTCTAACGGAACAGGAAGCAGAGAAACAAGTAGAGGAAATTAAAGAGCAAATTAAAGAAGAAAAAGCTCATGAGATCCAACACTCAAAAGAATTGGAAAATAATAATGTTCAACTTGATAACGGAGGAGCCGGTCATGGAGGACAAAATGGCAACTCTGCTGTTCCTACAAAAAGTGATGTAAGTCCGTCTAGTCAACAAGCGAGTGCTGGTGAAATAGGAACGGTTAAACAATCTTCTGTTGGTAGCAATACGGGGAGTGGACTTGTCGGAGCTGAAGGTTCTGGGATCGGGTATGCATCAACAGGTAGCGGAGAAGGGCTTAGCGATCGTGAAGGTACCGGAGGTACTGAAGTTGATGTCGGTGGTGGCGGCACATTCAGTTATGATGGGTATTGGAGTAATTTACAAAGTGCAATTAATAGTAATTACCCTACAGATGCATACACTATGGGAATTCAAGGTGATGTAACACTAAGAATTTATTTTGCCCCAGGTGGCAGTGTTGCCAGTGTGGAAGTTCTTAACTCTGATGACCCTATGTTATCAGAACATGCTAGGGAATATGCTTATAGTGTGGGTGGCGCTGAAAATTCTACAGGTACACAGCAATATGCAGATATCACAATTCACTATAATTTATAAGTATAATGAAAAACTAGTATCTTTATAGATACTAGTTTTTTTATATGTATATATATTACTTTGATAACATAAAATAATATTGATAGTTATTCTTAATGAATATATAATTGAGATTAGATATCGTTTTATGCTATTAGAGCCCTAATATATTTTCTGGAGGTGTGTGATGAAAAAATCATGGGCAGCACTATTGTGTGTTGTGTATCTAACATCTGCTGCAGGTGTGGTAGGTGCAGAAAATAATAGTTCTACAAGTGTAGTTAGTATGAATGAATCTCAAAATAATGCGAGTGATGAGCAGTCGAGACGCATGAAAGATATTACGGTTACTGCTACTCGTACGGAGGCTTTAGTTCGGGATGTGCCAATTGCGACAACGATTATTTCACAAGAAGAAATTAAAGATCGTCAATATCGTAATTTAGAGCAAGCCTTACAAAGTGTGCCAGGCGTTGCTTTCAGCACTGATGCCCACGGTGGACAAAATATTACAATGCGTGGTGCCGAATCTCGTCATACATTAATTCTTATTGATGGACGACGTGTTACTGGAGAGTTGACGAAAACGAGAGCTAATGCCATGGGTTGGCTTCGTCAAGGCATGGATAATGTGGAGCGCATCGAAATAACGCGTGGTCCGTCGAGTGCCCTTTATGGTTCCGAAGCGAACGGTGGGGTTATTAATATTATTACAAAACAATCCAGAAAGCCAAGTGTAGAGGTTAATACTGAAATTTCCCGGCGTGATGCATCGAGTGCAACAGGATATAACTTCAATGTATTGGCTCGTAGTGGACAACAAGGAAAGTGGAACGGATCGATTGGTGCCGGTATTCGCAGGAATATAGCGGGAAATAATGACTCTGGATCGGATAATAACTATCATGGTGACCGAATACCGCTTCATTTTGACGTATCTTATCAAGCGGGAAAAAGGGATAAATTTTCCTTCTTTATAGATCGAGAAACTGAAGATTTGGACATGAATACGAAAAAGGGTAGCGCATTGACTCAATCGGTTGATAAAAATACGACTACTACAAGCACAGGTCTTCGTTGGAATGGCCGTCGCGGCCGGTCATCGCTTATGGTGCAGTCTTACTACAATCATTACAAAGACACTTATGATCAATATAAGCGCACGGGTGGCATAAAAAAACTATCCATTTGGGATGAATATTATAATAAAGAATGGATTACAGAGGCACAGGTTAACACGGCAATTGATAAGAAGAATCTCTTGACGTATGGCGTTCAATTCCGCCGTCAAGAAGCGATTAGTACACGTATTAATAATGGCTCCATAGCATGGTCAAGAACTCGAGAAGGCATTACAGATACCGCGGGTAAGGCAACCATTAATTACGGTAGTTACTTTGTGCAACATCAATGGAAACCTAGTCGTAAATGGGTAATTATTCCTGCTGTTCGCTATGATACGTCAAATGCATTTGATAGCCATTGGTCGCCTAAGATTGGTGTTACCTATAAAGCAAATGATAGTCTTCGCTTTAAAATGAACTATGGTGCAGGCTACTCCACACCTGGTATGACGGAAATGTATCATCATTGGCTTATGGCATCTAATGTGCCAAGAGGGCGATTAGGGGCTTTCGATATATATTTGCAAGGTAATCCTAATTTGAAACCTGAAAGCTCATATAACTTTGATTTCTCCGTAGAAAAAGATTGGAAACGGACAAATGTTAAGGCGTCCTATTTCCACAATGTTATTAAAAATTATATTGAAAGCGGTGCTAATCGTATTGATATGGCAAATCGCCGAATTTATGTTTCGTATTCCAATTTACCTCGTGCTGTATTGCAAGGTGTGGAATTATCTGTAAATCATAGACTCAATGATAAATGGGATGTATTCGGCAACTATACATATTTGGATGCGAAAAATGACGTAACCCACGACCGTCTGTTAAACCGTGGTCGCCATGTATTCAGTGGTGGTGTTAATTATCATCAAGGTCGTTGGACTGGTGCGTTCTGGGGTAATTATTATATTAACTACCTTGATGGCATCGATGCTATCGTTGTTAACCCACGTCTCAGCATTCCGAAGAAGAAAAATATTCAAACTTGGAATATTATGGTGACTCGTCAGTTGAATGATAATGCATCCATGTATGTAGGGGTTGAAAATATATTTGGCGAAAAACAAGACTTACGGGATATTCATGGCGCTACATATCGCATGGGCCTTAATCTGCGTATGTAATAGTGAGATATTAATGTATGTATGAAATGCTGAGGCTTTAATGCATGTATTTCATACATAATATAGTGGCATTAATTTGAAATTATAATCTATGAGGTTTAGCTTGCATAAGTAATCTGTGAGGTGATCATTATCAGTAAGCCATTATTATGTTTATTGGGTATTGTTGCCATTGTGGGGGCTTTCACTACGGGTATAAGTTTTGAAGGCAAGCGAGAGGTATTCAGTGAGGCAGGTGCTATTCAGATTGAAGATGATACGAAGCAAATTGTGTCGTTGCCGAGTGTGGCAAGTCGAGTAGTATCTATTTCTTCGGCAGATAGCGAATTACTCATCGCTTTAGGTGTTAGCCCGGTAGGCGTAGTAAATTCAAGGGAGTTACCGGCAGAGGTGCAGGCTAAAATTGCACAGTATCCGAATATGAATAGTGCTGTATCTCCAAGTATTGAACGAATTATTATGTCCGACCCAAATCTCGTTATCGGCATTGCCATGCCGTTTCAAACGGCGTTGCGCAAAGCATTTAATGCGAATCATATTCCTAGCTTTTACCATCTATCCTCCAATTATGATGACATCATGGACCATATTCGACATGTGGGCGTTATGACTGGTCATGATAGGGAGGCGGCTGCATTGGTCCAGAAATATAATGATATCCTAACAGAAATCATACAACGGCATAAAGATGAGTCTGCGCCGCGTGTTCTCATCGTTTTTGGGACGCCTACGAGTTATCAACTAGCCTCCAGTAAAACATATGTGGGAGATATTTTCCAAAGATTAGGAGCAAAAAATGTGGCTGATGTATATTTGCCACAAGATGTATCGGAGAATGCTTTGGATGGATATATTCCGCTTAATCTGGAGACGATGGCCGTTCTTGATTGTGACAAGGTTATCTTGATTAATCATGGCAGTAGCGGTGAGAAAGATATAACAGCTTTTAAAAAGGCTTTTAAAACGCCGGCATGGCAGAATGTACCTGCTATTGCTAATGGGAATATAGAGGTCTTGCCGGGTCCGTTGTTTGCGTCGGTGCCGACCGCCCGAATGGATCAAGTGTTATTATATGCGGAAAAGGTGTTATATGGACAATCTCATTAATGTGCAGGAACGTCGTGGCTTACGCGTTTTTGTGGCTGCGCTGATTCTGTTAATAGCAGGTGTGTTACTGAGTATGAAATTGGGCGCCGTTCCATTAACTTGGAGCGAATTATACCAAATCATAACGGGTGGCGATACATCAAAAATTGGTCAAATTATCATGACTATACGCTTACCACGTGTTGTAGTGGGATTTTTAGCGGGCATGAATCTTGCCTTAGCCGGTGTGATTTTACAAGGTATCTTGCGAAATCCTTTGGCGGATCCCGGAATTATCGGCATTACCTCTGGCGGTGCTTTGGCGGCTATGATCATCATGATTCTCATGCCTACTTACGTTATGCTTGTTCCTATTGGTGCTTTTGTTGGTGCGTTAGTGGCATCGTTTTTGGTTTATGGGATTTCTTGGCAAGGTGGGCTCAATCCGTTGCGCCTTATCTTGGCCGGTGTGGCAGTAGCTGCTTTTTTCGGCGGATTTAATACGATTCTATCTGTGTTTTATCCGGATCGTGTTCAAGGAACGGTGAGCTGGATGGCAGGTGGTTTTGTAGGGCGCAGCTGGGATGATGTAATGATGATCTGGCCTTATACGGCTATAGGAATTATTGGATCTATGATATCTATCAGATGGCTTACATTGCTTAGTTTAGGCGATGATACGGCGCGCACTTTAGGTGTGCATGTTGAAAGATGTCGATTGTCCTTACTCGTATTAGCTTCTTTATTAGCCGCATCAGCGGTGAGCGTGTCGGGAATGTTGGGTTTTGTAGGTCTTATTGTGCCTCATGTGGCGCGTCTCATTGTAGGTGTGGATTATCGTTATTTGATTCCTACGTCTATGGTTTTTGGTGGCATATTAATTGTTTATGCCGATACTTTGGCGCGCATGATGATTGCGCCAGGTGAAATCCCTGTAGGCGTACTGATGAGCTTTTTGGGTGCTCCATTCTTCTTGTATCTATTGAAAGGGGTGGGGCGAAGATGAGTGTGTTAACAGTCGATAATATAACGGTAGGTTATGGAAAACGATTGATACTGGAAAATCAATCCATCGTCTTTGATAAACCGGAAATAATATCTATTATCGGTCCGAATGGTTCGGGAAAATCAACGTTTTTGAAAGCTTTGGCCCGACTTATTAAGCTAAAACAAGGCACCATATCGCTGGATGAAAAACCTTTACATTCGTGGAATACGAAGGAATTAGCGCGTCATATAGCTTTGTTACCGCAAATTACGACAGCTCCTGAAGGAATGTTAGTTGAGCAGTTGGTTCGATCCGGACGAAATCCGTATGTATCGATTTTTAAGGAACTATCTGATGCGGATTTAGCTGCTGTGGAGCAGGCGATGAAATGCACAGATGTATGGAAATATCGGTATCGGCAAATAGGGGAACTATCCGGCGGTGAACGGCAGCGCGTATGGCTTTCATTAAGTTTGGCGCAAGAACCGAATATTTTACTCCTCGATGAACCGACTACCTATCTCGATAGTCGCCATCAAATTGAGTTGATGGAGCTAGTTAAACGCACACAGCGGGAACGAAATATTATGGTCGTTATGGTGCTCCATGATTTGAATCTAGCTTTGCGCTATAGTGACCGCATTATTGCTATTAAAGAGGGAGCTATTGTAGGTGATGGAACTCCGCATATGATGATGACCCCAGAGAATTTAGCAGAGTGGTTCGGTATTAAAGCGGATATTTTACAAAGCCCTCGCAGTGAAGAAACATGTCCTATATGTGTACCATATGGTCTTGCTTAAACAGAGAAGATTAGGTATCGTATAGCCAGTTAATTGTTAGCTGTTTTTATTGAGATGTACACAATAGCAAAAAAGCTATTGCGAAAATTGCATACTGTTTATACCTTAAAGAGGCCCCACCTGTGGTGAGGGTCTCTTTATTATGGTAAAATATATGGTGTACCAAATGGTTGGGTGAAATTTTCACGAAATGATGTACCAGAATAAGTACATTATAGAACCCGGATGGGGATTTTTAATGAGGTAAAATAGTGGAATATATTATTTCGTTTATGGAAACATATGGCTATACGGCCATGTTTATTGCAATGGTTCTAGAAAATGCTAACGTGCCTATTCCAAGTGAAATCGTACTTGGTTTTGCGGGGTATTTGATAGCTCAAGGCATATTTGATATGCATACAACAATGGTGGTAGGTATCTTAGCAGGTATTGTTGGTTCTATAGTATCCTACTGGATGGGTGAGCATGGTGGGCGCCCTTTATTATTGAAATATGGTAAATATATATTCTTTAATGAACATAAATTTGAACTGGCAGAAAAGATGTTTAATAAATATGGCGGTGTAGCTGTATTTTTTGGTCGACTTTTACCTGGTGTTCGTACCTTTATCTCCTTCCCTGCAGGAATGGCACGCTATCCCATGTGGCATTTCATCATCTGGACGGTACTCGGTACGATTCCTTGGACGATTTTGCTCGTTTACTTAGGCAAGGTACTTGGTGAAAATTGGCAAGACCTTATCGAGTACAATCATGAGTTCTTGATTGTTATGATCGTTGTATTTGTCATTATAGCTGTAGTACTGGGCTTTAGATACTATCGGAATCGTCGATAAGGAGGCCCTTATGAAACTCTCTCGATTAACACCAGTCGTATTTATTGTGTGGCTAGTGTTTTATATGTTTGGCAATAATATGTTGCCTGTTACAGATCCCGTTGAATCTAATTATGCGTTAACAGCAAAGGAAATGGTTCTTTCAGGTGATTGGCTATCTCCGCAGATTTATGGTACTTATTGGTACGATAAACCAATTATGATTTATTGGCTCATTGCTCTTGGCTTTAAAATCTTTGGAATTGCTGATTGGGTGGTGCGCCTACCGAGTGCTATTTTTGGTGCTTTGTCGGTGGCGACTATGTATCAATCTACGCGTACCATGAGCGGTAAGTGGGCACTTGGTCTCATTGGGGCATCCGTTCTAGGCACATCTCTTATGTTCTGGACCGTAGCACATGGCGTTATTACGGATATGGTGCTCCTCTATACGACATTGATGGTCATGATTTACTCCTACAAGGGACTGGTGGAACAGAAACCGTATGCCATGATTGTGGCCTATGTATTCGCCGCGTTAGGCGTACTCACTAAAGGTCCGGTAGCCATTGTGTTGCCTGGTATGATTCTGCTTGTTTTTGCAGGTATTAATCGTTCTTGGTCTATGGTGAAAGCCATCTTCGATTGGCGTGGCATTTTAGCTTTTTGTGTAGTTTGTTTGCCGTGGTATGTATACATGTACAGTGTTCATGGTCAAGACTTTATCAATGGCTTCTTAGGGCTTCACAATGTGACTCGCGCTACTCAATCGGAACATCCAGAAGATAATGTGTGGTGGTATTATCTTGCTATCTTCCTTGGCGCATCCATGCCGTGGACGGGTGCTGTTATTTACGGTATAATCGATGGTTTTAAACAACGCCACACAGGTTTTATCTATAATATGACTTGGGGTGTTGGAATTGTGCTATTCTACACCTTAATGGCTACCAAATATCCACTATATACCTTTGTTAGCTTAGTCCCATTTAGCGCTATCGGTGCTTTGGGTGTTATGAAGCTTATTCGCAAAGGCAAATCTAGAGCCTTAAAATGGATTATTATGGGGCCGACGTTGCTTCTATGGATTGCTTATGTAGCAGGTTCTTTCTTCGCACCATGGGGTTTTTATTGTTTGCTCTATGTCGTGGTTGCTATGGCAATATTGGCTATGTTCTATACATGGTATACGAAACGAGGATATCGTTTAGTTACAATTATTGTCCTTGGTACGATGGTTATATCTTCTATAGTTGTTATGGAAGGTTTAGAGCCATTCGTTAAGCAACGTAGTAATATTGATGTTGTTCCAGTAGTGGATTCCTATGAAGGGGATGTCTATTACTATAACGGCTATAGTACGGCTGTTGTGTATTATACGGGCCATAAGGTTATCAAGATTAATGGTGATGAAAGCCGCTGGGATGATCGAGATAAATTAAAAAAACGTAGCGCTGAATGGCAGAAGAAATATCTTATGGAACAAGTAAGTGAAGAGGAATTTAACAAGATTATCGAATCTGGTAAGCCACTTATGTTAATCGTTCCTAAAGGGGAAATTAAGCATTTCCGTCAGTCCTCCATTTATCCACATGTATCTGAGTCTAGTGAAGCAGGTACATCTGAAGTTTACGTACTAAATAAAAAGACTCTATTCAAATAATTGTGAAAACTTAATAAACATTAAAAACAGGTAGTATCCAATAGATGCTACCTGTTTTTTGTTAATTAGCGCCTTACCACTTTTTGTTAATTAGTTGTTTGCTGTTTTTGGTTAATTAAAATCTTGCAGCTTTATGTTATCTGAACGTTTACTGGTGTTGATCCTCTACATACTATCTATTTATTTGCCTTTTATATTAAAATGCTTATTTAAATGAATAGGCTCTTGTCTATATTGACATTTTTCGTACATAAATAATAATACCTACAATATTAATATGATTTATTGACATAATTAATACATATTGTTATAGTAGGTTATATTAAGTTTAGAAGACGAGGTGTTCTAAAGCCTGATTTCATCTAAGGTTTAGAAAAATGCGGAAATTGATATGAGTCATAAACGCCCCTTGTTGTGAGGTAGAAAGAGGGGACATTATGAAGAAAATTTGGTATCTAATCATTGCTGTTGTGCTTCTCGTTATCGGAGGTGCGGCGTATGCATATTATCAGCATACGGTACCGAAGTCAGCACAGGAGCTGAAGACCGTGCGCGTTGCGTATTTACCGATTACTCATGCGCTGCCGGTATTTGCTACGAAGGAATTGGAGACAGCAGATGGTCCTGTCCATGTAGAGCTTGTTAAATACGGTTCCTGGCCGGAACTCATGGATGCGCTCAACACCGGTAAAGTAGACGCTGCAGCCGTTCTCGTTGAGCTCGGCGTAAAGGCTCGTGAACAGGGCATAGATGTGCGCGCGGCGGCATTAGGTCATACGGAAGGCAACATTATCGTTGTAAATAACGATATTAACTCTGTACAGGATTTGAAAGGTAAATCCTTTGCTATCCCTCATAAGCAATCAACTCAAAAAATCCTCGTAGACCTCATGCTTGAACGGGCAGGTCTTAGCGAGAAGGACGTACAGATAGTGGAGATGAGCCCTCCTGAAATGCCGTCCGCATTGTCGGTCGGTCAAATCGCTGGCTATAGCGTGGCGGAGCCATTTGGTTCTCTTGCTATAGAAATGGGAGCTGGGAAGGTCTTTGAAGACCCTGATCACTTATGGCATGACAATATCTGTTGCGCCCTCGTGTTCAACGGTCAATTCGTCGATGAACACCACGATTTGGCGAAGGCTTTCACAAAAGCTTATCTCGATGCAGGTACATATTTAGACGAGCATCCGGAGGCGCAAAAGGAGATTGCCTTGAAATATATGAAATTTAAGGATCCTGTTATCGAGCGTTCCTTGCAAGTAATTGGGTTTGGAGATTTGGCCCTCACCGAGGATCGTTATAAGGCGCTCGTGCATCACATGACCCATGTCGATTTGATTAAAAAGGTGCCGAGTTATTCAGAGTTTGTAGATACATCGCTATTGCCATAGGGGGTAGACCATGAAGAAATACACATATGTGCCGGGGGCGTTCATCGCGGTCTGGCTGATTTGGGAGCTAGTTGTTCGCATCGGCGGATTTAACGAGGCCTTGTTGCCAACGCCGTACAAGGTGCTGCTCGGGTTCGGAGAACTTATCGGGGACGGCGTATTGTTCAAGGATATTGCGGATAGTTTGGTGCGCTTTTTCATCGGCTATATCATTTCCGTCGTAGCCGGTGTGTTCTTAGGCCTTATTTTAGGCTGGTATAAGGGCATTTGGAACTATATTAATCCTATCGTTCAGGTGATTCGTCCTATTTCGCCAGTAGCATGGTTGCCGTTTATCGTTCTGTTCTTCGGTATCGGTCAAGCGCCTGCCATTGTTATCATCTTTATTGCGGCGTTTTTCCCGGTTCTATTGTCCACGGTGTCGGCGATTCAAAATATCGATCCCGTATACATCAAGGTGGCTCGAAATTTTGGTATCAAGCAGCCGGAATTGTTATTTAAAATTGTATTGCCCGCCGTGTTTCCCGGCATCGCATCGGGACTTCACATCGCGCTCGGTACGGCGTGGATTTTCCTGGTGACGGGGGAAATGGTAGGCTCTCAGACGGGTCTTGGATTCCTCATCATCGATATGCGGAACAATTTGCGTAACGATCTTCTGATGGTGGCGATTTTGACGATTGGCTTTGTAGGACTTTTGCTCGATTGGGGCGTGTCCCTCATCGAAAAATGGATTTATAGACGTTGGGGCATTGAGAAATAGGAGGTGGACGCATGGGTTACATTTCGGTGCGCAATGCACACAAGGAATTTATGAAAGATGGAGAACCGCTCACCATCCTTGAAAATATTAATCTGGACATTGAACGAGGTGAATTTATTTGCCTTTTAGGTCCTTCCGGGTCCGGTAAAAGCACGCTTTTAAATGCTATGGCCGGCTTTGAGCTCGTTACTTCGGGCTCTATTACCATCGACGGCGCGGAGGTGAAAGCACCTCAACTGCGGTATGTAACGGTCTTTCAAAATTACGGACTGTTGCCGTGGCGAACGGTGGAAAGCAATATTGAACTGGGCCTTGAAAGCAAGAATGTACCTAAGGAAGAGCGACCTGCTATCATCGACAAATACGTGAAAATGGTGGGGCTCGACCATGCGCGCAATCGCTATCCGGCGGAGTTGTCCGGCGGGATGCAGCAACGTGTATCCATTGCGCGGGCGTTGGCGGTCGATCCGGACATTATCTTCATGGATGAGCCACTAGGGGCCCTCGATGCGTTGACACGCATCAATTTACAGGATGAAATCTCCCGTATCTGCCGTGAAGAGGGTAAAACGGTCGTATTCGTTACGCATGATATCGAAGAGGCGGTGGTTCTTGCGGATCGCGTCGTAGTGCTCGCTGCTAATCCGGGACGGGTGCAAACCATTATCCCCGTCAATCTCATCGATAGGACGGACCGGACCTCGGCGTCCTTCGTCAATATTCGAAACCACATATTTGAACAATTCCAACTCGCCAAAGAAGACAAAATCGAGTTTTATATATAAATGTGATGTTGCATGTAGATATATTTGAGTATTAATTTTGCATCAAACTTTCAGAAATAGGTGCTACTATAAATATAGTAACAGCAACATTTTATGTAGTGCGTGATTATCGGATATAGTATCACATATCATGATTGGGCATCGTAATATATGGATTGTATTACTATAGGTTTTAGTGTATAAATACAGTATATAAAAGCTTGATAATCATGATATACAGCATTATTAATTATATGGTTCGGTAGTATAAATTGGGGGAAATCCTATGTCCTTATTTGCACCAGAGGAAGAGAAAACGCTGTCTTTTGATGAATATATGACCTCGTTTGATACGAATCAGATTGCAAAAGTACAGCAGTTTATAGACTGGCTCGGTCAATATAGGGACGAGCTTGTTCATAATCCATGGGGCGAGGTGAATCCTGACCTCGAAATTGTTCGGCCTGATTTTGATGCGGCTCAGGTGCGTCGTAACAATTTGATGGCGTATTTGCTGCCGCGGTTGGGACGCTCCAAGATCTTTGTGGTGGCGGAGGCTGTCGGATATCAAGGTGGGCGCTTTTCGGGCATTGCCATTACCTGTGAGCGCATGTTGCTGGATAAGCATAAAACGATTCGGGCGCATCAGATAACGCCTGTTACATTACAAAGAACCAGCTCTCCTGTGAGCCCTATGCTAAAACGGACCCAACAGGAACAGGGGTTCAACGAGCCTACGGATACGGTAGTATGGAGTGCTATCATCGAACAGGAAATTGATCCGTACGATGCGTTGCTGTGGAATATATTTCCCTTTCACCCTCACAAGGCGGGCGAACCGCTCACTAATCGGACGCCGACCGAGTCGGAGCAGCAGCTGGGGTGGGAATATACGAAAAGACTGTTGGCATTGCACACCGAATTAGGTGGACCGGAGCCGCTCGTGCTCGCTGTCGGTCAAAAATCGGCGGACACGATGGGGCGATTCGGCCTTTCAGCCATCGGTCTTAGACATCCGGCTAACGGTGGGGCTAATTTATACCGTGAAGGTTTTGCTAAAGCTATAGGCCAATTTATACCGTGAAGGTCTTGCTGAAGCTATATAGAGAGAGTTTTGAGATAGAAGGTATTACATATGAAACGATATTGTGAATCCTGCCGTCAGTATTGTGACGAGGCTGCCATGTTCTGTCCGCATTGCGGGCAGTATACGACTGCGGTGGAGGTTGAGAGAATCGCACCGGAAGGGGATATTATCTATCCGCTGGCGCATTATCGGTTGAGTTACAAGGATACATTTCTTTATGTGGTAGGCCGCAAATTTATGAATTCAGATGGCCGCGCGTCTAAAGGGGAATTTTTGCGGTTCTTTTTGTTGTGGCTATTAGTTATCGTTGGAATTCTGGCGCTTGCTTATGGACTTACGGCGGTGCTTCATAGGGGTATTTATTTAATCCTGTTGGCATGGATGTTACTGACAATCATCGGTCTAGTCTCGCTAATTCCGTTGGGGGCTCTATGTATCCGTCGCCTTCATGATACCGGTAAAAGTAGTGAACATCTATTTTTTGTTTTAATACCTTTTATAGGGCCAATAATTCTATTTGTTCTACTGTGTAAGAAAGGCGAACCGAAGGCTAATCAATATGGTGAGGCGTTGAGGAACATCACTATCGACAAACGGTTGGCCTCTATTATGAAAGTATCGCCTACGAGCAGCGCTTTCACTACTCGAATTCTCGTTACATTGCTGGTGAGTGCTATCTGCGTATGCAACGTTTCATCTCGTTATATAGGACTGGAAAATGAACTGGATCCGGGCGGATGGTTTACGAATATCATCGTCGGTCAAGGCAGTGATGAAGTTGCACGGGATGTTGTTCACGGTTATTTTGACGCCGTCAATGAAAAGAACTATGATAAGGCTTTCACCTATGTTACCAATCAGGCTAAGACGAATCCCGTAGAAAAGCAGAAATGGATGGAGTCTATGATGTCGGCGCCGAAGGTGGTTGTCGGGTCCTTAGGCACGAGTCGTATCAGTCGTATAAATGGCATGAAACGCATCATTTACGAAGCGGATCTGCAAGTCACTAAACCCGGAGATGGCGCGGTTGAGGCTGCGCACATGACACGCTACATATCTCTCGTCGAAGAAAATGGCGAATGGCATATTGAAGGGTTTTATAAAAGTATGCCAGATGATAAATAATGAAATGCTTTGGGGCGGTTCAATTTGAGCCGCCCTTTTAAGTAGTAGTAAAATTTTATGTTACTTTTAATGAATCAAGCGTAGAACTCTTTTGTTTATGTTGTTTTTATGTTATAATTAGCACAACGTATGAAAGTGAGGCTTTCATCAAAACAGATCGGACTATATTGCACTGCGTATCGGATTGAGATAAAAACAGAGGTCTCTTGCGGTTGAAGCATCTGATAGTGCACTATACTCATTTGCTGCGGCAAATGGCACACAAACTAGGAACGGCAAAATTTGATAGCGCATTTTTGCGCCCATTTGACGAGACGCTAGTATAATAGCGCCTTTTTCTTTGTGTGACATTTCCTCGTGGCATAGATCAATTCAAGTGATAGGTGAGAAAAACTATGTTAAATAAATTAATGAACAAAATTTTAGGAGGAACTGTGAATACAACAGATAATCAGGTTACTGCGCAAGTGAAAGCAGAACCGACAGTAGCAAAAGACGCTACTCTTACAGCTGCGACTGAAGGCGAGCAAAAACAAACGCGTCGCCGTACAAATACACGCCGCCCTGCTGGCGAAGGTCGTACGCGCCAACAAACAGCTGGTGAAGGTGCAACACGCCAACGCCGGTCTACAAATACTCGTACAAGTGCGAATAGTGGTCGTACTAATACGACTCGCCGTACAAATACACGCCGCAATGCGGAACAAGGTGAAGGTCAAGAACGCAAAACTCGCCAAACTCGTGCACCGCGTGGTGAAAATACACGTAATGCGCGTACTAATAATGGTCGCAATGGCCAAAATGGTCAGAACCGCAATAATAACCGCTCCAATAACCGTTCTACAGGTTGGAATAATCAAGAGGAACAAGTAGAATTAGTCGGTCGCACGCCAAATGGCGCCAACAAGGGCAAATTCCAAATCATCCCACTAGGTGGCCTTGGTGAAATTGGTAAAAATATGACCATATTCCAATACGAGGACGAAATTATCGTTCTTGATTCTGGGCTTGCATTCCCTAGTGAAGATATGCTTGGTGTAGATATCGTTATTCCTGATATGAGCTATATTATCGAGAATAAAGACCGCGTGAAAGCTGTCGTAATTACTCATGGTCACGAAGATCATATCGGTTCTTTGGCGTACCTTATGAAAGAAATTAGTTGCCCAGTATATGCAACAAACCTCGTTTGTGGATTAATCGAAGGCAAGTTTAAAGAACATAAGGTATCTCCAAAATGTCTTCGTACGATTGCTGCCGGCGATGAAGTTCAAATTGGTCAAGTGACTGTTGGTTTCATCCAAACAAATCACTCTATTCCTGACTCTTGCGCTGTATACTTTAATACACCAATCGGAACAATTCTTCATACAGGGGACTTTAAAATTGACCAAACTCCTGTTGATGGCCGTTTGATGGATATGCACAAATTTGCTGAGTTAGGTAACAAAGGCGTATTAGCGCTCTTGTCGGACTCTACAAATGTAGAAAAACCAGGTACTACCGGTTCTGAAAGTTCCGTAGGCCCTGCGATTAAACAAGCTGTTGGAGAAGCAAAAGGCCGCGTTGTTTTGGCGACATTTGCATCTAACGTATCCCGTATTCAACAAGCTATTGATGCGGCGGTTATGTTCAACCGTAAGGTTGTAGTTATGGGCCGTAGCATGGTCAATGTTACAGAAATTGCCCAAGAGCGTGGATACTTGAATATTCCACCAAATACAATCATCGACGTTGATGTAATGCACAACTACACAGATGACCAAATCATGATCTTAACGACTGGTTCTCAAGGTGAACCGATGGCAGGCTTGTCCCGTATGGCAACAAGCAACCATCGCACTGTAGAATTGGCACCGAATGATACTGTTATCATTTCTGCAACACCAATTCCAGGCAACGAAGGTGCTGTAGGTAGAACTATCGATAACTTGCTTCGTTTAGGTTGTAATGTGGTATACGGTAAAGACCGTGGTATTCACGTATCTGGTCATGCGAGCCAAGAAGAGCTTAAAACAATGCTTAACCTTGTTCGTCCGGAATACTTTATCCCAGTTCATGGTGAGTATCGCATGTTGCGCCGTCATGGTGAACTTGGTGTGGCCATGGGCGTAGATCCTAAGAAAGTCCTTATCGGCGATAATGGTCAAATCTTTGAATTCGATAAAGATGGTGGTCGCAAAGGTGGCCGCGTACAAGCTGGCGCTATCTTCGTTGATGGCCTTGGTGTTGGTGACGTAGGTAATATCGTTATCCGTGACCGTCAACAATTGGCACAAGAAGGTATGGTTATCGTCGTTATGGCGATGGACAAAGCTTCCGGTACTATCGTAGCTGGTCCAGACCTCGTATCTCGTGGTTTCGTATATGTTCGTGACGCAGAAGAACTCATGCTTGCTGCGGAGCGCCGTGTAGAACAAGTTCTTGAAGATTGCGAAATGCAACGCATCAAAGACTGGACAACCATTAAGCAAAACGTACGTGACGCATTGGGTAAATTCTTCTATGATAAAACTCGTCGTCGCCCTATGATCTTGCCAATTATTCAAGACGTATAGATATAATTAAGACAAGCAGTTGTTAAAATATTTATTTAACAACTGCTTGTTTTTCATTGGTATATGATTGTAAAATTAATGTAATCAAAGTAGGAATTTTATAATAAGTAGCGAATATTATTTAGTAGAAGAGTAATAAAGGGGAAAGGGAGGTGAGGGTATGTCCGGACGGTTTCCGGTGAGTGGAGCTATTTTAAACTGGTTACCTAAATATAGTGGTAAAGGTTATGAAGCTTTTTATAAGCGGTTTCCAAAGTATGGAGAGTGGATTGCCGGCAGTGTGCATCCGACAATTTGCCAAATACAGGCATTAGCTACTTTTTCCAATGTACCGTTAGGGTATATTTATTTAAAGAATCCTCCACAGTTATCGGATAAAGAGATTACTGATTTTAGAAGACTAAATGGTGAAATCCCTGATAGGCCATATAGTCCTGAGTTAAGAGATACTATTTATGATATGCAGATTCGCCAAGATTGGTTGAGTCAATATCGAAAGCTTAATTTAGGAATAGATGCGTTATCTTATGTAGGGGGTTTTTCTAAACACATGGATAGCAGAAGTCTTGTGCATCAAGCTTATTCGTTATTAAATATAGAGGCTGGTTGGCAAATAGGTATAGCAGATCCGTTTACATATATACGTGAACGCATCGAGGCTATCGGTGTTACTGTATTTGTTAACGGTATTGTGGGCTCTAACACTAGACGTAAATTATCTGTCGATGAGTTTAGAGGGTTTACATTAATTGATTCTTATGCACCTGTTATTTTTATCAATGGAGCTGATTCGAATCATGGGAGGCTGTTTACGATTATTCATGAGTTTTGTCATATATTATTAGGTGAGGAAGGCGTTACTGATAGCTCTTCTGAGCCGTATTGTAACAGCTTTGCAGGTGAATTTCTTGTGCCGGAATCTCGATTTATTCCAGTGTGGAATGAACATTTGGAGGATTATGAGACCGTAGCTAAGCGTTTTAAGGTGAGTGAATATGTTATCTATCGTATAGCATTAGAGCATGGATATATTACTCGAATTCAATATCATAGACTAGTGGAACGTTTTAATCAGCGATTACAAAGCTTACCTGAACGAGAGACAAGAGGTGGTGGGGATTTTTATGTCACTGCTCACGCTCGGTTGGGTGAAAGTTTTAGTCGTACTGTTGTCAAAGCTGCTCGAGCAGGTGAATTGGCGTATCGAGATGCGTATGAGTTGTTAGGCTTACGTGGTAGTACTTTTACAAAATATGTGAATGAGTATAGTTTTTAGGAGAAAAAACTATGTATGTTCTTGATAGTAATACCTTTATAGATGCAAAGAACCGATATTATGGGTTTGATATTGTTCCATCGTTCTGGAATGAGTTGATATCTCGCAGTAGAGGTAATATTTTAACTATTGATCACATTAAAAATGAAATTATGAGCGGTAATGATGAGTTATCTACTTGGTTTAACACTCATTATTTGACATTTACTGAAGCGACAAATGATGATGAGATACAAAATTCATATGTAGATATCGCTGAATATGTGATGTCAAATCAACAATATAAGGATGCAGAAAAACATCGCTTTTTGGCTAAAGCGGATCCTTGGCTTATAGCTTATGCGAGTGTCCGCAGAGGTGTGGTTGTAACCCACGAAACCTTAGCGGGACCAAGCACTACGAAAGTCAAAATACCGGATATATGTGAGCATTTTGATGTTTCATATGTGAATGTATTTGAAATGATGCGTCAATTACATATGGTAATATGAGATGAGGAGCTACTTTAGGTGGCTCCCTATTTTTCGTTATTTATATGTATTGCCAGTACTATAAATAGCACCACTATCGCAATTGTCTACTATATGGGGTATTTGAAGTTACCCTTTTAAACTGTTATAATTAAAAGATACCAATTAATATATCTTCTTATGTAAGAATGGTGATTTATGAATAAAACAAATACAAGAGCGATGGTAGAAACTGCGTTTGTTAGTGCTATAGGTGTTATGCTAGGTGCTATCAGTGTATATGTGCCTGGTTTCGCTTTTTTAGCATTTTTGGTTACGCCTGCAGCGATTGGAATAATTGGAACAAAATGGGGCCGCAAGTATAGTATATCGGCAGCCGTTATTACTACATTTTTGTCAGTAGTGTTATTCGGACCATGGAATGGATTGGCCGTAGGGTTATTTTCTGTTGTAGGCGTAGGGGTTGGAGAAGGCAATCGTCTTTCGTTGGGAACGATTAAACGGTTACTACTTCCTAGTATTGCCATGTTTATTGCTGTATTAGTTAGCCTAATTTCACAAGTATATATATCTGGTATTGACTTATCAATGATAGATACTCAAATAACTGAACAAGCTCGTACATTAGCAGAACAGGCGTTACAAACAAATCCTAATATGACACAAGAGCAAGCGGATTTATTCTTAGAAAGAATGAATAAGCTTACTGCTTCTTTGAAGGATATGTTTTTTGTAGCTGTGGCAATAGCCGCAGTAGCATATAGTTATGTAACAATTCAGATATCTATATGGTTAGGCAAGCGATTACATATTTCCATACCTCGATTTTTACCGATTGAAGAATGGAAGATGCCTATTTGGAGTGCTGGTTTATATGCACTTGGTATCATTGGGATTTATGGCGCTCCACATATTAATATGGAGTCTTCATGGATTACAACTATTAGTAATAATTTAGTTCTTCTTGGTAGTTCTATGTGTTCTGTTCATGGCTTTGCTGCTTTAGCAGATTTAATGAGTAGTTATCGCATGAGTAATAAATTGAAGTGGATATTACTTGGTGTATATGCCTTCTTCTTTGGACAAGCACTAGCGATATTTGGTGTTATAGATATGTTTTTAGATTTACGGACACGTTACAAAGCGCGTCAATAGTAATAGAAAGGAGGCCGTTATGAAATCCTTTCAACGGAGATGGAAAGGTTTAGAAATTACCATTGTTGCCGTTCTCGTATTATTGCTATTATTGTTGGCCTATTTAAATTGGGCTATTGCAATTTTAGCATTAATCATTGTAGTAGCGGCGTATTTGGTTAATTATAATACCCTTCATAACCGGCGTCGTTTAGCAAGAGAACAGTTTAGTGCGATGATGAAAAACGTCACACAAGCTTCTAATTTTGCTTTACAAAATTTGCCAATGGGGATTGTTCTTGTTAATAAGCAAGGCACATTGGTGTGGAATAATAGTGTTTTCGCTGACTGGGTTAAGGTGGATTGGAATAAGCTCCAAAAAATGTCTGCTTTGTTGCCTGGTTTCCGTATCGATAAAATCTGGGGTAAGTCCGGATATATGACGGAAAAATATGAAAATCGATACTTCCAAATTATTTATAAATTTATCGATCCTCGGGATACGCGATCAGATATTGATAGTGAAGATGAACTTGCGGAACATGCAGTGATGGCATTGTACTTTAAGGACATTACTGACCTAGAAAAGGCCCGTATTAAAGCGGAAGAGGGACAGCCTGTATGGGGCATGATTCAGATTGATAATCTCGAAGAATTGACAAAAGGTCTTAGTGATCGTGAGTATACTAGTATTTGGACAGATATAAATAATATCATCATGGATGAAATTGACCGCTACGAAGGTTTTATTCGTAACTTCCAAGATGATATGTATACCTTTGCCATTTCTCGTGGTGCGCTTCATGAGATGGAGGAAGACGGGTTTAAAGTGCTCGAACGAATCCGTAAAGTACCTTCTCCGCGTCAAGTACCAGCTACGATTTCTATTGGTATTAGTGAAAATGTAGGTTCTGTGAAAGATGTATCTGGCCGTGCTCGTGCAGCCTTAGATATTGCATTAGGTCGCGGTGGTGACCAAGTGTGTATTATGGATGGTGAAAGTACGCGCTTCTTTGGCGGTAATACGGCAGGCGTTGAGAAGAATACGCGCGTTCGTGCTCGTGTTGTATCTCAAGCGATACATGAGCTTATGATTGATTCTGATAAGATCCTTATCATGGGGCATCAGCGCGAAGACTATGATGCCTTAGGTGGCATTATCGGTGTAGCAGCCATTGCTCGAGCACTTGGTAAAGACGTGCGCATTGCGCTTTCAAAAGAAACTAGCGCCATCGATAAAATGGTGAATGTTCTTAACGAGTCAGAGTTCTGGAAAGAGAATATTATTACTGCAGAAGCTGCAAGAGTATGGGTAGATGCGAATACGCTCACTGTCGTGTGTGATACGCATCGTCAGGAAATGGTGGCGGCTCAAGAGGCGCTTGAAATTTCTGAACGACGCATCGTTATCGACCATCACCGTCGTGCAGCGGACTTTGTAGAAAATCCATTACTTACCTATTTGGAACCATCTGCATCGTCTACATCTGAGCTCGTAACAGAGCTTGTACAATATGCAGGTGTTCCTGTGAAACTTTCAAAAGCGGAAGCTACAGGCATTTATGCAGGTATCGTATTAGATACGAAGAACTTTGTTCAACAAACTGGTGCGCGTACCTTTGAGGCTGCAGCATTTTTGCGCCGTGCAGGAGCGGATATCGACAGAGTTAAACAATTGTTTATTGAAACTTTCGATTCTATCCAATTGCGTGCTAAAATGGTATTTGAAGCAAGTCGTACTGAAGGGATTGCTATTTCCGTAGCGCCTGAAGGTTTGAAGGATATGATGGCGTTGGCTGCACAAAGTGCGGACATGCTCATTAGTAATGAAGATATTGAAGCAGCTTTTGTACTATATTCCCTAAATGATGGCGGTATCGGCGTCAGCGCTCGATCCAAAGGCAAGGTGAACGTACAAGTTGTAATGGAAGCCTTGGGTGGTGGCGGTCATAGAACTGTGGCTGGTGCTCAATTACAAGGTATGACCATAGAGGAAGCGAAGCAGGCCATTTTGGAGCATGCTCTTGATGCGCTTCATTCCGTAGAACAAGAGGAGGAACAACAATGAAAGTAGTATTGTTAGAAGACGTTAAAAAAGTTGGTAAAAAGGGCGAAATCGTTGAAGTTAGCGACGCATATGGTCGTAATGTATTGATCAAAAAAGGCCTCGGCCTTGAAGGTACAGCAACTAACGTAAATAATGCGAAACAAAAACAAGAATCCATTGCTCATAATAAAGCCGTTGCAAATGACGAAGCTAAGATCTTGGCAGCTCAATTGACTAAGGTTGAAGTAACTGTAAAAGTTCGTATGGGCGAAGAAGGCCGTGTATTCGGATCCGTTACTGCTAAAGATATTTCCGATGCTGCTAAAGCTCAATACAAAGTAGATATCGATAAAAAGAAAATCGAAATTAAAGAACCATTGAAAACATTGGGCGTACATGACGTATTAGTTCGTGTTCATCCTGAAATTACAAGTACTATCAAGGTTAATGTAGTAGCCGAATAATAGTATTCACCATGCTCTTTGAGTATGGTGAATTCTTTTATCCATAGTGGTTGTGTGAAGGGGATTATCATGGATGTACGCATTCCACCGCATAATCTAGATGCGGAAAAGGCCGTTTTGGGGGCTTTATTAACTAATGGATCCAATATGGGTGCCGTTGTAGATACGGTGACGAGTATTCTTAAATCTGAAGATTTTTACCGAGATGCACATCGTATTATTTACGATGCTATTCTAGAAATCGTGCATGCCAATAAGACGGCTGACTTTATCACAGTTGGTGAAGAACTAGACCGTCGTAAGCGCCTTGATGCAGTAGGTGGTCTTGCTTATATTACATCTCTTGCGAATGAATCGGTTTCCTACAATGTAGAGGAACATGCGAAAATCATCAGCGAGAAAGCTCAGTTGCGCCGCCTCATCGATGCAGGGAATAAAATCGTAGGCATGACGTATGCTGGCGAAGATGAGCCGACGGCAATCCTCAATAAGGCAGAGCAAATGGTGCTAGACGTAAGCGGTCAAACTCAGTCTGAATCCTCCTTTGCAGCTATTGGTGAAGTGGTTTTATCTAATCTAGATAAACTTAATGCACTGCAACAGCATGATGGTGCTATTACAGGTGTGCCAACAGGCTTTAAAGATGTGGACCATATTTTCAACGGCTTACAAAAATCTGACCTCATCCTCGTAGCGGCTCGTCCTGCGATGGGGAAAACAGCTTTCACCTTGAACATTGCTCAAAACGTAACGATGTTGTACGACAAGACGGTGGCGTTCTTTTCCCTGGAAATGGGCAAGGAACAGCTCGTTGGTCGTATTTTGTCCTCCGTGGCAGGTGTGAGCTCTGAAAAATTGCGCCGTGCGAACATGGATCCTGCTGACTGGGAAAAGGTTATTGCCGCAGCGGATCGCATGAGTAAATCCAAGCTCTTTATCGATGATACGCCGGGTCTTACCGTACAAGATATGCGCTCTAAATTGCGCCGTCTCAAGGTGGAACATGGCCTCGATCTCGTTATCGTCGATTATATTCAGTTGATGCAAGGTCGAAATGCTGGTAAGGGCAGTGAAAATCGTCAACAAGAGGTGTCCGAAATCTCTCGTAATCTTAAACTGATTGCTCGTGAATTTAACGTACCGGTTATCGCTTTGTCTCAGTTATCTCGTAGTGTTGAAAGCAGACCAGATAAACGGCCTGTACTTTCGGACCTTCGTGAATCTGGTTCCCTCGAGCAAGATGCGGATATCGTTATCTTCTTGTACCGCGATAAATATTACGATGAAAACTCCGAAAAAGGGGACAATGCAGAAGTCCTTATTCGTAAACATCGTAATGGCTCCATCGGTACCGTAGAACTCCAATTCGTTGGAGAATTAACACAATTTAGAGACGTAGAATTCCGAGACTTAGGGCCGGAACAATAATGAAAACTATCGTGGGGGTGCCCTATATTGATGGGGCCCCATAACACAGCTACATTTTAATTAAAAAGAAAGGACTATACTTCTTTGCTCCTCGTGACCTGATGTCGCTGCATAAGTATAGTCCTTTCTTTTTATCACTGTAGATATGAAGGTGTCCCATCAATATAGTGGCACTCGATAGTTTTCGTTGTATTGTTGGGAGAGGAGCGTATGATGGTTAGAGGTACTGAGTTTTTTGTGTTTTACTTCTTTTGTGTGGCTCTTGGGTTAATAATTAGTGGGTTGTATTTAATTATCAAACGATTTTTATTACGTCGCAATGGAACTCCAGTAACGATTGTGTCTATACTTCCACGAGTTACAAAGGAAATACCATTTAGAGTGATTGGTGCGGATAGATATATTTATGGTTATGATATTAAGTATATTTTGAATGGTGAAACTCATACTGCTGAGAGTGTAGAGTTTTATATTCCTTTTGCACCAACCAGTGGACCTATGGTTCAATTTAGTCCGACAGGTGTGCTTGCAAAAAATGGAGAAGTAAGTATAGATAATGTGACGATAACTATTGAGTATGGCGCTGTTTCAATTGTATTAGGGGGATTAGTGTTATTAAGTTTGTTTTGATAGAAATAAATTAGCTATCTTTAATAGTTTGTTAAACATATGGCATCTAACATTAGATTATATATCTAGTGTTAGGTGCTTTTTATTTTTCTATAAAATTACCTTTATAAAGACAAACATATGTTTGAAAATACTGCGAATTTTTGTTATACTAGTCATACAAATTCTTGTGTTCTTAATTTTTGTAAAAGCTAGTTGTTTAGCGCTTTAGGGAGGTGTTTGTATGGGTTCAGCTGATACGGATCGGCTGTATATGTGTATTGATTTGAAGTGTTTTTACGCATCTGTAGAATGCGCCGATTTGGGACTGGATCCGTTTACAACACCTTTGGTGGTGGCCGATGGTTCTCGTGGCAAGGGGGCTATTACGTTGGCTATTTCTCCAGCCTTAAAAAAGTTAGGTGTTAAAAATCGCAGCCGATTATTTCAGATTCCACCGCATATTGAGTATTTGACGGTGAAGCCACATATGAAGCGGTATATGCAGGTATCTGCTGAGATTTATGGAACCTTGCTCAAGTATGTGGCGCCCGAAGATGTACATGTGTACTCTATCGACGAGTATTTCATCGATATCACGCCTTATTTGCCATTATATAAAAAGACGCCTCGTCAGTTGGCGCAGATGTTGCTTGATGCGGTGCTAGCGGCAACGAAGATTTATGCCACCGTTGGGATTGGAACGAATTTGTTTCTCGCCAAGATTGCCCTCGATATTTTGGCGAAACATGCACCTGATTTTATAGGTTATCTTGATGAAAGCCTTTTTAAAGAGAAAATTTGGTATCATCAGCCCTTGACCGATATATGGCAGATTGGTAAGGGCATAGCTAATCGTTTGCATAAGTATGGTGCTTATGATTTACATGGTATTACCATGATTCCAGAAGCGAAGTTGTACAAGGAGTTTGGCATTAATGCAGAGCTCATCATTGACCATGCTTGGGGCCGTGAGCCTTGTACGATTGCGGATATCCATGCGTATCGCCCCATTAAGCACTCTATCTCGCACAGTCAGATTTTGTTGCGCAATTATACCTATGAAGAGGCATGCGTGCCTATGCGTGAAATGGTAGAGTCCTTGGTGTTAGAGCTTTTACAAATTAAAGGGGTTACAAATCATATCTATGTTCATATCGGCTATGCTAATGAAATGATGCGCTCTACAGGAGGTTCTAAAAAGCTTAAGCAGTATACAGATTCTCTACAGACCTTGACGACGGCGGTTATTAAATTATACGAGCAGCATTGCCATAAGAATGAGCTCATACGGCGTATAGGGGTCAGCTTTGAGGATTTAGTCAATCGATCCGCCATACCTCAAGAGGTGGACCTATTTAGCACTCTTACTACAAATGAAGAGGAAAAAGAGCGACAGGTACAAGAGGCTATGCTATCCATTAAGAAACAGTTTGGTAAGAATTCTATTTTGCGTGCCTCTAGTTTACAAGAGGAAGGAACCATGCGCTTTAGAAATACCTTGGTAGGCGGTCATAATGGGGAATAGATATTATAATGGATACATTGGAAATACATTAGTCGCGTAAGGGGAGGTATACATTAATGAAACATCGCATGTCTCGGTTACAGCGAGCAAAACAATTTATGCCCTTTGCGGCATTGAGGGGATTTGAAGCGTTATTAGCCGCTGTAGCAAAGCCAAAAGAAAATCGGGCAGAGTTATCAGAGGATCAAATAGACGAGTTAAATACAGTTTTACAATCTGTACGTTGTGGGGAGTGGGTACGAATCGTTTACTACAACAAACGAAAATATACGGAACTTATAGGAGCTGTTGATATGATTAGTGAGCAATTACAAATTCTATCTGTACAAGGAACTGTTATTCCTTTCAGATATATTAAAGAGCTAAACTTGTATGATATATAAATATAAATGATGGCTTTTACTGTGTATGGTAAATAGACTAGAGTTAAGAAATAATTAGGTATACAATAGTATCATGGGTAAATATAGCTTTATAAAGATTTCTTTAGTTTTGTTGACTCTAATATACCTATATAATTTTTCGTGTTTTTGACTTAGAAAGGCGGTGTATGTAATGCATGATGTCATATCATTACTTATAAATCGCTATGATTTTTTCCTCCAGCTATTATGGGAGCATATAGAAATTTCAGTATTAGCTTCTGTTATTGCTACCATCATCGGTGGCTTATTGGGTGTGTTTATATACGAATATAAACGGCTAGCTGCGCCAGTTATGGTAGTGGTTAATTTCCTATATACAATTCCATCTATATCGATGTTAGGCCTTTTGTTGTACGTATCAGGTGTTGGTAATACGACGGCTATCATTGCATTGGTTATATATGCTTTATTACCGATGGTACGAAATACATTTACTGGTCTTAACCAGATTGATCAAGCCATGTGTGAAGCGGGGATTGCATTAGGGCTCACGCGGATTCAACGTTTGTGGAATATAGAGATTCCTTTGGCTATGCCGACTATTATGGCTGGTATACGGACCATGCTCGTTATGACCATTGCCTTGACAGGTATTGCGTCCTTTATTGGTGCTGGTGGCTTAGGTGTAGCGATTTATAGGGGGATTACAACGAATCAAAGTGCTTTGACAATTGCAGGCAGTCTACTGATTGCCCTATTAGCCATTACCGTTGATGCTCTCTTTTCTTTAGGTGAAAGAGTAACGCGTATTAGCCCTCATATGAAGCGCTATACGATTATATTTGTTTCGATGATGATGATAATTGCGATGGGTATAGGTGGTTGGGCTATGTATTGCCGTCATGTGAAGACCGATGTTATTCATATTGCAACGAAACCCATGACGGAACAGCTTATTTTGGGGAATGTTTTAAAAGAATTGATCGAGAAGAAGACTGATTTAACCGTAGAGGTTACAGAAGGTGTCGGTGGTGGTACATCAAATATTCAACCAGCTATGCTTTCTGGCCAATTTGATATATATCCTGAATATACTGGTACAGCTTGGTCTGCTGTGCTAAAACGTACGGATACGTATGATGAAAGTCTATTTAATGAGCTTTCACAGGCCTATAAAGAGAAATATAATTTTGAGTGGGTCGGCATGTACGGTTTTAATAATACCTATGGCATAGGGGTGCGTAATGAAATTGCTCAGAGTTATGGCGTAAAAACGTATTCTGATCTTGCTCGTATAGCACCATCCCTAACATTAGGAGGGGAATATGATTTCTTTGGACGTGAAGATGGCTATGCTGGATTACAACGCGTGTATGGCATGAGATTTAAAGCTACTAAAGATATGGATATAGGGCTAAAATATACGGCTATTAGTCGTGATGAGGTGGATGTAATGCCGATATTCACGACTGATGGTCAATTAAGTATCGCACCGATTACGGTGTTACAAGATGATAAACATTTATATCCATCTTATATGTCTGGCAATGTGGTACGTAGCGAAGTATTGATTGCTCATCCTGAACTGCGCCCTGTATTAGAAAGTTTGAATCATACGATTACAGATCAAGAGATGGCGAAGATGAATTACGCCGTTGAAACGGAACATCAACTACCAGCTGATGTAGCACATAAATTCCTGGTAGAACGAAATTTGATATAAGGTGAATATAGTTAGAACTAAAGTAAATAAAATTTGATATATGTTGAATATGATTTTGTATTGACATTTAATCTCCTTTGATGTAATATAAACATATGAACAGGTATTCATATAAATAAAAATATCTGATGAAAAATGTTTAGGAACATATATAACAAGATATGAAACAAGATATGTCTAATAAGTATTAGAAAAATATTACCTATTAACTTACAATACAGGATAGAAGCGTTCACTATTATCAAAGGAGATATCATGGAAGAAACATTGTTATTGAAGGATTTGAACTGTCCGAACTGCGCAGCAAAAATTGAAGATCGTATCTGTAAAATGGATGTGGTAGAGACTGCCAATTTCACACTTGCTACACATCAATTAAAATTAACCGGCTCTTGGGAAGACCGTGAAGCTCTTAAACGTGACATTCAAGACATTTGTGATGCCATCGAAGAGGGCATAACCGTAGCAGATTATGAACGTAAATCCAAAGCGGCTATGGATGATCATGGTCCTGACCAGGATCGTGATGGTGATGCTGTAACAATTGCAGTCATCGTAGCAGGCTTGTTATTTATGATTTATGATGTTTTGTCATCCTTTGTCCCATCCATCAGCTTACCAGAGAGTATTGAAACTCCAATTTACTATGTTGCGTATATTCTTCTTGCGTTCCCAGTATTGCGCATCGCAGGTCGCAATATCTTAAAAGGCCAAGTGTTCGACGAGAACTTCTTGATGTCTATCGCTACATTGGGTGCTATTGCTATCGATGCATTGCCTGAGGCCGTAGGCGTTATCTTGTTCTACCGTATCGGTGAGTTCTTCGAAGAAAAAGCAACTGATCGTAGTCGTACAGAAATCATGAACGCTGTTGATATGCGTCCTCAAGAGGTGCGCGTTGTAGATACAGACTGCGGTGGTGAAATCGTAGTTATGGCTCCTGAAAAGGTTGAAGTAGGCTGGACTATCGAAGTTCGTCCTGGCGATTTAATTCCTCTAGACGGCACAGTGCTTGAAGGTGAAACACGCGTTAATACAGCACCTGTAACAGGTGAACCTGTACCTGTTCGCGCCGTACCTGGCACTCAACTTATGTCTGGTTGTATCAACGAATCTGGTCGCATTACAATGCGTGTAGATAAGGTTCTTGAAGAATCCATGGTTACTAAAATTCTTGATGCCGTGGAAAATGCAGCATCCTCTAAACCTAAAATCGACCGTTTCATTACTCGTTTTGCTCGCGTATACACACCAATCGTTGTAGCTTTTGCATTGGCTGTAGCTATCATCCCATCCCTTATTACTGGTGAATGGCATAAATGGATCTACACAGCCTTAACATTCCTCGTTATTTCTTGCCCATGTGCATTGGTGCTTAGCGTGCCACTTGCATTCTTCTCCGGTATCGGCAATGCGTCTAAACACGGTATCTTATTAAAAGGTGGTCGAGTTATCGAGGCGTTGGCTAATGTGAAAGCAGTAGCTCTTGATAAAACTGGTACTATCACATCTGGTGAGTTCAAAGTTCACAGCGTAGAAACTGTAGGCTCTCATGTAAGTTCCAGTCAATTGTTATCCATGGCGGCAGCTATCGAAGCCGTTTCTACACATCCAATCGCAACAAGCATCGTGTCTGAAGCAAAAGATCAAGGCCTTACAGTGGAACCTTCTGATTTCGTTCAAGAGTTAGCTGGTGAAGGTATGGTAGGTATGGCAGATGGTCAACAAGTACTTATTGGTAACCGTCGTCTTATGGAACGCTATAATGTGCAAGGCTATCCAACAGAAGCTGCTGAATATGGCACAGAAGTTCTTGTCGCAGAAGGTAATACATACTTAGGTCGTATCATCATCGCCGATGAAGCTCGCCCAGACTCTGCTGAAGCGATTGCTAATCTTAATGGTCAAGATATTAAAACTGTTATGCTTACAGGTGATGCTGAAGCAAGTGCAAATTACATTGCTAAAGAAACTGGCGTAAGTGCTGTACGTGCTCAGTTGTTGCCTCAAGATAAATTGTCTGTTGTACAAGATATTCGCTCTGAATATGGTCCAACTATGTTCGTAGGGGATGGCATCAACGATGCTCCAGTACTTGCAGGTGCTGATGTAGGTGGCGCGATGGGTAGTGGTGCTGATGCGGCTATCGAGGCGGCAGATGTTGTGTTCATGCGTCCATCCTTGACTGCCATTGCACATATCCTAGACTTGTCCAAAGCAACATTGCGTGTTGCTTGGCAAAATGTAGTATTCGCTATTGCCGTTAAAATTCTTATCATGGCGCTAGGCCTTATGGGCTATGCATCCATGTGGTGGGCGGTATTCGGTGATACTGGCGTATCCATTCTTTGTATTTTGAACTCTATTCGTATCTTGCGCCGTTAATTTGGTGAAAGTAATCTTATAGATTAATGCAGAAATATAACAAATGACATGATTCTGATTTGACAGAGTAGGATAAAACAAATAACCTCTATATTAGCGATAAGCTAGTATAGAGGTTATTTTTATAAGATTTAACCTAATGATATATTGCTGATTATTTGTTTGCATACTTACTCACTGTAAGTTTTAGTGGTTTAATCTTTTGGTGGATTTTTTAGTTTAGCAGCTTTATTAATCTATGTGCTCGCTAGATTTTTTGGTAGATTTGATAAAAGGATGTTTTGAGATGCTTTTAACATATACAATTGTGCATTGTTAATAGACATAAAGTGATTTATGTATATACTACATAAACAAAACTTTCACAATTGAATTGAATAATAGCTATAAAATAGTATATAATTTATTAGATGATTACTATATGTTCGTTGAAAGGAGGGATAGCATGATCACGGTGTACAAACACATAGAAGAAGAGTTAGTTTCGGACTGCACTGTATCAGATGCCACAAAAGGTTCTTGGGTAAATTTGGTGAACCCAGACCCCGATGAGTTGTCCCTCATCAATATTTTGACGGAAATTCCAACGGACGTTTTAAAGACCGCCCTCGATATGGAAGAACGTTCTCACGTGGAGTTAGAGGACAACTATATTTTCGTGGTTATCAACATTCCTGCGATTCGCGGTAATGATATGTACGATACGGTGCCGCTCGGTATCTTTTTGACGCCTGACTTCTTCATTACTGTATGTCTTGAAGAATCCGAGGTGTTGTATCCGTTCATTTCAAACCAACTGTCTACATTCTATACATATAAAAAGACGCGGTTCTTGTTCCAAATCTTGTACCGTACAGCCACATTGTTCTTACGTTATTTGCAACAAATTAATCGCCGTACCGACGATATTGAAGTTCAGTTGCGTCATACAACGAAGAATAAAGACTTCTTCCAACTATTGGAATTACAGAAATCCATGACATACTTTACCTCTGCGTTGCGTACGAATGGAACTGTTATGGAACGCCTATTGCGCTTGCGTGGTCACAGCACTTATAGACATTTGCTCAAGATGTACGAAGAGGATGAAGATTTACTAGAGGACGTTATCATCGAGAATAAACAGGCCATCGAGATGGTTGAAATGTATTCCAATATCTTGATGAACATGATGAACGCCTTCACATCTATCATCTCTAACAACCTCAACATGGTTATGAAAATGTTGGCGGCCCTTACGATTACTTTGGCGGTGCCCACAATCATATTCAGTCTGTGGGGAACGAATGTGGCGTTGCCGTTCCAGGATGATCCGAATGGATTCTACGAAGTAGTAGGTATTTCCGTGGTGTGTTCCATCATTGCTATCATAGGCATGTGGAAAAAAGACCTATTCTAGCATATATGACAAATAACTAAAAGATTAGGGCAATACTAAATGTTAAATACAAATGAAAAAGCTGGCTGCAAGTCGGCTTTTTTGCTTGCTTATGTATTATATTATTGCTTCTTTACGTATTACGTTATTGCTTATTATTAGGTCAATTTGATATAATAGTACCGTTATGGAGAGGTGTCCGAGTGGTTTAAGGAGCTGGTCTTGAAAACCAGTGACTCCGCAAGGGGCCGTGGGTTCGAATCCCACCCTCTCCGCCACCAATACATACAACTATCACAGATTATAACAAATTGTAACGAACTACAACAAACACAGTAAAAATAAAGGTTTATAATGATATTATGGAGTTGGAATTATAACGAATTGTAACGAATTATAACACAATTTTGCCACCATTTTGCCACCAAAAGAATAAAATAATTTGCCCCCATTGTATGCAGTATGTAATGGGGGCATTTTATTTATATTCTATAAACTAACACTAAAATGTACTGTCAAAATCTATCTTATCTTGAACAAAGTTAACAAATACCTTCTCAAAATTATTCATAAAATCACTCCAGTTTTTGGAAATTCTCATGATTGCAATGACTTGCATAAGGTGGTCATGTAAATCACGTTGACCAATGTCGTTAGTTAAATGTTGATGGCGGGGTGCTTTTAACATGAATTTATATCTTATTTATATGAGTAATTAATAAAGATACGCTTTGATAATATATTGACTATAAAAGCATTGATAGATAGATTTATCAAAATTATCTTTCGTATATACATGAAGTTTTTCTTTAAGTTTTGGCAATGGTTTATAACATTTGATACAAGTAAGTCTATTGCTTTTTGATATATATGCCAGTATAGCAAATGTTTTTAATGGCAATTGTATGGGGAAAGAGATTATTTTTTTTCTAACTTTTTCTGTTCTTTTTCTAATTGTTTAATACTTTTTGGTGGAGTAGGTAGGTCTTCAGGCATAGTACCACCTAATTCTTTAATTGTTTGACGCACTTTTGCACCGACTTCTCGATGCGCTATGTTTGCATTTTCTTTACCTTGAATATTATCGCGACGTAATTTGCCTTCTGTTTGTGTTAATCTAAACAAATTGGCCGCTAATTCCTCACTTCCCATATGATCTAATATTT
Organism: Veillonella parvula; assembly: GCF_018378075.1. Classification (GTDB taxonomy): domain Bacteria; phylum Bacillota; class Negativicutes; order Veillonellales; family Veillonellaceae; genus Veillonella; species Veillonella parvula_K. The sequence continues at coordinate 252,030 of NZ_JAGZYE010000002.1, forward strand.
TTTGTGAAGGTTTCAGCCCTTTTCGCTTATGGATTTCCTTGTTACCTAAGCCACCATATAAACCTTGATAGCCTGAGTTATGGAATTTAGCAAAGTCCTGAGGTGTTTCAACTCCTGCATTATTGGCTGCTTCTGATAATGCTGTATTATGTTCCTTTATATCTTGCCTGATTAGTAATCGACGTTCATCCTCGGACAAGGATATAAATTGTTCTTGCATTTCACGTTCATGAGTTTTAACTGCAAAATAGGTTTGGGCCTGTGCGATAACCGATTTTTTTGAATCGCCATTCATCGCTATCAGGTAACAAGCATATCTAGATAATACAATATCTTGTATCTCTCTATTAGCAACCCCAACATGTACTATTTTCCCGACGTCGGCAAAATGGTCGGAAATAGATAATTCGCTATTTTGACAAGCTATTTTGGCTTTTTCAATAACATTTAAGAAGTTATCCCATTTTGTATATTCTAAAATAGCTTGTAAATCTCGTGCATACCAAAATTCATTTCCATTAGCATCAATTTGTTTGATAGAGTCGAAAGAGTTTTCAGTATTATTGCCTATGGGCCGAATATCATTAAAGAAAAACATAATACAATCTCCTATGCGGGTAATTACAGATTAGTAATATTTTTAGCATCTATAGTTATATTGCTGGAGATACTAAATTATACTATGAATATTAACAACAAAGACTCTTTATTGCTTTCAGTATAGCATAGGTGAAAGCAAATGAGAATTGACGATAGAGAGAATAGTTTTATGTAGCCAATCTTTACTCACTATGATATGCTATCGATATATTTATTAGATATTCTGTAGAAAGGAGCTCGTATGAATCGACTTAGTTTCTCGCGAACTCAAATATTAATTCTCCTTAGCGTGTGGCTCACGTTCTTGTTGAGCTTTGTTATGCGCTTGTCTTGGGCATCTGTTATGCCTATCCTCAATGAGGCATTGCATTTTACAGCTAAAATGGGGTCTCAACATATTTCGGCCTTTTACTTTGGTTATGCGTTAACGGTATTACCATGCGGTATTTTAGCCGATAGAATCGGTTATAGACGTACTATCTTGTTTAGTTTGATTGGTATGGCTGCTGTAACGGCTTTGATGAGTACCATTACAGACTATAACATGGCTTGGGGCTTGCGCTTCTTGTTAGGCGTTATGTCTGGTCCTGTACAAGCTTCTTGTTTGAGTGCTATCGGCGATCACTTCGGTCCGAACCAACGGGGTGCGGCCGTAGGTATCTTCATGAGTTGTACCTCCTTTGGTATTACTACGGTAAACCTTTACGCACCTTATGTGGCTACACATTACGGTTGGCAAACTGCATTCCTTGCTACAGCCATCTTGCCGTTGGTAGTACTCGTATTATGTTACTTCACGGTGCGTAAGCCGAGTGCAGAAATTCTCGCACAACGAGAAGCAGAGGCTTCCGAAGCGGCTGCTAAGCTTGGCGTAGGACAAACGTCTTTAGTAGAAAACTTGAAGCATATCGTTTCTAACCGTAACATTCGTTGCTTGGCGATTGCGGGATTCTTCGCAACAGGTACGACTTGGGGCGTAACACAATGGGCGAACTTATACATGGTTAAACAATTAGGTGTAACGGCTATCTATGCAGGCCAGGTCATGAGCGTGTTCGGTACGGCTGCGCTAATTGCGAAACCAACGATCGGTATTTTATCTGATATCTTACCAATTAAGAAGAACCATTTAGCGGCTCTCGTTATGTTCTTGTTTGGGCCAGCTTTAATTTTGTTTGCAAGCACGTCAAATCCAAATATGCTCTTTATAACAGGTCCGATTCTTGGTATTGGGGCCTTCATGCATAGTGCGTTGACCAATGCTCTCGTAGTTCAATCTGCAGCACCTCATTTGCGCGGTACTACAGCGGGCTTTGTAAACTTGTTTAACCAAATTGGTGCACTCTTGGCACCACTTCTCTTGGGCAATGTCCTTGTCATGACGGGTAGCTACCAAATGTCTTTGATGTCTATCGCTATAGCTCCTATTATTGGTGCATGTGCATTATTCTTTATTCGTCTTAAATAATATAAATGGATCCGTACATGAATTGCTCTTCTAAAAATTGCGTCTAATTGGAGGGCAGATCAAAACGGATCCTTTTTTGTAATTAATATGTATATTGTGTATGGTATTCTTTTATTATATGATTAAGTCATAGTACAGGAGGGAGGGGTGAAGATGGGAATCATCTGTTTTGGCGATAGCATTACGCGTGGCTATGATGTGCCCTATGGACGCGGTTGGGTCGAAATCTGTGATGCATCCATAGAGGGTGTTAATTTTACAAACTACGGTGAAGATGGCTGCTCCGTACAGGGTATGATTTATAATATTGAAAATTGGGCGGTTACTGCTGTATCCGATCCAACACGTCATATTTTCTTGATGTGTGGCACTAACGATATTTTACAAGGTCGAGATAGTACCTATGTGTACAAGACTTTGGTCAAAGCTATTGAGCTAGCTAGTACAAAAGGGACGGTAATCATCGGTTTAGAAACTCAAATTGATAGCGATATGGACGGATTGGATCTGGTTGTACGAGAGGTTAATGAACAGCTAAAAGCTTACGCAGAGGCGCATAATATTAAAGTTATAGATTTCTATACTACCTTGTTTGAAGCAGATCAAATTGGACAAATTGTCTTTGCCGGAGAGGTTCATCCCAACGAGCGTGGTTATCGATTAATGGCGTATAAGGCATTAGAGGTCTTTACGCGATTATAACGGAGCTATAATAGAACTGGAACGGGATTATAATACAACGTAATATAAAGAACATAAAAACTCCCCTAATGAGTTGCCTCATTGGGGGAGTTAGTGATTGTACGCCGAATAGGCATGACTAAACCCCCAGTTAAACTGGGGGTCAGTAAAATTTCTTAGAGAAAAGGAAAGAACCTCCTAGTGCTAAAATGGAGTTGGTCTGGCAACCACAACATTTCAACATAGGAGGTTCAATGTCAATGAATGACGTAAAAAGCTTATCACATAGTAAATGGAGATGTAAATA
>NZ_JAGZYE010000010.1:0-62063 GCF_018378075.1 Veillonella parvula
GAGGATCCACCTGTTCCCATCTCGAACACAGTAGTTAAGCTCATAAACGCCGAAAGTACTTGGCTGGAGACGGCCTGGGAGGATAGGAAGCTGCTGATTGAAGCAAAGGCACACCTGAGGGTGTGTCTTTTTTTATGTATGGCTTTCTATCCTCCCAGGAGACCTGGTGAGTAGGGCAAGTTAAAGGTAATAAGAATAAAACGACGATAGATTCACTGCATCACTTAGTTCATTATTTTTTAATTATATTATCAGTTAATTGATAATAAATAATTAATGAAGGTCTAATTATAAATTTTAATAATTACTATTTATTACATATTCTATTCATGCATAGAATTATCACTTTTTTATATAGGTCCCTATCTAGCCTAGTAAATACGTGCTTTATAGCTATCTTTCTGATATTTAATAATATACCAAAATGTACCAAAAATTACTCGTTTTGATTATATTTCATATCACTTTCACTATGTTTTCACGAACTATCTATATACTAGCTATAGTTGATTGAGATCAACTAAGGAAATGGAGGTCTACTACTAATAACTTTTACCTGTCCCTTTTACAAATAATACAAACAACACAAAACAATACAACACATAAAACAACACTTAAATACACAACAATACTCTCCCTGTGTATAAACAAAACAATACATATACAAAACTCTCTAATTATATATACCATCTCCCGTATATATAAAGGTAAAAGTTAGGTAGACATAAGAGCCCTTGAAAGAGGGCTCTTTTCCTTTAATATTTCTTATTATTTATTGATTAATAAGCCTATATTTCTTGACATAGTATGTAATATTTGTTAAACTAATCAAGTATCAAGCAAAGCTTGATGAATATAGGGGTATAGCTCAATTGGTAGAGTAGCGGTCTCCAAAACCGTTGGTTGTGGGTTCAAGTCCTACTGCCCCTGCCAAAATTTGGATGGCGGTCTTCGGGCCGCATGTCCATAAAATTACTCAAAAAATATTAAAAAATGCTTGCGTAGCCGCAATCATTATGTTAATATAAGTGAGTACCTTGTACATGACTCAGTAGCTCAGCTGGATAGAGCGTTTGACTACGAATCAAAAGGCCAGGGGTTCGAATCCCTTCTGGGTCACCAAATTAAAGCATCACAGTAATGTGGTGCTTTTTTATTTTGCTTTTTATATGTATATAAAGGACCCTACATATTTATGTAGGGTCCTTTTATGAGCTAATGATCTTTATTTAATTAACTAAGTTTTATTATTTCGCATGTGGCTGATCTGATTCAGCTACTACGTTAACGACAATTTCTTGATCTGCAGAAATAAGATTCATAATGATGGGGATTGGCTGTTCGATGGCTTCAGCTATACTTTTAATTTGTCGCATTGCAACAGGATAAGGTGTTGTTCTATCACTTTGAAATAATTCTTCCAATTGGGTGATTTCTGCTTGACTTAGATTCGATTTATTTGCGAATTCTTCAACTGTCATATTATGTTGTTCGCGATAGCTTTTAATGATTTCACCGATATACATAATCGCCTCCACTTGAATTATATTAATACATTTTTATTTTATGTGAAAGTTCGATAAAACTCAAGTTAGATTGAAATGATACTTCATATTATTGATACATAATGGTTTTATATTATAAGATGAACATATAATGATACTGATATATATGGAAATGAAAAGAGGTTTGCTATGAAGACGAATAGAAAACAACTTTTAATTGTTTATATATGTTTAGCATTAGGGGCTTGGAGTGCTAGCGCTGGCATCAGCTTTAGTCAATCAAATAGAGATACGAATCAAACGCGTCGAGATAATACGATAATACAGCATAAGTCTGAAAAAACTGTTGACGATTCTGACCAAGGCAGTCCTGTTATTGCATCGTATTACAAAGATGGCAAAAAAAAGAAGAAAAAGAGTACTGCTGCTGATGAGACTAAGCTTTCAGAGAAACAAAAAGCAACTAAAGAATTGAATGAACATTCTTGGGTAGAAGAAGCGGGAAAACATCCCTTACCGTATGCGGTTGTGGAAGGGAACGCGGTCAGTGAAGAAGAGTTAGCCCACTGGTGGAAGGTTTTTAATGATCCCGTATTGGATCAATTAATTGATTTGACCCTCAAAAATAATCGGCAGTTAGAGGTAGCTCGTTCTCGAGTTAGACAAGGACGGTTACAGTTGGGTATTGCTGAAGCACAGCGATTACCTTGGCTAGATGCTTCCGGTTCATGGTCGGCTAATAGAGGTCAGGGTGAATGGGATTCAGACCGAGAAGCGATAAAGAATTTACCTATATCTGATAAGATGACGAGAAATGTAGAAACCGGTAAATTGGGAATTGATGCGCGATGGGAAATTGATATATTCGGAAGACAAAAAGCAAAATCACGTGCTGCATCGAATTCGTTACAAGCATCACAGGCGGATTTATATTCCACCTGGGTATCTTTGAGCGCGGAAACCGCATTACAGTATATGTCGTTAAGAACTTTACAGGAGCAATTGCGCATAACAGAAGATGATGTGAAGCGTCAACAGGAAGCGTTGGAACTGATTAAGATAAATAATCAGTCTGGTATTATTAATGAATTACCTGTGCAACAGGCTACATATGCATTATCTCAGACTCAAGCGGAGATTCCTTCATTAAAGAAAAATATAGCTTCCACAATGGCTGCTCTTTCTATATTGACGGGAACAGTTCCAGGCGAGATTGACGGGTTATTGATGGAAAATACTTCATTACCTACGGTGGATCCACACATGTTTATCGGCATACCGGCGGAAGCTTTACGACAACGGCCTGATATTCAGGCGGCGGAACGACGTATTGCGGCGCAACAACAGAAAACCAAGGCTGCAAAGGCTGACCTTAAGCCTAGGTTTTCACTAAATGGCAGTATAGGCTTGGAGTCGTTTTCATCGGGAGGTCTTATTTCGGCTATCGGTAAAATGATAGGAATAGGACCATCTATCACTATGCCTATTTTCAATGCCGGTGCTATTCGTAAGAATATAAAGATACAAACAGAAAAGGAACAGGAATATTTGGCACTTTACGAAGAGACTGTTTTGAAAGCTGTAGGGGAGGTTCGAAATGCGGTAACGGATGCATCTCAGGATCATATTAAGTCCGAGGAATTGAAATCTGCTGTAGAATCTGCACAGCAAGCGGAATCTTTGGCGCAAACCAATTTTGACTCCGGTCTTAGCGATTACTTAAGTGTTCTTGATGCACGAAGAAATGTATTGTCTGCAAGGCGGCAATATATCATGAGTCGGGGGCAAGAGTTTGCTGATACCGTTCGTTTATTCAAATCCTTAGGCGGTGGTTGGGAAGCCATGGACATGGATCAGGAGGCAGAGGCGGACTCGCATGCTAAGAAATAGTGTGAGAAACGGGGAATGATTATGAAAGAGAAACTTGATGTCATTAAAGGGTGGATGGCGAATAATAGAAAAAAGTGCGCAGGTATAATGATTGCCTTTCTAATAATTTTGGGTGGAGTAAGTTATTATGCTTATAATCAATACGAAGCGTACATTGCCTCTCATCATATTGTGTTGCAAGGCAATGTGAATCTGCGTGAAGTTAATGTTGCATTTCGGGGAAGTGACCGGATTGCCAGCCTTTTGGTGGATGAAGGTGCGGTGGTGAGCCAAGGGCAGATTTTGGGGTATTTACATTCTGATGAATTGAATCTTACTGTACAGCAGGCTAAGGCTACCATTGTAGCACAGGAAGCTATAGTGGCCAAGTTGCAGGCCGGCAGTAGACCAGAAGAAATCGCTCAAGCATCGGCACGAGTTACATCTGCAGAAGCTGCGTTAGCGCAATCGAAACAGGAAGCAGAGAAGTTACAAAAATCCTATAATGCTTCAAATGGTAAGGCCGTTAGTCGACAGTCTGTAGATGATATACAGGCGAAGGTGAAAGTATCGGAAGCCAAATTAAATGAGGCTCAGCAAGCATACAATTTAGCTGTCGCAGGGCCAAGACAGGAAGATATAGCACAGGCCCAAGCCCAATTGGATGCGATGAAAAGCGAACTGGCCCGTCAGGAGTTCTTGTTGAACCAATCTGTATTAACGTCCCCGATAGACGGTGTTATAACGGCCCGATTATTACAGGTCGGTGATATGGCTTCACCGAATACACCTGTATTTAAATTGGCTGAGAATACTAAGAAATGGGTTCGTGTATATGTGAACGAACGGGATTTAGGAAAAATTTATAACGGTATGGATGCAAATGTAACAACGGATACATATAAGAACGAACCGATTCACGGAACAATCGGATATATTTCTTCCGTAGCGGAATTTACACCTAAATCGGTAGAAACGGAGGATGTGCGTACTACACTTGTATATGAAGTGCGGGTATATGTAGATGATCCGGATAATCGTCTCCGTTTAGGAATGCCTGCCACTGTTTCCATTGATATATAGAGGTGTGCAGTGAATGATGTATATGCAATCGAAGGGTCACAATTATATAAAGAATTCCCCCTTGTCGGAGCTGATCCTATAATAGCATTGGACCATTTGGATTTTAAAATCCGGAAAGGCTGTTTAACTGCGTTGGTTGGTCCAGATGGGGCGGGAAAAACGACTTTGATTCGTTTGATAGCTGGTTTATTGGATGCCACGGCTGGTTCTTTAGAGGTCCTCGGAATGGATGTGAAAGCACATTCACAGGCAGTTCAAGATAGACTCAGTTATATGCCTCAGAAATTTGGGCTTTATGAGGAATTATCCGTCAGTGAAAACATGAATCTCTATGCAGATTTACACGGTATTCCTTTGCATGTGAGAACGGAGCGGTTTGAAAAATTACTACATATGACGGGGCTAGCCAAATTTACTAAGCGTCAAGCCGGTAAATTGTCAGGTGGTATGAAGCAAAAGCTTAGCCTAGCCTGTACATTGGTGCGTTCTCCGGAGCTTTTATTGCTCGATGAGCCTACCGTAGGGGTAGATCCATTTTCAAGGCGGGAGTTATGGGAAATCTTAGAGTCGTTAGTACGTACAGATGGAATCAGCGTACTTGTTAGCACTGCATACTTAGATGAGGCGGAGCGTTGTAAAGATGTTTTCGTCCTCAATAAGGGGCACTTTTTAGCAACTGGGACACCGCATGAGTTGACTCAAATGTCTGAGGAACGATGCTTTCAGGTAAAGATTCCGAAGTCGTTGAGCATGAGAAATGTACAGGCCGCATTGATGGATGACAGGAAATGCGTGGCGGATGCCGTTCCGGAGGCCGGTGCCGTGAGGTACATAAAAACAAAAGAAATGCTTTCGATTCCTTGGCTTAGCGAGTACGGTATGGAGGAACAACCAGTTCAGAGCCGTTTGGAAGATACCTTTATGATGCTGTTAAAAGAGGATAAAATTGCCTCAAAACAAGGGGCTGAGCCTTTAGATAGTATCGATATGGATTTGAATGAAAGTGTGATAGAGAAAGAACGAAAACGTTTGTTGTCCCCAAATGAAATGGTTGAGCGTCCAGTAGAAATTTCCGTATCTCATTTGGTGAGGACATTCGGTGATTTTACGGCGGTAGCTAATACATCATTTACGGTGCAGCGCGGAGAAGTATTCGGATTGCTTGGACCAAACGGAGCCGGCAAGACGACGACATTTCGTATGTTGTGTGGATTATTACCTGTAACGAGCGGGGATTTACGTGTAGCCGGTGTTGATGTCGTTAAATCTCGTACGGCAGCAAGAAGCAATTTCGGATATGTAGCGCAAAAGTTTTCTTTGTACGGCAATTTGTCCGTTATGGAAAATCTAGAATTTTTTGCTGGTGTGTACGGTTTGTACAGTCAAAAAAAGGATGATCGAATAGAAGCTGTTATCAAGGAGTTTCGTCTAAATGATGTGCGAGATATGATAGCCGGTGATTTGCCTGGTGGTTATAAACAGCGCTTGTCCATGGCGGCTGCCTTAATGCATGAGCCTAAAATTCTTTTTTTGGATGAGCCCACAAGTGGTATTGATCCTCTTACACGGCGTAATTTCTGGCGACAGATTACTTCTTTATCAAAGCGAGGAACAACGATTATTATTACGACTCATTTTATGGATGAATCGGAATATTGTGACCGTATTATGATTCAGGATGCAGGAAAACTCGTTGTACTGGGAACACCTGATGAAGTTAGACGGATTGCCGGCGATGAGAATTGTACTATGGATGAAGCGTTTATCTCCGTCATACTAAAAAAACGGGAACAGGAGGATGACGTATGAACGGATTTATAAGACGGTTTTCCTCATTGGTATACAAGGAGACCTTACAAGTATTGCGCGACCCTAGCACTATTTTGTTGGGTGTTGTGCTACCTATACTACTTATTATCCTCATCGGCTCAGGGGTTACTTTGGATGTTAAACACGTGCCGATAGCAGTGGTTATGGAACGGCAAGATTCTATGACCCAGAGTGTGTATGACTCCTTATACGGCTCTGAGTACTTTCAACCTATAGCGGTTCGCGATAGAAAAACGGCGGAACTATTGATGGAAAAACGAAAGGTAGATGCCATATTGGTGATTCCACAGGACTTTTCTGCTCAAGTTATGCGTGGACAAGGGAAAGTGCAGGGAATTTACTACGGTGTCGATACTTCGGTAGCGATGAGCATAGAAAGTTATGTAAACTCAGCTATTAATTTATGGGCCGTTAAGAATATTCCGTTTATGCTACGTGGTGGATATATAACAATGAACCATCGCATGTGGTTTAATGAAGCAAATACAAGTACCTGGTTTTTGATTCCTGGGCTCATCATGATTATCATGACGATTGTATCCGTCTTTCTTACGGCGGTTGTTATGGCTAGAGAATGGGAACGTGGTACTTTTGAGGCTTTATTCGTTACACCAGTTAAGCCTATTGAAATTATTTTGGCTAAGGTAGTGCCTTATTATGTATTGGCCATGTTGGGGCTGTTGTTTTGCCTCGGTGTTTCGTATTTCTTTTATGAAGTACCTATGCGTGGTTCCTTATGGATCATCTGCATCGTGTCCACATTGTATTTGATTGTTTCCTTAAATATGGGACTACTTATATCTGCGTTTACGAAGAAACAGTTCTTAGCTTGTCAAATGGCGTTACTTACCAGTTTTTTACCGGCGTTGATATTGACGGGGTTTTTATTTGATCCACATTCACAACCTGTGGTGATTCAATATATTTCACGGCTTTTACCTCCTACATATTTTTTAGAATTACTGAAATCATTGTTCCTAGGTGGAAATAACTGGTATTTGATTATTAAAAATAGTGCCGTATTATCGGGTTTTGCTATTTGCTTTACAATATTGACAATTTATATTACGCGGAAGAAGGTGGAATAATGAATTGGCGCCTGTATTGGAATCAAATTGTCTCCATCATATGGAAAGAGCTATTAGCCACCTTTAAAGATCCTAAAACTCGTATAATCTTACTGTTACCGGTTATTATTCAAGGGTTCCTCTTCGGTTACGCCGCAACCTATAATCTCAACAAGGTTCCCTATGTATTGATTGATGAAAGTCATACGCAGACCGCAGCTGCATTAGAATCGACTATTAATTCATCCGGTGTTTTTGAACTGTATCAATCTGCGAACTCTCCGGATATAATCGCACCACTAATAGACTCCAACAAGGTTATTATGGCGGTTATCATACCTCAGGATTTTGAAGAAAACTTAAAGCATAAACAACCTACATCTATTACTGTTATTGTAAATGGAACGAATACAATGACTTCAGGTCTTGTTGCAGCCTATATGGGGCAAATCATTTCTCAATTCAATCAGACTTGGTTAGGTGTTGATCATAAGGGAATCACGATTGAATCTCGTACCTGGTACAATGAAAATCAGCAGTCTTCATGGACTTTCTTGACAGGTCTCGTTATATTGATCAGTATGACACAAGTTATCATGTTGGGAGGCTTATCTGTGGCGAGAGAACGAGAGCAGGGGACCTTTGATCAATTATTGGTGACGCCTGTATCATCTATGCAAATTTTGATTGCAAAGTCTATACCACCCATGATAATAGGACTGTTTCAAAGTACTGTATTGTTATTAATAGCCATGTTTTGGTTTAAAGTTCCATTTCGGGGCAACATATTTCTTGTGTATGCCGTGTTGTTTACATTTATAAGTAGTAGTATTGGATTGGGGTTATCTATTTCGGCTATTGCAAAAAATATGCAGCAAGTTCTCGTATATGTTTTTGTCTTTCTTTTTCCACTAGCATTATTGTCCGGATTAATCACACCTGTACATAACATGCCGAAAATATTGCAATATCTTACATATGGAAATCCTATGCGGTTTTCTGTTGATGCAATGCGCAGGATTTATTTAGAAGGTGCAGGATTGACGGATATTTGGTTTAATTTTATTCCTATGATTATCCTAATCATTATAAGCATGTCCATAGCAGGATGGCTATTTAGAAATCGCGTTGGATAAAGCTAATGATTAGATTGTTAAACTTTTTATATTTTGTTATAACAATACGGCAGACCTATATAGCATTTTTTTATTAATAAATATGCTACTGCCGTATTGACTAAATGAATGTAGACTGTTAGAATAAAGGCATAGAAAATATCATATTTGGGAATAGGTGCTGAAAAGCATAATAGAGAAGCCGGTTAAAGGCCGGCACGGTCCCGCCACTGTATGGTCGAGCGAGTCTAAATTAAGTCACTGGGAAACTGGGAAGGCTAGATTAGCGATGACGCCGAGTCAGGAGAACTGCCTATTCAACATTCACCATTTGACCTACGAGAGATAGGGAGGAGAAGTTAATAGCTCCTTTTTACGTACCCGTAAAAAGGATTTTTTAGTTCTATTGAATCTAAATTGCATTATATTTGATTTAGATTTTAGTTCTATACGACCTAAATGTCGTGCTATGGTCATGGTGGATTACCTTTTTGGTATTACCAGCATGACATATGTTATGACTGTTAATATATTTTATGGTAAATGTAGGGCATGCATTTATTCATCATCATCCTAAAAAAGAGGCTGACCCAGGGTTCTAGTAGTTCGGATTCTGGGTCAGTCTCTTTTTATTTTGTAAATATTAGTTATCAGTAATACCTTTTAGATTGAGACCTGTAGAGTTAAGGTTTATTAGATGAGGTGTTAAGCGTTAGTTAATAGATATACAATTGTAGAGTTAAGAGCTTTTAGATTTAGAAGTTGCTTTGGGTTTACATAAATCGTAAGGGTAATTAGATAGTTGTTTTTCTTTGAATCTATTTTTAGATGTATGAATTTTAAGTCATTTATAAAAAAATGATTGACGATGAATTCCATACATGATATTATTATTTCAGTTGAGACGCGGGAGTGGCGGAATTGGCAGACGCACCAGACTTAGGATCTGGCGCCTTACGGCGTGGGGGTTCAAGTCCCTTCTCCCGCACCAACTTTATTGCACCTTTAGAGGTGTATTTTTTTTTGCCCACTTATAATAATTAATATATTTTTGATTATTGTACTATGAGGGCATCATTTCTGTGAAATGAAAGTAAGAGTTAAAACTCTTGGTTTGTCTGATTTCTATCAAGGTAGATTTATAAAGAGCGATAAGTAAAAAGTATATTGTAAATATTCAGAGAGTACACTATCGAAAATGTTTATGGTAAATTTAAAATGCATTATTTGGTTGGGTAAGATTCTATAATTTTAGCAAAGTCGCCAACTTCAGGATTATCAAATGGTAATTGAGTTTCGACAGGTATTGATTCAGTAATTTTTTGACCAGGGAAAGATAAAGTAGTCCAAGATGACTCTTGTGTGATAACTTTAGTATTAATGCTTTTGTCAATTCGATCGCTTTTTACCGTACACATTTTAGGTTGTAGATGAATAACAACACCTGTACCTTTAACGATTTCTAAACGACCTAAATTTTCATTGGTATCTGGGTCAAAAAATTCAGAACCTAATGAATATATAAGAAAGCGCTGATTATCAGTTATACCATCAGTAGAGCCAACATTTAGAACTACTTTATCATTATCGTCAAGAGTTTGAATTACTTTGATTTGTTTAGTTATATTCATAAAAACCTCCCAAAAAGAATATTTATATTCAAGAGATATAGATATATCAAATTAATATAATTACTTTTTTGTTGTAAGTAATAGTTGCTTTGGAAATTAATTTATTTTGGAAATTTAGCATTTTGCATTAAAGATAAAGACCTTTCTGTTAGTGAGGGTCTAATGATTAAATTTTCTTTAGTCAATTTATGAGGGTCTTGATCAAACATATTGTATTTAGCTTGATATAAGCCCTTAGTATTTACAGAATCAATAATACCCCACGCAACTATAGTTTCTGTTTCATTAGAAAGCTCAGCAATAAGAAAATAACTGCCTTGAGATAGTACTGATTGAATATTAACTGTGAATACTAATTTTCCTTTTTCCGAACAATCGTGAATTGTAGCTTTAAAATTAGGATTTTGAATTGGTTTGTTCAACTAATCACCACCTTTATAAAGTGATTATACTATTAAAAAAATACAATTAAAATAGGAATAGAAAAGAAAAAATAATTAGAGAAATATGATAAGTATACTATGTTTGATTTTTACAATAGTAAAAAAGGAAATAAAGAACTTACAAGAACAAAAAATTTTATAGAAGTACTATTTAAGGAATATATAGCAATAGAGAGTATTATAGTATAAAAGAAAAAAGGATTCACATATTCAAGTTCAAATGGAATCCTTTAAGTATTAATATTTGAATCTAATTTATTTCAAAGTTGCTGATAAAGAAAGAACCGTAATTGGTTCATTTTCATCAACAAGAATAAATGGGAACGTTTGATTATTTTTTAAAAACGTAACATTTCTTAATGTTAATGGTAATTGCTCAAGCTGTTTCATATTAGCAATCGATTTTAAATCTAATTCAGAAAATATAGATAGTAAAAAATCTTGTGAATTTACTATATTTGCTAAGAATATGGTTAATGATGAACCGCTCAAACTAGGATCTATAGCATGTAAAATATCCATTGGGAAGAATGGTTCAAATTTATTAGGCTTACCTAAAAAGGCATCTGGAGGAATAGGAATACATGGTGTATTATCAAAATATGTAAGTGTATTGCATGATACCAATTCATTATTAATTTTGCACAAGAATTTAACATCATAGATTTCGTCAAGGGATAAAGCTTCAACTATAGCCGCTTCAAGTAGTTGTAGTTCTCTTATTGTTTTAGTCATATAATCACCTCCTTTCTAAAATGATTATATCAAAAGTGATTAGCAAATGAAATGAAGATGAAGGTTGTTAGGACATAACTATTTTTCTAGATTTATGTTTACTTGAAAACAATAACAAAGATATTTGAATTTATAGTATAGGAGTGTTAAAAGCTATACTAATATTAGATATTATTTCATATAAATAAGGATTCTGAAATTAAGAGTACACTAGAAAGTAAATCATTGAATGAGTAAAAATGAGAAAAAGCCAGTATAAAACTTTATGCAATAGGTATTGGGTATAAGTAAGATTGTATAAAAGAATAGAAATGTATCTTGTTAAGATATATTATTAAAAGTTTTAGGGCTTATAGCTGTTTATAATAAAAATTGTGGTATATGGTTATTGTAATTATAAAGAATCAAAAGTGTTAATAATAAATTAACTAGAGTGATAAGGTCAATTAATATTTCTGTATTTCGAAAATTGAAATAGATGAATCTTTGATATTTTTAAATATGTTATAATTAATAAGTTACAAGATTTAAATTAATACTATATGGTGCAGTATGGATAATACATTAACAAAACTGCTTTCACAGAACCCATCCTTTGTGGATGGGCTAAACGCATTTCAGCGTAAGGGAAAGTCAGTCATATATGGTCTTAGTGGATCTCAAAAAAGTTTTCTCTTAAGCCAATCTTTTTCTGCAGGTCTTAAAAAGCCTGTAGTCATCGTAGTCCATGATAAGGATCATAAGGAGATGTGGGAGCGAGATTTAGCCTTCTTCTGGCCTAATGTGCCAGTCCAATCATTTCCTATAACAGATCATGTAGACTTTACGACTGTAGCACGTAGTCTTGAAGATCAAGGTGCACAAATGCGAGCATTAGCATTATTAGCATGGCAAGAGCCGGCAGTAGTCATTGCCAATGCTGAAGAGGTTACACAATATGTTGTATCTCCCCATTATTTGAAGGGGCAATCGTTGCATTTTGCTTTGAATGATTCAATTGAACGTGATGTAGCCCTTGAACAGCTCGTAACAATTGGATATGAACGCGTAGACCAGGTGGAACAACGTGGTCATTTTGCCGTGCGTGGAGATATTTTGGATATTTATCCTGTAAATAGTGATCATCCGATTCGCATTGAGTTTTTTGGTGATGAAATCGATACATTGCGTTTCTTCTCTGTTGAGAATCAACGTTCTATTGAACAAATCGAATCCTATACGGTGACGCCTTTCTTTCTTGGTAAAAGTGATGCAGATAGTACTTTACTATCATATGTGAAAGAGGGCACTCTGATTTATGACGAGCCAGGTCGTATTCAAGAGGCGTTAAAGAAATTCTTAAAAGAAGATCCTACACATCGGAAAAATCATTGTGATTGGAATGAACTACAACGCACTGTAGATGCTACGAATCAAGTGGCTTTCACGTTTATGCAACAACGTTCTATTGGTCTCACTGGATTTAACCCTATTGGTATTCAAGGGAAGACGATGACGAGCTTTGAGCGTCAAATTCCCCTATTAACAGATGAAATTAAACAATGGCATCGTTTAAATCATCAAGTGGTACTAGTACTAAATAATCAGCAACGACGAGAAGGTATTGAGCGCGCCCTTGAAGGGGAGAATATTGCATTTATTCATAGTGATACATGGATAGCAAAGTCGAACACCGTCGTTATTTTAAAGGGCTTATTAACAGATGGTTTTGAATTGCCCAATAGCCATCTCGTGGTTGTCGTAGAAGGTAATATTTACGGACAGCAAAAGCGCAAGCTTCGTAATAAGCCTAAAAAGGGCCAAGAAATCAATTATTTTACAGATTTAACGCCTGGTGACTATGTAGTACATAATATGCATGGTATCGGCAAGTATATTGGTCTTAAAACAATTGAGACGGAAGGCATTCACCGCGATTATATTGAGATTGCTTATGCTGGAACGGACAAACTATTCTTACCAGCTAATAATTTAGATCAACTGCAAAAATATATTGGCAACGAAGGTGATGTGCCACGTATTAATAAGATGGGTGGCCGTGACTGGAGCAAGGTTGTTACAAAGGCAAAAAAATCTATTGATGATTTAGCAGATAAACTCGTTGAGATATATGCACAACGAGAAATCACAGAAGGTTTTGCATTCTTGCCAGACCAACCATGGCAGCAAGAGTTTGAAGATGCATTCCCCTATGAGGAAACGAAAGACCAATTACAGGCTACCGCAGAGATTAAAGAATCCATGGAAAGACCTGTTCCTATGGATCGCTTGCTCGCTGGTGATGTAGGCTTTGGTAAAACGGAAGTGGCTATGCGCGCCATTTTTAAGGCTGTTATGAGCGGAAAACAAGTGGCAGTACTTGTACCGACTACGGTTTTAGCACAGCAACATTTCCAAACCTTTTTAAATCGCTTTGCTCCATTTGGGGTAAAAGTAGATGTGCTTAATCGATTCCGAACTACATCAGAGAAAAAACAAATTCTTAAAGGCGTAGAGGATGGATCTATTGATATTCTCATTGGAACTCATTCATTACTTAATAAAAAGGTGGTATTCAAAGACTTAGGAATGCTCGTTGTAGATGAGGAGCAACGTTTTGGGGTAGCACAAAAAGAAAAGTGGAAAGAGTGGGCTAGCAATATCGATGTACTCACTTTGAGTGCTACACCGATTCCGCGGACTTTACATATGTCCCTTGTTGGCGTTCGAGAAATGTCTGTTATCAATACTCCGCCAGAGGAGCGATTGCCTGTTCAAACCTATGTGGTGGAATACGATATGAATCTCATAGCAGATGCTATCAAACGAGAACTTGCAAGAGGTGGACAGGTCTATTTCGTATATAACCGTGTCGCGTCCATTAATCACATGGGAGAACTATTAGAATCCGCATTGCCTGGCTTGCGTTATGCTATTGCTCATGGACAGATGACAGGCCGTCAAATTGAGGAGATTATGACCGATTTCTATGAAGGTCATTATGATGTACTCTTGTCCACGAGTATCATTGAAACTGGCTTAGATATTCCTAATGCCAATACTATCATCATTTATGATGCAGATCGCTTAGGTTTATCTCAACTATACCAAATGCGAGGTCGTGTAGGACGCTCTCGTAGACGTGCTTATGCATACTTCATGTATCGGCCAGATAAAATACTTTCAGAGGCGGCTGAAAAGCGTTTAAAAGCTATTGAAGAGTTCACAGAGCTCGGTGCAGGGTTCAAGTTGGCCATGCGAGATCTAGAAATTCGCGGTGCCGGCAATCTATTAGGTTCACAGCAACATGGCAATATCGCATCCGTGGGCTTTGGTATGTACGTGAGCATGTTAGAAGAGGCGATTGCAAAGGCCCAAAATAAAGAAGTTGAGCGAGATGTATCCATTGATCCAGCTATCGACTTAGAGGTAGATGCGTTTATTGATGATGCGTATATCAAAGATAGCGCTCGTAAGATTTCTGTATACCAACGATTGTTACATATTAAATCTAAAGAGCAACTCGACGATATGACGGATGAGCTCATTGATCGCTTCGGTACACCAACCGATCCAGTAGATCGTTTGTTGCGCATTGCTCAAATTAAAGAGCAAGCGCGCATACTGGGCATTAAAAGTATCGTCCGTAGAGATAAGCAGCTCACCATCCATTGGTATGACGATTCTAAAATGGCCGATTGGGACATGGGGGCTGTACGAGAAGATTTATGGAAAAAAATGAAGTTTATGGACACCAAGCCAGCCACATTATATGTGAATCTTAATGGCATGAAAGGTTCTGTTTTGACCATTACGGAAGCGGTGATAAAGGCTCTTAGCCACAAGTCACCGACTAAGGAGGGCCTATGAATCGATTTTTAAAAGGAGCCATGATTTTAACCTTAGCCGGTATTATCGTGAAGGTCATCGGTGCGTTTAGTAAGGTTCTTATTGCACGGATTTTAGGTGGTGAAGGAATTGGCCTATATATGATGGCCTATCCAATCTATCAAATTATCGTTAGTATTTCTGCTGCAGGTATTCCTGTAGCCATATCTATTATGATTGCAGAGAAACTTGCTAATGATGATATGCGAGGCGTACAACAAGTATTTTCCGTATCTTTAAGGGTACTCGCTATATTAGGGCTGGTATTTAGTTTGGCCTTATATGGTAGTGCGCAATGGCTCGTAGATAATCATATTATCACCGATCCACGTGCCTTAATTGCTATTCAGTTATTATCTCCAGCCATTTTTGTAGTGACCATCCTGAGCTGTTTTAGAGGGTATTTCCAAGGTTTCCAGTATATGGTGCCTACTGGTACGAGTCAAGTATTTGAACAAATCTTTCGCGTGTCTTCTATGGTAGGTTTGGCATACTACTTCATTGATCGTGGACTCCATTTGGCGGCAGGTGGTGCGACCTTTGCTACATTCCCAGGCGTATTGGCAGGGTTACTGGTATTAATTTATTTTTACTACCGACAACGCAATGTTCGAGAGAAGATGCTTTCACAACAGAATCCTAATGCTATTTGTGAAAGTAATGGCACCGTAGTTAAACGCTTGTTTAGCCTTGCTATACCTGTTTCTATGGCGAATATTATGCTTCCTATGGTATCACTCATTGATACATTTATCGTCCCAAAACGATTGATGGATATTGGATACTATCTCAATGAAGCAACCACACAATTTGGCTATTTAACGGGGATGGCAACATCTCTGATTGGGTTGCCAATCATTCTAACTACGTCCTTAGCCGCTAGTCTTGTACCAGCCGTATCTGAGGCACATACTCAAGGTGATGTACATCGCATCGTGAAACGGGCGGAAACGGCGATTAAAATTGCTAATATGTTTACGATTCCAGCCTGTATTGGTCTCTGTGTACTAGCTACGCCAATATCGCAATTAATATATGCAACACCCCACGCAGGGCCTGTTATTGCTGTTATTAGCTTGAGTATTGTGTTTCTCGGTTGGCAGCAGGTTACTGCAGGTGTTTTACAAGGATTAGGAAGGACAGTAATTCCTATGGTGTCGATTTTTATCGGCTTATTAGTGAAGACATTCTTAGATTATGAATTGACAGGCAGTGTTGAGTTGGGCATTAATGGTGCAGCTTGGGCGACGAATTTAAACTTTGCTATTGCAGCGCTTATTAACTATATTTTTGTAAAAAAATATGTAGGTTCGGTACTCAACACATTAGAGTTATTAAAAATAATAGTATCTGCCATGGCTATGGGCGGTGCTACACAAGTCATCTATGTGAGCACCGTTGATTTATTAGGCAATGGTGGCGCTGTGGCTACAGCAATTGTAGTGGCTATTTTTGTATATGGTTTATCGTTATGGCTTACTAAAGCTGTCGTAAAAGATGATATATACCATTTCCCAATCATAGGCAAGCGCTTACAAGCTCGACGCAATAGGGAGGAAGCAAAGCTATATGAAGAACAATATTGATATTCAACCTTTAGTCGATGTAGTGAAAACTTTGCGTGCACCAAATGGCTGTCCTTGGGATCAAAAGCAAACGCATGAATCTTTACGCCGCTATTTTATAGAAGAGACTTACGAAGTAGTAGATGCCATTGATAATAAAGATATGCCAAATCTTCGTGAAGAGTTAGGTGATGTATTATTGCAAGTTGTCTTTCACAGTCAATTGGCAGAGGAAGCTGGTCATTTTACACTTCAAGATGTAATTAATGATGTCGCTGAAAAAATGATTCGTCGTCATCCTCGTGTTTTTAATCCTGAAAAAGATGAAAAGTCATACACTTGGGATGAATTAAAGGCACAAGAAAAGAAAAATATTCAAAATTCTGTATTGGATGGTGTATCGAAAAGTTTACCTGCTTTAATGGCGGCTTATAAGCTCCAAGAAAAGGCTGCAAAGCTAGGATTTGACTGGGATGAGCTTGATCCTGTTTGGGCTAAAGTTTCCGAAGAAATGGGGGAATTTAAGGAGGCTATTGACCAAAATGATAGAGAAAATATGGAAAAAGAAGCAGGAGATGTGCTTTTTTCCTTGATTAATCTATTCAGATGGTATAAAATAAGCGGTGAAAATGCACTAAATCGCACAAACACAAAGTTCCGACAGCGTTTTTTACATGTAGAAGCTTGTGTTAACCAAAGCGATCGCTCATGGGAAGACTTTTCATTAGCTGAGCTCGATGCTTTTTGGGAGGAGGCTAAAGTGCAGGAAAAGTAACCTAGAGGTTTATACACTTCTAAGGTATTGTAATTTTAAGGAGGTTCTGTCATGAACAAAACAGAATTAATCGCAAGTGTTGCACAAAAAACTGAATTAACTAAAAAAGATGCTGAAAAAGCAGTAAAAGCTGTATTTGACACAGTAGCTCAAGAATTAGCAGCTGGTGGCAAAGTACAAGTTATCGGCTTCGGTACTTTCGAAGTTCGTGAACGCGCAGCTCGTGAAGGCCGTAACCCACAAAACGGTAAAACTATCACAATTGCAGCTTCCAAATCCCCTGCATTCAAAGCTGGTAAAGGTTTGAAAGAACAAGTTAACGCTGCAAAAGCTAAAAAACGCAAAAAATAATCCATATTGGATGTGAAAGAGACCTTTCGAGGTCTCTTTTTTTTATCTATTTATGGTATAATGCACAGAGAAAGGGTGCATTATGAATAACGAAACATCAAGGAAGGTTCTCATCGTGTCTGCCTCAATCGGCACTGGACATATGCAAGCCGCAAGAGCCATAGAAGAATATTGGAAAGAAAAAGAGCCACAAGCATCAATTACCCATGTTGATTTTCTTGATACAGAAACTATGTCTGTAGAGCATTTAATTAAGGGTACCTATATCAAGATGATTGACGTATTCCCCATGCTCTATGATATGATTTATCGCGTATCGAAAGGGGAAAAACGAGGGACCATTATGCAAACCGCATTGTCGTACCTACTTAAAAGCCGCATGCTTAAACTAGTACAACAAGAAGAGCCAGATGTAATGGTCTTTACACACCCATTTCCTTGTGGGGCGGCATCGATTTTAAAACGTCAAGGTCATATAGATGTACCACTAGTGGCTATTATGACAGACTTTAGTAGTCATCAGTTTTGGCTTTATCCACAGATTGATGTTTACTATGTTGCAACAGAATCTATGGTACCTGAAATGGTAGCTTCAGGTATCGATGAATCTCGTATTCATGTATCTGGCATTCCAGTGCGGCGATCTTTTTTCCGTGATGCTATTGAAGAGTATAGCTTAGAGGAACCTGTGAAAGTTCTTGTTATGGGTGGTGGCCTAGGTTTAGGCTCTCTTGAGACGGCTTTAAAACATCTAGATGAAGTAAATGGTATTGGTGAAATTACCGTTGTAGCGGGACAAAATACGTCTCTTTACGAATCGTTAGTTGTCCTTAGTGAATCTATGAAGACGAAGACCACCGTATATGGTTATACTACCAATATTTCTGAGCTCATGAAATCATCGTCTTTACTCGTTACAAAACCTGGTGCATTGACCTGTATGGAGGCTGTTACAATCGGATTGCCAATGGTATTCTTTAATGCTATCCCAGGGCAGGAAGAGGCAAATGCAGAACTATTAGAGCAACGGGGGTGTGCTCGTTGGGCTCGTGATATTCATAACTTAGAAGATGTGGTAACTGCACTGTTAATTAATTCTCCGCGACTTCAACAAATGTCTGAGCGAGCTCGCGAATGGCATGTGGATGGGGCTGCTGATATTGTAAATAGTCTCATTGAAATTTTAGATGGTAGTGCACAAGATGAGCTTGTGAAAGCTCAAGAGGCAATTAGCTAACCAATATAGAAAAAGCGATGACCAAAAGGGCCATCGCTTTTTTCTATTGATACTGTTCAATATGTTCTTTTCGAAGTTTTTGTAATGTGACTAAGAAAGCATCCGTACTTTCTGCACCATCCAATAAATCTTTTAATTGGTAAGAGTCATCAAGGGTAACACTCCATTGGAAGGAGTCGTTATCGTCGTACACATTGAATACGACTGGTGTCTCTAAGTCCTCTGGCATATAGCCGTCATCATCGGACACAGTTGCATACGTGCCATCCTCTAAGAGCTCGGTAAATAATGTGTCATACCCATCAATGTCGATAAGTTCAAAGTTGATACTTTCATAAAAGTCTAAAACCATATCCGTCGCCATGTGGACCTCCTCATACCTCCTCATGAATATATATGTTACGTTTATTCTACTGAGGGCGCCTGTTACTGTCAATGGTAATGTGTAGTATAATAAATAACAGAATTACAAAATAGGAGCGGAATATGAACGTTATTAGTTTACAGAACATAGAGAAATCATATGGCACAAGGCTACTGTTTAAAGAGGTGAGTATGACTTTTACCACGGAAAAACGATTAGGTCTTGTGGGCATCAACGGAACGGGTAAGTCTACATTTCTAAAAATATTAGCAGGACAAATGGAAGCTGATAAAGGCACCATTGAGCGTAATGGTAAGGCTAGCATTTATTACTTAGCGCAGACACCTGATTTTGATGCGGAAGCTACTTTGCTTGAGGCCGTTCTTGATGGAAATCATCCTCGGTTGCAAATGGTAAAAGCTTTTGAACGTATTAGTCGTGAGTATCGCCAAATGCAAGAGTCTGGTAAAGACGATGCTAAAATATCTCGCAACTATATGAATGCATTGGAGCAAATGGATCAACAAGACGGGTGGCAAGTAGAGCAAGAGGCGCGCATTATTTTATCTAAATTGGGCTTTCCTGATGTGGAGCAAAAGGTAGCTATGTTATCAGGAGGGCAAAAGCGTCGTCTTGCATTGGGGCAAGCATTGCTATATCCATGTGATCTTTTATTACTAGATGAGCCGACTAACCATTTGGATGAAGATAGTATTGATTGGCTAGAGTCGTATTTGAGTGTACGTCAAGGAGGATTATTAATCAGTACCCATGATAGATATTTCCTCGATTCCGTATGTAATGGTATTTTAGAGCTATCAAATCGTCATATGTATCAATACGATGGCAATTATGAAGAATTTATTGCCTTGAAAGCTGATCGAGAGGCTCGTGAAGCTGCTACGGAAGAAAAACGACGTCAATTTTTAAAACGAGAAATCGAATGGGTACGTCGTGGTGCTCTGGCTAGAACTACAAAACAAAAGGCTCGTCTTGACCGTTACGAAAAATTAAAGAATATGGAGAAAACCCGCCGTCCGGATCAAATGGATCCTATTGCGCTGAAGACACGTTTAGGAAAAACCATCTTTGATATTGAGCATTTAGAGTTTTATTTTGATGAACGTCCTATGATTAAGGACTTTACCTATCACGTGGTACGCCATGATCGTATCGGTATAGTAGGGCCCAATGGTGTTGGTAAGTCTACCTTTATGAATATCCTTGATGGCACCTACGAAGCGACGAGAGGTACTATTGGTAAAGGTGAGACCGTTCGTATTGCTCATTTTAAACAAGAGCTACCTGAATTTGATGAAGATATGCGCGTTCTCGATTATATTCGTGAGGACCACTCTTATATGGTACTCGGTGATGGATCTACATTGAGCGCAGGACAAATCCTTGAGCGATTCCTTTTTACCCCAGAATTACATGGTGTACCGATTCGAAAACTCTCTGGCGGGGAACGTCGTCGTTTATACCTCTTAAAATTGTTGATGAGCGCCCCTAACGTATTATTGCTGGACGAACCGACGAATGATCTTGATATTCCAACATTGGAGGTATTAGAGGATTTCCTTGACTCCTTTAGTGGCGTCATCATCACCGTTTGCCACGATCGGTACTTCCTAGACCGCGTAGTGGATAAACTGTTTGTCTTTACCGGCGATGGGCATATTGAAATCGTTCATGGCTCGTATTCTGACTACAAAGATGCTCTTGATGAAAGTAGTGGCAGCAAGCGCCCATTCTATATGCCAAATGATAATATACCGGCTAATTCCAAAGTGGTACGAGCTGTAGAAGGTGGAGAGACTGATAGCGATGACTCTGTTGATAATCAATCTAATAGGGTAGATACCCTTGGAAATGATAATGTTGTAGCTAGTGATGAAACAGATACTTTCAAAGAAATACCAAAGAAGGGTCTCAATAAAGCAGAAGAAGCGGAGTATGCCAAAATTATGGATGAATTGCCTAAGCTAGAACATTTAGTGAAGGGCCTCGATGTTATGATAAGCCAAGTGGCTACTGATTATGAAAAAATGCAGTCACTGATGGAGGAACGAGAAGAAACACAGACTCAAATAGATGTGCTCACTGAACGGTGGATGGAATTAGAGGAACGCCTATAACTCCTTTTATCATGCTATTTTTTAATATCTGTTATGCAAAGGAATTACGTGTAAGTTTATTGATAAAACTCACAATGTATAGTATAATTTCTACGATTAACGATAACAACGTTACCTAAGTAGGAGGAACTCATGAGTAAGTACCAATTTTTAGACCGTCGCGTGCCAATTGAAGACGGAAATATTGCATTAGTACAAGATTTAACTAAATGTAAAAACTGCTCCTTATGTCGTAAAGCTTGTGCTGTAGACATGGGTGTATTTGATTATTATGATTTAACAACAAATGGGGATCATCCAATTTGTATTCATTGTGGTCAATGTGCATCTATTTGCCCATTCGATTCCATTAATGAACGTTCTGAGATTGATGAAGTAAAAGCAGCTATTGCTGATCCTAATAAAATCGTCATTTTCCAAACTGCGCCTGCCGTACGTGTTGGTTTAGGCGAGGAATTTGGCCTTGAGGCTGGTACGTTTGTAGAAGGTAAAATGGTGGCTGCTCTTCGTAAATTGGGTGGTGACTATATTCTTGATACAAACTTTGGTGCGGACATGACTATCATGGAAGAAGCATCTGAGTTATTAGAACGCGTTATTAATAGTGATGCAGTATTGCCTCAATTCACATCTTGTTGTCCTGCTTGGGTTAAGTTTGCGGAAACATTCTATCCAGAATTCTTGCCAAACCTATCTACGGCTAAGAGCCCGATTGCTATGCAAGCGCCTACACAAAAAACTTATTTTGCTGAAAAAATGGGCCTTGATGCAAAACAAATCGTTGCCGTTGCAGTAACACCGTGTACAGCTAAGAAATTTGAAATTCGTCGCGATGAAATGAACTCCTCTGCGGAATACTGGAATACACCAGAAATGCGCGATACAGACTACTGTATTACTACACGGGAACTTGCAAAATGGTTGCGCTCAGAAGAAATCAATTTTGATGACCTTGAAGATTCTGCTTTTGACCCATTGATGGGTGAAGCCTCTGGTGGTGGTATCATTTTTGGTAACACTGGTGGCGTTATGGAAGCGGCTATGCGTGCGGCTTACAAGATGGCGACAGGTGAAGATGCACCTCAAACATTGATTCCATTTGAAGCTATTCGTGGCATGGATGGTGCTCGCGAAGCAGACGTAGTGATTGGAGATAAAACATTACACGTAGCGGCAGTTCATGGTACAGGTAATTTGCGTAAGTTCATCGAACGCATGCGTGCAGAAAATATCCATTATGACTTTATCGAAGTAATGGCTTGTCGTGGTGGCTGTATCGGTGGTGGTGGACAACCACGCGTTAAATTGCCGATGGCTGACAAAGCTCGTGAAGCTCGCATTGCTTCCTTGTATACTCGCGATGCAGAAGTAACTGTAAAAGCTGCTTGTGATAATCCAGATATCCAAAAAATGTATGCTGAGTTTTTTGATGGCAAACCTATGAGCCACAAAGCACATCATATGTTACATACTACCTTTGTAAATCGTTCTGAAGATTTAGGCCCTAATGGCGCTTGTACGCCTGCTACATGCCCTACATCCGTACCTAATTTGAAAAAGGCGGCAGAGGCGGCTAAAGCGGCGGCAGAAGCTAATAGCTAAGAGTTGATGGTTATTAGTTAATAAAAAACACAAAGATAGCTAAGAAATATATAGCAGATAGTTGATATGTTAGTCAGCTATCTGCTTTTTTCTACTTTATATAGTGGAAATATGGTCAATAAAAGCTTTCACAGATGTAGATTCTATATATGCCATATACGCATAGGGGTTAAAATATAGAGATTGGTAAATTGGTTTAGGAATTACTTGTAGTATGCTATAATTAAATTGTTATTATTGAAGCAATCAATACTGGTTCGGGAGGATCTTCATGGCTTTTAAATTAAAAGGAAAAGAAGAAAAATTTTTCAGTATTTTGGAAAAGCATGCTGCACTAACTTATGAAAGTGCGGAAATGATGGAACGCGTGTTTAAAGGGGATATCTCTAAGGAAGAGGCATTTCTTGAAATTGATACAAAGGAAAAAGCTGCCGATGAATTAGTAAATGAAACTGTAGAGCGTTTACGTAAAACATTTATCACTCCAATGGATCGTGAGGATATTCAGCTTTTGATTGACCAACTGGATACTACATTGGATAATATCAAAGAAATCATGGATAAAATGGTTATGTATCACGTTGGCAAACCAAGTGATGGTGCTATTCGCATGAGTGAAATTGTTGTTAAATGCGTTAAGCATATCAACAAATCCATTGGTTATATGGGGAGTCTTAAAAAGGATCATGTGAAGGTAGAGGGGCGTGTTCACCAAGTATTGAAACTTGAGTCTGAAGCGGATAATATCTATCATGAAGAAATGGCTAAGCTCTTTACAGAGTGTACAGATCCAATTGAAATTATCAAATGGAAGGAAATCCTTAGCGCTATGGAAGATGTAATCGATGGCTGCGAAGATTTGGTTGGTACATTCCGCCGGGTAGTATTGAAGTATGCTTGATGCTCATTATTTAGTATGGCTAGTTGTATTTTTAGCATTAGCCTTTGACTATATCAATGGCTTTCATGATACGGCGAATGCCATTGCCACATCCGTTTCTACACGAGCTATTGAGCCTAAAAAGGCAATTATGATGACCGCTGCTCTCAATTTTTTGGGTGCAATGGTTAGTACAGGTGTTGCAAAGACTATCGGTGGTGATATAGTAATGTCGCCATCTCTTATCGATAGTGGTATTATTTCTGCAGCCCTTATCGGTGCCATTACATGGAATCTTTTAACTTGGTATTGGGGAATTCCAAGTTCCTCATCTCATGCTTTGATTGGTGGTATCATCGGTGCTGTGGGTTGGTCTGTAGGATTTGACGCATTGAATGAGGCGGGGATTTTAAAAATCTTTTTGTCTCTTATTTTATCTCCGATTGTAGCCATGATTGGTGGCTATATTGTGATGAAAGTATTGTTGCTTATTTTCGGTAGATTTTCTCCAATTGCTTTAAATGATCGATTTAGATCCATGCAAATTGTATCAGCAATTATGATGGCATTTTCTCATGGCTCTAATGATGCACAAAAAGCGATGGGGATAATCACATTAACCTTACTTAGCGGTGGTTTCATCGATACATTAGATGTACCGATTTGGGTAAAACTTTGTTGTGCTACTGCAATGGCTATGGGTACTGCTGTAGGCGGTTGGAAAATTATCTCTACAATGGGTACCAAGATTTTCAAACTAGAAACTATTAATGGGTTCGCTGCTGATTTAAACTCGGCGATTACTATTTTTACAGCTACATTCTTACATTTGCCTGTAAGTACTACACACGTAGTAAGTGGTTCTTTACTAGGTGTAGGCTCTTCTAAACGTATTAAAGCCGTTAACTGGGGGGTAGCAAGATCTATGGTTATGGCTTGGTTTGTAACGATTCCATTATCTGGCATCGTTGCCGCTATTGCTTATGAAGTAGGTCACTTACTATTTGGCTAATTCATATACTTTTTATTATAGTAAAAAAGACTGCAAACGCAGTCTTTTTTGTTTATCAAAATATTCTTGCTATATTGTCATATTTATAAATAATTTGCTTTTCTATTTTAAAATTCTATTTACTATATGTGTACGTGATAGTATCTAAATAGTCTAAAAATATAGAAATAAACTGGTTTGTAAATACTATATTCTATAAAAGAGATTTATCTATATTTGGCAACATTAATGTTACAATTCAAGTTGAATAGGGAAAAATACTTATAAATATGTGTTTTGTTGATTATGCATTTTACTAATAAATGAAGTTTATTACTAATTTATAGGCTGTTAAGAGGTTGTTTAAAGTGAATGGCTATTGCATACTTATGTATACGAGGTTATACTATCGGTAGAAGGAGTTTTTCAAGTGAAAAGTGAGGTATGTATATGGCATGGGGTGGATCTAGACGCGGTGCCGGGCGCCCACGTAATCCTATTAAACGTATTGGTAGAACCTTTCGACTCAGTGATGAAGAGTTTCTTTCGCTAAAGCCATTGATCATGGCTATTAAGGCAAATAATGATAAACGATATAGGCAACAATATAGTCGAGAAGTATAAATAATCAGGCATTGTCACAGCATATACAATTTAATACATTTTAAATCTATTTTACAATAATTCATTATTTCTAAATCTTTCAACTACAACACATCTTTACTCTCTAAACAATATGCTGTGTGCAATACAAGTAGTACGAAGAAGGTCCCAATTCATTTGAATTGGGACCTTCTTCGTTATATATAATATAATATAATATACAATACATATTACATATTACATATTACATATTACATATTACATATTACATATTACATATTACTCTATATCTTGTTATATTAAATTAGTCTACTTTGATGCCGTGAATTTCTTCAGCTAAACGTTTTAAAGCATCAACTGTACGTACCCCAGGTGTGATTTCGGAAAGTTTTACACGAATGAAGTGACCTTCTTTAACGGCTGTGATGTCTTGAAGTTGAGGGTTAGCCTTGATTTTTTCAATTTTTTGTTGGAAATCATCGTCGTTGCGGATAGAATTGCCATAGTCAGCGATAATAATATAATCAGGGTTTTGCGCAATTACTGTTTCCCAAGAACCTTTAGCCCATGTTTTATCAACGCCTAAGCCGCTCATTACATTATCAGCACCGATAAGTTTTAAGATGTTAGTAGTATAACCTTCGAATGCTGTGAATGGTTGACCGTCTTCAGAGTCATAAATGAAAACGCGTTTACGAGGTAAGTCTTTTAGTTTATCCTGGATAGCTGCCAATGTTTTACGTTGACCTGCAACCCATTCTTCTGCCTTAGGTTTTACGCCGAAAATCTCACCCAATTTAATCATGTCGCTGAAGTTGGTTTCTAGGTCAGCCTTAGTAGATAACATGGATTCAGGGATCCAAATATTAACCTTTTGGGAAATCATTTTATCTGCAGGTATAGCTCGTTTGCTGAAAGAATCAGGCCATCCTGTAGCGAAGTCAGGCTTTACGGACATGAATACTTCATAGGAAGGCCATTTTTCAGATAATACTTTTACTTTGTCGTAAGCCGCTTGTAAAGGTGGGTAGATTTCTTCTTCTTTGAAAGCCGTCCCAGCCATTTTGTCTTCAAGGCCTAATTGTAACATCATTTCCGTTGTTGCTTGGGACATGGACACGGCATGAGTAGGGGCGGATTTTACGGTAAAGTCTGTTTTTGTACCATCAAATGTTTCACTCCATGTTACAGAGGTTCCATTATCCGCTGTAGTTTTTGTAGTATCAGAACCACAACCAGCAATAGCGAATGTAGCACATGTCATAGCGATTAATAATAATTTTTTTGACTTTCTTAAATTCTGAAACATAGTAAGTCCTTTCTTTACTAATTAATAATATAAATGATAGCGCCCTTCATCCCAAGAGGTTTTGAAAGGAACTTCAAAAATTGGTTCAAGAATTTCAGGTGTGAGCACCTCGGTAGGGGAACCTTCTTTTAGGATAGTTCCGCTGTTCATGATGACAATATGATCGCAATATTGAGCCGCTAGATTTAAGTCGTGAAGGACTACAATTGTAGTGCCTTTAAAAGCACGCAATTGCTTCATAAGTGCCACTTTATACTTCATATCTAAATGATTAGTAGGTTCATCTAAAAGAAGTATTTGAGGTTTCTGGGTTAAGGCTTTAGCAATGAATACGCGTTGCTTCTCACCACCTGATAAATGATGAATTTCTTCATTTGCTAAATGGGTGATGCCTACTTCATTCATATAATGCTCTGCAATTTTAACATCCTCAGAACTATAGGTGCCAAAGTGTTGTTTGTACGGATACCGGCCCATGAGAACGATATCTTTTACGAGAAAATCATCGATCATAGCGTCTCTAGATTGTGTTAAGACTGCTACCAATTGAGCAAACTCGCGACCTTTATAAGACTCTAAAGGTTTTTCGTTTAATGTGATTTTGTTTTTTGATGGATGAAGTCGATATAGATGGCTAAGTAGCGTAGACTTACCACATCCATTTGGTCCAATTATGGCTGTTATTTTATTGGTAGGAAATGTTACAGAAATATTCTTTAACACTTCTTTGGTTTCATAAGAAAAAGACAGCTGATTAATTTGATACATAGTATCTCCTATAGATATGATATACACTAACCATTGTGTTTATAACGATTCATGATAATCCAAATGAAGAGTGGAGCCCCCAATAAAGATGTAAGCACACCAATAGGGATTTCTTCTGGACTGTAGAGTGCTCTCGATAATACGTCTGACCAGATCATAACGATGCTACCTATGAGTGCACTAAATAGTAATGTATGTTTATGTTTAGGTCCGCCTATAATCCGAGCAAGGTGAGGGATGATAAGGCCGATAAAGCCAACTACACCAACCTTTGATACTAGTGTGGCGATCACAATAGAGGATATGACAACAATACTTAATTGTAACTGCTTAACGGAAAGGCCCATTTGTGCTGCTTCATGATTACCGAGTAGCAACACATCAAGGTCTTGATTGAACGTATAGATATATAGCATAAATAAGGTTATGATGATTGCTGTTAATGGTAAATCACTCCATTGTATGCCTGCAAAGCTGCCAAGTAGCCAGAACATAGCACTTCGCACTTGAGCTTCGTGTTTGGCTCCGTAAATAATCATCATTGTTAAGGCTGAGAATACACCAGTCATACCCATACCTATGAGGATAAGTTTTACGGGGCTGTTGCTTTTACCAACACATAAGAGGACTAATATAATTGAAAGTGCTGCGCCTAGGGCCGCAAAAATAGGCGTATTGTACTGGCCTAAGAATGGTAGGCCACCCATGATAATAGCGAAAACGGCACCTGTGCTTGCGCCAGAAGAAACACCTAATACATAGGGATCTGCGAGGGCATTGCGTGTGACAGTTTGCATTAATAGACCTACAAGTGATAGACCTATACCTGTTAGAACAGAGTAAATAAGTCGTGGTAAGCGGATATCTGTAATAATCGTATCAGTCATAGATGCTGTAGTATTTGCATCAATCATAGACATAAGTGCTGAAATAATTTGGTCTAGAGAAATGAATTTAGCGCCAAACTGTAAAGCTGTTACTAATGAAATACAGAGGATTAGACAGAGTACAAATACTTTTACCGAAGTCTGCATAAAATCTCCTTATTCTATTTTTTATTTAGGTAGTTTAAGTCTTATCTAAGTATAGAGAATTTTCAATATATATACAATATTAATACCTGTATAGGTATTATACGTATAAGGGTTTATTAAATTATAAATAGCAAAATCTTATGTTAGCTTTATTCATTTTTATAAGTTCATTGTTATTTTGATATATGAAAAATTTATTATAATAGCTATAATAGAACTATATGTACAGAAGTACGTTTAGGAGGTGTTAGTTTGATACAAGATTTATTATCTGAGGATAATGTATCCTTTCATTATCCCGCTGAGACGTGGGAGGATGTTATTCGTCATGGTGGTCAACTGATGGTTGATGCGGGTTTTACGGATCCATCTTATACAGAGGCTATGGTTGAAGTCGTTCGCGAAATGGGTCCATATATCGTATTGGCTCCAGGTCTTGCTATGCCACATGCTCGCCCAGAACATGGTGCAAAGCGTGTAGGGACAGCTTTAGTGACATTGGAAAAACCATTGAATTTTGGCAGTCCTGATAATGACCCTGTATCTGTCGCATTATTTTTATGTGCTCCCAATAAAGATGAGCATATTCAATTGTTAACAGATATTGCTACTTTATTTGAGGATGAAGAATTCTTAGATGCGGCCGTTGACTTTGAAAGTATTGACGACGTACAAGCATTCTTGGCAGAGCATTTAGACGAGCAATAAACATTTAGAAGGAGGCAAGTATGATTTCTGTATTAACTGTATGTGGTAATGGTATTGGTTCTAGCTTGATGTTAAAAATGAAAATTGAAGAAATTTGTGCTGAAAATGGTATCGATGCACAAGTTGAATCTATCGATTTTAACGCGGCTCAAGGTCGTAAGGCAGATCTCATCGTAACTGTAAAAGAGTTGGCTGAACAATTTGACGATAAAAATGTTGCTATTGTTCGTAGCTATATTAATAAAAAGAAGATTACAGAAGATGTTCTTGAAGCATTAAAACTAGCTGCTCAATAATATGTAACAATTATATAGGAGGTAGTGCCATGGAAATGGTATTAGAGTTCTTGCGTGATGTGCTGTCTCAACCGGCACTTTTGATTGGTATTATGTCATGTATAGGCTTGATCGCCTTGAAACGTCCGTTTCATAAAATAATGACGGGCACATTAAAACCTATTCTCGGGTATTTAATGTTAGCTGCAGGTGCGGGTGTTATCGTTAGCAATCTTGACCCTTTGGGGAAAATGATTGAACATGGATTCCATATTACTGGTGTAGTGCCAAATAATGAAGCTATTGTAGCTGTTGCACAAAAGGTACTTGGCGTTGAAACAATGTCTATTCTTGTTGTAGGCTTATTGATGAACTTATGTATTGCACGTTTCACCAAGTTTAAATATGTGTTCTTAACAGGTCATCACAGCTTATTTATGGCATGCCTTATGTCTGCCGTACTTGGTACTGCAGGTTTATCTGGTATGGAACTCATACTTGTAGGTGGTTTCTTAATGGGGGCATGGTCTGCCATTTCTCCAGCTATTGGTCAAAGTTATACATCCAAAGTGACAGATGGTGATGAAATTGCCATTGGTCATTTTGGTAGTTTAGGCTACTATTTATCGGCTTGGGTTGCTAAATATGTTGGTAAAGCTGAAGATAGTACAGAAGATATTGAAATACCAGAAAAATGGGGCTTTTTACGGGACTCAACATTATCTACCGCATTGACTATGATTGTATTCTACTTAATTGCGGCTTTTGCGGCTGGTTCCGAGTTTGTAGCCATTTTATCCGGAGATATGAGCCCATATTTATACGCTGTTATGAGTGCTATGAACTTTGCTGTTGGTGTAACAATCGTATACTCTGGTGTGCGTATGATCTTAGGTGATTTAATCCCTGCATTCCAAGGCATTGCTACAAAAATTATCCCTAATGCAATTCCAGCTGTAGATTGTGCCGTATTCTTCACCTATGCTCCAACTGCAGTGGTATTAGGCTTCCTTAGCTCCTTTATTGGTGGTATTATCGGTATGCTTATCCTTGGTGCTGTAGGTGGCGTATTAATTATTCCTGGTCTTGTGCCACACTTCTTCTGTGGTGCTACAGCAGGTATTTATGGCAATGCTACTGGTGGACGTCGTGGTGCAGCAGTAGGCGCTTTCCTAAATGGTTTGGCTATTACATTCTTGCCAGCTTTGGCGTTGCCAGTTCTTGGTCAATTAGGCTTCCAAAATACAACCTTTGGTGATGCGGACTTTGCCGTAATGGGTCTAGTATTAGGTAATGCTTATGAATGGGTAGGTATGGCTGGTATCTATGGCATTGTAGCTATTGCCGCTTTAGTACTCATTGTTCCTAACTTTATTAAAACAAAGGGTAAAGTTATTAACTATGTAGAAGAGGATTAATGAAAACAACTGAGCAACATCGTAATGTAGTTGTTCGATATGTATTCCTGACTATTGGGGCCATAAGTTTTGCCCTTGGTACAGCAGGTATCGTACTACCACTATTGCCAACAGTTCCTTTTTATATGCTAACGTTATTTTGTTTGGCTCGTGGATCTGAACGACTCCATAAAATGTTTTTGGCGTCTAGTTTATATCAAAAGACTGTTGCTGCTTATGAACGCGATAAAGCGTTGACATTGCGGGCAAAGTTGTCCATTCTCGTATCCGTTAGTGCCATAATGACAATTGGTGCCTATTTTAGTCAAGATATGCCTATTGCTCTAATGGTTATGGGCATTATATGGGTAGCTCATGTCATAGCATTAGCTTTTATTATTAAAACAAAAAAATAGAAACTTATATCCTTAGTTTTGAATATAGCCTCATGAATTAAGTTCTTGTAGTTTAATTTATGAGGCTTATTTTATAGCACACTAACTATATCTTAATGATGATATTAATTATTCTATATTACTAAAGCTAACTAGCTTATATTTTTAAATATAAAATGAATTATTACTATTTTGAAGTTGACAATGACTATCAATAAGTATACTATAATATAATATTATTAATTTATGTTTATAGAATTTGTGTATATGGTGATAGTATGAATCCACATAATCATGCGGCCTCACATGCTGGAACATCTATGTCAAGGTATACGGTGTTTGACGGTATCGATCTAATGTTTCTAGATGTGAAGCAAGAGACGATTCAATTTTATGCTAAATCACATACCAAGACGTTTGCTATAAATCACTGTGAAGAGGGGCGCATAGAGTGCAAGTTTTCATCTGGTGAGTATTTATATATGGGGCCAGGGGATATGTCGTTAGGTTGGCATATACGCTCTGATTATCAACATGAAAATTACTTTCCTACAAAATTATTTAAAGGAATTGTATTATTAGTAGATGTTGCAAAAGCTCAACCCGTATTAGATGCACTTGTTAGTGATTCTCGAATTGATTTGACTGAGTTGGCCAATCGGTTTTGTGAGCATTCTGATTTTGGTATGATGATGGAAGAAACGGAAACTGTTCGTCACATTTTTTCCAGTTTATATAATGTGTCAGATCAAATAAAAGAGCACTATTTTAAATTAAAAGTGATTGAAATCTTTTTATTATTATCTGTTATCTCTACAGCTAATCCTGAAAAGAGAAGTACCTATAGAAAGCAACAGGTAGATATTGTAAAAGCTGTAAGTGAATATGTATCAACACAGTTTATGAAGCGTATTACTATTGATTCCTTGTCTGAACAGTTTGATATTCCTACATCTACCCTGAAACGTTGCTTTAAAGGTGTATTTGGTACAACCATACATCAATATCTAAAAGAATGTCGTATTAATGCGGCGAAGCGATTGCTTCAAGACTCAGATCAGTCTATTTTAGAAATCGCTAATGCGGTAGGGTATGAGAATGGTAGTAAATTTACTAGTGCATTCAAAGAGGCTACTGGTGTAACGCCAAGTGCTTATCGTAAGGTCTAAATAATTTGGACCTTATATTATCCTAGCTAAAAATTTTTGTGCTTTAGGCTAAGTTTGATAGTCTATGAAAATTAAATATTGTCCTAAACGTATATTTTTGGTCTATTCGGAGTAGATATGTATAATACACTTTGCTACTATTAAACCTGTAAATGATTTTCAATGTCATTTGGTTATAGTGGTAAAGTGTATTTTTATATGCATGGTTAAATATATGTGTGGAGGAAATTTAATGAATAGGAGTTGGGTGCGGGCAAGGAGATATGTCATACTATCCTGCGCAGTAGCGTGCTGGTTGCAAATGCCGGTGGTTATGGCGGACAATGCGACTGTAACAACCGATGTGGTTCATGTTCGCGGTACATGGGCTGAAGAGCAGGCAAAACAAGAGTCTCAACAGACGACGATTATCACGAAGAAGGATATTGTCAAAAAGCAGGCAAAATCCGTAGAAGATATTGTATTTTCCGAAACTGGCGTATCTAGAACCGTCGATTCGATGGGGCGCGTCGGCGTATCTATCCGTGGAGCGGATCCTCGTCATACCTTGATTCTTGTGGATGGACAGCCTGTGATGGGCGACCTTGCCAAATATCAAGGTGCTGGTGATGAATTACAACGTCTCGGTACAGAAAATGTGGAACGTATAGAAATTATCCAAGGTGCAGCCAGTGCTAAATACGGATCCGATGCCATCGGTGGTGTTATCAATGTTATTACCAATAAACCGCGTAAGACCGCTGGCCTTCAGTTTAATGGGGAAGGTCGTAGAACTAAAGGCGACGGTGATATCGTACCGTTTTCCAATTTCTTTATGCGCGCTGATTCCGGCTCATTAGGTAAGTTAAAAGTTAATATTCACGGTAGTAAACGTGATATTATGCCTATTTATGCTAGCGAGCGGCGTCGTATCAGCGCTATGACCAATGATGAAGATCACGGGTTTTTAAAGAATTCCCTACGATATTACGGTACAAATTCCAATATAGGTTTGGCCGCTACGTATGATATTAATGATAAACAGTCTTTGGGAGTCCGTATCGATAGGTATAATGAAGACTTGGAACGATATGTAAAGCGCAGTACTTCTTATTTGGAACCTCAGGTTCATTACAAACGGGATTTAGATAGGAACAATCTTAATTTGACGTATACTGGTCAGGACAATAAGAGTTCGTGGAAAGCGGAGCTGAATTATACTCGGACCAAAGAAGATGATGTAACATTAACCAGTGACTACGGGAACAGTACCTATGAAGGGAAAAATACATTAAACTATGTGGATAATGTAGATCATCGTCAATGGAGCGTAACACTCGGGGCAGATACGCAAGTCAATAAGAAACATCTCTTGTCTTATGGTATTGGGTTTATACGGGAGACAGGCGAAGGTAGCAGACTTAAAAATGCGCCTCATACCTATAAACGGCATATCGACCCCTGGGATTATGATAAAAGTCTGGCAGTAAAAAACGGTGTTCCCTCATCCACAATTTATGACCATTCTTTCAGAAAAAACGAGGCCGGTGTAGAGCAGTGGAATAAGGAGAAAGAATGGTATAACGGAGATAAAAGCAAGCCAAACACATTGCCGGAATTTACTTATGAAGAATATCTTCAATATTTGGATCCCCAGGCGGGGATTGATTCAGCGGCCGCAATGGGGCTTGTGGACGGCCCCGTGACGGAGCGTACGCTGAAAAAACGGAATCCTGAAGCTTATGCGCGATATCAGCAGTTTGCTAAACGTTTATTAGCGGAGAATAAAGAATTTATTGAAGACTATCATTTTAATAAGGAGGGCCGAAAAGATGAAAACGGTAAGTATTATCCAGCACTTTATGATGCCTATTTACCGAGCTTTTACTATGGCGCCGTACCGGATTTTGATTCTACGAAGTTGAAATTAAACGGAGCTTATTTTAAAGAAGAGTATTTAAAACGCGTTAATCAACAGACCGCAGGACGTGCAGAGATCAAGAAACAGAATTTCTTTATTCAGGATACGTGGCAGGTTAATAAAAATACTACTTTATCACCAATTATAAGACTGGATCATAGTGATTTATTTGGCTCCAACTGGTCGTTTAATTTCGGTATGACTCATAATGTACATGGAAATGTACACCGCAGATTAAAGGCTAATGTGGGTACCAGTTATACGGAACCTGGTATGGGCGAGCTGTATTATAACTGGGAAATGTATGGCCCAAATATTACAAATGCCACAATCGGTGGCGGTGAAGCCCGATTAGGTTGGTATTGGGTCGGAAATCCGAACCTTAAACCAGAGAAATCCATGAATTTCGACCTCTCTTTGGAAGGGGAAAATAAAAATACCTATGGTAAAGTAACCGTATTCCATAATAATATTCGGAATTATATGTCGATTTACAATACGGGATATTTGATGGATTTTTATCCTCAGTATGATGAATCCACCACATATGGAGCGGCGAAATTTGCTCATGCACCAGATATGATTTACAGTTTCCGTAATATCGGCAAGGCCCAAATTACGGGACTTCAATTTGAAGTTAAACAAACTTTGAATAAACACTGGAAGGCCCGTTTGGGATATACGTATTTACGAGCGCTTAATAAGAGCGATAAAGATATGCCTCGTGAATTACTGGATAAACCTCGTCATAAAGTGGATATCGGTGTGGATTTTGAGGATAAGGCTAGCGGATGGAGCGGTAGTCTGTGGGGAGATTATTATATTCATATGCTGGATAGTAACTCCTTGTCTGGTGGCGGTAATTATATGGTATCTTATATTGATCCTAATAATTCCGATCGTTCCGTTATCAGATATAATTTGAATAATAGAAAAACCGCCGATATGTATGAACATAAAACTTATGGCATATGGAATTTGATGATTCAAAAGAAGATTGATAAGGATTCACGAATCTATTTCGGTATTGATAATCTCTTTAATCATCGTGATGATGATCGGGCTTTATCGGCTCGAGTATATCGTATCGGATTAAATATGAAATTCGGTTTCGGTTCAGGTGAAAGTAAAACGAAACTTACGAAGGAGCAGTTTGAATCGTTACCTCCGGTTATGCTGCAGGATTTTATTACGCGTCCTTTCGATACAGACAGAAAACGAGGTATGGAACTTGTAGGTGATTATCGTGTACGTAATGACAGTCATCTTGGATCTGATCGTCCTGCTACGCGGGTGACTGCTACAAGTTACGTATCCGACGAGGCCGCAAAGAATCTGGCGGACCGCAAGGAACATGGCTTGAATCAACGTATACGTGTCGGTGTCGATGCTCGTATTAACGATAATACGAATGTACGTGTTGTGGGTAGTGCTTCTGGCCAAGCTGGTGTAGATAGCAGTCATGAAACAGAAGGCTCTAAAGGTTTTAATCATCAACGTCTCGAAGAACTAGATGTAACACATCACGGTTCTAAATGGGATCATAGTGTTGGTCGTATTACTGAATCTATGGGGGTTACAGGTTATTGGTTTAATAAAGAATATGACGGCCTTCGTAGTGTTTGGACGAATAAGAATACTCAAGTCCGTATCGGTGTGGGGACCTTTAAACATAGTACGGGAATTAGCGACAGTGCTTATACTCATGCTATTTATACGCATTTTAAACGGGTTCCAACGGTAGAGGAATTCTTAGGTGTTACTATGGATTCGGACGGTGCCAATAAGGAACTCATCGTACCAAACGCAGGGAATACTATTAATTTCTACCAGCAATTAAAAGCCTTGCGCGATAAGGAAGGCATCTTAGATGCGGAGGTAGGTACATTAAAGAAGAAAATCGACGATATGACTTCCGATATCTGGTCTAAAGAATTTATTGACGGCATGTCCGCGGATCAACTGGCTCCATTAAAAGCGGAGTTGGCAAAGTTGGAAGCATCTTTGCCGGATGTGGAAGCTCGTGTGGCGAAAGAACGGGAACCGTTGCGAGCTGCGCAGTTTGATGTGTTGCGCCGGATGCAGGAGATCGCGGTGAAAGCTTATGGTGTGGATGCGGCTAAACAGACTGTATCGATTAAGATGCCTGATGTGTCAGTAACGTATTCTTATAAATCGCGATACTATGATGAAGATGATGAACAATGGTATGAAGACGAACGTACTTTCACTCAGAAAATAGCACCGGGAACGATTGGGCTTGATAAGAAAAACCCATTGTTTGAAATGAAGTTGAGTGATACCACTGTTCTTTCCAATGGTGGAAAAACGTTTATTTCAAATTGGTACAATCAGAATAAGGCGGCTATCGTGGAGGCGTATCGTGCCAAGGCGAAAGATATAGCAACCTATAGCTTTGGCAATAATCCGTACATGATGAAATTTGAAGATAATGCCTTTGACGGGCTGGACAAGTCTATTTATAAGGCGAATGTCGTTGATATTAACGACTCCGGCACGTCTGGTCTTATTAACGTAAAAGGAAGTGCCTATTATCCTTCTATGATAGCTTCGTACTTTAATAGCTTGGCCCGAATGCTTGAAAAAGCGGACGGCAACAGTCGTTTGCCGAGAGAGGCGCTAGGCAAATATACAGGTGCTGTTATTCCTTCAATAGGTGTCGTATTGGAGCGGGATACAATTCCACCAATTGAAAAGGCTACCTATGTTCAAGTTAAACATATGGTAACACCTAGACTTGGCTTAGCTGCGTGGTACTTACGCTCCTTTGGCGGTAGTGACTATCGCTTCTATACGGCGAATGGTAATGCTACAGAAGCGCATGAATTCAACAATATGGCTAATGTTTTCGGCGTTGGAGCTAAGTATCAATTAAATCATAATGTAAGTGTTTCCTTCGACTATGGACAAAACCGTAGTGACTTTGGTCGCTTCATGAATGGCAATACTCATTATGACCATAAGGCTGGATCCTCTCAATTCGATATCAAGGGCCGTGACGTAGGTGGTGTACCTCATTTCTGGGCATTGCGCTTTGATGTTGGTCGTGCCGATATGAATAAACCTGGTTCTTGGAATGCCTATGTAGACTATAAATACTTTGCCCATGGTTCCTTCTTTGGTGGCAATGGTACAGAGGCTGTTCCTGACCGTTACTTAGATGGTATTAAGAGCTTTACCTTTGGTGGTGGCTATGTGCCAACTAAAGATCTTCTTTTACAAGCATTCTATACATTTGATGCAAAAGGGATCAATAAACGAGATACCTTATATGGATCTGAAAACTTTAAACTTGGGAATTATACTCGTTTCCAAATGACGTATAAATTCTAAAAATTTATATCCGATTTGTCCGAAACGTATATTTTTGGTCTATTCGGAGTAGATATGCAAGATACACTTTGCTAACATTAAAATGTGAATGATATTCAATGTCATTAATGTTGGTGAAGTGTATCTTTTTAATTTTTGTGTGGGAGATACAAGACATATGTTTAGTTATAAGTTTAGGAGGGCATAATGAACCGGTGGGGACATACAAAGCGTACCATAATCCTGTCTAGTGCAGTTGCCTTGTGGCTTAGCGCACCTCTAGTGGTTTGGGCAGATAATGCGACTGTCACTACAGATGTTGTTAATGTGAAAGGCACATGGGCAGAAGAAGAAGCAAAATTGAACTCACAGCAAGTGCAAATCATTACCAAGAAAGAGATTGAAAAGAAACAGGCGAAGTCCGTTGAAGACATTATTTTTACGCAAACAGGCGTATCTAGAACAGTTGATGCTATGGGGCGTGTGGGCGTGTCCATTCGCGGTGCAGAAGCGCGTCACACTCTTATCCTCGTAGATGGTCAACCAGTGCTAGGTGATTTTGATAAGTACTCTGGTGCGGCCGATGAAGTACAACGTTTGGGTACAGAGAACGTAGAGAGAATTGAAGTTATTCAAGGTGCGGCTAGTGCTAAATACGGATCTGATGCAGTAGGTGGTGTAGTTAATATCATCACTAAAAAAGCACAAAAGAAACCATCCGTACAATTTAATGCTGAAGGCTTGCGTCGCAAGAGCGATGGCGATGTATTTCCGTTCCAAAACTTCTTCATTCGTGCCGATTCTGGTCAAATGGGCAAGTTAAAGGTTGGTTTATCAGGTAGTAAACGAGATCTTATGCCTGTTCTAGCATCTGTTAAACGTCGTGCCTCTGGGATGGCCTTTGATTATGCAAAACATAACTTCAAGCCAAATGTACTTCGTTACTATGGTGATGCGGCAGATATCGGTCTTGTAGCGACCTACGAGGCAAATGATAAAAATAAGGTGGAATTGCGACTTAATCGTTACACGGAAGATCTTGTGCGCGATGTTAAGCACTCCGACTCCGACTTAGAGCCACAGCAACACTTCAAACGTACGGCAGATCGTAATACAGCTAATCTGCAATGGTCCTCTAGAGCTGGAAAGAGTGACTGGACTGTAGAAACTAATTACTCTCGTATTAAAGAAAATGACGTAGCGCTCATTAACTATACAGGTCGTTCCGCTTATGAAGGCTCTAATGAGTTGCGTTATATTGATAACATCGATCATCGTCAATTAGATATTCGAGTAAATGCTAATACGCAAGTCAATAAAAATCATTTGCTAAGCTATGGTGTTAGCTATGCTCGTGAAGAAGGTTCTGGTAGTCGCTTAAAGAGTTCTCCTAATACAAGTACGATGTACATTGATCCATGGGATTACGATAAAAGCTTGTTAGTAGACCGCCTTGATCGTCTCGTGCGACGTAAAGGCGATAATAGTGTTAAAGTTTACTCTCACATCCATGACTATAAATTCATTAATTCCGGTGGCGGCATGCCGCAATGGGATATGGATTATGAATATTATGGTGCAGCGAATGATGCGCAAAAACCGGGGATTACATATGATGATTATGTGAATTATGGTTTATCGGAAAGCAGACTCAGTGAATGGTCAAGCACATCACCGAATAATCAGCCCGTAACGGATGAATTTAAGAAGCGATATTATGCTTTAGAAAATCGGTTGAAATCGGAAAATCCTGAAATGGCGGCGCATCGTGCAAATATCGTAGGCGACTATTTTAAATATGGTGAGTCTAACGATCCAGAAATGCGTAAGAAAGCGCCTAAGCTAAATGGTAAGGCTTTCTTGGAAGAGTACCGTAATCGCGACCAACGCTTGACTACTGGTAGTGGTACGATTCGTAAAATAAACGCTTACATTTCTGATACATGGCAAGTCAATAAGAATTTAACATTGTCTCCAATTGTGCGTTTTGATAATAGTAGCTTGTTTGGTTCTAACGTATCTGCATCCTTGGGTATGACATATAACGTTAACGGTAATACACATCGCAGATTTAAAGCCAATGTAGGTACTGGTTATACAGAACCTGGTATGGGCGAATTGTGGTATAACTGGGAAATGTATGCTTCTAACCCTGTAGGGATTGGGGTAGCAAAACTCGGTTGGTATTGGGCTGGCAATCCTAATTTGAAACCAGAAAAATCAGTCAATTTCGACATGAGCTTGGAAGGTGAAAATAAAAATACATATGCACGCGTAGGTGTATTCCATAACCGTATTAAGAACTATATGTCTGTATACTTCACTGGTGATTTTATGGACTTCGCACCATATCTCAAAGGTGATGCGAAATACCAACGT
Source organism: Veillonella parvula (assembly GCF_018378075.1). Classification (GTDB taxonomy): domain Bacteria; phylum Bacillota; class Negativicutes; order Veillonellales; family Veillonellaceae; genus Veillonella; species Veillonella parvula_K. The sequence goes on from NZ_JAGZYE010000010.1 coordinate 40,319, forward strand.
GCACCGGATATGATTTATAGCTTTAAAAATATTGGTAAAGCTGAAATTACAGGGTTGCAAGCGGAAGTACAACAAAAATTCGGCAAATATTGGTCTGGTAAATTAGGTTATACATATTTACACGCCATCAACAAAAGCGATCCATCCATGCCACGTCAATTATTGGATAAACCAATGCACAAAGTTGATATTGGCATTACTTATGATAACCCTAAATCCGGTTGGAATGGCTCCATCTGGGGTGATTACTATATCAATATGCTTGATAGTAATACTCTTAATAATGGTGGTAACTACTGGCCAGATATCTTGTCTGGTGATGCAGGCGTTTATAAGAAACAAATGTATGAAAAGAAAACATTTGGCATTTGGAATGTAATGATTCAAAAACGTTTCAATAAAAATGCCATGATGTATTTCGGTATCAACAATATCTTTAACCATCGCGATGATGATCGTGCCACACAAGAACGCGTATACCGCATGGGTGTTAACCTTAAATTTGGTGGTGGCGATGGTAGTAAAACTACGGCCATCGGCAAAACTAAGAATGGTGCAAACGTTAATGCTACAGGTGCTAATATAGCTAATGGTGAAGTGGTAAATTCTGAATCTGGTGTACAAAATGTAGCTGATGTAGTTCGTTTAACTGACTTTATTCGTTCTGATTTTGATACTACTAAAGAACGTGGTATTACAATGGTTGGCGACTATAGAGCGCGTTGGATGGCACATGATGGTTCTAATAGACCGCAATCTCCATTTAGAGCAAACTCTGCCATCGGTTCTGCAAAAGCCAATATGTACGATGCTAATCGTCATAGTTTTGAACAACGCTTACGCCTTGGCTTTGATGCTCGACTCAATGAGTTCACTAACCTCAAAGTTATCGGTAGCATGAGTGGCATGAGTGGAGTAGATACAAGCTGGACAAAATCTGATTCCAAAGGTCTCAACCATCAACGACTCGATACAGTTGATCTTACAAGACGCGTTAAGAAATGGGACGTATCCGTAGGGCGTTTAACTGAGCCTATGGGCGTTAGTGGCTACTGGTTTGGTCAATCATATGATGGCGTTCGTGCTGTTTGGAATGGCCATGATTCTCAAGTTCGTATTGGTGTTGGTACTTTCAAACATAGTACAGGTATCACTGATTCTGCATATACACATGCAGTGCATAAAGTTATCTTTAGACCACCAACAGCAGCTGAATTGATTGGTATCAATCGCGATGATTATCCATACGATATTGAGAGTGCTACTAAAACCGGTTCTGATGGTGAGAAGAAGACCTCAACAGATCCGGCAGCTCCAGATAGTCCAACTGGTATTTATAACTCCACTTACAAAGGTAAGACAGATAGCCTCTATTTCTATCAACAGCTCAAAGACTTGCAAGCTGAATACGAAGCTTATAAAGAAAGCTTAGACTTAAGATGGAGTAATCCGAACCGTGATCAAGAAATTGAAAAGGCTAATGCTAAATTAGCTGAAACTCAGAAAAAACAAGCTCAAATTATGGGTCGATTACAAGATATTCTTACAAAAGCATATCCTACAGATATGGCAGGGACTAAATTCTCCCTTGATATCCCATCTGGTGGGTATGCAATGTATGAAATCACCAATAAGAAAACAGGGGAAAAACTGTATAAAACAGGCGACATTATGTATAACGTAAATTCCCCATTGTACCCTGAATCTATGAAAGAAAAGGCAAAAGGTCTTATCGTATCCTCTGATAATAAAGAAGCCTTGCTAAATCCTAAAGAGTATGTTGATAAACATGCAGCTGAGATTAATCAATCGATTACAGAAATTGCCAAATATAATGCAAAAGATAACTGGAGTAATTATAACAATAGTGGGCTTGACGAAGTTTGGGTGAAACAAGCTGATGGTACATTTAAGAGATCTTATGATTACTATGGTCAACCGTCAAGTGATTATGAATTCACTGGCTTCTTAGGTGCAAAGACTTACAAATACGATAGTGGTAAATACGTATTTAGTGATTATGATGCTAAAGATGCCATTTACAAAAAGAACTTCACCATGTCCTCTGGTGATTATGGCGAAGGTGGTTCTTACTATGGTTGGGGTATGCCTAATGCATTGTTTAACTATATGTATAATCTTGAAAAAGTTGTACATGACGCAGAGTCTGAAAATAAATTACCACGCGAAGCAATCGGTAAGGTCATTGGCAACTTGATCAGAACAGAAGGTGTAGTTCTTGAAAAAGATACTGTACCAGCCATCGATAAGGCCGCATTTATTCAATACAAGAAACAAATTGGTGCTCGTCTTGGTTTACAAGCTTGGTACTTACGTTCCTTTGGCGGTAAAACACATACATATTTAAATGCTAATGGAAACAGTAATGATGAATACAGCTTCTCCAATGTAGCTCATGTATTTGGTATCGGTGCTAAGTATCAACTTGGTGCTAATGCAGCTGTTACGGTTGATTACGGTCAAAATCGTTCTAACTTAGGACGTTACCTCAATGGTAATACCGTATATCAACATGAACGTGGCACAGCAGACTTTACTCTAAAAGGTCATCAAATGGGCGGCACACCACACTTCTGGATGGCTCGTCTAGATATTGGGCGTGCTGATTTAGATGTTCCGAAATCTTGGAATGCGTTCATCGATTACAAATACTTTGAACATGGTTCCTTCTTCGGTGGCAATGGTACGGGCGCAGTACCTGATCGTTATTTAGATGGTGTTCGTAGCTTTACATTTGGTGCCGGTTATGTACCGCGTAAGGACTTGCTTCTTGAAGCATTCTATACATTTGATGCGAAGGGCACTAATAAACGAGATACTTTATATGGTAGTGAAAGCTTTAAGTTAGGCGATTATACACGAATTCAAGGGACCTATAGGTTCTAATGCTCAGTCTGTAAACAGGCAGAAAGGTTACAAATATGGAAAATTTAAATTATGTCATTCACTTATTTCATAGTGGTGGGTATGTAATGTATCCATTGTTACTCTTGTCTTTCATGGTTATCGCTATAGCTGCAGAACGTGCTTTCTTCTATCGTAAGTATGCAGGCAAAACATTTGTTGTAACTCATGCAGTAAATGAATTTGCAAAACTACAACGTTGGGATGAAATCGATAAAGTCATTAAAGAGAACCCTTCTATTGCAAGTCGTATTGCGGAAGCAGGTTTAAAAAATGATTCTAGCGAAGAAGCAATGAAGACAGCCTTTGCTGATCAAATGGGGGTTGATGCAGTTGGCTTCCGAAAATATATGGACTACTTAAGTGCAACAGTTACAATCTCTCCATTATTGGGATTGCTTGGTACGGTAACAGGTATGATAGGTTCTTTCAGTATCCTTGACTCTGGTGCCGGTGCATCTGCCATTACTGGTGGTGTAGGTGAGGCTCTTATCGCTACAGCATCTGGTTTATGTGTAGCCATAATGGCATTTATCGTATACACAATCTTTAGTCATCGTTTGGATTCCATTATTAACCAAATTGAAAATATGTGTGTAAATATTGTTACAGCTAAACGAGAAGGGTGGAAATAGTTATGAACTTGCAAAGCTTTCGTATGAAAACTAAGCCGGAATTCATGATTATTCCAATGATTGATATCATTTTCTTCTTGTTGGTATTCTTCATGATGAACAGCTTGCAAACAGTGGCTCAAAAAGCCTTGTCTGTACAATTACCACAGGCTACTAGTGCTTCTGCACCAGCTCAATTACCAGTGGTTTTAACATTAGATGCGGAGGGTCATATTACGATTGATAACAAGCCAATGAGCATTGACGATGCTGAGGCAATGGTAAAACAACGTATCCAAGAAAACCCTAATGCTAGTGTTATCTTACAAGCCGATAAACGAGCGGCTCATGGTCAAGTAGTAGCGATTATGGACATGTTAAAACAATCTGGCGTTAAACGCTTAGCTATTGCAGCTGAACAGAAAGGATAACTATGGGACTAGGCATATCATGGAAAAAAGCAGCCATTATATCCGCCGTAGTTCATCTTATTGCTCTCTTTATTGCTGTAATCTTTTTTGTAGTGGTTCCAGCCATTCAAGAAATGGATACCTATGAAATCGACCTCACACAAAGTGTGCTCGATGATGGTGGCAGTGGACATGCTGGTGGTGGCGGAGGTAACAGAGCAGATCTGTTCCCAAAACCATTGTCAGCAGATGAAGTAGCGGCAAGAACAAAGGCTGTTGTAGCAAATGTTGAACCATCTACAGCAACAGATATCCCTGATGCAGTAGATGTGGCAGCTAAAGCAAGTGAAAATAAAGGCAATACATCCGGTGATAATTCCGCTGTTGGTGGCACAGGCCCTGGATCAGGTGGCGGATCTGGTGGCGGTCATGGTACCGGTGAAGGTACTGGCGTTGGTGATGGTAGAGGCCATGGTACTGGTACAGGTGATGGTACCGGTGAAGGTGATGGTCATGGTACAGGTAAAGCAGCGTTCAATGTAGAGGGCTTTTATGCAGCTGTAGATAGCCAAAAACAAATTCCTTATGCGGCTATTAAGCGTAAAATGAACGTAGATGTTACAATTAATGTAATGGCTAAATTAGATACTAATGGTAATTTAATAGACGTATATCCAACTAGTGGTGGCGATGAGATATTTGTAGAAGCGGCTCTTGATGCAGTGCGACGAGCGACTCCGTATCCAAATGAAACAGGGGATATACAACCGGTAGAAGTTCCTGTACACTTTGTAGTACAGGCCGATGGCGAAGATGAAGAAGAATAAATATATCTAAGTAATAAAGGAGATAAATATGAAATCTATTATTTTATATTCTTCCCTTACGGGAAATACTAAAAGTGTAGCGGAAGCAATGGCTTCCGTTATGCCTGAAGGTACACCTTGCGTTCCTGTAAAAGATGCACCTGAAAATTTAGCTGATTATGATACAGTATTCGTAGGTTTCTGGGTGGATCGAGGTACAGCGAATAAAGAAGCGGCAAAATTGATTGAAACTTTAAAGAATCCTAATGTGGTATTCTTTGCCACATTAGGTATGTATGCTGATTCTGATCATGCTCGTGAAAGTATCGAAAAAGCATCTGAATTATTGCCTAACAAAGAAGCTCTTGTAGACGGCTTCGTATGCCAAGGTAAAATCGATCCTAAAGTAATCGAAATGATGTATAAAATGTTCCCCCCTGGATCAGCACATGGGCAAAGCCCAGAACGCGATGCATTACATAAAGCGGCGGAAACTCATCCAGATGAACAAGACTTTGCAAATGCAAAAGAATTTACAAAATCTGTACTTGCAAAGTTGCAAGCCTAATTTCTGAAAGGGGATTGGAGTATGAGTTTAGCAAGTTTCTTTGAATCCATTCCGGAGAAGCAGCGAAACCTACAACTAGGTTTAGAATGCGATAATCCGATGAGTCGTGCATTTCCTCATAAACGTGTTGTACATGCAGGTCTCAATGGTACGCTCGTTTCTCCAAAAGAAACACAAGCCGTTTGGGATTCGTTAATGAATGGCACTCCTAAAAAGGGCGAAATGCAATGCGCTTACATTCATATTCCGTTTTGTAAGACAAAATGCACATATTGTGGTTTCTTCCAAAACGGTACGAGTCAAAGTGTTGAAGACCAATATATTGATGGTCTTATCAGTGAATTAAAGCTCGCTAGTGAGCGTTCGAGATTAAAAGATGGTTTGATCCATGCCGTATTTATCGGCGGTGGCACACCAACATCTCTATCACCTACAAATTCTGAAAGATTGCTTAAAGCGATTAAAGCGTACTTGCCATTGGCAAATGATTACGAGCTTACCTTAGAAGGTCGTATTCACGATTTGATCCCTGAAAATCTTGAAGTTTGGATGGCAAACGGCGTCAACCGTATGTCCATCGGCGTACAATCTTTTAACACAGAAGTGCGTCAAATGGTAGGCCGTTTAGATACGAAAGAAACCGTATTAGAACGACTAGCTGCTTTGAAAGCTTATGGTCAATGCTCTGTCGTTATTGACTTAATCTATGGCTTGCCTGGTCAAACTATGGAGGTGTGGGAACAAGATTTAGCTGATTTAGTAAGCTCTGGTGTTGATGGTGCAGACCTATATCAATTAAATGTATTTGATGGTAGTGATCTCAATAAAGACATTACAAACGGTAAAGTTCCAGCTGCAGCCACAACAGCAATGCAAGGAGATATGTTCGAATTCGGTCGACAATACCTAGATGCGCGATCTTATCGCCGATTGAGTGCTGCACATTGGAGTGCTAATAATCGTGAGCGTAGCCTATATAACACTTTAGCTAAATCGGGCGTCCCAATGTTCCCATTTGGTAGTGGTGCAGGTGGTAACGTCGACGGTTATGGCATGATGTTACATCGTGCATTAAAACCATACGAAGATATGGTTACCCGCGGTGAAAAACCATTTATGGCCCTTATGAAACAAAGTGATTTACAACCTATCGTCAACCGAGTAGTAAGTCAATTAGAACAAGGATTCCTCAATATTATGAGCTTAGTAAAAATGGATTCCAGATTAGATGAATTGAACTGGCTCTATAAATTATGGGAAAAACGAGGTCTTGTTGCCTATAATGGTTTGCTTTATAAATTGACTGATGCAGGCGAATTCTGGACTGTAAATCTTACGCAAAGTACATTAGAAGCTGTTGAATATATCATGACTGGTAAGAATTCCTTCGCTATAGAAGCAGTAGCAGCACAAGATACAAAAACAACTTCTAAAGAAAATCCTAACCAAGAGGTACGTGGCATTGGCCAAGGTAAAGCCAATATCTCTGTACCAACTGACGAAGATTCCGAAGCACAACGTAAAGATGCTCTCATTGCTAAGGCTAAAGCTGAAATTGCTAAGAGCGGTGCTTCTGGCGAAGCAGCAGAACGAATGGTACAAGCTATGTACAATTTAAGTGCTGATGAGATTGAATATATGATGGAACGTATGATGTCTTAAACTGTTATGTTACACCTTAATTCTAACAACCTCTCCCAATAATCAACATATAATATACAAGACATATTACGTGACATATACGTGCTCTCTGTAGTACAAAGTAGCCCCAGACTGTAGTCTGGGGTTTACTTTTTATAGAGCGAAAGGTATTCTGTAGGTATAAGATTTAAATGACTTTAAAAAGTATAGCAATAGATGTATAGGAATAGATGTATAAGTCTATAAGGACAATAAAAGTCTAATTGCTGTTAAAATCATAAAACAATAAGTGAGATAGTAAATCTATAAGATGTGAAGTGATATTGCTTGTATAGCTGATAAAAGGCTTAGGAGGTTAGTATGAGTACATGTCCTCAAAAAGAAATAGATATATTAGGTATTGGGGCTAGCACATTAGACCGCTTCATCGTTGTGGATCATTACCCAACGGGACGTGAGGTACAACAAGTTGTATCTTCTACCACCGATGGTGGAGGACCTGTAGCTACAGCATTAGCCGTTGCAGGTAAATATGGTGCACGTACGGCCATGATTGACAGTATCGGTGACGATATGGTGGGGCGTCATATTTTAGATGATTTCAAAAAATATAATGTTAATACCGATGCTATTCATATTGAGGGACAGGCAAAAAGTGGTGTCGCTACAATCCTCGTAAAGCATAGTACTGGCGAGCGTGCCGTATTTTTTGAACGCTCTACTGCGCCAGAGCCAGTATTTTTAGATGCTCATAAGCAATTAATTAAAGAATCTTTCATTTTACATGTCAATGGACGGCATCGACAATTCATGTGTTCTGCCATGGCGTTAGCACAAGAGGTTGGTACTATTATCTCCCTCGATGGAGGTGCACAGCGCTACGATGAAGAAATGAGATCTATTACAAAGGCAAGTCATATTGTTATTGTTGCTCGTGATTATGCTGAAAAGTATACGGGCACTACTGATTTAGAAGAGGCTTGCCGTATTATTCATGAACGTGGCGCACTTATTGCAGGGGTTACGGATGGCGCTAATGGTAGTTATTTCGTATGGCCTGATGGAACTTTCTATCGCTGCCAAGCATTTCCTCAAGAACATGTAGTTGATACAACGGGGGCTGGAGATAGTTTTCATGGGGCATTTCTTTCAAAGCTTGTTACATTATTGAGTGAGTTAGCCCCCGTGGAAGGGTTAAAGACCTCTACATATGGTATAGATTTATTACAACATTGTGGACATTCTGATCTAGAAAAGGCTGCTATTTTTGCGTCCGCTGTAGCAGCTTTAAATACGCAAGGGATTGGTGGCCGTAGCCCTTTACCAAGTTTACAAGTTGTACATAAGTTAATGGGCTTGGAGTAAATCAGTATGTGGCACGATATTTCCCATTCTCATGTACAACGGTACATGCAACAAAATCCATATCGATTATTAGCGTTTAGCTTTCTAGGCGTCATGATTATAGGTACCCTATTGCTTATGTTACCGATGGCGAGTGCTCAGGGGCAAACGACGGCTCTTGTAGATGCCGCTTTTACAGCCGTATCTTGTGTTTCGGTAACAGGGCTGGCCACTGTAGATACTTATTATCATTGGTCTTTATTTGGTAAGCTTGTAATGGTTATCCTTATTCAGTTAGGTGGTTTAGGCATTGTATCTTTCACAACCATAATTGCTTTGCTTCTAGGTAAACGAGTAGGCCTTAAAAATCGTGTGCTTTTGTCTGAGGATGTCGGACAGGATGGTATGACTGGTTTATTACATATTACGAAAAAGTTAACGCTTTATACCTTTGCTATTGAACTTGTAGGAGGCATAATCTATACAATTCAGCTATATCCCTATATTGGACAGGTTGCACTGTATACAGGTATCATGCAAGCTATTTCCACCTTTTGTAATGCTGGATTTGTATTTTTTGATAATGATCTACCGTATGCCATGGTAGGGGACATATTATTTAATATCAATACAGCCGTGCTAATTGTGATCGGTGGTTTTGGTTATTTAGCGGCCTTTGACATATGGTCACATCGTAAGGTGCGACGATTTGTTGACTTAAAACTTCATACTAAGATTATGTTAGTAGGCACAATGACTCTTATTCTACTAGGGACCGTCATTTTCTTAGGAGTGGAATGGTCAAATCCAAAAACCTTTGGGTCATTACCGATTTGGAATAAAATAATGGCCTCTTTATTTCAATCGATTACGCCGCGTACAGCTGGGATTGCAACGGTTGATTATAATGCATTACATCCAATTACTTTGTTTGTTACCATTATTCTCATGTTTATTGGTGCCGGCCCAAACTCTACCGGTGGAGGGGTTAAAATTAGTACCGTAGCAGTAACCATACTTGCATCGCGTACCTTGTTTAATAACCGTCCAGATACAGAGATTTTTGAACGTCGTATTTCATTAGTAACCGTGCTTAAAGCCAACGGGATTATATTTTTATCGCTCCTTCTTATTTTAATAGCCACATGTTATCTGGCCTGGGATGAGCCTTATGATTTTATCCGATTGTTATTTGAGGTTACGTCTGCCTTTGGGACTGTAGGCCTTACAACGGGAATTACGCCTGATTTATCTGAAAGCAGTAAATGGGTGCTGATGCTTGTTATGTTTACCGGTCGTGTTGGTGTTATGACCGTTATTGGTACATGGGCTCTTAGGACATCACCAACGAAGCCAATTGGGTATGCAGAAGAGAATGTATTGTTGTAATTGAGTAGAATAGTTAGCCTATCAGGAGATATAGCATGAAATATAAAACAATAGCTGTCATTGGTCTTGGACAATTTGGTACGACCATCGCCAAGATGTTAGCCTCTATGAATCATGAGGTTTTGGGTGTAGATATTAATCCAGAAATTGTACAAAAGGTTTCCCCCTATGTCACACATGCTATCGTAGCAGATACTACTGATGAAGAGGCTATTAAAGCCTTAGCTTTGAGCCAATTTGATATAGTTATTGTTGCTATTGGGGATAATATCCAGGCAAATCTTATGACTTCGATGTTATTGAAAGAAATGAAAATGCCTCATGTGGTTTCGAAAGCTGAAAATGCACTCCAAGGTAAGATGCTCAAGAAGATGGGGGTCGATATGGTTATCTATCCAGAATACGATGTAGCACAACGATTAGCTCAATCGTTGACACGAGAACATGTAATGGATTACCTACAGCTATCTAAAAGTATTAGCCTTATTGAAGTAGATATGCCAAAATTTTTGGTAGGCACTTGCTTGAAAGATTCTAATCTGCGTGAGAAATATAATCTTAATGCTGTAGGAATCAGGCGTGGGGAGGATTTAGAAGTCCCTCCTAATCCGTTTACGATTCTTTCAGCAGAGGAAAAACTATTAATCATAGGAAATAATTCTGATTTAGATGCATTAACAGTGTAGTAAGTATACGAAAGAGATATAAATATATCGAAAAAATATGATATAATGAGATAGAATTCAGTATAGGCCATACGTATTCGTATGGCCTTTTAATATAGAAATGAAGGTTATTATGACAGAGGAACAATATATAACGGCGCTGACCAATAACCCACATGGGATTCGAAATATTCCAAATCCTACAGAAGCTATGCAACTTACATGTGTGGGACAAAACGGCATGTTGTTACAATATATTAAAGAACCTACTCAAAAGGTTATTGAAACGGCGCTTTTACAAGCACCACGAGCTATACAATTCGTTGAAAATCCTACAGAAGAATTGTTAAAAACTTTAGTGGAAAAAGATTGGGCAGTTTTAGAATATATCGACAATCCGTCTGATACATTAATTCAAAGTGCATTAGCTCAATCAGGCTGGGCTATTCGCTATATTGCAAACCCATCTGAAGAATTGCAATTAGAAGCGGTGAAGGCGAATTATGATGCCCTACAATATATTAATACTCCAAGTGAGGCGGTGCAGTTACAAGCCGTGCAAGAAAGTTACTTAGCCTTGCGCTACATTGATGAGCCTAGCGTAACTGTTCTAGAAGCAGCAGTAAAGCAAGATCCACAGGCAATGCGTCAGATTACAAACCTCACTAAGGACTTGGCCTTGCATCTATTTAAGGTAAGTGCGGCTATTGTCGGTTATATACCTAATACATTGGGTGTTACAGTAGACGAAATCAAAGCTATAATTGTAGATGCTATTTCCGGCGATACAGTTGATGAAGACTATATACGCGAGTTAATCAACAATAAAGCTATCGGTGGACGTCAATCTAAATGGCCCATCGATTTGTTGTCACTTATAGATGCTTATGGCACCAAAATAGTTAAGAAAATTGCAGTAGGCGAATATTTGAAATATTAGAACGGAGATACGATGAACTTTATAGATACAATGGCAAGCGTTGAATTAGTGCTTGCTGCAAATCAAGTGCCTTTGCTCGTTGGTGAGACTGGCATTGGTAAAACCTCTCTCGCAACGCGTGTTGCAGAGGTACACGACTGGGAATTAGTAACTATCGACGGAAACCTCTTAAAAGAAGGTGAAATCGGTGGTTTACCTACTGTAGAAACGGTGACTCATACGGATGGTCATGGCAATACACGAGATGTGAAAACTACAGTATACGCTGTGCATCATACATTGGAACATGTGGCACAAGCCGTAGATAAAGGGCGTCAAGTATTGTTGTTTATCGACGAAATTAACCGCGCAGAACATGCAGTTCAACAAGAGTTGATGAACCTTATTCTAAACCGTGAAATTAATGGCTTTTCTTTAAGTGATCAAGTGCGCATCATCGCCGCTATGAACCCTGAAGATTCCTTTGATTACCAAACCATCGATATGGATCCGGCACAACAAAATCGATTCGTATGGCTTTATATGAATGCTGATTATATGCAATGGATTGACTGGGCTATTGGTGCTGGTATTGAAGAAAAGGTTATTGAATTTATTTCTTCCTATCCAGAATATTTAAATCAACGTCACGAAGACGATATCGATGCCACACCTCGTTCCTTTGAACGCGTGTCCGGTCTATATAGAATTTATAAGAATCAAGAGGGCACAAGCTATAGTCGCGATATATTTATGAATGTTATCCGCGGTAACGTAGGTAAACTCATTGCGGAGGCTTTTGTAAACTTTATCGAGTCCGATCAAGAACCTCTTATTACCTTTGATGATGTATTAACAGCGGTTCAAAAACCAGGTGCTATTATGTCTATGGCTGAGCAGGTTAAAGGTGAAAGCCCAACTCGCCTTTATGTAGCAGCAAAAAATATGTTGCATCGTTTAAATCGCAATAGCAATGCGCAGGAAGTACATCACTTTGTGGAGTTTTTAACCTTGTATCCAGGGGATTTGCGCGTAGCGGTTATGAAAGATCTTCGTAACACGTATGAGCGCGTTTACGCTTATGCTATTGAAGATGACCTTTTTGTAGATATTTTCTTTGAAGCGCAAAAATAATTCTATGTGTATAGTTAACCAAATCAAAGCTATATATAGATAATCGACTTTAGTAAATTATTAATTATTATGCTAATTGATATATGGCATATGACATATATTAAATTTGTTTTCTAAAGAAAAGGAGGTGTAAATATGCAACGAAACTTAGATAAGGACGATATACGTGATGCATCGGATTTACTGACTCATATCGATGGCTGGGAAAAAACGGGTTCTTATGATGCGAAGGCTATCGAGGCTCTTGATCGATGGCATGCGAAACGAGAGCGCATACATCGCGAAGCAGAGGCTTTGTATACGCAAATATACGCATCTTATGAGGCCTATGTAGATAGCTATGAAGAACAACATCATAGTATGGCGCCTGAACGTATAGCGGCTGATCTTATGAACCATAATATGTCGGATAGCCATATAGGTACTATCGGTCGTGCTCTTGAAGACGTACAAGTGGAGGGGACAGACCTCTCTGTTATGCAGCAAGCCGTAATGACACCGGCCTATGAGCAACGGTTGTGGAATATATTGCATGATGTAAACAGCTTGCTTCTTGAAGAGGACCAATTCTTTGGTTACTTTTACTTACAAATGACTCATCGCATTCGCTTTGATATGGCCAGTGCTTTTGGTATTAATCTTAAACAGGGCGGCTATGTGTTATATGTAAATCCATTTATCTTGTTACGCCAATCGCCTGATGTGATGAAGGATGGTATTAAGCGTGAAGTTCTTCATATCATTTCTGCTCATTTGATGCGGGTAAAAGCACTGAGCCAAGGCTTTCACAAAACAGCAGTCCATATGGCTATGGATATGGTCGTAAACGATTACCTTGAACATGTAGACCGTGATGCGGTAACGGTAGCCAATGTAAATGCGCGCTTTGGTTTGTTATTAAAGCGTTTCCGTACCATTGAATATTATGCGAAGGCTATTGATAAGGTTATGAAAGAAAAACCAGACCTCTTCGTGCCTATTGATAACGCAGATACGGCGGTTGCTATGGAGTTTGACCCTCAAACCAGCCATGATATTTGGGATGAATCCGATTCTATTGATACAGATACGATGGACCAAATCACGGAGCGCTATATCAACGAAGCCTCAAAGGGAGATATGGAAGGCTATGTGAAAAGCCTTATCGATACATTCCAAAAGACACGTCGTGCCTTGCCTTGGTATTTCTACCTTAAAAAGCTAATGGGCAAGGTAGCGAGTGGATACAAAAAAACGACGATGCGTCGTAATCGTCGTCAACCTGAGCGTTTGGAGTTGTCTGGCACATTACGTCAACATAAGGCAAATGTATGGGTAGCTCTCGACATGAGTGGTAGTATAACTGATGTGGAGTTTACGAATGCTTTAGAGCAAGTGCTACAAATCGTGCATGCTTATAACCATCGTATTACTGTTGTAGAATGTGATAATGAAGTACGCCGCACCTATACGATGGAATCCGTGAAGGATGTGAAGCCGCGCCTCGATGTGCGTGGTGCTACAGCCTTTACTCCTGTATTCTCTCTGGCTAATCAAAATCGTGTAGATTTACTTGTATACTTTACAGATGGCAAAGGGGAAGAGCGACTACGAGAGACGCCAAGAGGCTATAAGGTGCTGTGGGTATTGACCGGTGAGAATCCACAATTATCTTTGCTTAATCCGTACGGCATGGTTCGTGAACTCGGTTATGTGGGGATTGATGAAACTCAGGATATTGATGAGTTTGTACGTATGGTTAATCGCGGTGGCTTTTCTATGGCTAATCAAGAGATTTAGTATATTAGGTCGCATGTTTTTTTATAGGTTTAATCTTGAACCAAAATGGTATACAAAAATGACGCAATCCAGCGGATTGCGTCATTTTTAGGTCTGTGGATCTTTTATTAGTTGTTAAGCTCAATAGAGGAGCCTGGATCGATAATGAGTGCTGTTTGGTTATATTTGCCTTCTACAAGACTTGTAAATACACCTGGTTCACGGTCGATAACAGGCCATGTTTTGTAGTGAATTGGAATGGAAATACGCGCTTTTACATAAGAGGCAGCAAGGGCTGCATCTTCAACTCCCATTGTGTAATTATCACCGATAGGAAGAAGTGCGTAATCGATTTCACCAAAGCGATTTAATAATTTCATATCGCTAAAGAGTGCTGTATCACCAGCGAAGTATAGGATATCTCCGTAGAAATCTACAATACAACCTGCAGCGTGACCGCCAGGGATGCCAGCGCCGTGGAAGGCAGGAACCATTCGAACAGAACCGAATTCAAAGTCGAACTTGCCACCTAAATGCATGGCGTGTGTACGACAACCGGCAGCTGCTGCTTTACCCGCTACCTCAGCAGTAGAGATAACGAGGGCGTCATTTGCTTTGGCAATAAAATCTGTGTCTCCATAGTGATCATCATGGCCATGACTGACAAAGATATATTGGCATTTGATATCTTCTTTTTTAGCGATATCCCATGTATTACCGGTCAAGAATGGGTCGAAAATCATGGATACATCGCCACGTGTGAGCATAAAGCAAGCGTGACCAAAATAAGTTAGTTTTGTTTTCATAGGAACACTTCCTTCCTTGTACATACAATTCTTAATTCTATTGTATAATATAATAAATGAAAATAAAACTATTGGTGATAATTTATACATAATTAGTAAGGATATATTATGGATTTAACACATTTTGATCAAGATGGAAATGCTTGGATGGTAGATGTATCAGATAAGGATATTACAACTCGTACTGCTGTGGCAGAAGGCTTTATTGCTATTAATGATGCAATTTATGAACGCATTGCGGCGGGAACAATAAAAAAAGGGGATGTTCTTAGTGTGGCTCAATTGGCAGCTATTATGGGGGCGAAACAGACGAGTAATCTCATTCCCCTTTGTCATCCGTTAGCATTAACTAAGGTTGAGGTGCATTGTACTCTTGTTGCTGGTGAAAGTCCAGCCTGTACGGATGCTACACATAATAGAGCTGTTAAAGTTCATGCTACCGTAAAAACGACAGGAAAGACAGGTGTTGAAATGGAGGCACTTACGGCGGTTCAAGTAGGACTTTTAACAGTCTACGATATGTGTAAAGCTATTGATAAGGGGATGATTATAGGCCCTACATATCTTGTAGAAAAAGAAGGCGGGAAAAGTGGACATTTTGTCCGTTCCTTTGTAGAATAATATAGATATAAAGAATAGGGGATTGAAAATGGAAATAGTACTTTATGAGCCTGAAATTCCAGGTAATACAGGAAATATAGCGCGTTTATGCGCCGCCAATCATATGACCTTACATCTCATCAAACCCCTTGGCTTTTCTATTGATGACAAGCACGTAAAACGGGCTGGCCTTGATTACTGGCACTTGGTAGATGTACAGGTACATGAAAATATTCAAGAATTATATGAGAAATATCCTGATCGTAGATATTTCTATGCCACTACTAAAGCAAAGCATACTCATTCTGAGGTGAAATATGAAATCGGTGATATGCTCGTTTTTGGGCCTGAAACAAGAGGGTTGCCTGAAAGTTTATTAGATGGTAAAGAGGATACATGCATTCGTATACCCATGGTAGATGAAGCACGTTCTCTGAACTTATCTAATGCGGTGGCGATTATAGCTTATGAAGGTATGCGTCAACTTGATTATCCAGATCTTAAGGCTGAAGGCAATTGGATTCAATCTAAATAAATAGACTTTCATAATTGAGAAATATATTATACGTATGTGTTAGAAGATCTACCAAATCTATATGACCGGTAGCGATTTTAACGGTGTTGTTTGGAGGAGGATATTATGAACTACGATAAAGCTCATGATTTAGCTCACGCAATGCGTGAATCTGAAGAGTACAAAGAGTTAATGGCTGCTCAGGAAGCAGTGAAAGCAGATGCAGTAGCAACGGGTTTGGTTCGCACATTTATGGCTCAACAAATGCAATGGGAATATGCTAAGTTGTCTGGTGCTCCAGAAGCGGATGAGTTGCAAAAGAAACAAGAGGAATTGATGCCTCAAATTCAAGAAAATGCTGCAGCGGCTGCTTATTTGCAAGCGCAAATGCGTTGGAGCCAGATTTCTAATGATATTTATAAAATCATTAGCGAACCAATCACTGAGGGGATGAAAGTGTTAGATCATGGCGAACAACAACCAAAACATTAAGGTATTACAAACAGCTTTATTAGAAAAATTACCAAGTACGCGTGTACGAGAGCAGGAGCTTCTTTGTCATCATACGACATTCAAAATTGGAGGACCTGCGGACTTATTTATTGAACCTACTACGATGGCAGAACTTAGTTTTACACTTCGTACCATTCACGAATTAGATGTGCCTGTAACTATTATTGGTTGTGGATCTAATATTTTAGTGAAAGACGGAGGTATCCGTGGCGCTGTCGTATCAGTTCGACATATGACCCAAATCATGGATTGTAACGAAAACACATTGTGCATCGGTTCCGGGTATATGTTAAAGGATGCTTCTGAATTTGCTTGGGAGAATAGTTTATCTGGTCTTGAATTTGCCATTGGTATTCCAGGCACACTTGGTGGTGCCGTATTTATGAATGCAGGTGCTTATGATGGGGAAATGAGCCATGTAGTTACTGCAGTGAGAGCCGTAGATTTCCAAGGAAATATTAAAGAGTATGATGGATCTCACTTGGACTTTGCTTATCGTCATAGTGTATTCCACGATAATCATGAAGTTATTGGGGAAGTCATTATGACACTCAAACCAGGCGACAAGGATGCCATCAAGGCACGTATGGATGAGTTAACAGAAAAACGTGAATCAAAGCAACCTTTGGAATATGCCAGTGCAGGTTCAACCTTTAAGCGCCCACCAGGGTACTTTGCAGGTACATTGATTGAACAAACAGGCCTAAAAGGTTTGTCTGTAGGTGATGCGCAAGTATCTCATAAGCATGCTGGCTTCGTAATCAATACAGGTAGTGCAAGTGCGAAGGATGTACTTGACCTGATTAGTGAGGTACAACGTCGTGTGTATGATAGACATGGCGTACACCTTGAGCCCGAAGTACGTATGATTGGTGAAGACTAATATCAACTAAATACTAATATAAGATTTCTTATGTAACGTTACTCTTTTTAGGGATGATGGATTCATAAGAAATCTTTTTTTATGTCCATTATAAGCGTATGATATTTATATAGTTAGTCTATATTTGGGAGGCGATGATATGAATACTTTGTTGGCCCAGGAGATTTATGATAAAGCGCTAGCGTGTGGGTATGACAGTTGTGGTATAGTGCCTCTTGATGCACTTGATTTTTATAAAGAACGGTTGATAAAGCGTTTAGAAGATGTACCTGAAAGTAAAGAGATATATGCGCATAGTAAGGATTTTTTAGCATTAAAAGAAAAGTATCCTTGGGCACAATCCATAGTGGTTTGTACTGAATATTTTGGAGCGTATAAGTTTCCTGCTTCGCTTCAAAAGCGATATGCAAAAGGCTTACTACTATCGTTAGCTAATATCCCTGATGGGGTCGAAGTCAAACAAAGGCGATCTTTTGAAACATGGTTCAATGATAAGAACATCCAATTTATTGGTGGTGAAACAGCAAAGCCTACTGGTGTTGTTCCTTTGCGCCCTGCTTCTGTAGCGGCAGGACTTGGAATTTATAGAAAAAACAATTTCTTTTATGGACCTAAAGGCTCTAATTATGAATTGGTAGCCTATTTAATTGATCAGCCTTGTGAGTATATTCGTCATCTAGAGATACCACCATGTCCAGAGACTTGCAATTTATGTCAGCAAAAGTGTAAAACGAAGTCTCTATCTGCACCTTTTACAATGAATCCATTAACCTGTGTATCTTATATCAATACCTTTGGTGATGGTAAATTGCCAGAAGGTGTGACAGAGGATATGTTGGAAGAGTGGATATTAGGTTGTGATAATTGCCAAGACTGCTGTCCGTTTAATAAAAATTATGATTGGAGTATAGGTAAAGATTATCCTGGGCTTGATGCATTAGAACTTATACTACAGCCAGAATATATTTTGAAAGCCTCTGATGAGGAAATTATAAAAAAGCTGATTCCTAAATTCTGTTTCCATTTAACAGATAAACAAATTCCGTTGTTGCGTAAATCTGCTAAGCGGGCGATAGCGCGTAAATAGGTTTTTGTCCTAAGATGAGTCAAAAGTATAATCGAATGTTGAAATTGCCATGATTAGAATAGGTGTACTATTTTGACTTTTTTCTATAGACTGCGTTATAATTAACTGTTGCCATTTTTGGAAAATATACCTACATAGCTACTTTCACAGAGGCTATGTGATATAGAATATACTGAAAGAATTAAAGGGAGGATCTTATGATTCGCGAAAATCTTCGTAATGTAGCGATTATCGCCCACGTTGACCATGGTAAAACTACTTTGGTGGACGCATTATTAAAACAAAGCCATGTGTTCCGTGAGAATGAAAAGGTAGCAGAACGCGTAATGGACTCCAACGACTTGGAACGTGAACGCGGTATTACTATTTTGTCTAAAAATACTGCTGTTATGCATGATGGCATCAAAATCAACATCGTTGATACTCCAGGCCATGCTGACTTCGGCGGCGAAGTGGAACGCGTACTTAACATGGTTGATGGCGTATTGCTTCTCGTAGATGCTTACGAAGGTCCAATGCCTCAAACTAAATACGTTTTGCGTAAAGCATTAGAGCAAAAATTGAAACCAATCGTAGTTATCAATAAAATCGACCGTCCTGACCAACGTGTTAAAGAGGTTGAGGATGAAGTCCTTGAATTGTTTATGGAGCTTGAAGCTGATGATGATCAACTCGACTTCCCTGTGGTTTACGCATCTGCTCGGTCCGGTGTGTCCAAAACCAACTGGGATGATGAAGCTGTAAACATGGAACCGTTGTTCAAAACATTGATTGATGAGATTCCGGCACCACAAGGTGATATGGAAGGCCCTCTTCAATTCATGGTAACTACACTTGATTACGATAACTTCATTGGTAAAATCGCCGTAGGTCGTATCGTTCGCGGTAAAATGAAAACTAACCAACAAGTGGCAATCATGAACGGTGAAAGCACTCGTAAAGCGAAAATCGGTCGTGTGTACACATACAATGGTTTGAATCGCGTTGAAACTGACGAAGCTGAAATGGGTGATATCATTGCTTTTGCAGGTATCGACGATATTAACATCGGCGAAACAGTAGCGGATGCTGAAAATCCTGAAGCATTACCATCCATCTCCATCGACGAACCAACATTGTCTATGGTGTTTTCCGTAAATAACTCTCCATTCGCAGGCCGCGAAGGTGAATTTGTTACATCCCGTCACTTGCGTGATCGTTTGTTCCGTGAAGTAGAAACTAACGTTTCTATGAAAGTAGAAGAAACTGATTCTGCAGATGCGTTCAAAGTATCTGGTCGTGGTGAATTGCATTTGGCAGTATTGATTGAAACTATGCGTCGTGAAGGCTACGAATTACAAGTAGGTAAACCTCGTGTAATTTTCAAAACTATTAACGACCAATTGTGTGAACCGCTCGAAGCATTGACCATCGACGTACCTCAGGAATTTATGGGTACCGTAATGGAAAATCTCGGTCAACGTAAAGCTGAGTTGACTAATATGGTTGAATTGGCCGGTTATCTTCGTATGGAATTCGTAGTTCCGGCTCGTGGCTTGATCGGTTTCCGTGCACAATTCTTAACAGCTACAAAAGGTAATGGCATCATGAACCATGTATTCCATGGTTATGCACCATATAAAGGTGAAATTCCTTCCCGTACACGTGGTGCTTTGGTAGCATTCGAAAATGGCGAAACTACTCCATATGGTTTGAACTCCGTTCAAGATCGTGGTACATTGTTCGTTGGCCCTAACCAAGACGTGTATGCAGGCCAAGTTATTGGTGAAAATACACGTGAACTTGATATGGATGTTAACCCATGTAAGAAAAAACATGTTACCAACATGCGTTCCAGTTCCTCTGATGAAGCGGTACGCTTGACTCCACCTCGTATCTTCTCCTTGGAACAAGCTCTTGAGTGGATCAACGATGATGAACTTGTTGAAGTGACACCTGAAAGCATTCGTATGCGTAAAACGATTCTTGATCGTAACGCACGTGCGAAAGCAGCAAAGAATAAAAAATAATATCTTATGCAGATATATAAAGGCGCTCCTTAAGGAGCGCCTTTTTTATCTAATCTATAAGTATTTATCTAACATATTCTTACAAGTCATATATTCATGAAAATAGGTGATAATTTTATCATTTATGATTATTGGGTATAAAAATAAGTTAATATACTAAATACGCATAATAACTTGCTGATAGGGGTATTGGTATATACGAAATATTTGTAACGCTGTATAATAATAACAAGTTTATTGAAAAAGTTATTGATTATGGAGGTTCTTATGAATAAGAAAATCTTAGCTTCTTTATTTGCAGTAGGTTTAGCTGCAGGTTGTGTGTGCTCTTCCGTTGATGCGCATGGCGTATTCTTTGCTAACCGCTTAGATGAAAAGGCGCTAGTACTTGGCGAAGGCCCTGTTGATGATGCGTATAGCCCAGAAATGGTAAAAAGCATCATTGGCTTAGATAACAATGGCATGGTAATTCCTGTACAAGTTATTAAACATGAAAAAAATGTAGTAGTTGTACCAAATGATAAATTGGGTATTACAGTAACTGACTTTGACTATGGTTATTGGACAAAAGACAAAGATGGTAAAACTGTTCATAAACCAATCTCTGAAGTACCAGGTGCTCAAAAAAGTACACATGCCATTAAATATGACGTTCACTACTGGAATGCAGAAGCAAAACCTTTCAATAATAAAGATGCTTTCATTCAAATCATTCCATCTGTTAACCCATTAACTCTTAGAAAAGGTGATACATATGAAATCCAAGTCTTGAAAGACGGTAAACCATATGCAAATGCACCTCTTATTAAAGACGTAATTAATGATCTTACTAATGAAAGCCAAGCAGATGCTAATGGTAAAGCAACTGTTACTGTAAGTGCTAATGGCCTTAACGTAGTAGGCGTTGAAGTGGGCTTCCCAACTCAAACTAAAGGTGAGCAAAATAAATACTTCAGTGCATTGTCCTTCATCATCAATCCTGAATAATATAGGATATAACTATTTACTAAGTGTGTGAAATAAACAAGACCTCCTAAGTTGGACTTAGGGGGTCTTTTTATATTGTACGCCGAATAGGCATGACTAAACCCCCAGTTAAACTGGGGGTCAGTAAAAATTCTTAGAGAAAAGGAAAGAACCTCCTAGTGCTAGAATGGAGT